>CAZSSH010000011.1:0-225129 GCA_964609825.1 uncultured Victivallaceae bacterium | reverse complement strand
CGATCTCATCAAGGACGCCGACTTTTTTATCGGGCTCTCCAGCGGCCTCAGCTGGGTGGCGTGGGGGTGCAAAGTGCCGGTGGTGATGATCTCCGGCTTTACCCACCCCACCAACGAGTTTGAGACGCCTTACCGGGTGATTAATTATCACACCTGCCACAGTTGCTGGAACGATATGCGGATCGACTTTGACCATTTTGATTTTTTATGGTGCCCGCGCCACAAAGGCACCGACCGGCATTTTGAGTGCACCCGCCTCATCTCGGCCGAGCAAGTCATTACAACGATAAAGAAAATACCAAGTTTCAGGAAACTGGAGAGTGAAGCATGAGTACCGAGTTGCTGAATAACGGCGGCTTGCAGACGGTGGCTCCGCTGCAAGTGGTGTATCTCGACTTTGACGGCGCCGATACCGCGTATCACGGGGAAGCGCTCACCGTCGACACCGTGACGGTCCAAAACTCCGGCTTGACCGATACTGAAATTGCCACCTTGACCGAGCGCTTAAATGCGGCTTATGAGGGCAAGATAATCTTTGTCACCGAGCGCCCGTTGTCGGGCGACTACTCCACGGTTTACGTCGGCGCCACCGACGCTTTCCCCTATCACGGCTTAGCCGAAACCGTTGACATCGGCAACCAAAACCACAGCGACAACGCTTTTGTCAATTTGCAGGGCGGCGAGTTTTTGGAGACAATCCAACAAATCATTTTGCACGAAGTCGGTCACCTCACCGGCACCTTGGATCACGGCGGCGACGGCTTGGCCGCGTATGCCTTTGGCAGCCGATACGATGTCTCCTCCGGCGTCACCAGCAGTAATATCATCTTAAACAATGACTCCATGTTTGTCTCCAACGGCGGCACCGCCAACAGCACCACCATGTTCGGCGGCTCAATGTATATCTTCGGCGGCGGCACCGCCAACAGTACCACCACAACGTTGTTCGGCAGCGTAATTGTTTCCTCCGGCGGAACGGCGAACAACACATTGATAACTTCTTATGGGAAAATGTTGATTTCCGGCGGTACCGCCAACAGTACCACCCTGAGCACCGGCGGCACGGTCAGTGCCTTATCCGGCGGGATTGCAAATAACACCATATTAAATTCATTGGGATCAATGGCTGTATTTTCCGGCGGAAGTGCAAACAGCACCATTCTGAACTCCGGCGGGGCAATGACTGTATATTCCGGCGGAAATGCAAACAGCAACGCAATATCCGGCGGCAAACTGTACATTTCATTCAGCGGGTCGGCAAACAACACAGTGATAAATTCGACCGGCGCCATGACCGTTTCCGCCGGCGGAACAGCAACCGATATTACGGTAAATGCCGGGGGTAATTTGCTCATTTCCTCCGGCGGCAGTGCCGTCAATGTCGTATGGACTCCGTGCGTCGGCATGGTAACCGTGATCAACGGCGGCTATGTCACCTACCAAAACAGCGTCGCCGGTTGCTATTTCGGCTCCAACAATCAATTGCTGTCTCAAGGGATAACCATGTCCGGCAAGGTTGTTTCCGGATCGATGTATGTCGGCTCTGACGGGGTTGCCGAAGACATTACCATTGCTGCCGGCGGCTCCATGTACATCGCCTCCGGCGGCAGTGCCGTCAATGTCATTTGGACTCCGTGCGTCGGCACGGTAACTGTCAACGACGGCGGTTATATAACTTATCAAAGCAGTTACTCCGGATGCTACTTTGGCTCGGCAGATGTTCTGTTATCTCAAGGATTGAACATATCCGATAAGACGGTTGCCGGATCCATGTATATTTTTTCCGGCGGGTATGCTGACAACAACACGGTAAACAGCAATGGCACGGTGTTTATCAGCTCCGGCGGTTCCGCCAATAATACCACCATATCCAAAGGCAATTTATACGTTTCCGCCGGCGGCGCAGCCGACAATACCATTGTAAACTCCGGCGGGGCAATGACCATATCCTCCGGCGGCACCGCAAACAGCACCACCGTCAATTCCTCCGGCAAAATCAATGTCTCCTCCGGCGGCTCCGCCAACAGTACCATATTGAATTCCGGAGCAGCCTTGGCCGTATCCTCCGGCGGCACGGTAAACGGCACCGTTATAAATTCCGGAGGATATTTGTACATCACAATGAATGTTTCGGCATGCGACACCACAATAAACTCCGGCGGCTCCATGAGCATCGCCGGCCGCGGCAGCGCAACTGACATTTCCATCAACGGCGGGATATTGTCCGTCTCCTCCGGCGGCAGCGCCGTCAATGTCATATGGACGCCGTGTGTCGGCTCCGTATCCATCGCCGACGGCGGTTATGTGACTTATCAGAGCAATTACTCCGGGTGTTATTTTGGCTCCGACAATCAGTTATTTTCGCAAAATATGACTTTGACAGATAAGGTTGTTTCCGGATCGATGTTCGTTTTTTCCAACGGCAGTGCCGGCAACACCTCAATCACTTCCGGCGGCTCCTTATTGATCTTTTCGGGCGGCTCAGCCGAAAATACCACGGCTAATTCCAGTGCGGTGATCATGATCGCCGAAGGCGGCACGGCAAACAGCACATTGATCAGCAGCGGCGGCCAAATGCGTATTTCCTCAGGTGGCACCGCCAACAGTACTACCATCAGAAGCGGCGGGTCGATGAACCTTGCAGCCGGAGGCGTCGCCAACAACACCCTATTGGAGGGATACGGCAGCATATCAGTATCCGGCGGGACAATAATGAACTATGTCACTTTAAATGATCTCGGTTATCTTTATATTCTCTCCGGCGGCACCGTCAACGGCGGGCAACTGTACAGTCGCAGTCAAATCAGAGTCTCCGGCGGCACCGTCAACGGTGCCGCATTGTACGAAAGCGGCACGATCAATGTCTCCTCCGGCGGCACGGCAAACGACACTGTCTTGAGCTCCGGCGGATCCTTGTTCATTGCATCCGGCGGCACCGCCAATAACACTACCGTTAATTCCCTCGGCACAGTGATTGTCGCAACCGGAGGGACGGCAAACAGTACCACCGCAAACAGCAAAGGAAGCATTGAAGTCATCGGCAGCGGTACGGCGGAGAGTACCATCGTCAACAACGGCGGCGCAATGCTGATTGTCGGCGGCGGCACCGCCAACAACACCATGGTGAATGACGGCGGAGCAATGTCCGTCGCCGTTGATGCGACGGCAAACAATACCATGGTAAATTCGCTGGGGGTTATCACCGTATTTTTTGACGGGACGGTCAACAATACCACAATATCCGGCGGCTCGATCATTTTATCGGGAGGTGTTGCCAACAGCACCACCGTCTATGCCAACGGCTTGATGAAAATATCCGCCGAAGGGTCGGCCAATTATGCCACGGTAAACTCCGGCGGCTTAATCACCGTGGCAATGGGCGCGGCGGCAAGCAATATCACGGTCAAGACCGGAGGCAGTCTGGTCGTTTCCTCCGGCGGCAGTGCCACCAATGTTATTTGGACACCGTGTGTCGGCACGGTGACCGTCGCCGACGGCGGGTATGTGACTTATCAAAGCAGTTACTCCGGGTGTTATTTTGGCTCCGACAACCAATTGTTGTCCCAGGCGACGACTATGACCGGGACCATCATCTCCGGCTCCATGTATATCGCCGACGGCGGGGTGGCAAGCAGCACCAGCGTGACTTCAGGAGGCTCAATGACAATTGCTTCCGGCGGCAGTGCCGACAATACTACGCTGAACGGCGGCAATTTGACCGTTTACTCCGGCGGCGATGCCGTCAATACTGTAATTAACAATGGAGCAATGACCGTTTACTCCGGAGGCAGCGCCATCGATGTCGTTTGGACGCCGTGCGTCGGTACGGTAACTGTCAATGACGGCGGTTATGTGACTTATCAGAGCAGTTACTCCGGATGCTATTTCGGCTCCGACAACCAATTGCTCTCTCAGGCGGCAACCATGACCGGAAAAGTAGTTTCCGGCTCCATGTATATTTTTTCCGGCGGTTCCGCAAGCGATACCTCGGTGAAAAATGGCTCGATGTTTATCGCATCCGGCGGCGTGGCTGACAGAACCACCCTGTCAAGCGGTTATTTGTATATTTCCTCCGGCGGCGCAGCCGACAATAGTCTGATAAGCTCCAATGGCTTTATGATCATATCTTCCGGCGGTACGGCGCACAGCGCCACCGTGACTTACGCCGGTCAACTGACAGTTTCCTCCGGCGGCAGTGCCGGTGACACCACGGTATCCGGCGGCTCCATGACCATATCTTCCGGCGGCTCTGCCAACGGCGGTGTCTTGAGCAACGGGTTGCTCACCATCGCCTCCGGCGGCCGTGCGGAAAACATTGCCGTAAACCTCGGCACGTTCACCGTTTTCTCAGGCGGCAGTGCTGTCAATGTCATCTGGACGCCGTGCGTCGGCACAGTGACGGTTAACAGCGGCGGTTATATCTCGTACCAAAGCAGTTACTCCGGATGCTATTTCGGCTCCAACAACCAGTTGCTTTCTCAGGCATTAACCATGTCCGGCAAAGTAGTTTACGGATCCATGTATATCGCTGGCGGCGGCATTGCAGACAGGACATTGCTTTACTCCGGTACAATGACCATCACCTCCGGCGGTACTGCCAACAGCACCACGGTCAACGGTGGATCGCTAGACATCACCTCCGGCGGTACTGCCAACAGCACCACTCTGTCACGCGGTTATCTGTATATCTCCTCCGGCGGCACCGCCAATGTTACCTTGTTAAACTATGGCGGGTCAATGAGCATTTTCTCGGGCGGTACCGCAAACAGTACAACGCTGAACAGCGGCTCCATGTATATCGCCAACGGCGGTATCGCCAATCATACCGTCATAACATCCTATAGTTATATGAGGGTATCGTCGGGCGGCATCGCCAATAGTACGGTAGTAAATTCCTATAATGAGATATATATCGGCATTGACGGGATTGCAAATGATACCACGGTAAATGGATCAATGAGCATCTACAGTGCGACAGCAAACCGTACTATTATCAATGCCGGCGGGACAATGAGAACTTACGATGGCGCCATTGTCAACAGTACGACCGTAAATTCCGGCGGGACGGTGCTTATCTATAGCGGCAGTGTGGCAAATAACATTACGGTAAATGCCGGCGGCTATATGTATGTTGATGCCGGCGGCAGTGCCGTCGATGTCATTTGGACTCCGTGCGTCGGGACAGTGACCGTGGCTGACGGCGCTTATGTGACTTATCAGAGCAACTACTCCGGCTGCTACCTGGGCTCCGGCAATTTATTGCAGTCCCAAGCAGCAACCATGACCGGCACTGTGATTTCCGGCTCCATGTACATCGCCAACGGCGGAGCGGCGGAAAGCGCCATCATAAACCCCAGCGGGATCATGACCGTCGCCTCGGGCGGCACTGCAAGCAACACTGCGGTCAA
This sequence comes from uncultured Victivallaceae bacterium, assembly GCA_964609825.1. Lineage (GTDB taxonomy): Bacteria > Verrucomicrobiota > Lentisphaeria > Victivallales > Victivallaceae > CAZSSH01. The sequence goes on along the minus strand of CAZSSH010000011.1, from coordinate 219,721 downwards.
TGGCGGCAACCTCACCGTCAGCTCGGGCGGCAGTGCCTTTAATGTCATCTGGACGCCCTGCGTCGGCACAGTGACGGTGGAAAACGGGGCTTATGTCACTTATCAGAGCAGCTACTCCGGGTGCTACTTGGGCTCCGGCAATTTGCTGCAATCCCAAGCCGCAACCATGAGCGGCAAAACGGTGACCGGCGCCATGTATATTTTTTCCGGCGGGATTGCCAACAACGCTTACACAAACTCACAGGGGATCATACACATCTCCTCCGGCGGGGTGGCAAACAGTACAACGATAATGCAAGGTTTCATGTATATTTACACCGGCGGCACCGCTAATCGCACCAACTTGTACGATGATATGTACATTTACTCCGGCGGGGTGGCAAACAGCACGACGATAACCAACGGATATATAACTGTCCTGGCAGGCGGCAGCGCCAATGGTACCACGATCAGCTCCGGCGGCAGGATATATGTATCGAGCGGAGGCGTAGTCAACAGCACCACGCTCAGCCGCGAACTCAACTTAGGCGGCAGGATGTACGTATCAAGCGGCGGGGTGGCAAGCAACACCACACTCAACTATGGATGCTCCATGTACATCGCCTCCGGCGGCAGCGCCGTCAATGTCGTTTGGACCCCGTTTAACGGCACATTGACCGTAGCGGAGGGAGCATACGTAACTTATCAAAGCAGTTACTCCGGGTGCTATTTCGGTTCCGGCGATTTCTTGCTGTCACAAGCTGCCGCCATGACCGGCAAAGTGATTTCCGGCGGCCAATCAATGTACATCTTTTCCGACGGGTTGGCAAATAACACCTCGGCAACCGGTGGCGGCATATTGTCCATTGCCTCCGGAGGCAGTGCATATAACACGCTGGTTAACTCCAATGCTGCAATATATGTTTCGCGTGGAGGCACGGCAAACAGTACGGCGATCAACTTCGGCGGCTCGTTATTCGTCAGCTCGGGCGGTATCGCCAATGTCAACTCTGTCAATATAAGCGGTTTTTTATATGTCAGCTCGGGCGGCACGGCAAACAGCACGACGATATACGGCGGTACCATGCATGTTTACTCCGGCGGCAAAGTAACCGGTAAATTGGCGATAAACGGCGGAGCCTCCGTCACTGTCGATGCAGGCGCCGAGATTAACTTTGATGTAAGCAAACGCACCGGCGGGGATAGTTATCTGATCAATAATTTGAGTTTGATCGATGGTGCTCCCAATTATACGATTACGGTTTCGGCCACCCAATCCACGGGAATTTACAAACTCGCACAGGGAGCGGCCGGTTTTACTCAAACCGTTTCCATCGGCAACGGCTCAAACATTTTGGGCAGTTTGACCGTCAACGGCATTTCGGTCACAAATGGCGATTACAGCTATTCGCTGCTGCTTAACAGCGGCAATCTGAGCTTGTCGGTAGTCAATGCCAACGTTGATGTCACAGCTCCGACCATCACTGATATCGCCGCAAGCGTAACCGATCCGACCAACCAAAACGTTTTGGTCAGTGCCGTCTTTGGCGACGATAAAGCGTTGGCATCGTCGCAATATAAAATCGGCAACGGCGAATGGACCGACTATACCGGAGCCGTCACTGTGGCGGCCATCGCCACGGTGTATTTCAAAGCCGTCGATACCGCCGGTAACGAAGCGACCAAAGAATACACTGTCTCCAACATCGACAAAACAGCCCCGACCATCACCGATATCGCCGCCAGTGCAACCGATCCGACCAACCAAAGCGTTCTGGTCAGCGCCGTCTTTGGCGACGATAAAGCGTTGGCCTCATCGCTGTACAAAATCGGCGACGGCGACTGGGTCAGCTATACCGGTGCCGTCAGTGTGACAAGCAATGCCGTGGTATACTTTAAGGCCGTTGACAAGGCCGGCAACGAAGCCACCGCCCAGTACGAAGTTTCCAACATCGACAAAGCTGCCCCGACCATCACCGGCATTAAGGCAAACCCGACCGATCCGACCAATCAGGATGTCGCGATCAGCGCCGTCTTTGAGGACGACACCGCTTTGGCCTCGTCTCAATACAAGATCGGCGACGGTGAATGGACCGACTACTCCGGCGCAATTACCGTTTCCGGCGATGCCACAATATATTTCAGAGCTGTAGACACCGCCGGCAACGAAGCCACCGCCCAGTACGAAGTTTCCAACATCGACAAAACAGCCCCGACCATCACCGGCATTAAGGCAAACCCGACCGATCCGACCAATCAGGATGTCGCGATCAGCGCCGTCTTTGACGACGATATCGCTTTGGCCTTGTCGCAATACAAGATCGGCGACGGTGAATGGATCGACTACTCCGGCGCAGTTACTGTCTCCGGCAACGCCACGGTGTATTTCAAGGCTGTGGACACCGCCGGCAATGAAACCACCAAAGAGTACAGGGTTTCCAACATTGATAAAGCAGCTCCTACCATCAGTGGCATCAAAGCCAATACGACCAATCCAACCAATCAGGATGTCACGGTCAGCGCCGTCTTTGACGACGATATCGCCTTGGCCTTGTCGCAATACAAGATCGGCAACGGTGACTGGACCAATTATACCGGCTCGATTACCGTTTCCGGCAACGCCACGGTGTACTTCAAAGCCGTCGATACCGCCGGCAACGAAGCCAACGCCCAGTATGAGGTCAAAAATATCCTCAACCTTGATCCCAAGGCCCCCGGGGCGGTCATCCCGACCGCCAGGGTCAATAAATACGACGCCACCATCAGCTGGCGCACTCCGGCAGCTCAGGACAAGGCCAAAATCGTCAGTTACGAAGTCAGCATCAATGGTGAAATCAGCATTGTCAAAGGGACGTCACTGACCCTCAAAGCGATGCAAATATCCGTCGGCAACACCATCCAAATCCGGGGGCTGGATTCGCTGGGACGCTACGGTGCATTGAGTGATATCATCACCTTTGATATTAAAGATGTGACCGCGCCGACCTTGGGCAAAGTTGAGACCGTCTTGCTGGATCAAGACACCGCCACCGTCAGCTGGAGCGGCAGCGACAATGTCGGAGTTGACCACTATCAGGTCAAATGCGGTGACCAAACTCAGACACTGGCGGAGACTTCCGCCGTCTTCGGCAACCTTGTCATCGGGGTGAATAATGTGGAAGTCATCGCCTTTGACGCGGCGGGCAACACAAGCAAAGCGGTCAAGGCCAAAATCACGGTCAAAGATGTCACCGCGCCCGACCCGGTCACCGGCTTGGCCGATCCCGCGGTTAACAGCAAATACAAGGCCACACTCTCCTGGAGCGCCGGAGTTGACAACTCGGGCAGCATCGCCTCTTACGAAATCCAACTCGATAACGGCAAAATCTTAAAATCGACCAAAACAACTTTGGCCGTCAACAATCTTGCCGTCGGTCAGCACTCTTATCAGGTGCGGGCAATTGACAAAGCCAAAAACATCGGTGAGTGGAGCGCCGCCAAGGCCTTTACGGTGCTTGACACCACCGCCCCCGACACCGTTTCGGTCAAAGCTGCCGTTGCGCAAAACAGCATCACCTTGTCGTGGAAAGCCCCCGCGGACAACGTCGGTGTCACCGGCTATCAAGTCTGGGTCGGCGCTTCGCCGTCAACGATGACCTTGGAGCAGGCGCTCTCGGCCGACCAGCTGAGCTGTGTCTTAACCGATGTTCCCAAAGGGGTCTACTACATGGATGTGCGCGCGGTTGACGCCGCCAATAACGTCGGCGCAACCAAGCCGGTCAAAGTAACCGTCAGCACCGCGCTGCCGGTCAGCAGCTTTGTCCTGTCCTCTTCGCCCTTGGATTTGCTGACGCTGGGTTCGTCCGACAATATGCAGCAAAAGCTGGCGTAAACAACCACACCACAACGCCTCGCTCCCGCAAGAGTGAGGCGTTTTTTTTGAAAAAATCACTCCTGTCGCCGGACAATATTTTTGCTCAAAATAACACCAATGTCGAACGTTCAACGCTTGACAAAAAGGGAAAATCACAGTATAGTATGCGCTAATATTTTTAATTTGAAAGGGACCGTTGCCCGCCATCCGTTTTTGCCGTATCATTGCGGTTACGGGCATATCAATTATCATGCTGTTAAACCTTGAAGCCATGTTATTGGGTATCGTCGAGGGGGTGACCGAGTTTCTGCCGATCAGCAGTACCGGGCACATGATCATCGTCGATGAGTTTATCCACTTTGACGAATCGTTTAAAAATATGTTTATGGTGGTCATCCAGCTCGGGGCCATTTTGTCCGTGCTGATTTATTTCCACAAAAAGCTGTTTCCGGCCGCTGCCTTCCGCGACAAGGCGGCCTTTATGGAGATGTTTCAAGTCTGGCTCAAGGCTGCGGTCGGGGTGGTCCCCGCGCTCGTGATTGGCGGCTTGCTGGGCTCCAAAATTCAGCATGCGTTGTTTAACGTGATGACGGTCGCCTCCGCGCTGGTCATTGGCGGCGTGCTCCTCATCTTTATTGAAAAACTCGCGCCCAAGGCCCAAGTGACCGACATGGCCGGCCTCTCCTACAAACGCGCCTTTTTGATCGGCTGTGTCCAGTGCCTCTCGATGATCCCCGGGACGTCGCGCTCGGCGGCGACGATCATCGGCGGGCTGTTTTTCGGCGCCTCGCGCGAAGTGGCGGTCGAGTACTCCTTTTTCCTCGCCATCCCGACCATGTGCGCCGCCTCGGCCTACAGTTTAATGAAAGACGGCGGCCATCTCACCCACAGCCAATGGGTCGCCACCGGCATCGGCTTTGTGGTTTCCTTTTTGGTCGCCTGGGGCGTCATCGCCTTTTTTATGAATTACATCCGCAAGCACGACTTCAAGTTCTTCGGCTACTACCGCATCGTCCTCGGCGCCGCCTTGCTCATCATCTTCGGCTTTAAGCTCATTTAAGACAACGCATAACGACGGCCGGGGAAATCAAATCCCCGGCCGTTTTTTGTCCATAAAAGAAAGTATTACTTGAAAAATTATTTTTATCTAATTTTAAATATATTGTATATAAATATTAATTTACTGACCATCATTTTATGCGCTGTCAAGTGTATAACGGAGGAGGAGTAAAATTTGATGATTATTTTGGGATTTGGGTCAATGATAAATAATAGCAATACAAATTACTGATAACGTCTGCTAAATTGCGCGCATTTTAATAAAGTCACTTTAAAAATGTCCTGTTTTTTGATAGGTTATAATTTACCACAAAAAAAATCAATCGCAAAGAAACCAGGCAATGGGAAATAAAGAAATGTTGGAGCATCCGGTCATCCGGGAGCAATTGATAACAGACCGCTCGGCATTTTTTCAATTGGCTTACCAATTGAGAAAATGCCATCCCAAAAGAATTTGGAAAAAGAAGAGCGCGAGAAGGAAAAAACTTTCCAAAGGTTTTTCCTTCTCGCATCAGGCTTATGCTTCCATTTTATCCAGCAATACCACATGGCCGCTCATGGAAGCGGGGGCGGTTAATATAACTTCACCGCGGATGAGCTGCAGCATGCCGGTGGCGGGGGCGGAGAATTGGTTTGTCAACTGCCAGTTGCCGGCGGGAAGCGCGAAACGCATCGACTCCGGAGCTTCGTCAAAGACGTGAAACCACAGCACGAGCTGTTTGCCGTCGCGGCGGAGCCGGGAGACAATCTGGCTACCGGTCAGACATTTGCGGCTTTTTCCGGTCATGGCAATGACTTGCGAGTCGCCGTCTTTCAATACCGGAACGAGTTGGCGGTAAAAGATCAAAGCGCGTTTGACCGTGTCAAACTGTTGCTCCGAGAGTTGCAAAATATCGCCCGAGAGGCACAGCCGCCCGAGCATCGCCGAAGTCAGCAAATAAACGATATGCTTTAACTCCGCCGCCTGGCGCATCACCGCCCAGATTTGCATCTGCCGTACCGGCATCAACCGGTGCAACGATCCGGCAATCACCGGGATCGTGTCCGACTCGTGAGCATCCGAAAAAGACGACATCGAGCTCAGGCCAAACATCGCCGGCTCCAACCGGTGGCCGCCGCTGGCGCAATTTTCGATCACCAACTCAGGATTGACCTCACGGAGACGCTTAAAAAAACGGTGCGTCCCCAGCACTTGCTGCCGGACGCCCTCGCCGGGCGAGTCGGGGTGGTCGCAGCCGACGCCGACGTTTTCATTGTAATCGATTTTGATGTACCCGAGATTGTTGGCTTTTAAAAATTGGACGATTTTTTGATCTAAAATTTCAAATGCCGCCGGGTCGGCCAAATTCCAAAAGCGACGAGTGCCGGCAGCGATTACTTTGCCGTCGCGGTGCAGCATTTTTGCCGTATCGCGATCCCAGGCGTCGGCACTGTTGCCGATAACCTCGGCCTCAAACCAAATGCCGGGCACGAGGCCGGTCTTGCGGATTTCGGCGGCGGCATGGGCCAAACCGTGCGGAAACAACCGCACATTGACCTGCCAGTCGCCCTGCCCCGAGCTCCACGCCGAGCCGTCGTCCTTTTTGTACCACCCGGTATCCATGACCAGATATTTGACCGGCAAATCTTTGATTTTTTCGGCAATGGCCAGCAAACTTTGCTCCGAGGGTTCCCCCCAGCTGGTGCACCACTCGTTAAAAATCACCGGCAAATTCTCCTCAACTGCGGGCAACTGCAAGGTACTCTCAATCCCCCGCACCAATCGCGCACACAATTCATCCAAAGTCCCGGCCACGCAACTCAAAATCGCCGTCGGCGCCGCCAAGGTTTCCCCGGGGGCAAGCCGTTTGCACCAGTGGCCGAACTCCCAATCAGCCAACCCGCCGGAGAGCGCCAAGCCCAAGGCATTGCGCATCGAGTACTCCATTTGCCACGACCCGCTCCACGCCAGCATCGCCCCCCAACAAATATGATTGACCGGGTCCTCCGCCGCGCCAAAGGGGTGAAAGCCGCACGCGGGCAACGTCCCGGCCTGACCGTAACGCTCGTTGCAAATGACATAGTTTAGCGGATAGCGCTCCAGTTGCCAGTCCGCCGCCGTCACCGTCTCATGACAGGCCTCATTGCACCAACGCGAGCGAAAACGGTGCAGCTTGAGGTCGGCAAAATCCCGATCGGTCAACCCCTCGCCGATGCCGCCCAAGGCGAAACTCTCCAAAAGCTCGATCTCCAATGTTTCGCCGGAGTCATTGACAAGCTCGGTATGGACAAAAAAGACCGGGAGCCCCTCGTGCCATCGCAAATAATGCAGCAAACGGCAGCCGTTGTCATGGCGCAGCACCGTGCAGATTTCCCGATCCTTGATCTCCTGCTTCTCAAAGCGAAAACGGCTGACGGTTTCACTGTAACGCATGGTGCGACCGCCGCCAAACCCGCAACCGGCGCTGTCGCCGCCAAACTTCACCGAGGCCAAAGGGGTAAGCTCTTTGGGATCAACAGCGGTTGCGGGAGTTGATACCGGCAACAAATTGAGCTCAACCATCCCGGACTCCCGGTCGATCCGGTACTGCAAGCAAATATCTCCGACAACACGGGTATAAAGCAACTCCAATTTCATGGCAAAAATCCTTCCTTTTTGATTACTATAAAAGAAAAAACCGGAAATCCAATGGAGTTAAAATATTTTCCATGTAATTCCCGGCATTTTTTGCCGTATTTGCACCCGATGAGTATGGGTTTACCTGGTCATTTCGATCAGTTGATCCACCGGGGTAACCGAGAGATCCATCGCGCCGTTGCCGTCATTAATGGTGCAAATGATGTAACGGTCGTTACAGACAAATTGCGGGTGCGGATCGGGGTGAAGTTTGCTTTGATCCTCTTTGGTGTTGAACGCAGGGAGCACCGGATAAATGAAAACCCCTTTGTTGGTCAAGCGGTTGTAAAAACCGATCTGCCACGAGCAACCGCGGTACCACTCGCCGACGGCGGCGTCATGGGTGAGATAATTATTATCGGCGCTCATTGTGGCATGCGCCGCCTTGACGCGCGCCATGCAAGTTTGTTTGCCGGTCGCCAGGTCATGATAATAAATCCCGTTGGCGCAAAAATAGAAGCCCTTGCCATCCTCGGCCCAATGCTCGTGGGTCGCATAATTGGCCTCCTGCGCCGGAATCATCTGCCGTTTGCCGTCGGCGTCAAAGAGCCACATCCGGGGATAGACGCCGTTGACTTTTTGGATCGGGTGCTCGACACCCGCCGAGTCCTTCCAAGTGACTTCCCAGGCGCACATGGCGAGCCGGTCATTGGCAGGGTGAAGCTGGCCGTGGTTGACCACAAAGTCGGTTTCGCTCCACTGGTCATATTTGCCGGTGGTCAGATCGACCGTCCCTTGGACAAAGCGATCGTCCACCCGCGAGTCGAGAAAGGCTTTTTTGCGGTCGGCAGTCAACGTGAGATGGGTACAGTAATAATGGATTTTTTTGCCCATACTTGTCAACGCCTCAGGGATCGGGCAAAGCTTAATTTCCGATTTGGGGTCCACCAACAAGTCGCGGCGGAAAATGCCGTCTTTGTTGACATAATAAAGCTGATCGGTCTTGACGTCGATAAAGGGAATCCCGCCTGCGATTTCCAAGGGATAAAGCTCATCTTTGAGAAAATCAAAGAGTGCCAGCGTCTTACGGTTTTTGCGGTCGCCGCCCGAGACATCAAAAATGATGAAGCGCCCATCGTCGGTCATCGACTTTTGGGTAAAATAAATGCTCTGCTGGTTGTAGGCGATTCGGGTGTTGAGGATGTAGGACACGACTCCCGACTGCGGGTCGACGTATTTGCGGAAATGTTTGGAAGTTTCCGGCGTTTTGAGCTCAGTTGACGATGGCTCCAGCTCAACAGCGACGGCGGCCGCGGCAAAGGCGGCGGCCAGCGTCATGACAACGTGTTTCAGCATGATTGACTCCCTTGACAAAAATTTACGGTAACTGGCGATACTCTGATTATGTCAGCGATTTTATTATACCTTAGACTGCCATAAATGTCAAGTGAAGTAATTAATAAAAGCACAAAATTCTTAAAATATTGTGATTATCACAGCTCGCGCAGCTTTTTCAAGTCGAGTTTGCCGCTGCCCAATAACGGGAGATGGTCAATGAGGATGAAGTCTTCCTCTTTGGGTATCCACAAATTGGGCAACTTTTGCCGCCTTAAGTCGGCGATGAGCTCGGCAGGCACCAAGGTCGGGTCGGAGTAAAAGACCACGATTTTTTCCCCTTTTTTGCCGTCCGGGCGGCTCGACACCGCCAACACCCGCTCCTCGCGTTTGGCGCTCTCCAGCAAATGCCGCTCCAAGAGCTCGTGCGGCACCATTTCGCCGCCGATTTTGCTGAAACGGCTGGCGCGCCCGGTAATGTAAATATAGCCGTCACGATCCATTTTGGCAATGTCGCCGGTGTCGTAATAACCGTTCACCAAGACTTTTGCGGTGAGCTCGGGGTCGTTGAGGTAGCCCTGCATGACGATCCCCGACTTGATCTGCATCAAGCCGGACTGGCCGGGCGGCAGCTCCTGCCGGGTCTCGGGGTCGATGATCCGGATATGGATCCCCGGCAACGGAATCCCGATGCTGTCCGGGTGATCGGAGTGCTTGCCGAGCAAAAAGATCGAGTTGGCAAGGTTAATGGTGACAATCGGCGAAAGCTCGGTGCAGCCGTACCCCTCGACGATCTCCATGCTGGTCAAGGTCTTAAAGCGCTCGGCAAGTTCGCTGCGCAGCTTCTCCGCCCCCGTAATCACCAGCCGCAGACTTTTCAAATCCCGTTCGTCGGCCTTGCGGAGATAATTTTGCAAAAAGGTCGGGGTAGCGGTTAAAATCGTAATTTCGTTTTCGGCCACTGCCTTAATCACGCCGTCGCCGTCGAGGGGGTTGGGGACATAAACGACTTGTGAGCCGGCCAACGTCATAAAGGAGAAGCCGACGGTAAAGCCGTAGGCGTGAAATAACGGGAGATTGCCCATCAATTTATCCTTGGGCGTCCACGCGATCACCCGCCAAAAGGCGTACAAGTCACAGTTGATGTTGCGGTGCGAGAGCATCACCGCCTTGGGAATCCCGGTCGAGCCGCTGGAAAACAACAATACAGCCAGGCGCTTGACGTCAAACGCGCTCGCGGCGGCAAGATGGCGCATCAGCATTTTGCGCGGCATCAATAATATTTTGATCGCCCAAATGATTTTTTCGGGCTTGGCCACTTTGGCGGCAATGTCCTCCAAAAAAACCATCTCCGCCGCCTCCTCCCAGCCGAGTTTGGCCAAAAATTTGCGGCTCGTCACAATCAATTTAACCCCTGCCCGGCGCGAGGCCCCAAGAGCGGTCTCGCGCCCGGAGCTGAAATTCAAAATGGCCGGAGTTTTGTCTGCGTACAAGACCCCCAGCAGCACCGCCGAGGTGATCGTCATATTGGGAAGCAAAACGCCGATAAATTGGCTGTCGGTCTTTAATTCGCGCAATTTCGTCGACAAAATCGCGCTTCGGAGCAGCATTTCAAAGTTGGTCGGCGCGGCACCCTTGTGATCCTTAAAGCTCGAGTGCCGAAATTTACGCTTGGCGGTGCGGACAAACCCGGAGTGAAGCGGCAATTCGCCCGGCTGCGGCTCGGCTTCGGCCTCGGCTCCCAGCTCGGAAACCTTTTGTCTGAGCTCAAAAGCGGTCAGCGACGGCGAAACCGCGACACCGATATTAACACTGAAGTTGACCGGAAACTCTTTCGGAAAATGGACGGTCATTTTGCCTTGCTTAAAGGAAACCAAACGCTCGCTCAGCATCCCGATGCGGACCGGAATGACAGGGATCGTCATCCCCGCCGGGACAAATTTCTCCACCGAGCTCTTAAATCTGACCAGACACCCGTTGCCCGAAATCCCGCCCTCCGGAAAAAAGCAGACGATTTTGCCCGCCTTGAGCTTGTCCTGCACCTCATGGATAAAGCGCTTCATCGCCTTGGGGTGATTGCTTGGCGGTACCGGCATGATATTCAATGCCCGCCAGACAAACTTGGCGGGGACATACTCGGCAACTTCGCGCCGCACCATAAACGTCACGCGCCGCGGACAGAGAAACTGGATCAGCATCAAATCCAAGAGCGAAATATGGTTGGAGACCAAAATCGCCGGCCCCTCACCGGGAAGATTATCCTCCCCTTTCCAGCGGAAATTGATCAAAAAAATACGCAGTGACCGGATCAGCAACCGGATGAAAAATACCATTTAGCCAAGCTCCTGCAATCGTTGTTTAAACTCGTCATACGAGCAAAAATCGAGAAATTTATTTTTGAGCTTTTCCTCGCCGAGCGTCCGCGCCTTGACACTGCCGTAATCGTGCCCGGAGTAAACCACCAGCTTGTCCGACAGCGGCAACACTTTTTTGGTCAACGTCGCGTACATCTCCTTGGAGCGGCAAAAACCGATGTAGTCGATAAACAGCGTATCGCCGGTAAATAAAGCGCTGTCATCATCCAGACGGTACATCACCGAGTCTCGGGTATGTCCCGGCGAAAAAATAATCTCGATATAGCCTTTTTCGCCAAACGGCAAATGTTTGTGATCGGTGATGTGATTGTGCTTATACATCGGGTGATTGGGGTGGGAGATCACCTCGGCGGGGAAAATGCTCAAAATTTCCCCCAGCTGTTGAAAATGATCCAAGTGACCGTGGGTCAATAGGATATACTTTGGAATCACCGCTTCACGGTTGATCGCTTTGGTCAACACCTCCAGATCGCCGGTCGGGTCGACCAGCGCCGCCTCTTTGTTGCCGGCAGTAATCAAATAAGAGAAATTATGGTCATAACCGCCGACCTCAAGCTGCAAAATTTGGTACATTTTTTAATAATCCCCCGCCGCCAGTGACAAGGCCGCAATATCGCCGATGGCCTCGCCGAGTTTCGCCGGGACGATCCGGCAGTGGGCCGCGGCGGCCGGAATTGCTTCGCGGGCGATCACTTCCGCCATCGCCGGACGGATGAATTTCTCCGAGCGGGCAAAGATGCTGCCGATGACAATCACATCCGGGTTTAAAATATCAATCATAACCGAGAGCGCCCGTCCTAGGTAACCGCCGACGTCGCTGTAAATTTTGACCGCCAGCGCATCACCCGCCTCGGCCGCGTCGCCGATCTCCTTGGCACTCACGCCATAGTTGTTGAACCACGGCACGCGTGCACCGTTTTGAATCGCCTCTTTGATCTTAATGAGACCGTATTGGGCGATGCCGCCCCCGGAGCAAAATCCCTCAAAGGAACCCGCCTTGCCGAAGCCGGAGGGGCCGAAGTCAGCCAGCCGGATGTGCCCGCATTCGCCCGCCAAATCGCAATTGCCGCTGTAAAGGCGGCCGTTTAAAATCAACCCCGAGCCCATGCCGGTACCGAAGGTCAAAAAAATGAGATTGTCGGCCCCTTTACCCGCGCCGTACTTCCACTCGGCGACGGCGCCGGCATTGGCGTCGTTTTGCAGACGGACAGGGATATGCAACTGGTCGGAAACGATTTTCACAATGGGGACATTGTCCCAGCCGGGAAGATTGGGGGGGGACTGGATGATCCCGTTTTTGCTGTCCAAGGGTCCGCCGCAGGAAATCCCCAAGGCGGCCACGTCATGCAGATAAACATTGTTGTTCTTTAGGAGCACCTTGGTCTCGTTAACCAAGTGGTCAAGAATCACATTGTAATGCTTGAGACTTGAGGTCTCAACCTTGTGTTTGTCAATGACGGTAAGCTCGCCATTGGCGTCCACCTTGCCCAAGATCGCGGCGCATTTGGTCCCGCCGATGTCGAAACCCAACAAAAATTTGTCCATAATTTGTCCTGTATGCTGTTTCCCGGCTCCCGGCGAAACCGTGCGGCGCAGTCATGTGGTCGGACGCGGTCGGTCGGAGCTTTCGATAAATTGAATCTATTTATAATATTCCACTAAATATCAACTTTTTCAATCATGGCAACCTTGAAAAAATCAATATTTGTGTTATATTTTATGAAATGTATAAGTGTTTGATTAGAAATTAACCATATTTAAGGAGTAGATAAAATGGCTGTACCCAAGAGAAAAATGTCACGGATGAAAAAACGTCAACGCAAAGCCGCCAACCGCTATGAAGGCGTCCAGGCTACCTTTTGCAGCAACTGCAATGCCCCCGCGACTCCGCACCGCGTCTGCGGCAGCTGCGGTTTTTACAACGGCAAACAGGTGATCAGCGTCGAAGCGTAATTTCCCTTATTTGCAAGGAGACTTCGGCCAATGAAAATCGCAGTGGATGCCATGGGGGGCGATTACGCTCCGGGGGTGGTGATCGAGGGTTTGGTCAGCGCCCTGATTGATTTTCCGACTTACGAGTACGTCTTGGTCGGAAACACCAAAAAAATCGGGTTTTATCTCGAAAAATACGGAATCGCCAACCATCCGCGCATCACGCTGGTGCATGCCGAGTCCGTTGTCGAGATGTCCGACTTGTCCGCCGTTTCCGTACGCGGCAAAAAAGACTCCTCCATCACCACTTGCGCCAAACTGTTGCGCGATAAAGAAGTTGACGCTATGATCACCCCGGGTCATACCGGTGCGACCGTGGCGGCGACCAAAGTTTTGGTCAAAACGTTGCCCGGCATCGACCGGCCCGCTCTGGCGGCAAGCATGCCCGCTCAGGACGGGCGTTTTGTGCTTGTGGACGCCGGCGCCAATACCGAGTGCACCGCCGTCAACTTGGCCCAATTTGCCATCATGGGCGGCATCTACGCCCAGTATCTGCTCAAAAAAGATGACCCCTCCATCGGGCTTTTGAGCGTCGGCGGCGAGGATGTCAAGGGCAATGATCTCACAAAATCCACCTTTGCCTTATTGGATACGATCCAGATCAATTTTGCGGGCAACGTCGAAGGCGACACGATCTACGAAGGCGCCGCCGATGTTTTGATCACCGACGGGTTCTCCGGCAATGTATTCTTGAAATGCGCCGAGGGGCTGGCCAAGTCCACCTTGCACTGGCTCAAACTGGTGCTGTCCAAAAATGCGATCCGCCTTTTGGGCGCTAAACTCTCTCAAAATGCTTTCCGTGAGCTCAAGGCGTTTGGCGACGCCGATGTGATCGGCGGTGCGCCGCTGTTGGGTCTCAATGGAATTTGCATCATCGGGCACGGGTCCTCCAGCCCCAAAGCGGTGCGTAATGCCATCCGCTCCGCCGGTGAGTGCGTCAGCTTCGGCCTCAACGACAAAATTGTCGCCAAGATTGCCGAGCTTAATTGCACCGCCGCCGAGTTGGAAGCTCGGCTCGCCCAACCCAAACTTTAACCACGCCTTGGAGTAACAATGAGCATTAAGATTATCGGCACCGGTTCTTATGTACCGGAAAAGATTTTGACCAACTTTGATCTCGAAAAGATGGTGGAAACCAATGACGAGTGGATCCGCACCCGCACCGGGATTGAGGAGCGCCACATCGCCAGACCGGATGAAACCACTTCGGACATGGCCTATCTCGCCGGCTCCAGAGCATTGGAAATGGCCGGGGTTGACGGCAAAGATTTAAACGTGATCATCGTCGGCACGATTACCCCCGACCACGTTTTCCCGAGTACCGGCTGTCTGCTGCAAAAGAAATTCGGGTGCGAAAATGCGTTTGGCTTCGATCTCGAGGCGGCCTGCTCCGGCCTGCTTTATTCGCTCGAAGTTGCCTACTCCTTGATGAAGACCAATAAAAAGTATAAATATGTCCTCGTTTGCGGCGCCGAAAAGCTCTCGTGTATCACCGACTGGAGTGACCGCAACACCTGCGTATTATTCGGCGACGGCGCCGGGGCGGTGCTCTTGGAGAATATCGACGACGGCCTTGACGGCTGTGTTGTTTCCAGTGATTTGCATGCCGACGGCAATTATACCGACATCCTTTTTATGCCCGCCGGGGGCAGCAAAACTCCGGCCAGCGCCGAAACCGTGGCCAACAAGGATCACTTTATCCGCATGATGGGCAAAGACGTTTTTAAGCTCGCAGTCAACGGCATGGTGAGCTCCTGCAACAAGGTTTTGGCCGATGCCAACGTCTGCCCGTCGCAAGTCAAGATCGTCGTCCCGCATCAGGCCAACTACCGCATTTTGTCGGCGGTCGCGCAGCGTTTGGACGTCACCGAGGACAAAGTTTACGTCAACGTCAACCGTTACGGCAACACCTCTGCGGCCTCCATCGGTCTTTGTTTGGACGAAATCGTCCGCGCGGGCAAAATCGAGCGCGGCGACTATGTGCTCTTAACCGCCTTTGGCGGCGGACTCACTTGGGGCGCAATGTTAATCAAATATTGATTTTGGAGTTGAATCATGGAAAAAGTCATCAACAAAGCCAAAGTTTTAATGGAGGCCCTCCCCTATATCCAAAAGTTCCGCAACTCGGTGATGGTCATCAAGTTCGGCGGAAGCTCCATGGAGGACCCCGAGCTCGTCAAGAGCACCATGTCGGACGTGGTGTTGCTGGAGTGCATCGGCATCAAACCGGTGGTGATTCACGGCGGCGGCAAAGCCATTTCAGCGGAGCTCAAGGAGCGCAACATTCCGGTCAAATTTGTCAACGGCTTGCGCCACACCTGCTCGGAGACCATTAAAATCGTCGATGACGTATTGCACAACAAGATCAATAAAGAGCTGGTCAGCTTGGGCAACAGTGCGGGCGGCCATATGATCGGCCTCTCCGGCAAAGATATTTTGCGCGCCAAAAAAACCTTCTCCGTCGATCCCCTGACCGGCGAAAAGCAGGACATCGGCTTTGTCGGCGAAGTGGTGCATGTCAACACCGAGCCGATTATCAGCGCATTGCAGGCCGGTCTCACGCCGGTCATCACCCCTCTGGGGATGGGCGAGGACGGGCAAGTATATAACATCAATGCCGACGTCGCGGCCTGTAAAATTGCCGAGGCGATCATCTCGCGCAAGCTCGTCTTTTTGAGCGACGTCCCGGGGATTTTGAGCGACAAAGACGATGAGAGCTCGGTCATCCCGACCATCCGGACGACCGATATCCCGACTTTGATTCACAGCAAAGTAATCTCAGGCGGCATGCTCCCCAAGATCGAGAGTTGCGTCCATGCGCTTAACTCCGGGATCAATAAAGTTCACTTGATTGACGGCCGCTCCAAGCACTCACTCTTGCTGGAAATCTTTACCGATCACGGGATCGGGACGCAGATTGTCCGCCCCGACTCGATCATGTAAGGTATATTTTATGGCAATGCCCAAATCGATTGTCCTTTGCGGAGTCAAGCACTGCGGCAAAAGCACGCTCGGCAATCTGTTGGCTGACCGTTTCGGAATTTTATTTTTTGATACCGATAAACTGCTGCAAAAACAGCATACCGTAAATACCGGCGAAATTTTATCGCCGCGCGAAATTTTCATCCAAAAAGGAGAAGAATTTTTTCGCAAGCTGGAGGCGCAAATCATTTATGATTTAATCGCCAAACCGCAGCAAAACCGATTGATTTCACTGGGCGGCGGGGTGTTGACCAACCCGTTCATTACCCCGGAGGATGTCAAAAAGCTCGGCTACATCGTTTACCTTGACATCAAGCCGGAGATCGCCTTCGGCCGGGTCAAGCGCAACGGGTTGCCGCCATTTTTGATCGGAGAAAAAGACCCGGCGGCGGCCTTTTATAAGATTTGCAAAGAGCGCGAACCGGTATATCTCCGGTACGCCGACCTGATTTTTGAGATCCATGCGGACGTTGCCCCCGAGCTGGTCAGCAACGAGCTTGCAAAAACCATTGAGGAGACCAATCAAAAATGAGCGGCAGCAGTTACGGCACTCTCTTTAAAATCAGCACCTTTGGGGAATCCCACGGCGCCGCTCTGGGAGTGGTCGTCGACGGGGTGCCCGCCAATTTGCCCATTGATTTGGACTTCATTCAGTTTGAGCTCAACCGCCGCCGTCCGGGCCAGTCGCAAGTAACCACCCACCGTGCCGAAGCCGACCAAGTGGAAATCCTCTCGGGCGTCTTTGAGGGCAAAGCCGCCGGCACTCCGATCGCCATGCTGATCCGCAACTCCGATCAACGCAGCAAAGATTACGGCAACATCGCCCAAACCTACCGCCCCGGCCACGCCGATTTCGGCTATCAAACCAAATACGACATCCGCGACTACCGCGGCGGCGGCCGCTCCTCCGGGCGCGAAACCGCGGCCCGCTGCGCCGCGGGTGCGATTGCCAAAATGCTGTTAAAACATTACGGCATCCAAATTTACGCTTACTCCCTTGAAATCGGCGGCATCCGCGCCCAAACCGTGGATTTTACCGAAATCGAGAGCAACATTGTCCGCACCGCCGACGCTGCCGCCGCTCCGGCGATGATCGAGGCCGTCAATCAGGCGCGATTGCAGCAAAACAGCATTGGCGGCATCATTGAGTGTCAGATTTTAAACGCTCCGGCCGGCCTCGGGGAGCCCGTGTTTGACAAACTCGACGCCGAGCTTGCCAAGGCGATGCTCTCCTTGGGCGGAGTCAAAGGAATTGAGTTTGGCGACGGCTTTAAGGTCGCCCAAAGCACCGGGCGCGACAACAACGATCAGATGAATGCCGCCGGCTTTTTGTCAAACCACGCCGGCGGCATCCTTGGCGGCATCAGCAACGGTCAAACCATCACCTTTCGCCTGGCGGTGAAACCGACGCCGTCGATTTCACAAATGCAAAAGTCACAAGATATCGACGGCAAGGCGGTGGATCTGGAGATTCAGGGCCGTCACGACCCATGTCTCTTGCCCCGGCTGGTGCCGGTAACGGAGGCGATGGCGGCACTGGTTTTGGCCGACATGCTGTTGCGCCACCGTGCCGTCAAGCTGTAGAGTATGGCTTAAATTTTGCCGGTCAAAGACAAAATCAACTGCTCCAAAATAATCCGGCTTTCGCCGCCCCCCGAAACCAGCGCGCGACTCGCGTCGCGGATCGCATCCAGAGCCTTGACCAGCTTGGCATCCGGGAAATTGGCGGCATTTTCGCACATTTTAAACGCGCGGTAAGGGTGGAGCTTTAACAGCATATTATTAGGATACTTGGCCTTGTCGGCCTCGCCGAAGCGGTCAAACGTGCGCGGGTTGACCCGCTCGACATTGAGCTCCTGCATTGCCAATTTGAGTTGAATCATTTTTTGAAACTCGGAGGACAGTATCGCCATAATGCGCACCTCCGGCTCCCCCTGCTTGAGCAGAATATCCAAGAGTTGCAGCGATTGCGTCGTCTTGCCCGCCACCACCGCGCCGGAGAACTCCCAACTCACCGCCTCGTTGGTGCGGCTGCAAATCGCCTCACAGTCGCGCAAGGTAATTTCAGGGGCTTGCCACGCGTAGCACATGAGTTTATCGAGCTCATTTTTCAGCACTCCGTTGTCGGGGCCGATGGTGTCGATCAAATACTGAATGGCATCATAACTGATTTTTTTACCGGCGGCGTTGCATATTTCTTTGATCAAATCGCGGCGGTTTTCGCCGAAGTTTTTATCGGTGCTCTTGACGAGCGCGTGTATCTCCACCTCGGCGCCGGTCTTTTTGACCGCCTTGGCCAACGTCCGCCGGGAGTCCCAGCCGGGACCGTCAATGACAACGGTAAGCTCATCATCCAATGGTGAACTTAAAATCGCCGCCACTTCGGCCAGCGCTCCTTTGGCATCGTCGGCAAAAAACTCCTCCAACATTTTGCAGTGCTTGAGCCAGACGATTTTGTGATCGGTCAAAAAGGGCGGCGTCCGCATGGCAGCCAAAAAATTGCCCAAAAGTTCGTCTTTTTTGACATCATCGCGGTCGCCGGAGATGATCTCCAAAGCCGGATCGTCTTCCGGCACGCTGCCGGAGAGTTCGCCGATCAACGAGCGCGTGCGCTCCTTGACGGAAAAATCGTCGTCCCCCGAAATGATGTAAAGTCGCCCCATCGCTTAAACCGCGTCCCGGTTTTTGGCCCACGCGCGGATATCCTCCAAGGTCTTGGGAAAATCCATCCCGAGCATGGTTTCGCCGAATTTTTGAAACAAGATCTCAATGGCGATCTTAAAGACTTCCAAATTTTCAATGCGTTCGGCAAAGATTTCGTCCGGGTTCATCTGTTCGCCCTCCGGCAATTTTAAGGAGCCGAAAGCAAAACGGTCGGCGTCAAAAGTACATGTCCAAACCTGTTTCTCGCGGGTGATGGTAAGCTTGGCCTTTTTGAGCTTTTTGCCAACTTCAAGCGCGGCTTTGGCCTCGGCGCTGCGGGTCGGAGAGCCGCCCTTTTTGAGCGTGGTTTCCCCTGCCCCCAAAGCGTCGTCATCGTCGGAAAAGACCAGCGGGGCCTCGATAAAAACCTCAAATTCGCCGTATTGCTCATGCCGGACTTTGCCCGCGACTTCGTTAAAATACCAGAGCCACATCAAAAAATCGCGGCCGACCGCCGGTTCGCTCGCCTTGTCGCCGTTGATGGCCAACTCGGGGAACGACGCGCCGGTGACTTTAAAAAGTTTCTCCAGCAAATAGCCGGGGTTGATCTGCAAGGGCTCAATTTTGACCGTCTGAAAGAAGTTTTCGACAAAGGTGTCGATTTGAGTATTGGAGGTGGCGCCCACATACATGAGTTTGCTGTTGGGGTCGAGGACAAAGGTGATCCCGCCGATCATTGGCGGCATTTTGGGAAGGTGCTTCTCAAGAGCGTCCTCTTTGATCTCTTTTTTGACCTTGCGCGTCACGTACTCAAGGTTATTGGCCTTGATGTACGCCTTTTCTTCGCGCTGGCAAATGGCATTGAGGAGTGATGTCGGCATCTTGCGCACCGCCTGACGCAAAGTCAAAAAGTAGCAGCCGCCCAGCTGTGCCGAGCCGCCGTCAATGGCGGTGTCGAGCAAGTGGTGGCCGGTGACCCAACCGAACTGAATTTCTTCGCCGACGCTGTCCAAGGGCCCCGCTTTGCGGGCGGCAAACAAATCGACAAAGTTATCCGGCAGATCGCCGTTGAGCTCAAACATGGTAAAAGTAACAGATCCGTGATCAAACGACATAGCAAAAACTCTTTCGTGTATAACAATTAAACGGTAAACTTGACCCAGCCGTGGGCATCGGAGCTGTCCACCACATTTTGGATAAAGGCGACGCCGCGGACGCCGTCGTTGACGCCCGGAAAGTCGCGGCGGATTTTGGACGGATCGACATTTTCAATCCGCGCCGCCACAACATCGGCAAAATTGGAGTACAAATTGGCAAAAGCCTCGATGAAACCCTCGGGGTGACCGGCAGGGGTACGGGTGTTGCGCCCGGCGTTTTCGCCGTTGCCTGCCCAGCCGGTGCGGTAGATTTCACTCGGACGGTCGTTCCACTTGACGATTAACGTATTAGGCTCCTGCTGCGACCACTCGAGGCCTCCCTTGTCGCCGTAAACGCGGATATTGAGCGCGTTTTCTTCGCCGATGGAGACCTGGCTCGCGTAAATCACGCCGCGCGCGCCGTTGTCAAAGCGGACCAAAATATTGCCGTCGTCATCCAGCGTGCGACCGGGGACGAAACTCGTCAAATCGGCGCACAATTCGGCAATTTTAAGCCCGGTGATGTACTCGGCAATATTTTCCGCATGCGTCCCGATGTCGCCGATGCAGCAACTGATCCCGGATTTGGCCGGATCCGTGCGCCAGACCTGCTTTTGGCTCTCCAGCGAGGTCGCGAGCCATCCTTGCGGGTACTCGGAAACCACTTTGCGGATGGAGCCCAATTTGCCCGCGGCAATCATCTCTTTGGCCTGCTTGACCATCGGGTAGCCGGTATAGTTGTGAGTGAGGCAAAACTCCAATTTGGTCTTGTCAACCAGCGCCGCCAACACCTTGGCCTCGGCGACGGTCATCGTCATGGGTTTGTCGCAAACCACGTGAAAGCCATGCTCCAACGCCGCCTTGGCCACCTCAAAGTGGGCAAAGTTGGGGGTCACAATCGAGACGAAGTCCATCCGTTCGCCGACCGGCAACTTGGCCTCGGCGGCAAACATTTCCCAATAGGAGCCGTAAACCCGGTCCGGGTCCAAAAAAAGCTCATCGGTCATCAATTTAGACTTCTCGGCATTGGAGCTGAACGCACCGCACACGAGCTCGATTTTATTGTCCAAACGCGCCGCCATCCGATGGACGCCGCCAATGAATGCTCCGGGACCGCCGCCGACCATACCCATGCGAATTCTTCGTTTCATCGTCTGCTCTCCTGTCTCAAAAATTAGTCTCTCACCGCGTCCAAAATCACCACGTCCTCGACGGGCACATCGCGATGCATGCCGCGCGTCCCGGTCTTGACTTTGCGGATCTTATCCACGACATCCATCCCCTCGACCACCTTGGCAAAAACGCAATAGCCGTAGTGCTGCGAAGTCGGTGCTTTGAAGTTCAAAAAATCATTGTCCACCACGTTGATAAAAAACTGGCAAGTCGCGCTGTCCACCACATTGGTGCGCGCCATGGCGACGGTGCCGCGGGCGTTGGGGACCATATTCATCGCCTCATTTTTGATCGCCGCGTTGGTTTTCTTTTGCTCAAACGCGCGGTTGAAGCCGCCGCCTTGGATCATAAAATCGGCGATGACGCGGTGAAATACGGTGTCTTTATAAAAACCGCTGTCGAGATACTCGAGAAAGTTTTTGACCGTGATCGGCGCTTCTTCCTCCAAGAGCTCAAGCTTGATGTCGCCAAAATTGGTTTTGAGTGTAACGTTCATAATAATTCCTTCCATTGTCTGATATAGTCATTTAACTTGATTGGTTGCTTTAACTTGAGTTCTTGATAAATGCGTTCCACCGAGGGGACATAGCGCGAGGGGAGGCCGCCGGCGCTTTTGCCGAGTACTTCCACCGGAAGCTGTCCGTCGGCAATTAATAAGGCCAAATCGTAAATCGAAATAGCCTCGGGAGAACCCACATTGTAAACCGAGCCCGGCTTGGCGGCAAGCAGCATTTGCCACAAGGCTTCAACCAAATCGGGCGCGGCGAGATAACTGCGGAAATTGCGGCCGTCACCGGTGATCACGATCTTTTGGCGGTCGCGCCAATTGCGCATAAAGTTGCCGATGGCAAAGTGGGTGTCCAACGGCAAATACTTGCCCGCAAACGCGAAGCAGCGCGCGATCACACAATCGACAGTCGAGTTGAGACACATCGCCTCGGCCTCCAGCTTGCCCTTGCCGTACGCCGTCACCGGTTGGCAGGGAAAATCCTCCGAAATATTGGGTAACTCCGGCGGTTGGACCCCGTAGACCGCGCCGGAACTGGTCAATAACAGCTTTTTGACCTTGCGCTCGCGGGCAAATTTGAGCACACGGCGTGTCCCATCGACAATGATGCCAGTCATCTCCGAGTCATCCAACCCCAAGACCGCCGGGGTGGCGGCATGGATTACATAAGCAAAATCACCGTCGGGAAACGCGAAATCGCGGACATCGCCGTCAAGAAATGAAACCTGCGGCAAATCGGCAAATTCGGAACATTCGGCGACAAATTTGGCACTGTGACGCGACAAAATCACCAGCTCAAACCCGGCTTTGGGCGCCTTGCGCCACTCGTCAAGGATGCTTTTGCCGAAAAAACCGGTGCCGCCGGTGATCAATACTTTTTCAGTCATACAAATCTCCGCTGTGGCGCTTGATGGCCGGGAGCCAGCTGGTCTTAAACATATTAAAGTCATACTGCGGGTAGCCGCATACCGCGTGATTGACGCCGCGCAAACCGTTGGACAATTCCCACTCGATCAACAACAAGCGCTGCTGGGTAGTACAAACTTTGACTTGGGCAACCGCCTGACGCGTCCCGGCTGCAAGCTCAAACTTGCCTTCACTGAAAATTTCGCCCGAAATTGCGTCAAACACCCGGTAAGTGCCGCTGCGGTCGCAATTGCCGTCATTGATCACCATCACCTTTTGCTGCCAGCTCGACGCCTCCGACACGATGACGATCAAATCTTTCTGCACCAGTTTGATAAAATAGTAAGCCAACTTGGGCTTAAAGTAGTAATCAACCACCGCGTCGGAAAATTGCGGCCAGCAGTCGATCAGATTCCACCACAACAATCCGGACATTTTGTCCTTGGCGCGCACGAGCTCGATAAAATACTTTTTGGCTTCGGCCTGACAGATTTGACTTGCGAGCACAAAATCCTCCAGATTGTCGGGGACAAAGCCAAACATCTCACGCACTTGATCGGCCATCAAACTGGTCCGGTAATTGAGATAGTTGTCATCGCCCAAAAAGGGATTGCTGGCATGATAATCCCACTCGGGGTTGTGGGTCATCGGCCAGACTCGTCCAGGGCTGATGAATTTTTGGATGCTCTCGACATGCGGACTGCCGTGATAGCCGATTTCGCTCGTAAACGACGCCGTGTTGTTACGGTAAAAGTCGCTCTTAAAGTAATCGCGCGGGCCCCACAAATGCTGCTCGGGGAGCAAGCTCTCGGTACTCCAAATATCCTTGCCGGTGAGCTCGACCGCTGCCTGACTGTACCACGGAGAACTCGGCAAAAAGGGCCGCCGGGGATCCAGACGCCGCAATACTTGCATCAAAACTTCGCGGGTGAGCCGGTTATGATTGGGGTCGACTTCTTTCATCTGGTGCCAGGTCCGCAGACAGTCGCACTCATTGTCGCCGCCCCACATCGCAATCGACGGGTGCTGGCGCAAGCGTTTGACGATGACTTCGGCCTCGTTGCGGATGACCGATAAAAACTCCTCATCCTGCGGATAAGTGGCGCAACCCATCATAAAATCGTGCCAGATCAAAATACCGTGCTCATCGCACAAGCGGTAAAAAATATCATCCTCATAAATGCCGCCGCCCCACAGCCGCAGCATGTTGCAATTGAGATCGACCGCCATCGCAATGATTTGCGGCAAGCGCTCGGCGTCGCGGCTGTGCAACGCGTCCGCGGGGACATGGTTGGCACCGTGGACACGGATCGGGACACCGTTGACGTAAAACTGGAAATCCGGCTCGGGCCTGGCGGTGCTCAGCTCGCCCACCGCCAAATCAACGGTGCGGATGCCCAACACGGTTTCGCTTTGACAAAGCACCTGATCACCCTTAAGAAGCTCGACCGACACTTGATATAAGTTGGCGCTGCCGTAACCGCGCGGCCACCATAATTGGGGATTATCCACCTCAAATCCGATCACCCCGGCGGTGGACCACACCGCCCGCTCTACGCAAAACACCGCGTCGCCGCAGCGGCCGGTAAGTTTGACGCTGAGATTTTGCAGCGTCAGATCGCCGGTGGCAAAGTGATAATGCAAACTCAGCCGCGCCAGACCGGGCTCCAGCGCTTTGACCTGGATGAAGTGCTCCAACCAGCGGTTAACCGCAAGTTTGCGCAAATAAACGTTGCGGAAAATCCCGCCCAGAGCCATCCGGGGGGCGATATCCCAGCCCCAGACATGGGCGGGCTTGCGGACGCGCAAGGCTTCGTAATTTAACGAGTAAGCCGAGTAACTCATCGCATCCAAGGAATATTGGCGGATGGCATTGTTGGCGCTCGCGATCACCACTTTAAGGTGATTGCGCCCGGCTTTCAAGGCTTGGGCGGCGTCAAACGCATGCGGGATCAAGGCATTTTGACTGCGCCCGATCTCAATATCGTTTAACATAATTGTCGAATAACAGTCAAGCCCTTCAAACACGAGCTCGCACGCTTCACCGGTCGGGGTAAACTCAAACTCGCGCTCAAAAACCCACGCATAAAATTCATAAGGACGCAACGCCTGGGCATTAAGCTCAATGTAGGGGTCGGCGATGAGGTTGTTATCAAACAATGTCAACTCAATGTTGCCGGGCACGATGGCCGTCATGGGGCCGACCGAGTCACTGCCGTTTTCAAGTTTTCCCGACAGCGTCCATTTACCGTTTAAACTGTACATTGTGCTTACTCCCAAGCGTCATTTGCTAAAAAAAAGGAACCGGTCACTGCCGGCTCCATTAATCTAACACCAAAACGCCAATAATCAAATGCATTGGCAGGCAAAACACACGCTATTTTGACGAAAAAATTGTAAACGCGTCCGCCGTCACCATACTGCGCGCCTCGGCCTCGAGCCGCTTAAAGTAACGGTAGGCGTTTTCTTGGCTCCGAAACTCGGTGTGTTCCTCCGGCAAAGCCTTGGTATAAACCCCGGAGGCGAGCAAGCGGCGGCTTTTTTCGCAGTCGTTGAGCTGCATTTTAAGCAGATCCATGATCACCGCGCGCAGTTTCTCATCCTCAATCGGAAACAACAGCTCGACCCGGCGGTCAAGGTTGCGAAACATCCAGTCGGCGCTGGCCAGATAATACTCCTCGGCACCCCCGTTGCGGAAATAAAAGGCCCGGGTATGCTCCAAAAAGCGGTCGACAATGCTGATCACCCGGACGTTGTCCTGCCCCGGCTTGGGCCGGTAACAGCAAATGCCGCGGACAATGAGATCAATCTCCACTCCGGCGTCGGCTGCCTTATGGAGCAAACGGACGATGTCGATATCGGAGAGACTGTTCATTTTGGCGATGATCCGTCCCGGCGCATCGGGCGAAGTGTGGGCGATTTCGCGCTCAATCAACTCCGACAACCGGTGGCGCATGTCAAACGGCGAAGCCGAAATCTTGCGCCACGAGGCCGGCGGCGCCGAGTACCCGGTGAGCACGTTGAAAAGATTGGCCACGTCAAAGCACAAATCCTCATCGGTGGTCATGATCCCCAAGTCGGTGTAAAGCGTCGCCGTCTTGTCATTGTAGTTGCCGGTCGACAAATGCACGTAGCGGCGGATCGCCCCCTCCTCGCGGCGGACGATCATCAGAGCCTTGCAGTGCACTTTGAGTCCCGAGACGCCGTAAATCACATGCACCCCCGACTCCTCCAAAAGCCGCGCCCAAGCGATATTGTTGCCCTCGTCAAAGCGGGCTTTGAGCTCAACCACCACCGACACCTGTTTGCCGTTTTCGGCGGCGCGGCGCAATGCGCTCACCACCGGCGAGTTACCGCCGACGCGGTAAAGCGTCTGCTTGATGGCCAGCACATCCGGGTCGTTGGCCGCCTCCTCCAAAAGTTTGATAATTGGCGCAAACGAGTGATAGGGAGGCGCAACCAAAATCGGCCCTTTGGCGGCAATCGCGGCAAAGGTCGAGGGATACGCGGAAAAGACTTCCGGCATCAACGGGAGCCAGCTGGCCTCCAACAGCTCCGGCTTTTGCACCTTGCCGATGAGCTCAAACAGCTGCTTCAAATGCAACGGCCCGCGCACCGGGTAGCAAAACTGCTCATCGAGCTCAAATTGCTCCTTGAGCCAGTCCAGTAATTTACCTTTGGTATCGGTCGGAAACTCAAGGCGGATGCAGTCGCGCTGACGGCGCTGCAAAAGTTTTTTCTCAATGCTGCGCATCAAGTCCTCAGCGCCGTCGTCCTCGACTGAGAAATCCATGTCACGGGTCACCCGAAACGGGAAAAAGTCGATGATCTCACACCCGGCAAAAAGCTCGGAGAGGTTGTCCATGATCAAATCTTCGAGCAGGACAAAGGTTTTGACATTGTCCGCGCTCCGGATCGGGATAAAACGTGGCAACACCTCCGGCACTTCGACAAAGGCGTAAACCGTTTCCTCTTTGTGCGGCGCATGCATCCGGACGGCAATCTCAATCGCACCCGAAGTCAAAATCGGAAACGGGTGCGCCCCGTCCACCGCCAGCGGGGTCAATACGGGCAAAATCTGGTTGCGGAAATAGGCCGCACTCTCCGTCCGGGCAATCGCCGAAAGCTGGTCCAATTTGCAAATTTTGACACTTTGCCCCTCCAGCTGGACCAACAGATCGTCCAACAAACAGCGCTGCTGCTTTTTGAGAAGCTTGTCGATTTTTTTGCGGCAGAGCTTGAGTTGCTCACTCGAGCGGTTGCCGGCGGCATCCGGCAGATCGTTGCCGATGGCGACCAATTGCCGCAACCCGGCGATGCGCACCATAAAAAATTCGTCGAGGTTGCTGCTGAAAATCGCGATGAATTTCAAGCGCTCCAACAACGGGTTGGCGGTGCAAAACGCCTCGTCGAGCACCCGGGCGTTGAAATCAAGCCAGCTCAATTCGCGGCTGATAAAAAGTTCTTTTTCGTTTTTCATATGCTTATTTTGCCTCAGTTACCTTTAAATCGAGCCCGTAAACGTCGCCAAACATATCGCCCTTGAGCTTTAAATACGCGCGCTCGGCCCGCAAGTCGCCAAAGTCTTCGACCTGAAACACCAGCTCGTGGCCGTGCAAGGCGATTTTAACATCGCGGAAGCGCTCGTGCCGCGAGCAATCCAGTGCGTCCGCCGCCCGCAAAATCGCCGACAACTTTAAGACCGTCACCTTGTCCTCGGCCCCCAGCGACATGTAATCGGTGTGGGACTCGCGCGGCGCCGAGCGCCGGTGATAGCGGGCCACGAGGGCAATGATTTTTTTCTCCGCCTGACTGATCCCGGGGATCATCATATTGTCAATCAAATAAAACGAGTGCTTGTGATGCTGTCTCGTGTCGACAAAGCGGCCGATGTCGTGCAGCAATGCGGCAATCTCAAGCATCACCCCGGCGCGCGGATCAAAGTCAAAGCCGCGCTTGAGTTTCTGCAAAATTTTGCCGCAAAGATCCGCCACCGCCCCCGCGTGTCCGGCATCAAAGCCGTATTTGCGCCCCAAAGCATAGCAGCAGGCGATGACATCAAGATGAAAGGGGTCGCGGATGTTATTTTCGTCATCGCTCCGGCGCACCAGATCGTCGATCAACGCCTTGCGGGTGGTGGTACACGGGCAAATAAAGTCGGAGCAGCAAAACAAATCGCGGAACCACGCCAAAATCGTACCGCAATGCTTGATGCTCACCGCCGCCCCCTCATTGAGCTTGAGCTCCGTGGAGAGCTTGGACAAATCGCTGTTCATCGCATGCTGCGCCAGTTTACCAAGTTTATCGGCGCTCATTTGGATCATCTGGTCGTCGGCCGGGTCGGCGCCGACCAATGTCCGCACCGAGGCCCCCATGGCGATCAAGGACAAAGGGGTATCTTTGGTGATCCCGACGCTCTCAAACAAACGCTGGCGAATGTCCTGTGACTCCAGCGTCTCGATCAACTGCTCAATGGTGATATTGCTGTGGCCCAAAGCGTCGACCAAGCGGTACGTCCCGATCGGGATTTCTTCGCAAAACTTCATCAGCCCGTCCTCAAAGTAACTCAACAGGAGTGAGCCCGAGCCCAGCACCAGACAAAGCCCGCGAAGCTCGTCAAACTTGAGCGTCTGCGCCAAGGTTTCACGCATCGACAAAAAGGTAATGCGTATCTCCTCCTGGCTCTCCAGAATCTGCATCTCCAATCTGGAGTCATTTTTGACGCGGTTGATCACCAATTCGCGGTTAAAGGCTTCACGGATGGCGCTCGTTGCCACCACCCGGTAAAAGGTGATGCCGTACTCGTCAAGTTTTTTGGCAAAATCGGTCATCACCGAGGAGAGCAAACTCAAGTTCTCGGACGAAACCAGCCCTTGCCGGAAAACGTCGAAACCGAGGTTGACCGACCGCGAAAGATTCTCCAACAAGGTAATCGAGCCATCTTTGGCTACTTCAAAAATATCGAGTCTGACCGAGTGTGCGCCAACATCGATCACCCCGGCCTGAAACGGGCGCTTGGGTCTTTTCATAATTATCGTATCTTCTCCGCAAAGTAATAATAAGCTGACGGGGATAATATACAGCACATTTTTAATTATGCAATTTATTTTGCGCAAGTTGCGGCAATCTCACCAAAAACTAATTTGTTTTTTGAGCCTCAGAGTGATATATTATCATTTTTAACACAATCACTGAAAACATTTTTGCCCCGAATATGAAAACGCACCCTTTGTTGTTGTTGGCCCTGATTTACCTTGCTTTTATCAGTCTCGGATTGCCGGATACCATTTTAGGGGTCGCGTGGCCCAAAATGCGCCTCGACTTTGACCAACCCCTCGAGCTCGCCGGAGTGCTGACCGCCTTGATCATGACCGGCTCCGGGATTTCCGGCTTTTTGAGCGGCAAAGTGCTGCAAAAATTCACCACTGCCCAAGTCTTGACCGCAAGCACCCTCTTTACCGGCAGCGCCTTGGCCGCCTGCGGCGCGACCGGCACGGTTTGGGTAATTTTGCTGCTGGCCGTCCCGCTCGGCTTGGGCGGCGGCGCGGTGGACGCCGGGCTCAACAATTATGTGGCACGGCACTACTCCAACCGGCACATGAATTTTCTCCACTGTTGCTGGGGCATCGGCGCCACCGCGGGGCCTTTGATCACCACCTTGTATCTGGCCCACGATTTAAGCTGGCGCTGTGCCTACTTTACCATCGGCGGCATCCAGCTCACTTTGGCCTTGCTCTTTTTCGGTACCCGCAACTGGTGGGACAAAGCCAAAGAGCCTGCGCATCAATCGCCGCCCGAGGGGCATTACCTCAGCGTCTTTCGCCATGTTAAAGCCTACGCCAGCTGCTTCTCTTTTTTGTGCTATACCGGGGTCGAGTTCGGTTGCGGGCTGTGGGCGGCCAGCTTTTTATTGTCCCGCGGGTACTCACTCGAAGCGGCCGGGTTTGCGGTGACCATGTTTTGGGGCTCCTTGACCGCCGGGCGCTTTTTGGCCGGGGTGATCGCCAAATACATCGACACCGGACGGCTGATTTTAATTGGGTTGACGCTTGCATTTTTGGGCATTGTCCTTCTCGGCTTCGGCGGCTACACTTGGCTCAATCAGGCGGCCTTGATCCTCGCCGGGCTCGGCCTCGCTCCGATTTACCCCTCAATGATGCACATTACGCCGACGCGGTTTGCCGGAGCGGAGGGGACGCGGCTCATCGGCTTTCAGATGAGTTCGGCATGCCTCGGGATTCTGATTTTGCCGACGATTCAGGGCTGGCTCTACACCCGGATCAGCTTTGAGCTCCTGCCGTGGCTCTTGGGCTCGCTTTTAATCCTGATCATTTTGATGCAAGCATGGCTCTGCCGTCCGGCTGCACAAAAACAACCGACTCACGCTTGACTTTATATTATAGTATGATATATTACCAACTATAATATAAAGAGAAAGCACGCTCATGAGCGCCAAATATCAGATCATTGTCCAAACCATCCGCGACAACATCCGGCTCGGCGTCTGGCCGCCGGGGCACCGGCTGCCGACCCGTACTCAAATGGTGGAGCTTTACGGCACCACGGTGGTGACTCTGCAAAAAGCGATGGACGAGCTGCTGCACGACAATTTTATCGTCGCCGCGGGCAAAAGCGGCACCTTTGTCGCTGATAACCCGCCCAATTTAAACACCTTTGGCGTCGTCATTCCGGCGCCTCCCCAAAACACCGGCAGCTGGGACACTTTCTGGACTTTGCTCACCAGTTGCAAACACCAATATGAGCAACAACTCAAAGTACAGCTCAAATATTATTATCTGAGTTGTGAAAACGCCGAATGCCCCGACTTCCGGCAACTACTTGACGATGTTGCCGAGCAGCGGCTGGCGGGAGTCATTTTTCCGCATCCCCCTGACGAAGGGTTGACTGCGCCGCTGCTGGCGGCCCAAATGCCTTGCGCCGCGGTCACCGCCGACCATTTGCCCGGAGTCAACACCGTTTGGGTAGATTTTGCCGGTCTTTTAAAACAAAGCTACGATGAGTTGTGGCGGCAAAAAGCCCGCAACATTGCGGTGATCGCCAACATTCAATTGCCCTACGAGTGTACTGACGAATTGGCAGAACACGCCCGCAAACAAGGCGGCGCGCTGCCGCCGGAGTGGCGGCTCGGCCTCTCGATGGAGTTTGACCCCGGCCACTGGGGAGGCAACCTTATCCGCTTGCTGATGACCAACTCCACCCGCCCGGACGGCCTCATCATCGCCAACGAAAACCTCGCCGAAGTCACGTTGACCACCCTCCGCGACCTTGGACTCACCCCGGGCAAAGAGGTCAAAGTCGCCCAACACGTCAACTTCCCCGCCCTCAAAGCGGCCGCCTCCGGCGTCTGCCGCTTCGGCTTCGAGACCGACGCCGTTTTAGCCCGCTGCATTCAGGAAATCCGCCGCTGCCGCGCCGACGGCAATGTCACTCACAACTCTTTGATCCTTGCCGTCAAAGAGACCCGGTAAAAAAATTTACACTTTTTTTGATATATATATTGACTTTTATATTATAGTGTAGTATAATTATAACATATAATATAAAACCAACACAAGGAGGACTCTGGACGATGAAATCAATAACCTTAAGCAGATGGATTTACAGCCCCAAACAATCGTTATTTACTCTGATCGAGCTCCTTGTCGTGATTGCAATCATCGCCATCCTGGCGTCGATGCTGCTCCCGGCGTTGAACAAAGCTCGGGAAACGGCAAAAAAATCTTCCTGTACAAACAATGTCAAACAGCAAGGTTTGGCATGGACACAGTATTTTTCCGACTATAACGACGCGATCCCGGCCAATACCGGATATTGGGGGGCATGCGGATTTGATATCGGTCAAAACGCGCCCGGTTGGACCGGTTCGGAAGATCCCAAAACCCGCCCGCTCTACAAGTATGTCGGTAACGGCGCCATCCTTAAATGCCCGTCCGACAATCGCGACCGGGCGGTAAACATCAACGGCGAAGTATGGAGGACCGCGGCGACCAGCTACACCTTTAATCAGTTTTTAAACAACAGCTCTTATGCCGCCAAAGCCATCGGGCGGGCCGGCAAAGTCAAAGGCCCCGGCGTCACCATTTTATCCGGCGAGGCAACCATGTATTTATTTACCCAAAGCTCCTGGGCCGGGGCGCAGCGTAAATTTACCTGGCATCAGTCCGGCAGATTGACCAGCATGATTCTTTTTGTGGACATGCACGTCGCCTTTACGGATATCCAGTCGCCGACGCTCTCGTCGCAGCCGAAGTACAAATGGTTTGGCGACACGAT
The DNA here is from genome assembly GCA_964609825.1 of uncultured Victivallaceae bacterium. Taxonomy (GTDB): domain Bacteria; phylum Verrucomicrobiota; class Lentisphaeria; order Victivallales; family Victivallaceae; genus CAZSSH01. The sequence goes on along the minus strand of CAZSSH010000011.1, from coordinate 187,890 downwards.
TATTTATTAAGGAGAGACCGCAATGAAACATACATATTTCACCTTTTTGCTGCTGATGCTGCCCCTCTGGAGCAATGCCGATCAACTCGCCCAATGGCGGGGGAAAATGCCGGAAGTCGAAAAAAAGGATGTCCTCATCGCGGATTGGCTGCGCCACGAGTTTGACATCATCGGTCGTATAAAAGACGATATCAAAATGGATGAGGCCAACGGTAATCATGCCCGGGCGGCCAGCGAAAAAGCCGATCTTGAGCTGTTGCTCAATCGCATCGACGGCGAAATCAACTGGGCGCTGACGTCACCGGACCTAAAGGCCGGGGGAGCGCTCAATGTTCGCGACTTCGGCGCCGTCGGCGACGGCCAAACCGATGACACGGCAGCAATTCACCGCGCCATTGCCGCCGCATTGTCAGGAAAAACGCGCTCGGTATTTTTGCCCAAGGGGACCTATCGAATACAATACCACCCGGAGTTGGCGGTCAATTTCAATCCATGGGAGCAATCGTTTGTCACAGATGATTACCACCCGGACAACTCCGGCGCATTGATCATTACGGGCAAAGATTTGCAAATTTCCGGCGAACCCGGCACCCGGCTCTTAATCAACTCACCCCGGGACACCGCCGTACACATCATCAATTCCGAAAATATCCGCCTGACCGATCTCGAAATCAATTATGCCCCGCCGTTAACCGTAAGCGGCGTCATTAAAACCGCGGGCCAAAATTATGTTGAAGTGGAAACCGAGCCCGGCTCAGGCGACCCATTGGCTGCTTATTTCACCGAGCGGGACTTTAAAGGATTGCTGCGTTTTTACTCCGAGGGGCATTTGCCGGACAGCACCCGCCCGGAGTTGTCCAATGACGCCATCCATCAAATCAATCCTCAGGTGACCAAAATCGGCGACCGCCTTTACCGTTTTGAACTCAAGCAATTTTTACCGGCAACAGGTCGTTACCGGGCAGGACAGCATGTCACTTATTATGCAAGGAGCTGGGTAAATCACGGCATTCTCAATTACCACTCCAGCCATACCCGGCTGGAGCGGATCAAGCTGACGGCTTCGCCCGCGGTCGCTTTTTACAATTTTAACAGCGAAATGCCGATCATTGCCGGATGTACGGTGGAGTCTCCGGTCAGAGAATATGCCTCAACGTGCGCCGACGCTTTGTATTTTAAAAGCGGCTCCGGCGGCTACGCCGTCGGCAATACAATCCATCATGTGGGCGATGATTTCATCAATATTCACGGCCGGCTGGCGCCGGTAACAGAGCAGCGGGACAACATCGTTTATATTCCGGCCAAAATCTGGCCGGAAAAATTTCTGAAAAATACCAAACGCGTCGGACTGTTGCTCTCCTCGCTCGGGCAAAGCAACATCACGCAGGAGTTGACGCTTCAATCCTATGAATTGATTGCTCCGGCCAACGGCAACCCCGCGCTGGTCAAACTCGTCTTTGCCGAAACGTTGCCCAAACTTGCCGACAGCAAAAGCGCCGCAATCCCGGATAATTTAACCTTGCCCGACTGGGAGTGGCAAGGGCTGGTCATTGACGGCAACACCTTTGACCACGGCGTATCAAGAGTCCTGGCAGGCGGCCGCAACATTGACGTTACCAACAATCGTTTCAATGACTCGCTTAACAGTCATACCCTCGTTTACATGGCGATGGAGCCGGTCAACCGCGCCGGAGGCGAGGCCCGCTTCCCGCGCAATCTCCTGATCCGGGGCAACCAATTTAACTCGTATGCCAAAACCGTATTCAACTTCCAATCACGGATCAATCCGCAACTTCCGGCCTTACCCCCGGGGCCGCCGTGGAATAACGAACACATTAAAATCCTTGACAACACAATCAACCTCTACGGGACCGGCTGCAAACTTCCGGTATTCCTGATTACCGGTGCCGATGATGTCAAAATCTTGGGCAACAACATCAAAGCCGCCGCCCCGGTCACCTCATCGGTCCTGACGCAAAGCAATGCGGTCAATATCGTGGTCGAAAACAATATTATTGATGACAATTTTACCAAATAATGCCAAATAAATCCCGCTCTTGCGCCAACCAATGAGTCCATTATGAAAAGCTATGTTACCGTCGCCGCCTATTATTTTCCCAATTATCACTCCGATGAGCGCAATTTGCTCACTCACGGCTCGGGATGGAACGAGTGGGAGTTGATGCGTCAAGCCAAACCGCGCTTTGCCGGGCACCGCCAGCCGCGCCGTCCGCTGTGGGGTTACACCGATGAGTCGCAACCGGAGGTGATGGCGCAAAAAATCGACGCCGCCGTCCAATACGGGGTGGATGCGTTTATTTTTGACTGGTATTATTACAACGACGGGACTTTTCTCGAAAAAGCGCTGCTGGACGGTTATCAAAAGGCATCCAACTGCGGTCTCATGAGCTATGCCTTGATGTGGGCCAATCACGACTGGGTCAATATTCACCCCCTCCCCGCCGACGGCAAAGCCCGGCTACTTTATCCGGGCGCCGTCACCGAGGAGACGTTTGACCGGATATGCGATTATATCATCGCCACTCATTTCAAGCACCCGTCCTACTGGCAAATCGACGGCAAACCGTACTTCTCCATTTATGAAATCTACCGTTTGGCGCAGGGCTTCGGCTCGTGGCCCAAAGCCGCGGCCGCACTGGCGCGCTTCCGGCAAAAAACGATTGACGCCGGGTTCCCCGGATTGCATCTCAACGCCGTGCTGTGGGGGGTGCAACTGTTGCCCGGCGAGCAACTCTTAAGCAAACCGGAGGAGATCATCAGCGAACTCAAATTTGACAGCGTGACCAGTTACGTCTGGGTCCATCACGCCAACTTGTCCGATTTCCCGGTGACCGGCTTTGACCAAGTGTTTGCCGCCAACCAAAGCTATTGGCAGCAGGCGCAAAAAACCTACACCGTACCGTATTACCCCAATGTCACCGCCGGGTGGGACGCGTCGCCGCGCACCGTCCAAAATTTACCCTACACCAACGCCGGTTATCCGCATATGGCGGCCATGGAGTCAACCCCTCAAAAATTTGAAGCGGCGCTCGGCGCAGCGGTCGACTTTGCCCTCGACACTTGCCCTGATAACCCGATCGTCACCATCAATGCGTGGAACGAGTGGACCGAGGGCAGTTACCTTGAGCCCGACACCGATTACGGCTTTGCTTACCTTGAGGCCGTCCGGCGCGCCAAACAAAACGCCCTGACTCCAGCCATCTGAAATAAAAAAAGCACTCCGTTGCGGGAGTGCTATATGATGCAAATTTATCGTTTGGCGCCGTCGGCGTCGGGGTCAAACTCGGCCCATTGCCCGTCTTTTTGATCGTCGCGGGTCAAGAGCTCGATTTTGCGCTCCAGGGCGTTGAGGCGCGACCGGCAAAGCTTGACCAGTCTGCTCCCCTCCTCAAAGTCAGCAATCAGCTCCTCAATGGGGAGCTTACCGCTCTCCATTTTGGCAACCAACTGCTCCAACTTGGCAAGGTTTTCCTCAAACGACAACTCTTTGTTTTCTTCACTCATTCAGAGCATTCCCATCATAAATTGAAAGATCCGGTCATTGCCGCCCGGCAACCCCTCGTGGCCGAAGTCGTGGAAAAACACCACTTCTTTGGGCGAGGTGATTTTGTTGTAGCACGCAAACTGGGTTGACGGCGGGCAAATGGTATCCATCAAGCCGGTAAACATCTGCAATTTGCAGCGGATGCGCGGTGCGAGATTTTGGATATCAACGTAACCCAAGCGGTAGAAGAACTCGTCCTCCCGCTCGTGATTGGGGTCAAATTGACGAAAATAATACTTCATTTCGTCATAGGCGTCCTTGGCCAAATCCATGTTCCACACTCTCCGGTAATCCGACAAAAACGGGAATACCGACACCGCGCGGTTGACTTCGGGCACCAACGCCGCGCAGGCCATGGTGATCCCGCCGCCTTGGGAGCCGCCAAAAATGCCGACGCGCTTGGCGTCGACATTATCCATCGCCATCACGATCCGCGTCAATTGCGCCGCATCCAAAAAGACGTTACGAAACATCAGCTTTTTGGGATCGCCGTCAGCCGCGCCGCGGACGATGTGACCGCGGAGCGTCATCCCGTTGACGGGGGTATTGTCTTCCGATTTACCGCCCTGCCCGCGGCAGTCGAGCGCCGCCACCGTAAACCCGGCGGCGACGTAGGCAAGCTTGTCCGACCAGTCGCCGGAGTTGCCGGAGTAACCGTGAAAAATCACCACCGCCGGCCCTTTGCCGGTCTGATGTTTGGGGCGCAGCAATTTGGCATAAATCCGGCTGTTGTTAACCCCGTTAAAGTACATGTCAAAGCACTCGGCATAGGGCGCCTGAAACGCGGACGGGATCAAGTCGACCTTGGGGTCGATCGCTGCCATTTCGGCCAGCGACTCATCCCAATATTGCTCAAAATCCACGGGTTTCGGACTGCATCCCTGATACTTTTTGAGCTCCTGGATCGGTAAATCTACTAACATATACGCCTCTTACTTTAACAGATAATCGGCCTCTTCGCTCCGGAAGGGAGACGCGGGGAAGCCTTCTTTATTGAACAAATTGGGATTGCCCGGATAACTCGACCAAGAGTAACGGACAAACTTGGGATCTTTGACTTCATCAGCCCAGACGACCACGGTGTCACCCTCGATTTTGGCCTTGGCCCAGACAAAATCGCCCTGATCGCCGCGGATGGCAAAGGTGTTGACCGTGCCGTCGGGATCCGCCACGAGGCCGCTGCCCACGTTAGTGAAGAAAATACGGATTTTGCCGTTTTCCACCACTTGCTTGTCATACATGGGACCGGCCGAGATATCCTTGGAGCCGTAGCAAATGCGACCGGCTTCTTTGGCCATGCGGTAACCGACGGTCTGCTTGTCAATCGGGTGAATGTCGGAGTGGTCGCCCACGTCGATGGTGACGGCCATCCCGGTGTTGGGCACCTTTAAGGTCGCCGTTTGAACTTCGCGGAAATAGGCCCAATTGTCATTGCCCGGCTGGCGGTTTTTCCAGAAATCATCCGGCAGGCGGTCTTTGGGCCGGTGCGCCTGATAAGCGGCCAGTTGGACAAAAATAAACGGCATCGACTCATCGCCCCACAAGGTGCGCCAGTTGTCGATCAGCATCGGCTGCAAGGTCATATAATCACGATAAGCGCCGGAGTTGGATTCGCCCTGATACCAGAGGAAACCGCGCACCGGATAGCAGGTCAAAGGGGCGATCATCGCATTGTACAACGTGGCCGGGAAATTTTGCGGTCGGTCGCCTTCAGCGGAAGTTGCCGCGGGCTCGGGCCGAACCGGAAAATTGCTGGCCACGGCAAACTCTTTTTTGCCCAGCCAGTTGTCACGGGCAAGCATCACTTTTTGATTTTTGTCAGCTTTGAGCTGGATAAACATTTGGTCGCCGGGGCCGGACATGCCGCCGCCGCCGTAATTATTGACGACGCGGACCGCAATCACATTTTTGCCGGGTTTCACCAGCGAAGCGGGAACCTGGTAAATGCGCGGAGCCGACCAGTACATCGGGGTGTCGGTCATGGTACTCCCGACCTTGACCCCGTTGATGTAAGTAACATCACAGTCGTCGATCGCGCCGAGCGACAAAATCAGGTCTTTGTCCGCCCAACTGTCGGGAGCGGTGAACTCAGTACGAAACCAATAAACGCCGATCATATCCTCGGGGATGCTGGCGGGAGCCTTGACGTTTGTCCAGCCGGCGAGATTAATATCGGCATCTTTCCAGCCTTCGGCGGCTTTGACGGCAGCAGCGTTGTCGCTGTAAAATTTATCTTCCCAAACTTTCATCTTGGCCGCGGCTTCAGCAGCGGCGTTTTTGAGTTTTTCCTTGACATTGGGGTCCTCGGCGCCCAGCGCGGCAATCCGGTTTAAGGCCTTTTCCCAATTGTATTTCTGATAGCCCTCAAGGCTAATCCAGCTCTCAATCGGCGTCCCGCCCCAACTGGAGTTGATCAAGCCGACCGGCACTTTTAACTCTTTGTTGATCTCCCGACCGAAAAAGTAACCGATGGCGCTGAAATTGCCGACGGTGTCGGGGCCGCAAAGCTGCCATTTGACATCGACGTCACGCACCACCTTGCGCGGCGACACGCCGCGACGGGAGTTAACGTTATACAAACGGATTTGGTTGTTGGCCGAGTTGGCAACTTCCGCGGCGCCGTTTTTGGAGTTTTTAACGCTCCACTCCATATTGGACTGGCCGGAGCACACCCAAACTTCACCCAACAATACATCGTTGAACTCGATCTTTTCGGCCTTAGCGCCGCCGGTCACGGTGACAACATAAGGTCCGCCCGCTTCCATCGGAGCAAAGGTAGCTACCCATTCGCCGTTTTGATCGGCTTCGGCGTAAACGCTCTTGTCAGCCAAAGTAACTTTGACGTTTTTGCCCGCTTCGGCGGTACCGCTGATTTTGACCGGCTTCTGGCGCTGCAGCACCATGTGGTCGCCATACACCTTGTGGACCGTAAATTTGTCCGCCATCTCGCGCGGACAAAAGACGGAACACGCCGCCAGCACCATTGCCAACACGGCGGCAACGGCAAACAACGATGTTTTTCTCACTTTTCTCTCCTTGTTATTTTAGGGTAAGATGAGGTATCAAACACTTTGAAGAATTTAATTTAACCACGGATCGGACGATTTTCAAGCCGCCAGAAACAAATATTTTCCGTTTTTTTGACCAAATCAGCCATTTTCGGCGACTACCTCGGTCTTTTTGGGCCACGGTTTGCGCACCGGCGGCGAATAATGTTTGGCCTTGAGCTTGTAGCAGCCGGGGCCGAGCAGCGAATCGATTTTTTTCAACAGCTCATAAGTAACGGTGATCGTTTTATGCTTGTTTTCCAAAAATACCACTGAGTCGTCGCGCCGGACGACACCGATGATCATCTCGGTATCGCCGGGGATTTTGAGGCATTCGCTCGCCAGCTCGGTAATGATGGCCGAGTCGACTTTTTCCTCATAAACATGGATATGAATCTGATTGGTCAAAGTCACCGGCGCCGACTCCAGCAGCATCGCGCGCTCAACCGAAATCTTGGGTTTCTCGGCTTCGTCGCGCTTGGATACATTGGCCTCGAGCAGCAATGCGGTCCCGGGTTTAAGCTCAATGCCCTCCTTGACCAACGTTTGCAACGCCCGTTCATAAACCATGCACTCGACCGAGGCGTCAAGGTCCTCAAAAATCATGATGCAAAATTGTTTGCCCGAGTTTTTGCTGTATTTCATGGTGGCGGTGCTGACCATGCCGCCGATGCGGACCATGCTGTTGTCATTGAGATTGGCCAAGTCGCGGATGGCATCGGAGGAGTACGCGCGCACCAGCTCTTTATAAGGATCCAAAGGGTGTCCGGTCACATAAAAGCCAAGCAGCTCTTTTTCACTTTTCAACACTTCTTCGCGGTCAAACTCGGGGACATCCGGGATCACCACACTGCAACCGTCGTCGGCACCGCCGTCGCTGTCCAAAAGATCAAATAAACTCCCCTGTCCAATCGCCTTGTCGCGGGCGCGTCCGGCGGCAAACGCCATCATCGGCTCGGCAATCGCCAAAATCTGCGACCGCCGCAAATTCAATGAGTCGAGCGCACCGGCTTTGGTCAAATGCTCCAGCATCCGCGAGTTGATGAAACTTCCTACCCGCTCGCAAAATTCGAGGAAAGAACTGAAAGTCCCCTCTTCCTGACGGCTCTGGATGATTTTGCCCGCCGCCGCCTCGCCTACGCCCTTGATGGCCCCGAGGCCAAAGCGGATGGAGCCCCTGTCCACCGAAAAACTGATATTACTGGAGTTGATATCCGGCGGCAACACCTTGATATTCATATCCTTGCAGGCATTGATCAAAAAGGCGATTTCCTCGGCGTTATCGATTTCGCTTGAGAGCACCGCCGCCATGAATTCAACCGGGTAATTGGCCTTGAGATACGCAGTCTGGTACGACACAAACGCGTAGGCCGCACTGTGCGACTTGTTAAACCCGTAACCGGCAAACAACTCAATCTTATCCCAGATCTGGCTGGCCAATTCGGCGGAAATCTGATTGGTTTTGGCGCAGCCCTCGACAAATTTGGCCTTTTGCTCGGCCAACACGTCGGCTTTCTTTTTACCGATGGCGCGGCGGAGGATGTCGGCGCCGCCCAGCGAAAAACCGGCCAAGACTTGCACCACCTGCATAATTTGCTCCTGGTAGAGCATGATCCCGTAGGTTTCCTTGAGCAGCGATTCCATCAACGGGTGGTCGTAAATGATCGCCTCTTCCCCTTTTTTGCGGCGGATAAATTGGGGAATAAACTGCATCGGGCCGGGGCGGTAAATCGCCAGCAAGGCGATAATGTGCTCAATCGTCTCGACGCCGAACTGGCGGCAGAGATTTTGCATGCCGCCGGACTCCAACTGAAACACGGCGATAGTGTCGCCGCGCTGAAGCATTTCATAGGTTTTGGGATCGTCCAACGGAATTTTGGAAATATCGATTTTGATGTTGAAATCGGACTCAATCATGTTGAGGGCGTTTTTAATGATGGTCAACGTGCGGAGACCCAAAAAGTCCATCTTTAAAAGACCCAATTCTTCGCACGGCCCGGCGGTAAACTGAGTGATGATTTCGCCTTTGGCCCCCTTGGCCAGCGGCACTAAGTTATCCAACGGCTGGTCGCCGATGATCACCCCCGCCGCGTGAATCCCGAGCTGGCGGTTGAGCCCCTCGATAACGGTGGCAAAATTGTATATCTTGAGGACATTGGGATCCTCGTCCAGCAATTTACGCAAATCAGCGGACTCGTCCTTGGCCTTGGCCAAAGTCATTTTGGGATCCTCGGGGACGGTTTTACTCAGGCGGTTGCCGAATTCAAAGTCAAAGCCGAGCACCCGCGCCACGTCTTTCAGCACCGCCTTGGCCTTTAACTGGCCGTAAGTGCAAATCTGGGCGACGCTGTCCTCGCCGTATTTTTGCCGGACATACTCGATGACTTCAACGCGGCGCTGTTCGCAAAAGTCGACGTCAAAATCCGGCGGGCTCACCCGCTCTGGGTTGAGAAAGCGCTCAAAGAGGAGATTATAACGCAAAGGATCAATGTCGGTGATGCTGGTCAGATAAGCGACCACGCTCCCCGCGCCGCTCCCGCGACCGGGGCCGACCGGGATATCCTGCGATTTGGCATGGCGGATAAAGTCGCTCACCACCAAAAAATACGAGCAAAAGCCCGATTTTTCAATCACCCCAAGCTCGTAATCCATGCGCTCAATGAGTTTGGTCTGCTCACCGGTAAGTTGAGAAGCGCGAGGATCAAAATCATAGCGGCTCACTATGCTGTCAAGACAGATTTCGCGCAAAAACTCTTTGCCCGGCACCGTCCCGTCGGGAAGCGTGTAGACGGGGTAATGGTTGACTTTTGGGACATAATCAAAGGTGACCTTGCAGCGGTCGGCGATCAAACGGGTGTTGGTGACCGCCTCGGGGACATCCTTAAACAACTCTTTCATCTCCGCCGGACTCTTGAAATAAAACTCGGGACCGCTGAAGCGAAAGCGCTTGGGGTCGTCGAGTTGGGTGTTGGTCTGGACGCAGAGCATGATTTCGTGCGCTTCGGCATGCTCTTTTTTGAGGTAATGCACGTCATTGGTGGCGACCAACGGGACATTGCGGCGGCGGGCCAGATCAATGATGAGTTTGTTGGCCTTGCGCTCCTCCTCCATCTGGTGATCCATGATCTCCAAAAAGAAGTTGCCCTCGCCGAAGATGGCGAGATAATCATCAAGCGCCTTTTCGGCCGCGGCCGCATCGGCGTTTAAAAAGTGGTGCGGGATTTCCCCCCCGATACAGGCGGAAAGGCCAATAAGACCTTTGTGATACTTTTGCAACAACTCCTTGTCAATCCTGGGCTTATAATACAGCCCGTTGCGGTAGGCCTCGGAGATGAGTTTGCATAAACTGTGATAACCGTCGTTATTTTCGGCCAGCAGCACCAAGTGGTAACCGCGGATGTTTTCCTGCGCCGGGTTGCGGTCAAAACGCGTAGTGGGCGAAATATAAGCCTCACAGCCGACAATCGGGTTGATCCCCTCGGCCTTTAGTGTCTTGTGAAAGTCTTGAATCCCTCCCATAAAGCCGTGATCGGTAATCGCCACGGCGGGCATCTCCATCTCTTTGGCCAGTTTGGCAATCCCTTTGGTGGTACAGGCGCCGTCAAGCAAACTGTAGTGGGTATGCAAATGCAAATGAACAAAATCGCTGGTCATAAATTTTTATTCCAAATATATTATATCAAAATCGTATTAACATCGATGATCGAGAAACGACTGCGGATCACCTTGGCATTTTGCAGGATAAACGCCGCGTCCTCATCGGTGATACCGAGATCTTTGAATTCGGCCGGGAGCTCAAATTTACGATACAGTTTCTTAATCGGGTCCATGAGCTCCAAGAGTCCCGCCGCCGAACGGCGAAACTCGGGCGCGGCCAAGGCGGAGAAATTCTGGTGATGACGCGTCAAATGCTCGATTTTTTGTTGAACGATGCCGGCGGTGTCGATTTTGAGCCCGGCCCAGTCGCGGCCGCAATTGCGGTAATCCTCGACGTTGATTTCACGCAGCTTTTTGACCTTGCGGCCGCGGAAAAATTTGCGGTACTCCTGCATCAGCAGAGCTGAGCCGACGGCCACCTCAAGCCCGTGCAAGGTTTTAACGTCGCCATATTTCGCAAAATGGTACATGACAATGGCATGTGAAATCCAATGCTCTCCGCCCGAAGCTGGAGCCGAGTTGCCGTTGAGCTGCATGGCCAAGCCGGAGACGAGCAGCATTTTGATCAGAGCCGCGCTAAACTCTTCCGAGTCAAGTGTATTATTTTGGGCGACTTCCAACAATTTCTTGAGCTCGGTTTTCACCAGACGGCTGATTTTGTCGCAATATATTTCGTTGCTCACTGTATTATTAAGCTGCCATTCGAGCAACGACACCACTTTACCGAGACAGTCACCTAACCCGGAGCGCACCAACTCGGCGGGCGCGGTTTTCAAAAATTGACTGTCGGCGATGACCCCCACCGGCGGACAAAGATCGGTGACTTGCAGTTTGACGCCATTTTTGAGATAAGCCGCGTTGGCTGACAAATAACCGTCCATCGAGGAGGCGGTGGCGACGACAATATAAGGGATATTGGCCTGATAAGCGGCAATTTTAACGAGATCGTTGATCGTCCCTGAGCCGACGGCAATCGCCCACTGAAAATCATTTTTAAGCACTTTAGCGATCATTTGCAACGACTTATAATCCGCCTTAACCTTAGTGCAATTTTTAGCAACCGGCAGCGTCAGCCGCTCAAACGGACGGTTTGCCAGATTGAGAATCCGGTTGACCGCATCCCCGGCCACGGCAAACGTGTTGTCATCGCCGACAACGAGCCCACGCCCGGCAAACGCGCAATCAGTGAGCAATAAAGGAAGATTGCGAACCGCGCCGGGACCGACATAAATAGCTTTGGTGCCGGCGCAGTGGGTGCGGCCGCACTTGCAATCAAAAGGCTCTTTGAGATAATTTTTAAGTAACAGCATATCAAACCATAAAATGTGTTATAGGGAAAATTTTATTTGGGCCCGCAACCTGACCGGAAATATCGGTACCTTTGGGATAAAGTAACCCCCCAACATGTATTTTTCAAGACACCGAAGCGATAAAATCCGACAAAAAATAGCCTGCTCTGTTTGATTGAAAGACAATGATAACGATATGTCCTCCCGGCAAACTGCCCCAAACTGTGTTTGCTATTTACTCAAAATGATGATATATTCTGACGTGAAAGCTGTTATTTGACTCGTTTTTGCCGTTGTGAGCCACAGGCAGATAAAAATTCAGGTAAATTTATGCAAGTATTGTCCCGTTTGTTTTTTGACGAAAAGTTTTGCAATATTAAATATACCATCGTGTTAATCGCCGGTTTTGCCACTGCGGTTTCCTATTTTTTTTGCCGGTTTGACGATAAAAATATGTTGCATTGGGGCAATATTTTGCTGTTTTTCATCCTCGGGGCGGCGCTATGGCGGATGTTTCACCGGGAGTATGCCAACGCGGATGCGGCAGGAAAGATGCTGATATTGCTGCTTTGTCTGACCGGTGCTTGCTGTTTGGATTTGAGCGCTTACCATTTTGGACGGGCGCTGTTTCAATCCGAGTTCGGCGATGAGACCGAAAAAATTGTCTGCGGTTTTTTTCAGGCGCAGGGCGAAAAAATTTACGCGAGTTATTTTTCACATCACGGTGTTTTTCCGTTTATGTTTGCTCACTTATGGGCACTCTTGGTGCCGGTCCGCGATCTTGCCGTCGCCCGGATACAGGGATTGCTGATTTACGCGTTGCCGGTGCTGTTGATGGTCTGTTTTCCGGCGGGGCGCGACCGGCTGGTGCGGGTAATCACCCCCATTGTCTACCTGACCATATGCGCCTATGCATTGGAATTTTGGAAAATGCGGTACGATTCGCAGGGAACTCCATTCAGCTACGGCGGGATTATCCTCTATCAAAGTTATGCCGGAGTCTTTATATCCGGTGCGCTTTATTTACTGATCCCCATCTATTTTGCCGGTGACAAATGGTTGACTCCCGCCAAAATGCTGACGGCCGGAGGGTGTTTGGCGCTGGCATTTTTTTGCGCAATATCCTACACCATGGCAATCCTTTTTACCGGGGTGCTGGCAGTTTGGCTGCTGCTTTTAACCTTTGCGCCCAAGCATGACTGGCGAAATCTGGGGCGCTACTGCGGCTTTTTTGCCGCGGGCGGACTCATCGTGGTGGCCGCAACACTGCTCTATTTATTGTTTTTCGGCTCAATAATGGGGTATTTGGAGTACCATTTCTATTACAATTTGAAACTCTATCCGATCCAAATCGCCACTGTTGGGGAATTGTTGCAGATATTTTTCGCCGGTTGCATGATGCCGGACGCATTTTTTAACTTGCAGTTTTTCATGACTTTTATGGTTTTTGCCATGTTTGCCATGTTGATGCCCGGCAAAAATCCGCGGCGGATCCTGTCATTTGTGCTGTTACTCATCCTGTTGCTGGCCATCGTGATCTCGTCGGTGTTGCGGTATCATCAAAGTCCTTTTCAAGACTCGACGCGGATTTTTATTTTGGCCGGCATACTGACTTCGGCAATGTTTCAACTGCCGGTTGCAAGAGGAGTGGCGGCGGGATTGGTGCTGACCGTCGGAATTATTGCTTTTTACACTGCGGCCAAACTGCCGGACACATATTATGAGCGGCAACCGCAGCCGGATCAATACCACAATTTCATCAACGAAATCACCACGGATGACGACCGCGTTTACCTTGACAAATGGAGCTTATACCTCAATATCCCGCGCCGCCCGACCTTTTATTACTGGATGCGCGAATGGATCGAAAATTACCATGGCCGGAGCTGGCTCAAACCCGATTTCTTTTTGCTCGACGATCTGCAAAAAGAGCAGCCCGCGGTGATTCGCTGGAGCGATGCCTTTGACGAGTCGTACTTTGTCCCCGAAAAGAATGCCCGGTTGCGTTATTTACAGCAAAATTATCTGCGTCTTGAAAAAACCCCGTATTTGATTGCCAAAAAAGTGGCCGCAAAACATGCCGATACGATTAAAAAATATCAATTCAAGCTGCAGGAGTTGACATTTCTGCGCACCTTTATCCCCGAAAATAACCCCAAGGGTTTTGTCCCGGGCAAAGAGCTGCACCGCAATCTGGCGCTCAAAGGCAAGCTAATTCCACCGCCGCCGGATTGCACCCCGGAGGCATTGGGTCTCTACATCCGCACCTTTGGACGCAAAAGCGATCAAATGCAGGGCGAATACCGGATCAAAATTTGCGATGCCGAGGGCAAAGAATTGTTTAACCAGACCAGACCGGTCAATACATTGACAGACAAACAGTGGCACTACTTTAAATTTATCCGGACCGGGATTCCGAGCACGGTCGAAATCAGCACCGATGCGCCGGAGGGGGCATCTTTTACCGTGACCTTTATCGACGATGACCGTTACCGCAATTTCAGCCGTTACAGTGATGGTGAAACCACCGATATTTTGGCTTACGGCGTCAAATATCAGCCGTAAAACAATCAGGCGCCGCGCTGCCTGCGGTAGTGGGCGGGTGGCAGGATAAAATGCTCTTTAAACTGGCGGGTAAAGTAACTCAAGTTACGAAAGCCTGCCAAGGCGGCAATCTCTTTGACCGAGAGGTTGCTCCCGATCAGCATTTCGGCAGCGCGCTGGAGCCGCCGCCGGATGATGTTTTCGTTGACCGGCTCACCGTGCTTTTGCTCAAAAAGCCGGTAGAGCTGGCGGCGGCTCACTTTGGCAATTCGGGCGAGTTGATCGACCGAAATTTCCTCGCCCAAGTTTTCGTCAATATAAATATCCACCGCCTCCATGGCGTTGGTCTTGGGAACCGTCACCGGAGTTTCGCCAAGCAAATTAGGATAATTTTCTGCAAAAAGCTTTAATAAAATGCCTGACAGCAACCAGCGCAACTGCTCGACCTTAAAGCGCCCGTTGCCGTCGATCGTTCGCCAGAAATCAACAAGCATCCCCTCCACCGGCCCCCCGTCAAGAATATGGATACGATCCAGCAGTGACCGTGCCAGCGGACCGTTGGCATTTAACCGCACCGCGAGGCCGAAAATCACCGCATTGTCTTCCCTAGAAAAACGCCGGTGCTCAAACCCGGGCGGGATCAGCACCCAACGTTGATTATTGGCACTCAACCGACGGATCGCTCCGCCTCCACCCTCTTGATAAAACATCTCTCCCTGACACATACAACTTAACTCATAATGGGCATGTTTGTGTAAATGGGTGGTATATTTTTTTTCCTCCAAGGTAAAATGAGCCAGCGGCATTACCAAGGGTGTCTTACCGACCCAAAGCTCGATATTATTGCCGACGGTCTGCTGCAGGAGGGAATTATATTCCCCGATGGTCTGCCAGTTAAACTGCATGATATTTCTCCGGCGTTGATTTTTATTTCATTTTCAATATAAGCCGCCAAATTCCAAAAAACAAATCACTTTGGCACAATCATGTTAATTTTGACACAAACATGGCTTGCCGCAAACCATTTTTTACAATATACTATGGAGCAATAACCAAAAACCATGGACCTGAAATTTTACCAGGTAGCGACAAACAATAAAATAATCCGCAAAAGGAGAGATGATGAAACGTCAAGTTTGCCCGAAGCCATTTTTTACACTGATCGAACTTTTGGTAGTAATTGCAATTATCGCCATTTTGGCATCAATGCTGCTGCCTGCCTTAAACAAGGCCCGGGAAACCGCCAAAAAGGTCAAATGCACCAATATCCTCAAGCAATTCGGAATGTCCGGCGCGCTGTACGCCAATACCAGTCAGGACTATTGGATTCCGGCCAAAATAGGCAGCAGCTCATGGACCAAAAACACTTTGTTTCACAGCGGTCTGGGGCTTACCAATCTCAACGATATCAATGGCGGCTTAATGCCATTTTCGCTGACTTGCCCGGATGCGGCATACGCCTTTACCAATCCCAGCGGAGGCAAGGGACAAGCTCAGTATTCTTATGGCGTGGCAGCGGACGATATCGTCGGCTGGGGCGGCAAGGATATTGTGGCTTACAAACTCACCCGGGTGATCAAACCGGCTCAGCGACTCGCCTTTATCGATGCTTTGGACTGGGCAGTGCTGAGCTCGGGACTCAATCCGGCAACCTATGCCCAATATCAGGAGAGCCGAGGCGTCACCAACTATGCCGGATACCGTCACGGCGGGTTAATCAATGCCAACGTCTGCTATCTTGACGGACACGTCCAAACCATGAGCGGCAACAAACTTTATCCCAACCGGGCATTTTTGTGCAAAAACTTTTACAGCAATTAAGCCATCCTAAGGAAACATGTTCGATGCATTACCGTAAAACCATCCTGACCACATTATTATTATCCGTCTTTATCATTGCGTCAGCCGCAATGGTATCTGAAATCAACCGGGAAACCTTGAAATGGGATAAACAACCCTTTGCCGCCCAAACCGACGGCATCTGGAGGATTGCCGTCACTCCGGAGGAAGCCGCCAGACAAAATGTCATTTCCGCCGCGATTGATCTGGTGCCGTACCGGGGAAAACAACTGGCCTTTACCATCCGGGTCAAGGCCGACAATGTCAGTAAGCCGCCGCAACCGTGGAACGGCGTCAAATTTATGCTTTACTATATCGACGGCGAAAACCAAAAGCGCTGGCTGCATCCCAATAATGTCTACGGCACCTTTGACTGGCGCGAAATATCGTTCATTGCTCCGATCCCCTCAGATGCCAATCAGGGAACGTTGATGCTGGGGCTGCAAGACGCCTCGGGCGCCGTTGAATTTGATCTCAATTCGCTCCGGGTCGAGACGATTTACAATATGGTCAATCAGGATTATATCATTACTTACCCCGAGCGTGTCCGCCAAATGCCGCCCCTGCGCGGAGTCATGTCGCCGCAGCGGGAGATGATCGAAACGGACTTCAAGACCTTGCAAGATTGGAACGTCAATCTGGTACGACTGCAAATCTGCCGCTTTTGGGCAAAGCCCAACACCGACCTTGATCTTGATGACTATGACCGCTGGATCGACTCACAGCTGGACAAAATCGCCCGCGAAATCGAGCTGGCCAAAAAATACGGTATCAAGGTGGTCATCGATCTTCATTCCCCGCCCGGAGGACGCTACGAGGACCTCAACATGCGCATGTTTTTTGAGTCGAAATACGCCGACCACTATGTTTTGGTCTGGCAGCGCATCGCGCAAAAGTTTCACCGCAATCCGACGGTATTCGGCTTCGATTTGATCAATGAGCCGTTTCAAACCCGCCCCGCGAGCGTCAGCTATTGGGAAATCCAGAAACGCGCCGCCGAAGCCGTGCGGGCCATCGACTCCGACACCACTTTGATTGTAGAGTCCAACGAAATGGACTCGCCCACCGCTTTCAGCTATCTCTCGCCGCTGGCAATGGACAATGTCATCTACCAGCTGCATATGTATAAACCGAGCGAATTCAGCCATCAAGGCGTCCACAAACATTTTCCGGTCGGCCGCGATTACCGCACCGACGAAATCGCGGGCCGTCACTGGAACAAAGAGGCGTTGCGCCAAGTACTTGCTCCCGTCCGCGAATTTCAGCAGAAACACCATGCCCGCATCTACGTCGGCGAATTTTCGGCAGTGGCATGGGCTCCCGGCGCCCCCGAGTATCTGCGCGATGTCATCAGTATTTTTGAGGAGTACCAATGGGACTGGAGCTATCACGCCTTTCGCGAGTGGGAGGGTTGGAGCCTCGAACACGAAGGCCCCGATGATAAATCGATGAAACCCGCCACCGACACGCCGCGCAAACGCGTGCTTTTGGACGGCTGGCAAAATAACCGGAGTAAATGACAAATGAATTGGCAAAACATTATAAACGGCAATCCGATCCCGGCGCAGCATTACGCCGACCAACCCTATCTGGTCAAGACCGATGACGGTCACTGGCTCTGCTGCCTCACCACCGGCGGCGGCGACGAGGGGGCCGCCGGGCAGCATATCCAAATGTGCCGCAGCAACGATTTCGGGAAAACGTGGAAAGACATCACGAGCGTCGAGGAGCCGGGGGCGGTGGAGAACTCTTACGCCGTCATGCTCAAAGCCCCCTCCGGGCGCATCTTTGTCTTTTACAACCGCAACAGTGACAACGTGCGCGAAATCATGGACCATGGCCGCACGCAAAAGATCACCCGCGTCGATTGTCTCGGCGATTTCGGCTTTAAGTACAGCGACGACCACGGCAAAACTTGGAGCAAGCAATTTTACAACATCCCCTACCGTCACTTTCAATGCGACCGGGACAACATTTATCAGGGAAAAATCCGCTTTTTTTGGAATGTCGGCCGCCCGTTTGCGTTGGACAATACAGCGTACGTGTCCTTGATCCGCGTCGGCGAAATGGGCAAAGGTTTTTACCAGAAATCCGAGGGTTCGCTGCTCAAAAGCGCCAACCTCCTCACCGTCGCCGATCCGGACGAAGCCCTGTGGGAAACCTTGCCCGACGGCGATTTGGGGCTCAAAACCCCGCCGGGGGGTGGCCCCATTGCCGAGGAGCAGTGCTTCGTCGCGTTGAGCGACGGCTCACTGTACGTCACCTACCGCAGCATTGACGGCTACCCGGTCGAGGCCTACAGCCGCGACGGCGGCCACACATGGAGCGTCCCCCGGTATATGAAACGCGCCAACGGTCACGCGGTCAAGCACCCGCGCGCCGCCAACTTTGTCTGGAAATGTAATAACGGCAAATATCTTTACTGGTTTCACAACCACGGCGGCCACTTCGTCGGCGGCAATCCGCAAATCGTCTACGAGGACCGCAATCCGGCATGGCTCTTGCCCGGCGTCGAGGCCGATTCGCCCGAGGGCAAAATCATCCGCTGGGGCGAACCCGAGCTTTTGTTTTATCACCCCGACCCGATGGTGCGGATGAGCTACCCCGACTTGCTGGAGGATGATAACCGCTATTTCATCACCGAAACCGAGAAAAATCTGGCAAAAGTCCACGAGGTCCCCGCCACATTTCTGCAAAAAATGTGGGATCATCTGGAGGGCAAAGAGGTCAAAACCGACGCCGAAGTGTTGCTCAGTGTCCACGGTCCGGCCAAACTCGAAGCACCGCCCAAACTTCCTCCCTTCTCCTATCGCAATTACCAGTTGCCCAACCATGCCGGGTCGCCGACCAACAACTCGTTTACGCTGGAGTTTGTCCTCACCGGCGATCCACAGCCGGGACTTTTGCTCAATGGCCGCCAAGCCGACGGGCGCGGCGTCAGCATTGAAGTCACAGCAGCCGGACAAATCATTTTGACGCTGGACGACGGCTGCGAGGAGTGCCGCTTGCGGAGCCAGAAGTTCTCTCCGGAGGAGCTTGTTGGGGCCGAGATCGCGGTCAATGTTGACGGCAAAAGCAGTGTCGTTTCGTTTGTCCGCAACGGCGTCTTTGCCGACGGCGGCGAGGAGTTGCAATTCGGCTGGAGGCGCTTTGACAACCGCCTCGTCACCCGGCCAAACCATGCGCCGTGGGAAATCGGCAGCTCGGTCAAGACCCTGACGGTTTACGCCCCGGTGCTCCATACATGCGAGTGTTAGCAAAAAATATCACTTTTCGGCTTTTTGACAGCAAAAATGAGACATTGTCTTTGTCAAAAAGTCGAAAACGGTCTATATTATTGAAAAACGATGAGGAAAATATGTTAAAACGCTCTCAGATCGAACGCAGCATCGAAATTGCTAAATACGTTTTTGCCAGACACAATCTCCATTTGCCCGAATTCGCCTTGTGGACGGTTGCCGACTGGCGAAAAACCGGCAGCGAAGCCGACGAAATCCGCGATTGTATGCTTGGTTGGGATGTGACCGACTTCGGCTCCAACGATTTCGCCAACATTGGTCGCACGCTTTTCACCTTGCGCAACGGCAAATACAATGATCCCCGGTACCCTAAAAGCTATGCCGAAAAATTCATCCTCGACCCCGAGGGCCAGCGTGCCCCCGCACACTTTCACCGCAGCAAGCGCGAGGATATCATCAACCGCGGCAACGGCTTCATCATTTTGGAGCTTAGCGGGTCCGACGCGGCCGGGTTGCCGGACAAAAAGCCCTTGACCGTCGCCGTTGACGGCGTCCGGCGGACGATCGACTCCGGAAGCCGCGTCAAGCTCAAGCCCGGCCAGAGCATCTGCCTCAATCCGGGGACGATTCACCAATTTTGGGGCGAAGGCGGCGACGGGATCATCATCGACGGCGTAATGTACGGTGTCTCGGGCGAAGTCTCCAGCACTTGCGACGACCGCAATGACAATGTCTTTATCCATGGCGGCAACCGTTTCCCCGGCATTGAGGAGGACGCGGTACAAACCGTGGTCCTGTGCAACGAATACGGCAAATTTTTAAAATAACCGGACTTGTTGCCCCCTGTCCCCGGATATCTCAGCCGATCCCTTGGCTGTCTCTCCGGGGTAAATTATTTTCACCGGTTCATCCCGCAAAGGTTATGTCAGCCGTTCCCGGCGCCGTTGACGCCAACCGTCAACCATAATCCACAATACCATCCAGCCGAGCAGCAGGGGCCGGAGATAAATTGAGAGCTGGTTGTCACCGTTCCAAGCAAACACAAAATGAATGGGCATCAGCAACAGGCCCCAAAAAAAACTGTAAAACTGCCAGTCCGAATCCAAGGTATCGTCAATTAAAAAATACAGTGCCGGGATGATCAGCACAATCATCCGATAATCAAATGACACATGCGGCAGCAAAAGCATCATCGCCAGCAGCAAATACAAATTTTTCCAAAATACTTTTCCCACAAAAATAACGTACCCGCTGACAAAAAACGCGATTGCGGCAACCGCAAAAACATAATATTCGGCATACTTCGAAAAATCAGACATCCCGGTCATCCGGTTGGTTAAAATTTTAAACAATCCAAACAATGAGTGTCCTGAGTTGATACCCGACATGGTCGCGGTATAGCTCTCACTGTAAATTTTTAAATTAGCCAGCAATCCCGCCAAATTCCAATCATAACAGCCCAGACACAATACAAAAACCAATATCGACCCCAATGCTGCCGCTCCAAATTTGCCATAAGCCCGATCCTTGAGATATAAGACTGCCAAAATTGCCGGATAAAGCTTGAAATTAACCGCGGCAATCAAAAAAAGAATGGCGGCCCAATGCTGCCCTTTGCGGTAGTACCAAACAAAAAGAAAAATAAAAAGGTAAACCCAAAAATCGGTATTGCCCCGGTCAAGCAAATACCACAACGGATAATTTAAAAGCAAAATCAGCAGCACCCCGGTGACCGTCAGCCACCCCCGGCGGCAACAAACCGCAAATGCCGAAACCAGATAAAAAACCAAAAATAAAATATAAGACGAAAAAATCACATACAAAGAATTGGCTGCCGGTGTCAATTTCAGCAAAAGATAAGCAAACGGAAAATAACTGGTACCGGAAATTTGCGACGAATACGGATTGTCCAAAAAGCGAACCACTGTAAATGTATTCAACAAATCGTTGAAGCGATCAAACCACGGGAACAAAAAAGTATCGTAAGGAAATATCGCCCCTTGCGACCGGTAATAACCGCACATCGCCAATGCTGCCCCCATACCGACGACCACGACAATAACCATCCGCAACAATTTACGCGCCAACAGCCCCTCCGGCACTTTGCCGTACCGCAGCAGTAGAAATGCAATCATGCCCGCCGTCCCCAGCGCCGCAAAAACCGCGGCAATGATTTTGGGCAACAGTAAATCTACCACAATTTGAGCTCGCAAATGATTAATCTTGACCAACTTTTCATCGATCAATAAATATTGGGAATAACTGCTTTTAACAAAACGGTTGCGGCCAAGCTCATGTGCGATTGCCGGCAACTTGTCAGTCCCGGCAGCTGCAAGCGGAGCCGCGCGGAGCTCCATAACATCATCGCAGAGATCATACTCAAACAAATATGACCGCTCCGGCGAATTTGGCAACTGTAATTCGTCAAATTTCGCTTTGGTCATCCAAACGCCGGCGTTGCGCAAGGCGAACAAGGTATCGTCAGGTTTGACCTTATCCCGCTTAATGCTCCAGCCCATTTGGAGATGAATTTGTTGAATGCTCTCAAACGGCTGTTTGACATAGAGCTCATAGGCGGTGACCCCACCCTCAGAGATCGACTGAATATCCACATTTTCGCGCCGCTCCGGAAACAGCAGCAACAACAGCGCAACCACAAAACACAAAACACTCCAACGAAAAACTTTATCATGCTTAAACAGCCGCCAAATCTTGCTTATCATTTCCCGAATCATGATCTCTCCACTGTTGAAACCCCTTTTTTGTCACGATACCATTGCCGCATCCCGCAATACATGATAAAAACGACCAGCCCAACCAGCAACAACGGCCGAAAAAAGACTGACAATTGCCGTAACTCGCCGTGATACAAAAAAATCCAGTGCACCGGAATGAGCAGCAATCCCCACCATACGGCATATAACAATTGATGACGCTCCCGGGTTTCGTCGCGCAAAAAGTACAGCACCGGGATCACCAGCACAATCATCCGGTAATCCAGCGACACATGAGGCAACAGCAACAGCATGGCCAGCAGCAAAAACAGATTTTTCCAAAAAACCTTCTCGACCCAAATCACATAGCAGCTGACCAGCGCCGCAACTACCATCGCCAGCACGGTATGGATCCGGGTATAATCGGAAAAGCGATCGATTCCCAAAAACTGATTGGCAAAGATTTTAAACAGACCAAAAAGCGAATGCCCGTTGTTGACCCCGTCAAAACTCTCGACATAACACTCCTGATACCGCTGCAAATTGGTCAGCAGTCCGGACAGATTCCAATCAAAAAAACCAAGACTCAATACAAACACAGTCAATGACCCCAGCGCGGCAACCATAAATTTCCCATAGGCCCGGTCCTTAAGATAAAACACCGCCAAAATTGCCGGATAAAGTTTGAGATTAACCGCGCAAATCAAAAAAAAGATCGCCGCCCCGTGCCACTGTCTGCGGTAACACCAGACAAAAAGAAAAATAAAAGAATATACCCAAGAGTCAGTGTTTCCCCGGTCAAGCATAAACCACAGCGGATAATTTAAAAGCAAAACCGCCAACAATCCCAATATAATCGCCGCGCCCCGGCGGCAGCAGACCGCAAATGCCGACACCAGATAAAAACTCAAAAACACCGTATACGAAAAAAAGATCACATACATTTGATTAAACGCCGGAACCAGCTTAAACAAAAGATAAGAAAACGGGAAGTAACTTGACCCCGCAATTTGCTCAGCGTACGGATAGTCCCCCATAAAACGCATGACCGTAAAGGTATTGAACAAATCGTTGAACCGGTCTTGGGCCACATATAAAAATGTCCCGTACGGATACTCAAGTGCACCGTTAAGACGGTAATAAACACACATTGCCAGCGCCGCCGCCACCCCTCCGGCAATCACCGCGACCAGCAAAAACAATTTTTGCCGCAACTCCGGCTCCGGCGGCTTGCCGTACCGCAGCAAAACAAATGCGATCAAGAGCCCCGTACCCAGCGCCGCCAGCGCCGCGCCGATGACTTTCGGCAACAGCGGGTCCACCACACGCTCTACTTTCAACTCACTGACCGTGACACACTTGTCATTAATCAACAAATACTGTGAAAGCGTGCTTTTTACATAATGGCCGCGATTGACATTGTACATCACCTCCCGCAATTCGTGCTCCGTTTCACCGGTCGTCGCCGGAGCGGCAAAAATCACTCCCAAATCGTCATAAAGCAACAAGTGAAAATGATAGCTCCCGGTCGGTGACTCCGGGATCTCCAACTGCGCCAGTGATCGCTTGCGGATACATACCCCGGAATTGGGAATCGCCAATAAAATATCACCCGGCGAAATTTGACCGGATTTCAGCGTCAATCGAATATCGACATCGAGTTGCTGGACGGTCTGCCACGGTTGTTTTTTGTAAAGTTCATAAGCGGTAACGCCATCCGAGGCCGACATTTCAGGCTCAACCGCTTGGTGTTGATTGGGTATCAGCAAAAAAATCAGCGCCAGCAAAAAACATAAAATCCCCAACCGGAGCAGCTGCTTGTGTCTTATCAACCGATACCGCAGCAAAAACAATTGCAAAAATGACAGCAACGCACTTTGGACCAGCTTAAAACGGCGAATTGAGACCTCGCCGGTACGCCGGCTGCTCTGCGCCACCGGTATTTCGGCACTCCGCAATTTGTAATATCCGGCCAGGCCGCTCAGCATTACATTGGGTGCAAACGAATCCTCCGGCACCTCCCGAAAGAGCGGGGAAAACACGCTCGCGCGCATCAACCGGTAAGGGCAATTAACATCATCGGACGGACAACCGTAAAGCAGTTTGGCTGAATATGCCGAAACCTTGCTAATCAGACGCCGGGACCAATTTTGGACCCGGCCGACGCGCTTACCGATCACAAAATCATGATCAGACCGCAATTCCCAAAGTTTGACAAAATCCTCCGGTGCAATTTCGTCATCCGAGTCCAGCTGAAAAATCCAGTCGTATTGGCTGCAGCACTCCCGGTAGCCACGCAAAACCGTCGGACCATGACCCGCGTTGGGCTGATCAATCACCGTCACCCGGTGTCCCGGCATCTCGGCGTAGTTTTTTAAAATGGCCAATGAGTTGTCTTTGGATCCGTCGTTATAAGCATAAATTTGGTAATCCACCCCGAGGTGGCCGAGCATCAACTCCCAACGGGACAATACCTCCCCGACAATGGCCGATTCATTGTATACCGGCATAATCAATGCCAATGTTTCTGCGCTCATAGTTGCTCACTTCTCAAAATATGTTTTAAAATCGTCCATAGCCCGACGGATGGTGACATCCATATTGCAATAAAGATAAGCGCCCAGTCGCCCCCCCAGATGAAGTTGCGGCGTGGCGGCGGCCAAATTTTTGTACTTTAAAAATTTCGTTTGATTTTCATTGTCATTTACCGGATAAAACGGCTCGGCGCCATCACTCCAAACGCGCGGATATTCGCGGCAAATCACGGTTTTGTTTTGCTCAAAAACACCGCGGTCCTGCGGGTAAAAATGTTTAAACTCAATGATCCGCGTATATGGCGTATCCAAAGCGCCAAAATTAACCACGCTGTTGCCCTGATAGTCGCGTTGCGGCAGCGTCACAAGCTCAAAACGCAAGCTCCGGTACGCCAATTTACCGAAGCGGTAGTCAAAAAGCGCATCCGGCCGACCGGTGTAAATCACCTGACAACCCGGAGGCAAAGTATGCCGCACCGCCGAAAAATCAGTGTTGAGCGAGAGCTTGATATTGGGGTGATCCAACATTTCGGCAAACAGTTTACCGTAACCGCCCAGCGGCATTCCCTGATACAAATCGTCAAAATAATCAACATTGCAATCGCTTCTCACCGGCAAGCGCTTAATGATCGAGGCAGGCAACTTGGCCGGGTCGCACTGCCATTGCTTGGCAGTGTAATCGCGGATAAACGCATCATAGAGCGATCGCCCGATGCGATGAATCGCGCAATTTTCCAGATTAAGCTCCGGGTCGCCGACTGTCCCGCGGTCACGGGCCAAAAAATCCTCAAACTCCTCCGGACGCAAGTCCAGTTCAAAAAATTCATTGACCGTTTTAAGGTTGACCGGCAAAAAATAAGTTTTGCCGCCATGCCGGTAAAGCACCCGGTGGCGATATGAGTTAAAACGGGCAAACCGATTGACAAACTGCCAGACTTCCGCATCGGAAGTGTGAAAAATATGGGCGCCGTAACAATGCACATCAATGCCGGTCGCCGGATCAAGCTGCGAGTAACTGGCGCCCCCGGCGTGATCTTTGTAATCAATCACCCGCACTTTGGCATCTTGCCGGTCGGCAAGCAGCCGCGCCATGGCGGCACCGTAAAAACCGGCGCCGACAATCAAATATTGATAACCCGTCAATGCAAACTCCAGATCCTGAAAAAGTTAAAAGAACTACATAATCACAGTATCTAATATAATACAGTTTCGACAAAAATACAAGGAGCAGCGCAACCGGCACCGCACCAAACTCAACCATTGCGTTTGGACAAAAGGACCGCGCAAGAAGCGGCAATTCCCTCTTCGCGCCCGGTGAAGCCGAGTTTCTCGGTGGTGGTTGCTTTGACCGACACCGCATCTAGATCGATGCCGAGGTCGGCGGCCAGCGTCTGACGCATTTGCAGGCGATAGGGCAAAATTTTGGGTTTTTCGGCCATGACGGTCAAATCAAGATTGACGATTTGATACTCTTTGACCTTTGGGTGCTCCAACACGCGGCGGAGCAAAATCCGGCTGTCGATGTCCTTGTATGCTTTGTCGGTGTCGGGAAAAAACTGGCCAATGTCGCCAAGCGCCAAAGCGCCGATAATGGCGTCCATCAAGGCATGAATTGCCACATCGGCATCGCTGTGACCCAGCAGCCCGAGCGTATGGGGGATCTCCACCCCGCACAAAATCAACTTACGCTTCTCCGTCAAACGGTGCACATCAAACCCGTAACCGACACGATACATATTATTTATCCC
Organism: uncultured Victivallaceae bacterium; assembly: GCA_964609825.1. GTDB lineage: Bacteria > Verrucomicrobiota > Lentisphaeria > Victivallales > Victivallaceae > CAZSSH01. Next base: position 161,714 of record CAZSSH010000011.1, on the reverse strand, counting down.
TGTTTGTCGCGGCCCTTGCCGCCCCAGTCAATCCCGGCGAAACAAAAAATCACCAGGGCAAAAAAGTAAAATCCACTCCAGACGCTGGAATGAAACAACCCCGCTCCGCCATTCATAAACAAATAACCAACCGTGCCGGACATCAGGCCCCCGGCGAGATTGACCAGCCGCGTCAAGATGTCGCCATGTTTGCGAAACACCTCAAGGAGCATCTCGACAGCGGCCAAAAAAGCCCAGACCCCGGCGCCCCAGACCGCCAGCTCGCGCTTGCTGGTCAAATACAGCACCAGCGGGCACACGGCGGCAAGCAAAGCGCCGAAGACATAAACCTTGCGCCGCACGCGGTCATTGGCCGCCCCCAGGAGCAAAATCACTGCCAGCGCCAACGGCAGCGCCAACAGGAAATACATCAACACCTTAAGCGCCAACGGCTGATTAAAAATCAGCAGTGCTCCCACCGTCAGCGAGGCCAGACAGCGCACGATCACAAATACGCTTTGCGATGAGAAAAACACGTCGCCGATCAATTTAAACAGATTTTTCATAAATTATGCCTGATTTTAATTGCTTTTGACATAACTTATAGTATATTTTAGAACTATTCAAGTTTTTGGAGTGTTTTTTTATGAGTTTGATTTTAGGAATTGAGTCGAGCTGCGATGAAACCGCGGCGGCGGTGGTCGAAAACGGCTACCTTTGCCGCTCCAGCGTCATCGCCTCCCAAATCGCCAAACACGCCGTCCACGGCGGGGTCGTTCCCGAGCTGGCCGCGCGCGAGCATCTGGTGGCGCTCAATCATGTCTTATCCAGCGCTTTGCTCGAAGCCGATGTCACCTTAAAGGACATTGACGCCGTGGCGGTCACCCAAGGACCCGGTTTGATCCCCGCCTTGCTGGTCGGTCTCAATTTTGCCAAAGGGCTGGCGGCGGCAAATCACAAGCCCCTCATCGGCATCAACCACTTTTTGGCGCATATTTACAGTGCGTTTCTCGACGACGGCCAAGGGGTACTGGAGAGCAAGGACTCATACCCGTTGCTGGCACTGGTGGTTTCGGGCGGACACACCTCGTTGATTTTAATCGAGAGTGACGGCGCGCTGCGCCAGCTCGGAAGCACCATCGACGACGCCGCCGGCGAAGCGTTGGACAAAGGAGCAAAACTCCTCGGCCTCGGTTACCCGGGGGGCCCGGTGATCCAAAAGACAGCCGAGAGCGGCAACCCGCACGCCTTTGACTTTCCGCGGCCGTTAACCGGCGGCGCGGGCAAGGCCTTGCCTCCCGAGCACAAATACAATTTCAGCTTCAGCGGCATTAAAACCGCGTTGCTTTATCATGTCAAAAAGCACGCCGACAGCGAGGGTAAATTATCCGGCCAAGTGCTGTATGACACCGTTGCCTCGTATCAGGAGGCCATCGTCGACGTGCTGGTCAAAAAGACCTTGCTTGCCGCCCGGGATTTTGGTGCAAAAACCATCGTCTGCGCCGGAGGCGTGGCCTGCAACGGCGTCTTGCGCCAGCGCCTGACCGACCTGACGCCGCCGGAGGTCAAGCTCGCGCTGGCCGCGCGCAAACACTGTACCGACAACGCCGCCATGGTGGGCGGCATCGGTTACCATTATCACCGGCACGGCGCCGATTCAAGCTTGGATATCGACGCCTACGCCCGGTTGCCGCAATTGTTAAAAGTGCCTTTTATCTAGAAGGATTTGATAAACCAATGGTTAAATTGATTTGTTTTGACTTGGACGGAACTTTGATCGACTCGCATTTGGACTTGGCCGGAGCGGTCAACTATATGCGCGGGTCGCTGGGCCTGGAGCCCTTGGAAACCGAGCGGATCGTAAGCTTCGTCGGCAACGGCGCCGAGATGCTGGTGCGTCGCGCCATCAGCGACGCCAACGTCGACTTTGAGGAAGCGTTGCGGCGGATGAAAAAGTATTACCGCGACCACTTGACCGACACCACCAAACTTTATCCCGGTGTTGCCGAGGGGCTCAAGGAGCTCAAAAAAGCGGACATCAGGCTTGCGGTCATCACCAACAAGCCCAAAGACGCGACCGAGGCGATTTTGACCAAATTCGGCGTACTTAATTTATTTGACGACATTATCGGCGGCGACGGCCCGTTTCCACTCAAGCCCGAGCCGATGGCAATTGCGTATCTGATGAATAAACACAAGACCCATTTTCAGGAAAGCTGGATGTTTGGCGACCACTATACCGACCTTGAGGCCGCACGCCGGGCGCACATCCGCTCGGCTTATGCCACCTACGGCTTCGGCGACGCCAAAGAGGAAAAGTTCGACTTTTCGGTCGATTCATTCGGCGAATTTGTCTTTGCAATCAAAGGTTTTTAAATCATGAATGTCGTTGTCAACCCCGAGTTATGCACCCACTGCAAGCGCTGCATCCGCAGCTGTCCGGCGGGCGCTTTGACCATCGGCCGCGACCATTTGCCCAAAGAGAACCCGATGGGGGGAACCGAGCGGTGCGTCAAGTGCCAACATTGTCTGGCTTGCTGCCCGACCGGAGCGCTGTCGATTTTCGGCAAAAACCCGGCCGACTCGGTACTGCCGCAACATTTGCCGTCTCCTGAGTCGATGCTTGAGCTGATCCAGTTTCGCCGCAGCTGCCGCCACTTTAAGGCGGAGAACATTGACCGCGCCAAGCTCTCGACGCTCAAAAATGCGATGGCATGGCCGCCAACCGGGGTCAATAACCACAATTTATACTTTGCCTACGTTGATGACCTTGCGGTCATGAATGAGATTCGCAACCTCGTCAACTCCCGCGCCACCGCCGCCGCCAAAGCCGACGGACCGTTGGCGGGAGAGTTCGCCATTTTGGAGCGCTATCGCCAATTGGTCGCGATGGGAGCCGATGTGATTTTCCGCGGGGCCCCCCATTTGGTGGTAGTCGCCGCCCCCAAAAAGTCGCCCTGCCCCGGGGTTGACCCGGTGATCGCCTTGAGTTACTTTGAGCTTTTGGCGCAAAGTATGAAACTGGGCACTTGCTGGTGCGGGCTCTTTACGGCAATCTTGCAAAACGGCATCGCCGACGTCCGCGAGCGCTTTGCCATCCCGACGGATTACCAGATCGGCTACACCATGCTCTTTGGCGAACCGGCGTGGGAGTATGTCCGGGCCACCCAGCCCGAGCCGGTCAAAAACCACTCGGTAAAATGATCGCCCCGGCTGTCATCGCCATCATTGAGCGGCTGCAACAAAACGGCTTTGCCGCTTGCATTGTCGGCGGTGCGGTGCGCGATATGCTGCTCGGTCGGCAACCCAAGGATTTTGACATCGTCACCACCGCCAAGCCGGAGGATTTGACACGGCTCTTTCCCCTGATCAAAGCGGTCGGGGCCAGTTTCGGCGTCTTTTTGCTCGATCACTGCGAAATCGCCTGCGCCCGCTTGGAGCGCAATTATCTCGACGGCCGCCGCCCGGAGATCGTCCAATACACCGACAGTCTGCAAATCGATGTCGAGCGGCGCGACTTTACGATTAATGCGATGCTCTATGACCCCATTGCCGATCATATTCTGGATTACACCGGCGGGCAAAAAGACCTTGACCGGGGCATCATCCGCACTGTCGGCGACCCCAAGGTGCGCTTTGACGAGGATTATTTACGAATGCTGCGGGCCGTCCGTTTTGCGGCGCGGTTCCGCTTTGCGATCGAGGGAAAAACCATGCAGGCCATCCGCGAGGATGCCATAAAAACCCGGCTTTTGGCCGGGGAGCGGGTCAATGCCGAGCTCACGATGATGCTCCTGGACCCCTACCCCGACTTGGCGCTGGAGCTTTTAAAGGAGAGCGGCATTTTGGCGGCGGTTCTGCCCGAAATTGCGGCCCTGTCAGGAGTGGAGCAGCCGCCCGATTATCACCCCGAGGGCGATGTTTTTGTCCACACCAAGTTGATGCTCCAACACATGGCGTACAAAGACAAGAATCTTGCGTGGAGCACCTTATTGCATGATATCGGAAAAACCGTTACCCGCAGCGTCGAGCCCGGCGGGCGCATCCGTTTTTTCGGCCACGAAGCAGTCGGCTGCAACATTGCCGAAGATATCTTGTCGCGGCTCCATTTTGCCAACAACGAAAAGGCAAGCATTTTGTCGGCCATCCGCAATCATATGCGCTTTGCGACGGTCAAAGAGATGAAAAGCTCGACCCTCAAAAAGCTGATGGCCGATGACAACTTTAATTTGGAGCTTGAGCTTCACCGCCTTGATTGCATCAGTTGTCACCGGCTGATGGATATTTTTGTCTGCTTGCTGGACCGGTTGATCGAAATTCCGGCAACTGAAATCCGGCCGGAACCCCTGATCAAGGGCGGCGACCTGATTGCCATCGGCTTCGTGCCGGGGCCCCGTTTTAAGGTGATTTTGGAGGAAATCTATGACCTCCAGCTGTCCGGCAAAGTCACCGACCGCGCCGCCGCGCTGGCCGCCGCCCGCAAACGATTGACCGCCGAATCCGGCAGCCGGTGACTTTTTTACTTTCAATTATTGCAATCAAACCATAACAGTCATTATTTTGATTTGACAATCATCAAAGACATACTATATTAAACCATCTTATATTAAGATTTGTCGCCGGCATAAATACTAAAAAAAGGTGAGTATGGATTTCATCGATCAAAAAGACTGCTTCCTCTGCGGCAATCCGGGATCTTCTCTGCATCGCAATTTAAGATATTCTCTCACTCATTGCGATGGCGAAACCGAGATTTTACGTTGCGACAGCTGCGGCCATTGCTGGACCGCCGCCATTCCCAGACACGACCAAATCCCGCTGTTATACGACAAATATTTTACCCACACTCAGGAGTACCGCAGTCGCGGCATGATTTTTTTTGACGAGGTAATCAAGGAGCAATACGCTCCCGATGCCGCACGGTCACTGCCGCGCCGGTTGGCGATCCGGGCCGGGTCCATACTGATCCCGCCCAAATTGCGGCAAAATTATGTCCGTTATTTGTCCCGTACAGAGCAAAAGCCGCTGCGCCTTTTGGATGTCGGCTGCGGCAACGGCAACTTTTTGCGGGTGGCGGCAATGCTCGGGATCGAGTGCTGCGGACAAGATTTTGATACCGGAGCGGTCGAGTCGGCCAAACGCAAAATGGGTGACCGTTGCCAGTTTTGGAGCGGCGATCTCACATCCTCGCCGTGGCCCGACGGCTATTTTGACTGTATTGTACTTAATCACGTAATTGAGCACGTGGATACACCGCTGGATTTACTCAAGCAAGTGGGGCGGTTGCTTAAAACCGGCGGCCGGTTGATTGTGACCACTCCCAACAGTGACGGTTTTTTGGCCAAACAATACGGCAAGGCATGGTCGGGCTGGCACGAGCCGTTTCACTTTCATATCTACAATTTGCCGGGGTTGACCAAACTCATTGACGGTACCGGCGATTTTTACGTAACGTCCGCCGACTCGCCGGTCGGGCTGATGTCGGGGTTTGCCTTTGTCCACTCTTACTACCGGCAGCATCTCAATCAATATGGAAAGCAGCCGCCACGACTCCTCCGGCACTTTAAAATGTGGCAGGCGCGGCTGTTGCTGCTGCTGTGGGGATATGGCCCGAATAATAAAAATTTCGAAGAGCTGGTTGTAATCGCTGACAAAAAATAATCTGCGGGAACTCGCCTCAAAACTGGCAAAAAGTTTGACTTCCTTGCAACTTGTGCTATATTAGCCAAATGGCTTTTTTTATCAAAGCACCGACAACAGTTTCAGGAGAGGACAAAAAATGGTTGACTTCATCGCTCAGTACATCGAAATCGCAGCCGGATATGCACCCACATGGGGATATTTTTTGATTTTCTTTTTTATGGCGGTCGAGAGCTCGTTCATCCCGTTTCCGAGCGAAGTGGTAATGATCCCGGCCGGTTTCATGGCCTACCGCGGCGAGCTCACCTTCGGCAGCCCGTGGTTGGATTTCACGTTGGCAATCGTTGCCGGGCTGGCGGGTTCGATGGTCGGATCGTATGTCAACTATTATCTTGCGTTGTGGCTCGGGCGCCCGTTTCTCCATCGCTACGGCAAATACTTCTTTTTGCCCGAAAAGACACTCAACCGTGCCGAAGAAATTTTCCGCGAATACGGCGAATTGACCACCTTTGTCTGCCGCTTGCTGCCGGGCATCCGCCAGCTGATTTCACTCCCGGCAGGGTTGGTTAAGATGGAGTTTTGGCGCTTTTCCTTTTTTACCGCCCTGGGCGCGGGGATCTGGATTATTATTCTCACGTTTGTCGGCTGGTACCTTGCCCATTTGGCCGGTGACATAACCTACCCCGAGATGGTGCACAAAGGCGCCGATCTCATCAAGCACAATTACATCTGGGTATTTCTCTTCCTCGGCGTGGTCGTCGTCGGTTACTTTGCCGTCGAGCACTTGATCATGAAGCCGAAACGCAAAAAACAGGCCCAAAAGCAGGACTGACAAGCAAAGTCAGAGGCAAATTCGGATCCGGTTTTCCGCAACCGGGTCCAAGTTGCCGTATCGGATGCGGTTGCCCGGCTTCCGGACGCCGTTGACGGTGAGCTCCGTGCTCCCGATGCGAATGACTGACAAGTCAATCCGGTAACCGCGCAAGGTCAAAGACAGTTGCAGTCGGTCCCACTCCGACGGCAGACAGGGTGCGATCTCCAACTCATTGAGGTGCGGCACGATGCCGCAAATCTGCTCCAAAAAAGCGCGGAATACCGTGCTTATTGTCCCCGACAAAAAGGCGGTGCCGCCCTCCCCCACCGCACCGGGCGTCTCGTTGTAGCAATTAACGATCGCGTAAGGTTCACTCTTGGACAAATGTACCGGATGGCGCATTTGGTCATAATTTAAAATATACTTTATGACGTCAAGGATCAAGTCTTGCCGCCCGGCGCACCCGGCGGCCCGCAGCAAAAAGCCCTGACTCCCGTGGTTGTAAACCGTGCCGTTTTCGCACAAACCGGCCGCCAGATCGCCGGTCCCCAGCCGTCCGGCCATGGCGACCGGCGGTTTCCCTAAGGGAGGATAAAACAAGCGGTAGCCGCAGGGCCCTTTGAGCAATTTTAAGGAGGCAAACACTTGCGGCAGCTCCGACGGCTCAAAAATTTTGGCGATGACGCCCCACGCATTGACCGCGCTGTTGACCCGCCGCTGTCCGTCGGGATCCGCCGCCGAAAAAAGCCATTTGCCCTCATCATTAAACACACCATTTAAAAAACCGTCGGCATTTAACGCATGTCGCCGGATATTCTGCCTGAGCTGCGATCCTTGCCGCTCATAATAACCGGCCGCTTCGGGAAATATTTCCGATGCGATTTGCAGCAAAAAAACCACCTGACAACTCACCATCACCGACTCGCCGCGCAATTGCAGCCCGGCGGTATTCATCGCGTCATTCCAGTCGCCCTCGCGGATCAGCACCAAGCCGTGCTCGCCGCGGTTAAAGTCATCGAGATAATACGCCAGTAATTTTTGTGCGTGCCGGGCGACGGTTTCGGCGGCCGGCGACTCGAGATAACGGCAGCTCAGGTTTAAAATATCCCGGTCGCCGGTCAAGCGCAAATAATCGTACAAAAGCTCAAACACCCAGCATCCCGAGTCGACATAGTCGCGGCAGTCGTGTTTACCGTCGGGTCCGGACACCGCAAACTGCCGCAAAAAACCGCCATCGCTCTTTTGACAGCCGAAAATATCCAGCAAGAGCGTGCGCGCGGCAGCCGGGTCAAGCCAGGCGATGGCCGAATAATCCTGCGCCGCGTCGCGCGTGCCGCGCATGCCGCTGGGCCAGCCGCGGTCGAGCTTGCCCACCCAGTACAGTTGCCACGGGACAAAGGTTTGCAGATATTGGGCGAGTTGCGGGTCGGGCAAATGATAACGGATTTGGCTTGTCCAGTGTTGAAACGTCCGGTGCATCGCCGCTGCTGCCTTTTGCTGCTCCGAAGTTTGCAAGAGTTTGACCGCCTGAGCCAACGCCTCCTGACGGTCGGCGGCGTCCCAACCCGATGCGTGACAAAGCGAAAGCGAAAAAGCAAGCTCGGCCCGCGGCGCCAGCGTCATTGCTTTGCTCCGCATTGCGCCGACGCCCGGAGAGCCGATGTTGAGCGATTTCCCATCCGGCTCTGTCAGCGAAAAAATTTTGGTGCAATCCAAAGCAAGTTTGCGATCGAGCTTGTCGGGGACAAGCATATTGCCAGCCCCGGCAAACGCGCGGTAACTCAAATCCGCCTCGGCGACCGCCAGATCAGTCATAAAAAAACTGCCGCTGCGCCCCTCCGTCCGTCCCGCCGGATCGCGGTTCTCAAGCCAAATCCCGTTGTTACCCCTGTCGTTAAAAAAACCGCAAGTCTGATACAGCTCGGGCATATCCCACGGCGCCAGCGACGCCGGAGCGTGAAATACCCGCCAAACCGGTGTAATTTTTAATTTGAGATTGCGCGATCGGCAATTGCGGACAATGCAATGCCAGAATAAACCGGGCTTGCCGTCGGCCAGACCGATTGCAGTCGTGATTTCGACCTCGGGGTAAGTCAGGACATAACGCACCCGATCCGGCAAAAATTCGCAGCGATAATCGACCAAAAAACGCCGGGAGAGAGGCGAAACAAACGCCGTGCGGTACTTGCGGTTGCACTCCACAAAGATTTGAAACGGCAAACTGTTCTCCGTGCGCGGCGTCGAAAAGAGCATCATCCCGCCGGGCGGCGAGATTTGGCAGCTGACCGGCCCGTAGTTGGAGACCTTGAGCAAAATCTGCTCATTGGTATACAAATAATGCCACGGCCGCTCCAAGTCGGGGTCCGTCACGGTGAACGAGCCGCCAATGCGGCCAAACCGCCCCTTGCCATCCAAATCAATTTGGTCCAACATCAAATCCGATCCTTATCAGTGTTTTTTTACGCCCGAGAGCGTGATTGCGTGCAAAAATGCGCCGAATCCGTCCGCCGGCGTCCGGTCGCTGATGCTGACATACAAAACTCCTTCGGCCAGAGCGGCGGGCACTTCGTAACGGATGCTCTGCCTCGGCTGCCGCTTGCCCGAGTCGATGACGGTCTCGAGGCCGTTGGGCGCAGGCCCGATCTTGACGAGATAATCCGACTCGATATCAAACAGTAACTTAAAGTGATCATAATCGCTGTACTCGGGAAGCGGCAAAGCAAAGGTCAGCACCGCCTCGCCGTCGCAATAAAAATAGCGGGGATCCTCGCCGACTTTTTGGCTGTCGGAAATGTATTCTTTAAAGTTGGCAGTGGCAAGTTTGACGATTTTCTCATTTTGATCCATCGGCTCCGGGGTGTAGACCGGCCACTGATCGGTTTTTTGGTCAATGCGAAATCCGGCGTCGGCAGCCTGATAACGCCAGATGGCCGAGCCCGCCAGCTGGTCTTTGCCCAAAAACAGCACCCGGAGCGACGGGGCATCGTAACCGAAGGAGCTCGTGGACGAAGTGTGCGTCATTGCCGGAAAGTCCGACATGCCGGGATAGCGGATGTTAACCATGTAATTGGCGTGGGCGTGCCCGCTCAAAAACCACACCGGGAGCGTCCGTCCGGCGCAACCTTTGATCAAAGTTTCGCGCAGCGGCCGGACATTTTCACATCCCGGCAATTGCATCAGGGGGTGGTGAGTCAGGATCAACACCGGGTTGGCGGCGGATTGCTTGATTGCCTTGGCAAAAAACTCGGCCTCGCGGTCCGGAAGGTCGCCGCTCTTGTCGGTGGCAAGAGCGATGATCCGCCAGTTGCCGACCGCGGAAACCTCGTATGCGGCGACAGACGGAAACACCTTGATCATATTGTCATACTGGTCGTGATTGCCGGGGATGATAATTTGCCGGATGGCGGGATTGAGCGTTTTGAGGAGCCCGGCAAGCGTCTGATACTGGTCAATGGCACCATTGTGCGTCACATCGCCGGTGATCAGGACGGCCGCGGGCAAGGGCTTCATCTGATTAATCAGGGCAAACAATTTTTTAAGGTCGCCCTCAATGTCTTTGGTCAAAACCACATCGCCGGGCTTGTTGGCGTCGGCTTTGCTGTAAACATGCAAATCCGAGAGCCAAACCACGTAAGGCGTTTCATCCGAAACAGTAAAATTGAACTTTTTGGCCAATTCGGCAACCTCGGTGATTTTTGTCTCCTCGCCGAAGCCGTAATTTTTTTTCTCCGACTGGTCTGTCAAGTTTTCCGCCGCCCCCAGCATCAGAGCGGCCAGCACCGAACATGCGATCCATAAATGTTTGCCCATGATCTCCCTCCTTCAGCGGGTTGTCTCAAGCTTGATTTTACCGCCTTTGGCCGAGAGCCATTGACTGGCGCCCGGCTGTAAGGTCAGTTTAAATTTGAAATCGTCCAGTACATTGCGAAACGCGGGATTCAAAGACACCTCCACCGTCCGCGCCACCGGCTGCGGATTGTGAAGATGCAAACTCACTCCCGATTCCGAGCGCCCGACATACTCAATCACCAGCGCCGGGTCGTCGCTCACCGCCAAATTGCCCGCGGTAACCACCGTCCCGGCGGCGACATTGTCAAGCAACTCCAACATCGTCCCGCCGGTCTGATCGGCAATTTTGAGCTCCTTGCCGACGGCCAGCGCGGCGGTCCAGTTTTCATTTAAATTGCCGACCCGCAGCGGCAACCGGGCGATAGGATTGGCGACAAATTGCAACGCATTGTCGGCGGCATCACCGTCAATGAGATAACCGAATTGAGCCTTACCCTGCAATACTTTTTGCACTGGATCGTGATCCAAATACGCTTTTTTGACCGCCAAAAAATCCTCCGGCTGCCGGAGATTGCCGGTATGGAGCATGGTAACAAATCCCAAACGGATAATTTCCCCTTTGACCAGATCGCGTTTGGGAAGTGATAAGGTGACGCGTTCGCGGCAATTCCACTCGTTGACGCGGTCAATCCGAACATCCAAGGGCTGCGCATTGAGCGACAAAATCACCAGATCGGCCAAATCATTGGGGTAAAATCCGGCCACGCCGTAGGGTGCGAGCACACAATCAACCGCCTGACCGCGCGGCGGCACATCCCCGTGGCGCAACTCCCCGCCGGGGGTCTCCGCCAAATACTGCCAGTGGTCCGGAAAATTGGGCATCAAGCCCATGCTCAACACTTGCAGCGACCGGTAATCAGCGGCGGCGATGTTTTGCTTAGCCTCAATTTCCAGCTCCAAAAAGTTGACGGTATCGCCGTTGACCTGAGGCCGGAAAGAGCTGATTTTAAGAAATGACTTGAGTTTGCTCTCCGGCCGGTCGTAAGCGTAGGTGATCAGATTGCCGCTGCCGTTGGCCGAAGCAATTTTCATCACGCTTTTGAGATGATCCTCGTCGCCGCCGGGGGCAAACAATACGGGCATCGGCCGGTAGGATTTGCACAGTTGGATGATCCCGGTTTCAATCACCCGGGCCACCAGTTTCTCCGCGTCGCGCATCACTCCGAGTTGGCCGACTGCTTCGCCGGTATGCCAATAGGAGTGCTGCAAATAAAGCTCGCGCTCGTCGCGGACAAACCGGCGCGGCGCTTGGGTGACCGAGCAAATTGAATTTTGGTTGTCGGCGCACATTAAACTAAGCATCTTCTCATCGGATAAATTGTAATTCCCGGTAATCAACTCTTTCCCGTCCAATGTTTTAAGATGCCAATAGAGCGAACTTTGGCCGGTAATTTGGACAAATTCGGCAATGGCGATCCGGTTTTGGCCAGGGTAAAATCGGCGTATGACCCGCCCGGATTTTACAAGCTCGACCTCGGTGATTTTTTGGTCGGCGGTGACTTGCAGCTCGGCCAGTACGGTCATCGCGTTGCGAAAGCTGTTGCCGTTGCCGATTTCGCCGTCACGCATGACATCGTTGGAGAAAGACGCGCGTTCAAGCACAGGCCCGGAACTCACGGCTGCGGAATACAAAAACGGCACCGGGTTTTCATTGCCGTCAATCAATATTTGCACTTGCCAGTCATTCGCATATTTTGCAATCTCCGCCGGGCTCAAATAAACCCCCGACACCCGGGGTTGCGGGGTGTAACCGGCGGCAGACAACTCAGCAAACAAAGCAAACGCCGTGTCGGTGCGCACATTGTTGCGGGCAAAACTCGCCACATCCAAGCCGCGCCAAAAGCGCTGAAGATAGGGGCTGACCCGGTTTAAATTGGGCTCACGCAAATTGCCGGGAGCGGCTTTGCCGCCGGTGAATTCGCCGCCGAAAAATTTCCAAAAAAGATCATAGGGCTCCGGCACTTCGCCCGGTCGGGGCAGCGCGGTAAAGTTGCCCGCAAAATACGACTGGATGCGGTCATCGGGCGTCTTGGGCGAGGACGCGCTCAAAAGCACCCCCGGCACGGCGGTAAAGCCGTCACCCGAGCTGGCGGCGCACTCGCTCACAAACGCTTTGACTTTTTCCACCGGGAAATCGGCCAAAAGATCGGTAAAAACCAAAAACTGCAAGCCGGCCTTTTTGGCGGCTTCACTCATTTCGCGGACCGAGTTTTTGCCGTCGGTGTAATTGCTGTGGGCCCCGATGAGCCCTCGGTAAAGCTTGCGGCTGATCGGCTCGACAGCGTACCCTTTGGCCGGATTGTCAAAGTCATTAATGACGGCCGATGCCGCCCGCTCTTTGACATCGGGAGCCAAGAGCCAGATTTCGTTAAGAATCGCCACGTCGCCCGCACCGGCGGCGCCGCGACCGAATTTGAGCGTCAAGCTCCCGCCGGATATCGCCGCAGCCGGGATATCGACCGTCACGGCCAACGGACCTTGCTGCTGATCAAAGCGCGGCGGGACGATTTGCTGCAAAGTTTGCCATTGACCGGGCGCGGTTTCGACACTGACGACCAGCTCCCGGGCAACTTCGATCTGGGTGCTCCAGACTAAAAACATCGCCTTGTAGTTGACATTTTGATCGAGCCGGTCAAAACGGTAGGCAAATTCGCCCCGGTCGCAAGCCCGCCCGGAGGCCGCCGTCGGGTGAAAAATCTCCATCCACGGCCGGCGGATGACCCAGCTCTTGTCGGCGGCTTCGTTGCGCCCGTAACCGCGTCTCGGGGTATACGCCGCGTCCGACAAAGAGCCGCAATTGACATAATAAACAATGCCGTACCCGGCCGGCAAGAGTTTATTTTGGACAAGATCGATCCACTCGGTTTTTTCCTGAATCACCGGGAGATTGCCCGCCGCCGCTTGCGAGGACGCGGCCGCAGTCACCGGCGGCGCCGGCGGCATAAGGGCGCGGTGTTGCGACACATATTGAAACAATTGATCCATCAATTGCAATCCGTTGCCCTCAAACAATACCAAACCGTCGCCGAATGACCAGTGGCAGGCGTCGGCGATAAAATACTGCGAAGCGGTGGTAAAGACCGCCAGATAACCGTTGCCGACCGGACGCACCGCCAGAAACGGCGGATTTTTGGCATAAGCGCCGACTTGGACCTTGCCTTCGCGCAGCGCCTTGCTGTCGGCGCTCAAGCATGTGTCCTCGCCGGTAATGAGAGTCTGCCATTCCTTGCCGGGACGCATGGTGTATGTGCGGATGTAATTGTTGCTGAAATCCAACGGCAGATAAATAAACGGGATGTTTCGGGTCACCGGATGCTTTTTGAGCGCCGAAGTTTTCAAATACCGGTACTCCAAAACCCGGGTGCATTTGAGGTTATTTTCGGGCTGCGAATCCACCGGGATATCGTTGATGAGCTCGTTGTCGTATCTTTTAAGAAACAAATTGAGCTGGCGCGCAAAATCGTCCAGGGTATAGTAACTCGGCTCGGCAATGAGCACAAAGCCGCCGCCCTGACGCATGTAGCGGTCAAGCGCCGCCGCCAGATTGTCCGAGATCGCCCGGGTGCCGTTATGCAGCTGCGGCATCATGCCGACCACCACCGGGTAACGGCAGAGCTCCTCATAGGTTGTTGTCTGGTATTCGCCGAAAACCAAACGGTAACCGGCCTTTTGGTAGGCCGCCAGCGCACCGGGCTCAATGTCGGTCAACCCCTGCGTTTTGGTATCGCTGGAAACAAGACACAACACATCCGTCGCCGCACCGAGCACCGCGGCAAATAACAACGCCAACAATATGATCCACTTTTTATACATCATTACCCCAATGAAATTTGATAGTTTAATGTTAAAACATCCCCGGCGGCAAAATTCCGGCGCGCCGGCAGCAGCTCGTAGGAGAGCAAAAAACCGTTTTCGCGCCACTCCCAGATGCCGAAGGAAAGCTGCCCTGCCCCGGATTTGAGCTCAAAACAATAGGTCCCGGACTCATCCCCGGTGACGGTCAGACGGTTGTCACAGTCGTGCCGCCGGACATGGTTTGATTGCTCAAACAAGTGAAACGCCATCAGATTGTCCCACTCTTTCCACTGCGGGTCGACCGCGATGCCCAAATTGAGGATGCCGCCAAGCGCAAGACCGTTGACCGCCAAATCTTCTTTTTGCTGATGGATCGACTGACCCAAAATAAAGCCGCTGTTTTCGGAAAACGTCACCGGACGCAAAAACTCGACCTCAACGGCGAAATCGATCACAATCGGACAATACGGTTGCCATTTGCCGATCGTGTAGACGGCGTTGCTCCGCCAATATTTGCTCCGAGTGATCGAGCGGGTCGGGTGAAACGTCCGGCCGCCATGGCCGATCCAGGCCGTGCCCGGCTCCTCCAGCCAGCAGCCGTCCGAAAAGGAGTGCACCAGATGCACCCGGTCGTCACACTCGCCGAGACGGCGGAAATGGTTGTTTAAAAAATCCGCCCTGCCCTCCGGGTTGATCATAAACAAACTCGGGTGAAAGGATTTAAAGTTGGCCGTCATGCTGGATATCTCAATCCCCGAGGGCATCAGCTCCGACCACGGCACCGGCGAAGTGATCCTGACGTAATCCCCCCAGGCGTAACCGCAGGTGACAAACCCGTAAGGCTCGTAAAAACGGTCGCCGATGCCCATCATCCCGGAGGGGGACTCCATAAAGACATTGTGGTAATCATTCATCTGATCGCTGCCGACGTGTGCCCAAAAGTGCCGGTTGCGCGTCAGCACCGGGTACGAGCTTACCAGATTGCCGTTGTCACTCTCCGCGCTGACGGTCAAGCGCAGATCGCGCGTCATGACAATCGTTTGGCAGAGCTCAAAAACGGTGCTGTCGGGCGTAAAAGTCAGCCACGGCGTGTCGCCGTCCCAAACAGTGACGCGGCGGATCGGCGACGCACTCTCAAGGATGATCTCCAAACTCGCCTCCTCTCCCTTGTCCCATTCGTACCAATAGCCCTCCCAGTCGTCGCGCATCAGAGTTTTGCCGAAAAGGCCGAACCGCCGGATTTCGACACCGCTTGCGACATAAGTATAGTGAAAATTTTCCGTCAAATAGCGGCGCCACAATTTTTTTTCGGGCGCGAGCACGCACGAGTAGGTCGTTTCACCGGCGGGCGACGTTCCACGGTTGACGGTGATCAACCCGAGCGAGCTGGCGGTGCCGGTCTTTTGGCGAAACATGCCGAGCGAGGCGGCCCCGTCGTACTCAAAAAGGTTATACCCGCCCTGCCGGTAATAAGGACAGCGGTTGTCCTGCGGCCGAGCGTAAACCGCGGCATAGCCGTTGACCTTGACCAAAAGATCCTCAAGCAAATTGGAGTTGGGGTAATTCATCCGCTGGTCGGGCAGCTCATCGACGGCAAACACTACACTCGCATTGCCCTCGCCGTCAATTTGCTCATAACCCGGCAAAACGTCGATCCCCGGATAAGTTTGATACCGGGCCAGGGTTTCGCGCCACTTGTCAGCCGCCCAAGTGCTGTAATCGGCCAAAATCACCATCCCGGCGCATCCGGCCTTGCGGCCCTCGTCCACCAGTTGATCGACGGTCATATTTTGCGGACAATAGCCGACCCAGAGGCGAAAGCTGGAGAGCTTGCGCAACGTCTCGATTTCCGCGGAGGCGGCGTAGGTAAACGAAAACGACCGGTCCAGCTTTTTCCCCGAGTTGAGCGTCAGCAATGCTTTGGCGGGAGCAAAATGATCCCGGGCGGCAAAGGCCAGCAACCGGTGCAAAAAACGGAAGCCGTTTTCGCCGTCGCGCCCCAACAGATAATTTTTAAACCGCCGCAGATAACCGCTGGCCACCCACAACGGCGCCGAGGCCGGAAAAACTGCAATCCGTCCTTTTCCGTATTTGCGCACCGCGCCCAAAACCGGCTCATTAATTGGCTGCGCGCTCCCGTTGCTGTACAATCCAAGCGGAAACGGCGAACTTTGCGACCCCGGACGGCCGCGAAGCAGCCAAACCCATGATGAGTCAATCTCACATGTCAAATGCTGCGTCCCGTGCCCGCCCTCGACCACGATTTCCAAAAAATCAAGCGCCGGGTCGCCCAGCAGTGCGCCGTTGCAATCGACCCGGATCGTCCGCCCGGAGTCAAGATTGGTGACCATACCGCGATTTTCCGGCTTGGGATCATTGAGGTAATTAAAATAGCAGTTCAACCCCAGCGGCCGGGTGAACTCATTAAGCGTACCCTCGCTGCGGCCGTAGGACTCGGAAAACATAATCACCAACCCCGCCCCGGCGGCGACCCGTTCCAAAATCTGCGGCGCCAGACGGCGAAATGTTTCGCTGTCGTCTTTGGCATGGCCGGGCATCGGGGTGCGCATGAGGACAATCGCCGAGGCTTCCGCCAGATGTTGAGGTGTGACTTCCGGCAGATAAGCGGTATGACAGCGCAAATTTTGCGCCAAAAGTTTGCAGTGGAGCTCCGGGTCGATCATTTGCTCAAACTGGCCTTCGCCGCTCTCGGCGGTAATCAACAATATTTCTTTATAAGTTTCGCTCATCGGGTCATCACCTTTTTGATTTCCAAGGGGCCAAATGTCAGGCCGCGCCAAACCGCCTCATGTCCCTCGGTTTCATAAACATATACCGCCTCCTCCGTCAGTGCTGCCACCATCAAATTGGCGGGCAAATCGAGATTTTGGACGGCAAAGGAAATCCCCTGCGCCATTAAATTAAACTCAATTCCCGCTTTATGCAAGTCACAACGGCTCAAATTGTTGTTATCGGCGCAAAAAATAAATTGATAATTGCGCGGACCGTTGTCCCACATGTCGTCAGTGGCAGTCACCGGAAACCACGGCGCCCAGCGCTTGACCGGACTGCGCAAAATGATGTTTTCGAGCCCGTTGTCGCGAAACGCGTGTGACGGCGTCCCGGCATTGCACCAAGCATAACGGTCAAACCGGACAAAGTTGAGCGCCGGAAAGGCGTCGCCGCAAACCAGCTGCCGCGGATACCCGGTCCGCCCGACTGTGCCACCGGGAATTTCAGCCACCCCTTCGGTCAGCGGCCGGTCACCGGCGATGCGGACGGCGATTTCGGTCGAGTTGCCCAAAAAGTCCAAGTCAAGGTCCATTTTTATCCACGCGCTGTCGGGCAAAAAGGTCAATGTTTTGCGATAGACAAGCCGCGAAAAACCCGGCCAGAACAAGCGAAAATTGCGCTCCTCAACGTCAAATTGCATACACAGCGCCCGTCCCCTGCGGTAAACCTTGGTCAGCGTTTCGCGGTCGGCAAAATCCGTCCGGCGGTCGCTGTACTCCTCGGTCCACAGTGTCCCGCTGTCCTCGCGAGCCAATAAGCTGATGTCAGGGACCAAATGACAGCGATAAGTCATCGCCACTTTTTCCCCGTCCCGAACAAACGACCAGTCGCCGAAGTCGGCGGGCAGCGCCGACTCGGATACCTCGCCCCCTGTAAAATCAGGCAGGACCCGGTCCCAAAAAATCCGGTAATGGCGCTTTGCCAGCTCGCGGCAACTCTCGTTGTAGAGACCACTTAAAAATTGCGCATTTTCGGTCACATGACAACCGGCAATAGCGTCATGAAACTGCATTAATGCAAGGTTGCGCCAAACCTTATCCGGCACCGGCGAAGCTGCCGCAAAAGCACGCATTTCGAGTTGACGCGGACGGATTTTGCTGTCGATCCTTGAGGTATAGCAGCCGGTAAACAACCGCGAAAAATCCTCGGTAGCGGCATAAACCGGAGTTGTTTCCCACTCCGCGTCGGTAAACTCGCGGTAGTAATTTTGATAAGTACTGAATTGGAGGCGAATGTTTCGACTCTGATATTCGGCATTGAGTTCATCAATAATTTGCGGCAGCTCCCTTAAAATATCGTGCTCCTCCCCCATCACGGTGATCAACGCATGCTCAACACCGGTTGCGCCCTCGATTGCCTTAACCAAATCGGCCTTGACCCGGGCGCATTTGTCGGCAATCGCGGTCACCGGCGGCTCGTCTGGGTTGTCGCGATTGCCCCACCCCCAAGACATGCCGCAAGGGGTGTTGCTGATGCACCGGATCGTACTGCCGTTTTGCGCCTGCCAGCGGTAATTGCCGACAGGCTCGTCCTGGTTGATCCGCGGCATGCGCCCGGCTTTATAGCATTGATACCCGGCAAGATGCAACACTTGCGGCAGCTGCGCGGAGACGCCGAAAGCATCCTCAAATGCACCGACCGCGACCTCGTAATCAAACTCGCGGCGAAACCATTGCCGCCCCTGATTAATGTTTTGGATCAAGGCGCCAAGGCTGGATAAATTGACATCGGCAATGGTCAGCATCCCGCCGATAAACTCCAAACGCCCCTGTCTGAGCCATTGGCGGACCGGTTCTTTGTATTGAGGATAACTTGTTAAAAACTCCTCCAGCGCATACGCCTGGGAGAAACTGAAGGTAGTTTGCTCATTACTGCTCAAAAGCTCAAATGCCTGAATATAAAGCTTGGCACGGCGGCGGCGATACCACTGATGGTCGCGACGCCAGACCAGATCAAAATGCTGATGGGGGACAATATGTAACATCATTTTTATAACCGCTTGTCTTTAGGGATTGCCGACGACGCCTTTAAAGCTCCAGCCAACCTTGGAGTTGTTGTAATTATTGAGCAACTCATCATTGCTCACACTGGACACGTGACCGTCGACATAGCACATATTTTTGTTTTTGTCATGACGCGGGTCCGAAAACATCCGCTCTTTTTTGGTCCCGCCGGCGATCGCGCTGATGTCTTCCAAGGGATAATACAGCCACGGTCTGCTGTTAAAAGGAATCTGATAGCTGCTCGCGTTGTCTCCGTACAAAATCATCGTCGAGGCTTTGGGAATCCGCGACACTTTGTTGGTCACAGTCGCCGGAACGGCGCAATCAACCCATCCGTTCCACTGGTGCAGATAGACGTTTTTGGCATAGCCGATGTACTCACTGACGCCGTCGGCCGAGCCGCCGCGGTCGGAGGGGCAATACATGACTTTGGCAACCAGCTCATTGTCAGAGCCGACGGTGATGGCAGCCTTGCCGACATACTGATTTTGCAATTGATACCAAAAAGCATTGGTCCCGGCGCCGGTGATCGCCTGACCCGGCGGCAAATAATCGCTGTAATCGGCCGCGTACAACGTGGCGGCGGTACCGAGCTGTTTCAGATTGGAGGAGCATTTGCTTTTATTGGCTTGATTGCGCGCCTTGTTGAGCGCCGGCAAAAGCATACCGGCCAAAATGGCGATGATCGCAATCACCACGAGGAGCTCGATGAGGGTAAATGCTGTTTTTTTCATTTCGACACCTTTTTTATTTTTTGTTAGCAACTGTTTACTAACTTTAAATATATTATACCTTATTCCTGCATAAAAGTCAAATCAAAATCGCAAAAAAGTCGAAAAAAAATCAAAAATAACTTGATAAAAAACAACAAAGGAAGTATTTTACAATCAAGGGATCCAAATCGTAAATCATGGCCAACAAACAAAAAATCGACAAAAACTCCGCCAAGCCGTTTTATCAGCAGCTGATGGACAAACTGGTGATTCATATCAAAGAAAATCTGAATTCACCCAGCGCCGCACTGCCGTCGGAGCGCGAAATGTGCCGGATTTTTAACGTCAGCCATACCACAGTGCGACTGGCGCTCAAAGAGCTCGAAATCAGCGGCATGGTGATCCGCATCCCCGGCAAAGGCACCTTTATTTCGGACAAAACCCGCGCTGACGCCGGACAAAAAAAATTCATCGGCATCATCTTTGAAAATATCTCCGGCAACGACAACAACGACTTTCGGATGCAGCTCATTAACGGCATCCGCATGGAGATCAATCAATACCAGATCGGGATGATTTTATTTGAGGAAAACGACAGCTCGATTGTCTCTCTGGCTCAGAGCGGCAAACTTTGCGGACTCATTTTGACCAACCCGATGACCGGCCCCTACCGGTTGCGCGAGCTCCAGCAATACAACCTCCCCCTTGTGAGCATCGGGCGTCCGCCCGGCCGGGGCATCGAGTGGGTTGACAACAACAACGTCGAGGTCGGCTACGCCATCACCGGCCACTTGCTCAAAACCGGGCGGCGGCGTATCGGTTTCATCGGCGCCGACCGCGAATTTACCCTGACCAAAGACCGGTTGGCCGGGTACAAAAAAGCGCTCAAGGAGTACGGCATCGCCGCCTCGCGCGGCCGCATCGGCTTTTACCCCTCGGACAACCGCGATCTCAATCATTTGATTGCACAAATTTTACAGGACGACACCGACGCCATCGTCTGCATCGACGACCTGACCGCAATGTCGGTATTGCAATATCTGCACCAAAATCACGTCGAGTGCCCGCGTCAGGTCGCGATCACCGGGTGCAATGACTCCAACTACTCGCACCTCGCAATCCCGCCCTTGAGCTCGGTCAACATCCATGTCGAGCAAATCGGCAGCCTGGCGGCACGGCGTCTGCTCGACCGCACCGCCGACGATTTTAACAACATCGTCGACTTTGAGCTCAAGATCCGCGAGTCATCCCATCGCTGACGACTGCAACTGATGCAGCGCGATATATTCACCCGGTGTCATTTTTTTATGCTTTTTAAAGAAGCTGATAAAGTAGCTTGTACTGTTGAACCCCAAAGCTTTGGCCACGTCTCCGACCGAGTTGGCCGGATTTTGCAGCAACCGCTCGGCGTGATGCAAGCGCCGTATGGCGGCGTATTTGCGAATCGACATGTGATACTTGTCAAAAAACACCCGGTTGAGGTGACGCCCCGAAAGATTAAAATAAAAAGTCAAAGCTTTCATCTCAAACGGCCGATTCACCAAATCATCAATGCGCATAATAATATAATCGGTAATATCATTGCGCGAGTAATTCTGATTGGCGGCAACCAGAGTCGGACTCCAGTCGTTTGGCAACAAACTTTGCATGACATCGATCAAAAATGCCGCCAGCTCGTGACGCACCAAAGAGGCATTGAGCGGTCGGGTGCCAAACAACTCATTTTCCAGCATACCAAGCCGTGTCTTTTGCTCTGCGGAAAACCGGAAACAAAACAAGCGCTCCTCCAAAATTTGGTTAAGCTCTTTTACAAATTCGGCTCCGGCGGAATTCACCGGGTCAATGGCCAGCTCCAAACTGCGAATGATCGACACCTCGCTCTCACTGTACCGCCGATGCAAACGGCCGGGCGGCAAAAAAAAGGCCTGACCGTTATCCGCAGAGTTAATCAGCTTCTTGCCGTCCACCAGATAAATCATTTCGCCTTTGATCAACCAGGCGAACTCATAGCACGGGTGCTCATGATCATTGATGTTGACCTTTTGAGGATTGATAAAATCGCCGAAACAGGTAACCGTGAGCTCAATACCCAGCTCATCGAGACACAAAGGAGCCAGCCCGGAGATGACCGGGCTGACCAGCACGTTAAATTCTTTGGATTTTTCGATATCAATATTTGCCATACCATTAAAATATACCTTTTTTGCAAAATTCCAAACCGAAATGTCCCAAATTTAATATCCGATGTCCTGTATTTAACATCAATTTGATTTGCAAAAACGGTAAAATTGGGGCATAATATACAAAACGAACGGAATTCCGATGCATCACAATCAAAAAAACGTCAAACACCAAGCAAACGGAGAATTCATGAAACGGAGTTTTACTTTAATCGAGTTACTGGTTGTTATTGCAATCATCGCCATTTTGGCGTCGATGCTGCTCCCCGCCTTGAATCAGGCGCGCGAAAGGGCCAAGACCATCAAATGCACCAGCAATCAAAAGCAAATCGGCCTCGCACTGACCATGTACACCGGCGACAATAAGCGTTTGCCCGCCGGCTATACCGCCAGTCCGGTCCCGTATAAAGTCTGGGATGCCATGCTCATTTACGGCAAATACCTCTCCGGCCGCCTCGATATGCCCGATGCCAACCGCGCCTACGGCCGCGGCGTCAAAGTTTTGACCTGCCCCTCCGACACCGAGCGGGCCGCCGGCGAGCGCCTGAGCATGCCGGACACCGAGCTTCGCAGCTATCAGGTCAACGGCCGGGTCCTGCCCGACTACGTCAGCGCGAGTTTTGCGACCATCACCGGCGAGTCGATTCACGGCATGTGGAACCGCACCAAAAGCTCTCCCGGCAAAATCATCATCATGTGGCACCGTCCCGCCGATATGGTGGTGGGGCGTGAAACCAGCGCCGTCGGCAGCACACCCCAAAGCAGCACCACCCCCAAATTAGACGGTTTCAACTGGCACAATTTTATGGTGCCCTATCTTTTCGGCGACGGTCATGTCCAGTCGATCAACGCCTACCGGTACGGCCAAAGCCGTTTCGGCACCGATTATTGTGTCCCCAAACTTTGAGATGATATGAAAACATTATTAAGTTTACTGTTATTGTTGTGCGGTCTTGCCGTAACCGCGGAGGAAAACTTTGCCTACCCGCCCGAAATCGCCGCCTGGACCCAGGAAGTCAAAGACCAACAGGCCGCCGATACGGTCAAAATGCTTGACGAGCTCGCCGCCGCCATCCGCTCGGGAGCCAAAGAGTACACTGTCAAGCCCGGCAACTACCGGGTTGGGCAAAAGCAGGGTTATGCCAAGAGTATTTATCTGTATCAAATCAAAGACTTTACCATCAACGCCGCCGGAGCGACATTGTGGATCGACGCCACCTTTCGGCAGGATGCCGTTGTCCTCAAAAATTGTGTCAATGTGACCATTGACGGCCTCACCGTCGATGCCAACCCCTTCTCGTACTCGCAAGGGGTCATCACCGCCATCGACCGCAACAACCGCACCTTGACCGTCAAGCTCGACCCCGGCTTTCCGCCCCTGGAGACGTGGCAAGCGGGGGGGAATATGAAAGCCCCGTTCTTCACTCCCGACGGTTATTTTGCCGGCGACTGGCTCGACTATGTCGCCGCTTTCAGCAAAAACGCCGACGGCAGTTATCAAATCAAGCTCAAAAACAACTATATTTTTAATTATGACTGCGGCATTGCCCCCGGTTACCGCATGGCATTTCCGGATCGATCCAAACGCATGGCATTTAATCTTGTGGAGAGTGAAACATGTCATCTGCGCAACATTACAGTGTACAACGCCCCCCAGATGGCCTTTACCGAGCACGGCGGCAAAGGGGATCACCGTTACTTCAACTGTCAAGTGACCCGCCGTCCCGGCACCCGGCGTCTGATTACCTGCAATGCCGATTTGTTTCACTCGATCAAAACCGCCGTCGGGCCGATCATCGAAAATTGCGACTGGGCATGGTCCTGCGACGATTTAATTAACATTCACGGTTTTTTCTCCTATGTATGGAGCGTACAAAACGATCATGAAATCACCGTCGTCCAGTCCTTTGCCAAAGAAGACTGGACCAATACCGTCATCGAGTTTTACCGGAGCAATGACATGCAAAGCATCGGCAGCGCCCAAATATTAACCCAAACACTCATCACTGACGCCAAAGAAATCGACGATGCACGCCAACTCCCCGCCAAGTGGCGCAATCAGGGAGTCTCCGGTACCGATTTTATGGGGACTGTCACCTTGCTGAAACTCAAGCTTGACCGTCCGGTCAAGGTCAAGCAGTCCGATTTGATCCAAAGTTATGTGCAATCAGGAAGCGGCGCGGTGATCCGCAACAATCGTCTGCACGACACCCTCGCCCGCGGCATGCTGATCCGCAGCGAAGGCGCCACGGTCGAAAACAACCAAATTTACAACACCGGCTACAACGCCATCCAAGTTGTTACCGACTGGTATTTTATGGAGGGTATGACCGCGCGCAACCTGATCATCCGCGACAACACGATCACCAATTGCGCCAACGGCCTCCACGGCCGCATGGAGTACAATCTCCACAACGGAGCCATCAACACCATCACCTGCCACCAGTCATGGCAGCAGGCCCCGGGCATCCGGCCGATCCAAAATATTTTGATCCAAAACAACCGGATCATCGACCCGGGTGCCATTGCAATTGCCATCGGCAACGCCGATCAGGTCAAAGTTGTTGACAATCTCATCATCAACCCCTTTGCCAAAGGCATTCACCCCAAAATTGATGCCAAGCTCAAGCAATCGGCATCCGGTATTTATATCGTTGAGTCGGGCAATATCGAGCTGTCAGGCAACCGTTTTGAGAAACTCGCCCCAGAGATATCGCCGGTACGGCAAGGCGTCAATACCGACCATATTTTAATTAAATAAGCCAATTCCCAATCAATAAAACAGAGAATTTCCCAACATGAGCAACGATGATATCAAAACCCCGAGAAAAATCAATCCCGCCGCACTCAACAATGAGCTGTGGCCCGGCAAAGACGGTTACCCTTGGGCCGACAGCGGCATCCGGCTGTGGACGCGCGAAGGACTCCTGCGCACCACCGGCGACGGGCATTTGATCGCCACTTGGACCACCGGCGGCTTCAGCGAGCCCGCCGACGGCAATTTTACCGTGATCAGGATCAGCAGCGACCGGGGGGAGACCTGGCAGGACGCCGGAAGATTTCAGCACCCGCACTTGGGGCTCTTCACCACCGAGTTATTCACCCCGGGCGACGGGTCCATTTGGGCCTTTCTCGAAACTTACCGTTTCGGCGAATGGATGACCGGGCACCGCAATTATGTGAGCATCAGCCGCGACCACGGCCAAAGTTGGAGCACTCCCCACTCCATCCCCGGCGGGGTGGACAACGTCTGGGTCAACAAAGGCATTATTTTGAAGTCGGGGCGCTGGGTATTTCCGGTGAGCTGGCCTGAGCATGTCGGCGAGGAGTGGGGATACCCGTCCAACGGCCGCAGCCCGCAAGCTTGTTTGGTCGGCAAGCGGGCGGGACAACAAACCGAGCTCCCCTTCGGCAGCGACTCCGGTTTGCTGTATCAAAAGGGCTGCGAGTGGGCCCACCGCAACCACCGCTATGTCTGCGGCATCATCCTTTCCGACGACGGCGGCAAAACCTTTCGCCGGAGCGGCTATGTGACCCATGGCGGCAACTCGCATTTGATCGAGCCCAGGATCGTCGAGCCGGAGGACAATCACCTGGTGATGCTGCTCCGCTCGCTTGACGAGTGCATCCTCTACCGCAGCGAGTCGCACAACGGCGGGATCGACTGGACGCCGCCGGTACCGACGGATATTCCCAACCCGTCTGCCAAAGTTAACTTGTTAAAACACAGTGACGGCCGGATTTTTTTGATTCACAACCCCAACAACGGTAAATGCGACAACGGCAGCTTTACCATGTCGGCGCGCAACCCGTTGTCGTTGTGGGAGAGCCGCGACAACATGCAAAGCTGGCAAAAAAAACAGGAGCTCGTCCGCGACGATACTCCGGGGGTTTCGCTCAACTATCCGGACGGTTACCTTGACGAAGAGCGTAACGTCATCGACTTTGTCTGGGAGGACACCTATCACGTCTACCGCATGCAAATCCCGGTTTAGTTGAAACAAAAAAACCTCCGTCAAAAAATGGCGGAGGTTTTTTTATGACAAGCAAAATCAGGCGCGGTGACTCCAGTCAAAGCCAAGGGCGTTGAGCAAAGCATGGGCCAACACGTTGGCGCCGGGGATATTGGGGTGTACCCGGTCCCAAGCGAAAAAGCAGGAATGATGATACTTTAAGACCTCGTTAAACGCGGCTTGCGTATCGACAAACTCGACCGGAAACTCGCCGGCGATTTTACGGCAGATGGCGCCATATTGATCCATCCGGGCACGCATCGCATCGGCGGGATTGCTCTCAATAAAGTACGGCGTCATCAATACCATCCCCGAAACCTTGGGCAGCGTCACGGCAATCAACTCACGCAACGTTTTCTCATACTCGTCGGGCAATACGTGCAGCTGCGGCATATCCGGGCAGTCAAACTGCCGCCAGACATCATTGATCCCGATCATCACCGTCACCCAGTCGGGCTTGAGATCCAAGACGTCGCTCTGCCAGCGGTTTTTGAGGTCGCGCACGGTATTGCCGCTGATTCCGTTGTTGATGATGTGCAAATTAAGCTCGGGGTAAACCGCGGTCAAGAGACCGTAAACCATGTTGGGATAGCCTCTCCCGTGCGGGTTAAACAACCCCTCCCCCACCGGCCGGGCGCGGTCGGCGTCAGTCACCGAATCGCCGATCAACAACAATCGATCATTTGCTTTGAGTTTCATTTTTCGTTCCTTTTTTAACAAGAAAAAATCCCCCGCATTGATGTAACACGGGGGATTAATTGGTAACGAAACGGATTATTCCGCTTTGGCAGTCGCAACCGCGGCTTCGGCGCCGACCAGCTGCAACATACACATTTCGGCGGCGTCGCCACGACGCTGACCGAGTTTGAGGATCCGGGTATACCCGCCATTGCGATCCATGTATTGCGGCGCGATTTCGGCAAAAAGCTTTTTGACCGCATCTTTGTCGCGCAACTTGGAGACCGCCAGACGACGACGGTGCAAATCGCCTTTTTTGCCGATGGTGATCAAACGCTCGGCAAAGCGGCGGGCTTCCTTGGCCTTGACCAAAGTGGTGGTAATGGTGCCGTTTTCGAACAAGCTGCTGACCATATTGGCCAACATTGCACGACGGTGGGCCGGCGAACGACCGATCTTAAAAGTGTCTACTCTATGACGCATGATTACTTTTTCTCCTCACCCTCGGACCGAATGCGAGCGGACTCAGCGTCCAAAGCGGCCATAATGCGCTCGCTGAAGCTCATACCAAGCTCCAATCCGAATTTTTCGATTTTTTCTTTGATTTCATCCAACGATTTTTTGCCGAAATTGCGGTACTTCAGCATCCGGCCTTCGGTCTTGGTGCAAAGCTCACCGATGAGCTTGATATTGGCACTGTTAAGGCAATTCATGGCGCGCACCGAGAGGTCCAAAACTTCGACGTCATGGGCGAGCATCTTGAAAATGCGATTTTCTTCCTCGGTCAACACCACATCCTTTTCGACCACCTGGTTGCCCATAAAGGGCTGCAAGTGATCGCGCAAAATTTTGGCGGCTTCTTCCAAAGCGTTTTTGGGAGAAATGCGGCCGTCGGTCCAGATCTCAATCTCGAGACTGTCCATTTCGGTTTCTTCGCCGACGCGCGCCTGCTTGACCTGATAGTTCACGCGGGTGACGGGGCTGAAGAGGCAGTCCACCGGGATGGTGCCGATGGCGCGCTGAGCGGTATTCTTTTCGGCGGGCAGATAGCCTTTGCCGCGAATGACTTCGATTTCGGCGCGGAAGGGCACCGATTTATCCAAAGTGCAGATCACCTGATCGGGGTTCAACACTTCGACCGTGCTGTCGCAGACGATATCGCCGGCGGTGACTTTGCCCGCTTTGTCTTTGCGAATTTCCAAAGTCTTGACGCCGTCGGCGTGGAGATTTAAATGAACTTTTTTGAGGTTCAACACAATCTCGGTGACGTCCTCGACCACATTATCCAACGAATCAAATTCGTGCTTGGCCCCATCGATGCGCACCGACGAAATCGCCGCTCCTTCGAGCGAGGAGAGCAACACGCGGCGGAGAGAGTTCCCTAAAGTATGACCGAAACCGCTTTGAAACGGCGCGGCGATAAATTTAGTATATGTCTCCGTCGAAGTCGCTTCATCCGTAACGATCGACTTGGGCATCGGGAATCCGATTGCAGCAGTCATATTTTATCCTCCAAATTGATTATGCTGTGTCAGCATTGATAAACAATTAACAAACCATACTCATATCCGGGAGCGGCCAAAAGCCAAGCTCCCGGACGTCGCGTCAGACACGACGACGTTTTGGCGGACGACAACCGTTATGCGGCACCGGCGTAATATCTTTGATCACACTAACTTCGATCCCGGCGGCGGCGATCCCGCGCACCGCGGACTCACGACCCGCGCCCGGTCCCTTGATGCGCACTTCGACTTCTTTCATCCCCAAGAGCTGCGCCTTTTTGGCGGCGTCACCGGCGATCACCTGAGCGGCGTACGCGGTGCTTTTGCGGGAACCTTTGAAGCCGTTTTTGCCGCCGGTGGACCAGCAGATCACGTTGCCGTGCAAGTCGGTAAAGGTAACTTTGGTGTTGTTAAAGGTCGCCAAAATATAGGCGATCCCGGAGGGGATGTAACGACCGCTTTTGCCGCGGGCCTTGGGGGCGGCGGCAGCCGCCGGAGCGGCGGTGGCCGCAGCGCCGGACTCGAGCACTACTTCAGTATTTTCTTTTTCAGACATGATTATAAATTCCTCATCAATTGTTTAAGCGACCTTAAGCCTTGGCAGCAAGTCTGCGCTGAGTTTTGTCACGGATCGCACCGATCGTGATTTTCTTACCCTTGCGGGTACGGGCGTTGGTCTTGGTCCGCTGACCGCGCACCGGCAAGCCGCGGCGGTGACGGGTGCCGCGGTAGCAGTTGATCTGCTGCAAACGGCGGATGTCGGCAGCAATAACCCGGCGCAGGTCACCTTCGACAATGATGTCATTTTGGAGGATAGAGGTAATCTGAGCGATTTGGTCGCTGGTCAGATCTTTTGCTTTGAGCTCGCGGGGAATCTTGACTTTTTCGACGATTTCCAACGCTTTGACCGGGCCGACGCCATAGATATAGCGTAAGGCAAACTCGATGCGTTTGTTGCCCGGGATGTCAACACCAATAATACGAGGCATAACTTTTATTCCTATTTACCGTTAATAATTAACCTTGACGCTGCTTGTGACGGGCATCGCGCGAACAAATCACGCGGATGACACCACTACGTTTGATGATCTGGCAAAATTCGCATCTGCGCTTTACCGATGCTCTGACTTTCATAATTCTTTCCTCATTACCGTTTTATTGCTTTGAAACATAAATCATAAAAACAAAAACACAGCATGGCCATAGCTCCTCTTCTTTTTCAAAAACAGGAACAACAACGACGCTAAGTTCTTACTTTTTGCGGACGGCGTCGGTCACGAGCGGTGGAAAGCGATATGACAAACGAACTGCCGCATAATTTTCATTTAATAAATATAGCCTCATCTCAGCATATTTACAAGTGATTAAATCATCTTTTTTGCAAGATTTTTGCATTTTACCCAGCCAGGCGGTGATTTCACTTGGGCAGCTTGGATTTGACGATCTCGCCGGATTTGCAAAACGGGCAATGCATGCGCTTCTTCACAAAATCGGAACACTCTTCTTCGGTCATCTCACGCTGCGGCCACAAACTCAGGCCAAATACCTTTTTGCAGCGCAAGCAAGTATATGAGGGCGAAGTCAGATCGCCGCAGCGCTGACACCGGATTGTCCGGTAATTGAGTGTCCGGTCCAAATACGTATGACCGCTGTAACAGGTAAAAAGCTCAAGATCCCCTTGCCGGAACTCGGGAATTGTCCGCCCCTTGCCCCACAGATATCCCAATAGCACCAGCAGAAGCGGCGTCACAACAAACCAAAGCCGACGACGACGCCAAAACGGCCGGTAAGCAGGCACTTCGATCTCCGGCAAGGCTCCGGTGGTCTTGACTACCTCGGGGATCGTCTCCACCGGCGGCGGTGCGGCCTCCGGCTTGAGGTAATAACTCACCGGTTCGCGCGGATAACGGCCGCTGGCCAAGGTTTGCATCTGAAAAAAAATCACCTTGAGCTCGGCCAAGCGCGGCCGATGCGCGCTTTTGGTCAACACCATCGACTGGATTACCGAGCGCAGCGACACGCCGACATCTTCGCCGAAATAGATATTTTTGGCGTCAAAACTGATAAGGTCGGCTTCCTGCCGCCGCCCGATTTCCTCATAATGATAGCCGTAAAACGGATTTTGACGCGTCACCACCGTAAACAAGAGCACCCCCAACGCATAAATATCACCGGCCCCGGTAATATCACGCCCGGGGTTGAAGAACTCCGGTGCGGCAAACGCCGCCTCGCACCAGTACGGAAAACCGAAACTGTCGAGCGGCCGCTCAATCACCCGCAGTAAGCCGAAATCATCGAGATAAAAGTTTTCGCCGTCGCTCAAGATATTTTCGGGCTTGATGTTGCAGTGGAGATGCTTAGCCTGCTTGAGAGCGATCAAGGCGTTGATCAAGGCGAGCGCCAACTGCGTCACCATGACGCCCGTGAACTTATTTTCGCGCAGCATTCGGTAAAGGTTTTTGAGCTCGCCTGCGTTGTAGACCAAATATGGCGATGAGTTCCAGACTCCGCAGTCGATCAATTCATTCAAAAACGGCGACTTGCACTCGATGCGGGACGAGCCCTCAGTCAAAAAATCTTTGACCAACTCCTCGTCGGCGCCGAGCATTTTGCGGACGAGCTTGACCGTAACCGCCTTTTCCTGTTGCCGGTCGTAGGCGAGAAACACCGATGAGCGCAAACCGACGCCAAGCAAAGTATTGAGGGTATACCGGTCACCGATTTCCGTCCCGGCGGCGATCAAAGCCTGCCCCTTAAACCATCGACGCGAGGCTGCGTGCTCATTGGCAATGGCCTGAAACAGGACGTTTTCCTCGACCGGCCCCACGAGACAGCAGTCAGCCCCGGCGACGCGGGCGCTCACGCTGTTGGACCCGAGCTCCGGCTCAAGGATGACCAAAATCCGTTTTTGACGCTTGGGCCGCTCCAGCAATTCACGGCAATCGAGCAGCGCTTTTTTGTGCCAAAGAACGATGGTCACGACATCATCATCGGGAAAACCGGGAAAGAGATTTGGGGTACCGGCGGGAAAAACTTGAATATTGGCATCGAGCTTGGCCAACAACGGGGTGATTTGAAACGATGAGTCGGTTTCTTTAACAATAATAATCATTGATTACAAACTCGGGAAAGGAGTATTTGAGTCGATCACCAACTTGCCGTTTTTATCCAACATCCACAAATCACACATATCCGGTTTAACATCGACATGAATGTCTTGAAGGTAGACGATATTGATGGTGCGGAAATGCGCCGGGCCGCAGTAATCGTAAATCACCGGGATTTTAAGTTTATCCGCCATCACCCGGATTACTTTGGGGTTGCTCGGGTCAAATTTATAAGGATTGTTGTTGTTGCCGTTGCCGTTATTGGGTTTGCCGTTATTTTCAACATCGGTAATCCCCAAACTGCCCGCCCAGTACAGATAATCGGTCTTGCCGTTCAAATCATTATATGTCAAATTGAGATTGCGCGAATTGGGGTTGCCGGGACAATGAAACACCTTGAGATTATTAAGGTAGGGGTAAAACAAAGAGAAATCGTCCAAAAAGCGGTACGCTAATGGATAACTCTTGCGGTCGGTGTAATACATGGTACCGGCCAAACCGATCTGCCGCAGTTGATTCATGCACGCCGCCTGTCTGGCGCGCGCCCGCGACTGGCTCAAGCCGGAAAGCGAAAGGGAAGCCAACAAAGCAATAATACAAATTACCACGAGCAACTCAACCAAGGTAAAGGATGAGCCGCCGCGACCGTTGCCACTGAAACCGTTTCGAATCATATCAACTCAACAATTGCGTCATCATTTTGCCCCTTTTCCGCCCTTGCGAAACGGAGCGTATAATGCCAATATAATATGCAATTATTTTTTTTCAAGCCGATTTTAACAAAAAATTCATATTTCTTGACAAACAGCTCAAAATGAAAGGATTATAATTTTTAAGACAATGCACTTATGGCCCGATTCCGGTTTTTTTAAACACTCACGGAACTTGATCAACGCATGACGAGATACACCATCGTACCGCCGGGAAAGGCGCTATTGTCAAGCATAAACACCGTTTTGCCATCCACTTGCGAAGCTGTCACCGGACCCGCGACCGAGCCGTCCAGCTTGAGCGCCTGGACCGTGCATTGCTTGGCCGAGGTAAAGGCGACTTTGACCCGGGCGCGCTCCAAAAGAACCGGCAAGGTGCCCCATTTTTCCACCACTTTCAAGTTTTTATCCGAGAATTTCTGCATGGTGGCGCCAAGATTGGGCAGCTGGATCACCAAAATCCGGCCGCTCTCGGCCAACTCTTTGTCGTCCAAACTCATAAAAGCGACCGTCTGATACGTGCTCCACTCGGTGAGCTCAAAGAATTTGCCTTTGATGTCACTGCGAGCGGTAAAGACTTCACTCTTGGGGGTTACCGCCTTGAGTGAACTGCGCTCGGTATTGAGCGTAACCTGACCGGTTTGGCTGGTGATTTCGCCACTCGCCTCAAACGTTTGCAGCGCCCGGCGGGCATCGATCGGCAACTCATTGAGCCAATTGTCCGCAAAAACGTTATACCGCTTGATGTGATCAAAGTCATGCTTGCCCAAACTGCCGATCTGACCGTAGAGCCCAAGCATGGTAAATTCACGCAAATATGCCCCGTTGCCGACGGCATAGGTTTGCTCCAAATCTTTGTCATTGTAGTCAAAGGCGTAACGTCCCTCTGCCGGACTAACGTCGCCGCGCACAAAGAGCATATAAATAATGCGCTCGGCCAGCAAGGCTTGCGGATCGTTGACAATATCAAACCCGCCCGGAGCTTTGACTTGCTCCATCGCCTCGCGGTTGTGCGACCAAGCGAAACGGTAAATCCCATCCCAGTTTTGCAAAGCGCTGTAGGCCCCGACCAGAGTCGGGTACTCGAGGCGGTTGACGTTGGGGTTGCAGTAATTGAACTCGGTGACGGTATACGGTTTGCCGAAAATGCGCACCGGCATGATGTAGCGCGGCAAATCGGCAGCGCGGCGCAATGATGAATTTTGAGCATAGGCAAACGGCATATTCCACTTTTGCACCGGGAAGTTCGGATGATCAAAGTATTGGTGATTGTCGACGAACTCCAACTCTTCGCGCAAACCGGTCAACGCATAATTATTCATGAAATTGAGATCGGTAATCAATGCCGTAAGTTTGATTTCATCGCGCAAAAAACGTGTTTGTTCAGCAATGGCATCGGCTTGCAGCTGATTCAGAAACCGGACAAACAGGGCGCCGCGGTTGGCCCGGTTGGCGGGAGTATCGAGTTTGTTGGCCTCCAAATACTCGACAAATTTTTGCTCGTACAAAGCGCGGATTTCGGGAAAATCGTTCCACACGGCAACCAACGGGTTTTCGTTGACCAGATTGAGCGAGTACAGTCCCGGGTCCTCTGCCCAAGTGAGACCGGTGTACGGATTTTTGGTGGTCAAAAGCTTGCGGGCAAAGGCTTTGTAGTTGGCCATCGCGCTCGGACTCAGTGGGATCAACCCTTTCAGTTCCTGCCCGGTGAATTTTTTATACTCTTCAATATTATCCCCCGGCTTAATCACCCGGCTCGCGTACAAATCAATGCAAATATAAATGCCCTTTTCTTTGAGTTTGGCAAAAAGATAGTTTAATTTGTCCCAGTTTTCGGGATTAAAGGTCAGTGAGTCGTTGGCCCGCTGATCCTGCAGCATACTCTCATAGTGGTGAAAACGCACCGAGTTGTAACCCATTTGGGCGGCATAATCGGCAAATTTGTCGGCCTCCTGCTTGCTGAGATAATTGGCGCTGAACACGAGATTGGGGCCAAAAAAGCGGATGCGTTTGTCCGGCTTGTCGCGAAAAGTAAACGTTCCCGTTTTGCTGACAATCACCGGGCCGTATTTCCCGGCCGGAGCATCGGCATAACGCGAGAAATCCAAAGGCGAGCCGTCAATAACCTTGCGGTCAAACTCCAGGGGGATAAATTTTTGATCGGCGACGTAGTAGACCGGATTCACCACCGTATTCATGGCAATTTTGCGCTCACCCAAAGTCACTCCCGCAATCATCCAAACCGCGCGTTCGCCGGCGGAAAAAGAGAGTTTGACCGGCGTCCCGGCGAGCTCAAACTGCGAGAGATAAAGTCCGACAAAAGACTCTTTGTTTTCGTCCGTATAAGCAATCGCCGCATTGGGCAACGCAATCGGGTTCCACCAATTGCCGACATCCCGACCCGCCAAAACGGAAATCTCCTGCTTTTTGCCGTCAGCGTACTCAATGGTAAGCGTCCCGACCGGCGTTTTGGCATCCGGCGTCCAAGCACTGGCATGGAGCAAAAACAAATATTTGGGCTCGTGATCGACCGGGCCGACCGCGAGCTCCGTTTTGGCCGGGAACTTCTGCTGCTCTTTGGATAACACCAAACAGGACTTGCCGTTGTTTTTGGCGCCGTCAATGACGTCAAAGACCACCGACTCGGCATACAACTCGCCGGGTTTGAGCATCCCCAGATCATTGGCCGGGCCCTGATCGGTCCAGCCGCCCTTGCCGTCGTCGGCCCGTTCGTCGCGAAACCCCATATTGGCAACCCCCCGGAGGTCCACCTGAAAGGAGCGGCTGGGAACCATGTCCAAATTGAGCGAAATCCGACTTTGGCTGATGTTGCCGCGATTGG
The DNA here is from genome assembly GCA_964609825.1 of uncultured Victivallaceae bacterium. Taxonomy (GTDB): domain Bacteria; phylum Verrucomicrobiota; class Lentisphaeria; order Victivallales; family Victivallaceae; genus CAZSSH01. The sequence goes on along the minus strand of CAZSSH010000011.1, from coordinate 127,096 downwards.
ACTCGGGAAATATCCTGACTTCGATTTGCCCCGTGGCCCATTTGCGGTCGTCCTGGACCAAAATTCGCATTTCGCCGTCGCCGGTCAGGACGACGGTCTCATTGTTGCAGCTGACGGTGATATTTTTGACCTTGCCGTCAAACAGCCGGAGTTCGCCGAATTTTTCGGGAATGACGATCTCACGGCCATCCGCGCTGATCAGGGGCTTGTCCTCAACATCAAGATTGAACCCATAAGCAAGGCTCTCCGCATTCACCGGCTTTCCCTCGGGAACCGTCAAATCGGCGGCGATATTGACACCGTTGTCGCGGGGGGTAAAAGTAAAATTACAGTTGAATTTGCCGTTGGCGGCCAAATCCCAAACGGTTTTGCCGGGAGAGTTGACGGCGACCGATTTTTTGTCATAGGCAACCATATTCCAGCCGGGGGCGAAGTATTGCCACTTAAACTCGACATTGCCCATTTTGACAACGCCGTCTTTTTGTATCTTAAGCGCGGGAGGGACGGCGCCTTGCAACATGACAAAGGATAATAAGCAACCGGTAACCAGCCATTTTTTCATAATGCACTCCCTCTTTCGGCGTCCAAAAGTAAAATTTCACAAAAAAGCCGGAGCCCGTTTGACTGGACCCCGGCAAATATTTACAGCATACTGTTGCTGAAATCGCCCGCGTAAATAACACTGTAAGACTCGTAAGCCTTGTGGTAACGGGCCAAGTTGGATTTACTGAAACTCTTGTTGGCATACTCGCGGTAACGCAACACTTTGGCATTGGAGCGGTCAAAATAGATGCGCAGCAAATTGACCATGTTGATCTGCGAATCGCTCAAAATCTTCTCGTTGCGGGCAAGCTCGTTGTCGGAGAACTCCACCGCGTAATCGGCCGGCAAAAGCTCGTCTTTGTTGAGAAAATTGTTCTCCACATCGCCGCAGGAGCCGAGCATCTGGGCAATCCCGATGAGGACTAAAATATAGGTCAGAAACTTTTTTTCGCGCGACTGGGTGTCGGGGCTTGAGAGCATCAAAATAATCGATTTGGTATCTTCGCCCGCCAGACGCAGCAGTAAATAAAGCTCCTGATAAATTTTGTTGCGCTCCTTGATGTCAAGCGCAAAGACATCGTTGGCAATCAATTTGCCGATCCGGTCATAGGCCGCATCGCGCCGCCCCATCAACGGCGGCAGATTCATTTTGATGATGAGATCCGCCTGCGGTTTGACTTTGTGGGGTGACGAGCCGACCGGGATCAAAAAATCCCATGCCCGCTTGACCCGGTCAAAAATTTCGTTGTGGATATTTAAATTCATCGCCGTCCGTCGGTTGGCCCGGCCCGGCATCACGCCGGACCGGTACGGTCAAAGTTGATTATTGGAGATACGAAAATTGAAACGCTTTTTTGGCTTTAACGCCTTCTTTGATCTTTTGGATCAAAATTTCCGGAATCTCGATATTGGTCTTGATCACCGTCAAAGAGTAACCGGACTTGAGATCCTGCGGCGCGCGGATGTCAACGATGTTGATATTCTTTTCGCCCAGCAAACTCGCGATCCGGCCGATCACGCCCGGCTCGTCCTTGTACTCGACAAACAAGTGGTTGCCGGAGGGGTCCAAATAAAGCTGCTCAAAGTTGTTGAGGCGCGACACCATCAAGGTGTTTTCGGTGATCGTCCCGCGGACGCCCGCCTTGTAGATGGTTTCGCCGCCGACAAACAAGTCAATCGTCATCGCCTTGCCGTAGTTTTTATTGTTGTCAACTTCGCGGTTGACAAACTCAATTCCGCGGTTGCTCAAAAAGCGCTCGGCCTCGGCCGGGCCCTGATCGACGGCAAACTCGGGCGCAATCCCGGCGACGATCGCCGGCGTGAGCCACTTGCTGTAGTTGTAAAGGTCGCCGTAAAAGCTCGTCTCGATGCGGGTCGGGTTGAGATCCTTGCCCAGATAAGCATTGGTGAGCGCGGTCAACACATAGGCCAACTGCTGATACTTGACATCCAAGCCGTCGGGCAGCGCCTTATTGACGACGCAGGAGGTGATCCCCTGCTCAAAGTAGGCGATCACCTGCTCGGCGGAGCGCTTGGCGGCGACAAAGTTGGCCTCGTGGGTATTGGCGCCCAAGTGAGGGAGCATCAGATCGGCGATATCGGTGACGGTCTTGGGACCGGCGATGTCTTTGGGATAAACGTCGTTGCAAAAAACGATCTTCTTCTCTTTTTTGATTTCGCGCAAATCATCCTCGTTGATGATCCCCGAGCGGGCGCAGTTGATCAGCATCGCACCGGGTTTCATCATCTCAAACAGCCGGCGGTTGATCATGCCCTTGGTTTCCGCATTTTCGGGAATGTGCAAAGAGACGAAATCCGACTCGGCGAAAATCCGGTCGACGGTCGTCAGCTCAACCCCGAGCTCCTCGGCCAAGGCGGGAGAAATCATCGGGTCAAAGCCCAACACTTTCATCTCAAACCCGCGCAACCGTTTGACCAGCAATTGGCCGATGTTGCCCAAACCGAGAATCCCGATGGTTTTGCCGGTCAGCTCGCGGCCCATAAATTTGGACTTCTCCCACTCGCCGGCGCGGGTGGAGATATCAGCTGCCACCACATGGCGGCTCGCGGCGAGCATCATCGCCACGACTTCTTCGGCGACGCCGTTGGCATTGGCGCCGGGGGTATTCATCACATCCACATTCTTTTTGCGGGCGTATTTGGTGTCAATGGTATTGTAGCCGGCACCGGCGCGGACGACCAGTTTTAATTTGGGAAGCAAGTCGATGAGCTCGGGAGTCACGTTTTCGCTGCGGACGATCAAAACCTCGGCATCACTGTTAGCCTTGGCCAAATCCATAATCGGCGTCGCCGCATCCAAAATAACCTGATAGCCTTTGTCGCTTAACATGGTCGCTGCAAATTTATCTAACTTGGTCGGAATCAAAATCTTGCGCATAATCAACCCTCCTGATGGGATATTTAAGTTTCAAGTTTCTACTAATATAATCCTATAATCAGCTGTTTTCAAGCTCGATTAACACAATTTCCCGGCGGCAGTTAAACCGCAAAATATTGGACAAGTTGCCGACCCCGGAGGAAACGATCATTTTGCTCCCGAAAGGACGGCGCTCAAACAACCCGTAATCAAATTTGCAGCCGTAGGAACTTGACGCGTACACCGGCCCCAACAGCGGGAAACGCACCTGTCCGCCGTGGGTATGTCCGCACAAAATCAGCGGAAAATGTTGGAGACGCTCGCGGACATCCAGCGCCACCACCGTATCCGGGCGATGGGAGACTAAAACATTAAAGCGGCCGGTCAGCAACTCCTCGGGCAGTTTCGGCGTCCCTTTGAGATCGTCGGTCCCGTACAAATACAAATCCTCGTAAATCATCGCCTGGTTGGACAAAAAAGCAAATCCGGCGTCGGCGTAAATTTTATCCCAGCAAGCGCGCCTGAGCCAAGTCTTGCCGCGCTCCCAGTTGCCGGGGACGGCGACCCGGACGCGCCCGATATCGGAAAAGCGCTCCAACAACCGGGGAATGACCGAGATATCGTCGGCATGGGCGCACACGTCGCCGCCAAAGATCAATACCTCGGGGGCAAATCCGTCGGCCAATGCCGCGGCCTGTTGCGCCAAACGGCGGTCGCGCGCGGTGTCCTGATAATGAAAATCGGAGATGAAGACAATGCGTTTGCCCGCCAGTCGCGGAAACGGGGTGAAAATTTTGTAACGGACGGCTTGGACTTCGCCTTCGGCCACCGTCTCGACCTGATGATACTTGACAAGATGCGCATAATTGCCGATCCGTTCCGGATGAGGAACGGTCATCGGAAAATAAATGCGCCTCAAGTACTTATTCACACATCAAGCTCCGCAATCAACTCCGCCGCCAACGGACGCACCGCCGCCACGACGCATTTTTTGCCGCCGGGGACTTCGACCTCTTCTCCGACCTTGCGGTTGATGATGGCCGCCCCGAGACGAGTCTTATATGAGAGAAAACGGCGGTCGGGATTGCCGTCCCAGGCTCCCAAAAGATAATAGGCCTCGACGGCGCCGTCCTCATGTTTGAGCTCGACTTCGCAACCGACAATCACCGTGTCCTCAACCTTGACCATGGCCATGTTGACCGGCTGCACTCTGGCGAGCTCACGCTCCAGCTCGGTGCGGCGGCGGCTGAGGAAATTGCGGCGCTCTTTGGCGGCGTCAAACTCGGAGTTTTCACGGAAGTCGCCGTGAGCGCGGGCAACTTTGAGGGCCTCGCGGTTTTCCGGCACATGGACGTTGATGATGTCATCCAGCTCTTTGATCAAACGCTTGTGAGAGAGCGTACTCGTGTAATTGGGCTCAATGACGACCGGGACATCGGTCCCGGTTTTGCCGATCCCGGCCTTGAGAATGCGCTGACCGGCGCCGGTTTCCAAATATTCCTGCAATTCATGGGAGACGCGGGAGAGCTTGACCAGCAAACTCTGGCGCTCGCTGGAGTTCAAAAAGAGCGCCCCCTGCAAGGTCGCGCAAAAGCCGAGCATGTCGCCGTGCGCGACCTTGATCAAATGGCTCTGAAAATCCTTGTTGTCGAGCATCAAAGTGCGCAACTCGCGCAGACCGGCTGTCCAGGCCTTGGGAAGATCATCCACCGAGAGTGCGCGGGCGACGTTTTCGACATTGATATTTTCGAGCAAATCGGGGCTGTGGTCTTTGCGGTTTTTCCAAATCCACAATAACAAATCGGCGCTGAAGGTTTTGAGATCAAAAAAGAGATCGTAAAGCATGTCCTCGGAGACATTGGCGCAAACCGCATTTAAAGCACGGCTGGGGAGGCGCACCGAGCAACAGGCCAAGTACTCTTCCGGAAACACCGCCGAGGTGGCCCGTGCGAGGTTTTCCAAAATTTTGGCGGGGATTTCTCCCCAGATGCTGAAATCCTCGAGTTTCGCCCTGGCGGGATTTTGCGGCCAAAACGGGGCTTTGCTGCACAAGGGTGCAAACATCCCGGCCAAATCCTCTTTGTTGGCCCGCATCTCGATCATCGCCACCACGGTCGCCAAAAGTTTGGCCTCGCGATGCGCGGTTTCCGCTTTGAGATTGGTGAAAAACTTTTGAAAGTTGGCGCACTCGTCGGCGGTGAATTTCCCCGCGTTGGCCTCAGTTTCCTGAGTCAGCAAAAGCTCCATTTCCTTTAAGCTGCGGCCGTCACAGGAGCGGCGCGAGCCGCTGACGGCGCCGGTGCCGGTGCCGAGCGTCCAGTATTTTTGAAACGCCTCGCCCTCGAGTTTGCGGGCACAGCCGTTTTGCGCCATCGAGCGCATTTTTTCGTCGCTCACCGGGAGCAACGCCTTGCGAGCTACAATGCTGCGAAACTCATTGGCCGGGACAGCGCCGCGGGCGGCGTCAACCAAACGGATGACTTCCGGACCGGGATTGAGAAGGACGGCCTCTTTGAGCACGGTTTCCAACGGGACGGCAGCGCTCCCGGAGAGGCTGATCGCCCCCAAAGCAAGCGAAGCATTGATATTGTCAATGGCGCCCGCGATCCCCCAGCGGCCGTTGCCGGGAAGATAGACGATGACACCGGGTTTGAGCGCAAACAGACGGCGGAGGCGGGCGGCAACTTCGTGCAAGCTCACAGCTTCGTCACGAACGCCCAATGCTTTCATCACCGGGTTGCGGTACAAATAAGGCGGCAGCACGGCTTTGACCGAGGCCACCAGCATTTTACGAAAAACCGGAGTGTCCGCAACGGACAATCCGGCCAACGCAATGCAAAAAGACCCCTGGATGTTGTCAAGCTCCTCATCGCCCCACCCCTCCCACAATACCGTCAAAGCATCGTTGTACTGGGCCGGGACCGGGTGACCGCATTTGGACAAAATGTCCAACAGGGCGTCAATGGTTTTTTTATTGGGTTTCTCCATGGCGGAGACTAAAAGAGCTTCAAAATCGCTAAAGTCCATTTTATTCCTCAAAATATAATTATTTTACATAATATACCGTGGGAATGCGTCATTTTCAACGCCGCAACTGTGCAATCGCGGAAGATTTGTCAAAAAAAACCGTTTCCGAGGCGATTTCAGCGTTTTTTCTGTTGATTGCGCAGCTGGGTGATCTCATCCTTGATGGCCTCAAGGCGGTTGAGATAGGCCGAGAGCTCCGGGTCCTGCGTCGGATTGAGCTTGTTGACGAGCTCGCGCCGCTCCTGCTGCAAATCGTCAATGTTCTCACTGGCGGTGATCGGCTTGACCCGTTTTTTGCTCACCCGCAAAATTTCCAGCGTTCCCATTTTGACGTTTTTCTTTTTCTCTTTGTAGCGGCTGGCGTCGCGTTTGGGGTCATTGAGGACATATGCCGGACGCTCGGCGGTAAGCACGGTGATTTTTTCGACTTCATAATCGCGGTTGAAAATCCGGCGGAAAACATTGGCCTCCCCCGATCCCACCAAATAAATATCATGCCCGGCCGCCAGCTCTTTGTCGGCAAATTTGCGCCAGAAGTCATAAAGTTTGCCGTAGTCGAGACTCCCCAGCTGATCCTTGAGCGACTGGGCGCGGCATTTTTGCAGTCCCGCCGCCTGCGGCCCCAGTGAGCGCTCCACCACATTTTTGATTTCATTGGGATTAAAAACATAAGTCGGGTACAGCCGCCAGCGCTGCTCAAAGCCGAGCTCGTTGCACAAATTGGTCCCGGCAAACACCACCGACCCCGGGGGAATCCGCCGGTCGAGACTCTCAATCACAAACAAATTCTGCAAATCACTCGCGTATTTGCTCTCGCACAGCCGCACCATCCGCGAGTATCCCCACACACCCTGGATCACCACAAACGCGGCGATCAAAAAGTAGATAACTTTGCGTTTGTCCAGCGCGTCAAACAAATTGCGAATCCCAAGACACGCCAGCAATAGTACCGGCGGGATCACCGGCACCAAAAAGCGCATCGCCCCGGTGCTTTCGCCGTCGGGGGCCCAATAGTAAGTCAGATACAGGGCAAACGTGGGCACGATCCACACCGCCCAAAAAACCCACATCCGCCAACGGATTTTGGGATTGATAAAAGCGGCAAAGGCGAGCGGCCCCACTGCCAGCACAAAAAATTCAGGGATGTAAATCCCCAGGTTTTCGCCGACAAAGCGCCAGTCAAAAGCACTCGACTCGTCGGTGAGCGAGTATCCCGTCCGCCACGGCGCGCCGTAAGCATACATGTGAAAATACGCCATCGCGCCGTAGGGAATCGCCGCCCCCAGACCAAGTGCAAAGAGAAGTTTCCACTTGAGTTTGCAGTCACGAACGACAAAGGCGATATAACTTAACGGAATTAAAATCAACAAAAAGTCGGTATAGCGAACCCCGACGGTGTAAGCGATCAAAAAGCCGCCCAGAGCTGCAAAAATCAAATTGCGGTTAACGGGGTGCCGCACCGCATAAAAAAACGCCGCCATCCCCCAGATCAGCAAGGCAAGACTCGGAGTATGCGAGTTTTTAGTGATCCCGAGAGCAAACACAATCGGCGAGGAGGCGAGCAAAAAAGCCGCCAGCAGAGCATACCACGAGCCCATAAAAAACCGGGCCAGAGCATACATCCCGGCGATTGCCAGCACCGCGCCCCAGACAGTAGCGTAAAAACCGCCGCCGATTCCCAGCAATGCATTCATCCCCGCCGCCAACAAAGGGTAAAGGACGGGATACTTGGGGTAATACTCGCCGCGATCGTTAACCACCCACATGTGGCCGATGAACTCCAAATCGTCTCCGGGTTTCTGATAAAAGACGCCGTTAAGGTTAAACATCCGGGCGCAAACATGATACCCGTTTTGATCGGTCCCGCCGGTCACCGGGATAAAATACAAAAGTTGCATATAACAATACAACGCCAGCAATGCGCCCAACAGCGCCAACGGCAACAGCTTTGACAGTCCGGTCATCGTCACTCCCTTTTATTTGGATTTTGTCAAACTTAATCCGGAAGCGCGGTTTTTTCAATAAAAAATCGTAAAAAAATCGATTTTTTTTTGATTATCGTGTTGACGCAACGGCGTTTTGGCGCAATATTATATAGCTGTGCAACAACTATCAGGAGATTAACAAATGACAAAACGAGATTTGGTTATCAAAATTGCCGACGATACCGGCTATATTCAATCCGATGTGGCGATCGTGGTTCAAAAGACTTTGGACTACATTGCGCTCGAGCTTGAGGAAGGCCGCTCCATCGAGCTGCGCAATTTCGGTATTTTTGAAATAAAAATGCGCAAGAGCCGCAAGGGCCGCAACCCCAACAAACCGGCCAACGAAGTAGTGATCCCCGAGCGGGCGGTGGTGAAATTCCGCGCCGGCAAGGAGCTCAAGGAAGCGGTCGAAAAATTGGCAAAAAATGAGATTGTTTAAGCCAATCAAAGCATAAAATATTGATCACGTCAGATGATTTATCGTCTGGCGTGGTTTTGTTTTTAATATCGAGGTAAATTATGGCAAACTTCGCACCGCCGCCGGGCACCGCGGACATTTTCAGCGCGGAAGCCGCCCGTTGGCGCAAATTGGAAAAAACCGCCAATGAAGTCTTTTCGTGCTATGGCTACGGCGAATTGCGGACTCCGGCGTTTGAGTACACCGAGGTCTTTCAGCGCGGGCTCGGCGACGAAACCGAGGTGGTGCAAAAAGAGATGTACACCTTTAAGGACCGCGGCGGCCGCAGCTTGACCTTACGCCCCGAGGGCACTGCCGGGGTGATGCGTGCCTTGTGCAACACCGATGTGATGAACGGGGTCGAGGAGCGCGTCTTTTATTACGGCCCGATGTTTCGCGGGGAGCGCCCGGCCGCCGGTCGCCGCCGCCAGTTTCACCAGATCGGGGTCGAAAACGTGGGGCGCGTTTCCCCCGAGCTCGATGCCGAGTGCATTGCCATGCTGATGCATTTTTTGAATGAATTGGGCATCCACGACGCCAAACTCAATATCAATACCCGCGGTCTCCAGAGTGACCGGCCTGCCGCCGCCGCCGCGCTCAAAGATTATTTTGCCAAACACATCGACACGATGTGCGACGATTGCAAAAACCGCCTCGAGCGCAATGTCTGGCGGATTTTGGACTGCAAGCAGGAGAATTGCCGTAAAATCGTCGCCGGCGCGCCCGACTATGTTTCTTTCTTCAGCACAGAGTCGCAGGAATACTTTAAACAGGTGCAAACTTCGCTCAAGGCATTGGAAGTCGATTTTACCGTCGACCCGTTGCTGGTGCGCGGGCTTGACTATTATGTCCACACAGTGTTTGAAATCACCCACCACGGCCTCGGCGCCCAGAGTGCGGTTGCCGGGGGCGGGCGCTACGAGCTCTTTTTGCCCGAGCAAAACAAGCCCGTCAAGGGCGTCGGCTTTGCCGCCGGGATGGAGCGTTTGCTGATGGTTCAGGACGCTTTAGGCATCGCCGGAGTCGATCCCGAGCCCGCCTCGGTTTATTTGATCGGTCTCGGCAAAGACGCCGTACTGGCCAATTTGCAGTTGGCCGCATGCCTCCGCAAACACCGCATCCGGACCAACCTTGAGGTCGAGGACCGTTCGTTTAAAGCGCAGATGCGCAATGCAAATAAGACCAATGCCGCCATCGCCGTCATCCGCGGCAACGATGAGCTCGCCAAAGGCGCCGCCATCGTCAAAAATATGGCCGACGGCGAACAGTGCGAGGTCGGCGATGACCAGTTATTGCAATTTTTAGTGAATAAAATAGGATAAGACAACCCTCATGAAAAAGAAGAATTTGATTTTCGTCGGTGCGCCCGGAGCGGGCAAAGGCACTTTTTCGTCGTATCTTTTGGCCAAATACCCGTTGGTACACATCTCCACCGGCGACATTTTGCGCGATGAAATCAAACGCGGCACCAAGCTTGGCGAAGAAGCTTCCCTTTTGATGAAAGAAGGGAAATTGGTCCCCGACGAGATCGTCGCCGGGATGGTCAAAGCCCGTTTATCCAAGAGCGATTGCGACAACGGTTTTATTTTGGACGGCTTCCCGCGCACCATCCGTCAGGCGGATCTGCTGGGCGAAGCCCTCAAGGAGCTCAAGCGCCCGCTCGAGTGCGTGGTTTATTTTGAGGTCCCGGACGAGCTCTTGCTCCAGCGGCTGACCGCCCGCCAAAACTGCAAGGGCTGCGGCGCTATTTTCAACAAACTCTTTATGCCCTCCAAAAAAGCGGGCGTTTGCGATCAGTGCGGCGGCGAATTGTTTCAGCGCCCCGACGACTCTTTGGAAACCGCGCAGCAGCGGCTCAAGGTTTTTTACAGCCAGACCCGGCCGTTGATCGAGTATTACAACCAAGCGGGTCTTTTGTGGACCATCACCGAGACCGCCAAAGATAAAATCGAAGCCCTGCTCAAAGCTGAGTTGGAATAACTTATGATGCCGCCCCGCCAAAACATTCACAGCGCCGAGGAAATCAGCCGGATCCGGGTGGCCTGCCGATTGACGGACCAGGTCCGTCACCAGCTGGCCGCGATGATCAAACCGGGAATGACCACCTTGGACGTGGATATGCTGGCAGGCGAATTGATCCAAAAATGCGGGGGCAAAAGCGCATTTAAAGGCTACTACGGCTACCCCGGCAACATCTGCATTTCTCTCAACAACGAGGTCGTCCACGGCATCGGCCGCGCCGACCGGATTATTGAAGAAAAGGATATTGTCAGCATCGACATCGGCGTCCATTTTGACGGCGCCATCGGCGACTGCGCGACCACCGTTTCCTTTATGGAGCAGCCGCCCGAAATCGCCCGTTTGTTGCAAGGCACCGCCGAAGCTCTGGAGCTCGGCATCAAAGCCGCCCGCCCGGGCAATTATGTACGCGACATCAGCGCCGCCGTGCAAGGCTGCGCCAAACGCTATAAACTCGGGATCGTCCGCGAATACGTCGGCCACGGCTGCGGCATCCAGCTCCATGAGCCCCCCGAAATTCCCAATTTTGTCGGCGCCGGCCGCGGAAGCTTGCTTGCTCCCGGCATGGTTTTGGCCATTGAACCCATGCTCAACGCCGGCTCGGGCGATGTCGTCACCGACAAAATTGACCACTGGACCGTGCGAACCAAGGACGGCCGCTGGTCGGCCCATTTCGAAAATATGATTTTAATAACCGATAACGAACCGGAGATTTTAACGTGCCAAAAGATGATGTAATCCGAGTAGAGGGGACCGTATTGGAGCTTTTGCCCAACACCATGTTTAAGGTGGAGCTGCAAACGGGCCATGTCGTCAATGCCCATATCAGCGGAAAAATGCGGATGAATTTCATCCGCATTCTGCCCGGCGATCAGGTGACACTCGAAATGTCGCCCTACGATCTTACCAAAGGGCGGATCGTGTTCCGCAAAAAGTAAACAACCCAAAATTTAACCCATATGATAAAAAGTTTTTAGGAGTAAGAAATGAAGATCCTGGTGCTTAACGCCGGAAGCAGTTCCATGAAGTTTACGTTGTTCTCAATGGCCAAGGAGCAGGTCTTGGCCAAGGGCCTTTTTGAGCGCCTCGGGACCGACAAGCCCAACTTGATCTACAAACGCGCTGACGGTTTTGTTTTTGAAGGCGTCACCCCGGTTGCAGACCATGTCGAGGCACTCAAAGAAATTTGCAAAAAACTGGTAGACAAAGAAATCGGCGTGATTGCCGATATGAATGAAATCAAGGCCTTCGGCCACCGCGTCGTCCATGGCGGCGAACGCGCCACCAAGCCCGCCCTCTTCAGTGAGGAAGTCCGCGAAATCATCAAGGACTGCATCAGCTTGGCCCCCTTGCACAACCCCGCCAATTTGGCCGGGATCGAAGCATGCGAAAAGAATTTCCCGGGTGTCCCCAACGTCGCCGTGTTTGACACCGCCTTTCACCAAACCATGCCGCCGCAAGCTTTTATGTACGCAATTCCGTACGAGCTTTATACCAAATACGGCATCCGCCGCTACGGCTTTCACGGCACCAGTCACAACTTTGTAGCGCAGGCCACCGGCAAAATGCTGGGCAAATCCTATGAGCAAATGAAGCTCATCACCTGCCACCTCGGCAACGGTTGCAGCATCACCGCCATCAATCAAGGCATGGTCGTCGACACCTCGATGGGCATGACCCCACTTGAAGGGCTGATGATGGGCACCCGCTCGGGCGACATCGACCCGGCGGTTGTGATGCGGCTCGTCGACCTTGGCAAAACGACCAAGGAAATCGACAAAATCCTCAACAAAGAGAGCGGTCTCTTCGGTGTCGGCGGCATCAACAGCTTTGACATGCGCGACATCATCAAGGCCGAGCTGGCCGGCGACAAACAAGCGTTGCTCGCCCGCCGGATGTTTACCCGCCGCGTGGTCAAATACATTGGCGGTTACTATGCCTTGCTGGGCGGCGTCGACGCGATCGTCTTCACCGGCGGCATCGGCGAGTGGAGCGTTTTTGCCCGCGCCAAGATTGTGGAAAAACTGGTCGGCTTGGATATCTTCCTCGACCGTGAAGCCAACGAGCGCGCCGCCGGCAAACCCGGTCTGATCAGCACCGAAAACTCGCGTTGCAAGGTCGTCGTCATGCCGACCGACGAAGAGCTGATGATCGCCCGCAGCACCAGAAGCATTATCAATCACCAAAAATAATTTATATCACAGGAAGCTTGAATACCATGTCCGCCATCGAAACTTTTGCCGTCCGGGCGAGAGCCGCCCAAAAAGTCATCGTATTGCCCGAGGGCAACGATTACCGTGTCGTCGTCGCCGCCAACAAGGCGATTGACCAAAAAGTCGCCAAACGCGTCATTGTCCTCGGGAGCGAGCAGGAAATCGCCGAGTCCTGCGCCAAGGGCAATGTGACCGTGCGCAAATTTGAGACCATCGATTACCTCAACTCCCCCTTGTTTGCCCAATTCAGCAAAGAATTTTACGAAATGCGCAAATCCAAGGGTCTGACCGAGGACAAAGCCGCCGAAATGATGAAAAGCCGGATCTACTTCGGCGCCATGATGTGCCGCAACAATCTGGTTGACGGCCTCGTCGCGGGGAGCATCGCCTCGACCGCCGACATGCTGCGCGCCGCGTTTCACTGCATCGGCACCGCGCCGGGGATGAAGATTGCCAGCAGCAACTTTGTGATGGACCTCAAGACCCCGACCGAGAGCGGCGACAACGTATTGCTCTTTGCCGACTGCGGCGTCAACCCCAACCCCAATGCCGAGCAATTGGTCGACATCGCTTTGGCGACTGCCGACTCGTACCGTTCACTGGTGGGCAAGACCCCGCGCGTGGCCTTCCTCTCTTTCTCGACCCACGGCAGCGCCGAGCATGAAATTTTGGTCAAAGTCGTCGAAGCGGCCAAAATGCTCAAGGCCAAAATCGTTGCGGAAAACCTCGACATCGTCGCTGACGGCGAACTTCAGGGCGACGCCGCTCTGGTACCCGCCGTGGCCAAGTCCAAGGCTCCCACCAGCCCGATCGCCGGCAGCGCCAACGTCTTGATTTTCCCGGACCTCAACGCCGGTAACATCGCCTACAAGCTCGTACAGCGTTTGGCCCACGCCGACGCCTACGGCCCGGTGCTGCAAGGCTTGGCCAAACCGTTAAACGACTTGTCGCGCGGCTGCAACTCTGACGATATCTACGGTCAGATTGTCATCACCGCCTGCCAGGCTGCCAAATAATGTTGTTTCCGGCAACCATCCGGTGTGTTGCCGTCATCGCTCCGGCAGGGACTTGCGAGCAAGCCTTGCCGGAGCAGTCGTTTGCTTTTTTGGAAACCCAAAAGCTTAAGGTCAAAGTCATGCCCCATGTCTTTGACCCGCACCGCCCGGAGAAATATTTTTCCTCCGGCGCGGCCAACCGCTGTGCCGATTTGGTCAATGCGTGGCTCGACCCGGAGGTCGATTTACTGTTTTGTCTCCGGGGAGGTTTCGGCTCGGCGCACTTGCTCCCCTTGTTGCCGTGGGAAAAACTTGCCCAACGGCCCGGTATGCCGGTCATCGGCTACAGCGATATTACCGCCTTGCACTGGGCAATGATCCAAAAAGGAGTCGGCCGCCCGATCGCGGCGCCGATGGCGGCCAAATTTGCCGAGTCGATGACCGACGATTATACCCAAGAGGAGTTTACCATGCTGTGGCGCGACGGTGTCAAAGCGCTGCCCAGAGTTTCCCCTTACGGCTCGGTCAAAACCGTCCGCCCCGGCTGCGGTCAGGGTAAAGTATTGTTCGGCAATCTCGCGGTGGCATCATCGCTCGCCGGGACGCCTTATTTGCCCGACGCCGGCCAAAAGATCGTGATCTTTGAGGATCTCAACGAGCCCATTTACAAAATCGACCGCTATCTTACGCAATTGCAGCAAACGGGCTTTTTCAACAACATTGCGGCGCTGGTTTTCGGCCAATTCACAGACTGTGCCGAACACGCGGACCTCGCACGTTTGTTTGAGCGCGTAGCCGCCAGCGTCAACAAACCCTGCGCCGTCAATTTCCCGATCGGTCACACCTTGCCGTTTCACTCTTTGGACTTTACGGCAACATACCAGTTTCACTTTGCCTGAGTATTGTTATGATTGAATTTGAAACCATCCTTTACCGCAATCTCCCGTGTGTCCGCCTCGCCAACGACGAGGTCGAGCTCATCATCGCCGTCGGCATGGGCCCGCGCATTTTGGTCTACCGCCAAATTGGCGGCGTCAATTTGCTGAAAAATTTTGACAAGGATTTTGCAGAATACCCCTCTCCCCGCTGGCGGAGCATGGGCGGTCACCGGCTGTGTCATGCGCCGGAAATTTACCCGCGCACTTACTACCATGACATTGAGCCAGTCAAGCACACCATGGTCAACCATGTTTTGAAACTGGAGTGCGCCGTCGAAACCGAGAGCAGACTCCAAAAAGAAATCTGGATCGAGTTGGCCGAGTCCGGCAGCAAGGTTAAACTTCACCACAAAATTTACAACCGCCACAATTGGCCAATTGAGCTGGCCAGCTGGGGCGTTACCGTGATGGCGGAGAGAGGCCGTGCCGTTATCCCCCTGACGCCGATGCACACCCGGGCCCCCGCCGAACCCTACCGAAAAGCTAGGAAACTCGTATTATGGCCGTTTACACGGATGAACGACCCGCGTTTTGTCTGGGGTGACTACTTTATCCAAATCATCGAGGACTCGCAGACGGCCTGCGGCCAAAAGATCGGCCTTGCCAACAAAGCAGGCTGGGCGGCTTATGCCTTAAACGATCAACTTTTTGTCAAACGTTTTGCCTGCGACGCAACGCTCCGCTACCCCGAGGGCGATTGCAACAATGAATTTTTCACCACCGCCGGGATGCTTGAGATCGAGGTTTTGGGCCCCTTGTCCGTGATCGCGCCCGGCAGCTACGCCGAACACACCGAGGAGTGGGAAATCCACAACCTCACCCTCGCCAACGATGAGCCCGAAATGATCCGTCAGCTGCAAGCCTTGCAGCTGATGGTGTAAAAAATTACATCGGGCTCCACGTCTTTTTGACAATTTTGCCGTCTTCGCACCAGATAACGATCCAGTAACACGGCAATGATATGCCGAAAAAAAAGACTTCTTTGCCCTTGGCAAATTTTTGGTCGGAGAAATTGGCCTCACTCATTACCCGGTCGATATTGTTGTCATCAACCACCGGGTAGTAATAAACAGCACGGCCGAACTCCTGCTCAAACTGTGAAATGCGCTCGGCATCGTTGACCGTCTGATACAAGTACGTCCAGCGATCCAAAGCCAGCTTGCGGCAACCCGCGCCGACGCCGACAAACAACATGGTGATACAGAGCGCCGCAGTGACGGTCAACGTCGCCACTCCGATCCGCCAACGGAAACGGCGGCGCAACCGGAGAAGGACGATAACCGACATCACGACGACCCAAATTTCAAAGACAAAAACCGCAATCAGCAACATTGCATCCAGCACCGGATGCGATACGTAAGTAATATCTTCGGTACCAGTCAAACCGGCGCCGAAGATAATCGCATTGGCATCAACCAGCAGCCATGCCGCCAAAAAAGCCAAACCGACGGCAGTCAAAATGCCGCCGATAAACATCCACAATTCGAGCAAAAGCTTGTATTTGAGGTTCATGGAGTAACTGTCTCCCGCTTGCTATTCACCATACGGAACCCCTCCGGCATTGCTCCGACCATTTCCACAATCAAAACCGTCAAAATCAGAAATTATTTCATCTTGATTTCCCCGCTTATCTCTTTATGATAAAGATAAACTCTAAATCATAAAAAATCAAGATAATTTTTGATATTTTTTATCAATCACCAACCGGGAAGCAACTATCTCGCCACCTCCCCCCCGCGCCGGGCGCCACAATGCGCCGGCATTGTGCCCAAGCCGCCCACAACCCAATCTCCCCCCTCCCAAGGGCCACACGATGCGAAGCATCGAGCGTGAGCACCGCAAGTTGAGCGCAGCGAAACGAGGAGCGGAGGGCAACCTCACACAGCCAAGGAGACGCGGCATGGCATTTTATGCCATGACCGCAAAGCGGCGGGGACTCCGGGTGTTTTGCCAGATCATTTATGATCCAGGGCAAAAAAAAACAGAGACACCGAAGCGTCTCCGTTAATACACGATAAATGGGGTGAAAGGCGGGATTCGAACCCGTGACCTCCTGGGCCACAACCAGGCGCTCTAACCAACTGAGCTACAATCACCATTTGGAACGTTTTATAATATAATCACTTTTTGCCGAAATTCAAGCACAAAAGCGAAAAAATCATCAATTTTAAAGCTCAATAGTCAGCGCCGCGCGCATGGCTTCGACCTTGGCGAGGGCCTCGTCCACACTTTTGTCGCGGGCCAGCATCACACCCAAACGACGATGTCCTTTGAGCTCCGGTTTGCCGAAAAGCCGCATCGAGGTATCGGGCGCGGCAAGGACTTTCTCCAAGTTGCCGAATACAACTTGCTTGGAGTTGCCGTCGGCGACCACCGCTTTGGAGGCGGAGGGACCGTGAAAGGCGACATTGGGGATCGGCAAGCCGAGAATGGCGCGGGCATGGAGCTCAAACTCGGACAAATCCTGAGAAATCAAAGTAACCATCCCGGTATCATGCGGGCGCGGGCTTACTTCGCTAAAAATAACTTCATCGCCGCAGACAAACAGCTCGACGCCGAAAATCCCGCGGCCGCCCAAAGCATTGGTAACCAGTCCGGCGATGCGCTCGGCCTCGAGACGGGCGGCTTTGCTCATTGCTTGCGGCTGCCACGACTCCTGATAATCGCCGTCCACCTGATGATGGCCGATCGGCTCCAAAAAGACGGTACCGCCGACGTGACGGACGGTCAAAAGGGTAATTTCGTAATCAAAATTAATGAACCCCTCGACGATCACCTTGCCGGCGCCGGCGCGGCCGCCCTCCTGGGCAATGTCCCACGATTTGCGGATGTCGGCGGCGGAGCGGATGACGCTCTGGCCGTGACCGGAGGAGCTCATGATCGGCTTGACCACACAGGGGATGCCGACGGTCTTGACCGCCGCTTCAAACTCGGCGAAATCGGCGGCAAAGCGGTAGGGTGACGTTTTAAGCTTGAGCTCTTCGGCGGCGAGACGGCGGATACCCTCGCGATTCATGGTCAGTTTGGCCGCGCGGGCGGTCGGGATGACGGTAAAGCCCTCGGCTTCGAGCTCGAGCAAGGTATCGGTGGCGATCGCCTCGACCTCGGGGACGATGTAATCCGGGCGCTCAGCCTCAATGACATGACGCAAAGCTTTGCCGTCAAGCATATTAATGGTATAGCTGCGGTGGGCGACTTGCATCCCGGGAGCGTTGTCATAACGGTCGACGGCGATCACCTCGACGCCGAGGCGCTGCATGGCGATCACCACTTCTTTGCCGAGCTCACCCGCGCCGCAAAACAGCACTTTGGTGGCCCGCGGAGTCAATGCGGTACCAAGTTTGGTCATGATTATTTATTCCTGTGATCAAGGACGCGTTTGGCTTTGCCCTCGCTGCGGGTGATGGTGTTGGGGGCGACCATTTTGACCCGGACGCGAATGCCGATGATGCTCTCGATGGCGGAAGTGAGCTTGTGCTGCAAGTCCTCCATCGCCCGCACCTTGTCGGAGAAGAGCTCGGCGTTGATTTCGACATCGACCTCGATGTTATCCATGTTGTTTTCGGTGTAAAGCACGATGTTGTAATGAGGGAGCGTCCCCTCGACCGACAAGAGCGCCGTCTCAATTTGCGACGGAAAAACGTTGACACCGCGAATGATAAACATATCGTCACTCCGGGAGGAAATCCGGTCGATCCGGCGCAAGGTCCGACCGCAACTGCATTTGCCGGTCAAAATCCGGGTGATGTCGCGCGTCCGGTAACGGATCATCGGCATCGCCTGCTTGGACAAGGTAGTCAATACCAGCTCGCCGACTTCGCCGTCGGGCAATACTTCGCCGGTCTCCGGGTTGATGATTTCAGGATAAAAGTGATCCTCAAAAATGTGCAAACCGTCTTGGCAATAGCACTCAATGCCGACGCCGGGGCCGATGATTTCGGACAAACCGTAAATATCGTAGGCCTTGACATTGGAAGCCCCTTCAATGCGTTTACGCATCTCGTTGGTCCACGGCTCGGCGCCGAAAACCCCGACCTTGAGCGGCAACTCCTTCAAATTGATCCCGGCGGCGATGGCCTGCTCGACGATGAAATTAAAGTAACTCGGGGTACAGCAAATGGCGGTGGTGCCAAAGTCGCGCATCAACATGATCTGGCGCTGAGTGTTGCCGCCCGAAATCGGAATGACAGTGGCGCCCAGCGCTTCGGCGCCGTAGTGCGCGCCCAAGCCTCCGGTAAAGAGACCGTAGCCATACGCGACCTGAATGATATCCTGCTTGGTCAAGCCGCAGCTCGCAAAGGTGCGCTTCATCACCTCCGCCCAAACATTGATATCGTGCTGATTGTAGGCGACCACAATCGGTTTGCCGGTCGTGCCGCTGGATGCGTGAAGCCGGACGATTTCGGACATCGGGCATGCAAAGAGGCCAAAGGGATAAGTGTCGCGCAGATCGGTTTTAACCATAAAGGGGAATTTGGAAATATCGGTGAGCGACTTGATGTCTTCGGGTTTGAGCTTTAAAGCGTCCAAGCGGCTGCGAAAAAGCTGCACATTGTCGTAAGCGTGTTTCACAATGGTGCGAAGTCGCGCCAGCTGCAGCTCTCGCAAATAGTCGACATTGACATAGTCGAGAGCACTCAAATCGTCATTTAAGTGAAGCATTTCCTTGTTTCCCCATTAATTAGTGTATTGGGCTAATATACACCCGAAACAGCACTTCTTCAAATATTTTTCAAGAATTTAATCAAAATCGGGGCATATTTTTGGAGCGAATACTCAAAGGAGCGTTGACGTGCCGCAAGCGACATTTTTTGATACAAATCATGGTCGGCTGCGAGACGCGCCAACGCCTCGACCCAATCGGCAGTCTCCGCAGCCAAAAAACCGGTTTCGCCGTCGGCGATCACGAGATTGTTTTCGCCCACGTTGCTGGCGATGGCAGGAATCCCGGCGGCGGCATACTGAATGAG
Source organism: uncultured Victivallaceae bacterium (assembly GCA_964609825.1). Taxonomy (GTDB): domain Bacteria; phylum Verrucomicrobiota; class Lentisphaeria; order Victivallales; family Victivallaceae; genus CAZSSH01. The sequence goes on along the minus strand of CAZSSH010000011.1, from coordinate 107,569 downwards.
TTTAAACGCCGATTTGCCGCGCGAAAACGCGTCATCGGTGAGCGGCATCACTCCGACATGACTGCGGCTCAAAAGCTCCGCCTCGGTTTCGCTTGACCATGCGGCAAAACGCATCGGGACACCGTCGATCGGCCGCGCGTCGTCGCCGCCAATCACTAAAAGCTCAAAATCAACTTTGGCCGCCATGGCGCGAAAAGTGTCGGCATAATCCAAGACATATTGATAAGTCACCGGCGTCCCGATCCAGACCACGGTAAAGCACTCAAATTTGGGGAGCTTGCTCTTTCCGTAAGCATCAAGATCGACCACGGTCGGGATCTTGATCACATTGTCATTGAGAGCGGAAGCCTTGGCGAGCAAATAATCGTTGGCAACGATAACTCCGGCCGCGCCACGAATCAAGTGATCGTATTTGTCCGCCATTTTGGGATTGTCCGCGTATTTTTCCCACACATTGTCGTCAAAATTAAGCACATAGCGGCAATTGCACAAAAAAAAGGCCTCCACACGGTACGGCAGCTGCGGCAGCAACTCGTACTCAATCAAAGCCTTGGCGGGGATAAAATAGGCATCAATCAGCCGCTTCACCAAACTCAATGCCCCCAGCAAACGCGATTTCTGCTTTTTTTGGTAAAGTTTGCGCAAATAGGTATTGGAAAAAAAGGGCTTGATAAAGGGATGCAGCCGCGCCGCGGTCAACGCGGGCAAATAGAGATAAAAGCGGTAGCGGCTGGAGGCGCCTAAGGCCGTATAGCGGGGATAGAGCCCGAGTTTATTGCGCATTGCTCTTGACTCCGATCACAAATTCGCCGCGCCAGTCGCCGTGTTTGGCGGCCAACTCCGCCAGCTCCGAGGACTTGCCGCGCAAAATTTCCTCATGCAGCTTGGTCGCCTCGCGGATGACCGCAACATCGGCGTCGGGCCCGACGACTTCGGCAATCTCAAGCAAGGTTTTGGTCACCCGGTACGGCGACTCAAAAAAGAATACCGTGACTGCCGACGCCTTGATCGCCTCAAAAAATTCGCGTTTGCGCCCGGATTTGATCGGAGCAAACCCCCAAAAGGCGAAGCGGTCCACCGGCAACGCCGACGCGGTGGCGGCAAAGGTGACTGCCGACACCCCCGGGATAACCACCGGCTCAATCCCCCGTTTGACCGCCTCGCGGACGATCAAAAAGCCGGGATCGGCAATCGCCGGGGTCCCGGCATCCGAAACCAAAGCCACTGACAAGCCCAACGCCACCTGATCCAATAAATCATCGGTTTTGCGGTGCTCGTTGTGGGCGTGATAGCTGATCAACTTGGTGTGAATTTCAAAGTGCGTCAAGAGTTGACGGGTGTGGCGGGTGTCCTCGGCGGCGACTACATCGACCGATTTCAGCACCTCCAAGGCACGCAGCGTCATGTCGCCCAGATTGCCGATCGGGGTGGTGACCAAATAAAGTTTGCCCTCGCCAGGCATTTTTTTTAAATTTTCCATTGCAAAAAGCGTCTCCCGAGTGTAAAATAATACAAAAGCGCAAAAAAACAAACCGAAATTCAAAAATAAATGGAAAACGCTCTCCGATTGGTCAAATTTTTAAGCATGTACGGCGATCTCTCGCGCCGCAAAGCAGGCGATGAAGTCAAAGCCGGGCACGTCACCGTCAACGAGATAACGGAAACCAACCCCGGCCGTGCCGTCAGCGGCGATGACCGCGTCAAGCTCAACGGCCGTTTGCTCACTGCCGAGGAGCGCAAAGTTTATGTGATGCTCAACAAGCCGCGCGGCTACACTTGCACCAATGACGACCCGCATGCGGATAAAAAAGCGGTGGATTTGATCAAACTCGATGGCAATCCCCGGCTGTTTTCTGCCGGTCGGCTCGACAAAGACAGCGAGGGGTTGCTGATTTTGAGCAACGACGGCGATTATGTCAACCGCCTCACTCACCCGAGCTTTGAGATTTTAAAAGTCTATGAAGTTGAGCTTAAGCGGACTTTAACTGCACAGGAGTTGCAGACCATAGCCAACGGCATCGCCGACGCGGGGGAGATGCTGCTCGTAAAATCCGTACGGAGCTTGGGCGGCTGCCGTTATGAGTTTATCCTCAACGAGGGCAAAAAGCGGGAAATCCGGCGCATCGCCCAAGCTGTCAATGCGCCGGTGGTTACCCTCAAGCGCCTCCAGATCGGCAATCTCAGGCTCGGAAAACTTCCGACGGGGAAATTCGTCGAGCTGACACCCGAGGAAGTCAATCGGTCGTTACTTCTTCTCTAACATTTGCTCCAAATCGGAGTTGTCATCCTTTGCCTCATCATCGGTTGCGCCGGTGGCACTGGCATTAAAGTCCTTGATCTTGTCAAACTCAGTCAATGGTTGCTTGCGCTCAATCATAAGTTTACGCAATTCGGCCGAATTTTTGAGAAAAATCGATCTCGCCACTGTATGAACCTGACGGCCGACTTCGCCCTGCAACCGGGTCCGCTCGTTAAAGGGATTGAGTTTGCTGTCCACACCGCTTTCATCCGGCGGGGGTGCATCCGGCGGCGTAAACGCGGGTGCCGACGGCTCCGGCCCGGGCTGAGGGGCAGGCAGATCATAAACCGCCGTCTCCACTTTTTTGATCTCAATCAAGAGGACAGCATCGGCACCGTACTCCTGGGCCAGCGTCTCCAACTTTTCGCGAACCCGGAAACGGCCGACTTCATTGGGATAAGTTACCGTCATCCGGCCCATGATTTTATATTGATCCGGCGGCACATCTCCCGGCTTGGTGTAATACTCAATAATTTTGTAATTGGGCGCCGGGTCAAATCTCTGACCGACATAATCCACCGAGGTGCAACCGGTCAGAAACAACACGCCCAAAAAACTAAAGCAAACTCTCCGCATCTTTACTCCTTATTTTGAGCGACGCAAGTTAAACTCCAATACCTGTCCGCGACGGATTTTGCGGGCATAAAACTCGGCATTGCCATGCCGCACCACATCCCCTACCTTTGGGACGCGATTGAGCTGACGGGAGAACCATACCGCCACCGGCTCAGCCCGGCGCGGCAAATCCAAATGCGAGTCGCGCGCCAGCACCGTCATCGGAATGCCGCCGCCAACCACCCAAAAATATTCGCTCGGCGAATAAAATGTCCGCGGCAAATGATCAAACTCATCATCCAAATCCCCCAAAAGCTCCTCGACGATATCCTCCATCGTCACCAATCCTACCGTCTTGCCGTTGTCATCGCGGACAATGGTCATGTGACAGTGGCGCACCGTAAAATTATCCAACAAATCGGCCGCCGTATCCTCAGGCACGGCAAACCCGATCGGACGGACGATGTCCATGATCTCTTTTTTGTCTTTGCTCTGATTTGCCACCACCACCAACTCCTTAAAGTTGATGTAGCCAACGACTTTATTTTTATCTCCATTTTCGCAAACCGGATAACGGGTGTGAAAGTCAATCGAAGCATAAGCGATGGCATCAGTCAAACTTTGATTAGAGGAGATAAACGAAATATTTTCCACCGGCAGCATCACCTCTTCGGCAGTCCGCTCCGAGAGCATTGGCACCGCCCGGATGATCCGTTCCTGCCGGGTGGAGATCGTCTGATTGCTCCGCGCCAGCGCCGCCAGCGCCATGATTTCATCGGCGGTGTCAATCTTATTGCCGGAGCTGCGCCGCTCAAAGGGCTTGTTGATCCAGTGAGTCAACCGGATCAACGGCAGCATCACCCACACCGCAATTTGCAACGGCCGTGCGGCCCAATACATGATGGAGCGATTGAAACGCACTCCCAATGTTTTGGGCAAAATTTCGGTGTACTGGACCATCATCAGTGTAAATACAAGCGAAAAAATCCAAAGATCCTTCTGCCCGGTCAAGGCGCCGAATTTGGCCCCGGAAATCGCCGCCCCAATGGTATGCGCCGCCGTATTAAAAATCAAAATCACGGCAATCGGCTTGTCAATATCATGCTTAAGCCCCTGGCAAACCTTGCCGATTTTGGAAGATTTCTGTCGGAGCGTCGCCAATTGACTGGGCGTCAAACTCAACAGCGCCGCCTCTAACAAGGAGCACAGACATGAGCACACCATCGCCATCGCGATGCTGAGCACCAAAACAACCAAATCACTCAAACTGCGACCTCACTTTTTGAGAGGAACAAGAACATCACCGGGTTTGGTGCCGCCGTTTTTTTCCTCTGCTTCGGCAAGTTGTTCCTCTTTGATTTTGGCCTTGAGTATTTCCACCACCATCGGCGGGAATGTCTTAATGCAGCTTTCGACGACAACGCGCTTCATTTCGTTATAGGGCGGCAGCTTGGTCCGCACTTCGCTACCCATATCGGCCTGATACTTTTTGTAAATATACCGGGCAATCCGCTCATTGGCCAGCGCAGCATCGGCATCGTTGTAAATCATATAGTTGATACTGCGGAAAATGAGACCGCTGATGATTTCACTCGCCTTCTTTACCGTGGCATCACGCACTTCCTCCGCCCAGGTGATCATCACAAAGTCCTCCAGAGAGCCTTTGGACGCGCCCGGATCCTCTTTGAGCAAAAGCTTGTAATACTCCTCGGCCTTGGTAAAATTGCCGTAGTTGTAGAGAATCGTCACCGCTTCTTTCATAAAGTTGATCTTGGCGCTGCGGAATGTCGAGTTGTCGGCGCCCTTGTAATAACGCTCATCGGCTTCGTTGTAAATCCGATAGACCGAGTCGACCAACGCCAGATTGGGCACCACCACGATGCTCTCAAAGGATTTTTCGTCGATCATCAGCAAGCGCCCGTTGCGGAACGCCTCATACAACGACTGGGTAATTACGCGGTCGCAGCTCAAGTCTTTGCCGCCAGGACTGTGTTTGATCCCCTGTGTCGCCCAATAAATCGCCTGCGACTCGGGCACACGCCAGTCCATCACGCCGTATTTATCATTGATTTCAACAATCTCTTTGGCGTCGAGCTTCAACTTTTCACGCAAATATTCAGCACGGAAATAATCAGTCAACTTTTTAAAGAGCGTCTGGTCCGCTTCCAAACCTGCGACAAACTCGGTCGGCAATGCCGCCGGTGCCACTGACTTAAACTGGGCATAAAGCTGGTCGTAGTTCTCAAAATTGGCGCGTTTCATCGCTTTTTGATATTGCTCATTATCGCCGTATGCTTTGAGAAACGCTTTTTGTCCCACCGGTGCATTGGCCAGCGCTTTCCACTCCGGCGCCGGGCCGACAATGTCTGTCATCTGGATCGCCAAACGGTTTTTATAGTACAAATTAGCATCATCCATGATGTTGCCGAGCTTATGCTGAAAAATCCAGCCGAGCTCTTTATACAGCACCGGGTCGTCGGGATTGTACTCCAACGCCTGATCGCGGATGAGCTTGATTCCCTCATTGACCCATCGCCAGCGGTCGGCAAACGAGGAGCACGTAACTGAGATGTTGTAAGCCATATTCCAAGCCAGATATGCCGTCGCGCCGGAGAAGGTCGGCTGCAAATCGGTAATCCATCTTGCGAGCTGCACCATCTCAAAATAGCTCTTGCTCTCCTGCAAGCTTCCGGCGCGCAGCCACAAAAGGTCGGCCACCAAACCACGAAAACTCCCCAAGGCGACCGTGGTAAAAATCACCATCGGCGGAGCATTTTTGATTTGGCCGGTGAATCTCAATTTGTGATCGGCGACCTGACTGTCAAGGGTATTCTCAATCCGGCTGACGCCAAAAATCAATACTAAGCTTACCAGCACCAAAATAAAATACATGACAACTGTTTTGAATTTATTCATTTGCGAATCACCAATCCCAGTTCACGGCGCCGGTAAAAAATTACCCCCAACACAAAGAGCGGCAAGGCGCGCAACAAGAAATAATGGAAAAATATTTTCCACATAATGGAAAACTCAATAATCTCACCGTTGGCAACCCAATTGGTCACCTCAAATGCCTGCAGCGGAATCACCACATACAGCAAAAGTTTGGCGATGAAATTGCCGATATAGTCACCGGCTCCCGACATGTACTCAATTCCCGACATGTAAACGGCAAAACTGCCGAACAACAGGTAACTGCATACTACAAAAATCGCGGTCGGCAAGGTCAAAAAGCCAGCAAACGCGCAGCCGAGCCCGGCCAAAATAACCAATTGCAGGGCAATGACTGTCACCGCCCGAAGATAGTTTTCCCAAAATCCGCAGACGCGGATCAACAGCTTGGGGCCGTCATTGGGCTGAAAATACTGGGTTGCGCCGGAGTCGTCATAATTGGCATAAGCGACCATGACATCCCGCTCGGGCGTCACCACTTTCCACTCAGGCAAAATGATTTTTTCGTGAAATTCACCGGACATCACCTGCTCGGGATTTTCACTCATCGGATAAAAGAAAAGCTCATACCCCGCGTTTTTGGACTGTTCAAATACGTTGGTATTTTTGTCCGCCTTGCTCTCTTTGGCAATCCCGACATTCCACAACCCGCGGGTCATGCGCTGCCCCTCGGTCGCCACTTTGTCGACATAGGGCCGGTAACGCAAAAACATCGGACGATCCAAATCCTGCGGCAAATTCTTGAATTGCCAAACCTTGGGCATACCGGGTTTAAACTCGGAATACTGTGCGACCACCTCTTTGAGAGCTTCGTCATACATCTTTTCCTGACCGGCCACCGAGTCATCAACGCTGTTGCCGCGCTCGGTAATGCGTTTGATCTTGTCCTTGACCGCCTCGCGGGCGATGCCGCTGAAATCCGGTTTTTCCGGCCAAAATACCCGGCGACCCACCATGACTTCATTTTGAATTTTGTTTTTTTCCTCAGACGGGAAATCCTGCTTGCTGTATTTATACATGATCAACGCATAAATCACCAGCGAGGAAATCACCAGCAAAACCAAGTGCAACAGACATACCCCGGTCCATTTGGCCAGCCAAATGCGGACGCGTGACACCGGCTTGGTAACTACCATATGCAACTGATAATTGTCGATGTCGCTGGCCATGATAAAGCACGCCACCCAAATCGAGGAGAGAGACAAAATCCAGCCCACAACGGACAAACTGTATAAGAGCGAGACCCGGATGAATCCGCCCGCAGTACCGTCGCCGGTCACCACCATCGGGATGCCAAAGGTGGCCAACAAAAGCACGAACAACAATAGTTGAAAAATGTGCGATCGCATCCCGTTTTTAAAGGTCAGTTTTACGATTGCCCAAAATGATTTCATTTGCGGTTCCCTAAAATGTCATTGAGTTTGTCGTTGATTTCATCCAACTTTTGACTGGACTTTTGCGCGGCTTCGGCCTTGGCAACCTCAACCGACGGCACAACCGGCTTGACCTCCCCGGTCAACTCCTCAATCTTAACATTGACATCTACTGTCGGCGCGGGAGCAGGAGCAGGCTGCTCAAAAACAACCGCATCTGCAGTTGCTTTTTCGGCAGCGGCTTTGGGCGCTTCGACCAACAAAGACTCCAAAACCGCGCTCTTTTCGTCGCCTTTGGACAGGTATTCGGCGATCTTGCCGCCGCCGACCACCCCGGCGGTCTCGACACTCTCCGACTTGGCCTGATTGATGACATCGAGGAAAAACTCCTCCAAGCTGCGGCGCGGATGATCGACCTTAAAGGCTTCGCCGTTGAGGTTTTCGCGTAAAATTTTCAATACTTGCTCCATTGCCGCCGGTGCCAACGCGGGAGTGGTAATCCGGTTGGCATCGGTCACGGTCAAGAGCTCATTAAGGTTGCCGGTGGCGCGCACTTTGCCACCGTAAAGAATAATCACCCGGTCGCAAATATCCTCAATATCGCTCAACAAGTGACTGGTGATGACCACCGTCTTGCCGCGTTTTTTAAGGGTCAAAATCAAATCTTTCACTTCTTTGCAGCCCAGCGGGTCCAGCCCGGAAGTGGGCTCGTCGAGGATCAGAAACGACGGGTCGTTGATCATCGCCTGCGCCAAACCGATGCGGCGGGCCATCCCTTTGGAGAATTCGCCCACCCGGCGGCGGCGCGCATGGGCCATGCCGACCATGTCGAGCAATTGGTCAATGCGCCGCTGCCGGTCGGCTTTGGAGAGGTTAAATAATGAGCCAAAGAAATCCAGCGTTTCTTCGGCGGTCAGATACTTGTAGAGATAGGACTCCTCGGGCAAATACCCGATTTCGCGCTTGGTCTCCACCGCACGCGGCGAACGGCCGAGGACCGACAGATTGCCGCCGGTGGGGTACAATAACCCGAGCATCATTTTGACGGTAGTGGATTTCCCCGAGCCGTTGGGCCCGAGGAGGCCGACCACTTCTCCCTGACGGATTTCAAAATCGATGTCATTTACCGCTTTGGCTTTGGGGCGGCCCCAAAAGTCACGAAAAACCTTGGTCAACCCGACGGCTTTTACTACCGGTTCAATGTATTCGGCCATATCAAAAATTCCTTATTTATTCTCTTCGAGGGTCAACTCTTCGCCGGTACGCACCAAGCGCGCACTGTTAAAGATGATAATCAAAGTACTGCCCGCATGCAAAACAGCCGCCCAGATCGGGGTCATCCACCCGAAAATAGAGAATGCCATCCCGCCAAACACAAACAACATGCCAAAAATCAGGTTTTGGTTGATCACCATCCGGGATTTTCGCGACAAGTAAACCAGCATTGGAATCCGGCGCAAATCATTGGTCATCAAGGCTATCGAAGCACTATTAATGGCAATATCACTCCCAATGGCGCCCATCGCGATACCGAGGTCTCCGGCAGCCAGCGCGGGGGCGTCATTGACGCCGTCGCCGACCACCGCCACGCGCGCGGTCTTTTTGACATTTTCGACAAACTCGACTTTGCCCTCAGGCAGACACTCACTCTTAAACTCGTCAATCTGGAGCTGCGCCGCGACCGACTCGGCCACACTCTTGCGGTCACCGGTCACCATCGCGCAAAAACGCACACCCAAATAACGCAGATCGTTGATCATCGCCGGGGCTTCTTTGCGCATTTTGTCCTTAAAGCCGATCCAACCGATGACAACGTTGTTTTTGGCAACGTAAACGACGCTCATGCCCTCAGTTTCCACCACATTATGTTCGGGCAGCGCGAGATTCATGCTCTCCATCCAGTTGGCGCGGCCAATGAGACACAGCTCGCCATTAATAGCAGCGCTGACCCCTTTGCCGTGCACTTCCTGAAAGTTATCGGCGCTGTCCAGCGTCAAATTGGCCTCGGCAGCCAGCTTTTGCAACGCCACCGCGGTCGGGTGGTTGCTGTACTGCTCGGCAGAGGCGGCAACTTTAAGCAATTCGGCGGGACTCACGTCGCCGAAGGGATTGAGTTTCACCACCGAGAGCAAACCGTCGGTCAGCGTCCCGGTTTTGTCAAACACAAAGGCGGTAATTTTGGAAGCAAGCTCGAGATGGCTCACGTTTTTGATCAAAATCCCAAGGCGGGCGGCGGCGGCGACGGCTGCAACCACCGCGGTGGGAGTGGCCAAAACAACGGCACAGGGGCACGCAATCACCATCAACGTAATCACACGGCTCATATCCTGAGTAAAGCACCAGGTCACCCAAGCGAGCATCAGCACGGTGGGAGTATAATATCCGGCATAACGGTCAATGATCCGCACCACCGGCGTCCGGCTGGACTCGGCGGCCAAAATCATGTCTTTGACTTTACCTAAAGTGGTGTCTTCGCCGACTTTGGTAACCTTGAGGTCCACAAGACCGGTCAGGTTTTGGGTACCGGCATAGACTTCATCGCCGAGCGCTTTTTCGATCGGGAGCGATTCGCCGGTAATCGAAGCCTGGTTGACGGTACTCTCGCCGGCGACGATTTCGGCATCCACCGGGAAGTTTTCGCCGGGACGCACCCGGATGATGTCGCCGATGCTCAAATCGGTGACCTGCATCTCAATTTCATTGCCGTCAACCAATTTGCGCGCCGTATTGGGCGTCAATTTGATCAAAGCTTCAATCGAGCGCTGGGCACCGCTGGCAGTACGGGTCTCAATGATGATGGTGAGCAGCAAAAAGAAGGCGATGATGCCCGCCGTCTGGAAGTCGCCGCTCGCCAGCGCCGCCAAAATGGCCAGCGCCACCAATTCATTCATATAAACTTTGCCGTGAATCAAATCTTTGACTGCGGTCACCACAATCGGAAAGGCAAGGATAAAGGCGCCGAATAATGCGCTCATGCTGGACGCAAACGTCTGATCCGGAAGCAGCCAACCCAAAATAAAGGAGTTTAAGGTCAGCAAACCGCCCAACACCGCAAAGGCGACTTTGCCCATGGAGCGGTCATGACCGGTCCCCTCGGTCAAAGCGTCATGACCACAGGGGCAATTGGGCTTGCCGCACTCTTCGTCATGATCGTGATGGTGCGCGTGCTCATGCTCATGGTCATGATTATGACCGCAGGAGCAATTGGCACTGTGAATATGTTCTTTATTGTCAGCCATGATTATTTCGCCTCCTTATCCGCGTCCGTCTTGGGCTGGGCCTTGGGCTCCGGATTCATCTTGATACGCACTTGTTTGTGGCGGCCGTTGCCGGCTTCGGCAGTCCCGATGATGTATTTACCGTCCTGCTGCTGCAAAACGTCCGCCAAGGTGGCGGTGTAAAGGGTCATCAGCACGGTTTTGGGACTTTGCTTGTATTGCTCGTTGATGCTGTTAAAATACAAGCTCTCAGACTTGACCTTGGAGACCACATTGCTGCGGTAGGCTTCGGCTTCGGCGAGGATTGCCGCTTTACCGGAGAGCATCTGATTGGCGACCTGGACTTTGTACTCCTCGGCCTGATCCATCAAGGTCTTTTTGGTGTTGCCGGCGGCAGCGACTTCGTCAAACGCCTCCTTGGTGCGCAACGGCGGAAAAACGCGTTTCAACAACACGTCTTTAACCTCAATCCCACAATCCATATCGGTAATGAGCTTGCCGAAAAGGCGGTTAACTTCCTCGGTATACAACCCGTGGTTGGTCAAGGCTTCATCAACTTTGAGTTTGGCAGTCACTTGAATCACCGCTTGGCGAAACAAATTGCGGATCAAGGTTTCCGGTCCGCGCCCCGAGACAAAGCCGTCGCGGTCGGTGATCATCTCATCCGGGTCCTGCGGCGCCGCCGGAGTGGACAAGACTTCATAATATTTGGCCGGATTGTAAATCTGGTAGCTCAAGCGCCACGACGCGTGGATAATGTTGGCGTCCCCGGTCAAAAGATACATGTCGCGGCCGGGCTCCAAAGACTGTCCCGGCTGAGCGTTTTCCATAATTGAGTCCATCGGCAGCCAGTCGACGTCCATCGACTGCTGATTGGTCCTGACTTTGACAAATTTATTGACCGGGTACGGCATAAACCAATGCCCCCCGCTGCTGAAAGAACCCTGAAATTTACCAAACTTGAGCACAATGACGGCTTGTTGCGGCTCGACGGCAAAATAACCGCCGGCGGTAAAGAAATAAATCAACATACCGATGATGACCACCAGCAAAAAGCCGAACGCCCATTGCAAACTTTTCACCAACGATTTCAAGCCCGAGTCATACTGACCGGAGCGGTCAAACTCGTGGCGGATTACACTTTTTGATTCCATATTGCTCATTGCCTCGATTATTTCTTGTTGTTCAAAACTTCGGCGCCCGGCTTAAAGAGGTCAAACGGCGCGACATTGGTGTCGAGCACCAGCGTGGTGCGGGATCTCATGATCAACTTAAGGGAATCGAGTTTGCGCAAGAATTCGGCCAATTCCGGATTTTGCTTAAAGACTTCATAATATTTGGCAGCCTCGGCATCGCCCTGCGCGCGAACCTCTTTGGCCTGAGCCTCGGCCTGAGCCAACAAAATCGAGCGCTGCATGTCGGCATTGGTGCGGATGTCGCGCGCCTGACGCTCCCCGTCGGAGAGGAAGCCCTGCGCCACCACTTTGCGCTCCTGGACCATGCGATCAAACACTTTGTCGCTGATGGTCTTAGGTACATTAATGGTATTGATCCCGACGCTCACGATCTCGATCCCGTAATCCTTGGTACGGTTGACAAGCTCGGTCTTGATCATATTTTCGATTTCGTCGCGTTTCAGGAGCTTGACATCAGTATTGATGACCTGGCTGAATTTAAACTGGCCGAACGCCGCGTTTTTGGCCCCGCGCATCCAGGCGTTGAGCTGATCATCGGCCTTGGTCATATTTTCCATCGTGACAAAAAAACGCTGAACATCGGCGATTTTAAAGTTGACGTAAATGCCGACCAAAATATTTTGACCGTCGGCGGTCATGGTTTCCTCAAGCTTGCCGACGCTGCCCTCATAGCAACGGATGCGGTGGTCAAACTTGTAAACTTTTTGGAACGGAAAAGGCCAGCGGAAGTGCAATCCCGGCTCGGTTTGCGCCGCCGGACGTCCAAAGGTCGTCACCACCGCGCTCTCGGTCTGCCCCAATTGATAGGAAAAAACCGCCACCACCAAAATTGCCGCGACAATCAAACCCAGCAACATCGTCGGCCAATGTTTGAAAAAATTACTGCTTGCCATAAAAAAATCCTCCAAATTTTATCTTTAAAACTTATTTCAACTTAGTAATATCAGTGTCGATCAGATCCAAACGCTCTTTTTGCTCAAAATTGAGCTCATAGACTTCGTTGTCCAAGCCGGAAGCCACCACAAATTTGCGGATATCGCGGCAATCGACTTCCAAAAAGTCCAAATAAGCGTTGAGCCGGAACATCGAGGGCATGATCTCGTAAGTCATCAACTGAGTTTTGAAACGGGCATTTTCGGCCTGAGCGATGGTCATGGTCATGTACTTGTAGCTCTCAGACTCGGCCTTGATCTGTATGGCTCTCGCTTCCGACTCGGGCAGCAGTTTGGCCGCATAATTTTTGGCTTTCAAAATTTCGGTTTCTTTTTCTTCCATCGCGCCGATCACATTTTGAAACGCGGGCGCGACCTTTTCGATCGGCGGATGCGCGTCAAGGATGGACACCGAAACAATATCCACGCCAAGATTTCTCGCATCGGTCATCTTTTGAATTTTTTGTTGCATGATCGCCTCGGCTTTGGCGCGGTCGACAGACATCACATCCATCAAAGAGGTGCTGGACAAATAGTCGGTGGCAACCTGTTCGCCGATGCGGAGAATCATATTTTGCGGATTGGCATTGTTATAGGCATAATCCATCAATTGCTCTTTACGGATATGATATTTGATCGGGATGACCATTTTTACAAAAGAGATCGATGCATCGCTCGCATTGGCTTCTTTGCGATCTGAGGACGGCGCCACCGCCACGATAAAATTACTTTCGCCGTTGGCATGCTCGGCTGTCCACAGTACTACGGCAGAGCGCTTTTTCTCCTCTTTATCCGCGACATTTAAGCCCACATCCACCTGATGCAGCTCAGTGCAGCTGAAACGGTTAACTTTCCCCATCGGCCACGGAAGCGCATAATAAATTCCCGGCTCCAACAAGGTTTTTGAGGTTACTTTGCCAAAGGTTTCACGCACCCCCACTTGACTCGGACCGACTTCGTGAACACCGGTAAAAAGCCACAAAATCAACAACCAGAGAATTACCACCGGAAAAAACGAGCGCTCAATCGAGTTAAAAAGCCAGGTACCGGATACTTTAAAGCCAAATTGATAATCCAATGCGTCGGCAATGTTGCGCATCACTCCGCCGGGCTCGGTAAAGAGGGCCAAAAAGCGGCTCTCAAAAATCGGGCGCGGCTCTTCCAGTGTGCGCGGGCGGTAAAACTCAATAATAAAGTTGACCGCCAATTCGCAACCGAGCACCACAAAGATCCAAAACAGCACCTTGGCAATGTAAGCATCGACGGTAATAATTTTATTGTACTGAAAAATCGCACTCACCAAGGCGCAAAACATCACGCCCGCACCCGCCAGCAACCATGCCCCGACGGGACGCAACCAGCGGAAGGAGCCGAGGCGCGACTGACCGACGTAAAAAGCGCCGGTAAAAACGCTCACGCAACTGATGATAAAGGCAACCAGCGCCGAATTCAACGGATTGTCCGCCTTTAACAGCGCCGCCCCGCGGGCAACCCAACCGTTACGGAAACCGAGCAAAATCACGATCACCGTCAAACCGGCCAGCACAGCCATAGCGTAGGGGGCGTATTTCCGATAATTTTCAAACGAGCGCCCGGAGGTGAAACGTACATCTTCCTCGACGTTTAACGCATTGGTCTCGCGACGTTTCTCCAAGAGAAGCTTCTCCTCATCCTCCAAGCTGGCTGCCGAGCTCAGCATCCCGTAAATCAACCCCGAAAGGGCAAATAAAAACGCCAAGCTATAAGGAATTGCCGCCAGCGCAAACACATCCGACCCGGCAAATTTTGATTTGATCACACCCAACGCCACCGTCGTTATCAGCAGCACCAGGGCGATAATGCACCCGAACACCGATAATTTGGTCATCAGTTTTGAATTATCGATCGCAACTCTGATATCACTTCGATTATCCACCTTTTTCTCCTTTTATCCATTTTGGGGAACTTATACCAATAAACATGCACACGATATATTAATACACCCTCAACTCTGAAATAACAAGCGTATTTTTTGAGTTTGTTAAAAAATTAACCGTTTTTTATAACAAAAATGGATTTGAAAAACCGCTTTTTCCGGTATATTTTATGGATAGAAACAAGGATTTTACCATGTCAAAATACCCGGATGCCATCGAAGAATTGATCGCCTTTTTAAAGAAACTCCCCGGAGTCGGCCGCCGCGGCGCCGAACGTATGGCGCTTGCCATGCTCGACTGGGATGCCGAAAAACTCGCCTTGTTTGGTCAGATCATCGGTCAGTTGCCGCAAAAAATCGGCCTCTGCCCCGAGTGCGGCGCGTTGGCGGCAGCCGGCGAGCTTTGCCTCATTTGCCGCCAGCCCCACCGCGACCGCGCGCAAATCTGCGTGGTGGAGGATCCGAGTCAAATTTTTGTGATTGAGGCGAGCAATGTGTTTAAGGGCATCTACCATTGTTTGGGGGGGAAACTCTCGCCGCTCAACGGCGTCGGCGCCGACCAGCTTAACATCGACACCTTGTTAAAGAAAGCTGACTCCGGCACGGTCAAAGAAATCATTTTGGCACTGAGCTCCGATGTCGAGGGGCGCGCGACTGCCGTTTACCTTGCCGATTTGCTCAAAGACTGCGGCGTCAGCACGAGCCAGCTGGCCCAGGGCATTCCCGCCGGGGCCAATTTGTCCTACGCCGACGGCGTCACCATCGCTGCCGCGCTAAACGGAAGGATCAAACTTTAGATGCCTCCCGCCAAAAATTTTGTCTGTACCCTGAGTGCCAACCAAATCCGCGATCTTGCGGTCATTATTGAGGGCAAAGGATGGGAAATCACCGACGGACCCTACATGCATTTTAAAGCCGCCGGGGACGGTGTCGGCATATCGGCATACACAAGCGGCAAAGTCACCATCCAAGGCAAAAATGCGGCCGATTTTGTCGCCTTTACCCTTGAGCCGGAGATTTTGCACAACACTTCTCTTACCTACCCCGCCGAAACCCGCGCCGCCGCCGAAACTTCGGCCGCAATTGACCCGCATGGCGGCGTCGACGAAAGCGGCAAAGGGGATTTTTTCGGTCCGCTGGCCATCGCCGGGGTGTATGTCGATGCCAAAACCGGCCCCGAATTGGCCAAAATCGGCGTCTGCGACTCCAAATTGATTAAAAGCTCACAAAAAATCTTTGATCTCGCGCCCAAAATCCGCCAAATTGTCAACGGCAAATTTTCCACCGTCACCATCGGCCCGGAGGCTTACAACCGCCTCTATCGTCAAGTCGGCAATCTTAACCGGCTGCTGGCCTGGGGCCACGCCCGCATTATCGAAAATTTGCTGGAAAAAGTTCCCGGCTGCCCCCGTATGCTCTCCGACAAGTTCGGGTCCGAGCATTTGATCCAACGCGCGTTGATGACCCGCGGCAAAACGATCAAACTTGATCAGGAAACCAAGGCCGAGCGCGATATCGCGGTGGCTGCGGCGAGTATTCTCGCCCGTGAACAATTTTTGCGCGGCATGGACAAACTTAAAAACGATCTCAAAGTCGAGCTCCCCAAAGGAGCCGGCGAGCAAGTGTTAAAGACCGGCCGCGAGCTTTTCGCCCAGTATGGGGCCGAGATTTTCCACCGTTGCGCCAAAACCCATTTTAAAACTTACAATATTTTGACAGGAATCCCGATCGATGAAAAGCACTGATTTTTTTAAACTTCCCGACGGCCGTCAGGCCAAACTTTTTTCGCTGCGCAACGCCAACGGCTTCGGCGCGGACATCTCCGACTTTGGGGGCGCAATCGTCAAACTGCTGGTGCCCGACAAGGACGGCCAAGTGCGCAACGTGGCGCTCGGTTTCACCAAGCCGGAAGATTACATCCAAAATCCGCCCTACTTCGGGGTCTTGATCGGGCGCGTGGCCAACCGCATCTCCGGTTCCAAATTTTCGCTTTACGGCAAAAGTTATCAAGTTGCCTCCAACCGCGGCGAAGTCTCGCTCCACGGCGGCGAGTGCTACGGCCGTCGGCTCTGGGAGTCGGAGGTCATCAACGACTCCTCGCTCAAGCTTACGCTGGTGAGCCCCGACGGCGACGCCGGATACCCGGGCAAGCTCACGGTTGAGGTTTGGTACACCATTACCGACAACGACGATCTGGCCATCGAGTACCGTGCCGTCTGCGATCAAACCACCGTGGTCGCCTTGACCAACCACAATTATTTTAACCTCAACGGCGAGGACGCCCACAATTTTGACGGCCACGCCATCCAGCTCAAGGCGGATTACTACACCGATGTCAAAAATCTGCTCCCCACCGGGATCAATCTCCCGACCGCCGATTCGCCCTATGATTTGCGGCACTGGCGGAGTTTCGCCGGGATTTTCCGGTTGCTTCCCGACGGAATGGACACTAACTTTATTTTGGACAGCGTCGAGGGCAATTTCAAACGCGGCGTCGCCAAAGTTTATTCGCAAAAAACGGGAATTTTGCTCACCGTCTCGACGACCACCCCCGGCATCCAGTTTTACACCGGCTACTTTTTGGACGGCACGGCCAACGGCTACCCGCAATTCAGCGGCTTTTGCCTCGAGGCGCAAAACTGGCCCGACGCGGTCAACCACCCCAACTTCCCCTCGCCCAAACTCGAGCCGGGTCAAGTTTACCGTCAGCTGACCGTCTACCACTTTGAGGTCAATGCCGATGCCGCGGCAGTGATGAAGTAACCGACAAAAAATAAGCGCCGGAAATCAATGAGTGATTTTCGGCGCTTTTTTTGTTTCGTTTTGTTATTTGGAAAATTGATGCGCGAGCTTCACCGCCGCCATCGCGTCGGCGGCATACGCGGCCCCAATGCTGTCGGCATAATTTTGGTCCACCACCGCCCCGCCGATCAAAAACTGGATGTGACCCATATTGTTTTGGCGAAAGAGCTCAACGACTTCACGCATCCTCGGCATGGTAGTGGTCATCAAGGCCGAGAGCCCGACCATCGACGCATTTTCCTGTTTGGCGGCAGCCAGAATTTTGGCGGCGGCCACGTCTTTGCCGAGATCGATGACCTGAAAACCATAGTTTTTAAGCATCAAGCCGACGATGTTTTTGCCGATGTCATGGACATCGCCCTCGACCGTCGCCAAAATAATTTTGGCCTTGGCCGCCGCTTCCGGTGTTTTGGTGAGATACGGCTCAAGGTAGTCAAAACCGCAGCGCATCGCGTCGGCGCTCATCACCAGTTGCGGCAAAAAATATTTCTTTTGCTCAAACCAGACGCCGACCTGATTGATGGCGGCGATCAAGCCCTGCTCGACGATCACTCCGGCGGCAAATTCCTTGAGCGCCTCGGCAATCAACCCGTTGATTTTATTGGCGTCGCCCTGATGGACGGCCTGCTTGATTTTGGACAAAATATCGTTGGCGGCGACTTCCGACGGTTGCTCGGTAAAGCGCTTGATGTAGCGCCGCAGCTCGCGGTCTTTGCCGGTCAGGGCCTCAACCGCCGCCAGCGTATTCATCAGCATCGCGTCACAAGGGTTGACAATCGCCATATCCAGCCCGGCACGGACGGCCAAAGTCAACATCGCAGCATTGAGGTGTTTGCGCTCGGGCATCCCGAAGCTTACGTTGGAGAGCCCGCAGACCGCGCTGTAGCCGCGCGCCTTGGCTCCGGCAATCACATCGAGCGACACCGACGGCGCCGAAACATCGGAGGAAACCGTCATTATCAAGGGGTCAATCACCATCTCGGCGGGGGCATAGCCATACTTGACCGCCTCTTTGACGATGCTCTCGGAGACCGCCAACCGCCCCTCGGCGGTGGGGGCGATCCCCTCGTCTGCGAGCGGCAAGGCGATGAACAATGCGCCGTATTTGGCCGCCACGGGTAGCAATTTCTCCAAACGTACGCGTTCGGCCGAAATCGAGTTTAAGAGTGCCCGTCCGGGATACAGACGCAATGCCTTCTCCACCACTTCGGGCTTGGTTGAGTCGATGCACAAAGGTAGCTCGGTAATCCGCGAGAGCTCCATCACAATCTCGGCCATGGTTGCAACTTCGTCAATCCCCGAGAGCCCGCAGTTGACATCCAAGACCTCCGCCCCCGCAGCCTGCTGCTCATAGGCAAAATCGCAAACCATGCTTAAATCATGGTTGCGCAACTGGTTTTGCAGCTCTTTTTTGCCGGTCGGGTTGATGCGTTCGCCGATCGGGACGGTCGGACAGCCGGGGCCGAATTCACAGACCCGGCGAGACGAAGAAATCACCGTCAACTTCTCGGCCTTGGCCAGCTTTGCCGTCATGGTTTTGGCATGTTTGGCCAATTCGGCAATGTGCTCAGGCGTGGTCCCGCAGCAGCCGCCGACCAGATTGGCGCCAAAATCGATGAGTTGCGAAGCTTGGACGCCAAAGTCGATTGCGCCCAAACTGAAAACCGTGCGACCGTCGTTTTGCAGCTGCGGCAACCCGGCATTGGGCTTGGCCAACAGCGGGATTTTGGCATAAGGCTTCAAGTCCGCCATGATTTTGGCCATCGCCTCGGGGCCGGTCGAGCAATTGCAGCCAAAGGCGTCCGCGCCCAAACCCTGCAAGGCGAGCAGCGCCGCCAACGGGGTATTGCCGGTCAACGTCCGACCGGATGCCTCAAAAGTCATCGTCACCAAGACAGGAAGATCACAGGATTCTTTGACCGCGAGCAAAGCCGCCCGCGCCTCCTGCAAGTCAAACATGGTCTCAATCGCGAACCCGTCGACGCCGCCCGCCAAGAGTCCGGCAACCTGCTCTTTATAAATGTCAACCAACTCCTCAAACTTGGTATCGCCAAAGGGTTCGGCAAAAAGTCCGGTGGGCGACATGTCGCCAAACAAGAGACAGCGCTTGCCCAGATTGGTACGGCAGTTTTGCGCCAAAACCCGGTTGATCTCCCTGACATCGTCAGCCCGGCCGAATTCGGCCAACTTGACGCGGTTGGCGCCAAAGGTGGGAGCATAAACGATATGCGAACCCGCCGCGACGTAGGCGTTTTGGACACTGTTGACCGCTTCCGGGTGCTCGATGCACCATAGCTCTGGCGACACTCCCTGCCCCATTCCTCGCTTGATGAGCTCGGTGCCGGTGGCACCGTCCAAAATCACGACTTGATTGCGGCACAACACCAAAAGTTTATTTGATACGGTCATCTTGTATTCCTTATGCTTGGCTCAAAGAGCATTGTTATCATTTGTCAGCGGACGCCGGCCAGCGCCGTCACCGTCTTTTCGGGGACAAAAATACAGTCGGCAGTGAGGAAAATTCCCCAGTTTTTTAAGTCAAAGAAACGGCAAAAGTCCGCTTGACACGCAAGCGGAAAGTCTTGATACCCGGGCGAAAACCGGTTCCCCAAAATACTTTTACTGTTTCGCCGCAATTCGCGCGCCGCCTGCTGCTCGACAAAATCCATCGCCGCGTCGGCGCTCTCGCTCCCCACCGCGTCAAACACCAAGGCCTTAAAACCTTCGCCATCAGCCATATACATTGCCGCCTGTTTGGAGACTTCACTTCCCGCAAACGCGACCATCACCAGAACTTCGCGGCAATGCGCCAGCCGTTTGGCGACATCGCTGCTCGCAAAAACCGGCCAGTCGCCGATTTGGATTTGGTCGCCGTCAAGGATTTGCACGGGGAGCAACGCATACGCGCCCCGCAAATTGCAGCACTCAAAAGCCGCGCGCATCGCACTCTCTATTGAGCGCGTCTGCTCCACGCTCAGCGCCGCTTTGTGGCGGTTTCGGCCAAGCCGGGCCAATACCGCATCCTTGGGAAGCGGCAGCCGGATCGGGTCAAATTTTTTAACCGGGATTGTTTGCATGCCATTAATTTACCACCAAAATCCTGAAAAAACAACTGGCAAAGCTGGATTATTTGTGATATATTATGATGATGAAAGTGTTATGTACAAAGGGAAAGCTATGTCCGAATCGCTCAAAAACCGACTTCAAAACCAAATATTGATCTTTGACGGCGCCAACGGCACCGAGTTTTATAAGCACGGCGTTTTTGTCAACGCCTCGTTTGAGGGGCTCAATCTGAGCAACCCCGCTCTGGTCAAAGAAATTCACCAAAATTACGTCAACGCCGGGGCCGATGTCATCACCACCAACAGCTACGGCGCCAACTCCGACCATCTGGCCAGCTTTGGTCTGGCCGAAAAAAGCCGCGAGATCAACCTCGCCGCCGCCCGCCTTGCCCGCGAGGCCATCGGCAGCAACGATATTTTGATCGCAGGCTCAGTGGGCCCGGTCGGCAAAACCTTGCTTCACGGCGCCCCGGACAGCGAACATGCGGTGCAAAGTCTGATCGATCAGATCAACGCCTTATTGGAGGGCGGCGTTGATTTTATTTTAGGAGAAAGCATCTCGTCGCTTGAGGATGCGATGTTTTTTGCCGAGGCAGTCAAGCTCACCAAGCCCAAAGAGTATGTGGCAAGTTTCGTCGTCAACAGCGATCTGGTCAACAATCACGGCGAACCTTTGACCAAATTGCTGCGGATTTTTGACGCGCTGCCCGGGCAGCCCGCCGCCGTCGGCTTAAATTGCAACATCGGACCCGATGCCATGCTCCCGGCGGTGGAAAAATTACTCAAATTGACCACGCTTCCCGTGATCGTCCAGCCCAATGCCGGAACGCCCAAAAATGTCGAAAACCGCTTCATCTATATGAGCAGCCCCGAGTACCTCACCACTTACGCCTTGCGCTACTTGAGTTTGGGGGTGCGCGCGGTGGGCGGATGCTGCGGGATTACCCCCGAGCACATCGCCGAACTCGCCAAGGCGGCCAAACCTTTGACCGCCAAAAAGCACGAGATTGTCAGCATCGTCAATCAGGACCCGCCGCAACCCCCGTCGCCGGCCGCCTCGCGCTCCAAATTTGCCGCCAAAATCATCAACAAAGAGTTTGTGACCTCGGTCGAAATCACCCCCCCAAAGGGTTATGACCTTACCGCCACTGTGGAAAAAGCCAAAATTTGCGCCGCCGCCGGCATTGATGCCATCAACATCCCCGACGGCCCGCGTGCGAGCGCCCGGATTTCCCCCGTCATCACCGCCTTGGCCATCCAAAACGAGGCCAAAATTGAGGCTGTGTTGCACGTCTGCTGCCGCGACCGCAACCTGATCGGGATGCAATCCGACCTCCTCGGCTGCGCGGCAAGCAAGATCAACAATATTTTATTCATCACCGGCGACCCGCCCAAGCTGGGCGATTACCCGTTTGCCAGCGCGGTCTTTGACGTCGACTCCATCGGCTGCCTTGAAATCGCGGGCAAACTCAATACCGGGCTTGATCTGGCGGGCAAAAGCATCGGCCAAGTCACCAACTTTTTCGGCGGCTCCGGCGCCGACCCCAACGCCTTGGACAAAGTCCGGGAAATCAACCGCCTCCGCCTCAAAGTTCAAGCAGGGGCGCAATACATCATCACGCAGCCGGTCTTTGCCATCGAGCCATTGCTGGCCATGATTGCGGCGGTCGCCGACCTCAACATCCCGATCATTGCCGGGATTTGGCCCTTGTCGAGCTTGCGCAACGCCCAATTTATGAAAACCGAAGTCCCCGGGGTGGTCGTCCCCGACGAGGTGATGGAAAAAATGGCGCGCTATTCCAATCAGGACGATCAGCGCAAAATGGGCATCGAGATCGCCCGTGAAACCTATGTCAAGCTCCGCCCGCACATCGCCGGGCTGCAAGTCAGCGCCCCCTTCGGCAACGTCAAAAGCGCATTGGAAGTGTTTAAAATCTAGAAGTTACATTTGGCAATATTCGCGAAATTGGCAGCACGGACAGTAAGCCTGATTTTGCGTCAGAGCTTCGGGAAGTTTGGCTCGGAGCTCGCTTACCGCGCGGCCGTCAGCCAAAATGCGGTTAAGCGTGCCGGAGATATCCACTTCGGCAGCCGTCAGCGTATCTTTGAATACCAGTGACTCGACTTTTTCCGGCGTCAAATGCCAATGGTTGGCTGCATAAAACTTATGCAAGGCGGCGGTAAACGGGTCGTCTTTGAGCGATATCAGAGAGACGCCGCACCCCTGATAAAATGCGATCCCGCCGGAGAAAAAGCAATCCACAGCATTGACCGATACCGGCACGACCTCGGAGAGCTCAAGTTTTTGCTCCGGCCGCACTTTGGCCAAGCGGGGCAGCAATTGCTCCTCCATCACGGTCAAATCGTCTTTTAAGCGATGCTGCAAGGTTTGCCGGAGCTCATCCCACGACATTTGCCGGTAATACCACTCACTCAAACAAAGCGCCCGGTGGTCCAACAGATACCGGCCGTCGAGACACCCCATTAAATCCGCCTCCAGTTTGCGGAAAGCCCACGATTGCCAAGGGTCGTTAAAGTAAAAATAACGGCGCAGCGCCGCATTTTTGAGTTGAAACAAATACTGATCGAGAGTGAAAAGCGATTTAAGGAGATGGACCTGCCGCACGACCGGCGGCGCATCGGGATCATGGCCGCCGCGGGCAAAATTGTAGTGGAGGAAATACTTGCGCTCGCACCGGTCCAGCATCGCGCTTTGCGACGCCGACCAGCTGTGGGGAATTTGCCGCCAATCGGTCAATTGGCCTGCAATTGCCGCTTGATCTGATTGACCGCGCGGCGAATCACGTCGCTGTCAACACACATTTGCGGCACCTTCTTTTCGGCATGGAGTACGGTGGCGTGGTTGCGGCCAAACGCCGAACCGACCTCGTTGGACGACGCCTTGGTAAGCTCGCGGCAGATAAACATGGCGATCATTCGCGGCTCGGCAATGTTTTTGGTGCGTTTTTCTCCCAAAATATCGTTAATCGAGATGCCGAAGTGACCGGCCACCGCGCGCTGAATCGCCTCAATGGAGACATCGCGGGCGGCGCACTCCTGCGCCAACTGCGAATGGAGCAAATCTTCGGCCTTCTCAATCGAAAGATCTTTGCAATTGGTCATGGAGATATAGCTTGAAAGGCGGATAAACGCCCCTTTGAGCCGACGGACGCTGGAGGAAATATTGGCCGCCAAAAACTCCAGCAACGGGTCGTTAAGCTTGACTTTGGTGATCGTATCCTCGCGCATCATCCGCAAAATCGCCAACCGGGCCTCAAACTCCGGCGTGCAAATCTGGGCGGTCATCCCGGACTCAAAACGAGTCTCAAGACGCTTGTCCAAATCGGAAATTTCGCACGGCTGCTTGTCGGAGGTGAGCACGATTTGCTTATGCATATTGTGCAAATAATTAAACATGTTGAAAAACTCCTCCTGCATCTGGGTCTTTTTGGCCAGACTGTGGACGTCGTCAATCAATAATACGTCAACTTCACGCAGATTGGAGCGGTACTCACTCAAACTTTGCTTTTGCTGCAAAAGGTTGTAAAAGTCAGTCAACAACTCATCGCAAGTGGCATACCGCACGCGCAAATGGCCGTGGGTGCTGCCCAGCCGGTTGGCGATCGCATGCAACAGATGGGTCTTGCCGACCCCGCTGCCGCCGTAAAGATAGAGCGGGCTGAAAACCCCGGGCTCCTCGGCCACCGAGTTGGCGGCAGCATAAGCGTGGCGATTTTCATCCCCGACGACAAAGTTTTCAAAGGTAAATTTGCAATTGCAGTTGCTCGGGCGGGCCGCAGGGATCGGCGCAACAGCAACCTTGACCGACGCGGCTTTGGGCTCAAGCTCGACCACATACCCCGCTTCAAAAGAGTACGTGTAATCAATGCCACCGACGTCCTTTAAGGCGTCCAGCAAAAAGTCCTCATAATTGTCAATGATCAAGGTACCGAAAAAATCATCCGGCACCCCGATCACCATGCACGTTTTATCTACGCGCAACGGCGTCAATTTTTGAAACCATTGCACAAAAACGCCTTCGTTTTTGCTGCGGATACGCCCGCAAATTAAATTCCAGATCTCACTGACCGGAGTAGTTACCAACTGCATCTTATTTTCCCGCTTTACATCTTGTTCAGCCGTTTATCCCGAAAAGTTATTAACAACATACGCAAATCCGTCAAACCGATTGCCGTACCGAGCAACAACTCCCGAATTTTCCGCCATGGCCGTAGGGTTTCCCCCCAAAGTCATAACTGGCTCATTTTGACTTGAAATACAACTTATTGAGCTCAAAAGCACCGGTTATTGCCGGGAGAAAGCCTTCTCCCAATCCCGCCTCTAACCTAACTTTAACATTTCTCGGCATAATTCAAAGACTTACACCGAAAACACCATTTTCTCAAAAAGTTATTAACAAGTTATTAACAACCTTGCCCTCGTTTCCGAGTGGCGCAACATTAGAGAATTTAGCGCTTAAAAAGCAAATTTCAAATCGTTTTTCAAAACTTTTGATAAAAAAAAATCGATTCTCTCTCTTGACTTTTTGTCAACAATCGTTCATTGGAAACGGCGACGGAACGTGCACTTTTTGCATAAGGTTTCGCTAACGCAATTGTGCTCAAACCCATACCGGATTTTTTGCGCCCTTTCAGAGCTCAAAATCGCTGACAAGGGCTCATTTTGCACGTTGCCGAGCGCAATGGCGCCCTCGCTGTCAAGACAGCACGGCGTCACCGTCCCGTCAACCAGCACCGCAAACTGGGTCACGAGCCCGTAACAGCGCCCGGCGGTTTCGGGGAGCTCACCCGCAGCAGCAATTTCCCCCGGCCAGTCAAAGACGCTGTCGCTGTTCCAATAAACCCGCCCGGCGAGGCATTGGCTCTTGCGGTTTAAAAACACATAATCCGTTTGGCCGAACAAAGCCGAGATCTTTTGAATCAAGGGCAAATTGGTCGCCGACATGGTCTGATACTCCGCGAGATTCCACAATCGCAAATTAAGGTAAAGCTCCGGCCTGAGGTAGGCAAGGGTCTTAATCCCTTTCGCCAGCGCCAACAGCGCGGCTTGCTCATGCTCCCAGTCAAAACTGTGCAGCGAAAAATTGATTTGCGTGATCGCCGGGTGCCGCCACGCGTCCGGAAAAGTGACGCCGTTGGAGGTAATTTTAACCGCAAGTTTAAGCGCTTCACAATAATCTAAAAACGCCGTCAATTTTGGGTGCAAGGATGGCTCGCCCAACACGTGCAAATACACTTCGTCGGCCAGCTCTTTGATTTGACGGGCGGCGAGCTCAAACAAATCCCTGCTCATCCATGCCGCCGGACGCTTGGTGCCGGGACAAAAGGAGCAAGATTTGTTACAGACGTTGGTGATCTCCAAATACGCGCGCCGGTACTTATGCATCCATAACCTTAATAATTTTATCCCAGTCGCCGACGAGCGCAATGCGTTTGCCGGGCTCGACCGTCAAAAATTCCTCGGGCGGCCACTCGCCGGACAATAGTTTTTTGATCAGCCGCAGATTGCCGGGCAACGTTTTAAACTCGCGGCCGTCGGCGGCCGAGCGGGTACGGCAAATCGACATCGCCTCTTCGTTCTTGATCTCCGGGATGTCGATAAAATACACCGGCTGCAATTTTCCGTCGAGCTTGGGGTGCATCGAGTCATAAATATATTTGGCATTTTCTTCGCCGTACTTTTCGACCAAATCGGTATAGGCATCGCCCTGCATCATTTCGCCTTCTTCAAAAAAATAGTTGCCGCGCTCGACAAAGCCGACCGAGCTGAAAGGAGTGCTGGGCATCTCCTCAAATTCCGCTTTAAACTTTTCTTTGCTGCCCAAGAGCAAGGTGCAGCAGTCGTGGGCGCGCACGGCGACTAATTTCTCGCGGCGGGCCACCAAACCGTCCAACGCGCGGCCGCAGAGGCCGTAGAGCAAAATCACCGCATCATAAGTCGCCGGACCGGCAGCGACGGCATCGATTTTATCCTGCAAATGCTTGCGCAATTTCTCCGGGCGGGCGTGTTCGCCTAGCTCAAAAAACTCCACCGATAAGGTCGCCGGACTGTTGGCGGCCGAGTAACAGAATTCACGGAAAAACACATTGCAGGCCAAAACTTTAAAATGCATGATTTCTTCCCTTCTCCGTTGGCGGAGCTGTCAAGCCCCATTTTATTTTTGGAAACTGTCGAATCGCCTTGAATCCGGCCGGCCGGTCGCCAAACCTGCCGCCCCGTTCCGGTAACACAAAAAAACCGGCTTTTCAGCCGGATTGCGCTGCCGGAGCAAGACAAAACATTAAACCGGATTGCCGGTTTTTTGCCGGTAAAGCTGTAAATACTCATCCTCCAAAATATCGGCCATCAGCTGCCAGTCAAAGCGCTCAACCACCAGCTTGCGGCCGTTTTCGCCCATCCGGGCGGCCAAATCCGGGTTGTCCAAAATTTTCTCGGTGGCGGCAATCACCTGCTTGACATTTTTGGGCTCGGTACAAAAACCGGTCTTGTTGTCAATCACCACCTCAGGGGTACCGTCCAAACGGAAACCGATCGCCGGCTTGCCTGAAGCAAGCGCCTGGACCACCGAGCGGGGCAACCCCTCCCGGAGCGACAAATGCCACAAAATATCAGACAGGGCTATGTAACGGTACACCTGATCCGGCGGGACCAGACCGGCAAAGTGAAAGTGATCGCTCAAATTAAGCTTGGCCAGCTCGTCCTTGAGCTCATAGAGCATCGGTCCGTCGCCGACAAACAAAAAGTGGATGTTTTTATATTTTTTCAACAGCTCAATGGCGGCGGGGATTACATATTCATAGCCTTTTAAGGGAAACAACCGCGCCACCGTGACAATCACCTTGGCATCCGGCGAAATCCCGCACTGGCTCAACAGCTGCAAATCTTTGACCGAAGTCGCAAATTTTTGCGTATCCATCCCGCTGTATACCACCATGTACTTTTCGCGCGGGGCGATTTCCGCCTCGACACACTGGTCAATCATGGCTTGGGCAACAGCAAAAATTTTGTCGCAGTAGCGGGCGGCAATACGTTCGGAGAGCTTGTAGATCGAATTTTTGATCCCGCTTTCGTACGGGTGAAAGGCCTGACCGTGCACGGTATGGACCACCACCGGCACCCCGGCGTGACGCGCGGCGATACGCCCCACCACCCCGGCTTTGGAGCTGTGGGTATGGACGACATCAAATTTGCGCTCTTTGAAGATTTTTTTGAGGTCGAGATAAGCCTTGACATCGTTGAACGGGTCAAGCTCGCGGACCAAGCTCGATATCTCGATGGTCTCGAAATCCGGCACCTGAATGTTTTGCAGAAGTTTTCCCTCGCGGCCGGGCGAAGGACCGGTGATTAAAGTGACATGATGTCCGGCGGCGATGTGCCCGACAATCGTGTAAAGGGTATTTTCCTGGGCTCCGCCGACGATCATCCTGGTGATGACATGGCAGATTCTCAATTTAGTTTTCGGCTCCATACTCAAAAATTTCCAATCGGTTTGCATGCGGAAGCAACCATTCATTTTCCGCAATTTTTATCATCAATCCGGAGTTTTGCCGCCGGATCAAAATGCTTCTATTAAAAGTAGAGCGCGGATTGAAATATTCAAGTCTGAATGCGTCATTTTCTTGAAATATTTTGCAATTTTTTTGTGCCGCGAAATCCAGCTCCGGGGAAAACCCCTCAAAGAAGCGGCGACTGTACCGGTCCGGCGCGGGCAGTACCGTCTGCTTTATCAAAAATGACGACGCGAGCGACTCCTGACCGCGCGAATAATCGCGCCGGGGCGCCAAAAACAGCAGCTCGTCGACCGCCTCCACCCCGTTGCCCGCGACCAACTTGCGAATTTCCCGGCTGACCGCGCCGCCGGGGGCGTTAACCAGACAAGCGTAATTTTCGCGCGGCTCGACAATCAGCACAACGGGAGTCAGATTGCTGCCGCCGTACAATACATAAATCCGTGGCCCTCGGGCGTAAGCGGCAAAGCTCCAGACCAAAATCATCACCGCCATTGTCAGACCGCCAGTAATGACTACCCGTTTGCGCGGGAAAAGCAAAACGGCTCCAAACGCGAGATAATAAAGCAAAACCTGCCACAACGCCGGACGCACCGCCCGCCAAAAAGACCACGCTTGAGCGCTCGTTTCGGCAATTGCAAACAATCCGTAAAATCCGCCCTCAAGGAATTTGGCCAATACGACATTGACGCACGAAATGCCGGCCAACACCAGTTTGGCGACCACCACCGGAAATAGCCACGGCAGCACCAATCCACCAAAAAAATTGGCAAACACACTGCCGGGCGCAAACAAACCCTGACAATAAAGTGAAATCCCCAGCCCGGCCAGATAGGCGGTCACGCAAACCCACAATGAAAGCAAAATCCAGCTGTAGCGTTTGGCAACGGCCAGTTTATGAAATTTGTGCTGACGATCGGCGATGAGATCATAGCGCCGGAGATACCCCCGCTCCAGTTGCAGGTAAAGCTCAATGGAAAGAATCAATATACCGGTGATCACAAACGAATACAAAAAACCGGCGTCAAAACGCCACGCCGGGTTATACAGCAACATCGCCCCGGCGGTCAGACACAAAATGTGAAACACCGGCATATAGAGCAAATTGGCCCGTAGCACGCAAAAGACGGCGATCAAAACAAACGCCCGCACCGCCGGCGGGTTGCCGCCGGACATGGCGACATACCAGAGCACCAAAAGCATCAGCAGCCAATACCGCAAATGAAACGGCAGCAAGCGCAAAAAAAACATCATCACCGCCGCGAAAAACACCACATGCATGCCGCTGATCGAGAAAATATGAAACATCCCGCTGTTTAAAAAGAGTTGCGAAAATTCGCCCGGAAGTTTGCCCGCGCCAAAAAACATCATCGCAATGCCCTGCGCGATTTGCCCGTTGTCGATCCCGGAAATCGCCCGGTCAAGCAAACACTCCCGCACCAGCGACAAATAATACCAGAGGCTTTTATGGATGCCGACGTGGATCACGCTCTCGGGGTAAAACGCCCGCTCGGCGCCGCGGCTTGCCAGAAACTGCGAAAATTCGCCGTCAGGGTCATCCAACCGCCCCGCACCGCGGTAAACCTCGCCCGGAAAGGCCTGTAATTTTTCGGGCAAACGGACAAAAATGGTTTCGGTTGTCTGATATGTTTTGCCGCCGTAAGCAAATTGGAGCATTTTGGCGGTCACAAAAGTCGAGTTGGCAAGCTCAGGGTTAAGCGTCAGCCGCTGGTCGGTAATTTCAAATTGCCCCTCCAGATAAACCGAGCGGGGCGGCAGCACGCGCTCAAACGTCGTCGGGATTTGCTGCACCCAAACCGCCGCCACTCCCATCAACCAAGCCAGCAAAAACACTCGCCAGTGGCGGCGGCACAGCAGTACCAAGGGCAGCAGCCACAAGAGCAGCCATGAGCAAGCAGCAGAGATCCCGGCAACGACTCCGATCAGCCAGATTACTTCAAAACGGAGTGTCAGCGCCGGGATTTTCATCACACGATACCCAACAAGAGATCAATGGCCAATTGTACTTGCATGCTTGCCGCCGCCATCACCTGGCTGGCCACCGTGCCATTGACATCGGCATCGGTCTCGCCGTCGCCGACCACAAACAGTTTTCCCAACAGTTGCTTCACTCCAAACGCGACATTCTGACTGTAACCGCCGATGCCGGAAACGGCGATCACCGGCATCTGCGGCCGCTCGCGGAGCATAAAAGTGGTCAACAGCGCCTTGGCTTCAGCCCGGTCAAAACACTCAAGGACCAAGTGATAGGAAGGGTTGACGATTTCGCCAACGTTTTGTTCATCGACTTTTTGCGCGAGTAAAGTCAGCTCAAGGTCATCGACAATCCGCATAAGATTGCCGGCGAGCGCCGCCACCTTGAGTTGCCCGACTTGATCTGCAAAGTAAAATTGCCGGTTAAGATTGGAAATTGCCACCGTGTCAAAGTCGACCAGCGTCAGCTTTTTAGCCCCGGCGCGCACCAGCATCATCGCCGCATTGGAGCCCAAACCGCCCGCACCGGCAATCAAGATGTTGGCGCGCCCCAGCGTTTCTTTGACCATTGCCGGTGTCCGCACCAGCATTTCGCGGCGAAAATCAGACTCACTCATCGCCGATGGTAAGCTTGGTAATACTCTTGATCTGATTGCGCGGAATCGGGAATTTGACACCCGGCTCGGGCCCAAAGACCACCCGCTCGTCATTCTCCTCATACACTGCGCCGCGCTCAACCCGGCCGTCGGTAAAGGTGAGCTCATAATTGGCCAGCCACAGCGACAACGCGGGAGGCTTCAAGTCTTTGGCTTTCTCAATTTTAAAGGTATAGCGTTTGGTCTCCGGCACCGCCTGCTTATGGGACAACACCACCTCGTGTTCGCCCGGAGTAAGGTTGGGGACCACAATAAATTTACTCGCCAGACTGTCCTTGTCCTCGCGCTCAACTTTGCCGTAGGACTTGCCATCGACAAAGACTTCGACGCCCGGCGGGCGGATATTGAGGATCAAACGCCCGGTGGACGGGCTCAGCTGGACATTGACCTTGTCGCTACCGCCCGAAGCGACCTCGATGGCGGCGGTATAATCATCATACCCGGGGCGAATCAGTTTGATGTCATAAATTGCTGGCGGCAAATCATTCAAAACGCAGGGCGTCACTCCGCGTTTGACCCCGTTGACAAACACCTCCGCGCCGTCAGGAAACGAGGCAAAGCCGATTCCGCCCGGCAACGGCGTAAGGTTAAACTCCTTGGCCAAAATCTCGCCGCGTCTCAAAACAATATGCTGCTCGACGGGAATATACCCTTCGCGCTCAATGCGGATCAGATATTTGCCCTCAGAGAGTTCGCCAAAATACGGCGATGGTCCGACCAAGGTGCCGTTGATAAAAATCCGTGACCCTTTGGGGCTGGCGGTCAGCTCAACCTTGCCGATGTTGGAGCTCAAATCCATAAACACCCGCAGCGGCCGGCTGTCATTAATTTCCCAATTAACGCCGCGCTCTTCGTAACCGGGCATTTTGAGTTGCCCGGTGTATTTGCCGACCGGCAGACTTTCAAGCACCAGCGGAGTAGAGCCGACGACTTTGCCGTCCATCTCCAGCGAGGCGCCGGAGGGGCTGCTGGCAACCAATACGCAGGCACGTTCGGGCTCAAGCGAAATATCCAGAGCGCGGGTTTCCTTATCCTTTAAAACCACATTGTCCCAGCGGCTCACATATGTGTCGCCGTAAAATTTAAGCACATGGCGCCCCGCCGGAACTTTGAGCATCACCGGCAAATCACTGATCGGGCGACCGTCGATCGCCACTTTGATCGAAGAGTTGCCCTTGAGCTCCAGCGTCGGACGCACATCCTCATTCTTTTTTTTGCAGCCAAAGCTCACTGTCATGATCACGGCCGCCAATGCAACAAGCCATCTTTTCATTTTTTCCCCTGCCGTAAATAACTGTCAAGCTTAAACAACCGCTGTCTGGCCGTATCATACTCCTTGGAGTCGACGTCGGCAAGCTGCATGACTTGAGTAAACACATAACGCAACTGGTCGTACTCTTTGAGATTGCCCAGCCGCACGCGCTCAAACTCCAGCTGCTCAAGCTTGGTTTTGCGCAGCTCTTCGGCCTCGTCGAGCTTTTTGCGCGCCTCCACCCAGATCTCCGGGCGCGGCGAAAATTGCGACAAGAGCTCGACCGTTTGACGATAGCGGATGATGGCCTCGCGCAAGTTGCCGGGATTGGCCTCGCGATTGGCATAAAGATCCTCAGCCTTAAGGAAGCCGCTCTGCGCCTGCAACTTAAGCTCCTCGGGAGTCAGAGCGATAGTTTCCAAACCGAAGCTTTCGGCAAAGGTGTCGAGCGCCATTTCAAAGAGCTCGACTTCACGCGGCACCACATCCCCGGAAAAATTCAAACGCCGGTTCTCCTGATTGGTCACAATCACAATCGAGCGGCCGACACCGCTGGTATTGACGGCAGTCTCGGGCATTTTGAGCGACAACAAATTAGAAGCGGTGATCCGGTCTTTAAAGACGTTTTCCGCCACCGAGTTTTTGAGATCAAATTCGCGCTCGTAATGGCGCTCCGATTTGAGGTCGTCAAGAGTAAATTTGACCTTGTTGTTTTCGAGCAGCATGGCAAATTTAAAGACATTGTCCTTGGTCACTTTCTGGCGATCATACTCGACCGCCAAAATCTGACTGGCGGCATCCTTAACCTCCGGCGCAACCTGTGCTTTTTTGGGCTCGTTAAGTTTGACCACCCACACGACCACCGCCAGCGCCACCAAAAAAATCACGCTGTAAAAAGTGAGATTGGAGATCCGCCGCTGCGGTTTTGCTTTGGCGGCAACTTCATCGTCGGTGACCGCTTCGGCGCCGGCGGCTGCCTTGGCAAATAATGTTTTGGAGTCAAAATTGCTGTCGCTCAACATCGATTTGACCTCCGGGACAACCGAGCTCTCCGGTTCGGAGCTGATTGGATTAAAAATAATTTTGGGCGCCGAGCTGTAAAGCTCAAACACCCGGATCATCTGGTCGCCGAACTCGATCATGTCCTCATCCTTGAGCTTGGTCGGCCCGTCGATTTTGACCCGGTTGACCTTGACCCCATTGGTGCTCCCCGCATCGCGGACAAACCAGTCGGCGTTTTCATCTTTATAAATGACTGCATGATACCGGGAAACCCCGCCGGTGGGGATGCGCAAAATATTGTCATCCTCCCGCCCGACTGAAATTTCCGGAATAACGTACTCAAGCTCTTCGCCGGCCCGGATTCCGTTGACAAAAAATATTTTCATCGCCTATTCCATGTTTACTCGGTTTACAACTGTCTCAGGGTTTAAAATAACCACATTTTTCAAATTTTCAATGACTTCGTCATTTAAATTGGTGTCTAAATTCAAAAAATCTCCAATTTCAGTACCGGTACGCCGCAAGGTCCCGGCAGGAAACTCCAAAACCAAATCCGCGCCGCGGCAATATACAAAGCGCCACGGCCGAAGCTCATGGCGCAAATCAATCACTCTGCGCTCGCGGTCTAAAAATGCGATATCGATCGCCTCGGTCATAAACATACAGTGGATGGCGTCGCAACGGTACAAAATCAGGCAGTCAAAATCATATTTTTGAAACGAGTGCCCGATAAGGCCAAACAACCGGCGGATAAAGCCGAGCGCCGCCACCGGCCGCTTGGAGACAATACATTTTTTGCTGACATTGATGATCATGTTTTAACGAAACACCTTGGCCGCGTGCAACACCAACGGCACGATTAAAATAATGAATACCGCCGGCAAAATAAACAGTACCACCGGCAAAATAATTTTGACCGACGCCTCGTTGGCGAGTTTCTCCGCCAGCGTAAAGCGTTTGTTGCGCTGCATGTCGCCCTGGATGCGTAAGAGTTGCCCCACCGACACCCCAAGCTCCTCAGCCTGGATGATCGCATTGACAGTCGCGCTCAAATCCACCTGCCGCACCCGGTCTGACAGCGCACGCAAAGCCTCGGTCCGCTTGCGGCCGAGCTGGATTTCTTGAAAGGTGCGCAACAATTCCTCGCCAAGGTCATCAAGCTTGCGCCGTGCCAGAATATCGCGGAGACTCGACAGCAAATCCTTGCCCGACTCGACCGACAACGTGAGCAAATCCAAGACATTGGGCAAGGCCTTCATGATTGAGAGCTGACGCCGCTGAATGACCGCGTTGAGCCACACCATCGGGTAAATCATCAGCATCACGGCAACAATGAGCCCGATGATAAAGTGCCCGGTCAACGCCCCGACAAAAAGCAACAACAGCCCGAGCAAGAAAAACAACACCTTTAATCCGACAAACTCTTGCGGAGTAAACACTTCTCCAAATCCGGCCATCCATAGCCGCGGTGCCACCGTATGCTGCAAATTAACCCCCAACGGCAAATTGACAAATGGCTTTGACAACGGCAACAACGGCAGCAAAAACCGGAACAATACCGGGATATGCTTGGGCAGATTGTCCTTTTTGACCAGCTCGACGTGAGTGACGGCATAAAAGACAAAGTTTGACAGTGCCCAAATGCTGACTCCGGCACACGCTCCGATGATTAAGGATTGCGGATTCATAGGTTCAAACCTCGATGGTGGTTATTTTTTTGATGACCAGATAGCCGATGATATCGAGCACCACCACCACAATGAGGGCAATGATGCCGATGGGCCCGGAGGTAAAACCGGCCATCACCTGCGGTGCGACAAACAACAGGCCGGTGAACAATAGAAACGGCATCGAGCCAACCATAATCGCCTGCAATCTCCCCATCGCGGTGGTGGCGCGCAATTTGTTGGAGATGCGCACGCGCTCACGGATCAATGACGCTACCCGCTCCAAGGTGCCGGTCAGTTCGCCCCCGGTCTGGCGGGCGGTCAAGATCGCGGTGGTCACCAGCTCAAAATCGTCGGACTCGACCCGGTAATTCATATTTTCCAACGCCTGCTCCAAAGGCACGCCGAGACGGATTTCCTGGGTTAAAAGCTTGAACTCGACCGAGATCGGGTGGATGTTTTGCCCGGCGATCTCCTCCAGCGCCTGGTTGATGCTGAACCCGGCCTTGAGCGAGCTCGAGATCATCCCCAACGCATCCTCCAGCTGGATGTTGAATTTATACAACCTTTGTTTGCGCAAATACCGCAACACCAGACGCGGCACCGGAAACAAAATCCCGCCCGCCAGAAAACCGAAAAAGAGACCACCCTTCCACGAAAAATCTTCGGAGAGGCACATAATGACAATCACGCCCAAAATTCCGCCCAATGCGCTGATTGCCAAGCTGATGTCCAAAACCTTGTTGGCGGGAATCTGGATCAGGACATCGTCGAGCTCCGTGCCTGTCTCCTGAATGTATTTTTCGCAATAGCGGTTAAAGACGAAGATGCCAAAATCAATGATCACCATCGCCGCTATGGTCACGGCCAAAAAAGCAAACAATCCGGGCCAAAATGAGTCACCCATTTACTTCCCCTGTTTTTTGCTGAACATCGATATATCAAGCGGCAGTTTCGCCCGCTCGATCTCCTCCATAAACGACGGCACACTGCCGGTCGGCTCAAAGACGCCGGTCACGCGGTTGTTCTCATCCCACCCCGTCTGCCGGAAAACAAACAAATCCTGCATGGTGATGACCTCACCCTCCATCTTGGTAATCTCGCTGATGTTGATCACCTTGCGGCTGCCGTCGCGCTCACGGGTAATTTGCACCACCATGTTGATCGCCGACGCCACCTGTTCGCGGATCGCCCGCAAGGGTAAATCAAACCCGGCCATCAACACCAACGTTTCCAGACGGGCCAGCGCGTCGCGCGGCGTGTTGGCGTGGATGGTCGTCAAGCTGCCGTCGTGGCCGGTATTCATCGCCTGAAGCATGTCCAAAGCTTCGCCGCCGCGGCACTCGCCGACCACAATCCGGTCGGGCCGCATACGCAGCGAGTTGCGCACCAAATCGCGGATGGTGATTTCCCCTCTGCCCTCAACGTTGGGCGGACGGGCTTCCAGTTTCACCAGATGCTCCTGCAAAAGTTGCAGCTCGGCCGCGTCCTCAATGGTGATGATGCGCTCCTGATTGGGCAAAAACGAGCTCAAAACGTTTAACAACGTGGTTTTCCCGGAGCCGGTACCGCCGGAGATGAGAATATTTTTGCGCACCGCCACGCAGACGGCCAAAAACTTGACCATCTCGGGAGAAATCGAACCAAATTTAATCAGATCGGACGCCTCCAAGCGCTTGCGCGAAAATTTACGGATGGTGATCGTCGGCCCCACCAGCGACAACGGGGGAATAATCGCGTTGACGCGCGACCCATCCGGCAAACGGGCGTCAACCATCGGCGAACTCTCGTCAATGCGTCGCCCCAGCGGTGAAACAATGCGCTCAATTGCCGACAAGACTTGATTGTTGTCGGCAAACGCGGTATCGGTGCGGTAAATGCGCCCCTCTTTTTCGACATAGACCAAATCCGGGCCGTTGACCATGATTTCGGTGATGTCGTCGCGCTCGATCAAGTACTCCAACGGGCCGAGACCGACCGCTTCCTGAATCAACTCTTTCTCCAGCAAAGCGACCGGAATGCTCGCCGGCAATTTATTTTTGAGCGTGGCGATAATTTCACGGGTGGTCACGGCGGCCTGTTTGACCAAGTCATCATGACTGGTCCCCGAAAGCGCCATTTTTTTAAGATTGAGCCGTTGCAGCAACTCATGATGGCACTGCTTTTTGATTTCCTGAAGCAAGGGGCGCGTCTGATTGTCGACGCCGGAAATTTTTAACAGGGGGACACTGTGCTTCTCATAAATTCCGTCCAACTGCAAAACATCCGCCGCCTTGGCGGATGCCGCCTCGGGTTTGCTTTTTGCCGCCGGGGTCGCAACGGAGGCAGCGGCAACCGGGGCCGAGGCGGCTCCTAACCGATTGCCCTTGACTTCAATTTCCACCTTGCCGATGCGAATCTTGCCACCGGACGGAATTTCACAAAACTCGTTGGGAAACAACATATTGCCGTTGCAAAAAGTACTATTGCTGCTCCCCAGATCCATCACCGAAACCCGATCGCCGTTGACTACCAGCTGGGCGTGACGCCGTGAAATCTCGGGCCGGTCGAGGACGATATGGCAATCGCTGCCTGACCCGACCAAATATGCGCCCGGCTGCAACTTGGCCGAAGCATCGGAAAGCCCCGGGCGGCGGATAATCAATTCAACCATAATTATTTCAACATTCTGCGCTCATCGCGACGCTGATTGTATTTGGGAATTTCTTTTTCCAAGAGTTTAAAGTTGACGCTGCGCTGCTCGATGTCGCGTTCAATGCGCTCGTCATCATAGTTGCGCAAAGATAAGGTAAGCTTGCCTTTTTGGGAGGCAAAAATAATCATTTCGACTTCATCCGGCCACAACAGCAGCGTCACCGTGCCGTAGTTGCGCACTTGCTGCTGATTGTCCTGCTGATTGTTACCCCAGCGGTTACCGACGGCCAGCACTTTGACGTCCTGCAAAATGGTCATGGTAATGGTGTCGAGCGCGGTGTCGCCGCGCATATCGGGAAAACGAAAGGTGCCGATGATATCGACATTGTCATTAGGCTGAATGAGGTTGTTGACCGATGAATTAAGATCCACCGGGATCGCCACCGCGCGCTTGCCCTGCTGAATAATGCCGGTAAACCCCTGCTTGCGGGTAATCGGCTTCAAGTCCGTGCTCTGCAAGACTTGCCCCGCGGACATCGAGGTCTCCAGTCTCCGACCGACCACGCGCGAAACTTCGCTGTAAGGGATTTCTCGGCTCAAATTGTTGCCGTCGCGCAACCGCTTGACCTCATAACGTGCCAAGTCGGTCTCCTTGAGCTCCTCGCCCTCAACCATGTTGCGGGTTAATTTGATCAAAATCGCATTTTCCGCATCACCGCTGATTTTGCGTTTTTCATTCTCCAACTGCTGATAAGTCAAAATAAAAGCCAGGAGACCAAATACGACTGCAATTAACAACAATAACTTTTGACGCATAGCTGATACTCCGTTTTTTGATACAACGCATCCGCCCCGGTAAATATTGCGCAAACATGGGACAAACCGTGCAAATTATGTTAATGGGAATATAGCCTGCGATTTGATTTTTTCCACTCCAAACATAAAAAAAACAAAAAAAATTGCGGTCAATCTTGCTGTAAAGCAAAATCCAACCGCATTTCATCCACCTTCCGGAGCATCGCCGATCAATCAAAGCGCCCTCTCACCAGCACTTTTGAACGCGCCGATTCCCCGAAAGACAACGCTTCAAATTATTGACAATTTTTACACTTGCCCCGATAATAAATCTGGATATCTTTGACCTCAAAACCGTCGCCGGGCACTGGTACTTTGGCATTGGGGTCAAAAAAGACGTCAAACACTTCGCCGCAGCAATTGCACTTGGCGTGTCCGTGCAGCGACAAATCAGCATCATAACGCAACTCGTTATCCTCAATATAGATCGACTGGATCACCCGATTGGCCTGAAACAGTTTCACCGTGTTGTAAATCGTCGTCAAGGACAGCGACGGGTAATCCGCAACAATCCCGTTGTAGATCGTCTCTGCTGTCGGATGGTTGCGAAAATTGTACAAATAAGTGTAAACGGCGATGCGCTGAGCGGAGGGATTGATCCCCATTTCGCGCAGTTTTTTGCTGCATTGCTGCGGCGTGAGAGTTTGTTCTTTCATCTTTTTACTTTCCAAAATAACGTTTTAACAATCCGGCAAAAGCAGAGCCGTGCCGGGCTTCGTCTTTACACATTTCGTGGACCGTGTCGTGGATTGCGTCATAGCCGAGCGACTTGGCCCGTTTGGCAATATCCAGCTTGGCCTGACACGCGCCGGTTTCGGCGGCCACGCGCATTTCCAAATTGGTCTTGGTGCACGGCACTACCACTTCGCCCAGCAATTCGCCGAATTTGGCGGCATGCTCGGCCTCTTCAAAGGCGATGCGTTTGTATGCTTCGGCAATTTCCGGATACCCCTCGCGGTCGGCCTGACGGCTCATCGCCAGATACATCCCTACCTCGGTGCACTCGCCGGCAAAATGCATCTTAAGACCGGCAAGCACTTCTTCGTCAATATCTTTGGCAACTCCGATGCGGTGCTCGTCGGCAAACACAGCGGCGACATCCGCCTTTTGCTCAATAAATTTTGATTTGGGAGCGCGGCATTGCGGACAAAAATCCGGTGCTTCTTCCCCCTCGACCGAGAAACCGCAAATCTGACAAACGAATTTTTTCATGAACTCTACCTTTCATTTTAAGAGTTTGTAATTATTACAAATCTTAAAATAATACAATTTTATAATATTTCAAGCGTTTTTTAATTTTTTTTCACAAAATCATCTCTTTGACGAATTGCGGCTTCAAAAAAGCCCCGGAGTGGATTTCACTGTTATAATAACGCAGCAGCCCTTTGAGCTCCGGCGGCACTTCGCGCGACGGCAATCCCGGCGTCACCTCATCCGAGGCGCAACACACCCCGATCGTTCCGGTGGGGTACGTGGGGACATAAATCATGCCATAATCGACATTTTTAAAATTGGTCCGGCAAATCCGGTTGAGCCGCTGCACAATATCAGGGAGCAAATACGGCGACTCCGACTGCGAGGCGATGATCCCGCCGGAACGCAGCGAGCGCTTCATATTGCGGTAAAAAGTTTCGTTAAACAAGGGCTCACCGGGACCGCCCGGATCGGTCGAGTCAACGATGATAACATCATAATAATCGCGGCGACTCCGGATAAATTCGCTGCCGTCGGCGACATACACCTTGACGCGCGGATCATCATAACCACAGGCGATTTCGGGCAAAAACTCTTTGGCGACCGCGATCACTTCGCTGTCGATTTCACAAATATCCATCACCTCCAAGGTGTCATGCTTGGCCAACTCGCGCAGAACTCCGCCGTCGCCGCCCCCAATCACCAGCGCCCGGCGCGGCAAAGTGTGGGCAAACATGGGAACATGCGCCATCATCTCATGATAGGCAAACTCGTCAAAACTTGTCAACTGGATGATCCCGTCGAGGAGCAGCAACCGTCCGAGTTTGGCGGTTTCATAAACTTCGATTTTTTGAAACTTTGACTGTCTGCGACACAATTCTTTACTGACCTCGACCGTCATGCCAAAGCCGTTCATTGCCTCCGTAACCCAAAAACTCTCCATAACTACTCTATATCTTTCCCGGTCCAGCAATACGTGCAGACCTGATCGCAGCCAATGCCGATGGCATTCACTAATTTATCCAGCTCCTGATACTTGAGCGTGCTCAAATTGAGCTCGCGCCGAATGATTTCGACCATCGCCTGGTACTTATCGGAGCCGTGCTCCAAATATTCGGTGATGAGCTCGTCGGTGACCGGCCGATTCTCTAATTTGGCAATTGCCCGCCGGGCCGCCAAGTCCAGCTCCGAGCGCGACCGCGAAAAATTTAAAAACTTGCAGCCAAAGAGCAGCGGCGGACAGGCCGAACGCATATGCACCTCGCGCGCGCCGCGCTCGTACAAACGCACCACCGTATCCTTAAGCTGCGTCCCGCGCACGATCGAATCGTCGCAAAACAGCAATCGCTTGTTAAAAATCTGCTCCTGCACCGGAATCAGCTTCATCCTAGCCACCAGATCGCGTACACTCTGATTTTGCGGCATAAAGCTGCGCGGCCAGGTGGGCGTATACTTGACAAACGCCCGTTGATACGGCTTTCCCGCCGCATTGGAGTAACCGATGGCATGGGCGACCCCGGAGTCGGGGATGCCGCACACCGAATCGATCTCCAAACCCTTATCATCCGCCGCCATTGAGGCACCGTTGCGATAACGGGCGCTCTCAGTGTTGATCGACTCATAACAGCTTGACGGGTAACCGTAATACACCCAAAAAAAGGTGCAGATTTTATTGATTTGTCCGGGCCCCGCCAACCGGGTGACGCCGTCGGCGGAAATTTCGACGATTTCGCCCGGCCCGAGCTCCTGCTTAAACAAATAATCCAAGTTGGGAAACGCGGTACTCTCCATCGTGACGGCAAACGCGCCATTTTTTTCGCCGATCAAGACCGGCGTCCGGCCATACTTGTCGCGCGCGGCATAAATCTTGTGATCCATTAAAATCAGCATCGAGCAGGACCCCGAAATCTTGTCTTGCGCAAGTTTTATCCCGTCCAGCAACGTCTCGCCGCGGTTGATCAGCATGGCGGTCACCTCGGTAGGGTTGACTTCGCCGTTGCTCATTTCCGAAAAGTGGGCGTCACCGACGGCAAACGCTTCTTTGACCAACTCGTCAAGATTGTTAGTCTTGCCTACCGTAACAATCGCAAAGGTACCAAATTTGCTCGCGATAATCAGCGGTTGATCCTCATAATCACTGATGATGCCGATCCCGGAGCTACCCTTAAAATCATCCAGATCATCATCAAACTTGGAGCGGAACTGAGCATTGGTAATATCGTGAATCCGACGGGTAATCCGTTGGTCGCACCCGCACACAGCCAGCCCGCCGCGCTTGGTCCCGAGGTGTGAGTGATAATCTGTGCCGTAAAAAACATCGCATACGCAATCCGCCTTTGACACCACGCCGAAAAAGCCGCCCATCTGCAATTCTCCCTTGCTTATTGGTCCATAACGTTATAATTTAGCTTAAACTTAGTAAAATGCAAATCCGATTACATTTTTTTTGCCAAGATATCAACCGCATGAGCCAACGCCGAGGCGCCGCCGCCCAACATCCGGGCGATTTCCGCAATGCGCTCGTCGCCGGCGAGCAAGCGGCTCTCGGAAACGACTTTGCCGTTTTGCTCATGTTTGCCGACGCAAATATGCCGATCGCCGCGTGAGGCCACTTGCGCCAGATGCGAGATACACAAAATCTGGCGACTTTGGCCGAGGCGCTTGAGCTCCTCGCCGACATAATTGGCGGTTTCACCGCCAA
Organism: uncultured Victivallaceae bacterium; assembly: GCA_964609825.1. Lineage (GTDB taxonomy): Bacteria > Verrucomicrobiota > Lentisphaeria > Victivallales > Victivallaceae > CAZSSH01. The sequence continues at coordinate 65,777 of CAZSSH010000011.1, read as the reverse complement.
TATTGACGTCGATTTCATCAAAAATGACCACCGGGATGTTGTCGGCGGCGGCCAGTACCGTCTTCATGGCAAGCATCAGGCGCGACAATTCACCGCTGCTCGCAATCCTGCGCAACGGCAACGGCGCGGCATCGCGATTGGAGCTGAGGAGAAACTCCAACTTTTCCATCCCCTCGGGGCCGGGTGCCACCGTCTCAAACGCGCACTCCAAGCGGCTGTGAAGAAACCCGAGCAATTTTAACTTATCCCCGACGGCGACAGCAAATTGATCTGCCTTGGCGCGCCGCCCTTCGGAGAGTTTTTGAGCCGCAGCGGCAAGTTCTTTGATCAATTGAGCACGCCGCAGGTCAAACTCCTGCAATTCGTTTTGGCTCTCGCGGTACATCTTTAGTTTGATCTCGGCATCGGCAAGGGTGGCAAAAACCTGCTCCAAACCGGGGCCATAACGGCGCTTTAAGGTATAAATCACACTCAAACGCTGCTCAATCTCACTTAACGCCTCCGGGTCGAGCTCAATGTTGGCGGCCAAATCGCCGATCTTATCCGACAAATCACGGACCGCCTCCTGCAAAAAGGAACAGTCTTTGAGTAAATCCGAGGCCACCGCCTCATTGAGGCGCGCCAGCTCATTGAGTTTCCGGTAAGCGCGGATCGAGAGCTCCAAAACCGAGTTTTGATCCTCGGTGAAAAGGTTGCGCAATTCATCCGAAACGGCGATGATCTGCCGCGCGTTGGCGGCAAGTTTGTGTCGGGCGTTGAGCGACTCGTCCTCGCCCTCCTTGGGGTTGACCTTGGTGATGTCCTCGACGATCAGCTCAAGCTTGTCGGCCTCGGCGGCATCGGGGATGGCGGCGGCAAAGTCCCGCTTCTGTTTGTCAAGCTCGGCAATTTGGCGGCAAATCCTTGCGCACTCCTCGCGCAAATCCAGCGTACCGGCGTACCGGTCAAAGAGCCACAATTGCCGCTCCGGGCTCAGGAGCGAGAGTTGCTCATTGGCACCGTGCATATCGAGGAGCTCGGCGGCGACGCTTTTCAGGAGTTTGACGCTCACCGGCACATCGTTGATGTAATTTTTGCTGATGTTTTCACCGACGACCCGGCGCAAAAAGAGCTCTTTTTCAAACGGGATGTCCGCCTCGCGGCAAAGCTTGCCGATGCTTTCAACGAGCGAGTCCGGCACGGTGAAACTCCCCGCCACGGTAATCCGGTCGCCGAAGCTTCCGATCCCGGCGCGATCGGCGCGGCCGCCGGCCAAAAGCTCGACGGCACCGATCAAAATCGATTTCCCGGCACCGCTCTCGCCGGTGATGACGTTAAACGACGGCGCGAACTCCAACTCCGCCGAGGCGATCAAAGCAAAATTGTCGATCCTGATAAAATTCAGCATAAGATATCGCGCAAATCCCCGTTGTAAATTTTGCTTAACAAATTCATGTGGGGCTGCAACAGCCCGAAGTTGCCGATGTTATGCGAGTCGGTGCCTAAAAAAAGCTTGACACCGTACCTCAACGCATACTCGATGAACTCCGGCTCCGGCATATTTTTGTGAAAATTGATCTCCGCCGCCATGCCGTACTCTTGAAAAATCTTGATGATTTGCGGAAAATATGGCCGCGGCTCAATCCGGCGTTTACGCAGCATTCGCAGCGGGTGGGCGACGTATTTGATGCCGTTTTTGCCCAGCGAGTCAAGCAGAAACAAGAACTCGTCAACCGTTTTTTGCTTGTCCGCGTGATCGGGAACAAAATGGATCGCGCCCAAATAAAAGGCGAAGTCAAATTGTTTGACATCTTCGGCCAGCAACAGTTTGCCGTGACAATCGACATCAATCTCAAGGCCCTTTAAAAAGCGCCGGTCGGCATGTTGGTCAAAGTAAGCCGAAAACTCGTACAGACGCCGGATCTGATCGGGGTAATCAAAGGACTGGTGATACCATGTCGAGTAATTCCAGTAATCGTCCTTGCGGAAATACATCTGCCCCGAGTGCTCGGCCAAGCCGGCGTAAGCGAGATTAAACTTGTCAAAAAGATCGTTTTGACGGATCAAGTCCATATTCTCCGAGCAATAGGCGAATTTGCTGTGGGTATGCCGGTCGATCCACTCAAAATGATCGGGCAGCCGGAATTGTTTGGTTTCATACTCAACACTGCCGTCGTCACTCAACTCGATCACACCGTAGCGGAACGGCGACTCGCACAAGGCGGGCACGGTGACAAACACCGCGCCGTCATAACGGCAAAGCTCCGCCCCCGCATGCAAATGCCCGGAGACAGACAAAACACATCCTGTTTCGCGCATTTTGGCAAAAATTTCGTCGCGGTTGGTATAATTGTAGGGCAACTCTTGCGGCGACAAAGGAACATGCTGCACGGCGACCAGCTGCCCGTCAAAATCCCGGCGGGCACGGTCAAACTTGGCCATTTCCCCTGAATTGCGGTACGCGTTGTAACCGGGGCGCTCTTCGTCGTCAAAGGCGATCAAGCGGACATTGCCGACGGTAATCATATTTTGAGTTGCCGGGAAATGGCGGTAAAAGCCCGCCGGATCGTGATTGCCGCGAATGACCAAAAAAGGGATGGCAAGCTGATTGATTTTTTCGGCGAGCACGGCCAAAAGTTCGCCGTCCGCCCGATCCACCAGATCGCCGCCAAAAATAACCGCGTCCGGGTGCTCGACCAGCTCCAGCATCTTGAGAAACCGGTGGAGCAAAATATCGGCGATTTCCCCTGCCCGCTCGGGCAGTGCCGCATTTTTTTCGCGCGCGTAATGAAAATCCGTCGCGACTGCAATTTTAATACTCATAATCTCTCCCGCTTGCCGCCGCTTCGGGCCGGGGCAATCATAAACAACTAAATATAATCTGAAGACCGGTGTTTTTCAAATTGATTTTAGCGATTTAATATGTTATATTAATAAAATCTTTTTTTACGGAGGCATTTTTTCATGAACAAAACATATCTTTTATCCCTCGTTTTGCCGCTCTCGCTCCTATACGGATGCGCCTCGGTGGCCACCTTTGACTACACCGCATCCAACGGCTCGTTGGTGCGGTTCTCCGACCGTGAAAACAAAAAGAGCTGCCAAGTTATGACCTTTGTCGACCGGCGCGGCGTCCTCGCACAGCAAGAGGACGGCAAAGAGCTGCCCCGCCCGATGTGGAACCGGGGATCCTTTGCACTCGGCTACCTCCCGGTCTTTCCGGCGGGCTTTGTCGAAAAATACCAGCCGGAAAACAGCGACGGCTTTGTCACCTTGGACCGTTTTGAATTCAGCCCGACTCAGGATTTGACCAATGCGGCGCAATTGAGCTTAAAAAACTCCAACCTCTTCAGCACGGTTGAGCGCGCGAGCGGTTTGGGAAGCATCCGGACCGATTATATTTTTGAGGGAGAAATCCTGAAAACGTACTACAGCGGCACCATGTTCTCTTATTGCATCACCTACTTTTTGGCGGCGCCATTTTGGGCCATCGGCTGCCCCGACGGCTCGTCATACAACGAGCTGGCGATCAATTTTAAGCTCATTGAGCGCGCAAGCGGCAAAGTGGTTTGGACGTACCAGTATCACAACGGCGACTCGATCACCCACTGGCTCTACGCCCGCGTCGGCAAGGATGCGAGCTTGTTTGCGCCGTTAATGAAACAGGCGATGAATCAAGCGCTCGACGACTTAAACAACCGCTACCCAAGTTTGATCGCCAAACCCGAGTGACGCGCGACCGGATTGGCCAAGGCGTGACGCAGCACCGCCGGGGGCGACCAGAGCTCAAATTGACCTTTGGCGCGGGTCACTCCGGTGTAAATGAGTTCGCGGCTGATCACCGGATTGACTTCGCCGGGGAGCACCATCAATACTTGCTCAAAGCCCGAGCCCTGCGATTTGTGAATAGTCATGGCAAATGCCAACTCATGCCGGGGGAGCAATGACGGCTCAAAACGCTTGAGTTCGCCGTTGACCGGAAAATAAGCGCCCCCCTCCCACAGCACGCCAAGGTCGCCGTTGCTCAGATTGACGGCGGGCGAATTCTCCAAAATCATGATCGGCGTCCCGTTGCCCGTTTCCGGCAAATCCAATATCTCCGCCGTCAATAAATTAAGATGCCCGACCCCGTAAGCGCCATCGCGCACCGCCGGCAATATTTTAAACGCGAGCGCGAGCTCAAAGGCCTGCTCCGCCGAGGCAACATTGCGCCAGCGGTCAAGCAGGCCCCATGTTTGCAGCAAATGCCTAAGCTCGGCTTTTAAGCCATCGCGCCGGGGCAACGGCTTCACCGCAAACAACGGGGAATGACGCTGATACATTTCGTCGGCCAGCGCCGCCGCGTCATCCGGGCCGGTGAGCCCGGCCATTTCGCGCGCCGTCGTTACCAGCAGCGGATTCTTGTCCGAGCGGCGGTTGACAGTGAGCCAACTCAAGTACGGCTGTGCGGCCCGGCCCCGGCAAATATCGGCAAAGACGCTCCCGATTTCAATCGAGGAGAGTTGATCCTTGTCCCCTAAGAGGAGCAAACGCGCCCCCGGTTTGAGCGCCGATACGAGTTGCGCCATACGCGGCAAAGAGACCATCGAGCTCTCATCGACGATCACCAAATCAGCTGCCAGCGGGTGACCAGGGTTGTAATATGGCTTACTGCCCTCGCCCGAGAGTTTCAAGAGCGAGTCGACCGTGCGCGGCCGGAGATTTTGCAACAACTCTTTGATCGCATCGTCAACATGCAAATGCGGCAGCTCATCAATCAACGCCTCCAGCAGCCGCGATTTGGCCTTGCCGGTCGGCGCCGCGACCTCGATCAAAAGCTCCCGGTTGCGCTCCAGCTCCAAAGCGAGAATCACCGCCGCCACCGTGGTTTTGCCGGTGCCCGGCCCGCCGGTGATCACGGCAAAATTGTGATTCAAAGCGTGCCGGATGGCCGAAAGCTGCCGGTCGTCGTCCGGGACTTCGACCAAAAAGTCGACGCACTGGCGGATACGCGTTAAGTCGATCAAGTCGGAGGTGCAAGCCGGACGGCTTTGGATAAAGTCGGCAATCAGGTTTTCGAAAACAAAATATTTGTGCAAATAAAGCCGGTTCTCCGTCCACACAAGCGGCGTATGCATCGCCGGATCGCCGCTGATCACTGCCGGGTATCGCCGCATCAATTCGGCCAATTCGCCGCGCCGCTCAAGTCCGACCGGCAGGCACGAGTGCCCCGAGCGCACGGCGAACAAGAGCTCGGCTCCGAGTAAAGCAAATGCGCGCTCCCCCGACTGCCGGGCGAGGTAATCGCCAAAGGCGAGATCGACGGCCGCAAATTGACCGGGATTAACATCAGTTGATTTCATGGATCAAAGCCTCCAGCAATCCGTAATCGGGTTTGTCAAAATAAATCCCGCGGCCGGAATGCGACGGTGAAATCCCGCGCAAAAAAAGATAATAGACCCCGCCGAAATTTTGCTCGTAAAAATCCCGGTCAACCGTGACGCCGCGTGCGGACAAAAAGCGGAAAAACCCCGCCAGATACAACAAATACTGAAAGCAGTACTGATTTTTATGCATCTCCGCCGCCAGCCGGTCGGGTGCAAAGTTGGCCAGCTGACCGCCCGCCAGATTGGTTTTCCAGTCAACCAAAAAGTATTTCCCCTGATGGCGGAAGACAAGGTCGATTTCCCCCGTCAGGATCGTCCCGGCGGGAAGCATAAAAGCACCCTCCCCGGCCAGCTTGGTGTCACCGGCAAGGCGGCGAAGCTTGCCGCCGTCCAATGATTGTTTGAGCTGACAGCTGAATTTGAGCTCGGAGAGCCGGTCGGCACGGTTGATGTCGGCAAGTTTCATCGCGCCTGCCAAAGGGGTATTAAGCACATCCTTGATCATCCGGGCGACCGTCGGCAGCATGGGTTCGGCATTGGCAAAATACATTTGCCAGTTGCGCCGGACGCAATCCTCGACTTGGGCGTCGCCGCCGTCAAACTCGACCTCCTCCAGCACCCGGTGACAGCAAATGCCGAAACGCACCCCGGCGGGAAGCTCAAACACCGGCTCGGGCGCAATCACCTCCCCGGCCAAATCCTCGGCGATCAAAGCATCGTAGTCGGCGGCGGCCAAATCGCCGGTTTCAGCGGCGGCATGCCCGGCGGCGGTCATTGAGGTAAAGCTCCCGGTCACCCAGCCGCGCTCAGGCACGGTGTCAAAGGTCTGCAAATACCCGGCGTCGACCGGACTCGGAGGATAGACGAAATCGTCCCCGCCGACCGTGATTGCCGGGTCAAACACTGCCGGATTCACCGGCCGCTGCTGTAAAAACGCAATCAGCTCCTCCGGTCCGGGCAAAGCGCCGTCAAAGGAACCGGCGCGGGCCAGATAATCAATCGCACTCAGCGCCGCCGGAGTATCCTTGAGCGGCTTAAGTACCACCAGACACGAGTGCTTGGCGCGGGTGATCCCGACATACAAAAAGCGCAAAAACTCTTGCAGCGCCTCGGCCTTGCCGCGCGTTATGCCAAAATCGTCGTCCGCCAGATGTAGCCACCGCCGCCCGGCATCGTCGTGAAAGGTATCGATGCCGGTCGCGGTACGCTGCTGGATGTCGGGCAAAATCACATGCGCAAACTCGAGCCCCTTGCTCTTGTGGACGGTCATAATGGTCAATGCCGGACGAGACGAACTTGTCCGCAGCTCCAGGTCGTCGGAGAACTCCTTATCCTCCTCCATGATCCGGTCGCGCAAAAATGCGACCAGCCCCGCCGGACCGAGCCGCCGCTCCAGCGCCGATCGGTGCAAGAGCTCGGCGAGTTGAAACAAATTGGCCAATTTACGCTCGCCGTCCGTCGTCGCCGCCAGCAGCTGTCCGGCCCCGGATTCGCTCAAAAAACAGTGAAACATTGCCATAAACGAGCGCTCGCTCCACAATTGATTGGCTGTCAAAATCAATGTACGCAATTGCAGAAATTCGCCCGATTGCTGGAGCTGGTCAATCTCCAAAGCGGTTTTGCAAAAAAATGCTCCGGCGGCCAATTCGGCGACCAACGCCCCATTGCCGGGGTCGGCGGCGGCCTCCAGAAGGAGCAGCAGCTCTTTGGCCTCGCGGGTGTCAAAAATATTGGCCTTCCCGTTCCAGTTGACGGGCAAATTGCGCTCGCGCAAAGCGGCCTCAAGCTTGTTGCCACTGGCGCTGTTCATCACCAGGACAGCGATTTCCTCCACCTTGACTTTTTGCCGCAGCAATGCGCCGACATGGTTGACCGTCGTCACTGTCATATCCTCACTCCAGGCAAAACGCAGACCGTCGGCGGCGGCTCCGGCAGCGGCTCCGTCCGGGATTTGGATCGGGTGAAACTCGATGTCCGCCATCGCAAACGGGTAGCGCTGACGCTGATAAAACGCGTTGACCCCGGTCAAAAACGCGCGGCTGGAGCGATAATTGACGCTCAATGTATAACAGCGCTCCGGCCGCACCGACCGCCGCGCCGCCAGATACGCAAAGATGTCGCCGCCGCGAAAGTTGTAAATCGCCTGCTTGGGGTCGCCGATCATAAAAAACGCACTGTCCGGCTCGTCGCGCTGAAAAATAGTGCCGAAAACCTCAAACTGCACCGGATCGGTATCCTGAAACTCGTCCAGCAAAGCATACGGAAAACGGCGGCGGATCACCTCCGCCAATGCCGTGCCGCCGGGCCCGGCGAGTTGCCGCTGCAAATAAAGCAAAAGGTCGTCAAAGGTCATAAAGTTGTTGAGCCTTTTACGCTTTTCAAGCTCACAATCGGCATACTCAAAGGCGCTTTTAAGCATACTCCGCCAGTATATTCTGAGCTCGCGGGCAAATTGCTCCAATAACTCAAAGCACGCTTTATGCCGCTCAAACAATTCGTCAAACTGACCGCGACGGTCGGGTTTTTTAAAGACCAGATCGCGCAAAAACTGGCGGTCAAAACAGAAATTTTTATCGGCCTTGAGCTCGCACGCGGCCAACGACGGCGCCGCGAACCCGGCAAAGATGTCGCTGTAACGGTCCTGCGCGGTTGCGGTAAACAAAGTCAACAACTCGCCCAACACCGCGCCGCAGTGAAGACTTTGCAGTGTTTGATATTGCCGGGATAAATCATCGGCCAAGACCGCCAATTCACTCTGTGTCTCCCCCCAGTAAATCGCCACGCCGCTCTTGGCCGCCGCTTTGCGAAGCTCTCCGGCCAGCAAAGGAGCTTGCAGCTTTAACGCAACGTTGAGCTCGCGCTCGGATGCGCCAACGTTGTACAAACGGTGACGGCAAAAGTCATTTAAAAGCTCCAAATAAAGTTTTTTGACCTCTTTTTTGAGCTCGACGCCGTAACGCATCGAGGTCTCAAAGGCGTTTTCGCTCAGCATCCGGCGGCAAAAGCCGTGGATGGTCGAGATCGCCGCCTGATCAAAGTCGCGCAGCGCGGTTTCGGCCAGCGTAACCGCCTCGTCCCGGTCCAGCGTCTGCGCGATCGCCGCCAGCCGCTCCGTTTCCTTGTCTCCGGCGGCCAGTTTGCCGTGCAAAAAGAGGCGCATTTTGTTTAAAACCGAGCGCATCCGCTCCTTTAACTCGGCGGTCGCCGCTTCGGTAAAAGTGACGACCAAAATCTGCTGTACCGGCACCTTTTTTTGGAGCAAAATCCTCAAATACAGCGTTTGGATGCTGTAAGTTTTGCCGGTACCGGCGCCCGCTTCCACGAGATTGATCGAGTCAAGCGGACAATGCAAGGGGTCAAACCCGGTCATGCCGTCCCTCCTCTCAAAATCCCGAAACACTGCTCGCTCACGCTCGCAAACCGGGCAAAATTGTCCTCATCGCGCAGATATTCGCGGTCAAACAACGCTTGCAACTGTAAATCATAACGCAAATCCTCGGCAAATTTGGCCCTGACCGTGCTCGGCGACGCCCCCAATGCCTGTGCCACGGAGGCGCGGGCAAAGAGCGGCAAGAGCTGATTTTTGCCCTCGACAAAGAGCTGCAAAAACTCATTGAGTTTGCCGGTCGCCTGTATTGGCGTGATATTTTTTAAAACCAGCAAATCCGCATCCGTGCGCCCGCGCAAAACGCTCTCCGTCACCCCGGTGCGCGTCGCCGTCAACAACAAATGCCGGAGCAGAAACCGGATCAGATATTTGCCGCCCAACGGCCGGTAGCAGCAATCGGTAAGGCCGCCGCCGTCCGGGTTGACCGCCAAGGTGCCCGAGAGGACGCCCGCGGCCAGCGGCACCGTGCAAACCAACGGGATCTGGCCGAGCCAGTTTTGACGCAAAGTTTGGTCCCCGATTTTTGCATATTGACACCAATTGGCAAACGTGAGCTCGCCCAGCGCGGCCGGGGGCAGCATATTTTGACCGGCCAGACGCCGCCGGAGCTGCTCAAGCTTGTCCGCATCGTCGCCGCATTTGCCCACGAGCCCCAGACACGAGCTCAACGTCCGGCGCTCCGGAATCAAGGGTTCGTCGTCGGACAGCAGCTCATCTTCGTCATAACGGCTGCCGAACCCGAGGCGGTTGACCAAAAAATACTGCACCGGATTGCAGAAATAGCGCTCGAGCTCGCGCAAGTCAAACTCGCGCTCGCCGACGGCCTCGGGCTCAAGGCGGTCGATCCCCTCCCAAAAAGAAACGCTTGTCCGCCCGGCGTCGGGACGGGCGATCATCCGGTAATATTCGCCGGAAAAGGAGAAATCATCCAGCAAACTTGTCGGCTCCGACGCCATAAAATTAACCGGGTCAAACCCTTGCAGCGGATATTCTTTTACGGGCCGCTCGACGCCCGGCGCGGCCAATTCGTCCAAAAGCTCCGCGACCACCGTCGCGGGGGCAAACTTCGCGCGGTCGGTGTGAGAAAGGCCGCTGTAAAAAATCAAAAGATAATCGCGCGCCGACAAGAGCGACTCCAAAAACAAATACCGATCCTGCCACTCGCGCGAACGGTAAACATAACTTGCGTCCTCGGGGGTGAGATCAAACTCGACTTTGCGCTCCAGCCGGGGAAACGCGCTCTCGTCCATCCCCAAAAGTACGATCACCTTGCCGGGCACGCTCCGCATCGGCGTCAGCGACGAAAAACTGATTTTGCCGTTTAAAAACGGCTGGGCGGCGGCGGGCGTTTCAGCGAGATTGGCGAGTGCGGACGAAATCACCTCAAAGGGCAGCACTGCCTCAGGAGTTGTCAAATCCAGCACCGCAAAAAAACGGCCTAACGCATTCACCAAATCACTGTAATCGCCGGGGGCCCCGTCATCGGGCGCCATAAACTCAACGGGCAGACGCTCCAGCAATTGCCGCCAAACCGCCACCGGCGCCGCGTCCGGCACCGACCGGCACCATGCCGCCAAGCGGTCAAAAAGCAAACACAAGTTGCCCAGCACCACCATGCCGTCGGCGCTCGTGACCGCATTCAACGGCACCGGGGCATTGGCCGGGGCGGCGGGATCGTCCTCCAAGGCCAGCCCCGCCAGCAACCGGTCGAGACCATTGCGCCACGAGAATTCGCCAAAGGCGACGCCGAAAAGCTCCAGCCGCATCGTCTCGTCGGTCCCCCAGCGGATCGCTGCGTCCGTCAACAGCGAGCGCAAAAGGTCCATTGATTGCTCATCAAAATTAAACTTTTGCCGGAGCTCCGGCGACTCCAAAAGCTGCCAAACTTGCGAGAGCTCAAAGCGCCCCTGCCGCAACTCCAAAAGCCGCAGCAGCGCCGCAGCCGCCAAATTGGTCGAGCGCACCGTCCGGTCGCAGATCGAGTAGCACCCCTGCAATGGTCCGCGATCAAATACCGATTGGATAAAAGGGACAAACTCGTTGATGTCGGGAGCCATCACAATGATGTCATTTAAGGTATAATGTTTTTGCCGCAGCAAGTACAACAGTTTGTCGTGCAAAATCTCCGTTTGCCGCATTTTTCCGGGGCAATTGTGGACGGTGATGCTGTCGTCGCGCCGCCGTCCGAGGGTGCCGCCGGTGGCACTCAGGATGCGCTGCTGGACTTCACCAAGCACGGTCGCGGGAGGTTGGATCTCATCCCCCGGCTCGATGTAAATATCCATCTCCTCATCGATATCGTGATCCAGATTGAGGATTTCGCGGAAAAAATTGCGGCCGGGGAGCCCCCACGCCGCCAGCAACGGGTTGACAAACGCAAGCTCCGGGTCGCCGCACTCGCGCAAACTTTTCTCATGCCGCATCGGGTGCTCGGCCCAATATTCGGCACAGGGATTAAGATAAAAGAAATTGACCTCGTTGGCGAGCGAATACTTTTTTAACACTTTGAGGAAATAGGGCGGCATGGTACTCACCCCAAAGACCGACACCGGCCCGGCGGCCGGCACTTGGTCGAGGCGGATAAAATCCCACAGCAGCTCGGCCCGACCGGCCAACGCCCCGTGACGCCGGAGCTTGCGCCACAAATCGCGCTGCCACGCCTCGTCGGCATGGGCGGCGGGACCGTCGGCCATCCAGCGCCGCAATAAATCCGGACGGTAAATCTGATATTGGTCAAACACCCGGGCAATGCGCAAGGATAACTGATACTGCCGAAGCTCGCGGTCGCCGCCGTCGGCAAAATAACGCGCCAGACGCGGGAATTCGGACGCGACCGAGTCCAAGAGCGCCATAATCCGCCAGGGCAATGCTTCGGCGGTAAATAGATCCGTCCGGTAGCGTCCGGCGGGCAGCGCCGAGAGCATGATTTGCTCCAGCTGATGACTTAAAAACGGAAATGCGGTATTGCAGAGGGTTTCCCCCTGCCGGAGCTGGTATTGCTGCAAATAAGTCGCCATCCCGCGGGTCTGGACAACCACACACTCCGGCTTGAAACTGTCGGCGGGCAAAAACCGCTCCGGGTGCTCGCGGCGGACCGCCAAAAAACGCCCGGCCAGCTCGTCCAATTTATTTTTGCTGTACAAGTGAAACATCGGGAGGACCGCGCCGTCTATTTGATTTGCTTGTAGTACATGATCCCCCGCCCGTCGGCGCCAAAATCAACCCAACACAGCTCTTTGCCGTTGCGGATAAACATTTCGCCGCTGCCGCCAAAGGCGGACTCGTTGGACACTGTGACCCACTTTTGGGCCCGCAAGGCGCTGACCGTGCTTTTAAGGAGGACATCCGGCGGCTCTTCAAGATTGCCGAAGCTGCCGTAAACCCCGGCTTTGTCAAACTTCATGATGCTGTCAACCGTTGCACCGGCGGGCAAAGGCGGCAACTCCGCGGGCCAGCTCCCTGGCGGCGGCAGCTCCTTGGGGGTAATCAGCCGAAACATGGTACATTTGCCGTTGGGTGTGGATGAGAAAATCAGCAAAATCCGCTCGACCGTGTTGCCGTCCAGTGCATAATTGAGCCGGATGGTGCCGCTACCTGCGGTGATGTTTTCACTCGGGTAGGTATTTTTTAAAAACTCCCAAACCGACCCGATTTCGCCCTTAAATGAGTAGACTCCGAGCTCGCATGCCGTACCGTTGATCTCGACCTTAGTCTGATAGGCGAGGCTCTGGCCGGAGTCGGGCAAGGTGCTCAATTTTTCGCACACCGTCGATTTTCCCTGAAACGGCCACAATAAATACACCTCGCCCCGGCCCGGTAACCAGAGGCAACCGAGCAAGAGCAAAATCATATTGATTTTTAAGGCTGAAATCATAATTTAATTTTAAAAATCCCGACCCGGCGCGGCCAGTCGATCTCTTTTAAGGTCAAATAAATGATATTGCCGATTTTGTACTCGCGGTCGGCATTTTGCTGGTGCATTTTGTGCTTGGCAAAGCGGAACGCGCCGGGCAGCGTTTCACGCGGCACCAGGCCGTACAGCCCGAGCTCGCGAATATCGACCTGAAGCCCGGCAGTATTGATTTTGACCACCACGCCCTCATAAAAGTTTTCGCCGCCGGCGTCAAGCAACCCTTGCAAGTAGCGCAATTTGAGCATGTCGTTGGCCGAATAATAGGCCGAGTCGCAGTTTTCCTCTTTCTCCGACAAATCGGCGGCAAGTTTGGTCATGGTGCTCGCGGCGCGCAAACGGGTGTTGGTATCGAGACACCACAACTGCTGATGGACGGTCAAATCCGCGTAACGCCGGATCGGGCTCGTAAAATGGCAGTAGCGGTTTTTGCCGAGGCCAAAGTGGAGCTCCGCCTTCTCCGAGTAACTCGCCCGCGGCAGCGAGCGCAGCAGCAAGGATAAAATCACCGGCTTCTTTTCGTCATCCGGCAGACGGTTGATGAAATCGTTACACACCTTGCGACTGGTCAAATCGCCGGTCACGAGGCCAAACGAGTCGTAAATCATAGCCGAAAACTCGGCGATTTTTTCGGCATCCGGGATCGGATGGATGCGATAGAGCCCCGCCGCCGATTTGACCCCGAGCTCGACGCCGACCGCCGAGTTGGCGGCAAGCATGCACTCCTCGACCATCACCTCGGATTCGCGCGAAGTCTTTTTGACGATGTCGATGATCTGATTTTTGTTTTCGTCGCAAATCACTCTGATTTCGGGGAGCTCCAAGTCGATGAATTGCTCGGTCTTTTTGCGGAATTCACGCATTTTTTGAGTGACCAGGTACATCTCTTTGAGGTCGTTTTTGAGCGGCTCCGACCAGTCGGCGGGGGCGGTCCCGTGCTCGACGTAGGCTTGCACCTCCTCATAATTGAGCCGGTGATCGACCTTGATGATCGTGTGGGCGCGGCGGGTTTTGACGACCTCGCCGGTAGCTTTGTCGACCGTCACAAACACGGTGTGTGCAAAAGAGTTCACTTTAGCCTGCAAACTGATTTTGGCAGTCAACCCCTTGGGCAGCATCGGCATCGTGCGCCCGGGCAGATAGCAGGTAAAGCCGCGCATGGCGGCGGATTTGTCAAACTTGCTTTTGGGCGCAATGTAGGACGCCACGTCGGAGATATGGACACCCAACTCAATCAATTTGTCGTCATTGGCCGAAATCGACATGGCGTCGTCAAAATCCTTGGCGTCAAAGGGGTCGATGGTGACGGTGAGCTCGTTGGTGCAATCAAGGCGCTCGATATCCCGGGGCTCAATCGCCAGCGCCGCCTGATCATCCTCGGCGGTGTACCGGGGAGGAATGCCGAATTCATCGCAAATCGCGTCCAAATCGGCGGCAATCACGCCGACTTTGCCAATGACTTTTTGGATTTCCCCCTGAAACTCGCCGCGGTGTTGCTCGGGATCAAGCTTGACCCGCACCCAGTCGCCGCGCTTGGCTTTTTTAAGGGAACCGTTGATCTCGATCAACTCGGGCATCTGACGGTTGAGCGGGCGGACTTTTCCCCCGGCCAACAATTCGCCGATGAATTCATCCTTCAATCGCTCGGTGACGGCGATGACCCGACCCGCCGGACCCTTGTCGCGGTTGGGGAAACGGTCGTCCGGCGGCAAAATTTCGACCTTGACCTTGTCGCCGTTAATGGCCCCGTTGATGTACTGCGCCGGGATAAAAACGTCGCCCGAGAGCTCGGGTTCAGCACCGTCCACGGCCACAAAGCCGTAACCGTTGGTGCTTACCGAGATCGTCCCTGAGACAAGCAATTTATCTTTTTTGCGGGCATGACGCTCGCGTTTTTCGTGTTTCATGATAACTTTCCTTTGGCGTTATTTGCGGCCAAATGTAATTTCCATCGCAATCGAACGGGCGTATTTGGCCGCCTGCGGTTTGTCGATGATGACTTTGCAGCTCTTGACCAACTCCTCCTCCAGTACCAGATTGCCGATGGCCGCAGCCAGACTCTCCAACAATAAAAAGTGCGATTTGGTCACCAGTTGGTAAACTTTATCCTCAATCTTGGCATAATTGACCGAGTCCAAAAGATTGCCCGAAGCGGCGGCGACCGAAAGGTCGAGACTGATCTCCAGACTGATGATGAGCTTTTGCTTGCGGACACGCTCGGTGGCGTTGAGCCCGATGATGGTGTTGACGGCCAGATCGCGAATGATGATTTTATCCATATAACTCCTCAGAATGGTGATTGATCCGGATTTATTATTACAATACACGTATTTTTCGATTTCGCAATTGATAAATCAAAAATATTATGCTATATTATCCGGATGAATCATTAATGTTAAGGAATCCGCATGGCCAAAATCGAACACATCAGAAATTTTTGCATCATTGCCCATATTGACCACGGCAAGTCCACTCTTGCCGACCGCTTGCTGGAGCTCACCCACACGGTGGCCCAACGCGACTTGCAGGAGCAATTGCTGGACGGGATGGATCTCGAGCGCGAGCGCGGGATCACCATCAAGTCGCACCCGGTACGGATGCTTTATACGGCCGGTGACGGAATCGAGTATGAGCTTAATTTAATCGATACTCCCGGACACGTCGACTTTACCTACGAAGTCAGCCGCTCGCTGGGTGCCTGCGAGGGGGCGTTGCTCCTGATTGACGCCACACAGGGGATTCAGGCCCAGACCGTGGCCAACGCCAATCTGGCCTTTCAGCAAAATTTGAAGGTCATCCCGTTGATCAATAAAATCGACCTCCCGGCGGCCGACTTAAACCTCTGCTTTGAGCAAATGGAAGAAGTTTTAGCCATCCCGCGCGAGGAAGCGATGTGCGTAAGCGGCAAGACCGGAGAGGGCGTCAAAGAGCTCCTTGAGGCTGTCGTCAAACGCGTACCGCCGCCCGTCCTACCCGGTTTCGACGGAGCGAGCGCGCTTATTTTTGACTCCCAGTACGACACCTTCCGCGGAGTGGTCACTTATTTGCGGGTCAAGACCGGGAGCTTCAAGCGAGGGAGCCGCATCCGCCTCTTCAGCAACAATGTGGAGAGCGAAGTCAAAGAGGTCGGCTTTTTCAGCCCCGAGATGCGCCCCTCCGACGAGCTGTCGGCGGGCTCGGTCGGCTATCTCATCCCCAACATCAAGAGCCCGTCCGACACCAAAATCGGCGACACCGTCACCGACACCAAAAATCCCTGTGCCAAGCCGCTGCCCGGTTTTAAAGAAATCCGCCCGATGGTTTTCAGCGGGATTTACCCGATTGACACGGCCGATTACGATCAACTCAAAGCGAGCATGGGCAAACTTCAGCTCAACGATGCCGCCTTTGCCTATCAGGCGGAAACGTCGGCGGCACTGGGGTTCGGGTTCCGCTGCGGCTTTTTGGGATTGCTCCACATGGAGATCATTCAGGAGCGCTTGCGCCGCGAGTACTCGATGGACATCATCGCCACGTATCCGAGCGTAATTTATCATGTGTATATGAAAGACGGCAAAATGATCGAGGTCGACAACCCCGTCCACCTCCCCGACCCCGCCGGAATCGACCGGATCGAGGAGCCGATCATCTCCTGCCGGATCATGATGCCCAATATTTACATCGGCGATGTGATGAATCTCGTCATGAGCAAGCGCGGCATTTGCACCCACACCGACTCGGTGGACGCGCACCATGTGATCATCACCGCCGAGCTCCCGATGCACGAAATTTTGATCGATTTTCACGATAAATTAAAGTCCATCACCCGCGGCTACGGCAGCATGGACTATGAACCGGCCGGGTACCGCGCCGACAAGTTGGTCAAGCTCGACATCCTCGTCAACAACGAGCCGGTCGACGCTTTCAGCTCGATCGTCCACGTTGACATGGCCTACGGCCGTGGCCGCCAGCTGGCCGAGCGTTTGAGCAACGTGATCCCGCCGCAGATGTTTCAAATCGCCATCCAGGCGGCCATCGGCGGCAAGGTGATCGCCCGCGAGAGTATCCGCGCCTTGCGCAAAAATGTGATCGCCAAATGCTACGGCGGCGACATCACCCGCAAACGCAAATTGCTCGAAAAGCAAAAAGAGGGCAAAAAACGCATGAAACAAATCGGTCAAGTGAATATCCCGCAAGAGGCCTTTGTCGCAGTGTTGAAAAACGAAGGAGATTAAGCCATGCTCGCTCTGTACCGCGCCCGCGCCGTCCACAAAAACAAACGCAAATTTGTCGCCGAGCTGATTCACCGCCGTTTCTGCGAGGATGACATCCTCTCCGGGTGGCAAAAAGAACGGGTTGACAAATACATCAGCGACTGCATCGAGACTCCGGCCGATAACTTTGACAGAATCCGTAAAAAGGTGGAGGAAATTTATCCGGCCTACCGCTTCCGCAAAATCCGCGAATTGCTCGATCTTTTGCTGGTAGTGGGAGCGGTGGCCTTCGGCATCCGCGGACTCTTTTTTCAACCGTTCAAAATCCCGACGGGCAGCATGCAGCCGACGTTGTACGGCATCCATTATATGGTCAAAGACGGTTCGACCAATCCCAATTTGGCCAAATTCAACAATTTTTTTAACTACATTTTGTTTTCGACGACCCCGGTCAAAGCGATTACCATCGCCGAGAGCGGTTATTTTAAACCCAATACATTGCAGACCCAAAGCTCGTTTTGGAGCGACAGTACCAGCTTTGAGATCGGCAAACAAAAATATACCACCCCCGGGACCGCCAAAACCGTGCTAGAATACACTCACCTCACCACCGCCAAGCGCTACATCAAAGACAATGTTTTGTGCAAGGACGGCTTTTTGTCGCTGGGGGACCACTTGTTTGTCGAACGCTTGTCGATTTACTTAACTCCGCTCAAGCGCGGTGACATCATGGTTTTCAACACGCAAAGTCTGCGTTACAATGAGCGCAACTTAAGCGAGGTGAGCGGCTTTTATTACGTCAAGCGTCTCGCCGGGATGCCCGGCGACACCTTAAAAATCGAGCATGACACCTTGATGGTCAAACCCAAAGGGGAGAGCAATTTTAAACCGATTTACGAGTTGTCCGACACCTTTAAAAAAATCTACAGCGGCAAAGGGGGCTATCAGGGCCATCTCGGCTTGATGGGCGAAGTCATCGGCCAGCTGGATCAGGAGTATGTGGTGCCTGACAACAGCTATTTTATGATGGGGGACAACTCCAAATCCAGCCTCGACAGCCGTTTTTTTGGCGCCGTGCCGCGCGAAAACATGGTGGGCAAGGCGTTCTTTGTCTTTTGGCCGTTTTCGCGCCGCTGGGGTTTGGTGGACAATCCGGCTCCGGTGGATCAGCCGACCGACAGCCTCAAGGGTAAAAATTACTACGAAGTCATGTTTCTTCAATAACGTTGAAGAATACGGCAAGCTCTTTAAAGCGGTTTGACCGCCTTCAGCATCAGATCCTCGATCAACCGCGCAAAATATTGCGGTGTCTGCCGGGCAACCATAAAATACCGATTGCCGGCAACTTCGCCGGTAAAGCGGTTTTCGCCGGTTACGGCGTCAAAAACGATATTGCCGCCGCAAACTTCCGCCAAGACCTGCGAATACGCGGAACTCGTCGCCAATACAGTCATCTGATCCCAGCTCGGACGGCGAAACTCCGGATTAAAACTGCCGAAAACCCGGTAGGCCAAAGCAGCCACGCTTGTTTGCGGCGTTGATTGCATCAACTCGGCGCCGGTCAATACATCGCTTCCCAAGGCACTGATCACAATTTTGCAGGGAGCATCGTTGAGCACTTTGGCGGCGGAAGCTTTATCCATTGCATAATTAAAGCGGTCGCACCCGGCCGGGTACGCGGCCAGCGCCATCGAGTAAATCGCTTCGACTTTTTGCGCCAAAAGTTCGCGCCCGGTCAAGGGCGAAATATCGTCGGCCGCCGAATCCAATAAGGCCGCCAACAGCGTCAAAAGTCCGATGGCGCAAATCCGCACCGAGCCGTCCGAAGCGGCGGCCAACAATCTACGGTAGAGCTGCAAGCCGTCCTCGATCTCCGGCCGCAAGTGTTTAAAATCACGTGCTTTGGTATAAAGGATTGCTTGACTGCGCACGACGTGGTCAAGATAATTTTGACCTTGCGGCAAAGACATGTTGCTCCCCACCGGAATCACCGGTGAGCCAAGCTCCAGCAACAATGCTTTTAAGTACAGCGCCGAGTCGATATCACGGGTACTCGCAATCACTCCGGCAATTCCGAGTTTGCCGCGCTGCGCCAGGGCGTGCAACGTGAGAACCGCCCCCACATCGTCGCAGTCGGTCTCGATATCGGTGTCAAGGATGACCTGATACATTACTGCTGGTTTTCCTCTTCCTCCGGCGGACTCAGCAAAATCACCCCGTCGCTCAAGCGGAAGGTGGCATTGGCCAGCTCCTCTTTGCTGAGCTCGGGGACGACCTTGATGGGCACAGTGGAGTCAATGGTGATATCCAATGAGCCGTCGGCCAACTTTTCCCACTTGATTTTGAGGCGGCCCTTGTGCATCTGCAAACTTGCCTCAACCCAGTCGACATATTTAATGGCAGGGTTAAAAAATACCACCGCATGTCCGACTTCGGCCGCCCGCAATCCCAAAACTTCACGGATTAAAAAAACGTTGGGCGCGACCACGCTCCCGTTGGAGAATTTGGTAAAGGCGGGCAGTGACGGGTCGGTGATGCTGGTCCAGGCGCCGGTATCGCCACAGATGCGCTCCTCCCAATACTGCTTAAAGTAACGGTACGCCCAATCCTTTTGGCCCAAGGCAAACATCATCTCCAAAAACAAAAATTGGAAATAGGGGTGCTTGGACTGCTCGGTCTTGTCAAACGGCGGATCGTAGTTAAAAAAGGTGTAAAAGAAGTTCTCAAACATCTCCAGCGGCAGCACCCCGCCGAACATCGCGCAAAAGTTGGCGATAAAGCAATAGTTGGCCTGCCGGTCTTCGGGATGCTGGGAACGGAGGCGAAAAAGCTGCAATTCGGGGTCAAAATTGTTTTGCAGCAGTCGTTCGGCGACCTTTTGCGCCAATAAAACGCAACGCTGCCGCTTGGTCTCCATGTCCGCGCTGCTGTAGACCTCCGCCGCCGAGAGCAAAAAACGGCAAAAGAGCGCATTCAAATAAGTCGGTGCCTCATCGGAGCCGAATTCAACTTTTTCAAACCGGTTCTCGAGCGCAAAACGGTGATCGATATCGCTCAAAAGACCGGTTTCGTCGTTGATCAACGCTTCAAAATACTCGCGCGTCAAATCCAAAGGATGCAGCAAGCTTAACAACTCCTGCTTGTTGCCGGTCATCCGGTAGTTGTAATTGATCCAAATCGGCAAAAAGAAAAGCTGGTTGACTTGGGACACGTGACGGCTGTCATACGTAAGGGCCGGGATATCGCCGTTCTCAAACTGGATCTCGATAAACTGGCGCAACCGGCTCGACATATACTCATAATCGCCGAAGACGCCGACCATGTTGATGGAGTCGATGTAGCAATCAAGCATATATGCCTCGTTTTCGCTCTGAATGCCGCTCAGAGGGACAAACGCTGACGACCGGCGCAAGGTCTGTTTACCAATTTCCCAAAGCTGATTAAGCGACTCGTCCGAGGTCTTAAAGGAGGTCACAAAGCGCGTCACGCGCATCAGCTCTTCAAAGGCGACGTTGAGCACCTTGACATGACCGTGGACAATGCGCCCCGAAATGAGCACATAGAGACAATCCGACGGGATAAAGGTGCGGAAAAAGTTTTTGCCCTTCCGGCAGACCATGGTATGAGTAGTGCGGTGACATTTGCGGAATTTGACAAAGTTATTGGTATCCAAACCCTTGCCGATGCTGATATCAACGACGTCGCCGTGCGAGGCATCAAGCTCAATCGTCACAAAGCCGTAACGCAAAATCGATTGTTTGTAGAGCACATATTCGCCGTTGGAGATTTCGCGGCGTCCGCTTGGCGTTTCCTCCGGCTCAAAGCTGCAGAAACGCAAAAAGTCGTGAATGTCGGTAATCCCGGACAAAAGCGGACGGTAAAGCCAGGTTTTGAGCGACTCAAACTTGAGCGACGAGGTCGATTCTTTTAACGGCAGTTTCAACGGCCCCACCAGATTCCACTCCTCGCCCGAGCGGTCCATGGTATCCTGATAGATCCGCACCGGCTCCTCGGTCGCAAAAATGATCATAAAGCCCATCGAGTGGCGGCTTGGCGTCTGCACCAAAAGCAACCGGTTCCACCCCGGTTTGAGGTGCAACTTTCGTCCCTCCTCGCCGTGACAGCAGTCGCCCCAACTCACCATCCGGTTGCCGCAAAAGAATTTAAACGGGTCATCGGAGAAAATTTTTACCGGGATGTCCTTTTCCACATCGGAGAAAATAAAACTCGCCGCCGCGTAGGCTTCCTCGCCGTCGCCATTGACCCGCTCAAACACCACCTGTGTCCAGTTGGGAGGATTGCCGTATTCGCCGCGCGCCGTTTGTACAAAAGGATATGTCTCGTCGGCGATCACCGCCGGGGACAGCGGGTGAAGCTCCAGCCGCGCGCCGAACTCATTGCTCACCGCTTCGCAATAATCGGGGTGGGTCCATGTTTCATCATTGGGCATAAAAGTATTGTAGTTCCAGTGATACGGGCAATCGACCGAGTTGAAAAACTCGGTAAACACCCCGCCACAACTCACCCGCGCCCGGTTGGCCGCATAACTGCCGCCGCAGTGGACAAGCCAGGAGTTGTCGCTCTTGAGGATTTCCTCCTTGGAGCTGGCCATCTGACACCACAGCCCCGGCCGGCGCGGATTTTTGCGCAAATGATCATTGGTGTAATAAACGACTACCGACAACACATTGATCCCGGACTCGAGATAAAACGTGACGTCGTGCTGATCAATGTAGCTGCAGCCGATGTTGTGATGCGCGCGCGGGCCAAAGCCGATAAATTTGCCGTTGATAAAGAGTTGGTAATTGCAATTGGCGCTGATCCAAAGATTGGTCTCCATACCAATAGAGCCCGAGACAAACTCTTTGCGAAACAGCAAAAAATTGTCGGGATGGGTCAAATGTGATTTTTTCCAAATCCACTCCCCTTCGATTTTCTCCGGTAACCTGACATGAACAGACATCGTAGCCTCCTGATTTATTGAAGCGGGATAAAAAACAGCCAATATTTGGTTTGGTCAAGGTTCCTTTCGTAACGGAACAACCGCCAACCCCACGAAAAATGGTACTCGTCCTTATTTTCAAACACGGAAATAAACGGGAAAACATCCGTCTGTGACACCTTTTCATCACTCTGGTTGCGGTAAAAATACTGTAAAATGCTTTGATCGACCCGGTCGCCGTTTTTGCTGTAGCGGTAAAACGGCCACAGCACGGCGATTTTTTTGTCATTGCCATAGCCGAACGACCAAAACAAGGGGGTAAAATACGAGCAGTATTCCTTTTTGACGGTAAAAGCGATCAACTGTTTTTCGATTGCCTGACGATCCTCGGCGGTTTCCAACGGCGTATTTTCCGGCAAACCGATCTCCTTTAAAAGCTGCCGGATTTTATCAAATTGCGTTTGGCGCTTTTCGAGACTTGAAATATAGGATTGCTGTTGTTTTTCCGTGCGCTGACTTTCCAAAATATCTTCACAAGCGATCGGGGTAACTTGACGGAGCTGGGTCAAAAGCTGCCCGAGTTTATCCGGCTGTTTGGCTGCATCCCACTCTCGGTAAGTCGTCAGGCTGTGATGAAACAAAAAGCCCATAAAGTTGACTTTGTCAGAGGCAATATATGCTTTGTCGGCAGAGCCAAAGGCTGTATCCACCGGGTGGTTGCACTCGTTTGGGGTGGGCAATGCATCCGGCTTTTGCTCGTCAATATTAAAGCAAAAGAAAACGCCGCGTACTTCTTTATTGCCGTTTTTGCTGTAAAGAAACAACGGCCACAGCGCCCCGGCTGTCTGATCGTTGCCGTAACGGCTCGACCAAGCCAACGGCGTAAAATAAGAGCTGTATTGTTTCTCGACGGTAAAAGGAATCAGTTGCGCCTCCAGAGCCTTGCGGTCGGCATCGCTCTCAAACGGAGCATTTTCCGGCAGCCCGAGCTCTTTCAATAGTTTGCGGATTTCCGCCAAACGCTGTTCCCGCTTGCGGGTGCTGTCATCAAAGGCCTGCTGCTGGGCAGTAGTGCGTTTCTCTGGAGCAACATCCGAATTGAACACCCAAGGGATATTCCGGAGCAACTTTACCAGCCGCGTCAGCTGCTCCGTCTTTTGCCCCGGCGTCCACTCCCGGTAAACAGATTGAGTTCCGCGGTAGAGAAACAACAAAAGATTGTTGTCCTCCGAAGCAACGCGTGCTTTGGGAGCGTTGACAAAACCGCTGCCCAACGGATTTTGATGCTGCCAATCATCCGGCAACGCACCGGAAACACAGCTCTTTTTATTCTCAAACCCGAAAGGAGCAAATACGCCAAAGCTGTTTTTGGAGACACCGAGCAAATACATGAAATTATCGCTGTATTCAAGATTGTTGTAGTCAAAAAGCGGCCAGAAACCGACATCGACCGTCTGATTGACAAGATTGCGGTTGTAATTGCCAAAGAGCAAAAACATATTATCGATTGACTTTAAAGCACCGTTATCGGACTGATAACGATATTTGCCATGATACAAAAACCACAATAAATTGAGGGTGGTTGCGTCTTTGTCGCAGCCGTAATAATACAACGGCTGCAAGGTGCTGTAATCTTTACCCTTCCAAAAGAAGGGAAAAAAACCGTACTCTTCGCCTTTCCACCAAGCTAACGTTGCGTAATTAAGATCGTTGCCGGCCATGAACAATGGAAACACGCCCAGATTGTCTTTAGTCTGCCAGTAATTGAGCACATTTTTAAACTCCGGCGTCCAGTGGACCACCGGGAAAAATCCCCACTTGTTAAGCGCGTCGTCCTGATACTCCCACCAAGCCAGCGTCAAAAGATTGAACTTTTTGGAAAAATACCCGCCCGGGAAAAACACCATCTCCGGTCCCCAGACCACCGGGCAAACCGCTTGGTACTCGCCCCCCAATGACGCCACCGGAAAAACGCCGTATTGCTTATCCCAAAACCACACCGGGCCGTAGTAACTAAAGTCTTTGCCGTGGTTGAAAATAGGGAACATCCCGAAATTGTTTTCGGTATTATAAACATTGGCAACCCAGCCCTTGCCGTTTTGGCAATAATACAACGGCGGCACGGTATGATAATTTTTACCGGCCCAAAACGCCGGGAAGAAACCGAATTTGTCACCGTTGTACCACACCGGACCGTAGTAATTAAGTTTGTTGCCATAGTTGAACACCGGCGCAAAACCGAAGTTGTTTTCGGTATTGTACAAGCTCAAAAACCAACCCTTGCCGTTTTGGCAGCCGCAGACCGGGGGCACAATGCCGTAAAAATCCTTGTCCTTGACAAACAGCGGGCGGACGGAGAAGCCGTTGGGATCCTGATCGTACATCGGCCACAACACGCTCAAATTGTCGCCAGATTGATATGCCAGCGGCCAGACATTGACACTGTTTTGAATCGGCTCGGCGCCCTTGGCAGCATCTTTGGCGCCAAACGGAGAGCTATTCATCATGCGTTCGCCGGCGCAGCCGCAAAGAGTCAATGCCAGCAATAAACCCAAACCATGCTTTATCATTCTCCGGCCTCCTGATTATTTTTTACAATTTCAAATCGTCCAAAGCGCTCCAGCAGTCACCGGCGGGGGGGGTGTCCTCCCGGCAATGGCATTTTTTCTGATTGCGGTTGCCGCCGCAGACCGGACACAGCCCGGCGCAGTTCTCCATGCACACCAGATTCATCGGCAGCTCAAGCAGCATCTCGGTGCGGATATCCTCGGTAATGTCAATCTCGTCCTCTTTGCCGATTTCAAACAAGAGATAAATTTGATCGTTGCCGACCGTTTCCTTGCACGGAACCAGACAACGGCCGCACAAGCCCGAAATATCGACGGCGATTTTACCGCTCACAAGAATTTCACCGGAGATGATTTTTGCCTCCAAGTCATAACGCATGGGCGAGTCAATGGTGAGATTGTCCGAATTCTCAATCCCCAAAAGCTCGGCGGGCTCTTCGCCCACCAAATGATCCGGCTGTTTCTCCAGCCGGCTGATAAACAATTTAATCATAAATTTCCTTAATCAATTGCCGGGCTGCTTTTGCACACATGACAGCTAAGTTCAATCCGGCCTCAACTATATTATATACCGACTGTGTTTTATTTGCAACTCAAAATGATGATTTTTCGACAAAACTTCGGCTCAAAGGGTGTTTAAATCAATCACCATATTGTCATACCCCACCTTAATCCCGTGCGGGCCGAAAAAAGCCTCCAGATCGCGGTGCAGCATTTGCCCGTTGTGCGAGAAGTGGTTGACCACCACCATCGAGTCCTCGCCGAGTGCTCTGACCGCGCGCAATTCACGACAAAAATCCAGCACATTTTGCGCTCCCAGATGGTGGTCGCGGCAATCATTTACGCCGCAAGTGGCGTCGATGATCGCCAAATCAAACTTTTTATCGGCGAGATGCCGCAAACTTGCCTCGGCGAGCATCCCCGTGTCATTGGCAATCAATACGCGCTTGCCGCCCTGCTGAAAGCCGAAAATAAGCGGCACTTCGCGCGGCTCGTGATTGGCGCGCACCGGCCACACCGTAAGGTCGCCGTCCGTCAAATCCTGACCGGGCAGCACCCGCACCAACTCCATCCGAAAATCCGAAGGTTGCGCCATGGCGGCGGTGTCAACCTGGGCGGCGCGAATTTTGCGGATGACCGCCTCGTTGCCGTAAATGCGGATGTTTTGCCGGACACTGCTGTAACCGGGAAAACGCCACAACAAATCATGGGCATTTAAGTGATCCTGATGCGAGTGGGTGAAAAAAATCCGGCGGATCGCCAGCGAATCGGCAAGATCGTTGAACTGCGAAAAAATATCGGGGCCAAAGTCAATCAAAGTATCGTCGTTCAGCAAATAACTCGCCCGACGCCGGATATCTTTGCCTTTTAAAGTCTTGGCCTGCTTGCAAATGTCGCACTCGCACCACAGGGCCGGGATCGCCTCGGCGGCCGCACTGCCCAAAATCGTGACTTTCATTTTTTGCCGAAATCCTTTCTAATGATTGTTTGCAACGGGATGCACACCAAAAAACTGGGGATCGTCATCATCACCACCACCCAGAAATAATTAAAATAACCGCCGATGTTGTGGCAAATTTCGCCCGACATCGCCGTGGGAATCATCAAGCCCAAAATCCCAAGTCCGGTCATCAGGGCAAAGTGGCTGGTCTTAAATTTGCCCGAGTCTTCCGCAAACGCCAGCAAGGCAAGCATATAAACCGTGTAGCCAAGGCCGTAGCCGAATTGCTCGACCGCAATGTTAACACCGATCACCCACATATTTTGCGGCTGCACCCAAGCGAGATAGACGTAGACAAAATCCGGGAGATTGATTGCGCAAACCAGAAACCACAATACTTTGTGAAAGCCGAAAAACGACGCCAGCATCCCGCCCAAAATCCCACCCGCGATGAGCGCAATCACGCCGAATGTGCCATACAGCACCCCCTGCTGCTCCAACGTCATCCCCAGGCCGCCCGCCGACACCGGGTCGAGCATAAATGCTTTGCTCATATTGCCCAAGAGCGACTCGGCCATGCGAAAGACAAACAAAAAAGAGAGCATCGGGATCACGCCCTTTTTGCGGAAAAAGAATATAAAGGCATGAAAAAATTCGGCAAGCTCGGCTTTGCCCGTTTCTTCATTGACGTTTCCTTCCGCCCGGGGGAGCGCCCAAGTGTGCCACAAGGCAAGCAGCAGTAATACCAATCCCGCAATCCCCATTGCACCGGCCCAGCCGATTTGGACATTGCCGTATTTTTTGCCGATCACCCCGGCGAACACCACCAACCCGCCCTGTACCGCCACCATCGCAAAGCGGTAAAACATCCCGCGCATCCCGGCAAAAAACGACTGCTCGTTGGGAGACAACGCGATTATATAGAGCCCATCCACCGCCGCGTCATGGGTGGCCGAGGCAAAAGCTAGGATAAAAAACAAAGCGATCAAGGCCCACACCGCGCCACCGACGGCAAACAACCCGCTTAACAGCAAAAACAATATTGCCATTAAAAACTGGTTGCCGATCACCCAGTGCCGTTTGGTAAGATAAATGTCCAACAAGGGCGTCCACAAGGGTTTCACCGACCACGGCAGCATCAAAAGCCCGCTCCAAAAGGCAAGCTCCTGATTGCTCATCCCGATGCTCTTAAACACCACCGCCGATACCGCCGAGACGATCACAAAGGGACCGCCCTCGGCGAAATAGCAGCCGGGAATCCAACTCCACGGTTTCTTCATTTTTTTACAGTTCCCAATCCTTAAATATCATTGTTGCGGAGCGCCCGCAAGCGATTCATTTTCCCGCATCAAGTCAAACTGTCTAATTTTCAATGACTTAAGCTCATTATTCATATTATTGATCTTGATATTGTAAATCGCCACATTGCGGTCCGCGTCTTTTTTTAAAGCGAGAAGTCTGGATTCTTCTGCCGTAACAATCTTTTGCTGAGCTTGAATCTTGGAAATTTTTAGATTAATTTCATTCAAATATTTATCAGCTAATTCTCTATTTTCCTTATCGATATTTTTATTTCTTTCGATCTCATAATTCAAAACAGAGATTTTATTACGGATCTCTTTTACATTGTTTGCAAGTCGCGCGGATTCATTGCGATAATCCCAATATTGAATATTCTTTGAGAAAGCATAGCCGTGAGTTTTACAAATCCAAACGTATTGGCCCTGACGGTAATTCCAAGCACCGTTATCGTTGTCTGAGGGTTTTCTTCTGTCATCATAACTTTCTCTTTTCATACATTCATAATGACAATCAAGTTTTTTAATTTCGTCTTCGCCCTTGGCGAGCGAGGCATTCAATTGGATGATTTCTTTTCTGATTTCGCCTGTTGTTTCAGTGGCCCGAGGTTTATTTCGCTGTCCGTCCTGAAACTTTCTCGCTTCATTATTCAAACTATTCACAGTAGATGACAACTCTTCTTTTTTCTTTTGTATTTCAGTCAAATCATTTTCGGCGTTTGCTTTTTTTTCAAGTTCGGAGCTCAACTGGGTTTGAGTTTCATTTAAATCGCGGTTTAATTGCTCGACTCGGTCTTGCCCCCGGGCGATTTCTCTTTTTATTCTTTCAATACGATCGATTCGGGCAATTTCAGCTTGCCTCTTTATTTCAATTTCCTTTTGCCTTTTTAATTCAATTTCTTTTTGTTCTTTATCATGGTGATACCAAAAATAGCCGCCGATGCAGCATAAAATCAAAAAAATATTTAAAATCGATTTTACCATTTCAAAAAAACACTGCCTTTCCGTCCCGGTTTCGATGATATTACCATTATTGATGAATCATTTTTGCTAATATATATGCCTTTCCATAAAAAAACAACATCAATCATCAAAAAAATATTTTTTTATAATTATTTTTAAAACCTTGCCTCTCTTTAATTAAAAAACAATTTATATCACTCCGGTAAAACAGTATTTTGATCATAATTGTTGCAAGACATCACCTTCGGTGACCGTCCGGCGGATTTTTCGACTTTTTCCTCCGTTTGGCTTGAATATTTCAGCCGGACAAAGTAATTTATATAAAACCATAATCCAAGTGAATCATCATGTCTTTTGAAAATATTGTTATCCGCGGGGCCTGTCAGCACAACCTCAAAAATATCGATGTCACCATCCCCCGCGACAAGCTGGTCGTGATTACCGGGCTCTCGGGCTCCGGCAAATCGTCGTTGGCGTTTGACACCTTGTACGCCGAGGGGCAGCGCCGCTATGTCGAGAGTTTGTCCGCCTATGCGCGGCAATTTCTCGACCGGCTGCAAAAGCCCAAGGTCGAGCACATCGAGGGTCTCTCCCCGGCGATTGCCATCGAGCAAAGGTCGGCGGGCGGCACCCCGCGCTCAACGGTGGCGACGGTGACCGAGATTTACGATTATCTGCGACTCTTGTACGCCCACACCGGCATCGCCCACTGCCCGGAGTGCGGAAAAGTCCTGAAATCGCAGTCCGCCCAAGCGATTGCTGACTATATTTTGGCGATTGAACCGGGCAAAAAGCTGATTTTGCTGTCCCCGCTGGTCGCTGGAAAAAAGGGCGAGCACCGCGATATTTTTGACACCATGCGCGGCGAGGGCTTCGTCCGGGCGCGGGTGGACGGCGAATTTATCGAGTTGGAGGACGAAATCGCGCTCGAAAAGACCAAGCGCCACACCATTGAGGCGGTGATCGACCGCTTGATCACCGGCAAAATCGAGCCGTCGCGCCTCACCGACTCGGTGGAAACCGCCCTGCGCCACGGCGACGGCAACCTCACCGTGATTTACGATGATGTCGAGGAAAAAATCAGCGAAAACCTTGCTTGCGCCGACTGCAATTTATCCTTCGGGAAACTCCTGCCGCGCAATTTCTCGTTTAACTCGCCTTACGGGGCATGCAACGTCTGCAACGGCCTCGGGATTCAACACATCATGGATCCGGTTAAGGTCATTCCCGACCGCACGCTCTCGATCAAAAAAGGGGCGATCCCCGGCTGGCGGCGCGGGCCGCGGCATTTGATCATGTATTACAATTTGTTGCTGCGTAAGTTCTCCGAGCAATTCAACCTGCCCGATATGCTGACGACACCGTTTGAGAAACTTCCGGAGGACATCCAAAAGAAACTCCTTTACGGCACCGGCGACACCCCGCTGGAGTTTGATTACCACATGCACGGCAAAAAATACCGCTGGAGCAAACCCTTTGAGGGAATTTTGGAGAATCTCAAGCGACGGATGGAGGAAACCGAGTCGGAGTCGGTACGCGAGCGCCTCAAGGAGTATCTGAGCCCGGCGATCTGCCCGGCCTGCCATGGCTCGCGGCTCAACCCGGTGAGTTTGGCCGTCACCGTGGGCGGACTCGGCATCGACAAATTTAATGCTCTTTCGGTCGAAAAAGCCATTCATTTTATGGCCGACCTCAAGCTCGGCAAAGAGGAGGCGATCATCGCCGGGGAGGTCCTCAAGGAAATCCGGAGCCGCCTCCAATTCCTCGCCGACGTGGGGCTCAATTATCTCACGTTGGACCGCATCAGCAGCACCCTCTCGGGTGGCGAAGCCCAGCGCATCCGACTCGCGACCCAGCTCGGGTGCGGTTTGGTCGGCGTACTCTATATTTTGGACGAGCCCTCCATCGGCTTGCACCAGCGCGACAACGACCGTTTGCTCGACACCTTGGAGAAACTACGCGACATCGGCAACACCGTGCTGGTCGTCGAGCACGACTTGGACACGATTGAGCGCGCCGATTATCTGCTTGAGCTCGGGCCCGGCGCGGGAAGTCAGGGCGGACACCTGATTGCCGCCGGGACGGTGGAGGAGGTCAAAAAGACCAAGGGCTCCCTCATCGCCGATTTTATGACCGGCAAACGCAACATCGAGGTCCCGGCCGTCCGCCATCCGGGCAACGGCAAAAAAATCACCATCCGCAACGCCCGGCAGAATAATTTAAAAAACGTCACCGCCGAAATTCCGTTGGGGACCTTGTGCTGCGTCACCGGCGTCTCCGGCTCGGGCAAGAGCTCGCTCATCAATGAAATTTTAGTCAGGACGCTCAATTTTCACCAAAAAATCGCCGACGAGCTCCCCGGTTTGTGCGACAAGGTCGAGGGCCTTGAGCACATTGACAAAGCCATCACCATCGACCAGAGCCCGATCGGGCGCACTCCGCGCTCCAACCCGGCCACCTATACCGACGCGTTTGGGGCGATCCGCAAACTTTTTTCGGATTTGCCCGAGTCCAAAATCCGCGGGTTTGCGCCCGGCCGCTTCAGCTTTAACGTCAAGGGCGGGCGCTGCGAGGAGTGCAAGGGCGACGGGATCAAAAAAATCGAGATGCAGTTTCTCTCCGACGTGTACGTCGAGTGCTCCAAGTGCAACGGCAAACGCTTCAACAAAGAGACCTTGAGCGTCAAGTACAAAAAGCACAGCATCGCCGATGTTTTGGATTTGACCGTCGATCAGGCGGTGGACTTTTTTCACGCGATCCCCTCCTTGGCCCGCAAATTCAAGACCTTGCAGGAGGTGGGCTTAGGGTACATCACCTTGGGGCAACCGGCGACCACCTTATCGGGCGGCGAAGCCCAGCGCGTCAAACTCGCGGCCGAATTGGCGCGGGTGCCGCGCGGCCACACCGTCTATATTTTGGACGAACCGACCACCGGGCTCCACTTGGCCGACATTGAACAACTCTTAAAAGTCCTGGACAAGCTCCGCGACCTGGGCAATACAGTGATCGTGATTGAGCACAATTTGGATGTGATCAAAACCGCCGACCACATCATCGATCTGGGCCCCGAGGGCGGCGACAAGGGCGGCAAAATCATCGCCGCCGGGACGCCCGAGGAAGTCGCCAAGATTGCCAAATCGCATACCGGGAAATACCTTAAAAAGTATTTGACCAAGGCCTAAATTTTGGCCGCGGTGAGCCGGATTTTTTGAAGCTCGACTTTGGTACCGTTGGCGGCATTGCCGAGCATCAAAGCGGGCAGCAGCAACTCGCCGTCCACAACTTTGGTGACGACAAAAGTGAAATCAAAGGCAATCGTTTCTCCCGCCTTGCCGCTTCGGACGCGCTCGAGCATGTTGGAGTCGGCCAACAATTCGCCGTCAAAGGTTTGCACCGCCGCCGCCACGGTCAGCGGCTGATCGGCGACAAGCTCAATTTGCAGACGGTAACGCAAGCCGGGCAATAATTTCAATTGACACGGATAAGCCAAAGTAATATTTTGCCGCTTGGCCGGGTCGTCATTGCGCCGGATCTCGGCGATGCCGCCAAGCAAGCGGCAATCCGCGGTCTTATCGTCAAATTTGAGTTTCAAATCGTCAGCAGAAAACTGTGTTTTTTCGAGCAAAATTTCCCCGCAGTTGGGATGCAGTGCGCTTAAATTCTCACTTCCTTTGAGCAAGCGCCAGGACCCGTGCTCGATTTTGGGCTCGTCACGGTACCACTCCTGATGCGTCACGGTCACGGTGTCGACGTCAAACCGGAGACGGTAAACATCCTGATACGGGTCGTCGATCAAAAGTTGATCCAACACCAGCTCATCGGGACTCACCCAGTACGCGCGGTTCCAGATTTCACTCTTGGCACGAACTTTGCTCCGATACTCGGGGGCAATCTCGCCTTTGACCCACCGGGCGTAACCGAAGATCTGCGCGTTGCCGTCAATCTCACTCTTGCACCCCTCCCGGGTAAAAGTAAGTTTGACCGTCTGCGTTTTGCCATCGACCGCATCCATGACGAGCTCGACGACCGATCCCGGCGCAAACCGCCCGCGGTCGCTCCCCATAAAGCGCTCAAGTTGCAAACCGCTCAGCAAACCGGCAAGCGCATCGTCACTCCCGGCGGCGGCGTTCCCGAGCATGGACGGGAGCAAAATGTCGTTGACCGGAGTCAATATTTTGCGGTCAAGCTTGGTCCCGGCAAAAACGATCAACACCGCGTCGGCCTCCGGCATTACCACGGCAAACTGCCCGAGAAATCCGGCGGCGCGGTAATTCTGCCCCGGCCCGATCCAGAATTGAAAGCCGTAAGACGGATTGTCCGGCAAATCCGCGGTCTGGCGCGTGGTCGCCATTTGGCAATAATCGGCGCTGAGCAACTGTTTGCCGTCCCATTGACCGTGGTTTAAGTAAAAGAGAGCAAATTTGGCAAAGTCTTCGCTCGTCAAATAGAGGCCCCAACCGCCCAGCGAGTTGCCCGACTTGTCTTTTTCCCAAGAGTATTCGCCGAACCCCAACGGGACGAACAACCGGGGTTTGAGATAATCCTCCTCCGACATCCCGGTAACTTTGGTGATGATCACCGAGAGCAGGTGACTCGCGCCGTTGTTGTACATAAATTTGCTGCCGGGCTTGTTTTTAAGCTCGACGGACAAGAATCCCGTCACCGGGTCGGCTGCATCGAGCATCGGTTTGGCCAAATCGACCGTATAGCCGCTCTGCATGGTCAATAAATCGCGGACAGTCAAGCCAGCCAACTCAGGGGAAATCGCCTTGGGGCATTGCTCCGGAAAAAATTTGATGACCGGATCATCCAATCGGAGCAAATTTTCCTGAAGCGCAAAGCCGACGGCAGTTGCGGTAAAACTTTTGGTGCCGCTGAAAAGATTGTGCGGGATATCCTCGCGAAACGGCGCAAAATACCCCTCTGCCACTACCTTTTGATGGCGCACCAGCAAAAAACCGTGCATTGAGCCCACCAGCGGGTCGTCGCTCTTTTGATACATTGTCTGCCAAAATTGCAGACATTGCGCCACCGCCTCCGGCGACACCCCCGCCGCCGAAGGCTTGGCACGCTCCAGCATCAATTGCTCCGCATTGACCGCCAAACACCATAAACCGACCGCCAGCAACAACCATTGTTTCATCAATCTCGTCTCCTTTTTTTCTCCAATATATCATGATCGAGGTCAAAATACAAGCAAAAAAAGCCGCCCGGCAAAATGATTTCACCGGACGGCTCGGAAAGGGGCATGTTTTTTTTAACGCAAGGTGCCGTAGTACACGGGGTCTTTGTCTTTGCCAATGCCGTCGCCCCAGCGATAGTAGCCGACGCGTTTGCTGCCGTCATTTTCGTTAATCAACAAGCTGAAACGCAGCGGCTGCCCGGGCTTCACAACCATCGGGTAGAGCTCGGTCAAGGGAATTTGCAACAAATAACGGGTGCGGCTGTCGGTCCTCTCGACCCACATTTTGGCCGTCTTGACCGTGAGCCCGGCTGCCGTCCAGTTGGTCGGGATGTCGCCGACCAAACTCGGCGATGTTTGCTTCAGGAGCTCCGGCCCTTTGGGGGTCAAGGCCA
Source organism: uncultured Victivallaceae bacterium (assembly GCA_964609825.1). Classification (GTDB taxonomy): domain Bacteria; phylum Verrucomicrobiota; class Lentisphaeria; order Victivallales; family Victivallaceae; genus CAZSSH01. The sequence goes on along the minus strand of CAZSSH010000011.1, from coordinate 32,153 downwards.
TCTGAAACTCAATCGCGTCGGCATAGTAACCCTCGCCCGTGGTGTCAAAGGCAAACTGCAAGCCGTCGCCCTCGTACATTTTAAAACCGTTGTTGCTTTGGTTGTGTTTGTCATCCGGGGCATCGATCACCAGCTCGAGATTGTTGCCGACGATGCTCATCGCAAATTTAGGTTTGCGCTCGGGCAAGGTTTGACCGTCGGCCAAATCCTTTTGCCAGTCGGTGGTGGTCCACTGGGCATTGTCAAAAATAAGCTTGCCCGTCTCGGAGATCAGAGGTTTGCTGCCGTAATTGCCCTTGGGCCCGGCAAGAGTGAGCTTTTGACGACCGACGGCCAGCACCCCTTTGTCGGCTTTGCGGGCAATCGGGACCTCGGCATCACGGACAAAATACATGACATTGGGTTGCAGCAATCCGTCTATCTGGAATTTTTTGCCGTCCCAACTCACCATCGCTTTGCCTTTGACCATCGCTGCGAGCTCATCGTTGAACTTTTGCGGAGCGTCGGTTTCCTGCCAAATAATGATGATTTTGCCCGCGTCACTGGTGACACCGACGGCTTTTTGTTTGCCGAACCAGTATTCGCCGGTGATTTTCGCATTTTCACCGACCAGGCCGGAGAATTGATACATCACCGCCGCTCCCAGCATGGGCTGGATGACGGGCTTGCGGCGAAACAACCCCGAGGTATGCGCCATTGGCTCTTTGCCGCGGACGCTGTAGAGCTCCAGCGACTCTTTTTCTACCAAATTGTAGGTTTCAAAAAAGGCAATTTTGGTGACGCCGTAGTTGATCTGCTTGAGTAAATCAATCAGCATGCGGATGTTGCGCATATTTTCATTGAGCTTGTACGTCCCGTCACCCCAGCGCAGGAGTGAGGCGTGCCACTCCGAGTTGGCCCATTTGTGGGTCGGCGACTTGTATTTTTTATCAATCGCAAAAAATTCGTTGGGGTTGACGCCGTGACCATGCAAGGCCAAGGTGTCAAAGGATTTGCCCGCCCCAAGCTCGATGATCCGGTCGTAAAACGGCAAATAGCGCATGCCGATGCCGCCGATCCAGACGTCGGCCTCCGGTTGATTCTTTTTGATGACGGCATAGGCGCGCTGCAACATCTCGGTGTATTTCTCCGGAGTATCCACCCAAAAGCAGCTGAAACCGGGGAGATGCGGCTCATTCCACACCTCATAGGTGTTGACCTTGCCCTTGTAGCGCGTTACCAGCGCCGTCACAAAATTGTCCCAGTCGGCCATGTCTTTGGGCGCCCAGGCGGTGTAACCCCAGACGCAAATCAGATAGCGCATGTCATCGGGTTTACTGGACGCCCACTTGGGCGTGCCGAAAAAGCCGACCACCGGCTGCAAGTTATTTTCAAGGCATTTGTCCACATAATAGTCGAGAAACGTCCAGTCGTACTTGCCTTTTTCGGGCTCGACCTCGGCCCATTGGACATGCATACGGGCCCAGCTCCCGCCGAGCATGGCGGCGGTTTTCACCTGCCGGTCGCCGTAGGCTTTTTGCGACCCCTTAAAGCAGTCAAGCTGATAGCCCATCAGGTTGCGGGTGTCGCGTTTGGCATCGGAAGTAACCACCACATTGACTTTATCCAAGGGGTACACGGCGGCAATGTTGTTGACCCACGCACGCTCGACAAACTCCTCCACCAGCGGAATTTCCCCGGCTGGCGTCTTGGCGGAAAAAGCAATCTGGTAAAAACCCGGGGAATCGGGCTGCCACGACCACAATTCTTTACCTGACTCCACTTTCTTGACCAAGGCTCCGTTGCTGTCGTACACCGTGCCGGCAAGTCCGGTCGCGCCGTCGGGAAGTTTTCCGCTGACTTTAAAGCCAACGCTTTCGCCCATCTTGTACCAGTTGCCGTCATTGACGCCGCGCAGCATAGCGGCGGTCCCTGCCGAAGGGCCCAGCTCAACTTTGATGCTGTCAAAATACACCGCACCCTTGCCGTTGACGCCGTCGGCTTTGCTTCCCAGAGCAAGCTGGAATTTTTTGGCATTAACGGGCATCCGGTCATTGAGCTTGCATGTAAAATTGACAAATTTCCCTTTTTCGGCCACCGCGAGCGGATACTTTTGCGATGAAATCAGCTGATCTTTGTCATCAAAATAATTGACGGCCAAAAACGGCGTATTGCCGACATAATCCGCCGAGACGTTGTAAAAAAGCGAAAGATCCATTGCCCGCTTTCTGTCGACCACCGGCAAAATGTGGTTGAGATAACCGCACTCGCCAACCGTCGTTGCCGCCACTTTGAGCGACTTGTCGGCAGAACGCGAAACGTTGGTATCAAGCCCCCCTTTTTCAACATTTTCTCCATAAAACACCCATCCCGCCGGGACGGTTTTGGAGGGGACATCATTGATTCGGTCGCCATTCCAAAACTCTTCCTGCACCACCAATAACGGTGCAGGTGTTTCCGCCGCAAGCGCGGTCAGACCGCCGAGCACCGCTGCCATCAATAGTTTTTTCACGTCATTTCTCCTTATTTTAATTATTTACCGATCAATTTCAAGTCGCCGTATTGCACCGGATCTTTGCCGGTCAAGATTCCGCCGCCCCACTGTACCGTACCGATGCGGTTTTTGCCGTCGTTTTCGTTGACCTGCAATGCAAAGCGCAAGGGGTCGCCCGCCTTGGGCACCATCGGGTACAATTCGGAAACCGGCATTTTAATCAAATAGCGCGTCACCTTGCCGTCGCGGACGATCTTATACTGCCCGTTGCGCACCGCCACGTTTTCGGGAGTCCAGTCGGTCGGCAAGTCACCCACCAAACTCGGATTTTTGGTTTTGACAAGCTCGGGCGCGGCAAGTTCACCCCCGGCAATGAATTCCAACCGGTCGTCGGCATAGCCCTCACGGGTGGAGTCAATTGCAAACTCGACGCTGTCGCCCTGCCACATATTGGGCCCGGAGCCGATCGGCAGATAAGTGTCCTCGGTGGCCTCCACCACGAGATAAAATTCGCGGTCAGTCAAAGCGAGGGCAAAGCGCACCGGTTTTTGGAAGGGTGTCGGAAACGCGGCAAAATTGAAGTTTTTCTTCGCTTCATTCCACTTGATCGAGCTCAAAAGTTTGCCCTTTCCGTCAAACAGCGGTTGATCCATATAGCCCCCGGCAACTTTGTGCTCCAGCTCCAATTTGACGCGGTCGGCCTTGAGCACGTTGGCCGCCGTCACCCAGTCGCCCGGGACTTGCGGCTTGAGTGCAAAGTACATGGTAAAGGGTTGCAGCACCAGCTTGGCCGGGTCGGCAACCGCGTTGCCGGTCTGCGACTCAACCTTGGCCGATGCGATGGCCCCGGCGAGGGCTGGCTCAACTGCCTCGGCTTGACTCCCCTCCTGCCAGACGACCAAAAGTTTGCCCATGCCGCTCTCAAAAAGCATCGCCTTTTGATTGCCGAAACGATACTCGCCCAGCGCCTTGACCTCGCCCGACACCATCCGGCCAAAATTGGCCATTACCGAGGCGCCCAACAAGGGCTGATTGTAAGGCTTGTTGCGAAAAATCCCGGAGGCGTGATTCAACGGCGCGCCGCCCTTGCTGTGAAGCTCCAGCGCCTCTTTTTCCACCAAGTTAAAGGGCTCAAAAAAGGCGATTTGCCCGGCCCCCTGCTTGATTTGCGAAAACAAATCGAGCATCATGCGGACCGTCCGCTGGTTTTCGTTAAGCTTGTAAGCGGGGTCGGTGTAGCGGATTAAACTGGCGTGCCACTCCGAGTCCACCCACGGGTGAGTCGGGGAGTTGTACTTTTTGTCAATGAGATAAAACGGCGACGGAGAAACCCCGTGCCCGTGCAAGGCAAGTTTGTCAAAGTATTTCCCGGCCCCGAGCTCGATGATCCGGTCGTAAAAGGGGAGATAACGCATGCCGATCCCGCCAATCCAGACGTCGGCGGCAGGTTCAAGCTGTTTGATGGTTTCGTAGGCACTTTTGAGCATCGCCACAAAATTCTCGGGGGTGTCGTGCCAATAGCAGCTGTAGTTGCGCATATGCGGCTCATTCCACACCTCAAAAGTATCGACCCGGTCGCGATAGCGCTCGACGAGTTTGGTCACAAAATTTTGCCAGTCGGCCAAATCGCGCGGCGCATAGGCATTGTACGCCCAGACGTGGACTACATAGCGCGTGTCGTCAGGGGTATTGGAAGCCCAGCGCGGCGTACCGTAAAAACAGAGTACCGGCCGAACCTTGGCCTCGACGCATTTGTTGACAAAGTAATCGACGGCCTCCCAGTCAAATTTGCCTTTTTCGGGCTCAATGTCAAACCAGGTGATGTGAAATCTGGCAAACGTCCCGCCGGCGGCTTTGATCGCTTTGACTTCGTTGTCCTGCCGGTAATTCATCGCGCTTTTGGCGGCGTTGAGCTGGTAGCCGAAGAGTTTTCCGGCCGGATACTCTGCATCACGCGGGGGAATTATCTGAAAAGCGTGGTGCTTGCGCTCAAACAAGGCAATCTGATTGTTTGGCGCGCGTTCCATATACTCATCACCCAGCAAAATTTCCCCTTTTGGCGTCACGGCGGAGAACTCCACCTCGTATAACCCCGGTTTGGGCGACGGCAGCACCCATTTGCCCGCCGTCATTTCACCCGGGGGCACCGCGATTTCGGCAACCTGATTGTTTTGCTCGTCAAATACGCGCCCTACAATCTTGCTCGCCCCGGCGGGAAGCTCGCCCTCGGCCCGAAAGGAAACAACATCGCCGACGGTAAACCAGTTGGCATATTTGCTCCCACGGATTTTGGCAAACGTGCCCGGCGTCACCGGCAATTGGATGCGCACCAAGCCGTACAACAGCTCACCCGCCGCATCGGCCGCTGTGTTGGCCGTGGTCAGCGCCACCGTGAAACTCTCGGCCCCATCAGGGATCATTTCGGGCTTAATTGCAGCAGTAAAAGTAGTGTATTTGTCACCGGCCGGAGCGGGCAGACGCAACTCCTCGGTTTTGACGACTTTGTTGGCCTTGTCAAGGTAATTAAGCAGCACTACCCCTTGATTGTTGCGGTAACCGTTGTTGCCGGAGTACTGGACAGTCATCGCCAGGGGGCGCAACGGACGGTACAGCGGCACCGGGCGACTGACCCAGCCCGCCGAGCCCGCGGTCGCAGCCGGGATGGCGAGCGAGTAAAAATCGGCGCGGACAAGCGGACGAACCTTACTCAAACCGCCCGTCGGCGCGTCTTTGGCGGCGCCGTTGGCACGGTAAGGCGTCCATCCGGCCGGGACGGTTTCCGAAAAAACCGAGTTGATGAGCTCACCTTTGCGGAAAAACTCGTCCATCACCATTGTCGTCGGCAGCTTGGGCATGCCGGAAAGCACAAAATCACGGACGGTAAATTCCCCTGTTTGTTTAAAGGCAAAAATATCCAGCGCGAGACGCGAGCAATTGGCCGGCACTTTGAATTTTCCGGAGAACTCCTTGTCGCGATCGGGAGCCAGCAAGGTCGGCAATACCAAGTCCTGCCGCTGACCTTTGCCGTCCACCGTAAAATTGACCATCACTTGCAGCTTGACATTGCCGCGGGCGGCAAAGCGGAAAGTGTACTCCGACTCGGGCACCAACTCGCCGTTAAAGGCATTGAGCGCCGCCGGGCCGTTTTCATCGATGGAGCTAACGGCAACGCCACTCTCGTCGGCACGGGCGATTTTGCCCGAACCCCATGCTGTTTTCAGATCCTTGGAAGATACAATGTCCGCCGCGGCAAGCGTCACGGCCAATCCCCCAAAAAGTAACCAAGTCATCAGTTGTTTCATCATCTCCCTACTCTCTCCCGCACCAATATTGCTGGTCAATAACGGCCGAAACGGTGGACCGTCTCAACCATGGCTAAAAAATTCTCCGGTTGGACGCTGTCAATGATCGAGTGATCGGAGCAAGCGACATAACCGCCGTCAGTTCCCAATTTGGCCAATTTCTCACGCGTTTCGGCGATCACCTGTTGCCGACTGCCAAAGGACAAAGTATCCACCGCAATGTTGCCAACCAACGTAATTTTGTCCCCATACTGCCGCTTGACTTCAAAAATGTCGTTGGCTCCGGATTGCAGCGGATGCGTCGCCTCGACGCCCCACCCGATCAAGTATGGCAACAGTGGCGTTTGTTTGCCGCAACAGTGGTTGATGACCGGTTTGCCGCAATCATGCGCGGCGTCAATGATTTTACGGTAGCGGGGCGCCCAAATTTCGTCCACCATCGCGGGCGAAATCAAATACCCCGAATTGTCGCACAAATCGTCGCCGATGTAAAAGAAGTCAAAATTTTCAGGTTTGACCGTCTCAATGATTTGCAAGGTAAGCTCCACGACTTTGTCCATAAAAGCATTGATCATCTCAGGTTGATCATACAAGTGAAGCATAAAGGACTGGATCGGAATCGGCCCGGTGGCCATATAAACCGCCGTCATCGGTCCCGGCAAACGCACCGCCACTCCGACTTTGGTACCTTTGGTCGCCCGGCGATAGGAGCGCAATTTTTGGCAAAATTTCCGACGATCCAATGGTTGAGCCAAAAAGGGCCGCAGCTCAGCCATCGACAACACCGAGCCCTCGGGAGGAAACGCGGTTGCCAGCGAGCAGACAATCGCATCCTGACCGATCATTTGCACCAGGCTTACCGCATCCTCGGGCGGCATATCCCAAAATGATCTGCCGTCATTGGCCTCCCCGAGTATCTCATTGCAAAAACGGCTGTTGAAAATAATTTCAAAATTGGGGACGCGGTCACCCTTGACGTGATGCAGCGCCGCCAGCAGCCGGTCAATGTCCGGTATGGTAAATGGGTCAGTCATATCAGATTCACGTCAGATCCTTTCAGGGTATCATAGGTCTGCCGGTCCAAAAAACGTTGGCGTCGCGGAAAAATTGGGTCGAGCCGTTGTTGCCGTAAGCATAGGAGCCCAAATAAAGTTCACCGCCCTGCGCCGCGCTCACGTGACCGTCGAGCCAGGTAATATTAAGATTGCTCCCGGCATTGTGCCGGACTTGCAAGTCCCCGGCGGTGTAGGTCAACGCCCCATCGCTCGACTGCGCCTGAGTCGCCGGATTGAGCAAAGCCGACATGCCGCCGCGCTGACAGCGCGGGACAATATCGCCGCCAAAAGAGCCCTCGTCGGAGAAATACATGGTTTTGGCGGCATGTTTAAAAAAGGTCAGCTTGCGCCGGGCATTGATTGCTCCCGCCCCGCTGCCAAAGCTGGTAGTCTGCAAGACCGAGTTGACTCCATAGGAGCCGCGGCGGCGCGAAGATAGCTCGTAAGTGTTGGACGGGCAAAAAAAGGCGGTCCCTTTATACATGGCCAACGCATCGATTTCATCATTGGTCTTATTGGCATCGCCGCGGTTGGCATAGCGCCACAAGGTCGGCACCCAGCCTTTGGCGTTGGCGGTAATCCCGGTGTTGCCGTCGGCAGCCAGCAAATAATCGCTGCTGTCCGAGGAGTACATGGCGGCAAAGGTGCCCAGCTGCCGGAGGTTATTCATACACCCGGTGTTACGGGCACGGTCGCGCGCTTTATTCAAAGCGGGTAACAGCATCCCGGCCAAAATGGCGATGATCGCGATAACGACCAGCAACTCGATCAAGGTAAAAAAACGCTCTCTTTTCATAGGACCCCTCCTGTTTTGGTGCGTTTATATCAATAAATTACCGTAACTCCAGCGTTCCGTAGACAACCGGATTTTTATCTTCGCCGATGCCGTTTGCCCAGTTGACATACCCCGCGCGGCGCTTGCCGTCATGCTCATTGACAAGGAGCGAAAAACGCAGCGGGACACCGGCACGGACGGTCATCGGATAGAGCTCCGAGAGCTTGAGCCGCAGCAAATAACGTTTGCCGCCGGGAATATCGCTCACGGTGAGCTCATAATTGTCCTTGTCGACCAAGTTGCCCGGCGAAGTGTAACCGCCCGGCAAATCACCGCCCAAATTGGGGGCAAATTCTTTGTAAAGCTCCACCCCGGTCGGGGTCAGAGCGGCCTGAAACTCGATACGTTTGTCGGCATAACCCTTGCTGTCAGAGTCAAAAGCAAACTGGAGACTGTCGCCGTCATAAAGAGTATTGCGGTGATTGTTTTGCGCAAACACCGCGTCATCGGTGTCGACGGCCAGTTCAAAATAACCGTTGTTGATACCGGCGGCAAATTTGGCCTGCTTGCCGCTGATGTCGCCAAAGGTCTGCCAGTCGCCGGTCACCCATTTTGCATTGGCGGCGACCAGTTTGCCGTTTTGGATCAAAGCGGCACTGCCGTACACCCCTTTGGGTCCCTTAAGCTCCTGCGCTTTGCGCTCAAAAGTCAAAACATCGGCGGCGGCTTGGGGCAGCATCGAATTATCGATGTCACTCACAAAATAAAAGGTCTCGGGAGCTACGGCGAAACTCGCCAAGTCAACTGTTTTCCCTTCCCAGTCGCGGATCACTGAATTTTTAGTCAAGACTTTGGCAAGCTCGGCAGGCACGGCCAACGATTTTTCGCCATCCTGCCAGACGACCAGCGTTTTTTGGTCGCCGGAAGCAAGCAGCACCGCCTTGACGTCGCCCATACGGTATTCGCCCAAAAATTGGACGCGCTTGGGTAATTCGGCGGCAAAGCGCTGCAAAACCAACGCAGGATAACGCACCGTCAAGTACGGCACCGGATCAAAGAAACCGGCCGCCTGCGGCATGGGGTCGCCCATCTCGCGCTTAAACGCCAGCGCAGCCACCCGGCCGTAGCCGATGGTGCAAAAGGCGGTGATGTCGCGGACACCGGTCTTAAACTGGCGCAACAAATCGAGCGTCATTACCTTGGCAAGCTCGCGGTCGGTCGAGCGGTGGTTGGGCGGCGAGGATTGAAACTGGACCAAAATCGCGTGCCACTCGCTGCTAGAGTAGATCGGCTCTTTGGACTGATAGCGGCGGTCGATTTCGCGGAAAGACTCCGGATTGTAATCCCGCCCGTGCAAGGGCATCACATCATAGTATTGACGGACGCCCAGTTTTACAATGCTCTCATAAAATGGCAAATACCGCTGCCCCATGCCGCCGATCCAGATTTCCGCCTCCGGCTGGTTGGCGCGGACAGCGGCGCTGCCAACTTTCATAATTTCGACAAACTTCTCCGGAGTATCGTTCCAAAATACCGAAAAACCTTTGATATGAGGTTCATTCCACAGCTCATATTTATCCACACGATCGCGATAGTGCTTAACCAAAGCGGTGATGAAATTGCCCCAATCATTCATATCCGCGGGGGCCATTGTCGCATACATGGGCATCCACCCCAATTGCATCCGCACATCATCCGGGGTAGACGACGCCCATTGGGCGGTGCCGTAAATATCAAGCACAATGCCTAACTTTTCTTTATGGGCACGATCGATCAGGGGGTCCAAATACCAGTCAAATTTCCCTTTTTCTGGCTCAAAATCACCCCATTTGCAGCCGTGCGGCCGAACAAAACCGGAGCCGAGAAGCATGGCCAGCGAGAGATCGGTATCATTGATGCCGCGCTGCTGCTGAATCTTGCCGGCCCCGATGGAGAAGCCGAGCCATTCCGCGCGCAACTCGCCGCGCCGCAAGGGCGATACCACAAAAGGCATTTGATTTTGGGTAAAAATCCGGAACTGGTTGTTTTGCCAAATGCCCTCTTTGTAATCCTCAACGACTTGCTGTTTCCCTTTGGCGGTTTCGGCGGTGAATTTGATTTCATAATAACCGGGAGCGGTCGGTTGCCAAACCAAGCCGTCCGTCGCCAAAGTCTGGCGGTCCACGCTAATCTCGGCAACTTTTTGACCGTTGCTGTCAAACACCTCGGCGGAAAGTTTGGTCAAATCGGCGGGAAGTTCTCCCTTTGCGGTGATTTTAACCGCTTCGCCTTTAAAATACCAATTGCCCAGCTCATTGGCGCGCAGCTGGAGGATATTGCCCAAAGCCTTTGGCACTCCGACATTGATTTTATCATAAAAAACTTTGCCCGCGCCGTTGTTGCCGCGCGAGGCCAAGGTGACGCTGTAAAAAACCGCCTTGTCGGGAATCTCTTTGGCGGGGACGTTAAGGCCGAATTTGGCCCACTTTTCGGCAACGGCCGGGACCGGCACGGCGACTTGCGAAATCACGTTGCGCTTGACGTCGGCCCAGGAGAGAAACACGAGCGGCTGATTATTGGCGTACTCGGGGGAAGTCCGCAGCTCGCCCGAGAGCGCCACATCACGGTTTTTCTCCAAATAATGCCAATCAAGCATCCACCCCGCGGCCCCCTTGTCGGCGGCGGCGACGGCCAAGGTATGATTGCCCTTATTGTCGCCGGTAAGCCCGCCCGTTTGCGGCATCGTGTTGCCGTCAAAGTTGACAAACTCCCAACCGGCCGGATGCACCTTGGTGCGAATGCCATTGATGAATTTGCCCCAATAAAAATCATCCTCAAACATCATCGACAAGTCTTTGGCGGCGTATTGAGCGGCTTCGCTGCTTTTGACGCTCCCCAAAGCCAACGCCGGGCTTTTATCCACCGCATTGAGTGTCAAATCGGAGACGGCAAATTCGCCGTCCTGACGCCAGACAAATAACACCAGATACACTTTTTTGCAATCGGCGGGGGTGGTGAATTTGCCGGTGAAATCTTTGGGGTCTTTTTCCAGCGCAGCCATCGGCAAAAAGTCAAAACGGCCTTTTTCAAACCCGGGGGCATTGACCATGCCGATCAAATTGACATTGCCGGAGGCTTTAAAGCTGACCTGATACGTGGTTTCGGGATTTACCTTGACATCAAGCCCGACGCCGCCCGCGCCGTTGTCACTTTTGGCACTCACGGTGACGCGACAATCACTGCCCGGCGCAAGCACGGCGTGATTCCACGCTTTCAGCCCGGTCAGCGCCACCGGCGCGGCAACCAAATTGAAGACGACAAAAATTAAACTAATAAAAATAAGCTTAAAAAAAGACATAATCCCCCCGGGAGTGATAAAAACCGGCCGCTTTTCTGGGGCCGGATTCAACATTATTTTACGGAAACGACGAGATTGTCAAAAAACAGCTTGCCCGCGGGCGCATCACTGCTCTTGGCGTTGAAATTATTGGCGAGACAGACGGAGAATTTGGTGCTCCCCGCCGGGATTTTATCTTTGGGCATGGAAACATTGACATCGACGACATCCTCTTTTACCACGCTGGCCGCCGGAAACCAGTAGCCGCCCAGATATTTGCCGGTGCTGTCAAAAAACACCAAAAAGATCGAGGGCCGGTTGTTGGCATAGTCGGCAGAAGCGCCGATCTGAGCTTGCACGGACATTTCGCTGAACTCGGAGGAAGGAAGGTTAAACATCTGGCTGCTGAACCCGACTTCACCCTTGTCCGTGGCCAAAACGACGAGCTTGCCGTCCTTAATCCCGGCATCGCCGATCTTTTTGCCGCTTTTGCTCCAGTCAGCAAAATTCCAGTTGCGGGCCACGGAGAAATCCTCGCGCATGATCACAAAATTGCCTTCGGCCGTCTGAGGCGCGATTAAATTAAGCTGGAGGTTGCGGATCGAGACTTCGCCGCTCTGCTGCCAGCTGAAAAGCACTAAGGCGCCGCTTTTGATGTCCGCCGGGGTTTTGATTTTGTTGGCAAATTTTTGCCAGTCATCGGTCAACTGGGCGCCCGATAAAAAATCGATGCGCCCCTTGGGATCAGTGAACAACGTTGCCAGCAGCCGAACCGAGCCTTTGGCCTCAAAGCTGAGCTCGTACTCGCAGTCGCCGGTGAGCGGAACCGAGTCGGTAATCACGCCAAAGGTTTCTTTGTCTCCGGCAACCGCGTTTTGAAAGTTGAGCACGCCATCGGCATTGCTGATTTTGCAAACGCCGGGCTTTTGCCACTCGCGCTTGAGGTCGCCCTGCGTCGCCACGGTGCTTTTTACCTCACCGGCGAACAAACTTGCCGCCGCCAGCACCGTCAAACCAACCCATCCCAAATATTTGACCATCATATCAATCCCTTATTTATTATACCGCATCAATATTTCGAGTCATAGCTCCAGCCGTCCGACCAGTTGATGCCGGAAATATTGCCGAAAGCATTAAACGGGAACTGACCGTAGACTGCTAACGGATTCATGACTTTGGTCGAGCCAACGTGCCAGTCAAGATACAAAATATTGGCCGAGTCGGCGTGGCGGCCGATGGGGCTGCCGTAACCGGCATCGGTATGGTTGAGCTGACCATTGACCACCGGACTCGCCCAACGGAAATATCCAGTCATGCGGTCAGGTTCGCCGGTGGCGGTATTGCGACCGCAATCGGTGATAAAGAGTTTTTTACCGGGAGTACGGCAACGGCCAAGCTTGCCGGTCTTATTAAGGCTTTGAGTGGAGCCGCTGCTGCGGGAAACCAGGAACTCATTGATCCCGTAATGAGAATTGTAACCGGCCCAGTCCAAACTCAAGGTCGGATTCAGGAAATCACCGGGGACCGACGGACACCGCAAACTTTGGATTTTGACATACGCAGTGGCATTGGCATTGAGCCGCCCGGCATTGTTACCGGGAACCACGGGCGACCAATTGAGCACCATGTCGGTCCACAAGGGACGGGAATATCCGGTCGCAAAAATCGGCGTGATATAATCTTTGTTATCGGTGCAATACTGGGCATAGCCGAGGCCGAGCTGTTTCATATTGTTAGTGCAGCTGATCCCCTTGGCTTTTTCACGTGCCTGATTCAACGCCGGCAACAGCATCGATGCCAAAATTGCAATAATGGCAATCACCACCAGGAGCTCGATCAAGGTAAAAATACGAACCCGAGACTCACTGCGACCGGAAATCATTGTTTTTTTCATAACCATCCGTCCTTTCTGTAACTTTTATCTCAAATCAACTGTCGTTGCGACTCACTCCATCCGGCACAACCCGGCGTATCGGATATATTATAGCAGACTTCGTTTCAAATGACAATGTAAAAGGATGCTGTATCTTTATACAAAGCTGCTGAAAACAACCGCTCCGGATCACTTTCGTCAAAATGTAACATGATTATATTATAGCAGATTTTTTGTAAAAAACTTGGACTGTATTGAAAAAGACGCATTTTTTGATAAAAAATCAATGTAGTCCAATAAAACTTACCCCTCCAAGCTTGCAAAATCGGTTTTTCAGGGTTAAATTATGCACAAAAGTAACAAAATTGTCAGGAGAAAAAATGGATCACCCCAAGGAAATCTGGCCCGGCAGCACCCAGCTGGCCCCCCTCCCCGTCGTCCTCGCCGGTTGCGGCAGCGGCGAAAACGGTTACAACCTCATCACCGTCGCTTGGGCGGGCATCGTCTGCAGCGCGCCGCCGATGGTGTCAATTTCCGTCCGTCCCGAGCGGCATTCGTTTAATTTGATCAAACAAAGCGGCGAATTTACGGTCAACGTTCCCACCGTGGCAATGGCCAAAAAAGTGGATTGGTGCGGTGTCAAATCGGGACGCGACTTTAATAAGTTTAAAGAGTGCAACTGGACGGCAGTCTCGGGCAGCAAAGTCAAAGCTCCCATCGTGGCGGAGTGTCCTCTCGCCTTGGAGTGTAAAGTACTGCAAACGCTCGATTTGGGCGCGCACACGTTGTTTATCGCCGAAATTGTCGCCGTACAGGTAAGCAAGGACCATTTGGATGACAAGGGCCGCTTTTTGGTGGAGAAGGACAATCTTTTGTGCTACGTCCACGGCCATTATTACGGCTTAGGGGAGTGTCTCGGCCACTTCGGCTACTCGGTCAAAAAAAAGGACGGCCCGGCGGTCCGCAAGTAGGGGCTCACGGCTTTTTGCGCCGCACCAGCTCCGAATCGGCGCCGACGCCGAGGATGACCAGCAATGAGCCGGCGATTTGCAGCCAAGTCGAGCCCTCGCCCAACAGCGGCCACGAGAGGATCAACACCGAGACCGGGGTCAGGTACTGCATTACGTTAAGCACCGGCAGTGGGATCATTTTTTGCGCCTGATTCCAGGAGAAAAAGGCGGCCACGGTCGGAAACAAGACGATGTAAAGGACAATCAGCCAGTGTCCGGCAAACTCCGGCAGCACCGCATGCCGGTAAAAAATGATTTCCAGCGCCGCCAGCAATGGGATCGCCCCCAGACAGACATAGGCGGTGTAGACAAAGCCGTCCACCGCTTGCAGCGTCCGGCGGCCCCATAAAACATAGATCGTCCAGCACAATGCCGCCGCAAAGGTAAAAAAATCCCCGGCACCGAAATTCCCCAGATGGATGCCCCGGTGGTCGATGACTTTAATCACCATAAAGCAGCCAAGGGCGGCGACCAGCATCCCCAAAACCTGCCTTTTTTTCATCCTTTCGCCGGTAAAAAAGCCGAAGATGGCGATCATCAGCGGGATCGAAGTCATAATGATGGACGAATTCACCGCACCGGTGGTCCGTTGCCCCCAGTAGAGCAAAATGCTCATTGCCGCCATGCCGATGGTGCCTTGGATCAAGGCGTTGACCAGCTGTTTTTTGGTGATGGCAAACATCGGCTTACGGAGGGCGAGACCAAGCGCGAACATGAGGACGGTCGCCCCGACAAAGCGAATCAAAGTCAAAGACAATGGATCAATCGCCTGCACCCGCATCAAAGCCCGTCCGGAGAGATAATTGGTCGCCCAAAAAAACGCACTCGAAAAGGCAAAAGCCAGCCCCGTCAAAAACTGTTTGCGCTGTGGTGTCATATGTTTGATTACTGCAAATACGGGTTGTGCTGCCGCTCCTGCCCCACCGTGGTCGGGCCGCCGTGCCCGCAATAAAGCTTGACTTGATCGGGAAGCGTAAAAAGACGGTTGCGGATCGAGGAAATCAATTGCTCATAATCCCCGCCCGGGAAATCGGTGCGGCCGATGGAGTTCTCAAAAATAGTGTCCCCGGCAAACACCACCTGATTTTGGTGAAAATAAAAGCCGACGCCGCCCTTGGTATGCCCCGGGAGCTCCAAAATCTCAAAGTCGTCAAACCTGAGCTCGGGGTTGACTTTGGGCAGATTGTCCGCCACCGGCAGATACGGCAAGAGACAATTGTTTTTGCTGTAAAACAAGTCGGTCTCGCGGGGGTGGATGTAAATGTCTTTGATCTTGAGTTTTTCGGCGACCAGCCCGGCGGCGGCGATGTGATCGACGTGGCCGTGGGTAAACAATATCGCAGCATAAGTAAAATCAAAGCTCTGCGCCTCATCAACGATCTCATCGGCGTCGCACCCCGGATCAATGATGTAAAGGTGCTTGTTGTGCTCTAGATAAACGATATAACAATTGGTCGCCAAAAGTCCGACCGGGATGGTGACAATCTTCATTTCTTAACCTGTTTCAAAATAATGCTGCTGCCGGAAAGCTTGGTGAGCTCGCGTTGGAGGTTGACCAGTTTGAGATAATTGTCCTGACTCACAACCTCCACCGGAAGCGTCAAACCGTAATCGATGGCAAGCATGTTTTCGCCGATGTTAAAATATTGATAAAAGGCGGCCGTGCCGAAGGCGCCCGACTCGCGCACCGCCGGCATGGTTTTGACTACCTCATAACCCGCCGGGATATTGATCCGGTACTCCAGCTCATCCAGCGAAAAACCGCTCCGCAAAAACGGCGTCTTGCGCGCCGTGGCAGCGGTCCTCACATTGGCGGCAAAACCGTCAAAGCCGGGAAGCTTAAATTGCAGATACTCTTTGCCGCCCACCGCGAAACCGGGGATGTCAAACGTATACTCAAGGCGGCCGGGGTACTCATCGAGCCGGACAACCGGCTCACCGGTCATCACCGCATTTTTATCAAGCGCAAACAACAACTCCTCAAAATACCGGCTCTTTTCCTCGGGGAGCATTTCGCTGAATTTTTGCTTAAAACTCTGGTACTCGATGCCGCGGAAACTCTCAACGATCTTAATTGACGCGCTGCGGTCACTCTTGACGGTGATGTCATAATGGACCAACGTCGCACTCTGCATCGGCCCGGCGGCTTTGATCGCAAACAATTTGCCGTTGTTGATATCCAAGGCTATCCGGTCAACCGAGGCGACCGTGCCGAGTTTGGCATACTGATTGGTGTCATTTAAATACCTTGTACTCACCTTATACAACACGCCGGTAAACATATTTAAGGGATAGCGCTCAAATTTGCCCACGGCCAAAGGGATAAACGCATCCGCGGCCACCGGGACAAATTCGCCCTCCAGATTGACCGCGTTGAGCATCGCCGCATACAAAATGGCGCGGTCAGCGCTGTTGCCGTAACCGTCGGCCAATGTTTTATCGGCCGGTGTCAACGCCTCCAGCGGCAGATCATTGAGCTCAATGCCCACCGGCCGGATGCTTTTGGCGATGAAATCGCGGATGGCGATGACTTTTTCATCATCGGTTTTAAGGTCTTTGCACAACTCTACGGCTTTGGCGGCGGCCTGCGGCTGATTGACGCTTCTGGCCTTTAACGCTTCGCCTAACTTTTTGGCCAACTCAAGATAGCTCCCCGAGCTGACAAACACCGTTGGGGCGTAGAGATAATCGCCCGCGTAACCGGGCTCCTTGGGTCTTGCCTCCAAATTTTGGGCCGTCCAAACCCAAGTGTCAAATTTGCCATCGGACTTTTTGTCGAGAGTAAACTCAAACGGAGTCGGTGCAATCTTTAAGTCGGCATTTCTGGGTGCCTTGAGCTCCAGCACCATTTTCATCACCGGGTCGGCATCCACCGCCGAGAAGTACAATGCAAACAGCTGCCGACTCCAAATTTCGCGCCGGATGCTTAAAACAATAGTCGAGTTGACCTCGACGCCGGGAAGATTGACAACCAAAATCTTTTCGCCGGGATAGCGCGGCGCGGCGGCCGATGCGGGCGAGTCCATGAGATTGATTTCCTTGTCGGTCAACGAATTGATTTTGCCGTCGGGCGAAATCACATGCCCCGAAACCGTCACTTTTTCCCAGGCCGGATTGTAAGTGATTTTGACCTCGGAGTAATTTTTTACCCCGGCGTAGGTTAAGATTTTGCGGCGAAGGTTGTCCTCGACGAGCCAACGGTCGCGCCCGAGCATCTCGACGCGCTTCTCGCTCTGAAACACCAGCGAGTCGGCCCCCGGAAAGGCGGCGGCAACTTCCGAGCCGGCGACTTTGCTGTAATCATTGGCCGCAATCGGCAGCTCCTTGGCATCGGCATCGATCCGGCTCAGCATCTCTTTGAGTTTTAAATACGCGTCGGGCTTGATTTCCACCGTATTGACGCCGAAATAACTTTCGCCGACCAGCAAGGGAGCATTGACGGTAAAAACGCGACTGAACTTCAACTGATTCTCATACCCGAGCTCGGTTTTGGCGGGCAGCGATTTGATTTTGCAATAATCCGGCAGCCGGATGCTGTATTTTTCGCGCACCGCGCACGTTGAAAAGGGGCGCAACATGAAATTGCGTTTCTTGAGCCCGACCGAATTTAAGACATAGTTGACCGCGCCGAGACCGGTGCCAAAAGTCGGCAGCGGCAAAAGATACTCCCCGGCGCCGTCGGCAAGGTAATTTTTGACCGAAAAGGTGAACTCCACCTTTAAGGGTTCTTTCATGTTTCGGACATCCGCGGGCGAAAATTTGAGTTCCAAAAGCTCCGCCCCCGGCAGCGACCGCTTGAGTCTGCCGGCAAAAAACTGCCGCCGGTAATCAGCCGGCCAGCGCGAGAAAGCGTCTCGGTACATCTGATCGTTGACCCCGGCAAACTCGATCTGGGTGCGGCCCACGAGTTCATTGTCGCTGTTGACCTGACTGGCGGTGGTGATATTGAGCATATTTTGCTCGACCCCGATCACCGGCGAGCGGCGCAAAGTGTCGCCATCGGGGCGCGCGGCCAGATAGCTCATGTTCGACAGCGAGGCCGGAAACAACTCGCGGGTGGTTTCGTAGGTGGGGTCCATCAGCATGTATTCGCCGGGAGTGACCTCGGCTCCCACAATCGCGTGGTTGAAATACATGTTGGCTGCTTCCTCATCCTTGGGGTAGCCGCTGTTAAAAATCACCGGATAGGCTTTAATATTGGCAAGCTCGAGCATAGCGACCAGCAAGGCCGCCTTGTCGCGGCAAACCCCGTAACGATTGTTAAAGGTGAGCGACACATCATGCGGCTCATAGCCCGGCGACTCCGACTCGGCGGTGATCCCCATATAGCGGATTTGCTGCGAGACAAACTGAAAGAGCTTCATGATTTTGTCCTGAGGCGTAGCACAGTTTTGGGTCAGCTCGGCCACTTTGGCGCGCATCTCCAGCGTCACCTTGTCAAGGTGCGGCCGGCACAATTGATAATACCACTTGGAAATCTTTTGCCAGTCGGGAATCGTGCTCACCAAAAGCCGCTGACAGCACATATAAATTGGCGGCATCTCCGGCTCGGGAATGATCTGCGGCACATTTTTGGCCACCCAAAGATACTCGACGCGGCCGTCGGCTTCGCTTTGGGTAAAAGTGACCGTGTCCTTTACGGGGTCCTTGATTACAGTCGCAGCGAGCGGCAGCGCTTTGGGCGCACTGATTGCCACCTCATAATATAGCACCGGCAGCTGCCCCTGAAGGACATAAATATTGCTCCACTCATTAGGCATCCGCGGCTTGATGACCTCGCGGACGCTGATCACGTGAATCATGTCGCCGATCTCCAAGTCGGGCAAAGTGACGGTAAGGACTTTGTCGGCGGGATCGTAAATATTGGCCGACATCTGCGAGGAGTCGATCGAGAGTTTGCTGTTTTGGGCAACGTCCACCGGGTCGATCCGGCCGTCTTTGCGGATGATCTCCAACAGTTTGACCGAGAGTTTGCTGTAGGTGGCGTTAAACTGAAACGACAGCTCGCGCAAGTCGCGTTTGCCGCTCTCAGTCAGGACTTTTTGATAGAGCTCGTCCGACTCGACGGCGGTGCCGTCGGCCTGATACACCGCGTTTTCGCGATCATAAACCAAGACGGTGTCGGCATCCGGATAATTGGTCAACTCGGCCAGTTTGGCCGAGGCGATGATTTCCGGCTGCGTCATCGCCGCCAGCGACGCCATGGTGCAGAAACCGAGCAGTATTAACCCCAAACGAATTTTCATCATATTTTTGCGCCTCCCGGGCGGATCAAGTAATTATTTAAAGGACTCGGTGGGGTTGTAATCGCGCAACAGACTGCGCATTTCATCCTGCGAGATCAAGCCGCGGCTGAAGAGGTCCTCGAGCGAACGCTCCAAAGTGACCATCCCGTCGCGGAACCCGGTTTCCAAAACCGATTGCAGCTGACTGGTCTTGCCTTCGCGGATCAAGGCCTGCGCCGGCGGCGTGCCAACCAATACTTCAAATGCGGCCGCGCGGCCGCCCTTACCGTCGACACGGGTCAGCAACCGCTGCGAAATCACCGCCAAAAGCACGCTTGCCAGTTGCAATTTGACCTGATTTTGCTGATGTGACGGAAAGGTGTCGATGATACGGTCGATGGTCTGCGTCGCCGAGTTGGTGTGCAAGGTGCCGAATACCAAGTGCCCGGTTTCGGCCGCGGTCAGCGCCGCGCCGATGGTCTCGGTGTCGCGCATTTCCCCGACCATGATGATATCGGGGTCCTGCCGCAAGGCATATTTGAGCGCGGTGGCGAAACCAAAGGTGTCGGAGTGAAGTTCGCGCTGCTCGATCAAAGAGTTGACGTTTTCGTGCACGTACTCGATCGGGTCCTCAATGGTGATGATATGGGCGAAACGCGTGCGATTGACGTAGTTGATCAAACTCGCCAGTGTGGTTGATTTCCCGGAGCCGGTGGGACCGGTCACCAAAATCAGCCCTTGGGCCTTTTTGGTAAAGTTGACGATCTGCTGCGGGATGGTCAAAATTTCGGGCGTGGGGATCGACGAGTTGACGATACGCGACACCACCCCGACCGTCCCGCGCTGAAAGAAGCCGTTGATACGAAAGCGCTGGCTGCGCTCGCTGCCGTCGTCGTTTTTCATCGTCACCGACAATGCAAGGTCGATTTCGCGTTTTTCCTCAAACTCGACACGCTGACGCTGCGACAAAATACTGTACAAGAGCCGCTGGGTGTCCCCGCCCTGCAACGGCGGCAGATCCAAGGCGCGCAATTCGCCGTCGAGCCGCAGATTGGGCGCCGCCCCCGAGGAGAGAATCATATCACTGGCGCCCATCTTGACGGCGGTGCGCAGCAAACGGCGCATATCGATGTTTTTGGTATCGTCAGTGGAGCGCTTGTCGCCGTAGTGGTTGCGAAACGAGTCAGCACCCGACTCCATGCCGCCGGTGAGCAAGCGAAATTCTTCTTTGTTATCAACTGCGTTTTCGGCCTCCTGCATCGAGATGACACCGTCGGAATAAAGGCGGAATATGGCACGGTTAAATGTAACCATGCCGGATTCGCCGCTTCCCTTGAGCGACATCTCCATCCCCGGGTAATCGCGGTTGGCAATCAATTTTTTCATCGGCGAGGTGCCGAGCAATACCTCCATTGCCGGGATCATCTTGCCCTCGGAGGAACAGACCAGACGCTGGGCAAAAATCCCGTTGAGCGCCAAGCCCAAATCAACCGACACCTGTTCGCGCGTTTCCTCGGGGAAAACGTTGATAATGCGCTCCACCGCCTGAATGGTGTTGGCGGTGTGCATGGTGGAGATCACGAGGTGCCCCGTTAACGCGGCGCTGATGGCCGTCTGCATGGTGTCCATGTCGCGCATTTCGCCGACCACGATCACGTCCGGATTCTCGCGCAAGGCGGCGCGCAAAGCGTCGGCAAAGCTGTGGATGCCCGAGTTGATCTCGCGCTGAGTGACAAGACTGTTGATATCATCATAAGTGTACTCGATCGGGTCCTCGATGGTGATGATGTGCTTCTCAAAATTGCGGTTGATGTGATTGATCATGCAGCCCAAGGTAGTGGATTTGCCGCTCCCGGTGGTACCGGCGACCAAAATGAGGCCGCGCGGCTCCTCGCAAACCTTGTTGACAATATCTGGCAAACCGAGGTCCTCTAAATTCAAATCATTGCCGGACCGCAGCGGCCGGGCGACAAAGCCGCAGCCAGTGTAAGAAGAGTAAAAATTGAGACGGAAACGATGATGCTCATCCAGCGTCACCGAAGCGTCGCAGCTGCCGTTTTTGGCATAAAGCATTTTATTGCTGTCATCCAAAACGTGCTCGCGAAAGGCCTCCAGTTTTTCCAGCGTGACCACTTCATCGCCAAGTTTTTTAACTTTTCCCAACACCCGGACCGACGGCACTTTGTTGGCATTGACAAACAAGTCGGATGCATTGTACTCAATAGCATAAGACAAAAGATCAACGATTTCCATAAAAAAACTCCGTTTTGATTGACTTCGTATATTCGTTGAATACTTTAATGCCGAAAGGGCAATAAAACAACCTTATTTGTCAAAAAAAAACAATTTTTTTAAGGCTTTTGCAAAGTTTCCGTAAAAAGATTTGGCTTTTCGGATTTGCGGTGCTATATTATGAACCAGTTTTTTGTCCAGTATATTTTTTAAGGAAAGGGAGATACTCAATGGAAAACACACCGATGCTCGATAAGCTGATGAAGCGCGGCAGCGAATTTTTGAATGTTAAATATCCGATTTTGTGCGGCGCCATGACCTGGGTTTCGGAACCCAAGTTGGTTTCGGCGGTCTCCAACGCCGGCGCTTTCGGTTGTCTGGCCGGCGGCAACGCCCCCACCGATATTTTAAAGAGCCAGATCGAGCAAGTCAAAAGCTTGACCCCCAACTCGTTTGCGGTCAATTTGATCACCATCGCCCCGGCATACCTCTCGCACCTCGAAATGCTCAAGGATGTCAAAGTACCCTTTATCATCTTTGCCGGCAGCTTCCCCAAAGAAAAAGAAGTCGAGATCGCCAAATCCACCGGCGCCAAAGTTCTATGCTTTGCCTCCACCGAATCGATCGCCGAGCGCATGATCCGTTTCGGCGCCGACGGGATCATCCTTGAGGGCAGCGAAGCGGGCGGCCACATCGGCCACGTTTCGACCATGGTTCTCCTGCAGCAAGTGCTGTACAAATTTCACGACAAAGTGCCGATTTTCATCGCCGGCGGCATCGGCACCGGCCGCATGGTCGCCCACATTATGAATATGGGCGCGGCGGGCGTACAGCTCGGAACCCGTTTTGTGATGACCGAGGAATCCAACGTGCATCCCAAGTTTAAAGAAGCGTTTATGCGCGCCAACGCCCGCGACGCCGTCTCCACCCCGCAATACGACTCCAAGCTCCCGGTGGTGGCCGTCCGCGCCTTGCGCAACAAGGGCACCGCCGACTTCGGTGCCCTGCAGCTCAAGCTCTTGAAAGAGCTCAATGACGGTCTCATCCACCGTCAGCAAGCCCAGGAAGAAGTGGAAAAATACTGGATCGGCGCGCTGCGCCGCGCCGCCATCGACGGCGACATCGACTACGGCTCCTTGATGGCCGGTCAGTCGGTCGGGTTGGTTGACAAAGTCGTTTCGGTCAAAGAGCTAATCCGCGAACTCCGCGTCGATGCCGAGGCCGAGCTCAGCCGCATCAAGGCCAACCTTAACTAGCGTCATGGCCAAAAAGGGGAAAAAGTCCGACTCGTTCCTCTTGTATCCGGCGATGGCAGCGGTGGTTTTGCTGCTGACCTTTGCCGGGTATCAGGTGTTGCGGCGCGGCGCCGGAAGACTTTTCGGCGACTTTTTTTACCCCTATCTGGCGGCCAATACGATTGCCAAAAATACGGTTTCGGATCAGACGCTGTTATTGCTCGACAAAGTTGAGCTCGCAGCCAAGCTCGAGGCCGTGCTGGAGCGCAACCGCCAGCTGACCGCGCAGACCGCCGATACAACGGCACTGCTGCGCGAAAACGACGAGTTACGCACCTTGCTCAAACTTCCTCCCGGCGACAAGTGGAAACACGTGATCGCCGAAATCATTTTACGTGACCCTTTACTCTGGCAAATGCATTTTACGGTCAACACGGGGAGTGACGCCGGCGTCATGCCCGGCGCAGCAGTGATGACCGCGACCGTTGACGGGCGCTTGCTCTTCATTGGCGTCGTGGATAAAGTCACCACCCACACCGCGCAAGTAATGACCGTCTTAAACCCCGGGCTCAAGATGTCGGCGCGCATCGGCAACCGCGATGCCGTCGGCGTGTTAAACGACAGCAGCAAGCATCTCGCCGCCGGGATGATCCCGATCGGCTATCTGCCGGTCAATGAGACTTACATCACCTCTGAAATCGTCGTCACCTCCGGCTTCGAAAAAAACATTCCCCCGGGGATCAAAATCGGCGAACTCGCCACAGTGGAGGAAATCAATACACCTTTCAGTAATTCGCTTTATCTCAACGGCACCGTCAAGGCGGCGGCTCAATTAAACAGCATCCGCTTTGTGGTCATTGCCAAACGTGACGAGGCGAAATAATGAAATTATTGTTCAGCAGCATCGTGTTATTGCTGAGCATATTGCTCGAGCTCTTTTCCGGCAATTTGGGTTTTTCACTGTTTGCCAGCGCCTACGTAGTGTTTTATCTCTGCCGGTTTTATTCGGTCGGCGGTGGGCTGGCGGCGGCAATGCTGGCCGGGTTGGCCATGGATGCCGCTTACGGGCGCGAAAGCTCAATCATGCCCTTTATTTTGCTCGCGCCGGTGGCGGTGGCGTATTATTTTCGCAAAGAGCCCTTTTACGGGGCACTGGAAACCGCCACAGCAGGGATGCTGATCGGGCTCTTGTCCCCGCTGTTGGCATTTATCTGCACCTTTGACGAAGACTATTGGCAACTCTTTTTTTCGGTCGTCTTTAATGTGGCGGCCGGTTGCGTGATTTTGCCGTTGCTGGTGATTTTGCTCGATGCTTTTTTGGCCATGCTCAATTTGCGCGGCATCACCTCTCCGCTGCGGGCCAGGCTCACTCCGTTCAGCAGTCACCTCGATCATTATAAGGCCAATTAATGCAAAAGCTGCAATCATTTTCACTCAGCGACGGCTTCCGGATCCTGGTGATCGGGATCTTGTTTCTGCTCGGTTTCGGCCTGATTTTGGGCAAACTTTTTTTTGAGCAAGTCCAAAAAGGGGAAGTCTACCGCGATAAAATTTCACGGCAGTCGATCCGCCAGATCCGCATTCCGGCCCAGCGCGGCAAAATTTTCAGCTCCGACCTGAGAGTACTGGCCGACAACAGCCCCAATTTTAATCTCGTTTTTTATCCCAACGAAATCCGCAGCGCCAACCGCCGCAAAAACCTGGTCTCGACCATTGAGGGAAACACCAACTTTTTGGCCGCCGCCATCGGCCGGCCCAAGCCGCTCTCGGCCGACGACATCCGCCGCCATCTCAATACCCGTCCCGGCTTGCCGCTGGAGGTCTTTGAAGAGCTGACACCCAAGGAACTGGCACAGGCGCTGGAGGCATCGCGCGACATGGTCGGCGTCGACTTTCAGTCGAGCGAAAACCGCATTTACCCCGGGCGCGCCACCGCGGCCCATTTGCTCGGCTATGTCCGTGCCGCCGACCCCAAAAGCGCGCCCGATAAAGAGGGCGTTTTTTACTACATCCCCGACCTGGAGGGCAAGAGCGGCCTCGAGAAGGCCTTTGACCGCCCCGACTTTGACAAACCGGACAACGATTTCGCCAATCTGGGGACGCCGGAACATCCGTTGGGCCTGCGCGGGCTTCCCGGATACTCCCTGGTGCAAGTCAACCACTTGGGGTACATCGAGCAAAATTTGATTGAGAAAATTGAGCCCATTAACGGCAACCATTTGATCCTTACCATCAACTACCGCGCCCAGCGCTACGCCGAGTATCTCTTGTACGGGCAAAAAGCGGCGCTGGTGGCCATCAACGCCAACACCGGGGATATCATCACCGCCGCCTCGATGCCGAGCTATGATCTCTCGAAATTTACGCCGGTACTGCCCTTTGACTACTATTCGCGCTTGTCCAACGACCCGGCCAAACCCTTGTTTAACCGGGCGCTGGCGGGACGCTACACCCCCGGCTCAATTCTGAAGCCGCTGGTCGCGTTGGCGATGCTCAATGCCGGACACTCGCCGGAGGAGATGATCGTCTGCGACGGCGGCAGTGATATCGGCAACGCCCACATCCGCTGCGCCTCCTGGCGTCACGGCGGCCACGGCCCGGTCAATCTTTACAGCGCGATTGCCAAATCCTGCAACGACTTCTTTATCGAAAAAGGAATGGAGACGGGAGCTGAAAAGATTTTTGAAATTTTGGACTCGGCCAACCTTGGCCAAAAAACCGGCGTCGAGCTCGCGGAGAGCGCCGGGACATTGCCCGGCTTTGCTGCAAAAAAACGCATTTATAATGAGAATTGGAACAAATACGACACCGCACTCTTGTCCATCGGTCAGGGCATCACCACGATTTCCCCGTTGCAGGCGGCCGTCTACTGCGCCGCGTTGGCCAACGGCGGGACGATCTACCGCCCGCATTTGGCCAAATCGATCGTTGACATGCACGGCAACGTCCTCTTTGACCGCAAAATTGAGGTGACGGGCAAGCTTGCGACCAAGCCGGAGTATCTCGACATCGTCAAAAAAGGGATGTTTGAGGTGGTCAATTCGCCGGGCGGCTCCGGTAAACTCGCAGCACAGGATGACCTTACCATTTACGGCAAAACCGGTTCGGCCGAGCTCGGCACCAAATCCAACCGCACCTTGACCACCTGGTTTATCGCCTATGCCAAAATCAAGGGCAATACCTACGCAGTGGCGGTGATGGTCGAGGACGGCTCCAGCGGCGGACGCGACTGCGCGCCGATTGCCGGAAAATACCTTGAGGAGCTCAACAAAATCCTCTCCAATGTCCCAGAGGACAAAGAAGAGGAAAATTGAGCCTTACTTTTGGAGCGAGAGAGCGCTCACGATCACCACGGCATCGCTCGCGCCGGTGACTGTGACTGAGCGGATTTCGAGGTCGGGCAAGTCTTTCATCGTCACCATAAAAACGCCGTACTCATTCATCGAGGGACTCACATAACGCAGCACCGGCGGCACCCCTTTGGCATTGATCGCCAAAAACCAGTCGCGCAAATCAACGTTATTGATCAACTCTTTGCTCACACTCGTGCCGTCGGCAAAATTGACCGTGACACTGCCCAACAGCTGCGCTTTATCCGGCACATAACTGGCCGACAGCAAAAGGTAAACGCTTTTGGCTTTGGCGTTAATGTCAAGGTTGACGCTCTCCCCGGAGCGGTTGCTCCACGCCGCCTTGGACACTGTGAGCGGCCGGTCGGTGACGTCAAAGGGGATGCGGTCAATGACACGCTTGCCGGCGGTATTTTTGACCAAAAGCGACAAATCGGTGTTGAATTTTTCAAAACGCAGCAAAAGGTTGCCGTTGCCGCCACTGAGCGTCAAGGGTACGACATCGGCCAGGGGCTCCGCTTGGTATTTGGTCAAAAAGACATCATCGACGATCAATGCCCCCGCCGCCTCCAACCCGACGCCGAAAACCAACATTGATTGCGCGGGCGGTACTTCGATCTCAACTTTGACCTCGGTGAAATCGCCGGGCGCGACCGGTTTGGCCGCATAGCGCTTAAAGTAATTGCTTGAGCGGTCAAAAACATCAAAATAAGGAGCCACCGCCGTCGATCCGGGGTTTTTAAACATGCCGCCAATGACATAGCGCCCCGGCTCGGCGATGCGGCAATCAAAAAAGAGGTAGACTCTGCCCTTGCCGCTCGAGGTGATTTTCATCGCATAGCTGCCGTTTTTGGCCTCTTTGACGACCGTGATCGCCCCTGCCGGGTCGTAGTTTTTGATCCGCAGCTGCCACTTGGCGGGCAATGCGCTCTCAAGTCCGCCCGATGCCACATCGCCGGTCATCTCCTCAAAGGAGGCGTTGGGAGCAAAGTTGGGATTTTCGCCGATGTCTCTGATGTTGCTCAATTTGTTGTTGCTGACCACAAAAATGAGCTCCTGCGGTACCAGCGTTTTGACCGATTTTCCTTCTTTTTGAAACTCGACCGCACGGCCGTAAACGTCGGAGATCGACACCACCTCGCCGTCAAGCTGATACACGGCTTTGACTGCGGTGCGGCCGAGGGCGGTGAAATACTTGCCGTCGGTGCGTTTCAACACATGCTTGAGATCATAAAACGAGGCCGGCTTGTCCTTAATCGTCCCCTCAAAGGTCTGACATTTGCGCAAATCGTTTTGCATCGCCGCCAAAGTCGGCCACACCGGGTTGGGGCTCAAAGTGTAAAGAGTGAAGAAAAAGTCCTCGCCGAAGCTGAAGTATTTGTCAAAATTTTTCTCCATAAACCAAAAGAAAATCGCAGCGGTGAGCATGCTTTGCATTTTGCGGTCACTGATGGTGTGCCACATTTGCTCGGTCTGCCACAAGCGCATGCCGGGCTTGGCTCTGGCGACCGCGTTTTGCAAGTCGTCAATGCCCCACAACCCCTGATAGGAGTGGACGTTGTAAAAGTCGCAGTAATCGGCCGCCCCCATTTTTAAAAGATCAAACGGCATTTTGAGATCACAGGCCGCGCCGTAGCCAAAACCGGACACCAATACTTTGGCCTCCGGGTCGGCGCGCTTGACGGCTCGGTAAGCGACTTTAAGCATTTCCAAATAATCGGCGGTCGTCCCGGTAAACGAGGCGGCGCGCACCGGCGGGTGCCAATCGACTTCGTTCCAGATTTCATAATATTTGACCTTGCCCTTGTAGCGCGAGGCGACGGCAAAGACATAGTTTTCCCAGTCGGCGAGTTTTTTGGGTTTGTGAGCTTTGGACATATAAATATTGCGGTTGCTGTCCGGCATGTCGTCACTCGCGGCCCAAGCCGGGGTGTCGGCCAGAATGGCCAAATACTCGACATTGTTTTTTCGCGCGTTTTCGACCATGATATCGGTCCAGCGCCAGTCAAATTTGCCCGGTT
The DNA here is from genome assembly GCA_964609825.1 of uncultured Victivallaceae bacterium. GTDB lineage: Bacteria > Verrucomicrobiota > Lentisphaeria > Victivallales > Victivallaceae > CAZSSH01. The sequence continues at coordinate 4,286 of CAZSSH010000011.1, read as the reverse complement.
CCGGCTCGACGACGTACCACTTAAAAGCGTCGCTGCGGCTCCACTTGATCCCGACGGCATTCAACAACCCGGGCTGGTCAAACAAATGATGCCCCAGATAGTCCGACCAGGCGCCATCGGCAACGTTGAGGTCGGCGGCGTTGATTACGGTGCGGGCAAACGCATACTCCCGGCTGCCCGCCGTACTTTTAATCGTCAAGTTTAAATCATAAAAATCGACGGCGGTCAACCCCAAGTCGAGGAAATATTCTTTGGCCGTGGTTTTGGCCGGGATCTCGACGGTTTGGCTGACCGTCTTTACCGGTATCCCGTCAATGTTTTTGCCGTTGACTGTGAGCTCAAACTTGACCGGGTTTTCGGAGAAATTGCACCCTGCCAACCGCAAGGGCGGCAACTTGACGCCAAAGGAGTCACGCAAACTCCACACCGGACACAACACGGCGCTGTCACTCCCCGCCGGGATCAGGTACTCCGTCTTATCCTTGACCAAGTCGGCCGCGAGTGTCGTCCGCGAGTTGGCGGCAAACGGCGCCGCCGGATCGGCGGCCAAATCGGAAACCGGCAAAATCCCGTCGGAAATGCGCAATTTTTGGACAAAAAAAGGCGGACCGGCGCAAATGCGGAAATCGCCGGGCAAAGGCTCAATAAGGCCGGTAAATTTGTTTTCGGCAGCCAGTTTTCCATTGAGGTAGAGTTTGATTTTTCCCTCGCCCCAAGTCAGAGCGACGTTGACCGGTTTGTCTTTGATAAAAACATTGGCAAGCTCGGTTTTGACGTGTCCCGAGGACTCGCCGGAGCGGCAAATCGCCATCAACCCAAACAAATTATCCTGACCGCTCGGGGTCAAAATGCCCATCAAATTACGGACGGTATCCGACCCCAAATTTTGCGCCGGGACGACTTGAAAGGCAAACGCCCACTCGTTTTGAAACTCGGCAGAGGGTTTTTGCGGCAGCATGGTAAGCTCCACCGTGCCCGCCGCCGGATTGATCACCCCCGGGGTGTAAAAGTTGACAAATTTTCCACCCTCAGGATCAATCGCCGCCGCCACTGCTGTCAACAGCAGCGCCGCCAAAAGTACGCTCAATGTTTTCATGATTTACTGTTTGCCCCCATTGCCAAATCAAATACTTTGTTTTCTTTGCTCAACCGCCTGTCGGCTTCACCGGGCCGGGCGGGAATAATCTCAAAATAGACAAATTCGCCCGGCTGCAATCTCACGGTCAACACCCCGGTGCTCTCGGCGAGTGTCATCAAAGGTTGGGTGTGACGCCATAACAACTCACTCTCAGGTGGCCGCAAATTGTCGGGTGAACCCAAGGATTGATAAGTCCCCAACGCGGAGCCGTGGCCCTCTTTGACATGCTCGGCAATCACCCAATGCCGCCCTGCAAGCTCCGGCAATTGGACCAACGTTTCGACCGCCTTGCCCGGAAGCTCATTGGGTACATGACACCAAAAGAGCAACCGCACGGCGCCATCGCAGCGGCACGCCAAGCCGTCCAAAAATTGCGGAAAATCGCCGGATAAAGAGAATAATTCGCCGTTAAGGCGCGACAGCAGCCGAAACGCGTGAAAACTTGCCTTGGGCATCCCGAAAATATTGAGTAGACCATAAGTCCCGTTAAAGGCAACGTTAGGGATGCGCGTCTCCTCAAAAATATCCGACGCCACCCACCAGCACATCATGTCCGGGACCTGGTCGAGGCGTTTACATGTATCCAAAATAAAGGCCCCCGAGTACATCCGGTCCATGTCCGGGTTGAGCGCCCACTCCATTTCACAGCCGGGCCGCCCGGCCAAAGAATTCCACTCGGTAAAAACAAGCGGCAAATCGGGGCGCGCCGAATCGGCGATCTGTTGTTTGACTTGGCGAATGGTAGCTTCGTAAAATTCGCCGGGAGCAAACGGCGAACCTTGACGCCCGGGATAGAGGACGTACTCGTCCAAATTATAGAGGTGGGTACTGATAAAGTCCAGAGGGACATGATGACTCTCGGCATAATCGATCAACTCTTTGACCCAGCAACACTTGGAGGTCGCCGGTCCGCCGACGCGGTAAGCCGGGTCAATCGCTTTGACTCCGGCGGCGGCAGCGGCGTAAAGCTCAAAATATTCGGCCATGTCAGCCGTCCAAAAGCCGTAAAGGTTGGGCTCGTTCCACACCTCAAAGTACCACTCGCGGACGGCGGCCCGCCCGTAGCGCTCAGTGACATGCGCCGTAAAAGCATGGATCAAACTCGTCCACTCGGCGTATGCTTTTGGCGGCGTCACATTCATTTGGTAATAAAACACCGTTTCCGGGCCGGAAGCAAGCGCCGACGGCATCGGATTTAATTCAATGATCGGGGTAAACCCGAGCTTGATGATGCTGTCGAGGATTTTGTCAATGTGGTGAAAGGTAAAGACCAAACTTCCATCCGGCTTACGGTTGACCACGTTCATATCATCGTGAAAAATCCCGTGAAACCGTAAACAGGAGAACCCGATCTCCTGCTGCAAATATGCCAGATGCGTTAACACATCCTGCCGCAGCAAATCATAGCCGCGGCCGACCGCCAAACCTTTTTTCCACGGCATCGCCAGCGTTTGCGCATGTGCGCTGTCACAAACTTTAATCATCTTTTATCTTTCCGTTAACACATAGAGCACCAAACTCCGCGACGGCACTTCCAAAACTTTTAGAGTCGCGTTGTCACCTTTAACATAGTTGATGGCGATCGGTTTGTCAATCAAAGTATTCACCGAGTCAAGCGAATCGGCGGTTAAAATATATTTGCCAGCAAGCTGCCACCGGTCATTGCCGGGCCAGCTCACCGTACGCCCGGTCTCTGGCAACCGATTTAATAAAAGCACATAAAGTTTGCCGTCTGCTCCCCTGACCGCCAAACTGGAGAGCATGAGTTTGCCGTCTTTGGTATCGGTATAGTCACCGGTCATGCTTGACGCCAATACCGGACTTCCCCATGGAATCAGCTGAAAAAATTTGAAAAGCTCGGCCAGGCCGGTTGCATAAGCTTTTTTGCTGTAATCATCGGGATAAAACATCCCCCATGGCCCGCTGGATGTCGAGTGCATGGTCATCAAGGCAATATCGTCGCGCTGCAGCATGCGCATCATAAAATCCGCCACCGCCAGACAACCCGTCAAAGCATGCGTCTGATACCACGAGTCCTCCCAGCGCCCGGTTTTGCCTTCCGGCCATTTGCCGTGCTCGGAAACAAAGATTTTGACTTCCGGCGTTTTGCTCGCACGGATATCCTCATCAATCGTATCCATATATTTCTCGACAAACGAAACCGGATAGCCGTGATAATACGGGTGAAAGGCGAAGTATTGAAATTCGCCGGGCATTTCACGCAACAGTGTCTGATGCCAGTTTTTCCAATTTTTGCTTTGGGTCGCAGCCCACGGCGCGGTGGCCGCATGGACGGCAAATTTGGCGTCCGGCTGAACTTTGCGGACGGCGGCAATCGCATTGCGGCAATATTTGATATACTCCTCCACCGTCACTTTACCGGTCGACCAATCCATCTCATTGCCAAGCTCCCAAACTGCCACATTCACGGGATCCGCGAGACCGTACTCCACGCGTTTTTTTCCCCAGACGGTATTGGCATTGCCGACCAAAAACTCGGCCAAGTCGCCGATGTCGGCCGTGTGCTCCAAACAAATGTCGAATTTGGCGGCAGGATCAAGCTTAAGAATCGCTTTAATGAGCTCCGCCGGACCGGTGACCTGCAACGCTTTCCCCTCCCAGCTGACGCGCTGATGCGGCTGGCGCTGCGACAACGGGCCGAGGGATTTTTTCCAATTATCTTTGGTGAAAAACACCCGGTTTAAGGGAAACGGGACACCGGCGGCCACTTTTTGAAATTGCGGTGAAATTACCGGGAAATCGTTGCCGGGAGCGACTTCGGCAATCTTGATTTTATCGTTCCAGATGTGATCGTAACTCAAGCCAAAGAGCATCCGGTCATAACTGCGCACCGGTTTGGCAAAATCAATCGACAGTGTCGCCGGGAGCAATTTTTCGTCACTGTGAATGGGGGCATCCAATTTGATATTATCATACTCATGGCCCGCCCCTTCGTTGGCCGCCCCGAGGACTCCCAGAGAGAGCGCCAAGAGCGCCGCGCCGCCCAATTTAATTGTGATCATAACGGACCTCTTTGTAGTACACGCCGTTGATGCGCGAATTGATGTAAAGATTGTCCACATGACCGTCAATGTAGGCGATGTTTGCCGATTTGTTGTGACGGGCCGCGACGGTACCCGAGGTGCCG
>CAZSSH010000010.1:0-693014 GCA_964609825.1 uncultured Victivallaceae bacterium | reverse complement strand
AGAGCAATATTTACGAGTAACAGTGGGTAAGGGATTCTGTGACTTGGTGACGCAAGGTCGCTGACAATACAGACACATGGGTTTTGATCGCTGGTTGGCTGGCGTTCCTTTTTGCTCTGCAAAAACGTCTCAACTGAAGTTGAGTGAGGTATGGTGGAGCTGAAGGGAGTCGAACCCTCTACCTATACGTTGCGAACGTATCGCTCTAGCCAAATGAGCTACAGCCCCATGCAATGTCATATAAAATAGCTCAAAATCGGTGAAATGTCAAGCTGTTTTTACAAAAATTTTTAAATTATTCGCCGATGATCTTGATCAAAACCCGTTTGGGGCGCATCCCGTCAAATTCGCCGTAAAAAATCTGCTCCCACGGGCCCAGATCGAGCTTGCCGTTGGTGATGGCGACCACCACTTCGCGGCCCATGATCTGCCGTTTGATGTGGGCGTCGGCATTGTCCTCATAGCCGTTATGCGCGTATTGGCTGTGCGGTTTCTCCGGGGCGAGGCGCTCCAGAAAGGCTTCAAAGTCGCGGTGGAGCCCCGACTCGTCATCGTTGATAAAGACGCTGGCAGTGATGTGCATCGCGTTGCAGAGGAGAAGTCCCTCGCGGATGCCGGAGTCGGCCAGCGCGGACTCGACCTCCGGAGTGATGTTGGTAAAGCTCCGGCGGGTGTTTTTGATGAAAGTCAACTCACGCTTAAAACTTTTCATAATCTTTGACCTTTTGATAAAAATCAAGCATGTCTTTGGCTTGTTTGACCGCGTCCGGGGTTTGCGCTTTTTGATAGAGGTCAAGCGCCTGCTGCTGGTACTTAATCGCCTGATCGAGGTCGCCGACTTTATAGTAAAACAAGGCTTTGGTGCCGCTGGCGGTGCCGGCCGCGAGGGGGCTCGCAATATTGTTTTCGTCAATCCGCGCCAAGGCATGTTTGGCGGCGGCCAAGGCATCAATGTTGTTGCTGAACTGGGTTAATAGAGTGTTGGCCAAAAAATTGTCGGCCATCGGATCTGGTTTCACCGATTTGAGATATTGATCCATGTCGGCTGCGAGATTTTTAGCCAGATCGGGCGAACTTGCCACGACGTTGAGCAAATAAAAATAGAGCCGCGGCGAGTCCGGTACCTTGGCAATCTGCGATTTGACCAAGTCGTAGGCTTCGTTTTGCCGGTTGTTTTGCATCAAAATAAAGATGCGCATGCGCAAGGCGGGGGCATTGCCGGGATCGGCGGCGAGAATGCGCTTGACCAAGCCCTCCATCCGCTTGTCATTGGCTTCCTGCAAGGTGGTTTGCAGCTCGTCGAGCATCGGCGCTACTTTTTTCTCGCGCGCAAGATCGGAAGCGCCCGCGTAAAACTCTTTCAGGAAGTCGCCGGTGTCGATCAATTCACCGCACCAGAGGACAGTTCCCTCATTGTTGATTACAAAGCTCATCGGGTAGAGCATGCTCCCTGCCATATATTTGGGTGTCAGCGTCCGTGGCTCGTCGATGCCGAAAGCAAAGTTCATGTCCGGGTACTTTTGAGTAAAAGCATCGCCGTCAACGACATCATCAGGGGTCACGAGGCCGAAACGGACCTTGTTTTGATACTCGTCCTGAAGCAGTGACAACACTTTGACCGCCTCCGGGGTATTGACCGCGCGGGTCAAAATAAAGGTGATAACGACGAGTTTGTCATCGTTTTTTTGTGTCGTTTTGACTTTGGGAAAAAGGACGATCTCTTTGCCCTTGAGCCAGCGTACCTTGAGCTCCTCCGCCCGGTCGCCCGGCCGCAATGCCCACAATAACGACGGCAGCACGGCGCATACTGCCAGCAACATCAGTTTTTTCATCTTCAATACCACTTCCTAAAAGTCAAAACCGGCAAAAACAGTTTTGCCGGTTATCGGTTGGGCCGCCCGTCGGGGCGGCAATATTGCTATTTGCTTTTTAACACGCCGCCGGTGTCGGCACTGGTGGCCGCCATCGCGTAGCGGGCGAGATAACCTTTGGTTACTTTGGGTGGTCGGGGCTGCCACTTTTTGCGTCGCTCGGCCTCGACCTCGGGGGTGATCTCCAAAACGATGCTGCGGTTGGGAATATCAATTGATATCATATCGCCCGGCTCGACCAAACCAATTAAGCCGCCCGCCGCCGCTTCGGGGCTCACGTGCCCGATACAGGCGCCGCGGGTGCCGCCGGAGAACCGGCCGTCGGTGATCAAGGCGACGCTCTCGCCCAGACTGCGACCCATGATATAACTCGTGGGCGCAAGCATTTCCTGCATACCGGGGCCGCCCTTGGGGCCCTCGTAACGGATGATGGCGACATCGCCCGCCTTGACTTTGCCCTCAAGGATGCCTTCACAGGCCTCTTCTTGACTTTCAAAAATCACCGCCGGTCCGCGGTGCTTGAGCATGGCCGGAGCGACGCCCGCGGTTTTCACCACGCAGCCGTTTTCCGCCAAGTTGCCGAACAAGACGGCGAGGCCGCCCTGTTTGCTGTAGGCATTGTCCAAGGTGCGGATGACCACATTGTCGGGGGCGGGGGCTTTGGCGACTTGTTCGCCCAAAGTCAAACCGGAAACCGTCGGGGCATTAAGGTCGATCAAGCCGGGGATCTTGGCGATTTCTTTAATGATGGCCATAATGCCGCCGTGTTGTTGCACATCCTCGATGTGAAAGTGGCTCGACGGCGAAACTTTGCAGATGTTGGGGGTCTTTTTGCTGATTTCGTCAAGTTTGCGCAAATCCAGCTTGGTTCCGGCTTCGGTCGCCACGGCCAAGGTGTGCAAAATGGTGTTGGTGCTGCCGCCCATGGCCATATCGAGCGCAAGTGCATTATAGAATGCGCGCGTGTCGGCAAAGGTTTTGGCGGTGGGTGCGTTGGCGGTTTTAGCCAGTTCGACGGCGCGGCGCGCGGCTTTTTTCCACAGCTCGAGGCGCGCTTCGGACTCGGCAAGGATGGTGCCGTTGCCGGGAAGGGCGATGCCCAGGGCTTCGCAGAGGCAATTCATGCTGTTGGCGGTAAACATCCCGGAGCAGGAACCTGCGCCGGGGCAGGCGGAGCACTCAAGGTCATACAGCTCTTTGTCGCTCATTTGGCCGATTTTGTGCTGGGCGACGCCCTCAAAAATAGTGATGAGGTCGGTGGCTTTGCCGTTGACGTCTTTGCCGGCGGCCATCGGGCCACCCGAGGCAAAAATGGTCGGGATGTCAAGGCGCATTGCCCCCATCAGCATACCGGGGACGATTTTGTCGCAGTTGGGGATGCAAATCATCGCGTCAAAGGGGTGGGCGCTGCCCATTGACTCGACACAGTCGGCAATCAGCTCACGGCTGGGTAGCGAAAACTTCATGCCGCTGTGCCCCATGGCGATGCCGTCGCAAATGGCGATGGTGTTGAATTCATAAGGAACTCCGCCCGCGCTGCGGATTTCGTCGCAAATGATTTCGCCCACTTTTTTGAGGTGGCAATGGCCGGGAACGATGTTGGTATAGGAGTTGCAAACCCCGATAAACGGTTTGCCGAAGTCGTTTTCTGTGATCCCGGAGGCGCGCATCAGCCCGCGGTGCGGGGCGCGTTCGGAGCCTTTGGTCATAATATCGCTGCGCATAATAACCCTTTCGTGATGTTATTGTGTATAATTTATCATGACAAGAGTCGAAATTCAAATTGTTTCACAAATTTTTTTCGTCCGGGTCAAAATCGTAGTTTTCGGCTTCTTCCGCGGCTTCGCTTCGCTCTTTCCAGCGCTCTGGTTTGCGGTTTTTGAGCCAAAAGAGGAGAGCGCGGACGTCGGGCAGCACTTCTTTGATGACCGAGCGGCGCTTGGCGGTTTCCAGTACTTGGCCGGTATTTTTGTCAATCATGTCCTCGACGTGAATTTCCTGCTGGCTGAAGCCCAAGGCACGCTTGAGCAATGCCTGTTCGACCTGATCCTCGGGGTTTTCGGGGTTGGTTTGTCGTTTTTTTTGTTTCATATCATAAAAAACCTTTCTCTTTTTTGAATTCATATATTTGAAAAATGTCAATTGCCGCGCTATATTTATGGAAAATGTATTAACCTAAATAAGAGGAATCAAAGATGTCAGGTCACAGTAAGTGGGCAAATATTAAGCACAAAAAGGCGGCGGCGGATAAAGTCAAAGGCAAAATCTTTTCCCGTCTCGGCAAAGAAATCATGGTGGCTGCCAAAATGGGCGGCGCCGATGCCGACAGCAATCCGCGGCTCCGCGCCGCACTCACCGCCGCCAAGGCCTCCAACATGCCCAATGCCAATATCGACCGCGCGATCAAAAAAGGCTGCGGCGAGTTGGGCGACACCGTGTTTGAAGAAATCATTTATGAGGGCTATGCCGCCGGCGGCGTGGCCGTTATCGTCGAGTGTCTGACCGACAACCGCAACCGCTCGATCAGCGACGTCCGTATGGTCTTTGACCGCAACTGCGGCAACATGGCCAGCTCGGGCGCAGTCTCTCGCATGTTTAAGCGTCAGGCCCATTTTATCATCACCGGCGACTGGGCGGACGAGGACAAACTTATGGACCTCGTTTTGGATGCGGGCGCCAACGATCTTACGGTCGAGGACGGCACTGCCGAAATCTGGGCCGACCCCGAGCACTTTGAAGCTTTGCTCAAGGCGTTTGAAGCCAAGGGCATCCCGACCGAGACCGCCGAAGTGGTCCGCCGTCCCGAGATGGTGACTGAAATCACCGACCCGGATGTGGCGCGTCAGGTATTGCGTCTGGTGGACCGGATGGAGGACCTTGACGACGTGCAGCAGGTTTCCGCCAACTTTGAAATCTCCGACACCATCGCCGATCAGCTGGAAGATTAACCATGATTGTCCTCGGTCTCGATCCGGCGATCCGCACTACCGGCTACGGAGTGATCAACGTCTCCGGGCCGGGCCGGTTTGAGATTCTCGACTGCGGCGTGATTAAAAACGGCGTCAAGCTCACCCACTCGGAGTGTTTGCGCCGCCTCTACGGCGGAGTCGAGCAACTGGTTAAGACATTTGCCCCGGTTTCGGCCGCGATCGAGGAGCCGTTTGTCGGCCGCAATGCCGGTACCGCCATTATTTTAGGAATGGCCCGCGGGGCGATTGTAAGTTGCCTTGCCAATCATGAAATTGAATGTTACAGCTACTCCCCCGCCAGCGCCAAACGCTCGGCCGTCGGCCGCGGCGGTGCCACCAAGGATCAGGTGGCGATGATGATTGCCGCCGAGCTCGGCATCGATGTCGCCAATATTCCCTTGGACAGTTCGGATGCTTTGGCCATCGCCATTTGCCACGCGCAAAAAATCCAGACCTTGACCCATACCGCCGGGCGCAAGGTATGATATTTGACTTTCACACGCATGATTTGCAGTGTGCCGCCGGACTGGTGTCGGTGGAAATCGGTCAATTGCCCCAAGTTCGCTATGGCTCGCTGGAGCTTCACCCGTGGCATCTGCCGTCAGACATTACTCCCGAATGGCGCGCCGCAGCTTTGAGCGCCGTCGCCATCGGCGAAATCGGCCTTGATAAAGTCACAGGTCAGCCTTTTGATCGCCAGTTGCGTCTTTTTCGGGAAGCATTGGCCATTGCCGACTCGCTGCACAAACCGGTTGTCATCCACTCTGTCCGCGCGACCGATGAAGTCATTGCGTGCTGCCAACCTTACCCGGATATGCCCAAACTGATTCACAATTTCAACTCCAAGGTCGTTCATCTGGAGAAATTTTTCAAGTACGGTTTTTGGGTTTCTTTCGGTCCCGGCTCGATTCATAGACCCGAGTATTTGCCATTGATCCGGCAGCACCTTGATCATGTCGGTTTGGAGACTGACGACACTCAAAACACGATTGCCGAAGTATATCGGCAGGCTGCGGCGGCGCTGGGGATGCCGCTGGCGGAAATAACGACGTTATTGGAGCATAATTTTTGCAATTTTCTTGGCATTTGACTTGTTAATCGAGCAAAGATATGATATATTACCCAATGATATCAAGTGTACAAATTTTCGGAGAAGACTATGAGTGATTTAGGAAATCGGGATTTCCCGGTAAATATCGAAGACATCATGCACACTGCCTATTTGCAGTACTCGCTGAGCGTCAACGTCGGCCGTGCGATTCCGGATGTCCGTGACGGGCTCAAGCCGGTGAACCGCCGTATTTTATATGCCATGAAACAATTGGGCCTCACCAAATCCCACGCCACCGTCAAGTGCGCGCGCGTCGTCGGCGATGTGATGGGGAAATATCACCCGCACGGCGATGCGGCGATTTATGACTCGCTGGTGCGTCTCGCTCAGGATTTCGCCATGCGCGCGCCGCTCGTCGAGGGGCAGGGCAACTTTGGTAACATCGACGGCGACCCCGCCGCCGCCAGCCGGTACACCGAGTGCCGCATGGAGCGTCTGGCCGAAGAGCTGTTGAGCGATATCGACAAAGAAACTGTTGACATGGTTCCCAACTTTGACGAGTCTGAGGTCGAGCCGTCGGTATTGCCGGCGCGTTTCCCTCACTTGCTCGTCAACGGCTCCACCGGGATCGGGGTTGGGATGGCGACCAATATTCCGCCGCACAACCTCGGCGAAGTCATCAACGCCACCGTTGCCTTGCTCGATAACCCCAACGCCACGGTTGACGAGCTGATGGAGTTTTTGCCCGGGCCGGACTTCCCGACGGGAGCGATCATCCGCGGCCGTTATTCGTTGCGCCAGTTTTACCGCACCGGTCACGGCAGCGTCCGTCTGCGCGGCAAAGCTGAAGTAGTGGAAAAAGACAACAAAGAGCAAATCATCATCACTGAGATTCCCTATGCCGTCCGTAAAGAGGATTTGGTGCGCAAAATTGCCGACTTGGTTAACGAAAAGCGCGTGACCGGGATCTCCGGCATCCAGGATTTGTCCAGCAAACGCAGCGGCGGGATCAAGATTGTGATTGACATCAAGCGCGGCTCGATGGGCAGCGTGGTCCTCAATCAACTTTACACCCATACGATGCTCGAAACCAGCATCGGCTGCACCATGCTGGTCGTCGATCACAACCGGCCGCGGACGATGAATCTCGCACAGGTATTGCAAGCTTACATCGACCACCGGCTTGAGGTGATCAACCGCCGGGCGATTTTTGAGCTCAAAAAAGCGGAAGCGAGAGCCCATATTTTGGAGGGCTTGCTGATTGCTTTGGATAATATCGACGAAGTGGTTAAAATTATCCGCGACTCCAAGACCCGTCAGGAGGCGGCGGTCAATTTGATTGCTCGCTTCGGCTTCTCCGAGCTGCAAACCGATGCGATTTTGGAAATGCGTTTGCACCAGTTGACCGGTTTGGCCAAAGAAGTCGTGCAAAACGAGTACGACGAGCTCAAAATCCGCATCGATTACCTGAAATCGTTGCTGGCAAGCCGCGAAATGCGTATCGGCGTTATTAAGGACGAACTCATCGAAGTACGCGACAAATATGCCGACCCGCGCCGCACCGAGATCACCATGGATGACTCGGATCTTAACATCGCCGACTTGATTCCCCGCCACAGCTGCGTGATTACGGTGTCCAACACCGGTTATATCAAGCGCGTCCCGGCGGATACTTACCGCACGCAGCACCGCGGCGGCAAGGGCATCATCGGGATGGAGACCAAGGACGAGGATCATGTCGAGCATTTGTTTAACTCGGACAGTCACGACATTATTTTCTTCTTTACCAACCACGGCTTTATGTACTGGCTCAATGTTTACGAGATCCCCGAGGGGTCGCGTACCGGCAAGGGCAAGGCGATCGTCAATATGATCAAGGTCGAGCCGGGTGAAAAGATTTGCGCCATGCTCACCGTGAGTTTGTCCGACTTTGACGAGGACAACAAATACATCGTCATGGCCAGCCGCAACGGTTATATCAAAAAGTCGGCACTGTCGCTCTTTAAAAATTTGCGCCGCACCGGTTTGCGCGCCCTCGAAATCGAGGAAAACGACGACCTGATCGGCGTCGGAGTGAGTGAAAACGGCAACGAAATATTGCTCTCCACCCGTTTGGGGATGGCTTGTTTGTTTGACCAAAACGACGAGCAGATCCGCCCGATGGGCCGCGGAGCACGCGGGGTCACCGGGATGCGTTTCAAGCTCGCCGGCGACGAAGTGGTGAGTATGGAAGTCATTAAAGAGCATATTGACGCCGAAGTCATCGATGACGAAAATGAGACCGATATCGAAGTCGAGGTCGAGGCCGACATCGATGACGAAAACGCTCCGGTCGGCGGCATCGGGCCGGAAATTTTGGTCGTCACCGACGGCGGGATGGGCAAGCGCTCGTTTGTGAGCACCTACCGCAAGACCAAGCGCGGTGCCAAGGGTGTGGTTAACATCCGCTTGCGCGAGGGCGAAAATGTGCTCAAGGCCATCCAGATTTGTGATGACGACGAGATTTTACTGACCACGGCGGGCGGGATTTTGGTCCGCATCCCGGCCAGTGAAATCCGCACCATCGGCCGCGCTTCCAAGGGCGTCCGGATTATGAATCTCAACGAAAACGACAAGATCACGGGCGTCGCCAAGCTGGTCAAGGTCGAGGTGCCCAAAACCTCAATTTCGCTGGATTCCGCCGAAGCCGCAGCAGAAATCGAAGTTGAAACGGTCGAGGAAAATCGTCCGGAAACGGATGGTAATGATGTTCAATCTTAAACAATTTTTAAAAGTCAACGAGCGCCGAACGGCGATCATGGGGATTGTCAATTGTACCGGCGACTCTTTCAGCGAGGGCAGCGGCGCAAGTGCCGCAACCGCGCTTGACCGCGCGCTCAAACTTTTGGACGACGGCGCGGATTTGCTGGACATCGGCGGCGAGTCGACGCGGCCGGGAGCCGGGGAGATTGCCGTTGAGTTGGAGTGCGAGCGGATTTTGCCGGTCGTCGCCGAGCTCAAGCGTTTGCGGCCGACGGCGGTACTGTCGATTGACAGCCGCAAAGCCGAGGTGATTCGCCGCGCCGCTGATTTGGGCGCCGATATCGCCAATGACGTATCGATGCTGCGGTTTTCGCCCGAGCTGGCCAAAGTCGCCGCCGAGTACCGTTTGGCGCTGGTGCTGAGCCACTCGCGCGGTACACCGGAAAACATGCGCAACGCCGAGTTTCACGACTACGATACCGATGTCGTGGAAACGGTAGTCGATGAGTTGCGTGAGGCCCGTGCTTTGGCGCTGGCGGCCGGGTTGACCGACGATGATTTGATTTACGATCCCGGGTTCGGCTTTGCCAAGACGCCCGAGCAGGATTGGGAAATGCTGCGGCGGGTGGATGAGTTTCACCAGCTGGGGCCGATTTTGGCGGGGGTTTCCCGCAAGTCCTTTTTGGGCAAATTGACCAATCAGCCGGATCCGTTGACGCGGCTCGGCAGCACGGTGGCAACTTCGCTGTTTTTGGCGGAGCGGTATGTGGAGATCATCCGGGTGCATGACGTGCGTCAGGTCACTGATGCGATAAAAGTGTGGGAGCATTTGCGGATTGTAGGATGAATTACGCGGCATTAATTGATTTGATCGCTGAATTCAGCGTTTCCATCAGAAGCGTGGTTGAAATCGCTATCTTGAGCTTTCTTATTTACAAAGCGCTGTATTACCTGCGCGGCGCCAGAGGCTCGTATGTGTTGGCGGGGATGATCATTGTCCTCGTGGTCTTAACCGTCCTCTCTAACCGTCTCAAGCTTGAAGTCATCACTTGGCTTTTGGGCGTTTTTTGGGTGAGTTTCGCACCCGCTGTAATCATCATTTTTCAACCCGAGTTGCGCCGCGCGTTTGCGCAATTGGGCAGTTACACCTTTTTTCAGGGAAGGCGGCGGCGCGAAGTTATCGGCGAATTGGTTATTGCGGCGCAAAATATGTCCAAGCGTCATTGCGGCGCATTGATCGTGGTCGAGCGCCGGATCGGGATGCAGGCGATTGTCGACGACTCGGTCAAGCTGGATATCAAAGTCAACTCGATGGTGCTGGAGTCAATCTTTTTTCCGCATTCGCCGTTGCACGACGGCGCGGTGATTATCCGCGACGGCCGGATCATTGCGGCCCGGGCGATTTTGCCGTTGACGCGCTCGGAAAATATTTCGCGGCGGCTGGGCACCCGGCACCGGGCGGCGCTGGGGATCTCCGAGGAAACCGATGCGGTGGTGATTGTGGTTTCGGAGGAAACCGGGATTATGAGCATTGCCTGCCGCAATTCGCTTTACCGTGATTTGTCGGTGTCCGAGTTTGAGAGTTATCTGGAAAAATTGCTCATTTTGGAGCAGGACGAGTCTGATTTGGCCGAAACCGTGCAGATGCTGGAGGCTCAGGCCGAGCAGTCCGTTCTGGACGAAAAGGAGCAAAAATCATGATATTGAAGCGCTTTTTTGAGTTTTTGTACGCGGCGGTGCGCAAAGATGTTTTGCGCAAAATCATTGCCGTTTTTTTTGCAATACTGGTGTATTTTTCGGTCAAGGAAAAATTGGCCGAAGAGGTCAAGATTTCGGGTGTGCCGGTCAATATTGTGTTGCCGACCGAGTTGCTTGATGTGGACAACAAGCCGCGTTACGTGTCGGTCATCTGTTCGGGGAGCCGCCGGGCGATCTCCAATATCGTTCCCGGCGATTTGCGGGCGCTGGTGAGGGTGGAGTTCAGCAACTTTGTTGACGGAGAGCCTTACAAACTCTTGCTCAAACCCGATGATTTTCGCACCGAAAGCGGAGTGCGGGTGGTTGCCGTGGACAACAAGGACAAGGAGCTTTTGCTCAATTTGCAGGCCAAGGGCAAGCGCAATGTGCAAATCCGTGCCAAGTTTAACTCGCTGGAAAATCTGACGCGCGATTATGAAGTTGTCGGCGTCAAATATATCCCGAGCGAAGTTGAGCTCGTTGGCCCCAAAAATATCATTAAGGAAATCATGGCCGTCACCACCGACCCGATCCCGTTGGATTCCTCGGTGAGCGAGTCGTTTGAGTACGCGGTCAAACTCGATCCCCCGGCAGGGATGAAAGTTTTGCCCGAGCGGGTAATTGCCCAGATTGACATCGGCAAACGTTTCAGCTCGCGGGTGTTTGCGGCGGTACCGGTGATGGTGCTTAATTTGCCCGGACAGGATCAGTTGCATTATGAGCTCTCCGGTCCTACCAGGGTTGAGGTGATGCTCAAAGGTACGCCGCAGGTTTTGGCCTCGGTCAACGAAAATGAAATCAAAGCTTACATCGATGTGACAAAAATATCGCAGTCCGGGGTTTACAATTGCCCGGTCAAATGCTATGTTAATGGCGTCGGCATCGAAGTAGCCTCGGTTTACCCGGATCAAATTCCGTTAAAAGTAACAAAATAAAGTTTGACATATCATAACAGGAAGTAAAAAATGATTATTAAAAAACTCAATTCGTTGTTTCACCGTCACAGCAAATGGTTGTTCGGCATTTTTACGCTGGTGATCATTGTTTCGTTTTTGGGATTTTTGACGCCCGGCCAATTCGGCTGTGATTACTTTGCCAACCCCAACTCGCAGCAGGTCGGGGTGGCATTCGGCAAAAAGGTGTCGATGGATGATATTCGCCGCCAAACCGAGCGCCAAATGGCGTTTATGCACGTGGTCTGGGGCTTGTCAACCCAGGATATCAAGCTCGATCAGGCCTTTCAGCTGCTTTGTTATGTGAGAGCTGCTCAAAATGCCAATTTGGCGGTGAGCGACCGTGAAGTGGCCGATTTCATCAAAACCGTCCCGTCGTTTCAGACCGACGGCAAATTTGATCACAAAAAATACGAGTTGGTGATGAGCAATCTGGCCCGTTTCGGACTCAAGGTCGGTGAATTCAACGAAGCCGTCCGTGATCAACTGCTGGCGCAAAAGCTCTCCAACCAGGCGATGATCAATGTGATCGCCACCCCGCTCGAAGCCGAGGCGTTGTACAAACTGATTAATAGCAAAAACAAGGTGCGAATTGCCGAATTCAAGGCCGCCGACTTTGTCAAAAAAGTGGAAATCAAAGGTGACGATCTCAAAGCGTATTTTGACAAAAATAAGACTGCTTACAGCATCACCGGCAATGTGACCGCCAAAGTGATCGAGTTCCCGTTTGCTCAATACAAAGCGGCGGCGGAAAAGACCGCGACCGATGTTGAGCTCGAGAAATTTTACAACAAGCGCAAAGAATTGTTTGTCAAAAATGACAAGCCGCAGGAATTTGCCAAGATCAAGGCCGATGTCAAGGTTAAGTATATTGCCGACAAGACCGCCGAATTGGCCCGCCGTGCCGCTTATGAGTTTGCCGCCGCCGCGAGTCAGCTCATTAATGACGATCAAAACAAATTGCAGGCATTCGCTGATTTGGCCGCCAAGAGCAAGTTTAAAGTGGTTGAAGCCGTCAAGGTTGACTTTGACGACGAAGTCATCGGCAATATCAAGTCCAAAGATTTGGTGAAAGCCTTGAGCTCCGCGGTGGAAACTTCGCCGTTGACCAAGCCGGTAATTGGCGCCGATGGCGTATACATCGGCTTTATGACGGAAAAAATTGCCACCCGTCCGGCGGAATTCAATGAAGTCGCCAAAAAAGTCACCGGTGATTTCGTCAAGGCGATGTCGCTCGTGGCCGCTCAGGAAGCCGCTACCGCCGCCTCGGCCGAACTCAATGCCATTGCCGACGAAGCCGCCCGGGCAAAGGCGTTTAACGAGCTCAAAAATTGCTCCTTTAAAGATGTCGAATTTTCGATGGTCGATCAAAAGAATATGGCCGGTTACGATTTGGCCGCCATGGTCGCCTCCGGCTTAAACGTGGGCGCGGTCTCGCAGGCCCTCAACAATCCCAACGGCGCTTATCTGGTCGAGATGGTCAAAGTGACCGCCCCCGATATGAAAGATTTTGAAGGCAAAAAGGCCGAATATATGGAAATTGCCCGCAGCCTCAAAGCGCGTCAGACGATGCAGGCTTTGGAGGATAAAATTAATGCCCAATGTTTCCTGACTGCCAAAGAATAAGTTTTATGCATAAATCAAGTCATGACTCCGCCGTAGTGCTGGGACGGCATCTGACGCTGGAGTTTTATGATTGCAAAGCGGCAATCCTGTCCGACGCAACGCTGATGGAGGATATTTTTATCCGCTCGGCACAAGCGGCCGGGGCCCATGTCATCAGCTCTAATTTTCACAATTTTGAGCCGCAGGGCGTGAGCGGGGTGGTGGTGATCAGCGAGTCGCACTTTGCCGTCCATGCCTGGCCGGAGTATGATTATGCGGCGGTGGATATTTTTACCTGCGGCGAGACGATTAATTTTGATGTCGCGATCAAAGTACTGGCAAGAGAGCTAAATTCAGGCAAGTATGTGATCTCGGGGGTGCTTAACCGGGGAATCGTCACCCATGACGGACTCATACGGGCGGTGCCGGTTTATCATCAAATGGACAACAAGACTTATCGTTTGGACTGGAAGCAGCGCTTTGAGGAGACTCAGGCCCGGGCGATTTCCTGCGCGGTGGATGTGTATGATTGCAAACTTCCCGCCGCCGAGCTAAAACTGACGCTGTCGGTGCTTGCCGCCGAGCTTGGTTTGGCGGCGACGCACGACTGTTTGCGTGAGAGCGGGCGGGCGTGGCATTTTACGTTGACCAACCCCTTAAAAACGATCTCCGGGCGCTGGGACAAAGAGTCGCAGTCGCTGTATTTGGACATCTTTTCGGCGGAATTTTTTGAGCCGCGGCATTTTGCCGAGACGGCGGTGAAACTTTTTGCCGGGAGCTTTTACCGGATGCAGCCGCATATCCGGCAGTGATCCAAGGCACTTACTGCTTTTTTACTTGGTAGATCCAGCAGCGGTCAGTCAGAATCTCAACTTTGCCCTGCAACGCTTGGGGAAGGTTGCGGCCGATCAAAATATCATCGCTTTGCAGTTGGTCCAATTGCTCCAGCGTAATTGCCGGCGTAAGCTTTTGACGGTAAAAATAAGCTGCACCCAGCAGCCGCTCCGGGGTCGAGCCTGCCAGGACATAGACGTTTTTTCTTTCGATTTTGTTAAAAAAATCGTCCATTCGCTCAGTATTTTCGCGCAGCGAAATAATCAAAGTAATGATCAGATACACGGTGGCAAAAGCGCCCAAAAACGCCAGACATTGTTTTTTGCTCAAATGACAATGCCAGCACTGTAAAAATTCACCGATCATCACTGCGCACAGTCCCGCCGCAAAAGCATACAGCGGCAACAGGTAAATCTGCCGCTTGGCCGAGGCGCAAAGCAACAGCAAAAAGCCGAACGTAAGAAAGTAAAGGAGCACCTTGCGGTTGTCATCGGTCTTGACGGCCTGATAAATTGCAAAGGGGAGCAACAGCAAGTATGGCCAAAACAGCGACGGAAGTTTGATAAAATAGTACCAGAAGCCCTCGACATGGTCGCCCTGACTGCCGGAGAAACGTCCAATGTTGTTGGTAATGACAAAGGTTTTGACTGCCTCCAGGTCGTGATTGGTGTTAACGTACAATGCGTAAACCCAGATCCCGACCAACGCCAAGGCGAGAATATTGGCCGCCGCCACCAGCAAATAGCGGGTAATGTGAAGTTTCTTTTGGACGATGTCCTCGCGGATCAAAAAGGCGCCGCATCCGGCGTTAAACATGGCGAGCGCAAACAACCCCTTGGTCATCACCCCCAGCGCTAAAAAGACCGTCAGCCACAAAAAATAGACATTGCGCCGTGAAAAATAAATTTTGATCCAGCAGTAAACCGAGGCTATGATACAAAAACTCAGCACCCCGTCGACGATGCAGGCTTTGGAGCTGTTAAAATATTGAATGCTTGTCCCGAGAAAAAACCCGGCCAAAAAGGCGGAGAGGTCGGAGAATTTGAGCTCTTTGATGATCTGAAAGAGCACCATGCAGCCGGCGATGCCCGCTAGCAAGCCGGGTAGCCGGACCGCCCACTCGTTGGTGCCGAAGACTTTCATGGACAGGGCGCTCAAGATATAATAAAACGGCGGATACTCCAAAAAATATTCGCCGTTGAGATATGGTACAATGTAATTGCCCCGCATCAGCATCTCCATGCTGATCCCGGCGACTCTGGTCTCGTCGCCGCTCGGGACGCCGCGCAAAAAGGAGAGTCCGAGATAAATGACACCAAGAAACAGCAGTAAGCTGTAAAAATATTTTTGGGTAGAAGTCAAATTTTTGAACAAAGCGTTATCCTCCAAGTTTTGTGGCCGATTGATAAAATAGCATCAAACCGCCGGGATTGCAAATCATGCGTTAATTTTTCAAAACAAACAAATCCACCCGAGTAAAATCAGCATCGAGACGATTGCCGTCGGCGCACCGTAGCAAAAAAATTCGCGGAACGAAATTTGCAGCCCAAAACTCTCCGCGCACTGGGCGGCGATGATGTTTGCCAGACTGCCGATGACCATAAAGTTGCCGGCAAACGCGTTGGATAACGCCAGGGCATAGCAATTCATCGGGTTGGATAGGTCAACTGTGTGGACGAGCAGCATCACGGTCGCCGAGTTATTGATGCAGTTGCTCAAGATCCCGGAAATCACCGCTAATTGCAACGGATCGTTGACGTCAATCCCGTGCCCGGTCAGGAAATCAAGCATCCGTTCGGCGAGCTTGCTTTCGCTGAACGCGCCTACCACCACAAACAAGCTGATAAACAACAGCAACAGCTGCCAGTTGATCCCCTTTAAGACATCGCGGCTGGGGAGCATGTGGCTGCACAGCAACAGCCCGGCTCCGGTCATCGCCACCAGATAGCGCGGCAACCCGGTCGTGGTAAACAAAATGACGATAATGAGCAGCACTCCGGTACCCTTAATTGAGCGCCAGCGGTTAAACGGCAGATCGGTGTATACTTCCTCGGTAAGCGCGGCGGTTTTGATTTCGCGGTCAAAGGTTTTGCGCCCCAAAAAGTAGACGATTGCATAACAGACGGCGAGCGAGAGCAGCACCGGTGCCGCCGCAAACGTCATGTAGCGAAAAAACGAGATATCGCCCATTTCTCCAATCAGCACGTTTTGAGCGTTGCCGATGGTGGTCAAGGCGCAGCCGATGTTGGAAGAAAGAGCGAGTGCGATCAAAAAGGGAACCGGGTTGCGCTTCTTTTTTAGGAGCGAAGTGACAACAATGGGCGCAATGGCCAGCACCACCACGTCATTGTTGAGAAACGCTGACAAAATCCCGCTTAAGGCAATCAGTACCGCCAGAAATCTGGCCGGCTTGTCGGTCAGCGACTCCAATACATGCTCGGCCACCCAACCGTAAAAACCGGCATAATGGAGCTGGGAAGCAATTACCATCAACGCAAACAACAATAAAATCGACTCGACGTTGACCGCCGCCACCGCCTGCGGGAGCTTGATGCAGCCCAATGCCAGCATGGCAATCGCGCCCAAAAGGGCGATGCCGACCCGGTCGAGTTTGACAAAAATCCAACGCCCGGCCGCCAAGCCGGAGTAGGTCGCCAAAAAGACAAACAATACGGTGATTTGAGTTGCCGTCAATGGATTGGGGAGGATATGGAAACTCATTTATGTTTTTTCTTTTTTTTGCCCTTTTTGTCCTTGTCTTTGGGCTTGTCGTCTTCGTCCGGCGCCTGCATTTGCGATAATTGCAAATTTTGGTGGTAAAGTTTGCGGATTTCGGCGATGTCCACCGTGGGGGCGGGGATCTTGGGGTCCATCTGCTGCAAGGTCTGGATTAAAATTTCGGAAACCGCGAGATTGCGGAAATCCTTGTTGTTGGACGGGATGACAAACCACGGCGCCTCGTCGGTGGTGCAATGGTTGATGCAGTCGTCAAAGGCGGCCATGTAGTCGTCCCAGTATTCGCGCTCGCGGTAATCGTTGTCGGAGATTTTCCAGTGCTTGTCGGGGTCGTTGAGCCGCTCGCCGAAGCGCTTGAGTTGCTCGTCTTTGCTGATGTGGAGGAAAAATTTCACCACCTTGGTCCGGTTGCTCTCAAGGAGCTTCTCAAACCCGTTGATGATATTGTAGCGCAGCTTGAGTTGCTTGCTGTCAAGGTGGCCGTGGACGCGCGTCACCAGCACGTTTTCGTAATGCGAGCGGTTGAAAATCACCACTTCGCCGTTGCGCGGAGCGACGGTGTGCTCGCGCCAGATGAAATCATGGGCGGCCTCCAAACTGGAGGGGATTTTAAACGCCTGGCAGCGGCAGCCCTGCGGATTCATCGAGTACAGCACATGGTTGATGGTGCCGTCTTTGCCGCCCGCGTCCATCGCTTGCAACACGATGAGGAGCGACTGTTTGTTTTCGGCATAGAGCTTATATTGGAGATTCAGGAGCTTGCGGCCGTTTTTCAAAAGTTTGTCGGCGATGGCCGCTTTGTCCTCCGGCTGCCAGTCGTAGTCCGACTCGTCGGGCGAAATGTCTGCAAGTTTGATATCCTTGCCCGGTTTGATCCTGAGTTTGTCGTAAAAGTCCATGGGATCGCCTCCAAGTGTTGAGTGACAAATGCTGCAATCGGAGGAGAAGAAATGAAAACTTCTTCCGCAACCTTGATAGACAATACCCGATATTTTACGAATGTCAAGCGGAAAACCCGTGAGCGCACGGGTTTTTCTGCAAAATCAGCACTTTTTACTGCTCGGGAAACAAAGCAAGGATACTGTCGGCAAATAATTTCATCCCTCGCTGGTCAGGATGGTTAAAGCTGTTGAGCATGAGTGTGTCAAGCGGAATCCCGGCTTGATGAATCTGGTGAAAGCGCAGCGAGCCGTCGGCCAACGGGATGTTGTTTTGCGCAGTGAACTCCTTGAGCATTTTAACATAGGGGCGCGGATCGTCCTTGCGCTCATCCATCCCGTAAATATAGTGGGGGGCGATGATGATCCACTCCGCGTTGTTATTGCGGAATTCTTTGAGGTAATACGGGTAATACTTGTCAAAGTCGGGGCGCGAAATCCACGAGTCGTTGACAAACTCCTGGATCACCAGATCCGGCTTTTGAGTCAAAAGCTGCTGGGCAAAGAGATTTTCGCCGTCGACAAAGTAGCTCGAGTTTTTGCCGCCTTTGGCGACAGTTACGAGCTCGATGTCGGCTTTTGGGAAGCGCTTTTTTAAGAGCTCGACGGTTTGACTCTGCCAGCGCTGGCTTTTTTGATCCGGGAGGTAATTGCCGTCGGTGACGCTGTCGCCGTAGGCAACGATTTTTATTTTTTCGCCGTTGCGCAGTTTGGCCAGCGTTTTGGGCAGCAGTTTTTCCGCGATGTCAGAGCCGGCCGCATACACCGGGGGATTAATCAAAAAGATATCGTTGGCGGCGAGGCCGTCGACCGCGCCGCGGATATAAATATTGGCGATGCGCCGGTCCCCGGCGGCGATGGCGGGCATTTCCGGCACACTGATCCGGGGGTTGCCCTTGATCAAAGCGAGTTTGCCGTCGGCCGTAAGGACGATCGAGTCGAGTCGCCGCGGCTGGTACTGATAGCCGGCGACCACGGGAAAGACGATGGTTGAGTTATCAAGTTTGCCAAAGGTGCCCTTAACTTCGTCGGTTTCATAATCCTTGCCCC
Organism: uncultured Victivallaceae bacterium; assembly: GCA_964609825.1. GTDB lineage: Bacteria > Verrucomicrobiota > Lentisphaeria > Victivallales > Victivallaceae > CAZSSH01. Next base: position 674,528 of record CAZSSH010000010.1, on the reverse strand, counting down.
GGACATAAACGGTTTTGCCGCTCCCGTCGGTGAGGCGCAGCGAATCTTTTTTGAGGATGTTAAAGGTGTTGCACTCCTGCGATTTGATTGCCGTGAGCGCCTGTTGTTGCCAGGCGGCATTTTTGGGATTCCAGACTTTGATGTCTTTGTAAACTTCGTTTTCGACGGTCTTCACCGGGCTCGGGTCGACGGTAAATGTCTGTGACACGGTTTTACCGTTGTCCTTGACCTCGACCGCTACGGTCCACGGTGACTTGACCTCGATTTTGCTCTCCAGTGCCTGCGTTTGCAGTGCTCCGCCGACGAGCAATGCGGAAATGATCATTTGTGATTTCATCGATACCCCTTCGTTATTTTAACCAGTTGATACACCAAAACGATTGCCGTCAATAAAAAGACGGCAGCAAAAATACCGCCCCAGTGGCGCCGCTCGCTTTGGAGTGTGCATACGGCATAGAGCTGCGCCTCGGGATTGACCTCAATGGCACGCTTGAGATTGATATTTTGACCGTAACAGTCAAAGGTGAAATTGACCGGAGTTACCGCGGCGTGCCCGGACTGCTGGACCAAAAAGATTTTGTCGGCGATGGCGTCAAGATCGTTGCCGGCGGCCGCGGTTTCGCTGTCGCCTTTGCTGCGCGCCAATTGCGTCTGCCGGGTGGCGATGTTGCTGCGGTTGCGCTCGCGGTTGCTGAGCAGCATTTCCCCTTTGAGGTCATTTTTGAGTGCGGCATCGCCGGAGAGGTCGATTGCATTTTGCATCTGCCGGTTGAAATCGCGCAGATTGGCGGCGCTCTTGAGCTGGCGACCGGCCGAAACATAGGAGTCGACATTGACGCCGGAGGTCACCGGGCGGAGCGTGTTGTACCCTTGGTCGGTTTTCTCCAAATTGCTGTTTTTGAGCTTGATTGCGGTGTCTCTCGGACCGTAAAGGTGCCAGTTGATGTCATTGAGCGGCGTGCCGAATACGGGCAGTGTCAATTTAAGCTCCTTTTGTCCGGCGGCGCCGACAGTCGAGTAAATAAGCTCCAAGGTTTGCCCCTGACTGCTCTCGATTGGGATGGACAGCAAATCGTCGACAATCACCGGCTCGACTGCCAGCTCGTTGACTTTGACGCTCCACAGCTGAAATTGCGCCGGGAGCCGGAGCTGGAAAAACGGCTGCTGATGGTTGTCGAACTCGAGATTGAGCCGGTTGAGCACCACACCGTTGTCGGCAATCTGGGTGACGGCGTCAATGTTTTTGATCTGGATATGGAGCATGTCAGCGGTTTGATTGGCAACCGTGCTGATTTGTGCCGACCAGTCGAGGTTGAGCATGCGGAAAGCGGCAACCGATTTGTCGACCAGCAATGGCGGCAGCGTGTTTAAACTCACCTGGCTGATATCGCCGGAGAGCGAGTCAAGCTTGTACTCCAAGTTGTCATAGACTTGGATCGCGCACAAATTCGCCTGCGAAGAAGCGTTGCGGAAGCGTACCGGGAGCAAGGTCAAGACTCCTTTATCGGTACGGTTGAGGCGGCTGCGGATGGTGAGGCGGTAGCTTTTTTCCATTTTTTGCGAAAACTCCAAGCGCCAGACATTGTTGCCGAGCAATGTGGCGCGATTGACAAAACGTCCGTCAAACTCGGGGTAAAGACAGTTGGCCGGGAGCTCGACATCCAAAAATTTATCCGGATTGTTTTCGATCTTAAAGTCGGCGACGATTTCATTTTCGACGCTGTTGAGTTTGATCTTTACCGTCTGTGTGGTCTCGACTTGCATCCATAACGGGGATGGCTCAATGGCGATGACGAGCGACCAGTCCGGCGCGGTCAGGCGGCCGTAGAGGCTGTTGTTGTTGTTGACGCTGCCGTCGTTGTTGGCAACGCCGGAACGCTTGATGACATTGATGACATTGCCGCGCTCGCACAATACGGCCAGCGTGCCGGTGACTTTGGCGGCGTTTTCGACTGTGATTTTGGGGATGCTTTGCGCTTGCGCCGACTTTTCGGCAAGCTTTGCCAGCTGGAGCGTGAGTGAAGTTTTGCCCTCCAATCGCTGCTTAAAGTAGATGGTGATTTTTTGCTTGTCCACCGCGCTTTCACTCCAGTAGGCGAGATCGGGTCCGGTGAGTTTGATCACCTCAAAATTGTCGGGGAGCCGCAGGCTCACGCTGAAAACGCCGCCCTTGAGGAGTTCCAGCTGCAAGAGGGTGTTGACGGTCACTTTTTCGTCCTCATAGCGGACCTCGGTTTGCTCGTTGGTTAAGATTTCGGGTACGACCTCTGAGACGGCAACTTTGATTTGGCCGCCGGATATCCCGCTTAATGACTGGATAAAGTTTTTGACCGCCGGTTTGCCGGCGGCGGTAAAGTCTTTGCCGTAATCGATTTCGGCTTTGATATCAGGGGTACTGTAAAGATCGATGTTGGCAATGTCACTGGCCGCGTCGCAAAGCTGGATTGAGCGATAGGTCCACTGGTAAGGCAACTTGCCGCAAAACTCAGTCATGGCCCAGGCAACGGCGATTTCTCCTTTTTGACTTCGGTTGAAATAAATACTTAAGCGGTCACCCTGATGCGACCAGGAGTTGATGTCTTTGCCGGACAAACGGTTGATTTTGAGGTTGGCGGGGACGGTGAATACGAGCTCATTGACCGCATTTTGGACGATGTTGACCCGGGCTTTGACGTCGAGCGAAACGGCGTCGCGGCGGAACTCGATTTTTTGTTCCAGCACTGATTGCAGCTGGGCTTTGGCAGCGGTTTCCTTTTCCTCAAAGCAGAGCACAGCATCGCCGGTCCCGGCCGGGAAGATGATTTTTGTTTCATTGGCATCGGGTGTCGGCTCGGTCATCCAGCGGTGGTCGGCGAGCTTGAGGTTGGCGGGAAGCCGGACAAGGGTGCTGCCGTTGAGGCTCTGCGGCAGATATAATTTGAGCGACCGGTCGGTGATGGCGCTGACTCCGGAAAAACTGGCGGTCCCCTCGACATCGCTTTGGGCGGCGTATAAAAACCACTCGCCGTCGCGGTTGCGGATAAGCTCGGTATCATCGGGGAGGGTGAAGTCCTTGAGCAAAAGTTGACGGTTGCCGATTTTGATGCCGAAGCCTTTGTCAAGCTTAAAGTTGACCGTGCCATTGATGACGGCCTGATCTTTTTTGACATCGAGCAAATACTGATAATTGTTAACTTCGCCGCCAAAGACCGGGAAGCACAGCACAGCCAACAGGCAAATGATCGAAGACTTTACTTTTTTGACGGCAAAAACAACCAAAATCAGAGGGAGCAGCAGCGGGAGCCCGAGGGAGACAAGCTTGCAGCTGATCATTTTAAGGTAATACAGCACTCCACTGCAGTAAGTCACGCCAAGGTGGATCATTTGTCCGCCGGGCGGTAGCTCCATATTGCCGGTGAGCGTTACTGTGTGGCGGGTCAACTGTGCTTGCAAAATTACGATGGCAAGGGCAAACAAGACGCCCGCCAATGTTAATAACGCGGTGAGCGTAACGGCAAAAATTTTGAGCTTACGGCGGCCCTCCGCCACCGCTTTGACCAGCAACATTCCCGCCAGCAAAATGAGTGCGCCGATGCCCCACAAAATGCAGCGGACTACCGGCAGTATCTGTTCGCCGGGGGTTGCAAGCATGTTTTCGGCGCGCAACGCGACATCGTCGGGGGCGGTCACGGTCAAGCTCCGGGCCAGCACCGGCGCGTCAAACTGGACCAGCGGGAACTCGAGCTTGGAAATTTTGGTTAAGTCGCTGAAATTCATCGCATAGGTAAACTCCACCAGGACCGACTCCTGCGGCGACTTGGTGCGTATGACCGGGATCAAAAGTTTGTTGTCGCCGGAAACGTTGGAGCGCTCGATGACGCCGTTGACCTTGGTTTCCCAAACCTTGCTCCCGGCGGGCAGCGTAACGGCGACGAACTGGCAGGAAGCGTTGGAGACATTGAGCGCGGCGCGAAACACCGCGTTGCCGTTGCGGTCAAGTGTGGCATTGATGTCGGCGTTGGTGATAACCAGCGGGGCACTTTTTACTTTGTCAAGCGGTGAGAGCTCGATTTGGCAGACTTCGCCGGGGACGTTGGAGCGAAAGAGCAAACTTACCGGGTTGCCGATCAAAGCGGCGTACTCCGGCGGCAGCTGATCGATAGTGATCGCTTTTTGCTGATCGCCGGTTTTGACCGCCCGGGTGCGGATGCTTTTGGGGCCGGAGACGGCGACAAAGACGGTTTCCGGCTCTGAGTTGAGACAGTGGATGACTCCGGCATCAATGGTGTTTTGATCCTTGCGGATGATCTCATAAGAGACCAGGAGCGCCACCGGGCCGCTTAACTTGTTGCGAAACTCGATTTCGTAGCGGTCAAAGGGATCGCCGGGGTTGCCCGCAATTTTTTTGCTGCCGACGATCGGAAGACCGGAAAATACGACATTTTCATATTGTTTGGAGAGCTGAAAGACGAACTTATTGGCGGGTGCGCCGGTCAGATGCCAGTTAAACAAGGTGAGCCCCGAGATATTGTTTTCGCCGATGGAGATCAAGCTGAAAACTTCGCCGCCGATGTTGCGCGGCAGGAGCTCGATGTCACCGGCGAGTCGCCACGGAGCATTGCGGTAGAGAAAGGATAAATTAAGGTTGTTGATCTTGACTGCGAGATTGGAGCTGTGAATCGGCGTCAACCCCCCGGTTTTGAGGTTGTTGATGCGGATGCCTTTTTCGGTAATGACCAAAAGGTTGCCCCGGAGATTGCGAATGTCGGTAATCTGGAGCCCCGAGAGATCGAGTTTGGCATCGCTTTTTTGCTCGCACTCAAAGAGGAGCGAAAACTCCAGCGCTCCGACGGTGTCGGCAGGCAAGGTGAGCTTGAGCTTGTTTTGCTGATCGGAGACGGAACTTACGGTATAATCCTGCGGCCGGATGCGGTCGGAGATGACACGGCTGAAATTGAGTTTGCGGTCAAACAAAATCTCCAGTTCCCGGAGCGGCGCTTCGCGGATTTCCATTTTTGCATCAAAGCACAACTGAAGGCGGTTGTCCTCCAACTTGAGCTGGGTCATGCTCTCGGCTGAAAAATCCGGCTTAATGAGATTGACGGCAAACTCGGCCGAAAAATCGTTGCTGTTGGTATAAAAATTGAGATTGGCCGCGTCGCCGAGGACATCCCGGTAAAATTTGCGCAACTCCGGGGATTCGGCCGACTGCACGAGGTTGGTTTGTTTGACGGGCTCCAGCTTGAGGCCGTTTTTGCTGCCGACGACGATTTCCGACCCGGCGGGAGTGATGCCGACGGGGGTGGTCAATTGCAGCGTAAAGTTGCCGGGAAGCTCCTTAAGCGTCCGTTCGCTGGTGATTAAAAGCTCAAAATTGGCGGCGAATTTATCCTTGGCGCTGACCGTGAGGCGGCGGCTTGCGGGGTCAAACTGCCACAACACGGCTTCTCCGCTGCGGGCGATGACATTGCTCAAGTTGCTGTCGGCGGGGACAAGGAACCCGACTTGGCTCAGGCTGCCGCGATTGACTTTAAAGGCGGCAAGGGTGCACGTTTTGACCAAGGTATGGCTCACCGCGACGGCGCTGGTGAGCTTGCAGTCGACCACCGCTTGGTTGACACTGCTCAAACTTTGCTCCCAAACGAGCTCAAAACGCGGCCCGTTCCAGATCCACTCGTTGGCCTGATTGTCGACCTTGATCGCATTTTTGAGCTCCGGGTTGACGGCGTTGTCCTCGAGTTTGAGACTGACTTTGCCCTGCAATGTCGGGATCAGCTCAAAGTTGAGCTGCCGTTTGGCGCCGTCAATATTGACCGGGAGCAATAAATCAAGCGAAATCTCAAATTTGCCCGGCTCCTCGACATTTAAAATCAAGTTGTCGCCGATCGCCTCCAAATTGGCCTTGGGTTTGGCGCTCCAAAAGTGGCTGCGGCTGCCGCGCACGGTGCACTCATTGACTCCGGCGCTCAGCGGTTGATTGCCGATCAGCAGCACTTTTCCGGGCTCCTTGACTTCCAACATAATTTCGGCTTTGACGCTGGCGGTATTGTCCGAGCGGGTGCTGACGGCAAGCCCGATGCGGTCGGCGGTGACGGTCTCGGCCGGGAGCACGGGGGGCAGCGGAGCGATGGCGCCAAGCACGGGAGCAATCGCGATCAACAGAGCGGACAAGAGCTTTTTCATAATCTTCCTTTCGACCGGGCGGTTATTTTGCCAGATTGAGCAACTCCAACAATTGCGCGTTTTTAATGTGCGCCGGGGACAATATGGCGATGATGCCCGCCGGTTGCGCGATGTTTTCCACATTGGCGTACTTGAGCGATTCGGCAAACTCGCCGGCTGCAAAGGCGAGAACGATATCCGCCGGGACCTTGCCTAGCTCGGGATACATATCTTTGGCGAGCACCGTATATTCGCGCTCCTCAAAGCCGAAGCCGTGCTGCGGCCGGTAGCGCAAAATTACTTTGGCGACCGCCGACTCGGGGCGGATACTGTCGGAGAGCTCCAACTCATAGTTGGCCGTGACCTCCTGACCCGGGCCGACCGGGGAGGCGCGCACTTTGTCGTTGCGGAAATCCTCGGCGCGCATCAGCCGCTCGCGGTAACCGACCAACCGGTAAGCTTTGACGGCGGCGGGGTTGAACTCGACTTGGATTTTGACATCGTCGGCGACGGTTTGAAACCGGCGGTCAAATTCTTGACTGAAAATCCGCTCGACCTCCTCGGCGCTGTCGACGTAGACCAGACTGCCGCCGCTTTTTTCGGCGATTTTTTCCCAAAAGCGCGGGTTTTGAAATTGGCCGAAACCGATGATGGTGACGGGCGCTCCCACGCTTCGCAAAGCTTCGGCGGCGGTCAGTGCCGCGCTCTCGATGTCCGGCCCCGGCGGCAGCTCGTCGCCGTCGGTCAAGACGATGATGCGTTGGCGGGCAGGGTGCTTTTGGTGCTCAAGCTTGTGCTGGATGGCAATGAGTTGCTCAATGATTTTGCTTTGGCCGCCGGGCATTTTATCGCCGTCATGGCTGTAAGTGACATTAAGGCGGTCGTTGGGCCCGAGTTTTTGGCGCAAAGCGTCGATGCATTGCACCGCCGGGGTCCAGCGGTTGTTGAGCACCATCGAGCCGGAGGCGTCGACGATCAGCTCAAAGCTGCTTTGTTCGCCCGGCTTGGCGCCGCTGTTTCGGGCCTGGATGCCGATGATGAGTTCGCGGCGGTCGGGACGGAACGGGTTTTTAAACAAGGCCGTCGTACAGCTGAAAACATCTCCCGGCGCGGGCTCGGGGTAATTGTAGTCAAAAAAGTTGATGAATTCCTCAGGCTTGATGAGGATGCCGTCCGGTTTGACCCGCTGGCGCAAGAGGTCGCGCGTCAGGACAAAGCTGGTGTTGTCGGTGTCGATCGAAAAAGTGGAGAAGGGATTGCTTGCCGTCTCCGTGAGCGCCAAGGGGGACACCGGCATGGGGATCAAACTCGCTTCGTTGTCACGTTTGTATGATTTATCCTCGGCTTTTTTGAGCTGATCGGCGTCGGTAAACTCCAACTCTTTGACATCTCCGGCCGCTTTGCCGGCGGCCATTTTGACCTTGGCTCGGGCCGGGGTGTTGGATTCGCTAAGCACGGCAGCCGGTTTGGCTGCGGCCATGGCTCTTGGCTGACCGAGTGCTTTGGCGGCAACGGGGGCGGCGGCCGGCACCGGCGGGGCGGGGGGGGCGGCAGGGGCAGTTGCCACGGCAAATTCGGCTTTGGCTGAGACAGCGGCACCGGCCATGGCGGACCCCGAGACCGGGCTCTCGTCGGCCGTGGCGGCGAGGGGAACGCCGTTATCGCTTCGCTCGTCGATGCTCTCTTTGTTATATTTTTGCAAATTCATTGCGGCGATTCTGCGGGCTTTTTCCCGGGGGGTATTCAATGCGGGGAGCAGCATACCGCTCAACACGACTAAAATAGTAAAAACCGCCGCATAGGCAAGAATGCGTTTGGTCCAGTTTTTGCGGACTTGGGGCGCTTGCTCCGCTTGCTCCAAAAGTTCGGCAATGGCCTCGGCATTCAAACTTTGCGGCGCTTGGGAGCGATCCAGCGCGGCGCGGCAAAGTTTGATGGTTTCCTGATATTCGGCGGACAGTTTGAGGCAATCCGGGCAGGTTGCCAGATGCGCCTCCAGTTCGGCCTTTTGCTTGTGGTCAAGCTCGCCGTTGATTTCATCCAAGAGGAGCTTACGGATATCCTGACACTTCATGATATAAACTCCTTGCTGTTGACTTTGCGTAACTTTTGGATCGACTCAAACAAAATCACACCGACATGCGACGGCGTGAGGCCGGTGATTTCCGAAATTTGTTTGTAGGACAGATTTTGCATATATTTTAAAATGATGATTTCACGGTATTTCTCCGGCAACGCGTCGATGGCTTCACGCATGAGGCGCAAATCGTCGGCTTTTTGCAGCGCCTCGCCGGCGGAGGCTGCAAAAGCGCCGGGCTCCTCGGGGACTTCGGCCACGCACATGATTTTCTTTTGTTTGCGCCGCAAACTGACGCAGCAATTGCGCACGGTTTTATACAGCCAGGCGCGGTGATTGTCGATGCGCTCAACGCCGCAGCGAAACAAGGCCAGAAATCCTTGCTGCACGACATCCTCCGCCTCGTGACGGTCGCCGAGTAAAAAGTTGGCGTACGCCAGCAACTCACGCTGATAACGCTGGATCAATTTTGTCAATGTTTCGGGGTCGGCCATAGTATTATTTCCGTTGTGTTCAAACATATGACGCACGAGGTGCGGTAATATTAGTGATAAGATACCGTGTTAATGTAAAAAATCAAATTTTTTTTGTAAAATTAACTCTTCTTTACAATATTTTAAACGATCCGGGCGTTTTAAGTATCGAAGATCAGTAACCCCTGTAAGGATAAGGATAGATTATGAAAGTTGCTTCCGGCGAAAAAAAAACGTTGGCCATTGCCCTGTTGGTGTCATTAATTGTTTGTCTGGCGTTTCACATGGCCGGGCAGTTGCTCAAGATTTTTAAGGGTGACGGTCAGGTGCCGGTTGTAATGAGCGCACCCGTGCCGGATGCTCCCCGGCAGGGCCCCGGCGGTATGGCCAATATGGGCGGTATGCGCGCTCGCATGCAACCCGCGACGCCCGAATTGTTGGCGTTGTATGATGAGCAAGCCAAATTGGCCGGCGTAATCGTCAGGTCATCCGCCAACTTGAGCTTTTATCAGCAAACATTGGCGCAAATTCGCGTCAATGAAGCCATGATGCAGCTTTACCGCCGTGCCAACAATGTGCGTGCGACCCCCGGTACGGACGCTTATATGCGTCTTGCCCTCTGGCAAAAAGCGGCGGATGCGACTGCCAAAGACGCCACTTCATCGGCGGAAGCGCTGTTAAGTCAATATGAGTTGATCGGCGCCAAAATTAAAGTGGCGGAGCTCCCCGGACGGATTGCCGACAATGAGGATTTCCAAACGGCGGCCAATGATTATTTGGCCGGCAAGATTGATCTCAATAAACTTTTAACGGTGGAGGCGGAGCTTCCCGCTCCGGGACGGTAATGGTAAAACATTTGCTTGGGATATTGTTGGCGGCGGCTTTTGTATTTTGGATTGCCGGGAGCGACAGCTCGCTTCCCAAATGTTTCAAAGACAAAAATCGTGACGGCATTTGTGACAACAGTCAAAATGCCGGACAAAAGTGCAAAAAAAATTGCATGACTCAGGAAGCCAGAGAGAAACAGCAGAAGAAGGCCAATTTATCCGGCGGCTGCTCCGGCTGCGCTGGCGGTGACTGCTCCAAATGCGCGTTGTTTGCGCTCTAGTTTGATGACCAAAATGCGGCGTTTCCGTGAATCGGAGACGCCGCTTATTTTTTGGGCGCAATGATGATTTTTTCGCCGATTTGCGGCGTCCGCAACGGGATTTTATGCTCTTGGGCAAGTTCTTTTATTTTGTTGATTGACTCATTATAAGGGTGCATTGCCAGATTAAACACGCTCCAGTGGATCGGAAGCAAAACTTGGGCATTTAAATCGCCGGTCGCCTGAATGACTTCCTCGGGAAACAAATGATTGTTGGGCCATCTGATATTCCACGCGTCGATTTCCAGCGCCGCCGCGTCAAACGAGCCGAAGGTGTTGCCGATTTCGCGGAAGTGTTTGCCGTAGCCGCCGTCGGCGCCGAAAAAGAAGCGTTGACTGCCCGTGACCGCAAAGGCCGCCCACAGCGTCCGGTCGCGGTCGGAGAAACTCCGCCCCGAGAAATGGCGCGCTTCGGCGGCTGTCACCGTGAGATTTTTAACCGTAATGCTTTGCCCCCAGTTGAGCTCATGGATGCGCTCGGGTTGAATTCCCCAGCGTTTGAGCCGTTCGCCGACTCCCAAAGGTACGATAAACGGCTCGGTGCGGTCGCGGAAATAACGGATGGTCTCATACTCCAAGTGGTCATAATGATCATGCGAAATGAGCACAAAGTCAAAGGGCGGCAATTTCTCGCGCGCCATCGGGGCGGGGGTGTAGCGCCGGACGGCCAAGGGGACCGGAGCGGCGTTGCCGAACACGGGATCGGTCAAAAAGCGTGTCTCGTCCATCTCGACAATCAGCATCGAGTGCCCGAGCCAGCGGATGGAGAGCTCGCGGTCGGGGGTGGCGGCAAAATCGGCCGGTGAGAGCCGCTGCATCGGGATTTGGGGCGTCTCATTGCTCTCAAACAAAAAGCGCAGCATATTGGGTTTGCCGCCGCGGCTCATATCGACGACGGCGGGCTCGGTATTGACAAATTTTCCGTCTTTAAAATTGGGCATGGCGGTGTACTTTTGGTTATAATCATCACCGTCCGGCAGTCCGCCCATGCGGGCGCAGGCGTACAAGCTCAGCAAGGCGACCGAGATCACGGTCGCACTGAGCAACATGAGCGCGAAACGGACGGCATTGCGAAAATTTTTGGTCATGAGATGCTGCGGGCGACTTCCCGCGCCCAACGGTCCACGGTTTGAATTTGCTCCAGTGACGTTTGCGGCTCGACAATGTGCCGTGCCATTGTTTGCTCAATAATGTCATAAATATGGATGAAATCAATTTCGCCGCGGCAAAAACGATCGACCGCGATCTCGTTGGCCGCATTCATCACCCCCGGCATGGTGCCCCCCGCCGTCAGCGCCGCTTCTGCAAAATCGAGCGACGGATATTTGGCGTGATCAGGGAGCTCAAACTCGAGCTTGCTCATTTGCGCAAAGTCAAGCTGCGGCAAATTGCCCGCCCAGCGGTGGGGGTAGCTTAACGCATACTGGATGGCAAAACACATATCCGGCTTGGACATTTGGCTGATAAAACTCCCGTCGACAAACTCGACCATCGAGTGCACCACCGACTGCGGGTGCACGACAACCTTAAGCTGCTGTGGTAAAACATCAAAGAGATATTTGGCCTCGACAAGCTCCAGTGCTTTATTCATCAACGAGGCCGAGTCGATGGTCACCTTTTTGCCCATGCTCCAAGTCGGGTGCCGCAAGGCGTCGGCGAGGGTCGCCCGGCGCATCGCCTCGCAGGGCCAGGAACGAAAAGCGCCGCCCGAGGCGGTGAGCCACAAATATTTGATCTCCTCCCGGTTGCGGGCATGGAGACACTGAAAAATCGCCGAGTGCTCGCTGTCCACCGGGATCAGCTGGGCCTGCGGGTGGTTGGACAACTCGCGGCGGATCAAATCGCCCGCAAGAACCATGACTTCTTTGCTCGCCAACGCGATGCGTTTTCCGGCCCGGATGGCCGCGATCACCGGCAACAGCCCGCCGGTGCCGACAATGGCACAAACGACGGTATCGACTTCGGGGAGGGAGACCAAGTCAAGCATCGCCCCGGTGCCCGCGTCGGATTGGATGCCGGGTGGCAGCAGCTCTCTCAATTTGGCGAGTTTCTCCAAATCGGCGCAAACGACGCGCTTGACCGCGAATTCTTTGGCGATGACGGAGAGTTTGTCGATGTTGTTATAATTGGCAATCCCGGAGATTTCAAATTGCTCCGGATGCGCCTTGACCACTTTTAAGGTGCTGTCGCCGATGGAGCCGGTGACGCCCAGGATAACGATGTGTTGTTTTTTCATTTGGAGTCGATGATGATGGTGACCGGTCCGTCGTTAAGCAACTCTACTTTCATATCCGCGCCAAAAATGCCGGTGGCGGTTTTGACACCCGTTTTTTCCATTTCGCTGATAAACTGCAAGTATAAACTGTTGGCCAGCTCCGGCCCCGCCGCCTCGGTAAAGGAGGGGCGGCGGCCCTTTTGCGCGTCGCCGTACAAGGTGAATTGCGAAACGATCAAGGCCTCGCCGCCGATGTTTAACAAGGAACGGTTCATCTTGCCCTCGTGATCGTTGAATATCCGCAAGTTTGCCGCCTTTTCGGCCAAAAATTTGGCGTCGCTCTCCGTGTCGGTATGGGTAACGCCGACCAAAATCATGAGGCCGTGAGCGATCTTGCCGACCACCTCGTGATCGACCTTGACTTCGGCATGACTGACGCGCTGGACGACGATTTTCATTTGATCAACCGCATGAATTCACTGCGGGTGGAGTTGTCGGCGCGGAAGGAGCCTTTCATCGCACTGGTGGTCATCACCGAGTGCTGTTTCTCGACGCCGCGCATTTGCATGCATAAGTGCCGCGCCTCCATCACCACGCCGACGCCCTCGGCCCCGGTGGCGGTGAGAATCGCCTCGGAGATTTGGTGGGTCAAACGCTCCTGGACTTGCAGCCGCCGGGCAAACATATCGACCACGCGGGCGATTTTGCTCACGCCGATGATTTTTTTGGTCGGGATGTAGCCGATGTGGCATTTGCCGAAAAAGGGCAGCATGTGGTGCTCGCAAAGACTGAAAAACTCGATGTCCTTGACAATAATCATGTCATCGGACTCGGCCTCAAACAACGCGCCGTTGATGACCTCCTCCAACTTTTGATGATAGCCGCGGGTCAAAAAGCGCAGGCTCTTGTCCACCCGCTTGGGGGTGTCGAGCAAGCCTTCTCGCTCCGGGTCCTCGCCGATGGCGAGCAATATTTTTTTGATTTGGTCCTGCATTATAACAGCTTCCCGGCGGTTTTGAGCCATGTGTCGGCAATGATCTGATGCCCGGCCAGCGAGGGATGCACACCGTCGTGGAGGATTTGGGCGGGGTCGCCGGCTTTGTCCGCCGCGTTTTGGAGGACATTTTGGAGCTCGACCAGAGGCAACTGATATTGTTTGGCCAATTGTTTGACGATGGCCCGGCGTTGATCCATCTCGGCCATCCAGTCATCGTTGACCACGCCGGTCTTCAGTACAAAGGGTTCCATGAGGACGATTTTGGTCGCCGGGAGATCCTTTTGAGTCCAGTCGATGAGTTTCTGGTAAAATTCGCGATAACGCTCCGGCTCGACGCCGTTGTTGTAGCTGAAGTGATGCCAGGTGTCATTGACCCCGATCAGAATGGACAACACATCCGGCTTGAGGTTGATCATATCAATCTTCCACCGCGCGTAAAGATCGACCACCCGGTGGCCGCTGATGCCGCGGTTGTAAACCTTGGTCATGCTGCCGAGGCGGTCGGCCAACAGCCGAGCGGTGATCAAGTTGACGTAACCGCCGCCCAGATAATTGTCGTTGTCGCGGCTGCGGCCGCAATCGGTGATCGAGTCACCCTGAAATACAATGGTTACAGGATTCATTTTTCCCTCAACATTAGTTTAACATAATCTGTCCGCCGGTCACCGGGATGGCCTGACCGGTTTCGTAGGGTTGATTGACCGTGTACATGATTGCCTTGGCGACGTCGGCAGGGGTACAGCCGCGGCGCATCGGGATCTGATTTTCGTAATAACTTTTGACATCGGCGACCGAGGCGGCGCCGGGGACTTTGCCGCTTTGGAGGTATTGGACAAACAGGCCCTTCTCCGGGTCGGACCACAACGGACCGTCAAAGAAGTTGCCGGGGCAAATGCTGTTGACCTTGATCTTGTCGGCGACGAGCTCAAGGGCGAAGCTTTGCGTAAGCCCGATGGTGCCGAATTTGCTCCCGGCGTAAGCTCCGTTGCGGTTGGACCCGGCGAGCCCGCTCTTGGAGTTGATCTGGACGATGTCGGTCCAGCTGCCGGAGGCCTGATTTTGTTTGCTCATCACCGGGGCGACGTGCTTGACGCAGAGGAAGTACCCGGTATAATTGACATTGGTCACAAAGTCCCAGTCTTTTTTATCGAGAGTCTTGACCGATCCGGCTTTTAAGACGCCTGCGTTGGCGACAAAAATATCGATGCCGCCGTAATTTTTGACGACGGATTTGACCATCTCGGCGACCGAGGTTTCATCGGCGATGTTGACCGCCACCGCGCCCGCGCCGCCCGCGGCTTTGAGGCTCTTGGCGGCTTTGGCGGCACCATCGACGTTTAAGTCGGCGATGACCACCGTCGCGCCCGCCGCGGCCAAATCCTCGGCAATACCGAAGCCGAAGCCCTGCGCACCGCCGGTGATGATCGCGACTTTGCCGGAGAGCTGATTGCCCGCGCCCGCCGCGACTTTTTGGCGGTAGGATTCGGCTTCCCAATTTTCAATAAAGAGGCGGTTTTCGTCAGCCATAAATTGTTCGCCGCCAAAAGCCTTGGTCATTTGCTGGACGCGCCCGGCGTCAATCGCCAAGGTGGCGACGGTTTCCGCCCCGGCGCCGTTTTTACCGGCGGCAAAGACGGCTTTGCCGGGGATCTCGATAACGAGGGGCTTGTAGCCGTGCTTTTGGGCAAACGCGTGAATTTTTTCCGGGGTCGGGTCCTCGCTCACCAAAGCAAAGGATTTGGCATAAACGATGTGGTCGGGGGTGAGGGGGCCGCGGGCGGTGGCAAAGGGCGGCAAGGCTTTGACCGTCATCACTTTGCCGTCGGAGCCCAAAGCGCCGCGCAACATGGGGGCGTAGGTCATGACCGTCTCTTCGTCCAAAGTGCCCATGGCAAGCTCGGTGGAAACATTGGCTTTTTGGTAATGCGCGGCCAGGGTGTCCATGATGTGCTTGTAGAGCTCATCGATCTTTTCCGGAGTGTCCGCGCCGACAAAGACGCCGTGGTTTTGGAGGAAGATCAACTCGGCGTTTTTACCGGTTGCTTTGGTATGGTTTTGATAGGCGTCATAAACAACTTTGGCCAAAATGTAGCCGGGGTCGGTGGGATCGATCCAGATCGAGCCCGGGAAAAGCCGGAGGCACTCGGCCTTGGCATTTTTGCTGCAGGTTAAACCGTTGACCGCGCCCGGGTGCAAATGCACCACATAGCGGAAGGGCATCAAGTCATGCAGCGGCGCCTCCACCGACGGGCGGCGGCCGTTGTCCGACTCGACCGCAAAGGTCATCAGCCGCGTCACCATGGCTTCGCGCTCTTTTTTGTCGGCGTATTCGGGAAGGTTGAAGCAGCGCTTGATGATTTCTCGCGACATTTTGACGAAATCACCGGCGGTAATCTTGGCGAGGCTGACGCCGCTGGGTTTCACATAGAGAAATTTCTCATCTTTATAGGAAGTGTTTCCGCCGCCGGCCAAAACGAAATTGGCGTCGGAACCGTATTTGTTGGAGAGCTCGGTGATGACTTGCAGTGACATAGTTATTCCTGATCGTTAATGATATTAAGAGTCCTGATACATACAAGCGGCAAAACCCGCGCCGGATTGTCCGGACACGGGTTTATCGATCAAACGGTTGCTCAGCGCTTGCTTAAAACGCTCTTTTCGTAAGCTTTGACTTCGTCGAGCCAAGCGGAGCCGACCGGCACGTTGCTGCGGCGGCAGTACTCGTTCCACACGGCGGCGAAGGGCAGCGTGCGGCTTTCCTCAAGCAACGCGAGGCGGCTGGTGTTGTCACCGGCTTTTTCCGCGTTTTTGATCAAAGTTGCGGGCTCGGTGAGAGCCATCAACAAGGCTTTGTACATGTTGCGCGCGCCGATGGTCCAGGCGGCGATGCGGTTAATTGAGGCGTCAAAGTAATCGAGGCCGATGTGGACCTTTTTGTCAAAGTCATGGCGGACGATTTCCTCGGCGATGGCGCGCAATTCGTCAGTCAACGTGACCACATGGTCGCTGTCCCAGCGGACGCCGCGGCTCACGTGGAGCAACACTTCGTCAGAGTACATCAAAACGCTGCTGATTTTGTCGGAAATAACTTCGGTCGGGTGAAAGTGACCGGCGTCAAGGCACAACAGTTTGCCGTTTTTGAGTGCGTAGCCCATGTAAAACTCATGCGAGCCGACGGTACAGCTCTCGGCGCCGATGCCGAAAAGTTTGCACTCGACGGCGTCTTTGTTGTATTTTTCGCTGATTTTCTCGGCAAAGATTTTGTCGAGCGAGTCGGCGAGACGTTTGCGGGGGGCGAGGCGGTCAAACGGAGTGTCTTTAAAGCCGTCCGGCACCCAAAAGTTGGTGACGCAGCAGTTGTTGAGCTTTTTGCCGAATTGTTCGGCAATTTTGCGGCAGGCGATGCCGTGCTCGATCCAAAATTTGCGGATGCCGTTGTCGGCGCTGCTCAAGGTGAAACCGCTGGCCGCTTTGGCATGGGAGAAGTACGAAGGGTTGAAATCCAAACCGATTTTTTGCGCTTTGGCCCAATCGACCCAGTTGGCAAAGTGGCTGATGTCAAGATTATTGCGCTCGACTTTTTTGCCGTTGGTTTCGGCGTAAATTGCGTGCAGATTGAGTCTCTTTTTGCCGGGGATCAAGGTGAAAGTCTTTTCCAAATCCTGACGCAGCTCCTGCGGGTTGCGGGCTTTGCCGGGATAGTTTCCGGTGACCGCGAGGCCGCCGTCGAGACCGTTTTGGTTCTCAAAACCGCCGACATCGTCGCCCTGCCAGCAATGGAGGCTCACCGCAATGTTGTCGAGCCGCTGAAAGGCTTTTTCCACATCCACGCCACAGGCGGCGTAGGTTTGTTTGGCAAAATCAAACTCGTTCATGTTGTTCCCTTACCTTAATATATGGGGTTAAAACCATTTTCTCTTTAATATAACTGTGATTTGCCGCAAGTCAAATCGCCCCGCTGATAAAAATTGCTTAAAAAATCAAAAAACGCGTTGGCAATTTGGCTTTTTTTTGATATATTTAGTCTTGGTAATTGTAATTCAGTCATGGAGAATGTGATTTTATGTTTCAATCCAAGGAAATCATTTGCGCCATTGAGCTTGGCACATCCAAAATATGTGTGCTCCTGGGCGAGTGTTTGAGTGACGGCAGGATCAATATCATCGGGCGCGGCACCGTCAACTCGGCCGGGTCCATCGTCAAAGGCGAAATCTACAACATGGAGCAGGCGTTTGACGCCCTGGACAGCGCCTTGGAGGAGGCCGACCGGCAGTCGGGCGGACTTTTGATGTCCTGCCGGATGATTGTGGTGGTGGTGACTGGCTGCGGCATCGAGTCGCACCGCGGCATCGGCACCGTATTCATCAAAAACGAGCAGCACAAAGTCACCGACAAGGAGCGCATGGAGGCCCACGAAAACGCGCGCATCCAGCACCTTTCGCAGGATCGTGAAATCATCAACAGCTCGGAAGCCTTTTTTATGATCGACGACCGCAAGGTCCGCAACCCCTTAAACCACAACGCCCGCAAGCTCGACGCCCACGTCCATGTCGTCCACGGCATCTCGTCGCGACTGGAAAATTTCCGGGTCATCGTCCGCGAGTCCGGCTTTGACGACAGTTTCGTCGATGTGGTCTTTGCTCCCGTGGCGACCGATTTCGGCATTTTGTCGGAGGAGGAGCGCGAGCACGGGGTGCTTTTAATCGATTTCGGCGCCGGGGTGACCGAGTACCTTGTTGAATACAATACCGGGATCCTCGACACCGGCATCGTCCAGGTCGGTTTTGAGCATCTTTGCAACGATTTGTCGATCGGGCTTGATCTGCCGATCTCGGTCTGCCGCAAGATGGTCGAGGACGGCAGTCTCGACCGGGTGATCCGTACCAAGCAGGAATTCATCGAGTTTCGCGGCGCAGCGGGCAAATTGCGCAAAATTCCGGTGTCGTCGGTGGAGACCATCATCGACAGCCGCTTGCGGGAAATTTTTGAAATTATTTACCAGCGCTTGCAGGAAACCAACTCCTTGGCCAACATCGGCGCGGGCGCGGTCCTGACGGGCGGCGGCGCGTTATTCAGCCGAAGCGGTCAGATTTTTAAGGAAGTCTTTGACATGTCCTACCGGGTCGGTCAGCCGCTGGAGGCGGGCGGCGCGGTGAGCGGGGTCGAGAACCCCCGGTACAGCACCGTCTGGGGCGCGCTTAAAATCGCCGCCCATTTTAACAACCTCAATGGCTCCAAGAGCAACCGCGGCGCCGTCGGCAATTTCATTGATGCCGTGGATAATCTTTTTAACAAGACCAGCCGCACCTGGCGCAATTTAAAAGGCTCGATCAAGGTATAATCTATGAATAACAGCAATCAAATTACGGTAATGGGGATCGGTCGGGTCGGTTGCCGCGTGATCAAAGCGCTTTTGGACAATCCGTCGGCCAAAAATTTGAAGTTTTTGGCGGTGGATACTGATATCAATGCATTAAACGAGTTGGAGAATCTGCCGGACGGCGCCAAGCTCTTGGCCGGGGCCAAGTGGCGCGAGGGGCGCGGCTGCGGCGGAAGCGTGTTGGACGGGCAGCGGGCGGTGGCCCGTGAGCGCGCCGAGTTGGAGCAATTGCTGGAAAACGTCAAGCTTTTGGTCGTTGTCGGCGGTTTGGGCGGCGGTACTTGCTCGGGCGGCGCGCCGGTAGTGCTCTCGGTGGCCAAAAAGCTCAATATTCCCTCTATCTTTATTGTTACCATGCCGTTTACGCTGGAGGGGCACAGCCGCCGCAAGATTGCCGAGGATGTGGTCAAGGATGAGCTTTTGCCGCTGGCGGAGGCGCTGATTTGCCTCCCCAATGACTTACTGTTTTCGGTGCTTGACCCCAATACCAAGCTGGAGGAGGCGTTTCAGCTGGCCGATACCGAAGTGGCGTCGAGCTGTCTTGCCATTACTTCGGTTTTGCCGGGCGGCAATCTTTTGAGTATGGATTACAATGATTTGTCGGCATTGCTCAAGCGTAAAAAGAGTTTTTGCAGTGTCGGGGTCGGCCGGGCAGAGACCGTGGCGGATGGCGCATTTGCGGTTGAGCGGGCGCTGGAACGGATGTTTCACTCGCCCTTGCTGGGCGGGCTCGATAAATTGGCCGAAGCCGACGCGGTATTGGTGAGCGTCCAGGGCGGGCCGGAGTTGAGTTTGGGCGATGCCAAGCATTTGCTTGACCGGTTTCACGAAGAGCTTAAGACGGATGCATCGATTTTGGTCGGAGCCTCCACCTCGGAGAACTTTGCCGGGAAATTGCAAATTTGCGTCGTTACCATCAAATTTGAGCAGGAAAATTTGGTTGATGACGCTCCCAAAAAGATCACCAGCCGCAATCCCAAGCTCAAGACCGCCAACACCATCGGCGACATGATTCAGGACGAGCTCCCGTTGCTGGAGACGGTCAGCAAAGGGATTATGGAAAACACTACGCCGGTAATTTACAACGGCGAAAATCTCGACATTCCGACCTTTAAGCGCCGCAATCTTTTGGTGGACAACGGGAAACTGGTCGGAGAATAAAATGCTCTATAAAAACGACAAACTGCTGTGGAACTCGATTTTGATGCAGTGGCTGTTTTTTGCCTTTTTGTGGGCGGCAATGCAGCTGACAGGGTTTCTTATCTTCAGCTTTCCGGTGATCCGTTTCAGTTGGATTCTAACTGGGGTCGGGATTTTTATCGGTTTGTTTACTGTGGTGTCGGGGACCTTTTATCTGGCCGACCGGGCGCTGTTGAGTTATCTGTTTGCGCGGGAGCTGCCGGATAAAAAATATCACTGGTTTCAGCTGACGGTCCTGATGTGGCTCGCGTTGGCGCGGCGACGGGGCCGGGCTGAGCATTTTGTCTGTATCATTAGTTTCATCGCACCCTTGTTTATCGTTTTTGCGCTCAAAAACGGCCGGATATTTGACGTTTTTTGGCTCGGGATGCTGGTTTGGGCACTGGGGATGACCTTTGTCAAGATGCGCATTGCCGGGTGCTTCCATATCCCGCGCGAAATTCGGATTGTCTGGGGAGCTTTGCTGCTGTCGATTTTGGCGGTGTATGCCTACAGTTTTTATCAGTACTGGGCGTTAAAAAATGAGCTCGAAGCCCGGATTGCCAAAATCAGACTCTCCGGCGAACCGCTTGTGATCACCGACCTTTACCGGCTCAACGTGCCGCAGTCCAAAGAGTTGACGCAAAAATTTCTGTCGCTGGCGATCTCTGCCTGTAATTACAAGGACGGCGAAATTTTAAGCTGGTCGGAGAAATATCCGCGGCAAAAATTTGCTTATTTAAATACATACTGCGAGCAAAATCAATCCGCGCTTCTGATGCTTCAGGAAATCGCCAAGGTCAAAAATATTTCTTTTGTCCGGGATTGGAACAATGGACTCAATATTGAATTTCCGGAGCTTGTTTTGCTGGAGCGGGTCAATGTGCTCTTAATGGCCAAAATTATGGTGTGCGCCGATCAGGGCAATGTCAAAGAGGCACTGCACTGGTGGCAAGTTTGGGGCGACATTGCCCGGCTGGCGGCGACGGACAATTGTTATGTCTCCGGGCAGCAGGCGCGTTATATTTATCTTTTGCGCGCCCGGGTGATTGAGCGGATCATCAATGATTTTGAGATGTTCAACCAGCCGCAATTAAAGATGCTGATTGCCGAGCTTGATCAAAACATCGCCGACAACCGCAAGCAATGGTACAAGGCAGTTGAACGCGCCGCCTTTTTGAGCAATTTTGAGGAGTTGCACCGCCGGGTGTATGTCCTTAATGCCTTTTTTACACATAATTTTATGATGCCGATTTTTGATTGGGTCAAGATGCGCGAAGTCTTGGATTTTATGGATTACTCCGACTCCGGGATTGTCCGCCGCCGTTGGGGCACCGCATTTTGCAATTTGCCGCCGTTACGCGGGATGGATGCCAAAATCGCCAAATCCAGCGCGACGTTGGCATGTTTGCGGACGCTGCTCGGGATTGAACTCTACCGCAAGGCCAAGTCGGTTTACCCGGCTACCTTGGAGGACTTCCAAAAGGTAATTCCGATGGAGGTGCCGCCGACGGTGCATTATCTGCAAGGCGATGTTTTGGTTTTCTTTGACAATGGCAAGTCGACGGGCAAAAACGCCGTTCGGGTGTTTTACACCGATCCGTATGATTACAACGAAGTATCGTTTGTTTACTTTATCAAATAAATCATGACACTTTCCAGAGCTCATTTTCAGTTGACCGGCCGCTGCAATCTCAAGTGTGCCTTTTGCGGTCAGGCCAAAGGTATGCTGGCGTGCGATCCGGCCAACGAGTTGCCGCTTGCCAAGTGGCTTGGTTTGGCCGACGAGCTCAAGGCATGTGCCGGGGCGGAAACCGCCAAAATCACCTTGTGGGGCGGTGAACCTTTGCTGTGGCACGATTTCGATGCCTTGGCGCGGGAATTGTCTGCCCGCAAGTTTGAGCTCTCTGTCGTCACCAACGGTACGTTGATCGACCGCCATGCCGCGGTCCTTAATGAGTGCTTTGCCGAAATCTTTGTCTCGGTGGACGGTTTCGGCATCGTCCACGACCGGAGCCGCGGGGAGGGCGTGTTTGCCAAATTGGAGCAAAATTTACCGCTGCTCAAAGACCGCACCGGCAAACTCATTTTTATGACCACGGTCTCCGACGTCAACGTCAAACTGATCCCGGAGCTGCCGTTTGCCCTGGCGTATTTGCACCCCGATCAAATGATCCTGAGTCAGCTGATGTATGTCTCACCGGCTGATTTTGAAGCATATCAGCAAATGGCGCGTGAGCTTGGGCAACCTTTGTACCCCGAGCTCGCGGCATGGGTGCGCGAGGACGACCGTCAGTATTTAAGCGATCTCAAAACAGTGTTGGCGGCGATGGCGGGTAAAACGTACCCGATGCCGGTTGTGTTTACGCCGCACCATTACCCGGAGGCGCGGTTTGCGGGGGCGGTTTGTCCGGCGTTGGATCACCGCGTCCACATCCGGCATGACGGCAATGTGTCGTTTTGCACCGATTACTTCGGCTTCCAATTGGGCAATGTCAAAGAAATGCCACTTCGCGACATCTTTTACGGTGAAACCGCGCAAAAGATCCGTGCTTATTGTAAACTTCACCGCTTGCCGGTGTGCAACCATTGTCCGTGGCTCGGGCAAAGTTTTTGAATAACAGAAAGGTGATTTATCATGATGAGAGTTGACGTTGCTCCGGCAAAAGTGATTGCGTTTGCCGACGGCTGTTTTTATGATTTCGGGCGCGACGCCTTCGGCCAACTTGAGTTTGCTCTGGAGGGCAACGGGGGCGAAACGGTCGAAGTTTGCATTGGTGAGTGTGTTAACGATAACCGGATCAACCGCGAGCCGGGCGGCTTCCGCTGCTTTAAAAAGATGGAGCTGGTGCTCAAGCCCGGAATGCACTTTTACCAAATGGTCATCCCGACCCACAAGCCCCCGGCGGCCACCCCGTCGTGTGTGGCGCCGGCGGAGTGCAAAGGCGAAATCGCCCCTTTCCGTTACGCGGAGATTTGTTATCGCCCCGACCGGATTAAGATGGTCAGGCAAATCGCCTATTTTGATGATTTTAACGACAATGCTTCGCATTTTGAGTCGGATAACGCCGGCCTCAACGAGCTTTGGGACTTTTGCAAATACTCGATCAAAGCGACCAACGTTTTCGGCATGTACGTCGATGGCGAGCGCGAGCGTTTGCCCTACGAGGGCGACGCTTACATCAACCAGCTCGGGCACTTCTGCTGCGACGCCAATTATACGACTGCCAAAAAGACGATCGAGTACTTTTTTACTTATCCCACCTGGCCGACCGAGTGGGTGCTGATGACCCCGATTTTGGTGCGCGATTATCTGTTGTACTCCGGTGACCGCAAGACGGTGGACGAGTTTCTCCCGCACCTTGAGGCGAAGCTCTTGCTCGACCGCGCCGGGGACGATTTATTGATCCGCCCCGATGACAAGATCCGCGACATCGTCGATTGGCCGCTCCCCGAGCGCGACGGCTATGAGTTCGGCGAAGTCAACTTTGTCCCCAACTGCTACCATGTCGGCGCTTTGAATGCGATGTATGAGTTGACCGGCGACGTCAAGTACCTCAACCGGGCGCAGCTGGTCAAGGCTTCGTTGCGCAAACACATGCTTAAAAACGGCCTCTTTGTCGACAGCCCGGTGAGCAGCCACTCGGCCTTGCACAGCTCGGTTTTCGCCGTCTTTTTCGGCATTGCCGGAGCAGGGGAGTTTGCCAAAATTACCGAACACATCAAGAGCCGCGGCATGGCCTGCAGCGTCTTTGGCGCGCAGTTCCTCTTGGAGAGCGTCTACATGCTCCGGCAGAGCGACTATGCGTTAAAGCTGATGCTTGACAACTCGCTGCGCAGCTGGTTTAATATGTTGATCAAAGGATCCACCATCGCGATGGAGGCTTGGGATGACACGTTGAAACCCAATCAGGACTGGAATCACGCGTGGGGCGCCGCTCCGGCCAACGTGATCCCGCGCTACTTTTGCGGCATCCGCCCGACCCAGCCGGGGTTCCGCGAATTTGTGATCGATCCCCAAAACGAAAACATCAACTATTACTGGAAGCAGCCGACGGTCAACGGCGACATCATCATCTCCGACGGCCACATCGAGATTCCGGCGGGGACCAGCGGCGTTTATCGCGGACAAATCCTCGTTTCCGGCAAACACAAGCTTTGAGCCGGTCATCGTTTTTCTCCGCTTGCCGGTTGGTATTAACGATCGGCGACGGAGGGAAACGACGACGAAACGGTAAAATATTTATCAATAAAAAATCAAAGGTTTGACGAATTGATTGTTGCAAGTAAAAAACAACAAGATATATTAACGATGGTATTATATGTTTGTGTCAATTATTTTACCGTAAAGCGAAATGTTTGATGAATGAATACCGTAAAATAGATTTGGAACATTGGAAACGGAAAGATTTGTTTCATTTTTACCGCTCGTTTGCCGCGCCTTGTTTTAATGTTTGCGTCAAGCTCAAAGCCGACAATCTTTATCAATATGCCAAAGGTCATGGGGAGTCATTTTTTTTGCTCTCATTGTATGCAATTTTGCGGGCGGCAAATTCGGTGCCGGAGATGCGTCAGCGTATTTTGGATGGTTGTCCGGTGGAGTTTAAGCAAGTTGCCGTGATGACCCCGGTAATGACCGAGCATGAGATGTTTTGTCAAGTTTGGTGTGAATATTTTGCTACCTTTGGCGAGTTTAAAGCCGCCATAGCGCCCAAAATCGAAGCCGCGAAAACCGGCAAACCGGCTCCGTTGACGGAGCACGGCGAAGACTTTATTTGTGCCAGTTGCGTGCCGTGGCTGCATTTTGAGTCGATTGCGCAAGCGGAGTACCATGCCGACCAAACCGTTCCGATTCTGGCCTGGGGCAAACTCGAAAACGGGTTGATCCCGATCGGCGTCAAATTGAATCATTGCTTTGTTGACGGACTCCACGTCGCCCGTTTTTTTGAAAACATCCAACACTCTTTTGCCGATCCGGAAAGAAATTTGATCCAAATCAGCTCATCCAACAAATAAGGAGACGGATTTGATGCAAAATCCCATGTCAATAGAAGAACTCAAAGGATACATAGAGATATTTCTAAAGTCTCAGAATGATGATCCATATCATAGAAATTTGTCATGGGATCATTGTTATGAGGCTTTTGATAATATTTCAAAGGCATCTGATAAAGATTATCTTGCGTTGCATCTGTCTTTTTATCTTGCAAGCTGGGGAATGTACAAGAGGATCGTCCGGGCTACTTTGGAAAGATTATAAAATCCACGTCGATGCGATTGGCATTATAGAAGAATATTCATGGTTGAGAGGTGATTCGTATAAGAATGAGGGATATGTCGCTGGCGTTTTAGAATTGGTCAAAGATTTGAATGGATATTATGAAAAGATAACGTATGAAAAGGAAACACATGAAAAGAAAATATCCTTGAAATCAATAACTCCAACATCAACTTTAATTTCAAAAATTATACTGGGAACTCTTGGCTGCCTGCCAGCTTTTGATCAATTTTTTTGTCTGGGATTTTGGGGTAACCCCAATATGCAACTTACCGAAAAAAATATTGAAAGTATTCGAAAATATGCAATTGACAACCAAGCGTCCATTCAAAAATATGCAGATAAATACCCCGTCATGAAAGTTATTGATATGGGATTTTGGGAATATGGACTTGAAAAGTATGAGCAAGAGACAAAAAACGACAATCAATGAAGCGTGAGTGCGGAAAATATCTCGAACATGTACTATTGGCGATTTTACCGGTAGCGTCCGGAATTATGCACTCATTTGTTTTTCGACTGATCATGGAAACAAACGTTGCTCTTGACGGAGTCGGAACAAATCCGACCGATCCCAAAGCCCTTAAGGGGGCTCAGAGATAGTATTCGTTATCGGAGACTTAAAAATATGTCGCCGAATTTCAGAATCTCCTTTCCAATCCCTTGCGATTTGATTATTAATGTTTTCATATCAATGAATTTACTTTTGTTTAAATCCTTGTTCTTCTGCTCTTTTTAATAATGATGTCATTTTTATTGAGTCGTCAAAAGAAAATTGATCTGAGTTATTTACCCATAATTCATTAATATTGAAAATTATTTTATTGATTCTATTATTTAAAGCTTTGATTGATCCATGTGGCAAGCTGTTTAAGTGACTATCATTGTTCTCGATAAGCAAGGATTCAAGTTTTTTCAACTCTTTTACAAATCGTCCTTTGACTTCTGGGTTAATAATGAAAATATCGTCATTTTTTGATTTTTGATTGCTTTTTATATCACTTTCGATTTGTGACTTTAGTGCGTTCAAAAAAGGCAACCCGTCGCGTCCATCCAATAGAGAAACCTGATCTATTGTCATTCGCATATTTGCTTGTGAAATCATTTTTAAAATTAATAATGCTTCGGACATGTAATTGATTGATTTTTTAGGGTATTTACTGCAAAGTATTGCATATTCATTTATAAGAAACCGTGCTATATCCGTGCCATATAAACAATTATCAATTGAGAAAATATCACTATCTGTTTTATTATATGTCGAAGATTGAGTTGAAATTATTTTGAGTTTATTTTGCAATTCTTCGATTGTTTTATTCTGAAATAATATCCGATTTTCAAGCTCAATAATTTGTTTATCTTGTGGTGCTGATAGTGGAATTGGAATGTTTTGTATATTTTCTATAAATTTGTCACGGTTTTCTTCCCATATAAGATGCGAAATTGGTGTTAGTTTAAATTTCCTTTCAATTTGTTCTTTAAAATCTTCCAAGTGGTCTTTTATCGTTTCGTCGTCAAGTTTCATAGATACGGCCCGAGGATCAATTGCCCCGGTGATGTCTTTATAGTCGAAACCTGGTAATAAAATAGCCCTATAGTCATTTTGTAAAATCCATGCAGCTCCCATTTCATTTAATGAGGCAGCGCTTTTATAATATTCTGGTGACAAAAGAAACAATACCAGTAAGTCATGATGCATAAACTGGTCTCTTAGGTAATCATAAATATTTTCATTTAACGGAATTCTATAGCCATTTACCGACGAGCAAATAATGTTATTTTTTGATTTCGGAACTCCGATAGCATTCAATAGATCAATGATTATTTTTGCATATCGCTTACTGACTGTTGCGTGACTAATAAAGATTTTAGGTGTTTTATTGCCGTTAAACCTTTGCATTGCTAAAAGTAATTCTTTCCCCATCATATATCCTTGTTGAAGTTAGTAGTAAAATAATGAAAAATCGATATGAAAACTTTAATAAATTAAATCCATGAAATATAATAAAGCATTTGTCATTCAAAAATCAAATGTTTAGTTTGTTGATTGTTCCGTAAATTGTTAATAAATTAATAGTAATGAGCTTGATTTTAACTAATTTCTAAGTGATTTATGGGGAAGTCATTATTGGTGAGATTACCAGTGGTGAGCCGATATTGTTATGTTAGTAGAGCAATTCACCCGTAATGAATAGGTCATCAGTTCATTATTATTATATATCCTTGCCAAATCATTTTGACAGAAATTTTGATCAGTCTTTTGTATGTCTTTGGGGGGCTGAGGGTAAATGGTGGTGGCCGGTGGTGATGGATGCCGGTTGAGCGTTTATGATTATAAGTTGTTGGTGATTAATGATATAAGCTGGAGCCAATGACCGGAATCGAACCGGTGACCTATTCATTACGAGTGAATTGCTCTACCGACTGAGCTACATTGGCCCATGAGGGCAAAAAAATGGAGGCGTGGACCGGAGTCGAACCGGTCTATGCGATTTTGCAGACCGCTGCCTAACCGATTGGCTACCACGCCTCGTTCTTTGTATATCTAAAATATCACCTTTTTTGCGGTTTGTCAAGCTGAAAATCGAAAAAATATTGTTTTTTGTCCGCAGAAATTAATAATAGCAATGTCTCCTCACGGGTACAGCGCGAATGTCTTCTCTCGGGCATAGCGCGAATGTCGGGTATATCGCGAATGTCTTCTCGCACCAACAGCGCGAATGTCGGGTATAGCGCGAATGTCTTCTCGCACCAATAGCGCGGTTAGCGCCGCGAGCGCATGTGAGGGCATTGCCGCTTGCGCAGCACCGGCAACACGGAGCAAAGTGCTCCGTAGCCGAACGGAGTCGAGCGAAGGCTCCACCGCCGTAGCGGGCGCGCAGCCGTCCGCGTTGAGGTGGCGTGACGGGGTAGCGAAGCATGCTCCGGCCGGCTAACAGCGGAAGTCTACAGCGCGGCGTGGGCGACAACCATGATCTGTACCAAGCGGCCACCTAAACACAAGGTCGCCGGTCTCCCTCCCACTCCGTGCACCATCGGTTATGCTCTATCGCTTGAGTTCTTAGTCATCCGGGCGTTTGAAAAAACTCCGAAAAAATCGCGGCAGGGTCTTGACTTTGGGTTTGTTGTATGGTATAATATTGATATCCATATAATGCAGTATAACTTTTGAGGTCCATAATGTTTTGTTGTGACTCCGCCGCCGGGAAATTGAAGTTTGATTGTAATCGCCGCACTTTGGAGCTGGATTTGACGCAAGTGTTGACCGCCAAGGTTTATTGCCGGCCGGAGAAGCGCGAGATGACGGTTCGCGACTTTGCCGTAAGTTTGCGCCGGTCAAGCGGCAATGTTTATGATTTGACCGCCGAGAGTGCGCGTTTTGGCTTGGTGGTCAATCTCCGGTTTGAGCTCGGCGCGGAGTCGGTCCGGCTGACGGTGGACCCGTTTCAAATTTTGGAGTTACGCGGCTCGACGTATCGGTTGATGGAGCTCTCGGTATTGCCGGGCCTCTTGGCGGCAAAGCAAAGTGATCATATCGAGTGGCTGCTCCCCGCTTTTTCGGGCGCGCTGGTCGAGCCTGCCAAGCTTGCGCCGGGCACTTGCCGCAACCGCTTTTATATGAGTCAACAGGAGTGGGAAAAATTTGGCGTCCTCAATTGTTTTGCCGTGACAACGGATGCGGCTTCCTGTCTTGCAATCGTCGAGTCCGGCGATTTTTATGCGTGGTGCGACTCGGTGATCGGCGCCGAATGCTGTCAAAGCTTTGTCACCTTTGGGATGCGCCATACCCCCGATGAAGTGCTCTCAAGCGAAAGCAAGACGGTCGTTTATTATCTGCGGCCGGGTCGGGTTGGCTGGGCGAAATTGTCGCAGATTTACCGCGATGATTTATTGAATCGCCGGGGCGTGATGCCGCTGGCTGACCGGGTCAAAGACAATCCGGTGCTCGCTTATGCCGCCGATGCGATCCGGGTCAAAATCTTTTGCGCCGTCCGCCCCAAGATGGTGCCGGACGGTTCGTCGGAGATGGCGGTTTTTACCACCTTTGAGGAAGCTGAAACCATTATCCAAACCTTTTATGATCACAACATCCGCAAGGTAATTTTTACCTTGGTCGGGTGGAATGTGTTTGGCCACGACGGCGCTTATCCCACCCGGTTCCCGGCCGAACCCCGGCTGGGCGGCGAGTCGGGGCTCAAAAAATTAATAGCAAAAGCGCGCGCGCTCGATTACCAAATTGTCTGTCACGACAATGTCACCGACGCCTATTTGCAGTCGCCCGATATGGATTATGATATGCTCAGCGTCGATGAATTCGGCGAGCGGCAGATCTCCGGCATTTGGGCCGGCGGTGAATCCTACAAGATGTGCCCGGTGGTCTACCTGGAGCGTTACGGCCACAATCTCAAACGGATCAAGGATTTGGGCTTTTACGGCAGCGCTTACTTGGATGCCCAGACCACCGGCTTGTTTACCTGCCATCACCCCAAACACCCCGCCAATGAGCGCGAATTTGCCTTGGCCCTGTGCCGGATGCTTGAGTACGTGCGGCATCTTTACGGCGCCTCGTCGTGCGAGTGCGGCGCGGCGTATGTGCTTCCTTATGTCGACGAGGTCGCCCATGTCCACGGTCAGGGGGTTTATGAGCGCTTCCGGCACAAAATTTCGGATGAATTCAACGCGTTAAAGCCGCAAATCGTCCCGTTTTTTCAACTGGCAACGCACGGTTTGGTCATCTCCACTCACAAACTCGAGCGCGGGTTTGACCCGTTGTGCCGCCCGTGGCACGAAGTCGAATTTCGCGCGGGCGGCTATGGCGACCATTATCTCGACGTGCTGCCGCTGATTTGCGAACATGCCGAAATCATGCGTGTCTTGCAAAATCACTCATTGTCCCAAATCGTCGGTTATGACGCCGATGACACCAAAATTACCATCACTTTTGATCACCATATCACAATCATTGAGGAAAGGGCCACAAAATCAATTCGCATTTTAAGAGATCAACATGTAATTTATCAAAGTAAATGATAAGGGAGAGTTTGTCATGTCAAAAAGATGTTTCACCTTGATTGAATTGCTGGTGGTGATTGCGATCATCGCCATTTTGGCCTCCATGCTGCTGCCGTCATTAAACAAAGCCCGCGAGCGCGCCAAGCTCAACAACTGCGTTAACTTCAAAAAGCAGATCATGAATGCATCGATGTTGTATTTTCAGGATTACGAAGACTATACGCTTCCTGACAACATCATCATCAACGGTTCGGCCACCACCATCTTGGACGGTTTCGTGCGACTCAAGTATGTGATGGGAAACAACAAAGACGTCAATGGCCGGGTGCTGCCCTTCGGCGCTTTGTGCACCGCGTTTCCATACGGGACGACCGGCAATAATTATACCTGCGGGATTAACCGCCACTTTATTAAACCTTACGGGACATCCATCCGGCTCAAGGCCGCTAAAGTAAGAAACGCTTCCGGCGTCAGCTACTGGGCGGACACCATGGGCGAATACGGCGGCTATAATACCTACGGCGGCTCCGAGGGCGGCTGGGGGTATCAGGTCAAAAACCATCTCGGCACCTGGCATACCGGCCATAATCTCGCCGTTGCTTATTTTGACGGCCATTGCAATGTCCGCGACAAAAATACGCTCCCGGCGGACAGCGCCGACCCCAAACTTTACCCGTTTTACAAACCTTTGTACAAATAACCAATTACCGGAGAAAATAAAAATGATGAAATGGCTGCTGACGACGTTTTCGCTCTTGATCACCTTGGGCATGTTTGCCGAGGACAAGCAGATTTTTGCCCACTATATGGGGTGCTATCCGGTGGCGGCGGGGCCGACCGCATATCACCGCAAAAACAATACCTATGACCACAACAGCAAAGACTTTGCGCTCTCCTCGGGGGGCAAGATTTACAATTGGGACTTGGTGCCGCCCGAAACCGAGTACAATTACGAAGATGCGGCCAAGCTGGATATCGCCCGGGCGATGCGCGGCGGCTTTGACGGCTTTGCCCTTGACGCCTATGCTGGTGATGTCAACGCCAAAAAAATGCTCGATGCGTTGTTTAAGGTCGCCGAGGAGCAGAAGCTCCCGTTTAAAATCACCATTTGCCTCGACCCCTCCTGTCTCCCTAAAAATCCCGAGGACAAGGAATTGCGGGTCAATGCCTATGCCGACGCCATCAATTACATGTTGGAAAAGCATGGCAAGAGCCCCAACTTGGCCCGGCGCGACGGCAAAGTTTTGATCTTTGGCTACCACTCCAAAGGGATCATGAATCTCCCGGCGACCAAGGAAAACTGGCCCAAGCTGGTACAGGCTTACCGCGACGTCGAGAAAAAAGTCGGACAGCCGGTTTACTTTTATTTTTGCATCGGCGCGTTTAACGGCGGGGTGCCGGCCAACTCGTATACGATGGAGGAGGCGGTGGCGTTTTTGGCCAAAAATTTCCCGGCGGTCGGCGACTTTTTTGACGGTTATTACAAGGACGGTGAAATCGAGAAACTGGGCGAAATCGTCCGCGCCAACAAGGCCGAGTGGGGCCAGCCCATCTGGTTTCAGTACAACAACCGCTCCAACAGTCAAGTCTACGGCAAAAACGGCTTTGAAAAACTCCGCCAGATGTGGGAAATGGCCCGTAAGCTTGACTGCCATTTGCTCCAGTTTGTAACTTGGAACGATTACGGCGAAGATACTAACATCGCCCCCGGTTACAACACCAATTACGCCGCATTGATGCTCAACCGTTATTTTATTGAGTACTGGAAGGCGGGCAAAGCCCCGGCGGTCAAGCGCGACCAGATTTATGTGAGTTTCCGCCGTTACAACGATGACGCCGTGGTGTTCCCGTTTCAGTCCCGGCTCAGCCGCGCCGGCGGCGTTATTGAGGTGACCGCGATTTTGAAAGAACCGGGCAAGGTCACGCTCAGCGGGCGCAATGAGTCGTATGACGCCCCCGCCGGGATGAGTTTTCGCCAGTTTCCGGTGACTCCGGGCAAAGTATCGGTCGAGCTTGCTCGCAACGGCAAGACTGTGTTGACGTTGACCGCCCCCGAGGAAATCACCGATCGGCCGTTTCGCCCCGACAGCTCGATGTGCGCCTTTAGCAGCGAGTGTGAGAGCGAGTGGCAAAAGGATTTCCCGGATCAGCCGTTTTTGGCCTACAGCGAGTACGGCGACAGCGACGGCAACGGTTTGCCCAACTGGTTTGAGCGTTATTATTTCGGCAAACTTTTGGACCTCAAAAATCTGCCCAAGGTTGACTCCGCCGCCGACCCCGACAATGACGGCGCAACCAACCTTGAGGAGTATCAGCGCCAGACCAACCCGGTTGTCGCCGACAAGCCGTATCAAACCGGTGACGTCTGGGTGTATGAGGATATCTTTAAAAACAATCAGTGCTCCAATCCGGACTTGGATTTCAACCGCCGCCCGGTATGGTTTTATCTTTACAAGCATGGCGAACACGGCAAAATCGACCACAATCCGCCGTATCAGCGGGTTGGCAGCTGTTTGCCCAATGTCCCCTATGCGGGGAAATTCGCGCGGCTCTCGCCGTCGAGCGACCCGGTTTACAAGTACATCCACGGCTGGATCGCCGGACGGGAAGCCGACGGCAAGTGGCAAGTCATCATGCGGCCCCGCAATCAGGTGGCTTTGATTCTCGCCTGGCGCAGTCCCGTCGACGGCGAAGTGTCGCTTGCGGGCAAAATCGTCCCCAATGCCGGGCAGGACGGCATCACGCTGGAAGTCCGCGGGCCCGAGGGAATTTTGGGCTCGACGATTTATAAAACCGGCGAGGGCGGCACGCTGGACTGTAAAAACATCAAGGTCAAAGCCGGGGACTATATTTACCTCGTCGCCGACGAGTCGCCGGGGAGCGACACCGATGTTTTGTATCTGGAGGATTTGACCGTAAAACTGGAGTCGCTGTTATGACCAGAGGAACGTTGTTTTTGATGTCATTGGCTATTACCGGCGCAGTGGCCGCAGGGGAAGTCGCTGACAAGCACGTTTTTGCCCACTATATGACGTGCTTTACTTCGCCAAGCGACTTTTACGAGCGCGAAATCGAGTTGGCCCAAAGCTACGGGATTGACGGCTTTGCCCTCAATTGCGGCGAATGGCGCAAATTTGACAAGTCGCCCGAGGGGACACCGACCCGCTATGTGAGCAATGCCGACAACTTGTTTGCGGCGGCCAAAAAGCTCGATACTGTTTTTGTCTTTTTTATGTCGCCCGATTTCGCCGGGCCCGACATCGCAAAAGAAACCATGCGCAACGTGGGCGATATGTACCGCCGCTATTACCGTCACCCCAATCTTTTCCGCCATCAGGGCAAGGCCTTTATGTCGGGCTACGCCGGCCGGACCTCCGATTATAAGGTGGTCGCCGAGGCATTGCGCGGGGAAGGACTCGAGATGGTGGTGGTGCCGCAAACATCGTTGCCGTATCACCCGATGGCGTGGAGCCCGGAGGTTGCGCGCAAATTGTTGAGCGAGCCCGCCGTGGACGGCTTGGGGCACTTTGCCTGTGACGGCACGGTCGGCGATTTGATCGACAAAAACCGCGTCGGCAAACGCGAAGCGCTGCTCGCCGGCAAACTCTTTTTGTCCGGGGTGGCGCCCAGCTACAACAGCCCCAACCGCCGTGACTTTCAGGGAATGGCCGGAGTCGATGCCATGTGGCAGGGGATCACTGCCGACGGCAACGATTTGGTGGAAATCATCACTTGGAACGATTACGGCGAGGACTCCAACTTGATGCCCTACCGTTGGAATCAAACCAAAGACATTACCGGCATGGACCGCGAGCAATTCAACCGCGACGAGGCATTTCTCGACTTTTTTCAATATTGCATTTTACGCTTCAAAATCGGCGTCGCGCCGCAAATCACGCAGGACCGGTTGTATATGACTTGCCGCACCCGTAAAAAAGATGTGACCAAAATTTGGAACGAGAAAACGCAGAGCTGGGACGATCAGCGCTTCACCTCCTGGCCGAGCGACCAGCTCCACGATGATGTCCAGGACAAAATTTATCTTACCGCCATGCTGACCGCCCCCGCCAAATTGACGGTCAAAACCGGCAGCTCGGTCAAAACCTTTGACTTGGCTGCCGGGGTGCAGCATGTTAATATGGATTTTGAGCCCGGCACCCCGGAAGTGAAGCTGGAGCGCGGCGGCCAAGTCGTCTTTGACTTGGTCAACCGCCGGAGCATCATTGGCGAAGTCAATCAAATTAACTCAGTGAAGGGCAAGCATCAGATCAGCCGCGAGTGGACCACCGGCGTCGCCGCCGGGCCGGTCGTCGCCAAATTTGACGCCGCCAACGCCAAGCTTGATCAAGTCGAGTTGCGTGACGGCAAGCTTTATTTTGCCGACGGCAAAGCGGCGCAGGCCCTTTGGGAGCTCCCGGCCGGGATTGCCGGTAAAACTTACTCGTTTACGGTCAATTTTGCCAACCCCGGCAAAGATGACGCGAGACTCACCTTGCGCTTTGCCGTGCCCGGAAAGGATTACCAGTTTCAGCAATGTTATTTCCCGGTATTTCTGCCGCCGACCGGGGGTGCGGTCAAAAGCACCGCATTTTTGTTTACCATCCCCGCCGGGGCAAGCACCATGTCGCTTGCGCTGGATAAAACTGCGGATAACTTTGACGACCGCGGCAATGTCTGCATCGGCTCCGTGGCATTGACCGAGCTCAAGCACTTTGCCCCCAATGTTGAGCGGCAAAATGCCTGGGCGGTGATTCCCGGCGGCACGTTTGCGATGAAGGACAACGGCAATGTCGCAGTGAGCGGCTTTGCGCTCAATCGGTATGAAGTTACCAACCGCGAATTTGAGGAGTTTATGCCCGCTCACCGCGAACGGCGCGACAGCTTCTCTTGGCGTGATAACGACCCGGTGATTTACGTGTCGTGGCAGGATGCGGCCAAATACTGCAACTTTTTGTCAAAAAAATACGGTCTCATTGAGGCCTATGACGAAAAGACGTGGAAAGTCAACCGCGCGGCCGACGGCTTTCGCTTGCCGACCGAGGCAGAGTGGGAATACGTCGCCACCGGCCGCGGCGAAAACCGCATTTACCCGTGGGGCAATACGCCGCCGGAGTCCAGGCACGGTAATGTCGCCGCCGAACCTTTGTCGCTCAATACCTTGTCGCGGCAGCCGGTCGGGGCAGGGGTGACGCCGGTGGGGTCCTATCCGGCCGGGGTCAGTCGCGACGGCGTCATGGATCTCTTTGGCAACGTGGCGGAGTGGTGCTCAGATACCTATTTGCCATACGCAAGCGGCGATAAACAGGATTTTCTAGAGGAGGGCAAATCACCGCACCGGTCGATCCGGGGGAGTTCTTTTGGGTACTATAATTCGCAACTGGTCAATACCGCGCGCGAATTTAACAACCCCGGCTATCCCGGCTATGTCTACATCGGCTTGCGTCTGGCGCTGCCGATGGCGGGTTATCAAAAAATATCCCGTTAGCATTTGCAAAATTGCCGGTTGCGGCTATATTAAGCCCAACCGGTAATTGGAATGGATCAGGTGAGAGGTTATGACCGAAAATTTTGAATTTGAAATCAGCCGCCCGTCGGCGATGTATCAGCAAATCGCAAATTTTTTTGAGTCGGAGATCAGCTCCGGCAATCTCAAGGAAAACGATCGGTTGCCGAGTACTACAGATTTGGCCAAAAAATTCAAGGTGAACCAAGAGACGATCCAGCAGAGCATGAAACTGTTGACTCAGCGCGGGTTGATTGAGCGGACGCCGGGACGCGGCACTTTTATCCGCGCCGGGCTCGCTCAAAAACGGGTGGGGATCATCTTTGGGAGCGAAATTTTTACCCGCCAGCGCTTGATGTTTCATGCCGTGTTTTTGGAGAAACTCATCGAATATATTTGTGAGGACAACTGGAGCTACGAGCTCTATCCCACCAGCGATCTCGCCCGTTACGACCGGGCGTTTCACGATCTCAAGCATGCCGTCTTTGACAATGAGCTGCGGGCGGTGATCGAGTTTTGCTCCAATGATCTGGTGATGGATTATCTCCGTAAAGAGTGCAACGTTCCCGTTTCCGGCGCGCCGGTGGAGCTCGATTACCAGCAAATGTTGGATGCCGGCCTCGGGTACTTGCGCAAACAGGGCGGCAAAAATATCGTGCTCGTGCGTCCGCAATCCGGGTCGTACCCGTTTGAGGATCTCAAACTTGATGCTTTTCCAGACTTAAATTTGCAGTTGATCGATCTCACGCGGGATGACAGTCACGCCCGGCTCTATCAACAAATCCTGAAGTTTTTGCAGAAGCACCCCGGGTTTGACAGCGTGTTTGTATTTGAGGATTCGCTTTATTTGCCTGCTTTGTTTGCGATTCAGGAGAGCGGGCGCAAGATACCGGCGGACTGCATGCTCATCTCCCACGCCAACAAAGATGTGGAGCTTTTTGCGCCGCTGCCGCTCACCCGCCTCGAAATCGACCCGGCCAAAATCGCCAAGCAGACCTGGCTGTCCTTAAAGGCGCAAATCGCCGGTCAAAAATTTATCACACAACGTCATAAAGTCGCCGTTAAGGCGGGTAAAACATGCAGGGAGAAATAATGTCACTTCGTCACTGGTTATTATTATTGGGGGTATCGCTGATGGTTTCGTTGCAGGCTGCTTCGTTTCAAAATTTTGATCAAAAGGCCAAGGACGGCCAGTCACTTACCGTGGTTTTTTTAGGAGGCTCGCTCACTTGGGGGGCCAACGCCTCCGACCCCAATCAAACCAGCTACCGGGCATTGATGGGCCAATGGCTCAAGCAAACTTACCCCAAGGCACATTTCACCTTTGTCGATGCGGCCATCGGCGGCACCGGCGCCCAATTGGGGGTGCAGCGGCTGGAACGCGACGTGATGAAACATCACCCCGATTTGATGTTTTTGGATTTTACCCTTAATGATGATGCCTACAAAGTTTCGGACCCGACTTTGAGCGCTTATGAGTCGATCGTCCGGCAAACATTGGCGGCGGATTGCCCGGTGGTCGTGATGATTACCGCCGCCCGGAGCTATGTGGAGGAAAAGGACTTGAGCAAAATGCACCGGCGCACCAAGCATTTGGAGCTTGCCAATTATTATCACTTGCCGGTCGGCGATGTGGTGCAATTGATGCAGCAAAAATACAACGCCGGCGAGCTTGATCTTGACCTCCTCTGGCCGCCGTACCGGTATGACAACACGCACCCGTCCGATGCCGGATATCAGATTTATTTTGAGGCGGCCAAGGCGGCGTATTTGAGTGCTGTGGCAAGCAAAGAGACACCGGTATTGCCGGAGAAATGGCTCAGCAACGACTCTTATAAGTTTGTCAAACGCTTTGTGATTGCAAAAATGCTGCCGGAGGGCTTCAAAATCGAGGTCGTGAAGCCGGAAACTTCGGCGGTGGCTTACGATTTTGTGATGTCGCGCTGGCTTGATGACATGGTGCGGCTGGCCAACAACAAACGCACCGGCCGCTCGCAATATGAAATCACCGGCGACGCGCCCAAGCTGGTCTGCCGATTCCGCGGCTCGTCAGTATTGTTTTTCGGCGAGTCGACCCTCAAGTGCGGCAAATATAAAGTTCTGATCGACGGCGTGGCGGTCGACCGCGAATTTGACGCGGGCAAACTTGGCAAGGCCTGCAACGGCAATGCCCACATGGTCAAACCGGTGATTGAGGGCCTGAGCGAAGATACCACCCATACTTTGGAAATCATTCCCGACTTCGCTCCCGGCGAAGCGCAGGAAATCCGCCTTGAGAGCATCTGCCTCGGCGGCAGCAAGCCCGTTGAGCTCACCGTGGTCAAGTAAGGTTTTGGGCTGTCAGAACGACGTCGTCTTCTCTCGGGTAATAGCGCGGTTAGCGCCGTGAGCCCATGGTGAGGTCATTGCCGAGCGTATGCGATGGCAACGACGGGGTAGCGAAGCATGCCCCGGCCGGCTATGGGCGGAAGTCTGTTGCGAGGCGTGGCCGATCAACACCATCTGTCCCAGCGGCCACCTGAACATGAGGTCGCCCGGGTATTTCTACCGATCCAAGCAACATCGGTTATGCTCTATCGGACAAAGTTTCTCGCCGCCCACTCGGATGAGTCAGTGCCACCGGTATAAAAATCTCCCAGCTCCCCTTTTCCGGGCAAAAAAAATCCGAACCAGCTTTTGGTCCGGAAATCTCGCAATTGGTACCGACGAAGGGATTTGAACCCTTACTCCGAAGAACTAGAACCTGAATCTAGCGCGTCTGCCAATTCCGCCACGTCGGCTCGTCACTTTGTACAGATAACTCTGTCTGCGGGTGACTGTTTTATACAATAATCCGAAATTCCGTTTTTTCAAATCAAAATCACAAGAAAAAAACAAAAAATAATCAAAATCCCCCTTTACATTATCGCATTTTGGGGTTATCGTATGTACATGATATATTAAGGATAGAAAGTATAAACTGTAAATGGGTGTTAAAAATTGGAAACTGCCCGGAAACAATCAAGCGTTTGACATTAAAACCATACAGGATCGTTATTCATTACCGCGGGTAATCGCAATGTTTTTTGCGGCGCGCGGCGTGAAAGAAGAGGAAATTCAAAATTTTCTCAATCCGAAACTGACAAATTTGTCCGACCCCTATCGTTTTCCAGGCATCAAAGAGGCCGCAGCCAGACTGTGGAGAGCCATCGCCAACCGGGAGCCGATCCTGATTCACGGCGATTACGACACTGACGGGATTACCGCGAGCGCGTTGCTTGCGCTCATTTTGCGTCAAAACGGCGCCGAGGTGCACTCGTTTATCCCGCACCGGTTTGACGACGGTTACGGGTTTACCCCCGAGTCGCTCAGCAAGGCGCTGGAAGCCTTTGGCGACTGCCGCGTACTGGTCACCGTTGACTGCGGGATCACCAGCTGCGAGGCGGTGGACGATGCGGTGTCACGCGGGATCGATGTCATCATCACCGACCACCACGAGGCGGCGCAAGTATTGCCCAACGCTTTGGCGGTCATCAACCCCAAAGTTTATCCCGAGCTTGAGGACTTGCAGCTATTATCGGGCGCCGGGGTGGCGTTCAAATTATCCCATGCCTTTGTCAAATACGGCCGCGAAAACAACTTGGGCGCTTTTCAGACCAAGCTTGAGGAAATCCTCGATTATGTCGCTTTGGGCACCGTCGCCGACATTGTTTCATTGTTGGGCGAAAACCGGATCATGGTCAAGCACGGCATCGACCTTTTGCGCAAACAGTTGCGCCCCGGCATCCGGGCTTTGATCGAGAGTTCGCGTTTGCGCAACGAGCTGACACCGTCGGATATCACTTTCCGGATCGCGCCGCGGATCAACGCCGCCGGTCGGGTGGGGGACGCCAATGTGGCGCTGGCTTTGCTTGAGTCCGACAACATCGTTGCCGCTTACAACTATGCTTCGCAGCTGGAGGCCTTTAACAAGGTCCGGCAGGACAAGGAGCAGGAGATTTATCAGGAGGCCAAGGAGCAAATCGAGCGCAATTTGGCTTGGATGAGCGATTACTCGCTCTTGGTTGCGGGACGCAACTGGCATCAGGGGGTGATCGGGATCGTGGCATCGCGTCTGGCGCGTGATTACAACCGTCCGACGATTGTCTTAACCATCCAAAACGATGTCGCCTACGGCTCCGGCCGCAGTGTCTTTTGCCTCAATTTGGTCGAGGTGCTGAGCCGCACCGCTTCCTTGTTGGACCGTTTCGGCGGTCACCCGATGGCGGTGGGGATCGGCCTCAAGGCGGAGAATATCGCCGGTTTTTTTGAGGCCTTGGACCGCGAAATCCGCAAGGACATCACCAGTGATGATCTGGAGGACTTTATCTCCTACGACGGCGAAGCGTACTTAAATGAGATGAACAGCGCTTTTTTTGAGCACTTAAATATGCTGGCGCCCTTCGGCCACGGCAACTCCAAGCCGGTTTTCCGGTTCAACGAGGTGCAGGTTATCCGTTGCAACGAGGTTGGCAGCTCGCACTGCCGCGGGATTTTGCGCAACCGCAGCGGCCAGATCGACTTCATCGCCTTTAATCAGCCGTGCAACCGTTTTTACGGCAAAACGCTGGACATTTTGGCGGTGCCGCAGCTTAATATTCACAACGGGGTGGAAACCCCGCAGCTTAATATCATTGACATCAAAGACTCGTACTAAAAATGAAACGTGCCGGAATCACTTTTCCGCTGTTTATCCTGGCAGTACTGCTGCTGGGGGTATTGTGCGTTTGTCTCGGCTCCAGCCGGGTTGCGCCCGCGCAATTTTTTGACGCCGACTGGTCGCTTAACCCGGTGATCAAGCTGCGCATTTTCCGGGTCTTGGCGGCGTTTACCGTCGGCGGCTCGCTGGCGTTGGCCGGGGCCGCTTATCAGGCGGTCTTGCGCAATCCGTTGGCCGAACCCTTTATCTTGGGGGTGTCGGGCGGGGCGGCCATCGGCGCCGCGCTGGGGTTCATCACCGGGCTTGCCTCGTTATTTCTCCTTGCCGTGCCAATCATGGCGCTTTTGGGCTCATTGATTGCGCTCTCAATTGTGATCTGGCTTTCGCGCGGCGGCAAAAACGGCGTCACCCGTTTGCTCTTGAGTGGCGTCATCGTCGGCACCATGAGCTCAAGTGTTCTGAGTTGCCTGATTTCGTTTGCCACCGTCTCCGACCTTTGCGGGATCAACTGGTGGCTCTTGGGCGATTTGCAGTCGGTCGACCTCAAAATTTTAACCGTGGCGATGGCGGCTTTGGCGGCCGGAGCGGTGATTTTATTTTTGTGGAGCTTTAAGGCCAATGCGGTGTCTTTGGGGCACGACCATGCGTGGAATGTCGGGGTCAACCCGGTCACCACCTCGGTCTTGTTGATCGTCACCGCCTCAATTCTCACGTCCTGTACGGTCGCTTTGTCGGGGATCATCGGCTTTGTCGGCTTGGTGATCCCGCATATTTTCCGCCGCTCGACGGGGGCGGACAACCGCAAACTTTTTATGCTCTCTTTGCTGGGGGGCGGCATGTTTCTGATGCTCTGCGATTTGTTGAGCCGGATCATCTACCCGGCCAAGGAGCTTCCCATCGGCGTCATCACGGCATTGATCGGCGGCCCCATGTTTCTCTGGCTGTTAAATAAAAACACTCCGGGGGAATCATGAAACTGGAGGCCAAAAACATCACCTTTGCCTATCCCGGCGAAGCGGCATTGCTGGACGATTTTTCGTTTGAGTTGGCGAGCGGCGACTTTGTCGGCCTTATCGGGCCCAACGGGAGCGGCAAAAGCACCATCCAAAAAATTCTCACCGGCCGGATTTTGCCGCAAAAGGGCGAAGTTTGCTGCGACGGCAAACCTTTGCGCCGGATGGATCACTTGACCCGGGCCGAGCACATCGGTGCGGTGGCGCAAAATCTGCCGCCGCCCTTGGATTATACGGTGCGCACCATGGTAATGACCGGGCGCGCCTCCAAAATTTCGCAGCTGGCGGGGGCGGCCAAAGAGGACCTTTGCGCAGTTGCCAAAGCGATGGCAGAGATGGACATCGCCCACTTGGCGCATCGGCGCTATTGCGAATTATCGGGCGGCGAAAAGCAGCGCGTTTTTATCGCGATGGCGCTCGCTCAGGAGACCGACTTTTTGCTGCTTGACGAGCCGACCAATGCCTTGGACATCGCCCACAGCAACGAGCTTGCGCGCAAACTCGGTGAGTTGGCGCATGAGCGCAATTTGGGGGTGTTGCTGATCTCCCACGATCTCCAGCTGGCGGCGCGCTGCTGCAACCGGATCATCTTAATCAAAAACGGCAAAATCATCGACAGCGGCGCCCCCGAAGAGGTGATTACCCCCGCCAATTTGGAGCACGCCTTTCATTGTCAGGCGGAGATCTGCCGCGACAGCCGGGGCCGGATTCTGATTTCTCCGTATTAATTTTGTGCTTTTTTTCGCTTTGCGGGTTGAAAAATGAGCAAAAAGTATTTATAGTAGAGTGTGGGCGTATAAGATTTGCCCCTGACTGTAATTTTGAGGTGCGATTTTTGATGACAAATGCAAAAAAATCAATGAAGCGTTTCACCCTTGTGGAGTTGCTGGTGGTCGTGGCAATCATCGGGG
Organism: uncultured Victivallaceae bacterium; assembly: GCA_964609825.1. Taxonomy (GTDB): domain Bacteria; phylum Verrucomicrobiota; class Lentisphaeria; order Victivallales; family Victivallaceae; genus CAZSSH01. The sequence continues at coordinate 632,523 of CAZSSH010000010.1, read as the reverse complement.
TAGTGATGGCGCTTGTTTTGCCTGCCTTCAACCGGATGATCAGCGGCAACAAAGTCGACCAATGGACCGGCAACCTTAAATTGGCCATTGAGCAAGCCCGCTCACTTGCCGCCAGCCGCCGCGCTCCCGCCGGACTGGCGATTGTCAGCAACGGCAGTCTTTATCCCAACAAAACCGCCTACCGGCTGGCGCAAAAAGTAAAAAGCGGCAGCACTTGGGTGTGGCAATGGGCTCCTGACAGTTCTTGGAAAGTGATGGACGGTGCCATATTAGTTGATAGTGTCGGTGGTTCAGGTACCCTCAGTATGCCAACCAAAGGATCATCCGCAACATTAAATGATTTGGTAACTTTTACCGGTCTTAAAATGCAAACATCCGATTCCTCGGCAGTTAATGGGATTGAGTTCAGCTATAATGGCGGAACGGCCAGTGGTTCAGACTTGAGTCTAATGGTTGCCGAGGGTGAGTTAAATGGTAATAATATTGTTTATTATACCCCCGAAACCACAACTGACAATCTGCTCAAACTAAAACTCAACGGTCTGACCGGCCGCGTGGAGTATTTGCCATGAAAATAACTGTCCGTTACTTTAATATGGTGGAGCTGGCCCTTGCGATGGCGGTACTGGCCATCGGGATCTCCAGCATTTTGGTGTTGTTCCCGGTCGGGATCAATGCTTCGACCAATGCCCGCGCCAATGATCAGGTGCCGATGATCGCCGATGTGATGCTGGAAAACATCAAGAGTATTGTTTATAAATTATCTGATTGGTCCAGTTTGGGTGCTGATATCCCCTCGACCAAACCCGCGGATGCTGATATCAAAAGCCCCTCCAAAGATGCTCAAATAATGGGTAATTTGTACTATACGACCAAAGACGGCGTTTATCTTTATGAGAATGGAGACTTCAGCGCGGTTATCCGGGTTTGGCGCGATCCAGAGTATTGGAAGGATTTCAATATTGGCAGCGTCCCCTTGAATGCTGCGGACAAAAATGCATTAAATAAAATTGCGGCGGTAATTTATGTGGAAATCAGCTGGCCGGTTGATATGGTATATGACGATTTGGGTGATCCCAGTAATACCAATACGCGAGTTGATTCGGGCAATGTCCGCACTTACCGTTTGGAACTCTTTAATACGGAGGCCAAAAATGTTGCGCCGTAAAAAAAGTTGTTTTAAAAAGAATTTTACCTTGATCGAGCTCCTGGTGAGTTTGGCGGTATTCAGCATTCTTTTGCTGATTATGCTGCAATTTTTCTCCGGTGCCCAGCGTATATGGGTGGCCTCGGAGAACCGCAACAACCTCACCGCTGACGCCCGCGTCGCCTTGCAGGTGATAGGCGATTTGCTTTTAAAAGCATATCCGACCGCAGCCACGGCCGGTACCAGCACTGATGTACCGTTTGTGGTTGACAGAACAACAACCGGAGACAATAAGCTGTATTTTATTACCGACTCATTGTATCAGTTTGCCTCCGGGGCCAACAGCAATCTGTATTTTGTGATGATTTACCGCGACACTACTGTCAATGAGTTGAGAATTACGGCGGCCAGCGATGCCGGTGTGGCTCAAAATTGTTTTGACGGAACTACCCAAATTATTGATGGTCCGCCTGCTACTACGGCTACTATGGTTGGTGCATTAAATAATTACAGTACCGGTAATTACAAAACAATTATTCCGCGAGTGGTTTCTTTTAACGTGACGGGATTAAACAGCTCCGGTGCTGCTCTGGGGACAAATGTCACTGTTGGGTATCCATACGTTCTTCATATCGAGTTGGTAATGTTGAGCGATGAGGATTATAAAAAATGGATAGACTTGGGCGGCGGTAGCAGTGAGACAACAGAAGCCAAAACGTTTCGCGAGTTGGTACAGCAGACGTTTACCAAAACCGTTTTTCTTGGCAAACAAAGTATGATTTATAAGGATTCGCGGTTATGAAACAATTTTTACATAAATCACCTCAACGCGGTGTGGCGTTGCTGTTTGCGCTCGGTATTTTGTCAGTGCTGATGATTTTGGGGTTGGCATTCGTCTCCAATGCTTTGATTGCCCAAAAAATATCCGTCAATAACTCTTATCGCTCCCAGGCGGACGTGTTGGCGGAGTCGGCGATCAACCGGGTATTGGCATCCACCAAGATTTACAGCGAGTACGCACTCTTTGGCTCCTATCAAGGGCTTGCGGCGGAGTCGTTGACCAGCCGGGGGCAGGCGGATACTTTATTTAATCCGGCAATCGCCAAAACTGTCGGGACAAAATTTGGAAATTTGGCAGATATTGCAAAAGTTTTGGGCAATGTCAAAAATTCCGGCGGCTTTGTTTATGTCAATGATACCACCTTTACCTCTGTCGGGATGCCGGATCCCCAGTGGCGCTTGGTATTCGACTCCAACGGTCGGGTGATCGGGCGCTATGCCTATGCGGTACTGCCCTATGATATGTTCCCGCAAATCGACTTTACCAGCGTCCATTCGACAATGACGACCCCGGCTGACGGGATCACCCCCCAACAGATGGGATTTAGTGTGCCTTTGGATGCCACTAATTGGTATAGTCAGTTTGTCCTTGGTACAGTGCCCCCTGATGTTGTTTGGCGCTCCTATAGCCAGATTTTTGTCCGTCAGGGGGTGAGCGCCACCAATCAGTTAAAGGTCCGGCGTTTTTTTGCACCAAATTATCCGCCGATGATTGAGGCATTTCGCACCATCGACGCATCAAAAAAGTACACCTATTACCACCGCTTTAATCTTCTGCGTACCGATTGGGCTTCGATGACGGTGGATAAGCTTTTGGGGAATAATGCTGCCATTTTTTGGACTGCCGGTACCAAAAACATCAATACCGCGGAAACCGAAGCCTTTCCGTTTTTGGCGCGTATTGCAAGTGTGCCGGGAACTTTTGCCGATTTAACTACCCGCCGCAAGCAAATTGCCGCCAATCTGCTTGAGTACTGTATCAATGACAACAGCAAGCAGGCGATTTCGGATAAGGGCTCGTGGGATTTAACGACCAATATTCCCTCTTATACCGGCAACAAGCAGACGGATTATCTCTATGAGCTTGGTTTGGAGATCAGCTTGATCAAATCCGATAGCGCCCTATACACGGATGCCGGCTTTACCGTCACCCCCAATGCTCCCGCCAATGATCACGATGTAACATACGCTCTCGGCGTATTGCCGATTGTGAAGTTGGTCAACATGTACAATAATGACCCGGTTAATTATAAATTTATCAACTCATTGAGCAGTCTGTCGATTACCGGCAATGTCAACAAATGCACTATTGAGGTGGTGTATGAGGATGACACTTTGCCGATTCCGGTGCAAAAGACTGCCACCCTGCAATTTGATATTAAAACTGAAAATATTTCAATTAATCGGGATTTGGCCGGACTGCCCACTCCGACCGACAAGATGTCGATTACGGCTGCGACTGACTCATTTGGCTACAAAGTACAGTTGCCAGCTCAGAATTTTACCGAGGGCGGGATTCGTACCTCCAACTCATCCCCAATTAATATCAAAACCAAAAATATCGCCAATTTAGCCAATGTCAAAGCGCAGCGCGCCGAGGCCACCGCAATTGTCAGCACTAAACTCATTTCGATTGATGAGGTTGATATCACCAGTGTTTCGGCCACGGTGGGTAATATGGCTCTGTTTGACACCGGCGGTACTCTCGGGGTGGATTATGCCAAGTGCAATCTCGCCATGAGTTACTCGACGACATTTCAGCTGGCAAGCAACGCTGATCCCAACATGAGTTACAAATTTGCCTTGGGCAGCCTTAAAGGAATTGATCCCCGGCAAAATTTGAATACCGGGGACTGGGATAATACGACCGACGTCGGAGTTACCACTGTTTTTAATACGGTCAATCGTTTGGACATTGCCAATGTGATGGATGTAACCAATGACGGCAGTGGAGATTACACCGGCAAATGCAATACCAACACCGGTGCCAATCCGCAAAACCTTGCTGCTACTCTTGATTTTACCAGAGACCGCGAGACGGTGACCTCTCCCGGTTATGATACTAATTCCGGGACTACCAACACAATGATTTCGACTGCCAAATTTCCGGCAGTCGGTAAAACACTTGAGAGTCCGGCGGAGCTCGGGTACATCCATCGCGGCGCCAAATGGGAAACTATCAATTTGTCCAATGCCAACGGCGCGGCCAATGATACCACGACCATCAATGTTGCCGCTGTTTCCTCTTCTTTAGATACAGCCGGGACAGCTTATACAGACGGTGACGGCGGGATTTTTGATATGGTCAAATTTATCGATTATTCGACCGTGGCCACTCCCGAAGAAAAGTATTATACTTACGGGAAGATTGACCTTAATTTGGTTGACGGCAACGGTTCTTCTCCGCTGGAAACCATGCCCGGCGATTATATGTATGCCAATTGGTTGTACCAGCCGGTGTTATATTACACTAACAGTTATTCTACCCCCCCGCCCGCCCCCCCGATCGTCAAAGCGATGGTGCCGGTCCTCAATGATAAAGCCGGGCCGAGGTTGAAAACGCGTTCTGAAATTTTAATCAACAATGCCAATGACGGTTTATATAACGCTTGGGGGGCAATTGTTCCCGCAAACATGGGGACCAAAGAAGAGATGGACTTGCTTCCCAGTTATTTGGTCAACACCGCCGAGGCCAATCCCGTGCCGATGATGTTTAAGGCGATTGTCAAAGCGCAGTCTGTCAAGGATATCGGCCCGGAAAACGGTGATCCGGCTGCCATTACCATAATGATTAATGGCACAGCTACTTCAATTACCATTACCCAAGGCATATATGATGATAATGCCGATGAAATCACCGGTGAAGTGAGCTATCTGGTGACCTTTGTCCGGCACCCGGTGACCAATCAATTTTTTGTGGTGGACAAGGTCCAGATTACGGAGTAGATGATGGCAATCTTCCGGCGGCAACCTTAAAGAGTTGCCGCCGTTTTTTTTACCGGTAAGATCGGGTAAGGTTATTGGCCGGGGTTGGCCGCAAAGTCGGCGTAACGCCGGAGCATTGATTGATACACTTCGGCATTGGCCGAATTGGGCTTAATCACTTCGGTCGTCCGGCAAAACTGCCCGTAGAGTTGATCAAACGCGATTCCCGACACCGCATTGGCCGCGCGCAAGGCCGCTCCGAGACCGGCCGAGTTGCCGACTTGGATGCTCTCGATCTCGGCTTGAAACACATCGGCCAGTATTTGCCGTAAAAAATCACTCTTGGCCGCGCCGCCGGTAATGCGGATGCGTTTAAAATTTTGGGCCTGCCAGCGACTGTGGAGGCGCATGGAGAGTGCCTGCGACTCGAGACATGCGCGGATGATTTCCGCCGCCGTGGCCGTCTTTAAATCAAAATTGGCGCGCAGCTTGGGCGCAAGCACCAAAGGGGTGCACTCCGCTGTAAAGTAGGGGAGCAGCAGCTTGCCGTCATTGCCGGGCGGTGCTTCCTCCGCGCTCAACCGGTCAAAATACTCCCAGCTCACTTTGCACATTTCTTTGATCTTTTCGCGGGCCAATGAGCCGTTGGTGAAACAAATCAAACTCATGAAGCCCCCTTGCGGGTTGCCGAAGACATGGCCGAAGCCGTCGGGGTCGGTTTTAAAGTCGGGCATGGCGGCAAAAAAGGTGTCGCTGGTGCCCAAACTGATCACCGCCACCCCCGGCTCCCCGGCGCCGACGCCGATGAGGCTGTTTGGGTTGTCGCCCGACCAGACCGCGACCGGCGTCCCGGCTTTGAGGCCGTAGCGGCCAAAGTACGGGCTTACGCCACCGGCAATCGCCGAGGACGGCACCGGCGGCGGGAGTTTCGTGACCAAGCCGGGGGCGGTAAATTCGGCAATTTCCGGGTCCCACTGGAGCGTTTTTAAGTTTAAGAGGTTCATCCCCGCGCCGTCGCCGTAATCAATCGGGGCGGATTTGCCGATCAATACCGAGCACAAAAAGGAGCTCACCAAGTGAATATAGCCGGTTTCCCGGTAACGCTCCGGCTCCTCATTGGCAAACTTCATAATCTGCGGGCCGGTGAAGCGCTCGATGGCCGGGCTGCCGGTGATTTGCTGCAACGCTTTGCCGAATTTTTGGTCCAGCTTTTGGCAATATTCCCTCGTCGAGCGATCCATCCAAATCGGGGAGGCGGGGCGGCTGAGACACGGTTTGAGCTGGGCGGCAAGACTTTGGCCGGGATCAAGTTTGCCGAGGGTGTCGGCAAAGCGCTCGTTGAGATACACCGAGCCGTGCTGCTGGCCGGAGCCGGAGATGCCGCAAATTTGCGTCAAGGGCGCATTGGCCTGCCGCATTTTGTCAAAGAGCAGATCCAAGGCGTCCAGCCACATCAACGGGTCGGCCTGGCGCACCAGATCGTCATCGTTGGGCAAATAGCCGTAAGGATGGGCGTATTCCGGCAAATCTTTGCCGAAATTGACCGCGTAGCTTCCCGCAATCACGCCTTGGTCACTGTCGATGATTTCCGCTTTGATGCCCTGCGTACTTGCGTCGATTCCCAAATAGAGCCCCATACGACACCTCACTAGTTGCGGGTGATTTTGACATTGTCCAACTGGCACATCTCGCGGATGCTCTGCAAGTCGGCGGCCGATTGCGAGCCCGGCTTGGCGGCTTTGATCCGCCCGGCCAATTCGAGCGCCATGGCCAAAGCGGTCACGCAATTCACAATAAACTCCTTGCGGCAGCCGATCTGATCATCGATATCGCCCTCGGCGCGGAGCATGTGGCAGTCAAACTCGCAGACGCCGCGCCAGTTTAAATCATGCAGCGCCTTAAACATAAAGACCGTCTCCTTGAGCCCCTCGGGGCCGACCAACGGCGGGAAATCGTTGTCAAACTGGGCCTTGATCTGGCTGCCGAAGTGCAAAAATTTCAGTTTGTTGACACTGCAAAGGTAGCCGACGGTCATCACCGCATTCATCAGCGCCATGCTCTCATGCTGCAACAGCTCGGGGTTGACGCCCCAAAAGTCGGAGTGCTTGAGTTTGCCGCAAATAAATCCCACCGCATGGCCGCTCGTCGGCAAAAACATCTGGCCCCGGGGCTCGTTGGGCTTGGGCTCAATGGTGGCTCCGAGGTAATTGGTCATCTTGTGCTCATGGATGTAATCATAGACGTGATTGAGCCCCTCGGCCAAGTGCTCGTAAACTTCGCCCCAATTGGTGGCGACGGGTACTTCAAAGCCGTCGCGGGCGACCCAGTAGACATAGTAGGAGGCGCCAAAAAATTGGCCGATGCGCAAGGTGCGCTCGACTTTCAGCCGCGCCAGCCGCCGGATTTCCGGGTCGGGGTTGCACAAGCCGCCGTTGCGAAACATTTTGGCCCCGTGCAAACTGCAAATGGAGGCGTGTACTTTGACATTGCCGCTGTCGAGCACAGCCTTGATTTCGCGCAATTTTTGATAAGTCGCACTTTTGGGGTCAAGGTCGTCCTCGGGCTGGTTGGGGTTCCACGGGACAAGGTCGTCATCATGGTAGCTGGTGAGCTCAATGTATTTTTCGCGTCCGGCCCAAGCGATGAGTTTGGCGACTTCGAGCGAATCCAAACGGTCGAGGACGGCCCCGCCAAAGGGGTCGGAGAGGGGGCTGCCCACGCACCAAAAGGGCATCGAGCGGGCAGTAATGCAGTTGACTTGCGACATGATACAATCTCCTTGATTTGGGTCAAATTTTTGTTTTTCTACATTTAATATACGATATTTGGCGTAAAAAACCTTGAAAAAATCACCAAGTTATAGTATAATATCACCAATTATGCAAAATATCGTCAAAGCAAGCGGAAAAAATTATTTCCCGGCACCGGAGTTTCCGGTGGCGGTTAAGGTCATTGCGCCCGACGCCGCGTATCAGCACGAGCACGATTTGACCACCGTTTTGCATTGTCATGATTTCGTCGAGTTGGTGCTGGTAACCTCGGGGGAGGCGGTGCAGATCATCAATGAGGAGCGCATCCCGGTTTGTTGCGGCGAAGTCTTTGTCGTGCAGGGGCTTGCCGGACACTGCTTTGTCGAGAGCAAACACTTGGGGCTCATCAATATCCAGTATGATCTGACACATTTGGATTTGCCGCTCTCCCAACTGCGCAAGATACCGGGGTACAATGTGGTCTTTGATCTTGAGCCCAGTTTCAGCGGCGACAAATTGTTTCGCCACCGGTTGAAACTCAAGCCGGACGCTTTGTCGGAGGTGCAAAATATCGCCTTGCGTTTGGAGTGCGAATTAGCACAAAAAAACCACGGCTTTGAGTGTGCCGGGATCGCCTTGCTCCTTGAGTTGATTGTGCGGATTTCCCGGCAATATGAGCCCCAACCCGATACCAAGCAACCGAGTTTGCTGCGCATGGCCAAAGTTATCAGCGCAATGGAGAATCAGTGCCAAAAAAAGTGGACGCTGGCCGACTTTTGCAAAATCGCCGCCACTTCACCCAATAACTTGTTGCGCTTGTTTAAAACCGCCACCGGGGTTACGCCGATGGATTACCTGAATCACGTGCGTTTGCGGCGGGCGGTGTCGCTGTTGATCACCGGCACCCGTTCGATTTCGGAGATCGCCGTCGAGTGCGGCTTCGGCGACTCCAACTACTTTGCCCGGCGCTTTGCCGAAGTGCATAAAAAAAGCCCCGGAAATTACCGTCGGCAATTTCGGGGCTGAGTAATGCGATGCATCAATCTTTGGAGCGGAGGAAATAACGCTTAAAAAAGCGCTCCGGGTCGAGCGAACGCTTGGCGTGGCGCAACGACTCTTCATTCATATCCTGCTCGCGGTTCATAAACTTAGCCTTGCCGCGCAATGCCAAAGCGACCTGCCAGGTCAGGGTCTGGGGTGCGCCTTTGACAGTATGATCGGCCTTCTCAAAATGGATGTCCACCGTGTCGGAAGGAAGGATGCTGCCAATGGAGAAGCCGACCGGGAAATTATGCTCGGCAAGGAGCAGCACGCCAGTCAGGCCCAAGGTGTCAAAATTTTTCCAGGCACGCTCCATCGCAAGCTCTTCCTCTTCCAAAAACTCGCACCACTCCAAGCGGGAGTTGAGCTCAAAGGCCAATTTACGGACGATCGGCAAATTTTCCGCCGTCACTTTATGTACTTCGGCATGGGGCCAATTGGTCTGAAATTGCTTGACCAAATTGTGCTTTTTGCGCAATTTGGGGCCGTTAAAGGTGGCGATTTTATCCACCGAATACAGATAATCAATAGCGCCTTCGTCAAACTCAAGCTCAAAGAATTCATCGCAATCGGGGTGTTTGTCCAAAAAATCCTCCGGCACGTCGTAGACTCCGCCGTCAGTAAGCCCGGCCTTTTTAAAGACCTGACTGATTTCGTTTAACTCCGCAGGCTCAGTCCACTCGCCGATCGGGTAATGGATGTTGCCCGCTTTGCGCTCAAGCACCACGAGACGTTTTTTGACCTCGATGTACTCCAGCTGGTAGGGCTCCTGATACATGAATAAATTGGCAAAACTGCATTCACAGCTCTGGCTGTTCATCACCGCCAATTTTTTGTGAAAAAGGTCAAGGTCGGAGATTTCGATCGGTTTCAGCTTTTTTAAATCAATCTTCATAAATTATACAGACCAAATGGTGTCTTCCTGGAGCATTACCCCGGTACCCCGGGCAACCGCGCTCAGCGGCTCCTCGGAAACAAATACCGGCAGCCCGGTTTCCTCAGTTAATAACTTGTCAATGCCGCACAGGAGCGCACCGCCGCCGGCAAGCATAATGCCGCGATCGATTAGGTCGGCCGCCAAGTCGGGGGGACAACGCTCCAGCGTCGCCCGCACAGCCTCGATGATGGTCGTAATCGGCTCCTGTAAAGCCACGCGGATTTCCGCAGCACTGATTTTGACGGTCTTGGGCACGCGCGAAACCATGTCGAGGCCTTTGACCTCCATGGTTTGCTCGTCCTTGACCGGATAGGCGCTGCCGATGGTAATTTTAATCTGCTCGGCGGTGAGTTCGCCGATCATCAGATTGTAGATCTTTTTGAGATGCTGGGTAATCGCGGCATCCAGTTTATCGCCGCCCACGCGCACGCTCTTGGCTCCGACAATCCCGGAGAGGGAAATGACCGCCACCTCGGTGGTGCCGCCGCCGATGTCGACGATCATGCTCCCCGCGGGCTCGGCCACCGGCAACCCGACGCCGACCGCGGCCGCCATCGGCTCCTCGACCAACACGACTTCACCGGCACCGGCGCGTTTGGCACTGTCTTTGACCGCGCGGTTTTCCACCTCGGTGATCCCGGAGGGCACTGCGACCAAAACCAGGGGATGCAGCAAACGTTTGCGCCACGGCACGGATTTGATGGCTTTTTGGATAAAATACCGGAGCATGGCTTCGGTGATTTCAAAATCGGCGATCACGCCTTCTTTCATCGGACGGATGGCCCGGATGTTGCCCGGGGTTTTGCCCAGCATGCTTTTGGCTTCGGCGCCTACGCTTACCACCTCATGGGTGCTCTCTTTGATAGCCACAACCGACGGCTCGGACAGAACGATGCCTTGATCTCTCACGTACACGAGACAGTTGGCGGTACCCAAGTCGATCCCGATATGCGTGGAAAACATCTTAGCAAGATATTGTGCGCTCATTAAATTCACCTAAAATATTGTTAAATGAAAACATTTCTCTATTAATAGACAATAATTTTGCGAATTTTCAAATTTTTTTTTGTAAATATTTGCTATTTCTGTTGAAAAAGTGAGCAAAACAGATTATCTTATTGCTCGAGATGCGCCGGAGCCGGTCCTTTTTAAGCAGATGTCGGCACCGGTAAAAAATGGATTGACACGGCATCGGGCCGTTTAAAATTTTGGAGAAAGCAATTGAAAGATTCGCAAGTCAGGCGCATCGACGTGTTTCACCAGTACAAATCACCGGAGCTGCCGGTGGTGACGATCCCCGAAAAAGCCTGGAAAAACGGCATGGTCGTACGCATGCCCAATCACCTCGGCGATGCGGTGATGGCGCTTCCCGCGTTGTATATGCTTAAAAAAATCATCCCCGAGTATTGCGCCTTGTTTGTCATTTGTCCGGCCAACCTCAAGCCGTTGTTTCGGGCGCTGCCTTGGGTGGACGGGATGATTTTGCTCAAAAATGTCCACAAAATGTGGGCATTGAGCGAATTCCGCAGCCTTCGCAATTTGCGCATGGGCGTCGGGGTTTTGTTTAACAACTCTTTTCGCGACGCTCTTTTGATGCGCTTGGCCGGGGTTTCGCCGTTGTACGGCGCCAATGCCCGTTTCCGCTCCTGGCTCTTGGCCAAGGCGTTTGACTTTGAGTCGCGCCCGCAATTGCGCCTGGCGGAGATTCACCATACCAACAAATATATCTCCATCGCCCGTGCTTTGGGCGCTCCCGTGTGGGACGGCAAGTTGCCGCGCTTTGTGATCCGCCCGTCGCTGGATGAGATCAATCCCGAAGTAAGCTCGATTTGCGAGCATCCCCAACTCTTGACACTGGCCGCCGGAGCCGCTTACGGAGCGGCCAAGCGCTGGCCGGCGGAGTCCTTTCGGACGGTGGCGCGCTACTGGGTGCGTCACGGCGGGATTGTGGCGGTGTTGGGCTCGGGCTCCGAGCGCGAGGTTTGTCAGGAGGTGATCAAGGATTTGAGCGACCGCAAGGTATTCAATCTCGCCGGCAAAACTTCGTTGGCCGAAGTCATGCATCTCTTGAACTACTCCGTTTGCTGCGTCGCCAACGACAGCGGGATCATGCATCTCTCTGCGGTGTTGGGCAAACCCGGGATTGCGGTATTTGGCCCCACCGATTGCACCGCCACCGGCCCCATCAATGCCGACTGGGAGATCATCTACCGCCCCACCGAGTGCTCGCCGTGCTTCCGGCGCGAGTGTCCGCGCGGCAGCCAGCGCTGCATCAAGTCGATTACGCCTTTGCATGTGATCAAACTTCTGAAAAAATATACTGTCGCCGGGCGCGTTCACCTCAAAAAACAGGGGAAGTGTGGAAATTGCAAAACACTGAGTTGTCCGACCGGGGAGTGAGAAGATTTGTCCGGCTATTCATGAACGACGCGAATCCGCGCGATTGTTCGAGAATAAACAATGCATGCACTGCCAAGCGTAACATTACTGTTTCGGCATATGATGTCGATTTAAATTTTCCGGCAAGCCGAGTTGCCTGACGACGAATATTTGCCTCTGGGAGGTGATGCCCAGCGGCTGTTGCTCCGGGGGGCGGTTTTCAATCATCATCCATTGCCCGCCGGCAGAAAACGGTTGACCGACGACGGTAAAAACTTGGGTAAAATCTTCCGTGCCGTAGACAGCGGGAAAATCTGCCAGCCAGAAATTCCAAGTTGGGAAAAACGCTTGAGCAAACTCAATAATTTTTTGTTTGTCCGCCGGATCAGCGCCGGGCTGCTTCAAGTATTCGGTATACGATCTTCCCAAAAGGTTGAGGAACTCGACGCGAAACAACCATTGCCGCTCGGCCGCATTGGGTTGTGGATTGAGCTGCGGCAGTATAAAACCGATGGCAATCAACAGCAGCAGCGCCGCCAATATGATATAAACAAAATATCTTTTGTTTTTCATTTGTTTTCTTCCTTGCTGTTGATTTTATGCCGCAAGAGATAAATAAAAAAGCCGCAGCTGAGCAAAAGATTAATGACCGCCGGATGCGTGAATAAATAAATATAATAATTGACCTGATCGGCAAACAGACAGGATACCGCCCACAGCAGACCGCGGATGATCAAGGAATACAGTATCGAGTACAAGGCAATGACGACAAAATAATAAAAGATATTGTCCAGTACCCGTGAAATATAGTAATAGGGGAGTACCGCGATGACGGACAGAGCTGTCGTCCACTTGGCGCTGAGATGGTATACCGAATTGTTTATACAGACAGAGTGAAAAAATCCCGCTTCCCAAGGAGAAAGCAAAACAAACAGCAGCAGCAAAATAAATTGGGCTGTCCCGGTTTTGGGCTTATTTTGGCTCAAATGCTCATAATCAATCAAAAAGTGTTTCATAATATTCCGCCGCTGTTGCTTTGTCATACCTTACTATCGAACCAATAAAAATGCAAGTGTAAATATCCCGGTTTTTAAATTAACGGACTGTCAGCCGGATTAAAAATGATACAACAATGGCACAAATAAAAAAGATCACCGGGATATGGGCGAGGGTGGAGACTGCTTTGCTGAATATTTTTTTGCCGTTGGCTCTCCCCAAAAGCGTGAGGATCAAAACCAAAACACCCCACAAAAGATAAAGCCCTGTCATTCCGCCGATGGCGTCCCAAAAGTTGCCGTAATACAGCAAAACCGCCGCCTCGGACGACAACAGCACAAAGCACGCTATAATATCGTAACGGCGGCGACGGAGTTGAAGTATGATATTTTTATATTGCATTATTTTTTGTTTTATTGCTATAAATCTCTTCTAATTATTGTGATTTTTTTTGCTGGTCAAGCAAGAATGTGCGTGCGGTGATGAATATTTTGCCGACCAAGACCGCATTGGCCAATATGATACTTGCACCGATTGGTGAAATCAGACATGACAGCGAATGGCGCTCCAGTCTCCACAATGTAAAAAACGCTATACCGAATGTCATTGCAATCATCAATATTAAACCATAAATTTGTTTTTTCTCTTTGCTGTCGATCCCGGAAATATTGAACTCTTTGAGGAAAAGAGTTGCGCCGACCGAGAAAAATAAATTCACAGAGTAAAACAGTAAGACCGAATAGGAAAATATAACTGTCTCCATGTTAAAATTTTGCCGGGCCAAAAACAACAGAACAAATAACAACAGCAAACCCGACTCCAGCAACAATATCAGGCGCATTTTTTGATCCATAAATAACCTCTTGGCAGTTTCGTTGCAATACCATATCATCGATTTTAGGCGTTGTCAAATCCTCTTTTATGTTATTTCTGCGTGGCACGGAAGCGGGCGGGGGGCATCAGCATTACCTGACGAAAGCAGCGGCTGAAGTGAAAACGGTCGGCAAAGCCGAGGGTTTCGGCAATCTCCTCAATCGACTGGTCGCTGAAGTGCAAATACTCGCAGGCGCGCTCGATGCGTTTGCGCTTGATGTACTGTTGCGGCGTCTCACCCACGGTTTGGGCAAAGAGCCGGACAAAACTGTTGCGGTTAAGCCGGAGGAGGGCGGCCAGCTGGTCGTTGCCGGGGGCTTGGTGGAGATTTTTGTCAATGTACTCACAGGCCTTGACGATGCGCTCGTCGAGCCGCGGGGGCGGCGCCAGAACTTCGCGCGGCAACTCAAGCAATCCCCCGGCCAAAATCCGGTAAGCCATGATTGCCCTTTCGAGCTCCCGCTCGGGCGTGTTGTCAGTGGCAATAAAGGTTTTGATTTCCTTTATGATTTGGGGATCGGCGGGAATTTGCCAGATTTTTTTTCCGGGCAAAACCAATTGTTCATTGAGGGCAAAGTGGATGAAAAACTGGTGAAATGGAGCCCGGGCAAAGGTGGAAAACTTGAGATAGCCGGGGATCACGGTAAACACCTCGGGGCCGAGCTCGATTTCCCGGTGCTGCCAGCGGAGGCAGCCGCCGGGGACTTCGTTCCAGTAAAAGCGCCAGTAGGGGGTCATCAGGTCGTTTTGTACCCACGGCGTGATGTCGCACAAATAGCTGCAATAGTGAATTTTTAAATTGTGTTCAAACATGTTTCCCGCCAATTGATGTGTCAAACAGATATATCTTTTGCTATAATATCCATTTAAAAATCATATTTTTCAAGTATAATAGATATATTATCAACTAAAATAAGGAGATTTTTTATGAATGCTCGCTGGATCGCCCCCAAAAGTTATGACGGCAACGGCAATTATTACTTTTATGCGCGTAAGATGGTAAACTTGCAGCAACTGCCGCCGAGCGCCACGATCAAGATTTCGGCCGACAGCCACTACCGTTTGCTGGTCAACGGTCTTGCCGTGATCACCGGCCCGGTGCGCGGTACGTGCTCGCTGCATTATTATGACGAAACCGATATCGCGCGCTATCTCCACACCGGCGGCAACGAGCTGTTGATCGAGGTTTACACCTTGGGCGAGGAAAATTTTACCGTGAGCTCAACGACCGCCGCCGTGATTGCCGAGCTCGAAAACATCACCGCCACTGACGAGACTTGGGAAGTTGCCGCCACTCAAAGCTGGGCGCGCAAAGTACCTTATTACACCACGCAGATCGGACGCATGGAGTGCCGCGATTTGCGGGTCAAGCCGGATCCGTGGCAAAAGGCGGCCTTGGTCACCGATCCGCGTTTGTTGGCCAAAAAATTGTTGAAAAACACTTTGCCCGCGATGCGCGAAAACGTCCGGCTGGTAGCCGATGTCCCGGTCATTGGTGAAATCGGCAACACTTCCCCGGATGACCCTGCGTTGATTCCGGCTTTTGTCGACGGTGAAAAGCTTTCTCCCGTTGACGGCAGACGTTTGCAAAACATTGCCGCCTTGATGTCGGCCGAGGATGAGTGCGTGATTGCACCCAACGGCAAAGGAGTGCGCCTCGTCTGCGACTTTGATTATGAGGTCTCCGGGCGCTTGGCGGCGGTCGTCGACGCTCCGGCGGGGACAGTCGTCGAGGTGGTTTACGGTGAAGTCTTAAAGGGTGACCGCATCGCCTCCATGTTTCAGTCCAATGTCACGTATCATTTTACCGACCGTTATACTTTGGCCGAGGGCAAAAATCAAATCGGTACGACGCTCTTTGAGCGCGGCTTCCGGATGGTCCAGTTGACGATCCGCAACTTTGACCGCCCGGTCAAGATTTCACAAATCCGCGGAATCGACCGGCGTTATCCGTTTGCCAAACGCGGGAGTTTCTTTGCGAGCGACTACCGGCTCAACCGGATTTTTGAGGTTTGTCAGGAAACCTTGTCGGCGTGCGCCAGCGACGCTTTCACCGACTGCCCGTGGCGCGAACGTGGCTTTTGGGTCAATGATTTAATCGTCAACAATCGCGCCAATTTGATTTCCTTTGGCACCGAGGAGATTCACCGGCGGTGTTTTGAGCTTGCCTTCTCCCAGACCGATGACCAGCACTTGATCCCGGCGGTATGTCCGGCGCCGCCGGTTGACGGCGCGTTTGATTTTATTTTTGCGCCGACCAATTTGTTTATGATGCTGATGCTGCAGGACTACTGGATGTTTTCGGGCGACGAAAAGACCGTGCGCAAATATTTGCCCAACATTGAGCAGATTTTGAACTCGTTGTGGAAACTCGCCGATGACAAAGGAATGTTGACTACCCGCGAGCGTACCGCCCGCTGGCACTTTTACGACTGGTGCTTTGAGCTCAATGGCTACACCTTTAACGGGGGGATGAAAGAGTCGATGCTCAACAGCTTATACATCATCGCCGCCAAACTCTTTGTCGACGCTGCTCAAAAACTGGATTATAAGACTGATATCAAAGAAATCAGGCGCCGCCGCCAGCTCATCGCCGCCAATTTGGAGGCGGTTTTTGTCGACCCGGCAAGCGGTCTTTTGACCGATCAGATCACCCATAAAGGGAAAGTCACCACTGTCCAAAGTCAGCTGGCCCATGCCTTGTGGCTGTTGACCGGCGAGGCCTCAGAGGAGCGCAAGGCACGCTTTGTCGAGGCTTTGACGCTCGACTCGTGTCTGATGCCCGAGTACTATTTGCATCACTTCTGGTTTCAGGCGGCGCGCGAGCAAGGGTTGCAAAAGGTCGGCTTGGAGCGCATCCGCAAATATTGGAGCAACTCTACCGACTCCGGGTCGCCCACGTTGTTTGAGGCCGGGATTCACAAAATCGGGCGCGAGGCGATGGGCGAATGCGGGAGCTTGTGTCACGGCTTCGGCACCATCCCGGTGGATTTCATGACTTCCGAAATTTTGGGCGTGACGCCGCTGACCCCCGGCTTTGCCAACTTTGCTTTTGAACCCGAGCTCTTTGACTTGAAGTTTGCCCGCGGCCGGATTCCGACGCCGCACGGCAACATCAATGTTGAGCTGGAGCTTGGCAAAGCCGTCTTGACCGTGCCTGCCGGGACGCTGGCGGTACTGCCGGACGGCAGCCGTTTGGGGGCAGGGGTGCATGCCTTGGAGCTCCCGTTAAAAACTAAGGGTGAAAGTAAACGCCAAGCTTACGCAGCTTTTGCTGCAACGCTTTGACATCAACGGTGCGCGGCGCGGTGCGGCCGTCAACCGCCAGCGCCGCCGCCAGTCCCGCCGCCTGACCGGTGATCCAGCAGCCGGGGATGACCCGCAGCGACGCGTGCACATAGCGGTCGGTGCTCACGCAGCGGCCGCAAGTGAGAACATTGTCTAACGTTTGCGGCAGCAAAATCCGGTACGGGATGCCGTAGCTCTCGCCCGACTTGTAACTTTCGTTGTGAAAAATCCGCTTGTGCTCCTCCAGCTCCGCCCGGCCGGGGCGCGGCGGGTGGATGTCGGCCGGGAAATTGTAACGGCCGATTTCGTCGTCAAAATCGCGCCGGGCGAGGTAATCGTCGCGGTTTAACGTATAATCGCCGGTGATCCGCCGCGACTCGCGGACACCCAGAAGCGAGCCCGAGGTCACAATCTCGGCGTCGGCAAAGCCGTCGATGTGTTTGCGGTAAAACTGCTCATATTCGCGCAACAACTTGCGGCTGGCGATCAGGCCCGCGGTGAGCGAGGCTTCGTCGGTGGGGTCGATGCCGAAAACATGACCGATATTGGCCGCCGCCGTATGTTTGGAAATACGCGAAAAACCGGTATGGTGATAATCCTCGACGCTCAACTCGCCGGTCATAAAAGCGTTGGCGAGCTTGGCGAGCATTTGGTCGTCATTGTGGCTGAATGCCTTGCCCGCGCGGTACGCCTCCCAGTCGAACCCGGCCCACACCGAGCACAAGGTCGACGGCATGATTTCATCCGGCTTCGCCATTTCAAAGTCCGCTCCGGCCCGTGCCGCCAAGGTGCCGTCGCCGGTTGCGTCAATAAAGATTTCGGCATTGACCGCAAACAATCCAGAGGGAGCGGCGATGACCGCAGACTTGACCGTGCCGCCGTCTTTGATGACATCGACCAGCCGCGAATAATAGAGTATTTCCGCCCCGGCTTGCGTCAGCATATCCTCATAAACATATTTTAGGTGCTCGGCGTTGAGCAAAGCGCCATGGTTGAAAAAGTTGCGCAAATTTGACTCCGCCGCGATGCGGTCAATCACCTCGCGCCCGAAGCCGCCCGGCAAAAAATTGACGCCGTCACTGTAGGGCATCAACACGGGGATCAAGGCGCCGGTGCTCATCCCGCCCGCCATGGTGTGGGCATCAAAAATCAAAACTTTGGCGCCCTGACGCGCGGCGCTGACGGCGGCGGCAATCCCGCCCGGCCCGGCCCCCGCAACACAGACATCGACCTTATGTTTGACCGGCAGTGTGTAATAAGCAATGGTATTCATCTTTTTCCTCAAAAAAGTTGCTTTTTTTATAGTATAGTCAAAGAAAAGGATTTGACAATTTCCATTTCTGCAATTATTATATAAATATCAACAATATGGGTGTTATTAAATGGATTTTTGCCGTGAAATTGAAATCTTTGAGACGACGATGCACTGTCATCTCGCCTTTCATGACTACACCGGCGAAGTGACCGCGCTGGCCGCGCCGGAGCCGTTGGCGCTGCATCACAACAATGAATTTTGTGAGCGCATCCGCTCGGCCGGGGAGGTGAGTTATCACAAATGCTGCTATTGCGATATTAACGAGATCGCCGCGCGCGTCGCCGCCGGGCGGCCGTTTCGCAAATTGTGCCACGCCGGGGTTTACGAGGCGGTTTTCCCGCTTCAGAAATTTGGGAAAGTCCTCGGTGTGATGTTTGCCGGGGTCTTTGCCGAAACCGAGCTGGCGCATGTCGAAACGGTGCTGTACTTCGGCGAATTGCTGGCCGATCATCTGCGCCTTAAATTGGAGTCGATGCCGGAAACGGCGCTGCGGGCCGACCGCCGCGACCGGATCAACTGCTGGCTCTTGCATCAGTTTCGCAACCCGGACTGTACTTTGGCGGACTTGGCAAAGCATCTGGGGGTCACCGAGTCGCGCACAAGCCAGTTGCTGAAAGGTGAATTCGGCCAAACCTTTCCAGCATTGCTGCGGCAGCACCGTCTGGCGTGCGCCTGTCAAATTTTGACCAACTCGCAGCTGACCATTGGCGAAGTCGCCAAACTGGCCGGATTCCGCAGCGCCAATTACCTCCACCGCAGTTTTTTAAAGGCCTTCGGCATGACTCCGCAGGAGTACCGGGCCCGGAAAAAAGCGTGATCTAAAAATAATTATGCAAAATTTGCATTGCGGAGGTTGTTTTTGATCTTGTATTTAGAAAAATTACTGGTATAGTAATGGCATGACGCGACACCGCGTCGCGGTCAAAATACATGGATCAAAAGAGGAGTGCGATTATGCTGGGTATTTTTTCGATGGCGCCGGTGCAATTTCCCAAAGGGTTTCTCTGGGGCTCCGCAACGGCAGGGCATCAGATCGAGGGGGATAATGTCGACAGTCAAAATTACCACTGGGAGCTCTCCGACAAAAACGTCGAGCCCTCCGGCAAAGCATGCGATTTTTGGAACCGCTGGCAGGATGATTTCGCGATGCTTTCGACGCTGGAACATCAGGCGTTTCGCATGTCCGTCGAGTGGTCGCGCATTGAGCCCGCGGAGGGGCGGCGCGACCGGCAGGCGCTCGACCGTTATCTCGCCATGCTTGAGGAGCTTAAAAAGCGCAACATTAAAATATTTTTAACCCTCCATCACTTTACCCACCCCCAATGGTTTGAGAAAAAGGGCGGTTTCCGCAAGCGCGAAAATGTCGCCGATTTCATCCGCCATCTTGAGTTTCTGGTGCCGGTCATCGCTCCTTATGTGGATTACTGGAATATTATTAATGAGTTTAACAACGGCGACTCATTGGACAGTTATGAAACGAGAGCTAATTTTTTAGTTGCCCATGCCCGAGGGACGGCGGTGGTGCGCCAATACTCCAAAGCGCCGGTGAGTACCGCACATGCTTTGGTCGAATGGCAGCCGGAGAATCCGCGCGACGAATTTGATGTCACCCGCACCCGCATCCGCGACTGGGTCGGCAACCAATTCTTTTTTCACGCCATCCGTACCGGGGAGGTGCTCTTTCCGTACCGCGACGCGGAGGTGGTGCCCGATTTAAAAGGTTCGTGCGATTTTTGGTCGCTCAATTATTATACCCGTCACTTTGTCACTGCCCGCAAGGCCAACGGCAGCGGCAAGCGTCATGACTGCAATCATCTGCGCGCAATCGACAAAGAGTTTTATCTGGAGGAGTTTTACCCGGAGGGGTTGGTCGACCGCCTTGGCGGCTTGCAGGATTTGCCCGTGTACATCACGGAGAACGGCTACAGCTGCGACGACGACCGTTTGCGCATTCTTTACCTTGCCCGCCATTTGCAGGCCTTGGCCGAGGCGATGCGGCGCGGCAGCCGCGTCGAGGGGTACCTTTACTGGTCCTTGATGGACAATTACGAGTGGGCGAGCTTTGTGCCGCGCTTCGGCATGGTGGATGTCGATTTTACGACTTTTAAGCGCACGCCCAAACCGAGCGCCTACTTTTTCCGCGAAGTCATCCGCAACAACGGTTTTGACCGCGACTTGGTACTCAAATATTTGCCCGAGTTTAAAGACTGGAAGATTTACCGGTAGTCCTTTTGGGGGCGGGGAAAGTTTTAATATCAGTGGCACTGACTCGCGCAGACGGGGGGCGAGGAAGATTTAAGCGGCAGAGCATAACGAATAAGGCTTGGAGCGGGATAAAAACACTCGCAACCTAACGTTTAGGTGGCCGTTGGGACAGATCATGGTTGTCGGCCACGCTTTGCTACAGACTTCCGCCCTTAGCCGGCCGGGGCATGCTTCGCTGCCCCGTCACGCCACCTCAACATGGCTGACTGACGCATCCATTATGGCGGTGGAGCCTTCGCTCGACTCCGTTCGGTTGCGTCGTTCCTATCCTTGTTGCCTTCGCATTCGCTCGGCAATGCCCTTACATTCGCGAGCGGCGCTGACCGCGCTATTGGTGCGAGAAGACGTAGTTGCATGGATTGTATTGAGAGTAGACAACGTGATGAGAGTTGCCCGATGGTTTTTGCTTTGAGCCGGGCGGCAAGGTCGGTTTTTACCCAAGGAGGCGCGAAGGAGCGTACGACATGTACGTGACTGAGAAACGACGACTGGTAAAAGCCGAGATTGACCCCGGATGAAAGCAAAAAAAATGGCAGCCCCATAAGGATTTGAACCTCAACAAAATGAACCAGAATCACTTGTGCTACCGTTACACCATGGGGCTGCATGATGCCATATAATATAGCAGAGAAATCCCGGAAATCAAGCATTTTTTTGTTGAAAAAATCAAAAAAAGGGTGTATTTTATCTCCAAAGTGAGGCAAATTGCGAAGGGAACGGAATTTCGGATGGATATTTGGTGCAAAAGCATCTCGGTTGCGCCGGGAGGACAAACCATTTTGGAAAATGTCAGTCTGGAAGTTCCCGCCGGACGGCAAATCGCCGTCAAAGGGCCCTCCGGCTCCGGCAAAAGCACGCTTTTAAAAGCCATTTTGGGTCTGGTGCCGCTGACGGCGGGCAGCATTGAGGTGGACGGAGTCCCGGTTGTCGCCGCATCGCTCGCCGAGGTGCGCGCCCAGATCGCCTATTTGCCGCAGCAGTCGTTTGCCGGCGGAGCGACGGGACGTGAGGCTTTGCTTTTTCCGTTTATGTTTAAACACAATTTGCGGGTGGTTGCAGAAGACGAGATCGTTGCGGCATTGAGCCATTGCGGTTTGAGTGAGCGCGTGTTGGCGCTCAATATCAAAGAGCTCTCGGGGGGCGAGATGCAAAAGCTTGCATTGGCCCGCGCAATTTTGCTCAACCGGCCGATTTGGCTGTTGGATGAAATCACTTCGGCATTGGATCCGGCTTCGCGCGAAACGGCGGTTGCAATGCTCAAAGAAACAGGCAAGACGGTCGTGGCAATTTCCCACGACGAGGCATTTTTGGCAGCCCAGACGGAAGTTTGGGAGTTGACACATCACAACTTACACCGGGTGAAATAACATGGATATCGACATCTCGACATGGGGCATGGTGATGACCTATTTGTTGCTCGCGCCCGGATTGTATATCCTTTACTACTATCGGCTCGGTTTGTTTTGGCGCACGTTGTATGCGGTAGCACGCATGACGGTGCAGTTGCTGTTGATCGGGATATTTTTACAGTATTTGTTTCGCTGGCACAATGTTTGGATCAATATTCTCTGGCTTTTGGTCATGATCGGCTTTGCCTGCGGCGGAACCTTGAGCCAAAGCTGTCTCCATTACCGTAAATTGCTGCTGCCGGGCATCGGTGCGCTGGTCGTTGCCACTTTTGGGGTGGTGCTTTACTTTATGCTTTTTATTGCGCATAAGGGGCTTGGTGACGCGGCGATGCTGATCCCGATTGCCGGGATGCTTTTGGGTAACTCAATGCGCGGCAATGTGGTCGCGCTCGACCAATTTTATTCGCATCTTCGCGAGGACGAAAACAGCTATTTGATGCGCATCGTTTACGGCGCCACGCCGCAGGAGGCGGTGTTTCCCTATATTCAGCAGGCGTTGAAAACTTCGCTCGGGCCCCACATTGTCACCATGCTTACCTTGGGGATTGTTTCCTTGCCGGGGATGATGAGCGGGCAGTTGCTGGGCGGCTCGACGCCCTTGGTTGCGATCAAATACCAGATTGCGATCATGATCGGGATTTTTACGGTGATGTGCATTTCTTCGGCACTGTTGATCAAGTTTACGCTCCCCGGCGCGTTTCTGCCGGACTCCAGATTAAATCAGAAAATTTTTAAATAAAGAAAGATAACCGTCATGAATATTGACCTCTCAACCCTGGGGCGCGTGGAAACGATCATGTTTCTCCTGATCGTTTCGACCATTTCGGCCGTATTGTTTAAAAAATTCCGGCTCCCCTATACCATCGGACTGGTGCCGGTTGGGATCATCCTCGGGATCGTTTTCGCCAAAATTCCGGCATTGGTGCCGCTGCGCAACTTGCAGCTCACGCAACAACTGATCATGTATGTGCTGCTGCCGGCGCTGATCTTTGACGCGTCGATCAACATTGATACCAAGTTGCTGCGCAAAAATCTGGTGCCGACGCTGGTGCTGGCGGCGCCGGGGCTGGTGATCGCCACCTTGATCACCGGCGGCTTGATGTATTACTTCAGCGGCTTGAGTCTGGCTTCGTCGATGATTTTCGGCGCTTTGATTTCGGCGACCGACCCGGTGGCGGTGATCTCGCTTTTTGAAATTGTCGGCGCGCCGCGGCGGCTGCGGATTTTGGTTGACGGCGAAAGTTTGTTTAACGACGCCACCGCCATTGCCATGTTTAACGTGGTGATGAAAATGGTATTGGCGGGGACGGCGCTCTCATGGCTCTCGGTCGGCGAAGGAGCGTGGGATTTCTCTGTCGTATTTGCCGGCGGGGTGATGTTGGGTGCTCTGCTGGGGGTGATTGCCGCCAAGTTGATGGTGTTTATCGGCGATGATCCGCATGTCCAGATGGGGTTGTCAATTATTCTTGCATTTGGCTCGTTTATTTTGGCAGACCGGGTGTTTCATCTCTCCGGCGTGATGGCTTCAATGGGGGCGGGGATTGTTTTTAATTACTACGGTCATACCCGTTTCTCGGACAACGTCAAAACCAATATGAAAAACTTTTGGGCGTTTATGAGCTTTTTGGCCAACAGCGCCATCTTTTTGCTGCTCGGCTTTACCGAAGAAAACATTTTGTTCAATAACTCTCCCGGCGGTGCGACGGTCAAGATGATTTTTTGGGCGATTTTGTCGATCCAACTGGCGCGTATTGTCGTCGTCTTTGGTCTCTGCCCGTGGCTGGGGCGCAAGGAAAATAAAATTTCATTTGCCTATCAACTGGTGATGTTTTGGGGCGGGTTGCGCGGGGCGGTGCCGTTGGCATTGGTATTCGGCCTCCCGGCCGATTTGCCCGAGCGCGATGCTATTATGCAAATTACGCTGGCGGTGGTGCTCTTTACCCTGATTGTTCAGGGGTTGTCCACCCGCAGTCTGCTCGTGAAATTCCGTTTGGACGAGCCCGAGTTTTTTGTCAAACTCGCTTCCTTTTTCTCCTTGCGCAAGGCGCGGCGGGCCGGTTTGAGCGAAATTGAGACGGTGAGCAATCTCAATGTTTTTGATTCTGCGCAGGTCGATATATTGCGCGGAGAGTATCAGCAAAAATTGCAGGCGATGGAGCAGGATTTGCCCGTCCTGTCTCATGATGAGCTGGAGAAAAAACAGGCGTTGGCGCGACTGATCTGGTCGGATGCGGTCGGTTGTGAAAAAGAGGTGTTTGAGTCCTATTTGCATACCGGGCTCTTGGACGAAAAAGCCTACCGGAGGATGGTCAACCGCTGCAATCTTATCATCTCCGGGTTTGACTCTCTGGTGACACTCAACCGCTATGCGGATCTTAATACGCTCAATCAATACCGTCAGAGTTGGAGCTGCAAATTGAGCCGGATGCCGCAATTCCGTAAATTTTTTCCCAATTGCTCGCGCAAAATTATCGGCCGCGAATTTATCGTCAAACTGATTTTGCTGATCGCTGCCCGCCGGGCCAAAGAGCTGATTATGGAAAATTTGCAAACGATATATGACAATTCACCGCAGGCAGTCAACTGTATTGAATTTTACAATGACCGGATTGTGCTTTTGGAGGAGGAAATCAGAGAGCTGCAGGGGCTCGACAGCAAAATTATCGGCCATATTCAGGATTACAGTTTGCGCAAGATGATTTATACCATTGAGAGCGAGTCAATCAAAGAAGACATCGAAAACGGCGCCATTCCCGACGTTGAGGGAGAAAAACTGCTGGATGCCATTGCCGACCGGCAGCGGCTGATGGACAATCCCGGCAACTGATGTTTGCCGGGATCATGCAATCAAATAACAATTGAGCCGGACTTCAGACGGTTATTTGCTGAAGTCTCGACTCAAGATGCTGCTTCCTTTTAGTATATTCGTTTGTGATAAAAAGGTACTCCGACTCAAGAAGATCAAGTTCTTCAAGTAATTCGAGGCGGGTTTTGGTGTTTTCGATTTTTTGTTTGATCTCTTCAGTCGTATTTCGCATACTTCCTCCATCAGTGTTTTGTTTGGTTTATGATTGGTTTTATGGTGACGGTAAGTGATTACCGCCGCCAGTTCCGGCACTTTGGCAATCCGGTCTTTGACCATTTTATGAATGGCCTGCCGGCTGACATTGCGTTTGATCGCAATGTCGCTCAGATTGAGGGTGGGATCCTCAATCTTTTCCTGAATAAACCGCAACGAGTATTCATCCAATGAAGCCATGAAGCCGATGACCTCGATCAAATCGGCGCGCGAATAACGTTTCTCTTCGTTTTTCAATGCATCTTTGCCGCCCGGAGCGGTGATTTCCATGGCCGGCTGGTCGCTTTTGCGCGGCGGCTTGTCTCCCAACAGCATCGGGTCCGATGCATCGCGGCAATATTTTAACCAATTACACCCGAGACATTGTTGGTTTTGACGAAAACGGCCGTAACAATTCATTTTCTCATCATTCGTTATTTTTTATTAAATTAATAAATTAAATATTAACTTAAATATATATTGCAAAACTTAAAAATCAAGTGATTTTTTGCAGAAATTAAGTAATTACTTTATTTTTTTAATGATTTCACAATTTCTGATTTTGAAAAAAATACTTCTGTGGCAAGAAATGTTGTCAACCGTGATATTGTAATGTTTTTAAGGATAGGTATTTGCGTATGAAATATAAAATTATTTTTCTGCAGCCAGAGCCATGAGACGATTTTGCAGCAGTTCGCGGTCGCGTTTGCAATAACAGCGGCGAAATAACTTTAATTCACGGCTGATCATCGCTTTGCATAATTCTATTTTTCCGTTGGCGACCGCCAGCTCCGAGTAGCGGAGGAGCAACGGCGCATTTTCACCGGCGGCAATGCGGTCGGGGCGTGAAAAATAACGCTCGATTTCATCCATCGCCGCCAACTCGTTTTTGCAAAAATCGAGAAAAAATTTAAAACGGACATTGCACAAATAGGGCGACTCCGGCATTTCCTCAAGCAATGCGTCCAATTGTTTTTGCGCGGTCGTCAAGTCGCCGCGCTCCATGTTGCCGATGGCCGGCGAGACAACGGGAGGCCGCCGGTCAAGATAGCGGCGCGGCGCCAGCAGCGAGTCCACCATATTGCGGACCATGTCGGACATAAAAATAGAGACAAAGACAAATGCAGCGCAAAACCCCCAAAAAACCGCTTGCATGACAGCAAAAAACGCCGTCGCAAAATTGCCTACATAGCCTCCGCCGTCACTCGTAATGCAGAAGCTCATCGCCGCTTTGTAAAGGCAAAACAAAACGAGCAAAATTGCAATAATTTGTTTTATTCGCATCATAAAAAGTTAGTAATCCTTAAAAGTCGTGCTATATTATAGCGTTAATATAAGTTTTAAATTTTGTTTTGCAAGGATAATTAAGGAAATTTTATGGCTTATCGTACACACACATGCGGCGCGTTGCGCACAAGCGACGTCGGCGAGACCGTCAGAGTTGCGGGTTGGATTCACAGCGTCCGGGACCACGGCGGGGTAATTTTTATCGATTTACGCGATCATTACGGGATGGTCCAGATTGTGGTCAGCCCGGATTGCGCGTTTTATCAGTCGCTGGAGCGCTGGCGGGTCGAGACCGTCGTGCGGTTTGACGGTAAAGTGGTGGCCCGCGCCGCCGGGACCGTCAACCCCAAGCTTGCCACCGGCGAAATCGAGGTCGTCGCTACTGATATGGAGATTTTGGGCGATGCCGAGGTGCTGCCGTTTCAGGTGGCCAAGGATGACAATGCTCCCGAAGCCTTGCGCCTCAAGTACCGCTTTTTGGACTTGCGCCGCGACAAACTTCACAAAAACATCATGCTCCGCAGTCAGGTGATTTCCGAAATGCGCCGCTATATGACCGGCATTGGTTTCAACGAGTTTCAGACCCCGATTTTGACCGCAAGCAGTCCCGAGGGCGCCCGCGATTATCTGGTGCCGTCGCGCATTCACCCCGGCAAATTTTATGCGTTGCCGCAGGCGCCGCAGCAGTTTAAGCAATTGCTGATGGTTTCCGGCTTCGACCGCTATTTTCAGATTGCGCCGTGTTTCCGCGACGAGGATGCCCGTGCCGACCGCAGCCCCGGCGAATTTTATCAGCTGGATATGGAGATGAGCTTTGTCGAGCAGGATGATATTTTTGCCGTGATCGAGGGCTTGTTTGATAATATTTTCAGCAAATTCAGCACTAAAAAATTTGCCAAGCCGCCGTTTATACGCATTCCTTACCTTGAGTCGATGCGCCGCTTCGGCAGCGACAAGCCGGATTTGCGCAACCCTCTGGAGATGATCGATGTCACCGAGTTTTTCCGCAACAGCGAGTTTAAGGCGTTTGCCGACACGGTCAGCCGCGGCGGTGTGGTACGGGCGATCAAGGGGCCCAAAGTTTCCGACAAACCGCGCAAATTCTTTGATGATTTGATCGAGTTTGCCAAAGGCGCGGGTGCCAAAGGGATGGCCTACATTATTTGGACCAATGACGGCGAAAAGAGCCCGATTGCCAAATTTTTGACCCGCGAAGTCCTCGACGGCCTCAAGGCCGCGGGCGGCGTCGAAGCGGGTGACGCTTTGTTCTTTTTGGCCGATCAGGAAAAAGCGGTGCAAAAAATCGGCGGAGCGGTCATCCCCGAGCTTGGCCGTCAGCTGGATTTGATTGACAAAAACGAGTTCAAATTTTGCTGGATCGTCGATTTCCCGATGTTTGAATTGGATGAGGAAACCGGTGCGGTGATTTTTTCGCACAATCCCTTTTCCATGCCGCAGGGCGGGATGGATGCTTTGCTCAACAAAAATCCGTTGGATATTTTGGCGTATCAGTATGACATCGTATGCAACGGCATTGAGCTCTCGTCGGGCGCAATCCGCAACCACCAGCCCGAAGTCATGTACAAGGCCTTTGAAATCGCCGGTTACGATCAGAGCGTCGTCGATAACAAATTCGGCGGCATGATCAATGCCTTTAAGCTCGGCGCGCCGCCGCACGGCGGGATCGCTCCAGGCGTTGACCGCACGGTGATGCTTTTGGCCGACGAGCCCAACATCCGCGAAGTCATTGCGTTCCCATTCAATCAGCAGGCGCAGGATTTGATGATGAATGCTCCGGCGGAAGTCACCATCAAGCAGCTGCGTGAGCTTCATATCGAGATTAAATTGCCCAAAAAGGCTGAAAACACCGAAAAACCCCAAGGAAAGTAATGATGAAAAAATATTCTTGCCTGCTTGCCGTTTTGTTCAGCGTTTTTATGTTTGTGACATTAAAAGCGCAGGAATTTCCGTTGCTCAAGTATGTGCCGGCAGGTACGGAATATGTGATTTCGGTCGATGTCGCCAAGTTGCGGACTCTTCCCTCATGGCAAGAGTTTCGCAACAATCCCGACGCCAGCCAAAAGATCAATGACATCATGCAGGACTACCGGATCAATCCCGAGCGGGTCGAACAATTTATGTTTGTCGGCGGTGGCAAAAATTTGCGTGGAGCGTTGATGAAAGTCAACATTCCCGAAAATGAACTGGTCGAGAATTTCAAAAAACTCGGCGACAACCGTTTCAGTCAGGGGATGGTCGCCGAAAAGAACGTGGTGTTTGTCACCACCGACGAGTCGATCCCGAGCGAGCGGCGCAAGATCGGTTTTTTGTATCTGACTCCCGATATCGTGTTGGCGACCGAGGATGTATATTTTAATAAATTTTTGTCCGGGATGGAGGAGGCAAAGCTTGCCAAACCTGAAGTCGCGGTGCCGAAAAATGACGTGATGGCCTGGGCCTACATCAACACCAAGTCGATCAACAAGAGCCGCAAAAAGAACTCCAATGACATGGGCGACATGGCCCTTGCCGGGGTCAATAATGTCTTTGCCGAGCTCAATATCACAGGAGTCAAAGGCAAAGGAGTGGACTTGTCCGCCGAGGCGAATTGCCGGGATGAGAATGCAGTAATGTTGCTCAATATGCAATTGGCCGGGCTGATGACTTTGGGAAACTCCTTTTTGTTCAGCGACAATCCGCAATTGGGTGAAGAATGGCTCAAAAAATTCAAATTTACCCCCAACGGCAAAAAATTGAGCGGCAAATTATCCTTTGATGACGCTTTTTCGGAAAAACTCTCCGAGCATTTTAAAGAAGTCGCCGCCAAACACATGGCGCCGCCGGATCCGGGTGCCGGGCAATAAAAAAATGACCAACGTGATTGCAATTGACGGGCCGGCCGCTTCGGGCAAGAGCACGGTGGCCAAACGTTTGGCCAAAGAGTTGGGGATCACCTATGTCAATACCGGCAGCCTTTACCGCGCGGTGGCCTATCAGGCCTTGTGCGACAAGCAGGATTTGGCTCATTTGAGCGACGCTTATTTGCGGACGCTCAAGATCAGTTATCAGGGGCCTGATCTTTGTCTCAACGGCAAGACGGTCGGCGACGAAATCCGTTCGCCCGAGGTTGCCAACGGTGCGAGTTTGGTCGCCACTTCGCCGGAGGTGCGCAATTATCTTTTGGACTTGCAGCGCAATTTTGTCGGAGAGCGTTTTATTGTCATGGAGGGCAGGGACATCGGCACGGTGATTTTTCCCGATGCCAAATATAAGTTTTTTGTTACCGCAAGTCCTTTGGTCCGCGCCAAACGGCGGTTTGCCCAAACGGGGGAAGTTCCGTCGGACGCCTCGCTGGACAAAGTTGCGCGGGAAATCGCCGAGCGCGATTTGCAGGATTCCACCCGGGCGACGGCGCCGCTCAAACAGGCCGCTGATGCTGTTTATGTGGATACCTCCAGCGATACCATCGATCAGGTGGTGGATAAAATCAAAGCGGCGGTCGCTTTTGACTGCGCGCCAATAATATAAGGATGGTTAAAAATGCCGCACAAAATCGAATATCGCGTCCCGTATGCGGACACCGATCAAATGGGCGTCGTGTATTATGCCAATTACTTGGAGTACTTTGAGCGAAGCCGCACCGAGATGCTGCGCAGCGCCGGACTCCCTTACAGCAAACTCGAGGAGTTGGGGTGCTATCTCCCGGTTTCGGAGGCGACTTGCAAATACCTTGGCTCAGCCAAATATGACGATTTGCTCACCTTTTGTTCGCGCGTGACCGAGATTAAGGGCGTGCGGCTGGTGATCGACTCCGAAGTTTGGCGCAATGAGGAGCTGTTGGTCAAAGGTTATGTCGTTTTAGTCAGTGTCAATCGTGATAAAAAAGTAATTCGCATGCCGCAAATGCTGATTGACGCCTGTGAAAAATATATGGAGAAATAAAATGAAATTTGTGGAATCAAGCGAGTTGTATCCGTTGAAGTTTACCCCGATTTATCAACGGCGGATCTGGGGCGGGACACTGATGACCGACGTGCTGCACCGCAGTGTGCCCGGCGAGCTGGCGCCGGTGGGTGAATCATGGGAGATTGTTGATCGTGAGGGCGAGGACAGTGTGATTGCCAACGGCGAATTGGCCGGGGCCAAATTGAGCGAAGTCGTGCGTCATTACGGACGGCAGCTCCTGGGGGCCAAGGCCGCCAATGCGTCACGTTTCCCGTTGTTGGTCAAACTTATCGATGCCGGGGAGCGTCTGTCATTGCAGGTGCACCCCGACGAGAGCGTCTGCGCCCAGCTTAAAAACGGAGCCGAACCCAAGACTGAGATGTGGTACATCGTCGCTGCCAGAGACAATGCCAAAATTTTGGCTGGTCTCCACGGCCGTGCCACCAAGCAGCAGCTCAAAGAGCGGCTCAACGATCCGTCGGTCGAGGATTTGCTGCAAGTCTACCCCTCAATGGTCGGGGATGCTTATTTTATCACCTCCGGAACTTTGCATGCCATCGGCGGCGGCAACCTGATTTTGGAAATCCAGCAAAACAGCGACACCACCTACCGCGTCAGCGACTGGGGCCGGGTCGATGACAACGGCAAGCCGCGCGAGCTGCACGTCGATTTGGGACTCAAGTCGATCAACTTTATGAACCGCACGTCGCCGCGGATCGCCGGCGCTTCGGATCAGGCCGGGCACAACCGAAAGTTTTCGGTGGTCAACAACTGCCGTTTCTTCAGCGTCGACGATTTGCGTCTGACCGGTGTGTGGAATGACGATACCGCATCCTCCAAGAGCTTCCACATGGTGAGCGCCATCAATGCTCCCGTCAAGGTCGGCAAGCCGGAGCATTTGGTCGAGCTTGGCGTCGGTGAAACCGCGCTGTTGCCCGCGTGTCTCGGCGCGTATATCATTGAGCCCTTAAAGAAACAATGCACCGTCTTAAAAACCACGTTGTAAGCGATTATGAAATATACCTTTTTAACCGATCTTGAGCAGTTTTTGGTCGCCAAATATCCGAAACTCGGGGAAAATTTCGTCATTGAGTCCGAGCGTTGCCCGGAGGGCATGACCGGCGACTTGACCGTCAATTGTTTCCGTTTCGCCAAGGCTTGCGGCAACCCGATGGCGTTGGCCGCCGAAGTCGCCGATTACTTAAAAGCGCATGCCGCGGTGGCCGATGCCCAAGCGGTCAAGGCCTTTGTCAACGTCACAGTCAAGCCCGCGGCGTTGTTTGCCGACACGGTGGCCGACATGCCGCGGTTGCTCAAAAGCGCCAAATTTGCCGACTGCAAACGCGAACGCATTTTGATCGAGTTTTCCGCTCCCAACACCAACAAGCCGCAGCACTTGGGGCATGTCCGCAACAATACTTTGGGGATGTCTCTGGCTTCTTTGTTAAAGCGCGTCGGCCATGATGTCATTGAGATTAACTTGGTCAATGACCGCGGCATCCATATTTGTAAATCGATGATGGCTTATTTGCTCACCGGCAACGGTTGTACGCCCGCGTCGACCGGTATCAAGGGCGATCACCTGGTCGGCAAATTTTACGTTGAGTACAACAAAATGCTCAGTGCCGAGTTAAAAGAGTTGCGCACCATGCGCCCCGAATTTGCCGACAAGAGCGACGAGGATTTGTTTCTCGAGACCGACTTGGGTGCCAAAACTCAAAAGATGCTTCAGGATTGGGAAGCCGGCAACCCGGAAGTCATCGCTTTGTGGAAAGAGATGAATGGTTGGGTCTTTACCGGTTTTGATCAAACCTACAAGCGCATCGGTATTACTTTTGATCACACTTATTTGGAGAGCAATACTTATTTGCTCGGCAAAGACATCGTTGCCGACGGTTTGGCCCGCGGCGTCTTTTTTAAGCGGCCCGACGGTGCGGTGTGCGTTGACTTGGGCAAGCTCGGCAACAAAGTCGTGCTGCGCTCCGACGGCACCAGCGTTTACATTACGCAGGACATCGGCACCACGCTCCTTAAGTACAACGATTATCACCCCGGAAGCATGATTTGGGTGGTGGGCGATGAGCAAAACCTCCACTTTCAGATGCTCTTTGAGATTATGAAAAAGCTCGGCTACCCATGGGCGGACAATCTTTACCACTTGTCCTACGGGATGGTCAATCTCCCGACCGGCAAGATGAAAAGCCGCGAGGGCACCGTGGTCGACGCCGACGACTTGTTTGATGAAATGTCCAACCTTGCTTACGAGGCATGCAAAGAGCGCGCCGCTGACGGCAGTGTCAGCGAGGCCGATTTGCGGAGTCGCGGCGAAATTATCGGGCTGGGGGCGTTAAAGTTTATGCTGCTAAAATTCAACCCCAAGACCACCATTATGTTTGACCCGGCGGCCTCAATCCGTTTTGAGGGGGATACCGGTCCTTATGTCCAATACGCGGCCGCACGCATCCAGTCGATTATGCGCAAGGGCCTTGAGCGCGGCATCCGGCCGGAAAACGCCGACTGGTCGCTTCTCGGGCGCGATGAGGAGAAGTCGCTCGCCGTACTGGCCGGGGGCTACCCCGAGGCGCTGCAATATGCGGCCGGTCGCAAAGACTGCTCGAGTTTGGCCGAGTATCTCTTGGATTTGGCCAAAGCCTTTAACCGTTTTTACCGCGAGTGCCCGGTGCTGGCGGCAGAGAGCGAGGCTTTGATCCGCGCCCGGCTGGCTTTGGCCGAAGCGGTGCGCCTGATTTTGGTCGACGGTTTGCAGACTTTAACCATCCAGACGCCGGAGGCGATGTAAAAATTAAGGAGTTTCATCCATCGGAAGTACCGGACAAGCCGGGGGTCTACGTGTTTCGGGACCGGTTCGGCAAGGTGATTTACGTTGGCAAAGCCTTAAATTTACGCAAGCGTCTGAGCTCCTATTTTCAGCCCGCCCGCCAAAAAATGGCGGACGGGAAACTTCGGTCGTTGATCAACTCGATTGACGACTGGTCGATCGAGATTGTCAGAAGCGAGGACGAGGCGCTGATTTTGGAGTCGCGCCTCATCAAAGATTTTGCTCCGCACTACAATATTTTGATGCGCGACGACAAGCGCTATTTGCTCCTCAAGGTTGACTGGAGCGAGAAATTCCCTACGCTGAAACTTGCCCGCATCAAAAAAAATGACAATGCGCTTTATTTTGGCCCGTTTCCCAAGGGCAGCGCCTTGAAACTCACACTGGAGTTTTTGCTCGCTTACTTCGGCTTGCGCGCCTGCAAGGACTCCGAGCCCAATGAGGATACCAAAAAGCGCTGCCTCAAGCGCATCGTCAAAGATTGCTCGGCTCCGTGCACCGGTGACATCAGCTGTGAGGATTACGGCAAAAAGCTTGACGCGGCGTTAAAGGTCCTCAATGGCGACATCGGCCCATTGTGTGACGATGTCCGCCAAAAAATGGCCGGATACGCCGCCAATCAGCGGTTTGAAAAGGCCGCCCAATACCGCGACTTGCTGAGCAATCTGGAGGCGGTTTTCGGTACACGCAACCGCAGTTTTGAGCGGCCGGAGCTTCCCGGCTACGATCTCGGGATGCCGGCGGTGCGGGCGCTTGCCGACGCGTTGGCGTTGTCGGCGCTGCCGCGTAAAATCATCTGTTTTGACAACTCCAACATACTCGGGCAAACTGCCGTCGCCGGGATGGTGGCGATGCAGGACGGCAAGCCCGACCGCGCCAATTACCGGCGTTTCAAAATCAAAACCGTCGATCAGGCCGATGACTTTGCAACCATGCATGAGGTCCTCTGCCGCCATTTTAAGCGACTGCTGGAGGAAAAGCGCGAGCTGCCTGACTTGGTGGTGATTGACGGCGGCAAGGGGCAGCTTTCCAGTGCAATTACCGCCCTGATCGAGGTCGGCTGCCCGCCTTTGGCAGTGATCGGCCTTGCCAAACGCAATGAGGAAATCTTTATCCCCGGCCGCAGTGAGCCCATCTTGCTTGACCGGCATCATCCCGGCTTGCGAATCATTCAAGCCCTGCGCGATGAGGCGCACCGTTTTGCGGTAAGTTTTCACCGCGAGTTGCGCTTGAAGCGCATTTCCGAGTCCAAATTGGACGAAATTCCCGGGATCGGCGATATTCGCAAAAAGGAAATTTTAAAGACCGTCGGTTCAATCCGCGAGCTTCGCAAACTCTCCGCCGAGGAAATTGCCGCCAAGGTGCCCGGCCTCGGGCTGGCACTTGCTCAAAAAATCAAAGAAAGTTTGTAAATAAAGGCGAAAAAGTTTGAGATTTCAGCAAATTGGTGTATAGTAGTAAATAAAGAATAACCCGCTCATGATGACGAATTTTTGCCACCGAGCCAGGGGATGAAATCAAAAAAGTGAGTAAGGATGAGTAACAATAAAAAGAGCGGCGCAAGCAGTGCCCAGGAGTTCGATTTTCCGGTAAAAAGTGGAGAATATTTTAATTTCGGTTATGATGTTGTGGACCGCATCGCCGCCAAGGATCGCAACAAACTGGCGATGATTTGGGTCAATCAGCATATGGCCGAACGTCGGTTTACCTTT
Organism: uncultured Victivallaceae bacterium; assembly: GCA_964609825.1. Lineage (GTDB taxonomy): Bacteria > Verrucomicrobiota > Lentisphaeria > Victivallales > Victivallaceae > CAZSSH01. Next base: position 597,517 of record CAZSSH010000010.1, on the reverse strand, counting down.
CACGATTTCAGCAAATTGTCCAATCAGGCGGCCAATTTACTGATCAAAAATGGGATTGTCAAAGGTGACCGGGTGTTTCTGATGCTGCCGCGATTGCCGGAGTGGTGGATTTTTTCGCTGGCACTGATCAAACTTGGTGCGGTCCAGTGTCCGTCACCGACCTTGTTGACTCCGGCGGATATCGCCCACAGGATCAAAAGCGGCAAGTTTAAAATGGTAATCACCGACTCGGAGAATGCCTATAAATTTGACGAAATTGACGAGGAGTGCCCGAGTTTGACCTTGCGTTTGGTGGTGGACGGAGAGCGCCCGGGCTGGATCAGCTATTTGGAGGCGGTCAACGGCCGCAGCTCCCTGCTGTCGCGGCATGCAGTGAAGTATCCGTTTAAGATTGCGACCAAGTCCGGCGATCCGATGCTTTTGATTTTTACGAGCGGTACCAGCAAGTTCCCTAAAATGGTGCTGCATACCTTTGATTACCCGCTTGGGCATTTGATTACCGCCAAATTATGGCACGGGCTCACGCAAAATGATTTGCATTTTACCGTCTCCGACACCGGCTGGGGCAAGAATCTCTGGGGCAATTATTTCGGGCAGTGGCTCCTTGGCGCATGCGTGTTTGTTTATGACATTCGCGGCAAATTTCACGCCGAAGAGTTGTTGCCGCTGTTGGAAAAATATGAAATTACGAGTTTCTGTGCGCCGCCGACGGTGTACCGAATGCTGACACTCAACGATTTAAGCAAGTTTGATTTCAGTGAATTAAGACAGTGTACCACCGCCGGGGAAGCAATGCAGACCGAGACCATGCGGATTTGGGCTGAGAGCACTCATCTCAAAATCCGCGAGGGCTATGGTCAGACCGAAACCGTTTGTATGATCGGCACCTTTTGCGACTGCGAGATCAAACCCGGCTCGATGGGAGTGGCGGCGCCGGGATGGCACATTCAAATCCATGATGACAACGGCAATAAGGTGCCGGACGGGGAAGACGGGCGCATCGCGTTGGAGTTATCCGACCGGCCGGTCGGTTTGTTTGAAAAGTATATGTATAACGATGCCGAAAATGAGAAGTGTTTCGTCAACGGTTTTTATTACACCGGCGACCGGGCCTACCGTGACAAGGACGGTTACTTTTGGTTTATCGGCCGCGCCGATGACATTATCAAGAGTTCCGGGTACCGCATCGGCCCCTCGGAGGTTGAGGAGGTGATGGCCAAGCACCCGTCGGTGCTGGAGGTGGCGGTGGTGGGTGCGCCCGACCCGTTGCGCGGTGCCAAAGTCAAGGCTTATGTTTCCTTAAAGCCCGGCTTTGAGCCCACAGAGTCCTTGGTGCGCGAGTTGCAAAGTTTTGTCAAGCACGAGACCGCGCCATATAAGTACCCGCGCGAAATCGAGTTTATCAACAGTTTCCCTAAGACGTTCAGCGGCAAGATCAAGCGCGATGTGTTGCGCCGCCATGCCGAAACCGGCGAAAACGGTTGGGAAAACCACTGATGTAATTGCCCGGAAACGACTGCCGGCATCCGGGGCCGGCGATGCGGAGAGTTGACCATGATGATGTGCCGCAGACCAGCAAAATGGCAAAAAAAACGCCAGCGGGGTACCACCACCTTTGAGGGTGTCCTGGCAATTTGCATTCTTTTTTTGGTCTTTTTTTCACTGATTCAAATCTACTTTTGGAGCGTCAACCGGCTGGTCTGCGACTATTCGGCATTTTGCGCCGGGCGGGGGTTGTCGCTCGGCTTTGACTACAATTTTGTCTACCGCGGTGCCAGGGTGGCGGCAATGAGCATCTCCGGCAAGCCTCAGCTGAGTGGATCCTCGTGGAGCGACATGGCCGAAAAATACATGATTTACGGCGATGCCAGCGGCGTAACCTTTGAGTACTGGCTGCCTACCAACTCGGGTCCTTATCTGCAAATTTACGGACAGGAGCCCAAAGAGGAGGCCGCCGTCACCGTTCAGCTTTTAAATGCGCCGATGCTGCATCAAAACATGGCCAAGCCTTTGGGGATCAGCGATAACCCGGATCCCAAATCAACGGTGTCCACGTTTAACCACGCCCAAATCTATCTGGAGGATTGACATGAAAAGGCAAAGCGGTCAGGTATTGATTGTCGGTGTCATCATGATGGTGATGGTGTTGCTGGGCATCTTGTTTTTGTTTGACATTCACAATGTGATCCGCAGCAAAATCAAGGTCAGCACGGCCCAGCAGGCCGCGGCTTTGACCGGCGCCAAATGGCAAAAGGAGTCGCTCAACCTCATCGGCGAAATCAATCTCATCAAAGCTTGCGAGAGTTTGCTCTACGACGACGGCAAATGGCAGGACGGCAAATCGACCGATCCTCAAAAAGTGAGTGCGGTGGTTATCTACAACGTGTTGAAGTCACGGGCCGATTTGTTGACCGAAATGCAGACCCGGGTGAGCTTTACCGGTCCCCTGGTCGGCTTTGCCGCCGCCAATCAGGCCGCCAAGGCCAACGGCATCAACGGTCACCCTGAGTATAATTTGGATCATTACCTCAATATGGTTAACTCTGACCCGCGTTACTACAACGGTGCTCCGATCAATAATTATAACTGGAAAGATAACTATATTTGGCTGATTTCCGACATCATTCAAAACGGAGTTGCCATTTCGCCCAATTCGCGGATGGCCGGACTGCCGCACGTGGATCCGTCGGAGCTGGCGTTGCAAGCTTTGTATGACGAGATTTGGCGCCATGCCAATGAAATCGCCGCCGGCGACCCGCCGACGCAAACACCCTGGCGTGGAAAACTCTACCGCTTTGTCAAAAACTGGACTGACAGTGATTTTGACGGGAAATGGTGGGATATCGACTACACCTACAGCGGTTTCCCCAAGGAGAGCGAGATTTTTACGCTCGGCGTGAAGTATGACAATCATCCGGTGGATTACCGGTCAAATGATTATTACAATCACAGCCGGCCGTATCTGGTGGATATGATGCCCCAGCAGACGGTGTGGGCCGAGGAAAATGTGTTTGACAATCTGCGCTGGTGCGTTTATGACGAATTATGGTTCCCCGAGTATTTCCGGGACACTTACAGTGATTATGACGAAAACCATTACCAATATTGGTTTTACGGCGATGTGTTGCGCCGCCCCTTTAAATCGGAGTACATATATGAGGGCCCCTGCGCCTATGTCGAGAGCTATGTCAATATGGACATCGTTTCGCGTTACGGCGTCGGTAAAAATGTAAAAAATTATAACCCCAATCAGGATATACGAATCGGCAGCCGCCGCTCGGCGGTCAGCTCGGGGGGAGATACGAATATTGACGATTACCGGCCGGGGGTAGCCGCCAAAGCTTTCGGCAAACTGGAGGACAACAAACCGCCGATCGAGATTCCGCTGATTTTGCCGGTTTTTTCGGAAGTGGCGGCGGTGCCGACGTATATGCCGGAGCCGTACAATTTGTCGGTGATGCGTTTTAATCTCACCAAATTGGATGTCTTTTTGCGTTGGTTGAGTCAGCAAAACACACTGGACGAGGTGCCGCCGGCATGGGTGGACTCCAACTATTATTATGCGCTCAAAAAGCTGTGCGATGGCAAAGGGTTCCGTTATTACGGGTACAATCCCGATTTTGATGTTGCCAAGTTTGACAATGCCAATCAGGGCAACGCCCAGTCGTTTTTTACTGACAAAACTTATCATTATCAGCAGTCCAACCCTTACGGCCCGGGATGGTTGCAGCAAGTCCAGATTTTTACGTTGCGCGATGCCCGGGTCGGGGCCGGACTGAGTCAAAAAACGCGTGATTACATCCATGGCGGCATGGCGACGCGGTTTTATAACACCAGCACCGGCACACTGTATGTGGTGCTGGACTCCCAAAACCATTTTGTTACCAATGACGAGTCCGATCCGACGATTTATTACAACGTAAGCGGTGGCGGCGGAGGTGGCGGCTGGGGTACCGGCGGCAGTGGCGGCGGATCAACCGACTCCGGCCGCGGACCGGGGAGGTTTTGATGAAAAAGCATTGCGGACAATCCGGGCAGGCGACGATTGAGCTGGCGGCAATTTTGGTCGGACTGGTGGCGGTCATGCTCGGGATGATTTTTGTCGCCGGACTTTGCATGGGCAACAACCGGACACTGCTCGACTCCAAGGTCTCAAGCGAAACGCTCTCCCGCTCCGGCAACGGCAACGGGACGGTCGGAAACGCCGAGGACCCGTATGAGTACAACCGTTGGACCTATACCACGTTGAATTCTCCGGTTAACTCCGGTTGGTCCAAAGTTTCCACCGGCGACAGTTCGCAGACGTTTACGCTCAACAGCAATTATAAATTTTACCGTATTTACGATCCCAATAAAATGAATGCCAACTCCGAACGATTGACCATTCCCTTTTTGGCCGGGGATCAATTGAGTACGACCAATCAGGACTCCATCGGCAGAATCTCACCGGAGATGATTGATGCCAACTCCTCGACCGGGACAAATTATTACTACGCATGGTATCGTCCCTCTTACTTTGATATTGGTTTGTCAGACAGCGAGATGGTCTCCATCAGCAACAGTTTGGTCGCCGCCGATTTGGCATCCTCGACCGTCGACAATACCGAAACCATGCTGGACGGGATGACTTCCGGTTACAAAGACAATGCCTCGTCAAAAATGTACAATGCGTTTTACAAATGGTTCGGTGTCAAAGTCGCGCCGTCCCAGTTGAAAAAAATCCCCTCCAACTCAACTTATATGCCCAATTTATAAATGATGACACCACAACTTGTCAGTTTATTACAGCAAAAAAAAATGACCTTGTTCACCGCCGAGTCCTGTACCGGCGGATTGATCGCCGCCGCCGTCACCGATTGCCCCGGCTCCTCGACAATCTTTACCGGTGGAGTAGTGGTTTACAGCAACGAGCTCAAAGAAAAGTTGCTTCAGGTGCCGCCGTCGGTTTTTTTGCGTTACGGGGCGGTCAGCAAAGAGTGCGCCGATGCCATGCTTGACGGCGCGGCCGCGATTTACGGTGTTGATTGCGCCATCGCGGTTACCGGCATCGCCGGACCGGGCGGCGGCAGCGCCGACAAACCGGTCGGGTTGGTTTATATCGGCGTCCTCACCCCCGGCGGAAAAACCGTCGAAGAGCATATTTTTGCGGGCGACCGGCAGCAAGTCCGGGAGCAAACAAAAGCGCGCGCGATCCAATTATTGGTTGAAATGTTGGCAAACTAGTGCTATATTAATGGAATAACACAACCAAAATGGTAACGGAATCGGTCATATTCTGCGTTTTGCCCTGATCATCCGTCAAATGGAGAGATAAAAATATGCTGCACCCTTTGATTGTCAAAGCTTATGAAGTATTGGACGGCAAACCGCTCGCCCGCGAAACCGCGCTGGCGCTGGCCCGAGAAATTGACCATGATGATATTTTGGATTTGGTTTCACTGGCCAACAAAGTCCGCAAAAAATTCGTCGGCGACATCGTGCCGTGCTCGATTATCAACGCCAAGTCGGGTGTTTGCAGCCAAAACTGCCGTTTTTGCGCCCAATCCAAGCATCACAATACCGGGATTGAAACTTATCCGGTGCTGCCGATTGATGAAGTCGTCGAGGCGGCGGCGCGGGTTTACGAAGCCGGGGTGCGTTCCTTTGGCTATGTGACAAGCGGCTGCGGCTACACGGTCGATAACGATGAGTTTAAACACATTTTGGCGACGCTGGATGCCTTGCATGACAAGTTCCCGGATTTGAAACTTTGTGTGTCCATCGGGATTTTGAGCGAAAAGACAGCCAAACAGCTCTCCGAGCATCACGTCTGGCGTTATAATATGAATCTCCAAAGCAACCCCGAGCGCTACGACGAGCTGATTGCCGACACCCACAGCATTCAGGACAAAATCCAAACCATCAAATATTTGCAAAAATACGGCATTACCATTTGCTGCGGCGGGATTTTCGGTCTTGGCGAAACGTGGGAGGACCGGATCGAGATGGCCTACGCGGTAAATAAGCTCGATGTCGACGGCATCCCGTTAAATGTGCTCCTGCCGATCAAAGGGACGCCGTTGGAAAACATGCCGCTTTTGTCCCCCGCCGAAGTCGCCAAGTGTTTTGCCATTTACCGTCTGGTTAACCCGACCAAAATGATCAAATTTGCGGCCGGACGCGAAACGACGATGAAGGATTTTCAGGGTCTCCTGATGCTGGCCGGGGCCAACAGCATGATCACCGGCGGCTACCTCACCACCCGCGGCCGGAGCATCGATGACGACAAAGATTTGATCGCCAAACTGGAGCAGTTTTAACGTTATGAGTTTTTACGATACCATTGCCGCCGAGCTGGATGAGCTGAAAGCCATCGGGCGCGAGCGCAAATTGCGCAATGTCGTCACTCTTGACGGAGGCCGCGCGGTGTGCAACGGCAAGGAGTATCTCAATTTCTCCGGCAACGATTATCTGGGTATCGCCGGTGACCCAAAATTGCGCACTGAGTTTTATCGCCAATTCCGCGATTTTGCCGATACCGAGCTCGGTCTCTCGGCGGCATCCAGCCGCCTTTTGACCGGCAATCACCCCGCCTACACGCGGCTCGAAAATAATTTAAAGATTCTTTACGGCGGCCGGGCGGCATTGACATTTAACAGCGGTTATCATGCCAACATCGGGATTTTGCCCGCGATTTCCGGTAAAGAGGATCTGATTTTATCCGACAAGCTCAATCATGCGAGCATCATTGACGGCATGCAGCTTTGCCAAGCCGAGTTCCGCCGTTACAAGCATCTCAATTATGGGCACTTGGAGGAGATGCTTCAAGCCGCGCAAAGCCAATACCGGCAGATATTCATTATCACCGAGTCGGTCTTCAGCATGGACGGCGACACGGCGGATTTGAAACAATTGGTTGCCCTTAAAAAGCAGTACGAAGCAGTGCTCCTGGTCGATGAGGCGCACTCGGTCGGCGTCCGCGGCGACAACGGGGAGGGGCTGTGCGCCGAACTGGGTTTGCTGCATGATGTCGATTTCATCATCGGCACCTTTGGCAAAGCCTTCGGCTCGGCGGGAGCTTATGTGATTTGCGACGCTTTGGCCAAGGACTTTTTGATCAATAAGATGCGCTCCTTTATTTTTACCACAGGGTTACCGCCGGCGGTGATCAACTGGAGCAACTTTGTACTGGAGAAACAAGCGGTTATGACTGGTCAAAGGCGGCATTTGCGGCAAATCGGCAATCTCCTTCGGAGCATGCTGCCTTCGACTTTGGGCGACTCACAGATCGTTCCTTACATCATCGGCGACGATACCGAAACTGCTAAGGTGGCCGAGCGATTTCAAAACAGCGGGATTTTGGTGTTTCCGATCCGACCGCCGACGGTGCCTGCCAACAGTTCGCGCTTGCGCTTCTCGCTGACGGCAGCGCTGAGTGAGGCGGATGTGAGACGCGTAGGGGAGCTGTTATGAATTTTGAACTGATTTCGGACAAACACGACAAATTGTTGATTTTTTTCGGCGGTTGGAGCATGGATCATGGCTTTGTTAAAAATTGGGAGCCCGATACGCACGATATTTTATCGGTGTGCGACTATACCGAGCCCGCGCCGGCGATTGATCTATCGGAGTGGAGCAACCGTTACCGGTCGATTGATCTGGTGGCATGGTCGCTCGGGGTATGGATGGCGGCATTTATGCTGCATGCGGAGGATCGCTCAAAGTTGGGTGAGTCGGTGGCGGTCAACGGCACCTTGCACCCGATTGACAATGCGCTCGGGATTCCCGGCGATATTTTTGCTGGTACCGTCGAAAATTGGCCCGTGGAGGCAATGCGGCAGCGGTTTTACCGGCGGATTTGCAGCAAAGATGCGTTGAGCTCGTTTCCGTGGCCGGAGCGCGCACCCGAGTCGCAGTTGATGGAGCTGATGGCGTTGGAGACCCGGATTACCGCCAATCCGCAAGTGTTGCCGGTTTGTTTTACCCGGGCAGTGGTAAGCCGAAACGACCGGATTTTTGCTGCCGACAACCAGTTACGCGCCTGGCAGGACACCGGGGTTGCCGTGAGTGTGCTGGATGATTATCATGATTGCTTGAGTTTGTGCCGCAAGGCCAGTGAGGTACTGTCAATTGGAAAAAGTAAATAAAGATTTGATCAAAAAACGCTTTGCCAAAAGCCTCGAGTCGTACGACGACGAGGCTGTCGTTCAAAAGGGCGCGGCCGAGCGGATGCTTGATCTTTTGAATCTGGCGCTATTGGAGCGTCAGTTTGAGTCAGTGTTGGAGATCGGTTGCGGCAGCGGGATTTTGACCGATTTGATCGAGAGCCGTTTGGATTATCAGAATTTACTCCTTAATGATATCATCCCGGAAATTGAGGATGTGCACCGGCACCGGCGCGGTTCTCGGTTTTTGATTGGCGATATTGAAAAAAGCGAATTGGCGGACAATGCCTTTGATATTATTTTATCCAACGCGGTATTTCAATGGGTAAATGATCTGCCGCAACTTTTGACCAATTTACACGGGGCGTTGAAGTCGGGCGGAGTCCTTGCTTTCAGCACTTTCGGCGAACACAACTTTAAAGAGATCGCGCAACTGACCGCCAAAAAGCTAAAATATTTTACCGCCGACGAAATCTCCGCTATGCTGGCCGACCGGTTTGAGCTGTTGTCCGTCCACGAGGAGATGCACGTGCTGCACTTTACCAGCGTGCAAAAAGTCTTGGAGCATATGCGTCTCACAGGCGTCACCGCCACCGGCGAAAATTTCAGCTGGACCAAAGGCAAAATGCAAAAATTCATGCAGGATTATTATCAACATTTCACCTCCGGCGACAAAACAGTGTCGCTGACTTATCATCCACTGATTTTTATTGTTAAAAAAAAGTGAACTTTGTTGTTTTTTCATTTATTTGTGTTATATTGTTAGCGTAGTATCATATAAAAAATGAGGAATTAATGTTGAAAAAAATTAAATATTTTTTGCTTTCGGCGGTTGCTTTTGTCACTACCCTGAGCTTTGTATCCGCTGCCGAGACGCCGGTATATACCGACGCCCAATTAAGCTTGATCAGTCAGATGGTCGCCAAGGTGCTGACCCAAAACCACTATCGCCAGTTGTCTTTGTCGGACAAGGTTTCGGCGCAGGTTTTTGACGAGTATTTTAAGATGCTCGACCCCAATAAGCTTTATTTTACCAAGCAGGATTTGGACAAATTTGAAATCTACCGCAATTTGCTCAATAACAAATTGACCGCGGGCGACAATCAATTTGCTTTTTTGGTCTATGATGTCTACCGCGACCGTATCAAAGAGTACCGCAACTTTGCCGAAGAGTATCTCAAGCAGCCGTTTGATTTTGCCGCCGAGGAGAGTTACGCGGCCGACCGCCGCAATCTCCCTTATGCCGCGGACGACAAGGAGCTCAAGGAGCTGTGGCGCAAAAAACTCAAAAACGACATCCTTTATTATAAACTTCTTGAGCGCGTCGCCGAAGACAAGGGCAAGCTTGACAACAGCAAAGACAAAGACGCCAAGACCGCTCAGTCTGCTCCGAAATCCCAATGGGACGCCAAGACCCCCGAGGAAAAAGTCTTGAAGCGGTTGCGTGACATCAATAATGATGTCATGAAAAAAGACAAAATTGATATTTTGGGGATCTACCTTAACGCCCTGGCACAGACCTACGGGCCGCATTCCAATTACCTCGCGCCCAAAAATGACGAGGATTTTGAGATCAATATGAAGCTTTCCTTGAGCGGCATCGGCGCTACGTTGACCAGCGATGACGGCTATATCAAGGTGGTAAGCCTGGTCCCCGGCGGTCCGGCCGCGTTGGACGGCCGTTTAAAGGTACAGGATCGAATCATCTCCATTACTCAGGACGGCGGCGAGACCGTCGATATTGTTGATATGCCGGTTGCGCAAGCGGTGAAACACATTCGCGGGCCGGAAAACAGCAAAGTAACTTTAACGGTCCTCCCAGGCTCCAAGGGCAGCAATGCCGTGCCCGAAAAAATCGATATCGTCCGCAAAAAGGTTGAGCTTGTGGAGAGCGAGGCCAAGGGCGAAATCAAAGAAATCATCCGCGACGGCAAAACGATTAAAGTCGGCGTGATTGTGCTTCCCAGCTTTTATATGGACTTTGACGGAGCACAGCGCGGCGATCTCAATTACCGGAGCTGCAGCCGGGATGTCAAACGTATTTTGGAGGATTTCAACAAGCAGAAAGTTGACTCGGTGGTGATCGATTTGCGCAACAACGGCGGCGGCAGCTTGCCCGAGGCGATCAAGATGACCGGACTGTTTATTAAGAGCGGGCCGGTGGTGCAATTGCGACGAAGCGACAAATCGTCCAAGGTATTGTCGGATGACGACAGTTCCATTGTTTATACCGGACCTTTGGTGATTCTCACCAGTAAAATGTCCGCTTCTGCTTCGGAAATCTTTGCGGCGGCGATCAGCGACTTCCGGCGCGGATTGATTGTCGGCGACACCCGGACGTTCGGCAAAGGAACCGTGCTTGATGTCTTGTCGCTGGAACGGTTTTTGAAATACATCGGGCAAAATTTCCCGGTCGGGTCGGTGACCTACGAAACCGCGATGTTTTACCGGATTATGGGTAGCTCGGTGCAGCAATTGGGTATCTCGAGCGACATTGTATTGCCGAGTTTGACCGAGCAATTGGAAATGGGCGAAATGTTCCTCGACAATCATTTGCCGTGGGATTCCATTAAAAAGACTGATTTTGAGTATTATAACGAGAAACTCAAGGACAAAGTCCCGGAGCTCAAAAAGCGCTCCGATTCGCGGGTAAAAACCGATGCCGAGTATGGCAAATTGCTCCATAAAATTGAGCTTTACAACAAATATAAAAACAAAAAAGACCTGTCGCTCAATGAGGATACCCGTTGGAAAGAGTACAAAGAAGAGAAATTAGTCTCCGAAGATACCGACAAGCTTTTGGATGACGAGGAAAATGTGGATGGCAAGAGTAAAAAAGACGCCGATCCGATTTTGGATGAAGCGGTCAACATCGCCGCCGACATGTATTTGCTCCCGTAAGGGTAGGGTAGTTTGAGGCCAATAAAAAAAGCACCGCGATTTGCGGTGCTTTTTTGTTGCCCTAATTACGGTTTGACGCCGGTGAAGTTGGCGGTTTCATCCGGATTCAACGGCCGATAGGGTCCCGGTTTCACCTCAAAGGCGATACAAGGCGTGAGGGCGACAAAATTGTGCCACTCCATCGCCGGGAGCTCGACGGCATGATTGCTTTGATCGAGCAAATACTCTGCCTTGACCGTGCCGTCATCATGATAGGTGTAAATTTTCATCGCACCCTCAAATATCATAAAGAGTTCCCATTTGTCGCTGTGACGGTGGGGCGGCACCACGGTGTCCGGACAGGCGGCAATACACAGACGGTTGATCGGATCTTCCAGGTTTTCGTGAAAATTAAAATGAGTCCGGCGGCGCGGATTTTCGGCGGCGGCCTTTAACAACTCGGCGACTTTTTCGCGGTTCAGATATTTCATCTCAGATCTCCAAAAGTTTGCGGATCAGTTGGTCGCGCTTGAGCAAGCCGAGCTTGCCCTGCGGGGCCAATATTTCGCTGTAAACATTGATATTGTCCGGGGCAAAATCTTTGCCGCAAATCGCCAACGGCACCGGGCAGGTGGTGTGCACCCGCATTTTGATCGGCACCGGGTGGTCGGGGAGGACGGCGTAGTTGATGTCCTCGGTTTTGAGCGCGGTCATGATCGGCACAACCACTTTGCTGTCAAAATCCTCGATGGCCTGTAACTTGAGCTTGAGATCACCCTCGTGCGAACATTCATCAATGGCCTCGACGTGGACATAGACGAAATCATGATCCTTGATGGCTTTTAAGGCGGCCTCGACCTTGCCCGCGTAGTTGGTATCGATGTAGCCGGTGGCGCCGGGGACGTCAATGACGGTCATGCCGGTGCATTTGCCCAGACCTTTGATCACATCCACCGCGCTGATGATCGCCCCTTTTGCGCCGTTGTAACGGGCCGAAAATGACGGCAGTTTGGGCGCATGGCCGGGACTCCACGGCCAAATCGAGTTGGCGGGAGACGCTTTGCCTTGATTGAGCGGATGCCGTTGCAAAAATTGGGCGCACCGTTGCATCAAATCAAGCACAAATCGGACCGTATAGGCAGCCTCGGGCGAATCGTCGGCGGCAGACAGCCGCAGCTCGGCGACGGGAATATCCTGCGACGAGTCGGGCTTGAAATAATCAACGGCGCTGGAGAACTCCCTGCCGTGCAATATCAGCAAATTGCGGTAACTCACTCCGGGGTAAAACGTGAGTTTGTCATTGCCGAACTCTTTTTGCAAATCTCGGATCAAGGTTGCCGCGGTTTCTTTATCAATGTGCCCGGCTGAATAATCGCGCAACACGTCATCATTGGAGACATACACCAAATTACAGCGCCAGGCAATGTCATCGGGCCCCAAAGTGATGTTTTGGCTCGCTGCTTCAATCGGCCCCCGGCCGGGAAAATTTTCCTCAGGGACGAAGCCCAAAACCGACATATTGGCAACATCGGAGGAGGTGGGCAGCCCGTCGGGAAGGGTTAAAAAAGTGCCGCTCTGACCGCGCTTGGCGATCGAGTCCATTCCCGGAGTCTTGGCGTACTCCAGCGGCGTTTTGCCGCCCAATTCGGCCAACGGCTCATCGGCCATGCCGTCCGGTAAAAATACAATTGCTTTTTTCATTTTAAAAGTTTGATGATTTGATCCAACGTAATATGTTTCAACTGGACGATTTTGCTGCGGTTGGTGTGACCGCTTAAAATCGATACTTCACTGTTTTTGAGCTGACAAATTTGCGCTAAAAAACGGCAGAGCTCCAAATTGGCTTTGCCGTCCACCGGCGGGGCTTGCAAGGCAATTTTAACCGCATCCTCACCATAAGGCCCGACGATTTGCGTCCGTGACGCGCCCGGCTGGACGCGGCACGAGAGGCAAACCCCGTCAGGATTGACTTTCAGCGCTTTCGGCGGCAGGCTCATCTTTTTTGATCCCGAGCAAATCTTGAATTTCATCGACGGACATGGTTTCGCGCTCCAGCAGCGCCTGCGCCAGTTTGTCGACGTCATCATGATGCTCTTTGATCACTTTGCGGGCCTCATTGAGCGCTGCCTCGATCAAACGCCGCACTTCAAGATCGACCTCGCGGGCGGTCTCCGGACTGCAGGCGTCTTCCGGGGTGGCGTCTATGCGCACATGCTGATAAGAGCGGTAGTCTGCATACTTCATGGGCCCGAGCTTGTCGCTCATCCCGTAAATTGAAACCATCCGGCGGGCGATGTAAGTCAGTTGATTGATATCGCCGACCGCGCCGGTGGTGACATCGCCCAAAAATACTTCTTCGGCCACGCGGCCGCCCATGGACATGACCATCTCGGCATCGAGCTCAAGCTTGGTGCGAGAGTAAACATCCTCTTTGGGCATGGTAAACGTCGCTCCGAGGTAGGGACCGCGGGGGATAATCGTTACCTTGTGCACTGGGGTGCAATAATCGTTAAACAAAGCGATGACCGCGTGCCCGGCCTCGTGATAGGCGGTGAGCTTGCGTTCGCGCTCGGTCATCTTTTTGCTGCGGCGCTCGCGGCCGTAGCAAACCTTGTCACGAGCTTCCTCAAAGTCGGCTTGGGTGGCGGCTTCGCGGTTGTTGCGGGCGGCCAAAAGCGCAGCCTCGTTACAGACGTTGGCCAGCTCGGCGCCGCTGAAGCCGGGAGTGGTCCGGGCGACGATATCGAGGTTGACCCCCGGTGCCACTTTGATTTTGGACGCGTGCACGTCAAGAATCTTGCGGCGACCGAGGATATCCGGCAAATCCATCACCACCTGTCGGTCAAACCGGCCGGGACGCAATAATGCCGGGTCCAAAACATCCGGGCGGTTGGTGGCCGCCAAAACGATGACGCCGGACTGGGAATTCTCCAAGCCGTCCATTTCGACAAGCATGGCGTTGAGAGTCTGTTCGCGCTCGTCGTGACCGCCGCCCCAACCGGAGAAACGGGAACGGCCGACCGCGTCAATTTCGTCAATAAAGATCAAACAAGGCGTATTCTTGCGCGCCTGCTCAAACATGTCGCGAACGCGGCTGGCGCCAACCCCGACAAACATTTCGACAAAGTCCGAACCGCTGATCGCAAAAAACGGGACACCCGCCTCGCAGGCGACCGCTTTGGCCATCAAAGTTTTACCGGTGCCGGGTTCGCCGACCAAAAGACATCCTTTGGGAATCTTACCGCCCACCAGCTGAAACCGGAGGGGATCCTTGAGGTATTCGACGATTTCCTGAATTTCCTCTTTGGCCTCGTCGGCACCGGCGATGTCGGCAAAATGAATATTGAGCTCCTCGGGCTGAATCACCCGTGCTTTGCTCTTGCCGAAATCCATGCCTTTGCCCATCGATTTCATCTGCCGCGAGCTGAAAAAATAAATGGCGCCAATGAGGAGCAATACCGGCAACAGTCCGACCATAAAGAAATTCCACCAGCCGGAGTTGCTGCTCTCGACCTTGACTTGAGTGTCTCTCAAGGCATTGGCCAGAGACTCGGAGAAAAGGAGCTTGGTTTCATAATTGGCCACATCTTTGTCGGCACCGGTTTTGGTGTCTTTTTCGATGTTTTTGACCGCCGGGATATTGGCGTCGGCAGGGATGTCAAGCTTGAGTTTGCCGGTCACGGACATGACCCGTTCGCCGTCGTTGACCACCACTGCGGTGACAATTTTTTTATTTTTCAAAAGATACTCAAATTCGCTTTGAGTCAGCGCCACCGTGCGCGAGGGACCAAACCCCTTAAAGAAAAACAATGCACCGATCCCGATAAATAAGACAAGCCATACCAGCATGGCGCGGGAAGCTCCCGGCGGCGGCGCGTTGCGGCGCGGCGGCGATTGATTTTTATCTGGGTTACCTTGGGGATTTTTTTGATCCTCTTGCATTAAAAACTCCTGTTGCAAAAACTATTTGGGGAAAAGACGCAAAAAGGGCAACCTCTGCGCCGCAAGGAAATACTCTGATTGATCCGTTGGTAAAAATGCATTGACAAAACTTACATCGCGCCAACGATTTTTAAAATGACAAACACCATCAAGCCGACCACTGCCAGTCCGACCGCAGCCACGATGGCAATAAATACTTTTTGCTGCATCGCGTGCTTTTTCTCCTCATTGCCGGCAAACGGATTGAGGTTGGTCAAGGTGGGCGCGGTGGCGATTTTGCTGTCAATGCCGCTGATGTCAATGGTGTGGGTGTGCTTGGAGTAATTGGCGTTGGAGTCATCCTCGCCACTGTCAAACAAGACCTCGACCCCGCCGAATAAAATCACATCGGAAGTTTTGAGCTCCTGCTCGGTGACCGGGACATTGTTGACTCTGGTGCCGTTGGTACTGTCGTTATCCTTAATGTAAAAGACCTTTTTGCCGTTTTCACCGTCACGCTGATAGATGGTTGCATGAAAGCCGCTCAAGCTCGCGTCCTTGATGCAAATATCCACTCCGTCTTTACGGCCGACAGTCATTTCATCTTTGTTCAACTCAAATGTTTTGCCGCGCATTTTTTCGAACAAAACGGTCAATTTCGGATTTCCTGCCATATTCGACACACCTGATTTAATTTATATTAATTTTATAAAAACACATATACGTTTCAAATATAACCCCTTTCACCGAAAATTCAATCATTTTATCGGTAATTCAAGGTTTTTTTTTGAAAAAAACCGTTTTTATTTCGCAAAAACAATCCCAAAGCGCCCGCAAGAGCACCAGTAAAAGCAACAGCATATGCGTGTAAGGGTTGGCAAGATAAAAAACAACAATAAATACAATCACCAAAATGACCGCATTTTTGACTTTGATCCACCATGCCGCCGCGAGCAATATTGCCGGCATGATCCAGTTGAGATGCCATAACATGGCGGCATAATCCGTCGATTGCCAGTCAAACGGCAGTTGTTTGATAAAGTAACTGCTTGGCGCCGTGAAAATCAGCGCCGCAACAAGCAAAGTTGATAATGCCAGTAATTTTTTTTTGGTCAATTCTCCCCAGATTCCCAGACAGCAAAAGGCGGCAAACATGGGTAGATACGTCGGCATGATGAAACGCCTGGCGTCGCAAAAGGTGTGACTGTAGCCCAAAAAGAACCAGATCAAGGGGACGATCCAAATGGCAAAAATCGTCCGGTTGCGTACATTTTTCATCAACAGCAAACCGGTTAGCCCCATTGACCAGATGGCGTGATTGGCATTGGACAAAAACTTGATGTGGACGGCTTTGAAAAAGGTCCCCCACGTGAAACCGTTGGACGGGCGCATTCCCTCGGCCCAGTCGGTGTAATGCAATACATAGCCAAAGGTGAGCGGATTTCCAAACTGGTGAAAATTGATCGCAAGCTGGATTGCGAACCCGGCCGCAAACGATCCGGCGGCCAACAGTAACAACGAGATCGTATATTTCCAGTCCTTGAGCTTGTCCTGATATTTGACAAAAGCCAAATATACAAACAACGGCGCCATTAATATGTCATTGATCCGGACCAGACAGGCAAAGGCAAACAACACCCCGATCAGGACGGCGTAGCCCCGTTTGACGGGCATGATGAGCAAGAGATAAATGATCAAAAAAATCAAAAACGTGCTCGGCACATCGCTCATGGAGGTAAAACCGGTGTGGATCAAAATACTGTAGGAACGCCACCAGTCGACCGGGTCGGGGATGGCGGCAAAGAAGGATTTAAAAATATTGAGCTCCCACGACTCGACGTGAAAATAAAAGAAAGGCAGCACCGCCCAAATGGCAATCGCGGCAAAGGCTTGCCAGTTATTAAAAGCAAGCTTGCGCAAAATCAGAAAGCCGAGCACCAGCAGCGACGGCCCCAGCACAAAACCGGAGAAGTAATCAAAGGCGATCGCGATATCGTAAAACTCTTTGGCCTTGACCCAAAGAATAAACGGCATGTACCAGATGCCGAGACCGCAAGTCATCGTCCATTTGCCGTCCAAGGTGCCGTTAAGAAGCCCGACTGCGGGCTGAAAATAGCCGTACTCATCCGCCATTGAGGTAATCGTGTTTTCGAGGCCGATCACCACCTGGGCAAGCAAAAACTCGCGGGTCAACACGGCAATGGCGACCAAAAAAGCCGCCTCTGTCACTGAGTTTGCGACAATTTTGCCGTTTTTTCGCAACCGGACAAAGCAATAAAGGACAGCAACCAATCCGATGCCGAAAGCATTATATAAATAACTGCGCCAGGCGTGAAACTCGATTTTGTTGTAAACCACCGGCTCGGCGGTGCCCTTGACTTTGGCCGCACCGAGTTCACCGGAAGCATACGCTTCGCCCTCCGGGAGCTGAACCTTGTAAAAGTGATTGTACCGGGCGAGGGGATGCTTGTTGGAGTAGTACATTTTTGCCTCCTCCAGCACCGGATAAGAGGCGGCTTCGCTGCTTACTTTGATGATCTTGGAGTAAATGTCCGGCTTGGCAAAAAATGGCGTATCGGCCGGGAAATCGACACTGGCCCCGGCGGCGCCGAGCGTCAGCAACAATAAAAATCCAAGGAAAAATGTTTTCATGCCTGCAACCCGATAGTGATGGTGTCTGAGCTCAAATGTGCCGCCTCGGCGGTTACCTTTATATCCTTTGCACTCCCCTTGCCGCGGACGATTGCCAGCGCCCGACCGTTGAACAGTAAAACGTAAGGCGAAGTAAAACCGTTGAGCGAAGTCGGGTCGCCGTTGCCGGTGGCGGCCAATTCGCCGCCCGAAACGGTGACTTTGATCCGGTCGTCGGCCGTCGGATGGATATTGCCGTCGGCGTCCAGGGCGTCAATGATGACAAACGCGAGATCGTCGCCGTCATTGGCGATCAATTGTCGATCAACCGAGAGGCGGATTTTGACCGCAACCCCGGCAGTTTTGCGACTTACTTCAGTGATGACGTTGCCGTCGGCGTCGAGGGCGCGCGCCACGATTGCGCCCGGCTCGTAAATGACTTCGTCCCACGTCAGGCGGTGACACCCCTCTTTGCGGCGGATGCCCTGCGATTTGCCATTGACCAACAGCTCCACCGTGTCAAAATTGGTGTAACAGTGGACGGGTACGGTTTGGCCGCAGTATCGGGGCCAATTCCAGTGCGGCAGCAAATGCAATACTTTCGCCGACGACCAGCGGCTTTGGTAGAGATAAACGCGATCCTTGGGGAGGCCGCAGAGGTCAAAGATGCCAAAGTAGGATGCATGGGCGGGCCAATGATGCTTGTAGGGGGAGGGTTCACCCAGATAATCAAAGCCGGTCCAGACGAATTCGCCCATAATATAAGGACAGCGGTCCTGAAAGGTAAACTCTTTATCGGGCGTGCTCGACCACGGCGGATGCTCGACGTCATAGGACGAGCAGTGGATGTCCGGGTGATCCGGATTGATCGACTCCACCGGAAAATGGTATTGGCCTCGGCTGCTCACCGTCGAGGCGGTTTCGCTCCCGTACTGAGGCAGATGCGGCAGCTTTTGGTGATACTCTTCGTAGCGGTGCGGTTTGTAATTCCACCCCGGGATGTCGAGCTCTTGCGCCAAATGGTTGGCAATCGCCTTGTCGGAGATGTCCAGCCCGGCGGTCACCGGCCGCGTCGGGTCAACATGGTGGGCGATGTCGCGCAGCTTGACCGCCACGCGCCAGCCCTCGGGCTCATGCTGCTCGTTGATTTCGTTGCCGATGCTCCACATGATCACCGACGGGTGATTGCGGTCGCGCTTGATGAAGTCCACGAGATCGATTTCGTGCCATTGGGCAAACAATGAGCTGTAATCGTTGGGAATCTTGCCGATTTCCCAAGCGTCAAAGGCTTCGTCCAAAACGACGAAACCCATCTCGTCGCAAAGGTCGAGAAACTCGCGGGCAGGGGGATTGTGGCTGGTGCGAACGGCGTTGCAACCGATATTTTTCAACAATTGCAGCTGGCGGCGGGCGGCGGCGGCGGAAAAGGCAGCGCCCAAGGGGCCGAGATCGTGATGGAGGCAGACCCCGTGCATCCGGAAAGATTTGCCGTTGAGCGTCATCCCGGTATCGGCGTCAAAGCTGACAAAGCGGATGCCGAATTTCTGAGTGACCCGGTCAACGGTTTTGCCGTTTTTGACAAGTTCGATTTGGGCTTGGTACAGTACCGGAGTCTCGATGTTCCAGAGTTGCGGCTTGTGTACGGTGAATTTGCATCCGGCACCGACGGTTTTCCCCTGCGGGTCAAGGATGGCAATTTTTACTTCGGCCCCGGCGGCGGCCATAGAAAGCTCGAGCTCAACGGCAAACTTCGCCGTTTCGGCATTGACCGCCAATGGTCTCACCCAGACGCCGTCAAACTTGACGTGCGCTTGCGAAGTCTCCACCAAACGCACCATGCGGTAGATCCCGGCACCGGGGTACCAGCGTGAAGCCAACGGGGGATTGTCGACCGTGACCTCCAGGAGGTTGTCGGCATCCTTTTGGATATAAGTAGTAATATCGACGCAAAAGCTCGCGTAGCCGTAGGGGCGACCACCCGCCAATCGGCCGTTAATATAAATTTGCGAGTGGCTCATCACCCCGTCAAACTCCAAAAAATGACAGTCGGCTGCCGGGTTGACCCGGAAATGGCGGCGGTATGTCCCGTGTCCGACGTGCGGCAACCCGCCGGTGCGCCCGTAGTGGGGGGCGTCGATGGTTTCGCCATCCTGCGTAATTTTGGTAAACTGCAAATCATTGCTCGGGTCAAAGGCCCGGGAAATCGCCCAGTCGTGGGGGATGCGCACTTTTTCCCATCGGGTCAAATCCGCGGGCGGATTTTGGCCCAGATAAAACAGCCAGTCGGTTTTTAAAAGTTTAACATGACGCATGATGGATCGATCCTTTCAACTCGCGGACGGTTGCTTCGACATCGTCGGCCTGAGTAATTTCGGTCACCATGGCGATCCGACGGGCTCCCGCCGCGACCAAATCGGCGAGGTGCCGCCGCTTGATGCCGCCCATGACACTATAGGGTACCTTGACATGTGGCGCAATCCGGCGCAAAGTCTCGATGCCCAAAGCACCGCAATTCACCGTTTTGGTGCCGGTGGGATAAATGGGGCCAATATTGATGTAGTCAAACCCTTGCTGTTGGGCGAGCGTCGCCTCGGCCAAATCATGGGTCGAGTTGCCCAAGATAAGCTCATCGCTCAACATTCGCGCGGCGGCCAACGGCAAATCGTCCTGCCCCAGATGGACGCCGTCGGCATGACTGGCGACGGCGACATCGACGTGATCGTTGATGATCAACAAGACGCCGTAATCATTGGCGGCTTGACGGCATTGGCAGGCAAGTTCGTACAAATACTTTTTGCCGCGGTTTTTTTCGCGCAGCTGAATTACCTTGGCGCCCCCTTTGGCGGCGGCGACAAAAATCTCATAAGGGTCGCGCCCGAGACAAAACTCGGAGGATATCACCGGATAAAGATCGGCCAGGCGAAACGCCTCGATGCGTGCTGCCCGATTGCTAAAGATTGACTTCATGTTTTCCCTTTGGTTCAAAGTCACCGCAATCGTCCATCGGCGCGACTTCCCTGTGATGGCGGTCGCAGCGGGAGAGAAACGGGTGGCTGATATAATATTTGCAGTCGCGGCAAAAGTGCTTGTTTAATTGCGCATCACCGCCCAGAAGCGATTGCAGCTTGCCGGCGGAGGCGGGGGCGTTTTTGACCTCGGCCTCAATGCTGTCGGCCAAAACTTTGTTACAAAACATGCAGACCAATACATAATCCTTGCAACCCCAGTCTTCGGTTTTTTTACGAGGCTTGGCGGTGGTGGATTCGCCGCAAAACGGGCAGACGGTTTTTTCGTTGGCTTTCATCTTATTTCGCGGCCTGAGCTGAGGTCTTGGGGGCATATATTTCCAATAAAACGACTTCCGGAGGGCAGCAGAAACGGGCACGGAAAGGACTGCCGCCGATGCCGCTGGTTAAATACATTTTACGTTCGCCCACGACATTGAGCCCGGGCTCGAAGCGCGACTTGATGATTTTGGGCATCAAAGCCGAGCCCAAAAACGGCAGCCGGATCTGACCGCCGTGGGTGTGGCCGCAGACGGTCAAGCTGACACGGGTCGGGACCAAGGGCAAACTCTCGGGATTGTGGGTGATCAAAAAGACGCACTCGTCCTTTTTGACCTGCCGCAGGGCTTTCACCACATCGGTATGATTGGTGGTGCTGAGCTCGGGAAGCCCCGCAAAGCTGATGCGCTCACGGTTGACCTTGATGGCGGCCGACTTGTTCTCCAGCATAGTGGCACCGCCGTCGGTCAACGCTTTCTCCACTTTGTCGGTGCCGTACCAAAACTCATGGTTGCCGTGGACGGCATAGACGCCGTGTTTTGCATTGAGTGCACGGACAAAGCCGGTCAGCTCTGACATCGAGAGGTTGCCTTTTTCACCGCCCATAGCGTTAACCAAATCGCCGACCAATAAAACCACGTCGGGATTTTGGGCATTGGCCAGATCGGTAATTTGCTTCAAGCGACCGTTACGCCCCCAGTCGGGCAGCGGGTGCAAATCGCTGATAACCACGATCCGGAAACCGTCGTTGACCGGCGCCCAGTTGGCAACTTCAAGCCGGGCCTTGGTCAGCACCAGCCGGTTGGGCTCGATAAAGAGCGCCCACATGGCCAGCATGGCGCAAACCAGCGCCGTAATCAGCGGATAACGGAAGCGGGAGATGAATTTTAATATCTTTTGTTTCATATTGATATAACTTACACCCAAAATCCGATTTTTCAATCGTCCGGGCGGCAATCCCGGTAAATATTTCAAGGAGAGTTAAATCAGCATGACCCGGCTTGGCGGAAGTTTTTACTGTGTCATTTTGGCACAGTCGTCGGACTTTTTGGCGCATAGATTTCGAGCATTACCACTTCCGGCGGGCAGTAAAGGCGGGCGCGGTAGGGGCTGCCGCCGATGCCGCTCGTGAGATACATCTTGCGCTCGCCCTCAACGTTGAGACCCGGTTCAAAACGTGATTTGATCATACTGGGCATCAGCGCCGAGCCCAAAAGGGGCAGCCGAAGCTGGCCGCCGTGCGTGTGGCCGCAGATGGTCAGGCTGACGCGGGTGGGGACCAAAGGGAGACTCTCGGGATTGTGGGTGATCAAAAAGACGCATTCGCCTTTTTTGACCTGCCGCAGGGCTTTCACCACATCGGTGTCATTACTGGTGCCGAGCTCGGGGAGGCCGGCAAAGCTGACTTTTTCGCGGTTGACTTTGATGGTCACGGATTTGTTTTCGACCATGGTGACACCGGCGTCGGTCAATGCCTTCTCCACCTTTTCGCGACCGAACCAAAACTCATGATTGCCGTGGACGGCAAAAGTTCCGTATTTACTTTTGAGTGAACGGATAAAGTCGGTGAGCTCGGACATGGAGATGTTGCCCTTTTCGCCGCCCATGGCGTTAATGAGGTCGCCGATCAGCAGCACCGCATCGGGTTTTTGCGCGTTGGCGAGGCCGGCGATCTCCTTGAGTTTGCCGTTTTTGCCCCAGCCGGGCTCGGCGTGCAAGTCGCTGATGACGATGATCCGAAAGCCGTTGTTGACCGCCGCCCAGTGCTCAATCTCCACTTTGGCCTTGGTCAGCACCAGCCGGTTGGGCTCAATCAAAAGCGCCCACGCGGCCAGCAGCAGACAGCTTACGGCGGCGGCCAGCATATAGCGGTAACGAAAGATAAAATTGGACAAACGTTCCTTCATAATCCATATAATTTACTACGTTATTTTAAATTTACAATCACTTTTGGCATGAATCTGGCTTGATATTTTATACATAAGTGGAGGGTAACAATATGAATATGGAAAAAATGACCAATCGCACCCGCGAAGCCTTGATGGCGGCGCAGCAGCTTGCCGTCAGCAATCACAATACGGAGTTGAAAAACATTCACGTACTGGCCGCCTTGGCGGACCAGCAGGACGGGCTCATCCCGTCGATCATTGAGAAACTCGGGATCAGCAAAAGCTTATTTAAAAGCAACCTTGACGAGGCTTTAAAGGCCCAGCCAAAAGTCGTCTCCGACTCCGGGCAGGACGTGTACAATTCACGTGAATTCAGCATGCTTCTCACCGAGGCCGCCAAACAGGCCGAGGCGATGAAGGATGAGTACGTGAGCGTCGAGCACCTCTTTCTCGCCATGTTTGCCAACCCCAACAGCAGTGTGACCCCGCTCTTAAACAAAAGCGGCATCACCTCGGACCGGGTATTGCAGGCCTTGCAAGGCATCCGCGGCAATCAGCGTGTGACCAGCGCCGACCCCGAGGGCACTTTTGAGGCGCTTAAAAAGTACGCCAAGGATTTGACCCTGCTTGCCATGCAGGACAAACTTGACCCGGTCATCGGCCGCGACGAGGAAATCCGTCGCGTTATTCAGATTTTGTCGCGCCGTACCAAAAACAATCCGGTGTTAATCGGGGAGCCCGGGGTGGGTAAAACCGCCATCGTCGAGGGCCTCGCCCGCCGGGTGGTCCGGGGCGACGTGCCGGAGAGCCTCAAAAACCGGCAGGTGGTCGCGCTTGATATGGGTGCTCTGATTGCCGGGGCCAAATACCGCGGCGAGTTTGAGGAGCGCTTAAAGGCGGTCTTAAAAGAAGTCACCAGCGCCGAGGGGCGGATCATTCTTTTTATTGACGAATTGCACACCATTGTCGGCGCCGGCGCCTCCGAGGGGGCAATGGACGCGGGCAATCTTTTGAAACCGATGTTGTCGCGCGGCGAATTGCACTGCATCGGGGCGACGACCTTGGACGAGTACCGCAAATATATTGAGAAAGACGCGGCGTTGGAGCGCCGGTTCCAGTCCGTACTGGTCAATCCCCCGAGCGTCGAGGACACCATCTCGATTTTGCGCGGGCTCAAGGAGCGTTACGAAATTCACCACGGGGTCAAACTCAAGGACAGTGCTTTGATCGCGGCGGCGGTGCTGTCGGATAAATACATTTCCGACCGTTTCCTCCCCGACAAAGCCATCGACCTCGTTGACGAAGCCGCGGCCGCCCTGCGTACCGAGATCGACAGCTCGCCCGTCGAGTTGGACGAAAACGAGCGCAAAGTCATGCAGCTGGAGATCGAGATCGCCGGACTCAAAAAGGAAAAAGACGCCGAGGCCGTGAAACGCCGCGAGTCTTTGGAAGAGCAAGTTGCCGACCTCAAAGCCGTTGGCAAAGAGCTCCGCTCCAAGTATGAGAACGAAAAGAAGTCGATTACCTCCTTGCGCGATTTGCGCGAGTCTTTGGACTTGGCCAAACTCCAGTTGGAGAAAGCCGAGCGCGAGTATAATTTGGAAAAGGCCGCCGAGCTCCGGCACGGCACCATTCCCAAGATCGAGCTGGAGATCAAGCAAGCCGAGGAGTCGATCAAGAGCAATGCCGCCAACCGTTTGCTCAAAGAAGAGGTGGACGAAGAGGACATCGCCAACATCATCAGCCGCTGGACGCATATCCCGGTCAGCAAACTCGTGCAGAGCGAAAAAGAAAAACTGCTCATTTTGGGTGACCGCTTGCATGAGCGCGTGATCGGCCAAAATCAGGCGGTGGAGAGTGTCGCCGACGCGGTACTCCGCGCCCGGGCAGGGTTAAAAGACCCCAACCGGCCGATCGCGAGCTTTATCTTCCTCGGGCCCACCGGGGTCGGGAAAACCGAGCTTGCCAAAGCCTTGGCCGAGGACTTGTTTGACGACGAGCGGGCGATGGTCCGCATCGACATGTCCGAGTATATGGAGAAATTCAGCGTCTCTCGCCTCGTCGGCGCGCCTCCCGGATACGTCGGGTACGAGGAGGGCGGCCAGCTCTCCGAGGCGGTCCGCCGCCGGCCGTACTCGGTCGTCTTGTTTGACGAGATCGAAAAAGCGCACCATGATGTGTTTAACATTTTGCTGCAAATCCTCGAGGACGGGATTGTTACCGACTCGCAGGGGCGCACGGTGAGCTTTAAAAACACGATCATCATCATGACGAGCAACATCGGCAGCGACATGATCCTCGATAACAAAGGCGATGCCGACTCGCTCAAAGAAAAATTGATGAATGAGCTCCACCGCCATTTCCGGCCCGAGTTTCTTAACCGGGTCGACGAGACTTTGATCTTCCACGCTTTGACCAAAGCGGATATCAAAAACATCGTTGACATCCAGGTGAAACGTCTGGCCAAACGGCTCGACGAACAGGACATCCGGCTCGAAATCACCGACCGCGCCAAAGAGGTCTTGGCCGACGCGGGCTACGACCCGGCATTCGGCGCGCGGCCGTTGAAGCGAGCGATCATCAAGTTGGTGGAAACTCCGGTCTCACACAAGATCATTGCGGGCGAAATCCCCGCCGAGTCCACCTTGCGGATCGACGCCAAAGATGAGGTGATCACCTTTGATGTTGTCCAATAAATAAAGGCAATAAAAAGCCCCCGGCTGAGTGAATCAGCCGGGGGCGATTTTTTATCAGGGAAACGGATTATTCACCCATTTCCTTGAGGGCGGCCTTGCGGCTCAAGCGGATCTTGCCGCTCTGGTCGATGTCGATGACTTTGACCGTGACGAGTTGGCCTTCTTCGCAGATATCGGTGACTTTGGCCACGCGATAATCCGCCATTTCGGAGATGTGGAGCAAGCCGTCCACTCCGGGCATGATTTCGACAAACGCGCCGAAGTCACGGATGGTGACCACTTTGCCGCGGTAAATCTTGCCGATTTCCGCTTCGGCGGTGCTGCCGGAGACGCGAAGCTTGGCCGCTTCCATCGCTTCCTTGTTGGGAGCCATGATTTTGACGTTGCCGTCGTCGTCGATGTCAATCGAGGTACCGGTTTCTTCGGTAATCGCGCGGATGTTTTTGCCGCCGGGGCCGATTAATGCGCCGATCTTCTCGGGATTGATGCGGATGACTTCCAGTTGCGGAGCGCGGGGGCTGAGCTCGGCGCGCGGGGCCGGGATGCATTTTTCGATCACGTCCAAAATATCCAAACGGGCGATGCGGTTGCGCTCCATGCCTTCGCACAGGAGATCAATCGGAATCCCCGGGAGCTTGAGGTCAAGCTGGAAGCCGGTGATGCCGTCGCGGGTACCGCAAACCTTAAAGTCCATGTCGCCAAAATGGTCTTCGGCACCAATGATGTCAGTCAGGAGCAAGCGTTCGCCGTTGTCGCCGGTCACCAAGCCGCAGGAAATCCCCGCGACCGGAGCCTTGATCGGCACACCCGCGTCCATCAGCGCTAAAGTCGCGCCGCAGACGGAGGCCATGGAGGTCGAGCCGTTGGAGGACATGACTTCGGACACGCAGCGCACCACGTACGGGAAATCTTTGGGCACAACCTTGGAGACCGAGCGCTCGGCCAAGTCGCCGTGACCGATTTCGCGGCGGCCGGGACCGGTGATGCGGCCGACTTCGCCGACGCTGAAATTGGGGAAATTGTAGTGAAGGTAAAAGCGTTTGACCGAGGAGCCGAAGTTGCTGGTCAAGTCATCGGCTTCCTGCGCGTCTTTTTCGTTGCCCAAAGTGGCAATGATCAACGCCTGGGTTTCGCCGCGGGCAAACAAACCCGAGCCGTGAACCACCGGCAACACGCCGACTTCGGCGGACAACGGGCGGATCTCGGTGATGCTGCGGCCGTCGGGGCGGAACTGCTTGGTCAAAATGACATTGCGTGTGGTGTCCTTCACAAGATCGTCAAACGCTTTGGCGGTTTCGAGTTTAAACGCGCCGTCGGTCATGTCGGCAAATTGATCGCGGATCGCCTTGCGGGCGCGGTCGCGCAAATCATCCAAGCCGTTGAGACGGTCGGTTTTGCCGGGGACGGTACAAGCGGCTTCAATTTCGGCCGCGCAAAAGCTGTTGAGCGCCTGTTGCAAGGCTTCGGGGACGAGGTAGAGTTTGGGGGTCTTTTTGACGACGCCAACCTGCTTGGCAAGATCGGTCTGGGCCTGACACTGGACTTTGACGATTTCGTTGGCGAAATACATCGCTTCGCGCAAATCGGCCTCGGAGCAGAACTCGGCTTCGCCCTCGATCATGATAACCTGATCCGGCAAACCGGCATAGATCAAGTCGAGCGAGCTCTCTTTCATCTGCTGGCGGGTCGGGTTGGCGACCAATACGCCGTTGACTTTGCCGACGCGCACGGCGCCGATGGGACCCTGGAAGGGGAGGTCGGAGAGCATCAAGGCCGCGGAGGCACCAAGCATGGCCAGCATATCGGAGTCGTTGCTGCCGTCGGCGCTCAATACCAAAATCTGGATCTGGACTTCGTCAAAGAAGCCTTTGGGAAACAAGGGGCGCAAGGGCCGGTCGGTGACGCGGCAGGTTAAGATTTCCTTATCGGAGGGGCGGCCTTCGCGCTTGATGTAGCCCCCGGGGAATTTGCCGGCGGCGGAGTACTTTTCGCGATAATCGACTTGCAGCGGAAAGAAGTCGCTGTCTTCGCGGGCCGGACCCGAGCAGGCGGCGGCCAAAATGATGGTGTCGCCCAAACGGACGGTGCATGAGCCGTTGGCCAAGTTGGCGAGTTTACCGGTGGAAATCTCCATCGGGCGCCCATCATTGAGCTCAAATGTGATTTTGTGTTCTGCCATGATTGATGTTCCTTTATTGTTAACAATCAAATTATAACAACAAAGCGAAAAATTGCGGAACCCCGTTTGCACTCCCCCGAAAACGTTTCCCGGAGACTGAAAACGGCATAATTCCAAAACTTTCCGCTTTATCGGCGTTACTTAATATATCCCGTAAAAAGCAAAAAAACAAGCAATTATTGCAAATTTATGAGACTTTTGTAAGGCATTTTGCCGCCAAAGATATCCAGTGCCGAGCCGACCGTATAATCAATCTTGCCGCGGCCGCACTCGCGGATGAGGTCGATGTCGGCCATGGCGGCGATGCCGCCCGCATAAACGCACGGGATCGGGCTGGCATCGCTCAAGAGCTGCAAAAGTTCGCGGTCGATACCGCTTTGCTTGCCCTCAACATCGACGGCGTGAACCAAAAACTCGGTGCAATAATGGGCAAAAAAGGCGAGATTCTCCTCATCCACCCGGCAGTCGGTGAATTTTTGCCAACGGTCGGTGACGATGTAGTAATTGCCGTCGTCACGCTTGCGGCAGCTTAAATCAAGGACCAGTTTTTCGCGTCCTGTCGTGTCAAAAATCTCTTTGAGGCGGTCGAGATCGACCCGTCCGTCGTTAAAGATAAAGCTGGTGACAATGACTTGCGACGCCCCGGCCTTGAGCCACTCCTGGGCGTTGCCGGCGGTGATGCCGCCCCCCGCTTGCAAGCCGCCGGGGTAGGCGGCCAACGCTTGTTTGGCGGCCTCCATGTTGCCGGGGCCAAGCATGATCACATGCCCCCCGGTGAGGCCGTCATGCCGATACATTTTGGCGTAATAGGCTGAATCGTGAGCCGAGACAAAGTTGGTCTTGACCGCTTGGTCATTGTCGCTCAAACTGCCGCCGACAATTTGTTTTACTTGCCCGTTGTGCAAATCGATGCAGGGTCGGAATCTCATAAGGTATCTTTCTCAATAAAATTGCGGTAATTGTTTGCCAGATGGAGGATGGCCTGATGGTAAAAACGGATTTGCTCGCGGTTGCCGCAAATGCAAACCGCTCCGGCACTTTTGCCGTCAACGGTCGGATGGCTGACGTCGCCGATGGTCATGAAGCCATTAATCTGCAAGTCGGACAAGGGGCTGATAAAAATTTCGGCATCGCGCAAAATCGAGAGTCCCATCGAGCCGATGAATTCTCCCATTGTGTTGGGCATGAGTTTTTGGGCAATTTTATACCAAAACGGATGCACCATCGAGTAGAGCTCCAACAATTCATAACTCTCGCTCTCGCCCATGCGGGTGCGCCACAAACGCTGGTTGAATTCTTTTTGAAACGAGATGAAGCCGTTTAACGGATTTTTGCGGTCGAGATATTTGCCGGGCCGGATGAAGACCAAGCTCAACTCGCGGTCGGCCGGATTGTTGTTTCTGGGCTCGGTGTCGATCGGAAACAGCATTTTAAAATCGCGAAAAAAGCGGTGCTGCGCCATCCCCCAGATGACCATCCCGGCGACCGAGGCGGGGCCGTCCATCAAACTTGCATACTTTTGATTGAGCTCCTTGCGCAACGCCAGAAATTCGGAAAAATCGACAAAGAAACGGCTGCGGAAAAGGCGGCCGCCCGCAAACGTGATTTCGGGCCGGGTCTCGGCAGTGACGGGCGGGTAGGGCAATACGCCGTTGCACCCCCACAGACTTTTGAGCTCGGAGATGATCTCCTGCATCGGCATGCCGTCCACCGGGACATGGTGAAACTGGACCCAAAAATCGCACTCTCTAAAGTCGGGAGTAAAACGGACGATGATGTTTAAGAGCCCGTATCCGGGATGGCGGCAGCGCCGCAGATTGGGGGAGGCGAGGCGCTTTAAGTTGACGGGGTCGTCGCTGTCCAATACCTCAAAGTGAACAAACGTGGCATTGAGGACGCGGTCCACCAAATCCCGGAGCTCTACCCGCACCGAGTAGCTGTATGTTTTGCTTTTTTTGATCCACTGATAAAGATTTTGGGATAACGTGGTGGTGGCAATCTCGGTGCGTTTGGCTTCGTTGACAAAAACGACAATCTGCCGGAGCAGGGCCTCCACGTCTTCGTCAGACAAAACTTGGCTGTTTTCGCGCGTGTCGTCAAAATGCATTTTGATTTGCTTAAGCTCGCCCGCGCTGTCGTAAACCGCTTCGGCGATGTCGGTGCAGGTGACTTTTTGGCGGCCCCACCAGGAGCCGTGCGGCAGGACCGACCAGTGAAGCTCACTGCGGCTGCGGATAAAGGCGGCCAGACGCTCGATGAGCTCCTTTTTGGCGCCGTTGCAATCATGCGGGACATGTTTGCGGAAGTAATTGATTCGGAAGCAAGTCAGCATAAACTTGGAATACTCGTTTTTGAGAAAAATCCCGGTCGCCTTGCGCCAGCCGTTTTCCTCCGCGCGCATCCCGAATTTCTTTAAAATCTGCAAAATCTTGATAAACATGAGGACAATGATGGTGCCGAGGCTCCAGCGGTCGACGAGCCGGGTCATGCGCAGCTTGTAATTTTCCCACTGCTCGAGCGATTTTTGGCGCAAAGTATTGCTGTCGGCGCTTTTGTCGGCGGAGAGTCCGGGGGCCTCGATGACCACGTTGGCAAGCAGAAACTCGCGGATGACTTTGCCGGTCTCCTCGGGGCACTCCTCCTGCGGGCTGTGGCCGCACTCCGGAAAAATCACCAGATGCGAGCCGGAGAGATAGCGGTTAAAGAGTTCGCCGTCCTCCAAGGGGATGATTTTATCCTCGGCGCCCCAAATGATCACGGTCGGCACCTTGAGCTCGGTCAAACGCTGCTGAAAGCCGGGGACATTGGCGATGCGGAACTCCCGGGCGGCGCTGATGATGCACTCTTTGGCTTTGGGCTCACGCATGACTTCAGCGTAGGCCGTAACGAGATCATGGCTGATTTTCTCTTTTTTGTAATAAGCGTCCTCCATAATCAGATACGCCATCAGCTCCTCGTTGGTAAAGCGGATGAGCGGGTTTTGCGTATCCAGGAGTGACAGCTTTTGGATGAAGTCAGGTACATCGTTAAACATCCCGGCGCTGTCGATTAAAATAAGTTTCTCAATCCGCTCGCGGATCACCTCGTTTTCGAGCATGACGCAGCTGATGGCGCCGCCCATCGAGTGGCCGAGCAAACTGAATTTTTTTAGGTTCAAAGCCTCGACAAATTTAAGCATCACCTCCGCCTGATCAAAGATGGTCATGTGCTCCGGGTCGTTTTTGGACGAGTACCCGAAGCCCTTGAGGTCCACCCGGATCAGGCGGTAGTGGTCGGGCAGAAAATTGATCAATTGCTCAAACGTGCATCCGAATTCGGCAAAGCCGTGGATCATGAGCAGCACCGGGCCGGACTGGTGATTGTCGTAATACGCAATCCGGTCAAAGTTGCCGTCATACACGCTGGACAGCTGAATGTATTTCCGCTCGCTCATAGTAATGCTTACTTGATGCTGTAAAGCCAGAGGTTTTGCTTGGCGTCAAACGTGCGCGAAACCATCGGGCAGTTAAAGGACGATTTGTCGAGCAAGTCGCCGATTTCGACCGCGTCTTGGGGGCGTCCGATCTTTTTGGCGATTTCCAGCGCGGTGGCCTGATTGACTTCGCCAGCGTTGGCGATCAAATCCTTGCGGAGATCCAAAATCCCTTTGGCTGCAAGCTTGTACGACTGGACGCCGGGCTGGTGAAAGGCGTTGATGTTGACAAACTCGGCGTAAATCGCCACCGCGCGCTCATAAAGCGCAATCAGCATCCCCAAATTAAAGGCATTGACTTCGGAGATTTTGATGGTGATGATCTGGCGACCCTTGCCAAGCAAAGCGGCGCTGAGACCGGCCAAAAAGCCGTGGAGATAGTTGCCCATCGTCAAGTCGCCGGAGATGGGAAGCTTGGCGGAGTCTTTGAGTTCCTCGATAAAGGTCGCAAAGAAGTCATCGCGGCCGTCATTGAGTTGCTGGATAAAGGCGTGGGCGTCGGTCCCCCCCTTGTTGCCGAAGACGTTGAGACCCTGGTTGACGACATTGCCGTCCAAGTCGAGCTCCTTGCCGATGCTCTCCATCACCAGCTGCTGCAAATAGCGTGACATCAGGATCAAGCGGTCGGAGTAGGGAACGATCACCATGTTGCGGTTGCCCTTGCCTTTGCCGGCAATGTACCACATCGCGGCGAGCATCATCGCCGGGTTTTGCAACAGATCGCGGTTGCGCGTCCACTGGTCCATGTGGCGGGCGCCGGCGATGAAGTCGGCAAATTTAACGCCGGTCAGCGCGGCGGGCATGTGGCCGACAACGCTGGTTTCGCTGGTGCGACCGCCGATGGATTCTGCCATTTCAAAAACTTGCAGCCAATGGTTGCCGCGCGAATATTGATCGAGCTCGCTCCCCTTCATAGTGATGGCGGCGGCGAACTTGGCAAATTTGAGACCCTTTTCGGCGTAAAATTTCTCCATCGCGATCATATTGTTTTTGGTTTCCTGGGTGCCGCCCGACTTGGATATGACCAAGTGCAAGGTGGTTTCGGGGTCCATCACCGACAAAAGATCGACGAATTCAGCCGAGTCGGTGTTGTCCAAAAAGTAAAGCTTGAGGTAACCGTTGCGCGCGGTGTCGGTTTTTTCGTTCCAATACGGGCCGTTGACGGCGAATTGCATGAGTTGCGGGCCCAAGGCCGAGCCGCCGATGCCGTTGACCGCGACCGCATTGAATTTTTTGCCGGTGCCGCCGGTGATTTTGCCGGTACGCACGGCTTCGACAAAGGCTTCGAC
This sequence comes from uncultured Victivallaceae bacterium, assembly GCA_964609825.1. Taxonomy (GTDB): domain Bacteria; phylum Verrucomicrobiota; class Lentisphaeria; order Victivallales; family Victivallaceae; genus CAZSSH01. The sequence continues at coordinate 565,132 of CAZSSH010000010.1, read as the reverse complement.
TTCCTGATAAATGGGGCTCCCAACATAGCTCAGGCGATCGGTAAAGTGGGTGACTTTGCGCTTCTCGTCCGGGTTTTTGATCTCGCCCGCTTCGATTTGGGCGATGCCGCGGTTGGCGCGCTCGACCAATGGGGCGAGGCCAAGCAAATCGGCGTCGGTGAATTTCATCCCGGCAAACGCGATGGAGAAATTACTCTCCGGGTTTACCAGTGTGTATTTGCGGTTTCTCTCGATCCAGTTTTCCATAATCTTCCTCTATTTGGTTAAAGACTTTCCAATTTTTCTTTTAATATCCGGTCAATGTAGGCTTGACCGTATAAATTACGCATTAATTCAATATTAAACTCATAAAAGAGCTGCGGATCGGGCCGGGTGATCATCGGGCCCATGGCGATTTCGACGATGGTTTTGCGCTTGATCCGGTCGGTGTGGTAAATGTTTAAATAGCGGGTCAAACTGCGCGGCGAGAGCTCGGTGAATTTCTTTTGGCCGAACTCCTCGGTGTAGTCGGCGGCAATCAGACTGATCAGGTTGCGGTTGACGTGTTTGAGGCCGAAGTCGGCCAAAAAGTCCTCGACCATCTCCATGCACCTTATTTCGTCAAACACCGGGAATTTGACCAGCCGTCCGCGCGAAATGATGTTGGCCGGGAACTCAAAATTAGAGGCCAATACCGGCAAAACATTGTCCGGGATTTGAAACACGCCGCCCACATGCATCCGGAAATAATACCAGTCGATTTTATCCGGGTCGATGTCGTCAAAGAATACCACGAAATTGCGGTCGGAGCGCGCGCCCAATTGCTTCATCAAGGGCTCCAAATCTTTTTCCAATGCGTCCGGGTCGGGCAAAATCAAGGTGATCGCCGGGTTGCCGAGCGCATACGAAACAGTCAAACTCGTTTTGCCGTAACCGGGCAAACTGGTGATCAGCAACGGCGCGTTGCTCTTGCGCTCCATAAATAAGTTGAGCTGGTCGCGGAACATGTTGCGGGCGCTGCAAAAGCCGTAAAAGCGCTCAATATCCTTGGCGGCATCACACCGCGAAGGGATGAATTTGCCGCCCAGATAGCGGAAACTGCGGGAGAGCCCGAAGCGGTCGGACTCGGCCACCCAAGCGGCAATGGTGGGTAAATCGGCGGGGAGGGATGCGGTCAGCCAGATGCGGGCGGCGGGCATCACCTCGGAGACAATGGTTTCGCCAATGACCAAGGAGCGCAATATGACTTGCACACGCTCAAGTAAAAAACGGACATCGTCGTCCCACTTTGCCGGGTCGCGCAAACGATCCGGCAAAATCCGGTAGCCGACAAACTCCTCAAATATCTTTTCGCCCAGAGTTTGAGCGAGCGGTCTCGCGCCGTAAGCACGAAAAAATCGATTGCAGTCACCCGGTGCCGGCGATTTGACGACGGCATGCAACTGTGTCAAAAAGTCGTCATTAACCGCGGCAAACACCGTTTCCCAGACGACATCGATTTTTTCGGCTTCGGGCAATGACATTAAACCAGATACTCCCCCGCAATTTTAAAGACGATCTTTTTGACCGTCTGTTTGGCTTCGTTGACCGACGGCATGTGGCACTCGCCCGGGTAAAAGACGGCGAACCATCCGGCCGGCACTTTAAATACCGATGCATCACCGGCATTGTAGTGGTAAAACGCCGCGTCCTTTTCGGGGTTGTACGGCGTCTTGACTTGCGAGAGCGCCTGGTCCTGTGTGTGCATATACTCAACACCGGCAAGCACGACTTGAATGTCGGCAAATTTTTGGTGATCCTCCATCTTGGCCTCGACCATGGTTTTGGTCTCGTAACTTTGGACCAGGGCAAACACCTTGCCCTCCACCAGCTCATAACGCCCGTCGGCGGTGGCGGCGGTGCACTCGCTCAAAAAAGCGCCGACTTTTTCCCAGACGGCGGGGGCGATTTTTTGATAGCGCCCGAAATCGGCGACTTTATCGATAATCATTTACTTTTATCCTTATCATCGGCGGCCGGTTTGGCCGCGGCTTTGTCATCAGCCGCCGGTTTGGCAACTTCTTCCTCGGCCATCAGAGAGATTTCGTCCTTGACGCGCTTTTGCATTTTGGCGGTGATTTCGCCCATCGACTGCATCAACTCTTTTTGCAATGCCGGAGCTTTGTCCAGATAAGTCTGGCCGACCGGAGATTTGAAAAATTCGATCATCGCATTGAGTTCTTTTTCGTCATAGACTTTGACATAGCAATTGATCAAAATGGGAGCGAGCTTGTCATAACTCATCTCGTCTTCGACGATTTTCATCACGCGGTCAAGCGCGGCTTTTTGTTTGTCGGAGAGCTCTTTGTTTTCGCCCTTGAGGTTTTGAGCGAGATTTTTTTGGGTCATCTCGGAGATCATCTTAAAGGTGTTCTCCAACTGGGATTTGACGCGGGTTACGGTCATCAGTTCTTCGGCGGCTTTGCGGGTGGCGGCTTCATCGGCAAACACCACGGTCGCACAGACCATCAACAAAATGGCAAACAATAATTTTTTCATAAAGGTAAATCCTGTTTTTGGGGAAATGATTAACGTTTTTTGCGGGTCGGCAAATGTGCGCACTCGCCGTGGACGGCGTGGGCCGCCTCCATCATCGCCTCGCCCAACGTCGGGTGCGCGTGGATGCCGTGACCGAGCTCCTTGGCGGTCATCTCCATCAGCATGGCCGGGGTGGCTTCGGCAATCAAGTCGGTGGCATGCGGTCCGACGATGTGGACCCCGATGATTTGGTCATTGTCCTTGCGGACGATGATTTTGACCAAACCCTCGGTTTCGTTGATCGCCATCGCCTTGCCCAGCGCCGCAAACGGGAACTTGCCGACGCTGTAGTCGATGTTCTCTTTTTTGCAGGCTTCTTCGCTTAACCCAATAGAGCCGATTTCCGGCCGGGTAAAGATGCACCCGGGAGTAAATTCACCTAAAAATTTGCTCTTCTTTTTGACAATGTGGTTGACGGCCTGACCGGCCGCGGCGCTGGCCCAGTGAGCGAGCATGATCTGGCCGACACTGTCGCCGATGGCGTAAATGTTGGCGGCGGAAGTTTTGAAATTATCATCGACGACGATGAAGCCGCGCTCATTGACCTTGACACCGGCGGCGGGCAGATTCAAGTCAGCCGTGACCGGTTTGCGGCCGATAGAGACGAGGAGATAGTCGCCCGAGAGGGTTTTGTCGCCGACTTTGCCGGTGACTTTTTTGCCGTCGGCCTTGATGTCAGACAGAGGTACGCCGGTCAAAATCTCAATGCCTTGCTCGGCCATTGATTTGGCCAGGACTTTGGCGCACTCGCCGTCGATGCCCGGCAAAATCGAGCCTTGCATTTCGACCACGGTAACTTTGACGCCCAGCTCGGCAAAGAGGCAGGCAAATTCGCAGCCGATCACTCCGCCGCCGAGGACCAAAAGCGTCTTGGGCAATTTTTTGATGCTCAAAAGCTCGGTCGAGCTGATGATGCGCTCATGCTCGGGGATAAACCGGGGGATCAACGGATCCGAGCCGGTGGCGATGATGAATTTATCGGCCTCGACCACCTTGCCGGTGTCGGCACCCTGCGCGACCACGACTTGATGGCGGCCGAGAAATTCAGCCTTGCCGTTCAATACCGTGACCCCGGCGGCTTTGAGGAGCCCGCCGATGCCGGTACGGAGCTTGGAGACGACATCGTCTTTGCGTTTGAGCATAGCGCTCCAGTCGGGAGTGACGCTGCCCTCGATTTTGACGCCGAAATCGGCGGCGTGTTTGGCCTGATGCAAGACTTCGGCCCCCGCAATCAAGGTTTTGGTCGGAATGCAGCCGACGTTGAGACAGGTGCCGCCCAGATTGGCTTTTTCGATAATCGCGGTTTTTAAACCGTTTTGCCCTGCGCGGATGGCGGCCACATAGCCGCCGGGACCGGCGCCGATCACACAGACATCAAACTTTTCCATTTCCACTTCCTGTATAAGGTTAAATCAAGCCTTCGGCCTCATCAATGCCGAAACGGATATTCATACATTGCACCGCCTGACCGGAGGCGCCCTTGGTCAAATTGTCGATCACCGAGGTCACGATGACTTTGTTGGTGCGCACATCGAGGAAAAACCCGATTTCGCAAGTATTGGTCATAAAGACATATTTGGTGTCGGCGGCCCGTCCGGCGGGGAGGATGCGGACAAACTGCTCGTTGCCGTAAGCCTTTTGATACGCTTCGGCGATTTTGTCGAGGGTACAGCCGGGGGCGGCGTCCATCACGATGGTCGAGTTGATGCCGCGATTCATCGGGATCAAATGCGGAATAAAGTTGATCTTGATCTCCGCTTCACCGGCGGCGAACGCCATTTCCTGCTCGATTTCCGGCAAATGCCGGTGACCGACGACGCCGTAAGCGCGGAAACTCTCGTTGCATTCGGGAAAAATGTAGGGTAAATCGACCTTGCGCCCGGCGCCGGAAACCCCGGAAGAGCTCGCCACCACGATGCCTTTGGGGCTCACCAGCTTGGCGGCCAGCAGTACCGAGGTCGGCAAAATGACGCTCGTCGGGTAGCACCCGGCGCAGGCGATCAAATCGGCCTTTTTAAGTTGCTCGCGGTAACGCTCGGGCAATCCGTAGACGGCTTTGGCGAGCAAGGCGGGGGAGGGGTGCTCCTCCTTGTAATATTCTTTGTACTTTTCCGTGCTCTTGAGCCGGAAGTCGGCGGAGATGTCAATGACTTTGACCCCCGACTCCAAGAGCGGAATCGCGTACTCGGTCGCGGTCCCGTGCGGCAACGCCAAAATCGCCACGTCGCAATTTTGGGCTAATTCGGCCGCGTCAGGCATGACAAAAGTAAGTTTGCTGTTGGTAAAGCGCGGAAACACCGTCGAAACGTCTTTGCCCGCGCTGCTCCGTGAGGTAATCGCCGTCACGGTGGCGTGACGGTGCCGCAGCAAAATCCGGAGCAACTCTTCGCCCGCGTAACCGGATGCGCCAAGTACCGCAACTCTGATTTTACTCATGATAAAAATCCTTAATTATAGGTTTCACGCAATGTTTTTACTTCGAGCACATGCTCGATCGCCTTTAAGGTCGTGGCCTCTTTGGGGGCGAATTCAACCGTGCAGACTTTGCCCGGCAGCAGTGTGAAGCTGTTATCCGAGAAAATACCGGCGATACCGGGAGTGTCCAGCACAACGAAAAAGGCCGGTTTGTCGGTCGAGAGCTCGACCACAAATTTGCCGTTTTCCTGTTTGGCTTTGGCTTTGACCTTGGAGGTCTCAATGTCGCAACTCTTAAAGGGCTTAAAGAAATAAGTGTTGCCGTGAGTGTAGGTTTTGCCGCTTGCCGCAATCACCGAGGTCTGGATATCGACAAAAACTTTGCTCTCGTCGGCATTGTCAAAGTCGCCGTCCTTAAAGACGCGGATGCACTTGCTCTCATTGGCCTTGAGGTTGCTCTTGTATTCCAATTTTTTGAGGAGTTTGCCGCTGAAATCATAGAGCGAAACTTCGACCTTGGCCGCGCACTTGTCCAGCAGATCGCTCACCGTGTACAAGCAAAGCTCTTTGTCGCTGTTGCGGAATATGGTGCTCATCACCGGCGCATAAAAGCGCTTGGAGTGGTACTGCAATTGTTTCCATTTGCCGCCATACTCGATGCTCGCCCAAGAGGCCACCGGCCAATTGTCGTTGAGTTGCCAAAACAAAGTACCCATGCAGCGCGGTTTCAATGTGCGCCAAAATTCGACGCCGGTTTTGATCGCCAGCGCCTGCTGGGTCTGGCTCAAGTACAAGAAGTCGGCGAACGACTCGGGCATGCGGAAATATTTGCCGAACATGCCGATGATCGGCGCATTGCCTTTGTGACATTTTTGGTGGTGATCCATGATCGGGGAAAATACGTTGAACTCCTCGGTCGGGCAAAAAGTTTTGACTGTTTCCAGCGACGGGAAAGACTGGTAGCCGAACTCGGAGCAGAAACGCGGCTTGACATCATAATAGGCGTTGAAATCCTTGGCACCGTGCCACACTTCCCAGTAGTGCATGTCGCCGCAGGAGTCGTCGTGCCAGCCGTCATTGAAGTTGTTGGGGCCGCCGCAGGGCGAGCTCGGCCAAAACATCCGCTCGGGGTCGCACTTCTCAATCGTCTTCCACATTTCCCGGTTGAGCCGGTCGTAGTTGATGAGATAGAGGGTCGATTTTTCTTTGTTGTACCACTTGGTTGCGCCGATGACTTCATTGTCGCCGCACCAAATCGCGATACAGGCATGATGACGCAAACGTTTGACCTGAAACTCGGTTTCGGCAACCACGCTCTCAATAAAAGCTTCGTGCGACGGATACAAGGAGCAGGAGAACATCATATCCTGCCAAATCATAATCCCTTTTTGGTCGCAAATTTCGTAAAACGCGTCAAACTCGTACTGACCGCCGCCCCACACCCGGAGCATATTCATATTGGCCAAACGGGAGGACTCGATCAAGTCGGCCATTGCCTCGGGGGTCTGGCGGTTGGCAAACGCGTCGCACGGAATCCAGTCGGCGCCCTTGGCAAAAATGTCTTCGCCGTTGACCCGGAAATACATGGAGATGCCGTACTCGTCTTTTTGGTTGATTACCTCAATCGTGCGCAAACCGATTTGTTTCGTCACTTTTTCGTCGCTGTTGGCGACGGTGAGAGCGTAGAGCGGCTGCTCGCCGTAGCCGTTGGGCCACCAGAGCTTGGGCTTCTTGACTTCAAATACGGCCTTGACCACATTGTTGCCGGCCTTTAAATTGGCGTTGACGGTTTTGCTCTCGCCGTTAAACTCAAACGTGATTGCATTGCGGCAATTGTCAATCGCATAAACTTCAGCAAAGGCGGTGACGGTGCACAGATTCTTTTCGTGTTTTTGCGAAGTATACACATAATCAATGCGGGCTTGGTTGACACCGTGCAAGGTGAGGGGGACATAGCAGCCGCAAATCGCCATCGTGATACCCCAGTCCCAGCCGCCGTGGCAGTGCACTTTGCGGACCAAATTGAGGTTGGACACCAAACTGCAGGGGCTCATCGGAGCGTCAATCACCAGATTTTGGGCAACTTTGGCCGCTTCGGCCTCCACGGCTTTGATGTAAATGGCAATGGTGTTTTTGCCGGCGACGAGGTATTTTTTGACTTCCGGCCGGAACCGGCGAAACATATTGTCAGAGGAGAGCACTTTTTTGTCGTTGATATAAATAGCGGCAAAGGTGTCAAGCATCTCGACATTGAGGTAAATGCTCTCAAACTTGAGATCGGCGGCACTGAGCTCAAACTCGCGGGTGAACTCCCAGTCCTGCTTGCGGAACTCCTGGATCAAAAGCTCGTTGCGCCCATAGTAGGGGTCGGGAATGAGTTTGTTTTCCAGCAATGCGCTGTAATTGTCGCCCGGCAGGGCGGCGTTGATGGTTTTGTTTTCTTCCCATTCGGAACCGTGCAGTTGCCAAACGCCGCTTAAATCGATCAAATTCGCCATATTTTTGTATACCTTGGGTTTGCATTCAAAACAACAATGCCGATAATATAACCTCATAAGGCGTTAATCGCAACCGTATTTTTCACAAAAAAACGTTTTTTTTCATCCCCCCGGACAGACAATTTGCGGGCAGGGGGAATGCGTATTTTTTGACACTTGTGATATCAGCTGTTTTTTATCGGTTAAAAATTTGAAAATAGTGTTTGTATTTATGTTTTTTTTATGCTAAAGTATACAATATAAGCTTGGGGCTGTTGTTTTATGAAAAAAATATTGATGATTTTATTGTTTTTTGCTGCACTTACAGCGGCGGCTTCAAACGAAGAGTTGGGAATTGCCGGTGCTTTCGGCTATAATCTGGGTGATGATGCCTCCGGGCTCAAAGGTGAAAAAACTCATCCGGGGATTATGGAAATTAATGCAAAAATTCCGTTTCGCAATTTTAACCGGTGTACTCTCAAATACAACGACGATAAAATCATTTATTACATCATCGGAGAAGTCAACTACAAGACTCCCGAGGAAGCAGACCGCGAATTTAAAATCGTACTCAATATGCTCGAAAAAAAGTATAAAACCAAATTGATTGATGAAACCACACCGAAAATCAAAACTCTTACACCCGACCGGGTTTTTTTAGGCATGGAGCGGAACGGCAGACGGATTATTCTGACCAAATGCACCAAAACAAAATTCAGACTGTACTATTGGGATACTAAACTCAATGATGCGGTTATTGACAAAAACCGTCATATTGACCAACAAAGCAACAACAACAGCGATGCGCTCTAGACAGCAACAGTTGATTTTTTGTCTTGATCCGATGCTGGTAAGTATAGTTTAATTTTTCCCCAATCGTTTTTTTTATAATTTTACTATTGATACACTACTGGCCGCTAAATTAAGTGTCGCATAATGTATGTTATGTTAATTAAAGATATCCGTAACAGGGGTGCTGTATTGTTGATTAAATAACTTATTGACAAGTATTTATATTAATTGAAGGTGAGGGTTGTTAATAACTTGTAAATAGTTATTGACGAATCCCCTGCTCCGGTTGACGGAGGCAATTGATTTTGATCAGGCGTATTCACGGGTTTAATATTTTCTCAGGATTTTAAATTTTGGATTTGCGAAAATCGTCTTTGTGTCGTATTTTATAAAAATGTCAACCACTTTTGGATAATTTTTATCAAATATGAATGAATATGATGTTATCGTCTCCGGAGCAGGGCATGCCGGTTGCGAAGCCGCTTTTGCCGCCGCCCGCACCGGGGCCAGGACGCTGCTGGTGACCATCAATATGGACCACATCGCCCAGATGAGCTGCAATCCGGCCGTCGGCGGGATCGCCAAAGGGCAAGTCGTCCGCGAGATCGACGCCATGGGCGGGGCTCAGGGCATCGTCACCGACGCGGCCTCAATCCAGTTCCGGTTGCTTAACCGCGGCAAAGGCCCGGCGGTGTGGTCGCCCCGCTCCCAGTGCGACAAAGTCGCTTACCAAAAATCGATGAAACTTTGGCTGGAGACCGTGCCCAATCTGGACATCATCCAGGCCGAGGTTCAGGATATCCATATTAATAACGGCAATATTGCAGCGATTGAAACCCAGTTTGGCGACGTCATCCTCTGCAAGAGTCTCGTCATTACCACCGGTACTTTTTTAAACGGCAAACTGCACTACGGCATGCGTCACTTTGCCGGCGGCCGGGCAGGCGACCCCCCTGCTTGTCACTTATCCGACAACCTCAGAAACAAGCTCAATATCCGCCTCGGTCGCCTCAAGACCGGCACCCCTCCCCGCATTTTGGCCAAAACCATCGATTTTTCGCAGATGGATCGTCAGCAAAGCGAGTGTGAAATTGAGGAATTCAGCTACTGGAGCAAACCCTTGCGCCCTGCCCTTATTAATGCGATCAAAAAAGATATGCCTTGTTTCATGGTCTACTCGACCGACGAAACCGCCGAAATCATACGCCAAAATCTCCATCTTTCTCCCATGTATCAGGGAAAAATCGAGGGTATCGGCACCCGCTATTGCCCGTCGTTTGAGGATAAGGTGGTGCGTTTTCCGCATCACCCGCGGCATTTGCTGTATCTGGAGCCAGAGGGGGCGCAAACCGAGGAGTATTACATCAACGGCATCTCGACCAGTCTGCCGCCCGAAGTCCAGCGCCGGATGATCCACTCGATCCCGGGGATGCAACATGCGGTGTTGTCGCGCTATGCCTATGCGATTGAGTACGATTTTGTTTATCCCGATCAATTGGACCGCAGTTTGCGCGTCAAGACTTATTCCAATTTATTTACCGCCGGGCAGATCAACGGCACCAGCGGTTATGAGGAAGCGGCAGGCCAGGGGTTGGTCGCCGGGCTCAATGCCGCCCGGGTGGCGGCGGGCTTGTCCACCGTCGAAATCGGCCGCGACGAGAGCTACATCGGGGTCATGATCGATGATTTGGTGACCAAGGATATTATTGAACCCTACCGGCTTTTTACCAGCCGTGCCGAGTACCGCTTGCATTTGCGTCAGGACAATGCCGATTTGCGTTTGTCCGAGTTCGCCCACCGCTGCAACTTGCTGCCCGAGGCCAAATACCGCGAATTTACCGAATATAAAAAGCTGCTTGATATCAATTTAGAACTTTGCCGTACCCAAAAATATCAGGGTAAACCCTGCTTGACCCACCTCAAAACCGTCGAAATGGACGCGCCGGTGGCGACTCCCCTGCCCTTTACACTCATGATCAACGATGATTTTGTCGGTAACCGCGTGTGGCGGCAACTTTTGGTGGAGGCCAAATATGATGGCTATCTCCAGCGCGAGGCGGTAGTGATTGATAAGTTGAAACGTCTGGAGCATTACCGCATCCCCGAGGATTTTGACTATGCCAAGCTAAGCGGGCTCAGCAACGAGTCGCGTCTCAAGCTCACCAAGGTAAAACCGACCACGCTGGCTCAGGCCGGGCGGATTGACGGCGTGACCCCGTCGGATATTGCCTTAATCCAAGTTTTTTTAACGAGGGAGGAGTAAGGGATGAAGCGTCTTTTTAAGAGCCCTTTGGCAGTGATTTCGCTGGCCATTGTCATCCTTTACATTATAATGGGGGTGGGCACCGAGCTCTATGACGTTTATTGCATCAGTCATCACACCACGCCGTTGTTTCGTCTGACCGACGATGCGATGCGCTTTGCGCCGCCGTCAGGCTCACACTGGCTCGGCACCGATTATCAGGGGCGCGATGTCATGGCACGGGCGATGGCCGGCTCAGCGACCGCGATCAAAGTCGGCTTTATCGCGAGCACCATCGCCGCGGTGATCGGGGTCATTTTAGGCGCGGCGGCCGGATTTTACGGCGGCAAGATCGACGACTGGGTGGTCTGGGTGTACAGCACTTTTGCGGCGATGCCGACATTATTGTTTGTGCTTGCCTTTGCCTTGCTGGTTTCGCGTAATTTTTTATCTCCCGAGATGATGGGGGCGGTGAAGTTTTTCGGCAAAATCACCCGCACCGAGCCGGGAATGCTGGCGGTGTATTTTGCCATCGGGATCACCGGCTGGGTTACCCTGTGCCGGGTGGTGCGCGGGGAAACCATGAAGCTTAAGCACTCGGGCTATGTCTCGGCCGCCCGCGTCACCGGGGTCAAGTCGCCGGTCATCATCTGGCGGCACATTTTACCCAACGTGTTTCATCTGGTTATTATTTATTTTACCTTGTCCTTTGCCGGGGCGATTATGTGCGAGGTAATCGTAAGCTACCTCGGGTTCGGTGTCCAAAGCGCGCCCAGCTGGGGAGTGATGATCGCCGACGGTCAGGAGCGTTTGTGGCGCGGCATCTGGTGGGAAATCACCGCCGCCACCGGCTTTATGTTTGTATTGGTCCTGGCGCTCAATCTTTTGGGCGACGCATTGCGTGACGCATTGGACCCGCGCCACCAAAACTAATTGTTAAGGAAACGTATGAAAACAGCAGTCATCACCGGCGCATCGAGCGGTTTGGGCGCGGCTTTGGCCAAAGAATTCAAAAATCAAGGCTTTTTTGTTGTCGCCGTCTGCCGTACCGCCCCTGCCCCGGAGTTATACAATGTTTTTTTCGCCGCCGATCTGGCCGACCGCGCTTCGTTGCAGTCCGGTCTGGATCAGCTTAAGAGCCAATGCCTCAAAATCGATGTTTTGGTCAACAACGCCGGAATCGGCATTTATGAAAGCTGGGACAATATTGCCGAAGCCGACCTCCGGCGCGAGTTTGAAATCGATTTTTTTGCCCCGGTGGAGATGACGCGCCAGCTGCTGCCGCAGTTAACAGGCGGAAGCGTGATCAATATCTCGTCAGCAGCGGCCTTGATCCCGGTGGCCTGCATGGGCTCGTATAATGCCGTCAAGGCGGCGCTCAGGATGTACTCGATTACACTGCAAATGGAGCGGCGCGATCTTCATGTCTTAAATGTCTGCCCGGGAAGAATCAATACCGGCTTCTCCAAGCGCGCCTTGGGGACGCGCAAAGTACCGTCGACGCCGGGGAGCAGCGCCTCCGGGACGGAGGACTTTGCCCGCAAAGTATTCCAAAGTTACCAAAAGCGCAAACGTGAGCTCATTTACCCGTGGTGGTATGGCATGGCTGCCGTTTTTTGCCGTCATTTCCCCGGTCTTGCCGAAAAATTAAACCGTAAAGTTTGGAGCATATAACATGAATTATTTTCCTCATTACCCCAATCGCAAATGGCAAAGTCTGGACGGCGTTTGGTCCTTTGGTTTTCTCGGCACCGACGCTCCCGGTTTGGAGCAAATTACAGCTGTTAACGTTGAATGCCCGGAGTTGATGCCTGTCCCCGGTTGTTTTGACAGCGCGGTCAAATATGCCGGAGTGCGCGGCGTCGGCCTTTACCGGCGCGAAGTCAAGACCGCGGCCAATGCCTCACTCCAGCTCAATATCGGTGCCTTGGGTTTGCGCGGGCGAATTCTCTGGGACGGCAAAGAGATTGCGGTCAACGAGCTCCCTTACTCCTTTCAAAAGTATTTTTTCAACGCCGGCGATGGCGAAAACCACACGCTCGAAATTTTGATCGACAACCGGTTCAATTTTAAAGATACGCCGCTCTTTTCTCCGTTTTACGATTTTTACGGCTACGGCGGGATTTACCGCGGCGTTGATCTCTTTGAGCTTCCGGCGGGGCCGGTGCTGGATCGCGTCGAAATCATCACCGCCGATTTGGCCGCGGGCGAAGTGAAATTGACCGGCCGTTTGCGCGATGCCGCCGATGGTAAACACAGCATCACGATTGCGTTTGACCGCGGCCGCGCCGAAACCGTGACTGTCGATGTGCGTGACAACCGCTTCGCCCTTGTGCGCAAAGTGCCGCATTTTAAGGTGTGGAGTTGTGAAAATCCGGCGTTGCATTTGCTTACTTGCCAGTTTGGCAACGATACCGTCGTCGAGCGCTTCGGCATCCGCACGGTGGAAACCCAAAAGGGGCAGATTTTACTCAACGGCAAGGCCGTCCAACTCAAGGGGTACAACCGCCATGACAGCCACCCGCAGTTCGGCCCGGCGATGAATCCGGTATTGTGGTTGGAGGACTTGCAGATTTTGAAAGACCTCAACTGCAACTTCATCCGCGGCAGCCATTATCCGCAAAGTCAGCAATTTCTCGATCTTTGCGACCAATTGGGCTTTTTGGTCTGGGAGGAGTCGCTCGGCTGGGGCGACCGTGAGGAGATTCAAAAGGACGAAAAATTCATCCGTCTCCAAATGGAACAGACGGCCAATATGGTCGACGTCAGCATCAATCACCCCTCGATCATCATGTGGGGCTTTATGAATGAGGGCGGCGACAAGCATGAAACCGGCGAAAAGCTGTTCCGCATGCTGGCGCAATGCATCCGCGACCATGACCGCTCGCGGCCGCTTACCTTTGCCTCAATGTATCCCGACTTCGGCCGCTGCTTTGACTGCGCCGACATCATCTCGATCAACAATTATCCCGGGTGGTATGAGGGAGACAACTGGACGGAGTCGCGCCCGTTGCACCGCATCGAAATCCGGCTCAATGAGATTTTGAACCGCTTCAGCTCCCCCGAGTTCATCGACAAACCCTTTATCATCAGTGAAATCGGCGCCGGAGCGATGTACGGCTGCCATGACCGGCTCAAAGCCCAATGGTCGGAGGAGTATCAGCGCGATCTCATTGAGGAAGTCTGCAATTTTATCGACAAACATCCGCGGGTCAACGGTCTCGCATTGTGGCAGTTTACCGACGGCCGCACTTACTCCGCCGGCGGCGTCCTCGGCCGTCCGCGCGCGTTTAACAACAAAGGAACGCTCGATGAGTACCGCCGCCCCAAATTGGCTTACGATCTGGTGAAATCGCGTTTTGATGAAAAAAAGAGTCGTTAAGGTCGTTGCCGCCATCCTTCGCGACGGCGACAATATTTTGTTATGCACCCGTCCGGCGGACAAACCGCCCGCCGGACTGGAGTTTCCGGGCGGCAAAGTCGAGCCCGGCGAGTCCTTGAATCACGCCCTGATCCGCGAATTGCACGAGGAGCTGGATTTGGCGGTCCTGCCATGTGATGTTTTGTATGAAACGCAAGTCGATTTTGCGGATAAAGTCATCGAGTTATACTTTATCCGCACTCTTTGTGACGATTACAATACCTTGAAACCCAAAGAAGGACAAGCCTTTGGGTGGTTTTCACTCGCCTCGCCCCCTCCCCACGATTTACTGGTCCCGGATTGGCCGGTCTGGCGCTTCCTTTCACAACAATTTTGCGAATAAGATATAAAAATATCTAATTAGGACTTGAAAAAAAAGTTTTTCGGTGTATTTTATATACACGACTAAGTATATTTTTATCTAACAGGTAAAACAAATGGCTAAAATGAAAGTTCAGAAGCTCCCGACGATCCGACGTTTGCCTACTTATCTCTACAAATTAATGGAGATGCGCAAAGCCGGGATTGCCATTGTGGCGACCCCCGAGTTGGCCAGATATATGAATCTGGGCGAAATCGTCATCCGCAAAGATCTCGCCATTACCGGCGTCACCGGTCAGCCCGGCGTCGGCTACAAAGTCAAAGAGTTGATCGACGCGATCAAAACATTTTTAAATTGGAACAATGCCTCTGAGGCGGTCCTGGTCGGCGCCGGTTCTCTGGGAAGTGCGCTTTTGGGTTATGAGGGATTTGAAGAATACGGCCTCAAGATTATCGCCGCGTTTGACGCCTCTCCCGAGCTGATCAATACCCAGGTCCGCGGACGCACGGTATTTGATGTCGCCCGGCTGCAGGAGCTTGTGAGCCGTCTGCAAGTAAAAATCGGAGTGATCTGTGTCCCGGCCGATTATGCGCAGGATGTGGCGGACAAAATGGTCGCCGGCGGAATTAAAGCAATTTGGAATTTTGCCAATGTAAGTTTAAAGGTTCCCGATGATGTGATTGTGCAGCGCGAAGTCATCGCTGGCGGGCTTGCTGTATTGTCAGTCAAAATGAGCCAAAAATTTGCGGATGACGAAAATCAGGATTAATATCTACAAACCATAGGATGAGAGAAAATGCAGGAAACCAAAGAAACCACCAAGGCCGTGATTGAGCATCTGGCCGCAGTCAACAAGATTCTGGAAAAAAACAATTTTTCCGAGTCGCGTCTGATTCCGATTTTGCAGGAAATTCAGGCGGAGTACAAGTATTTGTCCAAGGACATGATCAGCTATGTCGCCAACAGCATCGGCGTTCCGCCGTCGCGCGTTTACGGCGTAGCCACGTTTTATGCCCACTTCTCCCTCCAGCCCAAAGGCAAACACATTTTTAAACTCTGTGACGGTACCGCCTGCCACGTCAAAAAATCCCATGGCATTTTGAACGCCCTCTATGAGAAGCTCAAGCTCTCCGGTGAAAAACGCACCACTGATGACATGCTCTTTACGGTCGAGACCGTCAGCTGCCTCGGCGCTTGCGGTTTGGCTCCGGTGATGCTGGTGGATGACGCCGTTTACGGTCAGGCCACCCCCGATCAGGCAATTGCCCTTGTCGATCAGATCATTGCCGAAGAAAAGAAATAACCAAATCATAAGGATCAGATAAAATGCCGACCATCGATTTAAATAAAATTGCCGAAGATTACAAAAATTCGGTAAAAAATTTCAAACGGCGCATCATTCTCTGCGCCGGTACCGGCTGCGTCGCCAACGGCGCCTTGGAAGTCAAAGCAGCCTTGGCCGAAGAGATGAAAAAAGCCGGTCTTGATGTCACCATCGAGCTCAAAAAAGAAGAATCACCCGCCGGAACGTATATCTCCAAGTCCGGCTGTCAGGGGTTCTGCCAGATGGGGCCCTTGCTCCACATTGAGCCGGAGGATATTCTCTACACCAAGGTCAAAGTCGCCGACGTCAAAGAAATCGTCGAAAACACACTCCAAAAAGGTCAGATCATCGACCGTTTGCTCTACGCCCATCCCAAAACCGGCGAACATTGCAAAGGCGACGCTGAGATCCCGTTTTACAACCGTCAGCACCGCGTCGTCTTAGCCAACTGCCGCATCGAGCCGGGCAGCGTCCGCGAGTACATCGCCAAGGGCGGCTATTTCGGCGCGCAAAAAGCGGTAAAAGAAATGACTCCGGCGGAAGTCTGCCAAAATGCCATCGACTCCGGTTTGCGTGGTCGCGGCGGCGGCGGTTTCCCCACCGGTCTCAAGTGGAAACTTACTCTCGCCAGCAAAAATGATAAAAAGTACGTCATCTGTAACGGTGACGAGGGCGACCCGGGCGCGTTTATGGATCGCTCCGTGATGGAGGGCAACCCCCACGCCGTCATTGAAGGCATGATGATTGCCGCCCGCGGCATCGGCGCCGACGAGGGCTTCGTCTATGTGCGTGCCGAGTATCCGCTGGCGGTGGAGCGCATGCGCGCCGCCGTCAAGGATGCCGAAGCGATCGGCGTTTTAGGCAAAGAGCTCTTCGGCACCGACTTCTCCTTTAAGGTCAACGTGATGGAAGGCGCCGGCGCCTTTGTCTGCGGCGAAGAAACCGCTTTGATTGCCTCGATTGAGGGCAAACGCGGCATGCCCAAACCCAAACCCCCGTTTCCGGCCCAAAGCGGCCTCTGGGGCAAACCCACGGTGATTAACAACGTCGAAACTTTGGCCTCCTTGCCGGTTATTTTTTACAAAGGCCCGGCGGCATACAAAGCGATCGGCACCGAAAAATCCCCCGGCACCAAGACCTTTGCACTGACCGGCCACGTGGCCAATACCGGTTTAATCGAAGTACCCTTCGGTGCTACGCTGCGTGAAATCGTGTACAACATCGGCGGCGGCGTGACCAACAACGACGGCGAAATCACCAACGATGATTTCAAATCCGTCCAGATCGGCGGACCCTCCGGCGGCTGCCTGACTCCCGAAATGCTTGACCTCCCCCTTGATTTTGACTCATTGAAGTCCGTGGGCGCGATGGTCGGCTCCGGCGGCTTGGTCGTCATGAATAAACAAACCTGTATGATCAAGATCGCCCGCTTCTTTATGCAGTTTACCCAAAACGAATCCTGCGGCAAATGCGTGCCGTGCCGCGAAGGCACCAAGCAAATGCTCGCCATGCTCGATGATATCATCGAGGGGCGCGCCGACCGCAAAACCTTGGAGCTCTTGTACGAAACCGCCAAAGCGGTCCAGCTGGGCTCGTTGTGCGGCTTGGGCAAAACCGCCCCCAACCCGGTGCTCTCGACCTTGCGTTATTTCCGCGATGAGTACGAAGCGCACGTGATCAAAAAAGTCTGTCCGACCGGCGAATGCAAAGCGTTGGCTCGTCCGGAAATTGATGCTGCCAAGTGCAAAGGCTGTACCGCTTGCGTCCGCAAGTGCCCGGTCGGCGCGATCACCGGCAAAGTCAAAGAAGTGCATGTGTTGGATGCCGACAAATGCATCAAGTGCGGTGCCTGCAAAGCAACTTGCAAATTTGGCGCCATCCTCGGGCTCTAATCAAATAAGGATACAAAAATAAAATGTCGAATACTAAAAACACGTTATTTATCAACAACCGCGAGGTTGAGATCAACGGAGAGCGCAATCTCTTGGAGCTCATCCGCAAGACCGGGATCGATATCCCGACTTTTTGCTACCACTCCGAGCTGTCGATCTACGGTGCCTGCCGTCTGTGTCTCGTCGACGTCCGCGGCCGCGGCATCATGGCGTCCTGCTCCACCGCTCCCGAAGCCGGGATGTTTGTGTTGACCGACACCAAAGAAATCCGCAACATGCGCAAAATCAACGTTGAGCTGTTGCTTGCCAGCCACCAGCGCGAGTGCCCCTCCTGCGCCCGCAGCGCCAATTGCACACTGCAGGACATTGCCCGCAAACTGGGCGTGGACGAAGTACGCTACAAGCAAAGCGCCTTGGATCTCCCGATCGACGACTCCAGCCCCTCGCTGGTGCGCAACCCCAACAAGTGCGTCCTCTGCGGTGACTGCGTGCGCGTCTGCTCCGAAGTACAGAGCGTCGGCGCGTTGGATTTTATCTGCCGCGGCTCCCATGCCAAAGTAGCTCCCGCCTTTGACGCCAACCTCAACGAAGTCGAGTGCGTCAACTGCGGCCAGTGCGCCCAAGTGTGCCCCACCGGCGCCATCGTCGCCAAATCCGACTGCGACGCCGTCTGGAAGGCGATTTATGATCCGGAGAAGGTCGTCGTGGTCCAAGTCGCCCCGGCCGTCCGCGTCGGTCTCGGCGATCACTTCGGGTTCAAAACCGGGGAAAACGTCGCCCGCAAGATGGTGACTGCGATGAAGATGATGGGGTTTGACCACGTCTACGATACTTGCTTTGCCGCCGATATGACGATTTTTGAGGAAGCGACCGAGCTGATCGAGCGCGTCAGCACCAACGGCGTGATGCCGATGTTTACCAGCTGCTGCCCGGGCTGGGTCAAGTTTATCGAGACCTATTACCCTGAATTGCTCCCCAACGTGTCGACCACCCGCTCGCCCCAGCAGATTTTTGGCGCCGTTGTCCGCAAGACGCTCCCCGCCAAACTCAACGTCAAACCCGAAAACATTGTTTCGGTCTCGATTATGCCCTGTACCGCCAAGAAATTTGAGGCCAAGCTTGACAAGTTTGCCCGCGACGGCCGCCCGGACGTCGACTACGTTTTGACCACCAACGAGTTGGCTCAGATGATCGAGTCGATGGGCATCCAGCTCAAAGAGCTCGAGCCCGAAGCCTTTGATATGCCGCTGGGTTTCTCCACCGGCGGCGGCGTGATTTTCGGCGCCACCGGCGGTGTGATGGAAGCCGCGTTGCGTTTCGCGGTCGAAAAGTTGAGCGGCAAACCCTTGGTCGATATCGACTTCAAGGCAGTTCGCGGTTTGACTGCGCGCAAAGAAGCCGAAGTTGACATCGAGGGCAACAAAGTCCGCGTCGCCGTCGTTCACGGCCTCGGCAACGCCCGCGCTCTCATCGAGGATCTCAAAGCCGGCAAAGTTCAATATGATTTCATCGAAGTCATGGCCTGCCCGGGCGGCTGTGTCGCCGGTGGCGGTCAGCCGATCAGCCACGAGGACAATTTCCGCAAGACCCGCGCTGCCGGTCTCTATGATACCGACAAAACCCGTCAGGTCCAAAAACCGCAGGACAACTACTGGGTTGACAAGTGTTATGCCGAGAGCTTCGGCGGTCACGCCGGCTCGCATGATGCGCACCACCACTTGCACACGGTTTACAGCAACCGCAGCCAGATGTTCAGCGCCAAGACCCCGATTTTGCGCAGCAAAGAAGACGGCGCGCCGTACGTCTGTGTGAGCGTCTCCACAAGCGATCTTAATGACAATGGAGCCAAGCTGTTGGGCATGGTTGCCGCCTACGCAAAAAAACAGAATATCGCCGATAAGATCAACCTTGACGGCGCATTATTTTGCCGCCCCGAGGCTGACGGCGCGATCATCGCGAGCGTGGACAATCAGGTATTGACCCGCACCAACTCAGCTGAAAAATTGTTTGAAGAAATCAAGCATTTGCTCGACCAGGCATTGACCAAAGCATAAGCTTGACTGTTAAAAAATATTAATATTTAACCTCAGACTCTCCGCCCGACAACGGCGGAGAGTTTTTGCACTAAAAAAAATGGGACTTTTTAACCGGAATTATATGAAAACTCCTCAATACGAGCAACGCAACGAGGATCCAATGGCGATGATCTGGATTTTGATCGGGATTAACGTCATTATGTTTCTGTTGCCCGAAAATATCTCCGAGCGTTTTATTTTGAGCGGCGACTTCATCAAGGATCACGCGTGGTATCAATTGATCACCGCCGGTTTCATGCATGGCGGCTTCGGCCACTTGTTTTTTAATATGTGGGGGTTGTATATTTTTGGCGTGCTGGTGACGCCGCACATCGGCAATAAACGTTTTTTGCTATTGTACTTTTTGGGAGTCTTGACCGGTAATTTGCTGTTTTTGGCCTTTAACTGGGGACAGCCATTTTTATTGCTGGGTGCCTCCGGGGCGGTCTGCGCCGTGATGGCGGCGGCTGCGGTACTGGAGCCCAACCGGCAGTTTGTCATCATTTTTTTCCCGTTTTTCCCATTAAAAACATCGACGCTGGTCGTCGCTTACACGGTGATTGAGCTAGTGAGCCAATTGGCCGGTAGCCCATCCGGGGTGGCCAATCTCGCACACCTGGGCGGTTTTTTGGCCGGCTATGTTTATCTCAAAATTTTGTACGGCAACCAATTGCCGTGGGATCCCTTGCGCAAAAAGAAAAGTACGTCGTCCTTCCGCGGCCCCGCCGACTGGACCGCGCGCGATTACCGAAGCGCAACCCCTCCCCCGCCAAATGGCGGCGCCGACAGTACGCCGGTAACAACCAAGGAGTTGGATTATCTCCTCGACAAAATTTCCCGGCACGGGATCAACAGCTTGAGCGAAGAAGAATTGGCGCGATTGCGCTTGGCCCGCAAGCAAATGCGCGGCGAGTAAAATGACAGCGGCGGAACTTTTTTGAGTTCCGCCGCTTTTTTATTTGCGTTTTTGCGCAAAAAGCCAAGAAAGCGCTGCGTCGTCGGCAAATAAAAGATCCCATACATTATGTTCGGCGCCGGGAATTTCCCGATAGATGATACTGTCGGCACCGGCAACTTGCAACGCCCCGACCATATTTCTCGCATCCGCCACCGGCACGGCCGGGTCATGGTCGCCATGAATGATGTAAGTCGGAATGCATTTTAACTCCGGCGCGGTTTTGACATCGGCGCTGCCGCAAATAATCAATAAGCCGGCAAACCAATCAGGATGACGCGCCGCCAAATCCCAAGTGCCGTAGCCGCCGAGAGAGATGCCGCCGGCATAGATTCGTTTGTGGTCGATCGGGTATTGCCTGGTCGTCATTTCGACAAGACCAATGACCTGTTGCATCGATACAGTCGGAGTTGCTTTAAATTCTCCCAGCGGCATGTCGATCCACGGGGAGTCTGCGGGGCACTGCGGCCACAGAACAACCGCTTTGATTTGTTGTTGCTGTAAAAAATCAATGACCGGTTTGCCGGCAATACGCATTTGTCGATAATTGTCATTGCCGACTGAGCCGCTGCCGTGCAAAAAAATCAATAATGCATAATCTCCCGGCAAAGAAGCACCATGAACATAGCGCCGATAAGGCAGATTGTCAAAAGTAAGCGCTTCAGCACCCAAAGCCTGGACTTGCAGCTCGGTTTCCAAATTGGGTTTGATATCGGCGGCAGATAGGGCAAAGACTCCCAAGGTTAATAATCCGCCAAGCAGCAATAAAATTGGCATGGGGAGCCTTTCCTTTTATATTTGACTACTTACTTAACGCCGGAGGGCGTCGTCCCCGCGGGGGCAAACTCGACTTTTTTGACATCCATCAAAGGCGCCGGGGCGACCGACGGTTTTTTGTCGGGGATTTTCATCAGCATCAATTTCCCGGGCAGCCACTGGTCATAATCGATCTCGACCGTGCACTCTTCGGCTGGCGGCAAGGTAACAGTCAAGGCATCATTGACCGGATTGTACGTCCAGTCGGACTCGCTCATCGTTTCGCCGTCCAGTTTGATTGCCGTCGGGTTATAGACCGAAGTCGCTTTTAACTGATAGCCGTCGGACGGCACATTTTTGAGCTTGACCCATGCTTTTTTTTCGGACGGACGAACGGAGAACTCTGGCGCAGCCACGGGATACCACTCATTAAGCGTCAAGGGCGATCCGCCGGTCATTGCCAATGGCATCACCTCGCGAAAGGCCGCGTTTTTGACGTAAAACACGCTGTCCTTGGTCCAGTGTTTGAGCATTGCCATCGCCTCCTCCTGCGGGAGGCCGTCGAGCATCATAAAGACCAAGCGCGAATACAAATGCCCCATCATCTCTGATTTGCCGTAGTCACGGTTGGGCCAATAGAGCAGCCGCTCTTTTTCATAGTACCGCAGATCCGGCCAGACGTATTTGGCATACAAGGACAAAATCTCCGGCCAATCCTCGTAGGCATAGCAGATCAGGGAGTCAAAAGAGCCGTCATACTCGTTGCGCGGGGTTTTACCGATCATCGGACTGTTGGCATACGAATCGGGAGTGATGAATTCGCGAAAGCCGACGTTGATATTGTCGGGCCCCAAAACCCCGTTGCTGCGCCCGTAGTCGCGGAAGACTGGACGGCCAAGCTGCGAGAGCTGTGATTTGGCCAGATAATAGGCGCTCTCGGCTTTTTCAAAATCATTACCGAGGTTTTGCGCCATCCGGTACATGGCGGCATGACCGCCAAAAACTGCCTGACCGCAGTCGACCACCGGGCCGTTGTCGCCACAGTCGTTACTCCCGGCTTCCATCCAGGCCCAGTCGTGGACATCCTTAAAGTAGCCAGACATTTTATCGACTGTTACCGTGCGGCCATTGCGCAAAGCATTGCGGGGCGGCAAAGCGGCGCTGTCGCGCCAGATGTTTTCCAAAGCCTCAAAATTGCCACTGTAAGAGCTCAGCATATCGAGCATCAAAAGGTGATTGGCAACACCGTAGCCGCGGTCACCGAAAACACCGGTTTCTCCAGGCCCGCCCGCCGAAATTGAGAAGGAGTAAAAATACTTGGCCCCCGAGTACGGCTCACAAAGCGAGCGCCAAAACCGGTAATCGCGGTAACTGGCCGAAAACTCGATCAAAAAACCGGAGAGTCCGCTCAGATAGTCCCGGAAATCCGGCGGCAGATAATTCCATGACTTCATTACCCGGTCGGGCGCATAAGAGATTGAGTGCCAGCTGCGGCCGATGTTTTCGCAAAATTGCCGAAAGCGGGCCCCCTCCATGTAATTCTCCGAAAGCTTGACCAGTTGGGCGGCGTTTTTGGGGTCGGCCTCAAGATTGCGCGGGAACTCCATGCGCGGCACCTCCGGGATCGGCAACGAGTACTTTAAGGTGTCTCCCGCCATCCCGCGCAACGGTCCGTAGATGGTCGGATAACCGAGATCGTAGAGTTTTTTGGCAAACTTGACATCAAACTCACGGTCGGCCATCAATGACAACACGGGAGGCACCGGCGCGTACTTCAACGGCTCCAACTTCCAATCATTGTCTGCAAACAACCGGTAAACAAATTTGTTAACGAGCTCAATTTGCTGATCCTCGGCGTCCAGTTTGTAATACTCATGCATGCCGACCGGATACGCCAGAGCCATTTGCGCATGCAAATCGCAGCGTCCCACCGCGGCCGGCGGCAGATTGCCGAACCAGTTGCCGGTCGGCTGAATCCGCACTCCAAAGGGCGTATTGAGCCAAACTGCGCCGTTTTGGCCGAGTTTGACAATAATTTTGCTGCCTTTGCGCTCAATTGACTCGGGGTTGCGCTGAAAAATAAGCTGCAAGGGCACGCTTCCCTTGTGTCCGGCCAAATCGGTGTCATTGTTTTGACCGCTCCAAAAGACGACCCAGTTGCGTCCGAGTTTGCCGTGAATTTTGCGGTCGTATATGACCGCATTATTGGTCAGCGCCAGCGACTTAATTTTGCCGTCGGCATCGCGGCAGCCAAGATATTGATACGGCGAAAAGGCAGGATCGGAGAGCTCCAAGGTATCATAAGCGCTCTCCAGCAGCAAGGCGGGCGATGCAAGACTCATATCGGCGGTGAATGTTTTGCCGTAAGCAAATTTTTTGTGAATCCAGTTAATTTCTTTGACGGCCACCTCTTTGGGCGTGCCGCCGGTATAAAAGTTGGCCGGATCGTAGCCGAACTCGATCTCCAAATTGCCGCCCAGCGTTGGCTGCGACTCCAATCGTTGTGCTGTTTTTTCATCACACTTGCCGTCAAAACGGAAGTCTACTTTCCAAGGAGTTTTACCATCGCCGATATATTGGCGCAGGAGAGCCCCCGAGGAGAGCAATTGGTTGGCCAAAAGTCCGTCGCCGGAGGCGTAGCTGCTGATCTTGTTGCCGGTAATCCAGCCGAAGCGGCCGAAGTTTTGTCCATAGGAAACCCCTTCGCGGTAGCCGTCATATATCTCAAACAGTTTTTGAGTACTCTCCTGTGCCTCGGCTGACAAAGACTCCATGATGCCGATATTGTCTGCTTCGCGCAAGGCTTCAACCATTTTGCCGCGAATTTGCCGCAGCGGCGTCAAGTCGGCGGTTTTGCCGTTGAGCTGCGACAACCCCTCGAGCTCACGGATCAGGTTATCGAGCTCGACGACACGATAACCGTTATAGACATCCAGATAAAACCGGTCTAAAATTGCGTTGTAGGCAGGGACTTCATAGTGACTCAGCGTGCCGGACAGATTGCGTCTGAGCTCCATGATATTTTTTTCGCAGGGGAGTAAAATTCTCCATCGCTTGAGATTGTTAATGTCATCAATCAGTCGGTCGAGATTCCAAAACAACAATCCGGCCCCGTAAAGATGCCCCTGGGCGATCTGATTGCGCAACGACTCCGGCTCCGGCGCCCCAAATTTAATGCTCCATCCGCCGCTCCCGGCGCCGACATCGATGCGGATCATATTTTTACCCTCTTTTAAGGCAAGCGGCAACACATAATCCTGATTGCCGTTGCCTTTTTTGGAGTAATCGGCGACGACCTTGTCATTGATGAAAAGCTTCCAAAACCAGTCGCCGCGGACGACCGCATAATAAATCCCGGCTTTTTTGACCTCGACGCTGCCGGTTAACAGCGCTTTGTCATTGACTTGAAACGCAGTGACTATTTTGCCGATATCGAGCATTTTATTGGTAAATGCGACCGGCTGCGGCGCTTGGCCGTCCAGCGTCAGCTCCCAGTTGATCACTGCGGGCAAGCTCGCCGCATTTTTGCGGTCGTTGGAGTTGAAATTGTCGGCCTTAAAGGTTTGGATCCCGGCCTCCATGCGCTGGTTGACAAATCCCGGGTGGGCAGCGGCAAACGCTTCTTTGAGCTCCGGGTTGGTCCATGAGCTCTCAAAATATACTTTGCCGTCGGCATCGGTGATTTTGCCGATTACAATTGCATTATGCAAGGAGAGCTGAAACTGATAAACGCCGTCCGGCACCGTGTCAAAACTTTTGTCATTTTTGGGAGCCTTGACGCCGAGCGCCGAAAAACCCATGGTATATTTGCCGTCGGGATTGCGGTTGATGACCAGCATCACCGCCGGGATGTCCTCCACGGCATCGCGCTGGTTGCGGCTGAAAAAACTGCCCAGCATCACCACGCCGACGCTTTGTTTGCCCGAGACATTGTTTAGGTAGCTGAATGATTTTTTGCCGATCCGGATTTTGGCATCAATCTCAAGGTCGGTCCCGGCCGGAAAGTCGCGCAGCTGCCCCATCGTGAGCTCGGGGTGGATATCCCCCTCCTCGGCGCGGCTCAGCGATACGCCGTTAAAACAATATTCGCCGTCGATCACCTCACCCGCGGCGCCGCGAAACATAAAGCTTTTATGGGCCGGGTCAAAGTTGACATAGTTGGCAAACGTTTCCTCGACCGTAAGGGCCGACAGCGCGCAGCAAATCATTGCAGCCAAGAGTCCGACGGTAATTTTATTCATTTCTTCTCCTTTTGGCAAACCGGGCAAAAAAAGGAACTTCTGCCGCCGATGCGGACATTTTGGATCAGAGCGCCGCACTCCGGGCAAGGCGCTTTGGCCTGTCCGTAAACTTTGAGCTCCTGCGTAAACTTTCCCTCACTCCCGTCAACATCTAAAAAATCTGAAACGGAAGTACCCCCGCAAATAATCGCCTGCGTCAAAATCCGTTTGATTTCACGGCAAAGCCGCTCGCACTCCTTATGTGTCAGGGTATCGGCGCGGCGCAACGGGTGAATTTTGGCGGCAAACAGCGACTCGGCGGCGTAAATATTGCCGACCCCGGTCACCGCATAATTATCCATGATGAGCGATTTGACCGGACAGTGGCGGCGGCGGGACAATTGATACAAATACCCGGGATTGAAATCATCGCTCAAGGGCTCTACGCCGAAGTCGGCAAAATCCGCGACGTTATATGCGTCAGGTACCACCTTGAGGACGCTGAAGCGCCTTGTACACTCAAATTTAAACACCAGATTGCCCGACAAATGCAAAAAAACATGCTCGTGCTTGCGGCGGACCGTCTGTAACGGCTCCACCCGGACAACCCCCGACATGCCAAAGTGCATCAAAAGTCCGCGCCCGTCGTCCAGCACCGCCACCACATAACGGCCGCGCCGGTAAAAGTCGACGATGGTGCGCCCCGCCAAGTCGGCGGATAACAGCGGCGTCAACGGCTCGCGCATGGCGGGCGAAAAGACCTCCACGGACTCGATTTTGCGCCCGGTCATCACCCGCGCCAGTGAATTTTTAATGGTTTCGGCCTCCGGCAGCTCCGGCATAGTATGTCCTCCTCGCATTAAATTAGCATAATATTGTATTTTTTTCAATAAATTTCCCTGTATTTTATTGTAAAAAAAATAAAAACGTGATATAATATGCTTTGACAAGATGAACGTAAGCTCCGGAGATCATTTTATCTATGAGTCAAGAAAGTTACAACATGTCGGACGAGTTGGTCAAATCACTGCACCAATATGAGGCCTTGTGCGCCAAAATCGAAAATTTGCCCCAATCCGGCGCGAGTGATTATCTTGCCGAACTCTCCGGGCTCAAGGCAGAGTATGCGCAGCTCGCGCCCCTCCCCGATGAGTATGCGGAGATTCTCAACAAACGCTACGCCCATGCGGTCGTCGCTGCCGAAAATGCCCACAAGGAGGTTGAGGAGCGCCGCCGCCGCGAAACCGCGTTGGCGCAGGATGCTGCCGAGTGTCTTGAGGAAATCAAAAGATATGACGCCATGCCGCAGCTCTTGAAGTACGCCAGTGCGGTTGACGCCTTGGCCAAACGTTGGCACAATGCCGTATCGCATTTGAGCGCCACCCCTGATTTTGCCGCTGAGTTTGAGCAAAATTATCAGCTTGCCAAACAAAAAATAGAGGCCGAAAAAAGCGCCGGTGACGCCAAAAATGCCTTGGTCGAAAAATTCATCGCCGAATTGGAGGCATTGGTCAACGGCGACAATATTGATGCCTTAAAGACCAAAAAGACGCAAATTGAGAATGAGTACCGCGCCTTGACCGACGTCCCCGCCGCAGTCGCCGACCGTTTCGGCAAAATTCATCATCAGGCGGCCGTCAAGCTTGCGCAGCATTATGAAACCATGGATCTTGCCCGTTGGGAGAGCTATACCTTAAAGCTTGACATTTGCAGCCGCCTTGACAAAATGTTGGAGCAGGAGTCCCCCAATTATCCGCAGATTGCCAAAGAGCTTAATCTGATCCGCGAGCGGTGGAAAACGCTGGGCGCTGTACCCAAGGAAAAATTTGACGAGATCAATCCCCGGTACCTCGAGCTTACGCGCAAGCTTCAGCAAAAAGTCGACGAATACTTTGCCAATTTACGTACCGCCCAAAAACAGGCCGCGGCCCAAAAACAGGAGCTTTGCCGCCTCGCCGAAGAGGTCGCCACGCTCACCAATTGGAATGAAGGCTCCGAGAAATTCCGCCAACTCCAAAATGAGTGGAAAAATATTCCCAATGCCGGCTCGCAGGAGAAACCCTTATACGCCGCTTTCCGAGCTGCGGCCGACCGCTTTTTTCAAGCGCGCAACGCTTACTTTGAGGAGCGCAACCAATACTTTAAAGAAATCGTCGAGCGCAAACGCGAACTCATTGACAAAGCAGCCAAGCTCTTTGAGCTCCCGGCCGAAGCCGCCGTGAGACAGGCGCGTTTGCTCCGCAACGATTATCAGGCGCTGCCCTTTGCGGGCAAGGCGGAAGCCGAGCTCTCGGGTCAGTTCAACGCCTTGCTCGATAAATTCTTTCAGGCCAAGCGCGAAGCCATCGCCGGCAAGGAGCAATCCGCCCGGCAGCTGATTGACGAAATCGCCGCCATGGCACATGAGTTCTCCGACGTCACCGCTGCGAGCCGCCGCTACCGTGAGCTCAAGGGGCAGCTTCGTGAGCTTAATTGCCACCATTTGAGTGACCTCGAAGACAAGGCGTCGCAGGCTTTTGAGCGCCGTTTGGCCGAGGAAAAACGCAAATTCAACGCCGACAAGCTGGCGATTTACAAAAATCACGCCGAGACCGTTGCCCGGCACTATGAGCAGTTTTTACTGGACCGCTCCCTTGACCTTTCGGCAATCGCCAATCTCGATCTCTCCATGTTCGCCGGGCTGGACAACGCGGTCAAGCTTCTCTGCGGCAATGACGAAAAGTGTTGCCGCAAATTGGAAAAACAATTGGAGGAAAACCGCAAAAACGTCAAGCGCATTTGCGAAGAATTGGAGAAACTTGCCGGCGGCGAACCCAAGAAGCAACCCGACAGCGCCGATGCCCTGGCCGCCGAGTTGGCCGCTGCCATTGCCGGCAACTTTGCCGTCGGGCCGGTGACGGTCAAAAAAGTAAAAATTGACCCCAATGATCTCATTGAGGAGTATTTCCGGATCGGGATTCTCCCGTCGGAGGATTTAGAGTCCTCGCTGCTGGTGATCGAAAAGGCCAAGGTTTCACTCAAATAGCCGCTTAACATGCCCAAATCACCGCCTGCCGCACGGATGCTGCAGGCCAAGGATCTGATATTTGATGAATGAATTCAACGCCACCGGTCTGGATTGTCTGCAGACCATCGTCGCCGGACTCAAAGCGGATTTCACTTTTGAGAGTCTGATCACCGATGAGCTCAAACAACAGTATATGGACGACCCGGATGCGGCGCTTAAGTCACTGGCCGAGCACTACAATGTCAAGATGCGCCGCGTGGATAACTTGGGTGAGATTGGCAAATATCGCGGTCCCGCCCTCGCTTTGCTTGACAACGGCAACTGGATTTGTCTCGTCAACACCGTTTCTCTGCAGGACGGAAAAGCGATGAGTCTGATCTTTGACCCGCTCGTTGAGGACAGTCAAAAAATCATCCAGGTGCCCAACGACCGGCTGTTGCCCAAAATCGGCAAAAGTATTTATGTTTTTGATGCGCTGCATCAGCTTGACCCGCGCGAAAACAGCGGGCTCTTTTGCGTCTGCGCTCTCGCGAATCACTTTAAAATACCTTTGGAGATGCGGCAGCTTTTGGCCGCGCACCAACTCACTTGTGATGTCGAGCCCGGGATGGACAACCTTGCCGCCATGCTGGTCAAGGATGCCGGACTCAAGATCAGAAAAAATCACATGGCGGCAGGCAAGTTGCCCAAATGTAAACATTTTCCGCTGCTCGGCCGCAAGCGCGACGGCAAATATGCGATTGTCTGCGGTCTCCAACACCAAAAAGAAACCGAGCCCAATATCGCCATCCTTGACCCCGCGCAACCCGAGCAGCAGTTTCATTTTATCAGCATGGCGCAATTTGACGAGACGTTTACCGGGGAAGTGATTGCAGCCAACAAGAGAATCAGAATCAGTGACGAAGATCAACCCTTCGGCCTCCTGTGGTTCATCCCCGAGTTTTTAAAGCTCAAGGGGATCTTCGGGCAAATTGCGCTCACCGTCTTTATGATTACCCTGGTTGCACTCATTGTACCGCTCTTTTTCCAGATCGTGGTGGATAAAGTATTGTTTAACCGCTCGGTCAATACCGTAAACGTGCTCGGCATCGGGATTGTCTGTGCGATTGTCTTTAACGGTTTTCTGGAGTATTTGCGCAACTACTTTTTGCTGTTTGCGACCAACAAAATCGATATCTCGACCGCTACGCGCACGTTTGCCCATTTGATGCGTCTGCCGATCGGCTTTTTTGAGAAAGTGCCGTCTGGTATTTTATTGAAACACATGCAGCAGACGGAAAAAATCCGCGGCTTTTTATCCGGCAGCTTGTTTTTTACCTTGCTTGACATGCTCTCGTTGGTTGTTTTTATTCCATTTTTGCTGATGTACAGCGTCAATCTGACCTTGGTCGTCTTTGGCTACTCGCTCTTGATTGCGGCCATCATTGCCGGTATGATCCGGCCGTTTCAACGGCGGCTCAATGATCTTTACCGGGCCGAGGGCAAACGACAGGGGATGCTTTTGGAGTCATTGCAGGGCGTCCGCACCATCAAGTCGCTGGCCCTTGAGCCGGTACAGGAAAAGCGCTGGGATGAAACCACCGCCGGCGCCATCCACGCCTATTTCCGGGTCGGCAAAATATCGATGACGGCGCGGACCTTAAGTCAGATGCTGGAGATGCTAATGACCATTACCATTATTTGGCTCGGGTCGATTTATGTGTTTGACAACGTGATAACCATCGGCGCATTGATCGCCTTTCAGATGCTCTCCAACCGTGTCAGCGGCCCCTTGGTCAAGGCGGTCGGGCTGATTCACGAATATCAGCAAGTCGCCATTTCGGTGCAAATGCTCGGTCAGGTCATGAATACGCAGGACGAGGCCAATGACACCGGACTTGTTCGTCCGCTTAACGGCAATATCATCTTTGACCGCGTGACCTTCCGCTACGATCAGGACGGCCCGGATGTGATTAAGGAGCTGTCGGTCGAGTTTCCGGTCGGCTCGGTCGTCGGGATTGTCGGCCGTTCAGGCTCGGGAAAAACCACCCTCACCAAACTCTTGCAGGGGCTGTATCCGATCCGGCAGGGCTCGATCAAAATCAACGGAGCCGAGCTCAGCTCACTCAATAAATCCCATCTCAGGAGTAACATTGGAGTCGTGCTGCAAGAGAATTATTTTTTTAACGGCACCGTGCGCGAAAACATCAGTTTATCCAAGCCCACCGCTGCAATGGAAGAGATCATCCGGGTTGCCAAAATCGCCGGAGCGGATGAGTTTATCCAAAATCTGGTCAAGGGGTACGATACCGTGCTTGAGGAAAATGCATCCAATCTCTCCGGCGGCCAAAAACAGCGCCTCGCGATTGCCCGCGCCTTGTTGGCCGATCCGCCGATTTTGATCTTTGACGAAGCCACCAGCGCGCTTGACCCGGACAGCGAAAATGTGATCCAGACCAATTTGCCGCAGATTTGCCGCAACCGGACGGTATTGATTATTTCGCACCGGTTGAGCATTGTCAGCGGAAGCGACCGGATTTTAGTGCTTGATCAGGGGATCAAAACCGATTATGCCGGACACCGCGAGTTGGTCTCCCGTCCCGGGATTTACCATGATTTCTGGCACCAGCAAATGGAGAGGAATCTGGCCAAATGAAAAACAAATTGAGCAAGGAAGCCATCGAGTTTCAGCCCTCCGCGCAGGAAATCAAAGAGGAGCAGCTGCCCGGCATGCTGCGTTACAGCGTATGTGCTTCACTGGCACTGGTGATTTTAACCGTGGCGGTCGGCTTTTGGTACCAGGTTGACATCATTGTCAATGCGCCCGGCAAGCTTATTTATGACACCCCCAATATTATTATGCGCCCCTTGGAGCGCTCGGTCATCAAGGAGATCAATGTCAAAATCGGCGAAATTGTCAAAAAAGATCAGATATTGGTCACTTTTGACCAGGAAATCAACCAAGCTGAAATTGAACGGCTCAACAATGAGATCAAAAATCTGACCGCTCAGTTTGAGCGGCTCGTGGCCGAGTTTAACAGCCGCGATTATACCCCCGCCGTTCAAACTCCCGAAACGGTGATGCAATCGCAAATTTTTAAAGAGCGGCAAAATTATTTTAAGGAAAAAATCCGTTATTTTGATTACTCGTTAAAGCAGCTTGACGCCGCGCAAAAAGGCACGGAGGACAATCTCGCCATCCAGCAGCAGCGACTCAAAGCCAGCCGGGAAATCGAAAAAATGTTTATCGATCTGCACCAAAAAGAGGCGGGCTCCTTAAAAGAAATGCTCCAATACTCGATTGACCGGATGCAGCTGGAGGCCGAGGTTGACAAGCTCAAAAACTCATTATTGGAGAATTCGCACCAGATCCAAAGCTCGATCGCCAGCAAAAATTCCTTTGTCGAGGAATGGCGCAACAGTGTGGCCGAGGAGTTGGTCAAAATTCACAAGGAGTTGGTCGCCAATACCAAAGTCTTGCAACGAGAGGAAAACACCAATTCATATGTCTATTTGCGCGCACCCTGCGATGCGATTGTGCATGAAGTTGCCAATTTTTCGCGCGGCTCGGCGGTGCGCGAGGCCGAGTCACTGATCACACTGGTGCCGTTGTCGGGCAAGATTGAGCTGGAGGCGGAGGTGCTGCCGCAGGATATTGCCAAAGTTGCCGTCGGCTCCCCTGCCCGGATCAAGCTCTCGTCGTTTCCGTTTCAAAAATACGGAACATTGGAGGGTACGGTGCGGACCGTCTCCGAGGACACCTTTCAAAACAACCGGGAATACCCGAGTATGAGCGGAGCCAAGAGTTATTATCAGCTGCGTATCTCAGTCAGCGGCCAGTTGAAACGGGTCCCCGCCAATCTCAAGCTTACCCCCGGAATGGAGGCCGTGGCCGAGATCAAGACCGGCAAACGCAGTATCATTGAGTACTTGATCTATCCGTTGATCAAGTCGTTAAAAGACTCCGCCGATTGACCATCGGGGGGCACAAAAAAAGGCTGTATCCTCAAAATACAGCCTTTATGTCGTCCGATGAATTCAGTTTCGGACGCTTTACAGGTCCTTGACCGCGGCCGCCAACTCTTTACCGGCGCGAAACTTGATCACTTTGCGAGCCGGGATCATCACCTGACTCTTGGGGTTATTGGGGTTGCGGCCAACCCGGCTTTTGCGCTCGGCAACTTCGAATACACCGAATCCGCGCAACTCAATGTGGCCGCCTTTGGCCAACTCTTCACAAATAATATCGATGGTGGCTTGCACCGCCTCCTGAGCATCCGGCTGAATGATCCCAAGTTTATCCGCTACGCGCAACGCTATCTCTCTTTTTGTCAATGACATTTTAATTTCTCTCCCTGAAATTTTTTTAATGACGACGTAGATTGGCCAGGCAAATTTACTCCCGTACCGATCTGTATAGGATGATATCATCGGACGAATGATAACAACTTAAAAAAAACTCCGCCCGTCACCGGGCATGAAAAAGGCGCCGACAATGATACCATCGGAGGCGCGCATTCCTCTTATAAATGTAGCTTGTTTTTTACCGAATGCAAATGCATTTCGGT
This sequence comes from uncultured Victivallaceae bacterium, assembly GCA_964609825.1. Classification (GTDB taxonomy): domain Bacteria; phylum Verrucomicrobiota; class Lentisphaeria; order Victivallales; family Victivallaceae; genus CAZSSH01. Next base: position 532,131 of record CAZSSH010000010.1, on the reverse strand, counting down.
TTTTATATCAATTTTTGTAGATATTTTTGATTCGTACCTGATTGCCGGCGGCCGCCATGCGCTGCTGCACATGCTGATATTTGGCGTCCAAAACATCGCAACCGGAGCTCTCCGCTTCGACCGCGGCCAGTCCGGCCGCTTCGCCGGTCAGCGCCGCCGCCTGAATCACCCGGGTGACTTCCCACGCGTCGCCGGAGGACGAGATGCAGCGCCCGGCGGCAACCAGATTGGGAACATCTTTGGTGATCAGCGAGCGGTACGGAATCTCCCAGACTTTGCCGCTCACGCGCCAGTCTGCCACCACCCCGACGGAGTCCTCAAACTCCTGCCACTGCATGTCGCTTTGGAGGGTGAATTCGCCGTTGATCCGGCGGGTATGACGAAACTCGGCCATCGCGGGAATGACCAGCGGGTAATAATCCTCGCGGGCGCGCCCTTTGGCGTAGGCGGCTTTGAGACGCTCCAGATATTTGATGCGCCCTTCGGTGATGAAACGGGTGACCATTTTGCCGTTGATGCCCGGCCCGTAATGCTCCGGATCGGAGCTGAATCCCCAAGCGTTGAGGGCGACGTTTTCCCCGAGATTGGTATTGCCTTTGTCGTATTGGATCGACCAAAAGGCAATCGCATTATTGCCGGTCGGGCAATCGGCTCCGGCAAACCATGCCAAATCGGCATCGCCGGTGGCGTCGACAAAGGTTTTGGCGGTCAATTCTCCGATGCCGCTTTTGTTGGCGACGTAAACGGCGGCAATCCGGTTGTTGTCTTTTTTGACATCAATGATCTGGCTGTCGAGCCATATATCAACTTTGGCCGATTGCAGCAATTCATCCATGGCCAGTACAAACGACGCGGGCGAAAAAATCACCCGGTAGCGTGCCTCCTCGGCCAGATTTTTGCCGGTGGTCCAACCGGCGGGAATTTTGCCGGGGCCGTATTGGATCGAAGATTTCAGGAGCTCCTCGGAGATGCCGTAAGTCACCTGCGTGCCGTTGCCGTCGCACAATGGCAAATAAATGAGAATCATCCCGGAGGTGGCAAGGCCGCCCCAAAATACGGTTTTTTCAACCAGCGCGACTTTGAGATTGTTGCGGGAGGCGGCCAGCGCGGCGGCCACACCGGCCACTCCGCCCCCGGCGATTACAACGTCATACTCTTTTTGAAATCTTACTTTCATCGCTCAAATTTCCTTTATATCATCATTAAACTAAAGAATAACAACAAGAGCTCGGTCACCGCTCCGGCAAAAGTAATGACATCAATATTGACACCGGAAAGCGTGGCATCGTAATAACGTGACAGCAGCAGACCGGCCGCCAGCGCCAGCAAAAAAGCAAAAAAGGTGCTGAAACCGAAAAAAAGCATCATAAAAAGCGAAATTACCGCCAGCGTCACCCACATGCGCTTGGCCTCTACCGGGGTAAACGCCAAAATCGGCGATCCGGCGATGTCCCGCAGTCCGGCCAAATACCCCTGCACCGAGAACCCGCCGGCCAAAACCATCACCAACCACAATTTGCCGGAGTAACGATACAGCAAAAAGAAAACCGCAAATTTAAAGATTTCCAAAAATACCACCACCAGCAAAGAGGCCGGATTTTTGATCTCCATAAAATTGTTGTTTAAATTGTTCCAGATATTTTCGCCGGAAATCTTGGAGAATTTGAGGGCGGCAAACGAGCCGAGGACGCCCAAACTCCGTCCCGAGTCCTTGAGGTCCCAAAACACCAGCGTCAACAGCGAAAAGATCACGCCCCCGGCAATCGGATTAAACACCGTGGCGCAAAACTGCCCGGCCAAAGCAAGGACGCCGCCGCACAGCATGCCGACCAACGGAAACCCGATCAGCTTGACCCCGTCTGGTATTTTGGCACCGAAACTCTTTTTAAGCTCCTTGGGCACCGGAAAATCAATCAGCATCTCCCATGCCGCTACCATGGATTGCCCGAGCGTGAAAATTTTGTGATTCATATTTTCTCCTCTTGATAAGCATTGAGCATGAGGTCATGGATCCGTTTGGCAAATGCCTTGCGATCCTCTCCGGGGCGGACGCTCTCCTCCGGGAGCACCGTCACCACGGCTTCAAATCCGGTGGTTTTCAATATCCGCCAGACGTGATGCATCAGGACTTCGTCATCATACCAGCCAAATTGGTGACCGTCCGAGTAATGAATCAACACCGGACGGACTTTGCCGCCGGTGTTGATGGCAATTTCAAACGGCGTGGATTTGAACTCCAAAATAGTATCGCCGTCGGTACTGGTCCCCTCCGGGTAAATCAACAGCGCCAACTCGTTTTTAAGGGTGGTCTCACACTCTTGGGCGACCAATTTTGTCTGCTGCCGCGCCGCGCGGTCAACCCAGATCGGTCGGCTCAGGTTGACATACCACCCCAGCACCGGCCAAGTCCGAATATCACTTTTGGGGGTAAACACAATCGGAAACACCGCACCCTCAATCAAAATATCCAGATATCCCAAATGGTTAGAGACGATCAAGCCACCCTTAAAACCGGCGATGTCACCCTTGACCTTGATCTTGATCCCGAGGATGGCGGCGCAGCCGCGGGCCCAAAAGCCCATAACATGGGCGGCAATTTTGCGCGCCGCGAGTTTATCCTTAAAAAGCGCCCTGGCCAAAATAACCGAGGCGCAAAAGGAAAACCAAACCACCAGCAAAAATACTTTGACACCCGCGCGAACAACGCCCATGATTTATACCTTGAAGTGTTTTACGTATTTTTCGGGGAGCTTGTCAAAATCAAACCAAATCAGATAATCAATCGAGCCGAAATCCCGGTCCAGCGCCGGTTTGCCGCAAATCTTGGCGCCGATGCGTAAATATCCTTTAAACAAGGGCGGCAGCATTTTGACGATTTTTTCGTCATCGGTAATCCGCTCGACGGACGACGGCAAACTGTACGCCGGCTTGGGCTCGGCCTTGACACCGTCGGTGATCAGATTTTGGCGGACAAAGTAATCATACAAACTCCAGCCGACAACCTCGTCGGTGTGCTCCAAACTGACGCAGCCGAGCATATAGTTGAAATTGGCGCGTTTTTTGATAATCACGATCCCGGCCCACAAGAGCGCCACCACGGCACCGCTGCGGTACTCCGGATGGACGCACGATCTGCCGACCTCAAAAATTTCCCGGCAAATCTGATCAATGTTTGACAATTGGAACTCCTGCTCGGAGTAAAACCCGAAATGCTCGCGCGAACGGGCGCCCGATTGCATCCGATAAGTGCCGACCACCTGATTGCTGCCGGCTTCGATCACCAGCAAATGCATGCAACACTGGTCAAATCGGTCAAAGTCCAGCGATTCTTTGATATTACCCAGACGGCCCTGCTCGATTTTAAAGACTTCGTAACGCAACTTAAAGGCTTGGCGCAGCTCTTCGTCGTTGGATGCGATTTTGATGATAAACCGGCCGCCGGAAACCAGGACCGGCGAAGGCTCTATGATATTCTTATCCCCAAAATATGCCATAAAAATTTGATTTGAGTTCCTTCAGGCTCGTGCCGTTATTTTTTCGTTCATAATATAAGTTACCACTCAAATTGCAAATTTACAAGAAAATATTTGTGAATTTTTCTTGAGAAATTGTGTTTTTGACGCTATATTTTAAACGTTACACAAATTTTTAACCAAAAATTAACCAGCAAAAGGAAATGATGAATTTTGCCAGCAAAACTTTCGTTGTATTTTTCGCCCTGACCGCCCTGCTCCTCAATGGTTGCGGAGAAAAAGAAGAGCACACCGTTGATCAAGTCAAAATTGTGCGCGGCAACGAGCAGTGCGCACTGCCCGAAGAATATTTTTCACATACGCTGCAAGTCGAGCTTTTGGGACCGGTCGAGCCGGGACTTTTGGGAGGAGAAGGCAGCCGATCGCCGATCGCCGGCGCCACCGTCCACTTTGTCCCCCTGGATAACAGTCAGATTGTCATCACTCCCGCCACCGCCCGCACCGATGCCGGCGGCTTGGTTTCGGTCAATCTCAAGGCCGGCAGACAAACCGGCGATCAATACGTCAAGATCATCCCCGAGGGGTTCGAAAATAAAAGCATCACCGCCCGTTTCATCACCGGGATGAAAATTGAGGGACAAAATCAGGAAGCCGCCGCCGGCGGGTTTACTGATCGCCCCATCGAGATAAAATTGGTTGACAAAGACGGTCAGCCGGCCGCCGGCGTCCCGGTTTATTTTCGCTGGCTCTCCACCGTCGAGGGCAAAAAGACGACCGCCAGCATCAAAACTCCGATTGCGGTCAGCGACAGCCGCGGAATCGCCGAAACACAAATCAAGCTCGGCGGCAAAACCGGCGAATACAACCTTGGGATCGAGGTAGCCGACCCCGACAGCGATATTTTTATCCGCAATAAAAACATCAAACTCATGGGGCTTGATCTCACCGGTGTCATCATCGCCGTCCTCGGCGGTCTGGCATTATTTATCTACGGGATGACCATGATGGGCGACGGCATCCAAAAGATTGCCGGCGAAAATATGAAAAAGGTATTGCAATTTTTTGCCAAAAACGGCATTGTCGCAGTGCTGGCCGGGACGCTGGTGACCGCCATCATCCAGTCTTCAAGCGCAACGACGGTGATGGTCATCGGATTCATCAATGCCGGGCTTTTAAGCCTCACCCAGTCGATCGGGATTATCTTTGGTGCCAACATCGGGACCACCGTCACCGCACAGATCATCTCCTTTAACCTGACCGGATTGGCGATCCCGGCGATTATCATCGGCTTTTTACTGATGATGATGTTTAAAAGCCAGATTGTCAAAGGCTGGGGCGAGACGACGCTCGGCTTTGGGTTGCTCTTTTTTGGGATGAATATGATGAGCGTCGAGCTTAAGGAGCTGGGTGATCTCCCCTCCTTTGTCAACGTTTTCCGCACTTTTGACTGTACGCCGGTGACCCACGGCGGCTTCATGCCCTTCGGCTCGGTGATGGGCGCGTTGGCCATTGGGATGCTGGCCACGTTTGTCATCCAGTCGAGCTCGGCGGCGATGGGGATCATCCTCGCCTTGGCCGGGAGCGGACTCATCAACTTTTACACTTCGATCCCGTTGTTGCTGGGGACCAACATCGGCACCACCATTACCGCCATGCTGGCGGCCATCCCGGCCAACCGCGTGGCCAAGCAGGCGGCCATCGCCCACTCAATGTTTAATATTTTCGGCAGTCTGGTGATGATTGTTTTATTTTATTTCCCCTACGGCCCCGACCGGATCCCGGTGTTTTTGTATTTTATCAATGAAATCACCCCCGGCAATGTTTTCGCCGCCGAGCCGCAAAATGTCGAGCGCCATATTGCCATGGCCCATACTTTTTTCAATATCATTGTCGCTTTGCTGCTGCTGCCTTTCATCAAACAGTTCGCCGAGCTCTGCAACTGGATTTTGCCGATCCGGCAAAAAGAAAAGGTGATCTATCAAACGTTGGAGCCGCATTTGCTCAACACTCCCTCCATTGCCTTGGAGCAAACCGCCAGTGCGCTTAAGGTCATGGTCAATGACGGTTGGCGGATGATCGACACCGCGGTCAACGAAGTCTTTATGGCCGGCAAAGTCGACGGCAAAAAAGTCGAGTCATTGGTTGAGCAGGAGGTCGAAATCGACAATATGCAAGCTGCTATCACTGATTATCTGGTGCAAATCACCCGCCGTCAGCTTACCGAGCCCCAGTCCAATCTGGTACCATTGCTGATGCATTGCACCAATGACGCCGAGCGGATTGCCGATCATGCCGACAACATCATCAAGCTTGCCGCAAGACTCAAGGCGACCAAATGCAAAATCTCCGACGAGGGACGCAAGGATCTCGATAAAATGTGGCGGGTGCTCAACGATCAGGCGGCTCACGTCATTGCCGCCTTGAGCACACCCGGCGATTTGGAGAGTGTCAAAGATGCGCTCAAGGACGAGCGCAAAATCAATAAGCTCGCGGACAAATTTGAGGGCAGTCATCTGGAGCGCCTCAGCAAAGGAAAATGCCAGCTGGCCAACAGTATTATCTTTATTGAAATGCTCGGCGAACTTGAGAAAATCGGCGACCATTTGTCCAATATCGCCGAGCGCACCCCGGAAATACAAAAACACTATATAAAATTATGATACCCGAGCTGAGTTTTGACGACACCGCCAAAGGCGCCAATACGATCTTGTACTGCAAAGATATTGTCAACTCTTTTTTGTCCAAAAAAATCAATGTCAAAATGCCGCATTTGGCGGGGCGTTGGCAAAACCTCGAGGGGTTCCATTATCATTTGTACGGGGAAATCTTTTTTCAGTATCAGGGCGGTTGCCAATTTTGTTTTCCGGAGGAAAAAATTGAATTGTATCCCGGCGATGCCTTGATCGTCCCGGTGGGGATGCCGCATCGTGAAACGACCAATAATTTTGACGGCAAAAGTTTTATCAACCTCGTCTTGATGTGCGAAAAAACCACTTCGCGCATGCATTTGGCCTACGTCAACCGCAAATCCCGCAAACCGCAGGTTTATTGTCACCTCAAGTTGCGCAACGGGGAATTTCACATGCATCTGATTTCGGCGCTGGCCGAGTATTCGGACCACAGCCATGCCAATTGCGATTTAGTGCGTCAGGAGATATTGCGCTCGATCCTGTACAGCTTGTTGCTGGAGCTCGAGGATTACAAGCACCCGGATGAGTTGCGTGACAACCATTTTTTGGCTCAACAGGCGATGCAGTACATCAACGACCACTTCCCGACACTCTTTCCTGAAGTGCGCGAAGTGGCCAAAGTCATCGGGTGCTCGCCCAATTATCTTTCCAGCGTGTTTCATCAGACGTTCGGCAAGACCGTCAAGGATTACATCAACTCCAAACGGCTGGATTACGCGCATGCGATGCTCTTAAACAGCAACTTCCGGGTCAGCGAAATCGCCGGGAGCTGCGGTTTTACCGATCTCTCTTACTTTTCCCGTAAATTCAAACAGCGTTTTGGTTGCGCCCCTTCCGAGGTCAGGCAATAAAAAAGGCGCCGCATCATAACGGCGCCTTAAAGGGAACGGTTTACTTGACCGCTGGCTTCACAGACAAGCCCTCTGAAATATCATACACGAGATTACTCATATTGGAGAGATAATCGAGCTCGCCGCCTTTTTGCGTCCGCTCAACCATGCTGAGCCAGCACAAAATCAGCTGGCGCTCATTGAGCTTCTGACGAGTCAGACGCTTGGCCGGAGTGTTTTTGAGCGCATTAAGGTCATCATTGAGCGAGGTGATCGCAGAGCATATCTCAGCTTCGGGCCAATAAATTTTGCCGTTGATCCCGTCGACGATTTCCTTGGCAAAGGCTTTGCGGTCGGCGACGTTTTTGGTCATGTCGATCCGGGACAAAAACTCAATCGTCTTATTTTCCACTTCAGAAGCATAGTCGGCCTTGTAGCTGGTCAGAATCTTGATGAATTGCTCGTCGAGGATTTCATCGATCCGGACTTTGGCCATCGCGGTCGCCTGCGGGATGAGGGCGTGTCCGCTGACCACAATCTGCTCGGCCAATTTTTCAGCATTCGGCTTCATCTGATCACGCAAATTTTGCGTCATCCCCGGCAACATTCCGGCGATATGATTGTTAAGCATCACCGCGACATTTTCGGAGGTCAGGCTTTTTTCCAGCTGGGTGACAATAAAGGTTGTATACCCGGCGACAATGATGATCAACAAGCCGTAGAGGATAACGGTACGGCGAAACGAGGTTTCGAAAAACTTCTTTTCGGCGGCCAGTTTTTGCGAAAGTTGCTCTACCGCTTCGGCAATTTTTTTGCAGTCTTCCATGATATTACTCCTTTGCGACCGGCGCGGCGGCTTTTTCGGGGTTCAAGTGACAGATCCACAGCTCAAGCATCGACTCGACAAGCATGTTTTCGACCATGCCGCGGTCCATTTCACTGATGGTTTTGTAGTCATCAAGCTTTTTGTAACTGTTGACAGTGTCGTTGAGCGTTGCCAAATGATCGGAAATTTCGGCCACACGCTTTTGCTCGCGGTCGACAAACGCATCAAACAATTCGGCGCCGAATACCTTCAGAAGGTCATGCAATTGGGCATCGGTCATGTCAGGATAACGCGCTTTGATCCGCTTTTCCAACGGCGGCAGAATTTCGGCGACGACGGCTTGAGTGCGTCCCTTGATCCCCGCAAACGCGTAATCTTTGAGCCCGTTGCCGGCGGCGACCAATTCATTTTGATAGTCGGGCAAATGGGCTTTAAACTGGGTGACCAAATTTTCTTTTAGAGTCGGGAAAAAGACATTTTTGAGGTCCGCCGCCACCGCGTCGACTTCCGGCGAGTGAGTGATGATGCCGGCATTGTCGGCCATGCAGCGCACCACCGTGTTGGGATCGACCGCCGAAGCGACCGATTTTAACTGATAGACAAAAATGGCGATCAATGCCACGATGACCAAAACCCCGAGCGTCGAAGCATATGCCTGCTGCTTGCGCCGTTTTTGGATGTCCTCAATGTCATTTTGGATCTGCTGGAGTTTTGCCGTCAACTCGCCGGCGCAATCGCCGGCGGGCGGCACCGCTTCTTCTTTCACTACTGAATCTGCCATGTTAATCTCCGGGTTAATTTTGAGATATCTTGGGTCGTGATACGAAAAGGCACTGGTTATATTCTAGCCTATGATAATTCTTTTTGCAAGTTGCGGGTCTTTTTTTTTCCATTTTTTTTTGAAAAATCAATACAATCATAATATATTATGCATATTGATCCGGTTATTTGTGTAATTTGAGAGAGGAAAATCTATGAAATATATCTTTAATACCAGTGAATTGGTCTGCAGTCAGGCCATCGAAATCGAAATCGAAGAGGGTGTCATCAAGTCAGTCGCATTCCGCGGCGGTTGCCCCGGCAATCTCATCGGCATCTCCAAACTCGTCAAGGATATGAAAGTCGAAGATGCCGTAAGCGCGCTCGAAGGCACCAAGTGCGGCGGCAAGCCCACCTCCTGCCCCGATCAGTTGGCCAGCGCCCTCAAATTGTACTTGCAAAAAGCTCAGGCGGCCAAACCGTCCTGACGGACTATTCCGCAGGGCGATACAAAAAAACAATATATAAAATATTATTTTTAATATTGACAACCGGCTGAATTGCGCTATAATTAATAGTCAAACGCAAGGAGGTTGTTTATGAGAAAAGTATTTTATGGTTTGATTTGGTCGCTTCTCGTCGTGTCAGCCATTTGGGCGGAGACCGTCTATGATGAGGCATTTCGCAGCGGCAAAGGGCCGGAGCTCTGGGGCGCAAAATCAGCCAAACAAGCCGACGGAGAGTCCGCATTGCTGATGGAGGCCAAAGAGCGAGGCAACACGACCGCCGGCGTTAAAATCGCCCCCGAAAAATTGGCGGGCAAACAAGTCACAGTCTCGGCGCAAATCCGGGGCGAGGACATTTCTCAACCCAAAGAAACGTGGAACGGCGGCAAATTTCAGCTCAATTACAAGACCGCCGACAAAGAATTCTGGCCGCAGGCCAACGTCCCGCGCGGAAGTTATGACTGGCAGGCCATCGAATTTGTTTTTAAGTGCCCGGCCGACGTCAAAAGCGCTAACTTGGTAATGGGTCTTCAGGACTCGACCGGCAAAATATATTTCCGCGATGTCAAAATCGAAACCGAGGAGATTGTCGCCGTCAAAAAGAATGACGGTCCGGACAATTGGCAACCCTTGCGGCGGCCCGCACCGGGAATCCTTGCCGGGACGGCAATTGACCGCAGCGTTTACTTCCCCGCCCATAAAGTCGGCGACTTTGGGCGCGTCATCATCAATCCGGACGGCAACCTTGCTTTTGAAAAAGAGCCGGGCAAAACCGTGCGCTTTTTGAGCACTTCCGAAAACATGGAGGGGTTTAAAGGCCGCGGCGGCATGGCCCCGGCCCAATATGACACCAAAGAAAAGACCGCCGAGTATGTCAGGCAAATGAAATTGCAGGGCTACAACATGCTCCGTACCCACTTTTTGGACTGGCTGCTCTCCGGCAAAGGCAAAGAAGCGGCCGATTTTGATCCGGCGACACTCGATCAGTTTGACTACCTCATTTACCAAATGAAAGAAAACGGCATCTATCTTAATTTTGACGCCATGACCAGCTGGACCGGTTATCTGCCGGTGAGCCCGTGGGACAAAAACGGCAAGTCGGTCAACTTCAAATTTGCCATCCATTTTGACGACAGTGTCCGCAAAAATTGGCGCACCGGCGTCGAGAAACTGCTTTATCACGTCAATCCTTACACCAAAACCAGACTGGTTGACGACCCGGTGCTGGCCTTGACCGTCGGCTTTAACGAGCAGGAGTTCGGCTTCTGGCGCGATGCCGACTGGAGCCTCGCTCTCCCCGCTTGGCGCAATTTTTTAAAGAGCAAATACGGCAGCGCTGACAAACTTGCCCAAAGCTGGGAGGCTCCCGAGCTTGCCAAAATTTCTTTTGATCAAATTGAAATGTTTGACACCAAACAAAGCTACGAGCGCTCGCCGCGGGCCCGGGATATCGCCCAATTTATCAGCGAAACCGAAAATGCCACCGCATTATGGTACAAGGCGCAATTCTCTGAGCTCAAGGTAAAAGCCCCCGTCAGCAACTACAACTGCGGCAAATCCTACCGGAACGCGATTGCCCGCAACAATATGGATTTTGTTTCGGCCAATGCCTATCATGCCCACCCGAGCAATTTTATGCAGAAAGGCTCCAAAATCGATCAAACCAGCTCCATCGAAAAAGGAGGCGGCATTTTTCGCGAATTTGCTGGGATGCGTCTCAACGGTCGTCCGATGGTCATCACCGAGCATGGCCATGTCTTTTGGAACAAATACCGCTATGAGCAGGCCTTTGTCACCGGCGCTTATGCCGCGTTTCAAGGGTTTGATGTTTTGACCATGCATGCCCAGCCGATTACCGTGGTTGATGCCCAGTCGATCTATCCTTTTACCGGTTTTTACGATCCGGTGGCGGTGGCCGAGGAAATGCTGACTTTTTACCTCTTCCGCCGTGCCGATGTGTCGACGGCGTCGAATTCCGTGCGCATCGTGATCCCGTTGGCGGATATTTTTAAACTCAATTTATACAATGACGGGCTCAATCAGTGGCAGTCGCGTTTGGCGCTGGTGACCGGGCTCTCGACTGAAATCATGGTCAGTGCCACGCCCGGGAAAACGCTCGGCAAAAACGAGATCGCCATGGCCGGAGCGGGCGGCGCCAAAATTGAGACCAGCTTGGCCGGGTTCTCCACGGTAACCAATCAAACCAGCAATCCGTCGACCTTTGACAAAATGATTGCCGATCTCAAAAATAGCAATCAATTGCCCAGAGACAATCAAACCAGTGGCAAAAAAGAGATATTTGAGAGCTCCAGCGGCCAATTGCTGATGAAGTCCAAGGAGAGTTTTTTGAGCGTCAACACCCCCCATTTGCAAGGCATTTGCGGCGAAGCCGAGGCGACCGCCAAGCTGGCTGACTTGGAAGTAGTCAATATGAGCGTCCGCGGCAATCTCGCGGCAGTAGCGGTCGACGGCATGCAGCCAATCAGGTCGGCCAAGCGGATTTTGATCGTTTATGCGACCAATGCGCTTAATGCCAATATGAAGTTTGAAACCCCCGATCAAGTCACTTTGGTCGAAATCGGCGGCACGCCGACCATGGTGCGCACCGGCGCTTTTACAGTCAAAATCGCCACCCCGGGCAAATTCAAGGCTTGGGCGTTGGATGTCTCCGGCAAGCGGGTTGAGGAGCTGCCCCTGATCAATGAAAACGGCAAATGGGTCTTGAGCGCGGATACCGCCAAACTCAAAAACGGGCCCTCTCTCTATTTTGAAATTGCGGAAAAATAATCGTTTTTTTCGTCATAACCACTTGTTTTTTACCAAAAACATGCAATATTTATATAGTTTAACCCGGCCGTTTCCGGTAAAATAAATGTCTTATTTTGCCGCGGACGGCCGATTTTCGCAACAGGAGGAGATGTCATGAAGTTTTCAAAATGTCTGCTGCTCTCGGCGTTTGCCGGTGCCGCGGCGGTACTTCAAGCCGAAGTACCCGAGCTCTTGGAAGTAGTGCCCGATGCCAAGGGTTATGAGTTGATCGCCAAATTCAATCCTTTAAAGTACAGCAGCGAAGGCTACATTGCCGAAAACGTTGACTCTATCTCCGGCGATCTCAAAAAAGTCGGATATCTCTTGAAACTCACTGATAAACAGGATCAAAAAACGTTTGTATTTGTCACTATGGATCCGTTTGCTCCCGAGTTGGTCGCAACCACAGTCCCGACGACGACCGGCAAGATTTATCAGCAATACGTTAATAACCTCGAAGTGGTAAGCAATGTTCCTGCGGTTAAAACCGGCAAATTTGAGAAGGGCAATATCGAGTTTTGGGGTCTTAACTACGGCGGCAACAATGCGTTGAAAATCCCCGGCGCCAATGACAGCCTTGATTTTGGCGACTCCGTGGCCAAAGACGGCAACTACGGCTCGATGCAGGTACATAATTACCTCGAGAAACAAACCGTTTTCTCCTTTAACTGTTTCGGTGCCGGCAGCGGTTGCGACCTCGGCATCGGCAATTGCCCTACCGGGAAAAACCCCGACTGGACCTTCTCCAAATCCGGTAACAATTATAAACAGGCCGAAATTTATGTGGTTGGTCAATTTGACAATTACAAGTATACTCCGGTTGCCAAACTGGATGCGCAAAAAATATCGATCAACGGCACGATCAATAAATCGGTTGTGAGCTATGCTCCGGGCGAAGAAATCGTCTTTACCATCAACGCTGATTTGGCCGGTCAGGACGCGCTTGCTCAGGGTTACACCATTAACTATGTCCGTACCGGCGATGACGGCAAGACCGAAAACGGCAGTGCCAAAGCAACCGAGCCGGTGATTGTCAAGACCTCGATGGACAAGCCCGGCTTTGTCCGCGTCCGTGCCACCATCGCTGACGGCAAAGGTCGCGCGGTTAGAAAGAAAAACAATGATAAACTTGAAGAAGTTTTTTTTGACGGCGGCGCCGGTGTTGACGTCGACAAACTTGAGCAGGCGGTGGCCGAACCGGCTGACTTTGACGCCTTTTGGGCCAAACAAAAAGCTTTGCTTGACCAAGTGCCGGTCAAAGCCAAAATGGATAAAATCAACACAGCCAACGGCGTTGATATCTATGCCGTCAGCGTCGATTGCGCGGGCAGCCGTCCGGTAACGGGTTATTTGACCATCCCGATCAATGCCGCCGATAAATCGTTAAAAGCCAATGTCGCTTTTCAAGGCTACGGCACCGGTGTCCAGCAGCCGCCGACCGGAGGCCCATCCGACCAGATTTATTTCAACGTCAATGCCCACGGTTATGATCTCGGTCAAAACAAGGACTATTACGATAAATTCTTTGAAGCCATTAAATCAAACGGTCAGGGCTACGCTTTTGACAAAATCCAAAATGCCGACCCCGAAAAAGCCTACTTCCGTGACATGGCGTTGCGGGTGATGCGCGCATTGCAATTTGTCAAAACCTTGCCGCAATGGGACGGCAAAAATCTGTATGCCTCCGGCGGCAGTCAGGGCGGCTTGCAGTGCATCTGGGCGGGCGGACTCGATAAAGACGTGACCGGCGTTTACTCCGGCATCACTTGGTGTTGCGACTTTGCCGGTACCACCATCGGCCGTCAGGGCGGCTGGCGCCCGGACTATGTTGAGGGGCTTAACTACTTTGACGCGGTCAATCACGCCAAACGCATCAAGTGTTTCACAGAAATCACCCGCGCCGGTTTGGGCGACTATGTCTGTCCGCCGTCCGGGATCGCGATTTTGTACAACAATCTTAAAGTTCCCAAAAAAATCACTTACGTCCAAGGCTCCACTCACGGCTTTGTCCCCAAAGATCCACAAAAATTTATCGTCGAACAAAAATAATTTGCCGATCGATATCGATAAACAGCCGCAAAAAAATGCGGCTGTTTTTTTGTGCCGCGATTTGAAATTTGAGCATTGAGCAAGTATATTATTTCTCAAAATTCATTTATTAAACTTTTGATCACGATATTATGGCAAAGAAAAAGTCAAAAATCCTGATTTATTTGGAATTCGGTTTATTTTACATTTTTTACCGTTTAATAAGAATGCTTCCGTTTCCGACGGCAGTCAACTTGGGGCGATCACTGGCGGCAGTCGCTTTTTTGGTTGACTTCAAACACCGGCTCAGGACGGTGGCGCACATCATGCATTCCGGAATTGTTGACAACTTGGCGGCTGCCAAACAGATGGCCCGCGCTTCAGCCGGACACTGCGGCCAACTGTTGATCGAGATTTTAAAGCGCGATCAAATGTACGACCCCAAATTGATTTCCGCCGGAGGGTCGCCAAGCACCATTGATTTTATTACCGCCCGCGGTGACACGCCCGGCGGCCAGGTAATTATCATCACCGCCCATTTGGGCAACTGGGAAATTGCCGGGATCGCGTTTTCGGATATGGCCGGTCGGCCGATGACATCTTTAATGCGCGCCTTTGACAACCCTTATATCGGCGAATTGATCCTATCCGGCCGCCGCTCCGATAATCACGAAACGGTGGATAAAAAGAAAGGCATCCGGCCATTGTTAAAAGCGCTTAACACCGGACGCAATGCAACTTTGCTCATCGATCAGCATGCCTCGACCAGCGAGGGGATTGAGTGCATCTTTTTCGGGCACCCTGCCCGGGTGCACATTACGCCCGCGTTGCTCCACTTAAAAACCGGTGTCCCGATCATGCCCGCCGTCACCCGCCGCACCACGCGCGACGAGTACAAATTTGAGATCGTTTTCGGCGACCTCATCCGGCAAGAGCCGACTGACAACAAAGAGCAGGATATCCAAGTATTGACCCAGCGCTGCATTACTTCTTTGGAGGAGCTGATCCGCCAATACCCTGAGCAATGGTTGTGGGCGGCCCGTCACTGGCTGGACATCAACCGCAAACCCCGCAAATAATTTTTCATTTTTTTATCTCAAAAGCTCTTTGACGCGTAGCTTTTTTGTTGAATCGTGTTATCTTATGGATTACAGCAGAAAAACTTATGATGCAAAATGAGTGAAAGTATGAAAAAAGTCTGCCACGCCAGTGAAATTTTGGGCGAAACCATCGGCACATTTTTGTTGACTCTTTTCGGTTGCGGCTCGATGGCGGCAACAGTGCTGTTTAACGGGCACAAAAGCTTGTTTGAAACCGCACTCGTGTGGGGAGTCGGCGCCACGCTGGCAATTTATCTCACACGCCACCTCTCCTGTGCCCATCTTAACCCGGCGGTATCCTTTGCCATGGCGCTGAGCGGGCGGATGAAATGGCGCAAAATGCCGGTTTACATCCTCTCCCAATTTTTGGGTGCATTCTTGGCCGGGCTGGCGATTTATGCCCTCTTTTATTTTGCTCTCGACCAGTTTGAAGTTGCTCACAGCATCAGCCGCGGCAGTGCCGGGTCACAGGCAACCGCCAAAATCTTCGGCGATTTTTATACCGGGATTCCGATGTTGACGGCGGTCGCGGCTGAAGCCTTCGGCACTTTTTTGCTGGTCATCTTGATTTTTTCGCTGACCGAGGGGTGCAACGCCGGACGGCCGGATGACGCATTGGTCCCCTGCTTTATCGGGCTTGGGGTGACATCAATTATCTGTCTCATTGCCCCCTTGACACAGGCGGGGATCAATCCGGCCCGCGATTTTTCGCCGCGCATGGTGGCGATGCTTGCCGGTTGGGGCAATGCCGCGTTTCCGGATGCCGCAGGCGGTTTCTTTTGGGTTTACATCGCCGGTCCTCTTGCCGGCGCTATGGTTGCAGCGGTATTTTTTACCGGGCTCATTGAGCCGGTGATGAAAAATAAAAATTCCGGCAATTGCTGCTGCAAAGGAGCCAAGGAGAGTCAAAATGATTAAAAAACTGATTATCACCGGTGGTTTTTTGGGCGCTGGCAAAACCACGCTCTTGTACCAAATCTCCCGTCTATTGGCAGGCCCCAACAGTAAAATCGGCATTATTACCAACGATCAGGCGCCGGATTTGGTCGACACCGCGGTATTAACCGACCGGGCCGATGCCTTGCAAGAGGTGGCGGGAAGCTGTTTTTGCTGCAATTTTAAGGGTTTCACCGCGGCAATCAAAAAGCTTGAAAAGGCCGGGGCTCAATACATTTTTGCCGAACCGGTCGGCAGTTGCACCGATTTGGCAGCGACGATCATGAGTCCCTTAAAGGACAAATTTCCCGACTTGCCGTTGGCACCTTTGACGGTACTTTTGGACCCTAAAAAATTACCCGAAATTTTGCATTTCAAGTCAATCAGGTTGGATGAGGATGCTCTTTATATCCAATATTTGCAACTCTCCGAGGCGGATATCATTGTGATTAACAAAATTGACCAACTTACCGAGGATGAGCTGAGTGAGGTCAAACTTGCCGTCCGCCGCGAGTTTCCGCAGGCGGAAGTCTTTACGGTTTCGGCGCTCAATCGGTGGAATCTCCAAAACTGGCTCGACACCGTACTTAACAGTATGGCCGGCAAAAGCAACATTGTCGAGGTCGATTATGACCGTTATGCTCACGGCGAAGCCGTGCTGGGCTGGCTCAATGCAAAAATGACCATCCGCAAAACCCCCAAAAGCAGCTGGGAAACCGTTGCCAAAGAGCTGATCAAAAAACTCCACAAGTCATTTTGGGCGGGTAGACACGAAATCGGTCACGTTAAAATTTTGCTCCAGTCGGGGACACGCTTGATTGCCGCCAATCTGGTGAGTTTGCAGGACGACAGCAACCCCCGAGGAGCCATCGACAACAACATCAATGAAGTAACTCTCTACATCAATGCCCGCGTCCAGTGCTCCCCCGAGGAGTTGCAAACGGTTGTCGAAACCGTACTCAAGGACTTTGATGTCTGTGACATTAAGCTCAAATGCCTCACTCCGGGGCGCCCCAATCCGACGCACCGTTATCAATCCTGAGGGCAATCGGCCGAAAAAATCACCTTGAC
Organism: uncultured Victivallaceae bacterium; assembly: GCA_964609825.1. Lineage (GTDB taxonomy): Bacteria > Verrucomicrobiota > Lentisphaeria > Victivallales > Victivallaceae > CAZSSH01. The sequence continues at coordinate 515,104 of CAZSSH010000010.1, read as the reverse complement.
ACCGGTATTTCCGACATTGTCAATTAACACCTGGCCGCGTTTGACCGGCTGCGTAATTTTCATCCGATACAGCTCATTGAGCAAATCATCAATCAATTTGCGCGGCAGCGGCCGGTCAGTACGCACCGGAATCCTCGGCATGGTTGTCGAATTGGCGGCCACTGTCGCCGTCACCAAGCGCCGCGGATCGGTCATCTCATTGATTGCATACGCGGCGCCGCGCGGGCACTGGTTGCCGCTTACCGTGTAGCCGCCGCCATTCGCTTTAATTTTAAGATGACACCCGACCGGGCAGGAAATACAGATCAAAGATTTTTCGTTCATAATTAAGCCTCCGACGGAAAAAGTTGAAACAAGAGTTGTCCCGCCTGATTGGTTGCGGGGAGCGTTATTTGCAACATCTCCGCCGGGCGGATTTTCCGGACGACTTTGCTGAATACCTCAACACCGTTAATTTGCGCCGTCAACTTGGCCTTTTCGGCCACGATCAGCGGGCGAAAGCTGAACTTTGTCGGCACTCCGGGTGTATAAAAATTGGGAATGACATATTTTAAATTGGCTCCGGCGGTTGCCGGGCAAAAGTTTTGCGGGGCTTCCCCCTTGAGATACCGTTGGACCGCCAGCCCCGCGACCGCCGCCTCGTGCGACACAAAATCGACCAAGTCATGAACATGCAGCACGTTCCCGGCGGCAAATACCCCCGCAACGTTGGTTTGATAATCGCTGTTGACCACCGCGCCGCCGGTGGCCGGATTGAGCTCGACGCCAAGTTGTTGCGAGAGCTCGTTTTCCGGCACCAGTCCGACCGAAAACAAAATGGTGTCGCAGTCAATCCGGAATGCTTGCTCGGTCACGGGCACGCCGTCTTTTAACGGCGCCGCGTCAACATACTCGACCCGGTCGCGGCCGCCGATCTCAATCACACTGTGCTCCAGATACAAAGGGATTTTAAAATCATCCAGACACTGAGCGACGTTGCGCGGCAAACCGGAGGGCTGCGGCATGATCTCCACCACAGCGGCGACTTCCATCCCGGACCAGATGCAGCGCCGCGCCATGATTAACCCGATGTCGCCCGAACCCACAATCACCGCCCGGCGGCCCGGCAGCATACCCTCAATGTTAATCAACTTTTGCGCCGATCCGGCGGTAAAAATCCCGGCGGGCCGGGTCCCGGGGATGGCGAGATTGCCCCGATTGCGCTCGCGGCACCCCATGGCCAGGACGACCGCCCGGGCGTTGATCCGCGTCACTCCGTCGCGGGCGGATAACACTTGGAGCTCAAACGATTGATCGGGCAGCCGCGTCGCCTGATTGACCGTCGCTCCGAGCAACAGCTCGACCTTGTCCCGGGCAGCGAGCTCGGCAACCTTGCAGGCGTATTCGGGCCCGGTCAACTCCTCCTTAAAATACTCGAGGCCAAACCCGTTATGGATGCACTGGCGCAAAATTCCGCCGGGCAGCTCCTCGCGGTCAATCGCCACCGTGCGAAATCCGGCCGCGGCAGTTTCTTTGGCCGCCGCAAGCCCGGCCGCTCCGGCGCCGATGACGACAACATCGTATGTGAGATTTTGAATCATTATTTCACCTCATTTTGACTCTCTTTGACCGTAAAATTCCCCAAACGACCGGCCAGCAGCAAACTCCCGCCGCCGCGCTTGGTTAATTCGGTCATCGGCAAGCCGGTTTCGCGGCTGATGATCCGCATAATCTTGGCCGAGCAAAATCCGCCCTGACACCGCCCCATACCGGCGCGGGTGTAAAATTTTACTCCGTCCAGCGTGGTGTGTCCTTTATGGACGGCCTCGATGATTTCGGCCTCGGAGATTTTTTCGCAGCGACAAACGATATGCGTCCAAGCCGGATCCCGGTCATGGAGACGGTCAAGCTCATTTTCGCCAAGATGCCGGACCTCGTAACGGCGCGCCAAATCGCGGATGATGTACGTTTTTTCGGCCAACTTGAGTCCGGCATTTTTGAGCAGATCTTTGACATAAACCCCGATGGCGGGGGATGCGGTCAAGCCCGGCGACTGGATGCCTGCCACTTGGATCAAGCCCTCTGCCTTTTGTGAAATGGCGATGTAAAAGTCCTCGTCGGGCAACACCGGGCGCAACCCGGCAAAGGAGGTGATGACATCGCGGACGCTGATATCGCCGACCATCTGGCGCACTTGCGCAATGATCCGCTGCATGTGATCGCTGGTGGTGCCGGTGTCCTCTTTGTCCTTGGTCGGGTCGGCGGTGGGGCCGATCATGGTGGTCCCTTCGGCGGTCGGGATGATCAATACACCCTTGGAGTGTTTGGCCGGCACCGGAAAAATGACGCGCTCCGGACGCGCTTTGCTGTTGCGGTCAAGTAAATACTCCTCGCCTTTGCGCGGGGTGATGGCAAACTCCTCGGCGTTGCAAAGCTTGGAAATCCGGTCGGCATAGAGCCCGGCCGCATTGACGATGTATTTGGCCGCCACGGTCCGGCCGTCGGCGGCGGTAATCACCCATTGACCGTTTTTCCGCTCACATTTCAAAACTTCATAATCGGTCGAGAGCTCAGCTTGGTTGCGCACCGCCGCCTCGACCAAGCTGAATACATAGCGGTAAGGCTCTATCGTCCCGCCGGACGGCGCAAAAAAGCCGCCGACGGCCTCACTGGACAGCTTGGGCTCAAGCTCGAGCAAACGGTCATGACCGCACATTTCCAGATTGCGGACACCGTTGGCCAACCCCTGCTCATAGAGTTTGCGCACCGTCGGCATCTCCTCTTCGCTAAAGGCAACAACGATAATCCCGTTGCGGCGAAACGGGAAATCAAGCTCATATTGCAGCTGGTCAAACATCAGATTGCCGCGAATCTCCAGTTGCGCTTTAAGTGATGACACCGGGTGGTGAAAGCCGCCGTGAATGATCCCGGAGTTGGCCTTGGAGACACCGAAGCCGACGTCCGCGCACTTCTCCAGCAAAGCGACCTTGATTTGATAATGCGAGAGCTGCCAAGCCGTGGCCGCCCCTGAGACGCCGGCGCCGATGATGGCAACATCATAAGTTTTCATGTGATTCCTCCGCTTCACTTTTCTGCCAAAATATTTGCAGTTGCCACAAGTCGTCAAACGACCAATCGGGGACAATCCCCGCGACATCGGTTTGATCCGATCCCGGGCCGGTGATCCGGCAAGTCGCGCACCCGGCATTGACACCGGCGGCAATATCGGTCGCCAACCGGTCGCCAATCATCAGACACCCGTTAATTGCAACCTTATAGCGTTTGGCGGCGGCCTGAAGCATCCCCGGGTCAGGCTTGCCGAGCACGCTCAATCGGCTGCCGGTAGCCGTCTCCAAACACGCCGTCAAGGCACCGCAATCGGGCAAAAACGTCGGCTGGTCGGTCGGGCAAAACGGGTCGGGGTGGGTGGCAAAACCGGGCACGCCTTGTTTGATGAAATACGCCGCCCGGCACAGCCGCTCATACGTCAGCTCGCGGTCAAACGCAACCGCCACCGCATCGGGGTGATCTTCGACCAGTGTAAACCCTTCGGCCTCAAATATCGGGCGGATCCCGGCGACGCCCAACAAAAATATTTTTTTATAACTGGGGTAATTGAGTCTCAAATAATCGATCAAATAATCGGTTGACACATAAAATTTGTCCGCTGTCACCGTCAACCCCATTTTTTGCAGTTTATCGATATACTGGGTCGTGCTGTAAGACGAGTTGTTGGACAAAAATGCATAATTGATTTGCCGCTCCTGCAAAAAATGGAGAAAAGGTTTGGTTGAGGAAAACAAAGTATTCCCATGATAAATTGTCCCGTCCATATCCAAAAAAACTTGCCGGATATTTCGTATTTTTGGTTTATTTTGCATCGTCAATCCTTATGTTTACCTAAAAGTTTACTTAATATAAACACAAAAGTAAACTTTGTCAAGCTAAGTTTTTTAAAATTTTATTTGCTTTTATTACTGACAGAGTTATATTAAACCTGAAATGACGAAAATAAAAATGATTTCCCGATCAATCCTCAAAAAAAGGACGTCAATCATGGATGCAAGCTCTTGGATCGGTCCCTCCTCATCAGGCGGCAATTATTTTTATGCAGTCAGAGAGTTCTACGTACCGGAAATTGCCAAAGAATATATTTTAAAGATCACTGCCGACTCGTATTATCTTGTTTACCTCAACGGCAGATTCGCCGGCCGCGGTCCGGTGCGCGGGACCGGCAATACCGTATTTTTTGATACATATACGGTAAGCGATTACTTGAGCTCGGGCAAAAATGTGATTGCCGTTTTGTTTTACAGCCCCGAGCGCCCCAACACCATCGCCGCCGCGGTCACCCCTGCCCTTTGTGCCGAAATCCCCGGCGTGGTCAAGACCGACCGCCACTGGCGGATCAGCAAGGCTTATGAGTGGAAAAGCGATGTACCTGAATACACCGTCAGCACGGGAGCCATGGAGTATCGCAACTACCGCCTCTCCGGCGGCAACTGGACACTGCTGGAAAACCGCAACTGGCAACACGCCAGATTGGTCAAACATGCCAAACTGGTCAACAAACGGTTTCTGCCGCGCGATGTCCCCGGTTTAAAAAGTCAAATCCTCCAACCCAAATTGATCCAGATTTATGAAACCGGTCCGGCAGATGCCGGGAGCATTGCCGACTTGGCCGCATTTATCCGGGATGAGCCGTGGCGGCCGCTGCCGCCGGCAAGGATGCCCGAGCGCAAATGGAGCGGCAAAGAGCCGCTGACCGTGTTTGCCGACAATAATGGTAACGGCGCGGTACTGATTTTTGATTTCGGCCGTGAATTCATCGGGTTTCTCAATTTGGAGGTGGCCGGTCCGGCGGGCACCACGGTCGATGTTTCTTACGGCGAGCGGCTGACCGCCGACGGCAAAGTCGCCACCGCGATTACGCCCGAGTGGCAGCTCGTTGACCGCTATATTTTGGATGACAAAATCAACAATGTCGGGACAAGCTTATATGAACGCGGCGGCAAGTTGGTGCAAGTGGTGTTTCGCAATTTCCGCCGCAAGCTTGAAATCCGTCGCGCCGAGGTGGAGATGACGCGCTACCCCTATTCGCACCCCGGCTCGTTTGTATCAAGCGACGAAACTCTCAACACGATTTACTCCAACTCAGTCGAGACGATCAAGGCCTGTACAATGGATGTTTTTGTCGATTGTCCGTGGCGCGAGCGCTCGTTTTGGGTCAATGATCTCATTGTTGAAAACAAAATATCGCTCTTGCTCTTCGGCCCCGCCGAGGTCCACAAGCGCGCCTTTTCCCTCGCCTTTGATCAACAATTGCCCAACGGTTTGCTGCCAGCTGTTTGTCCGGAGCCGGAGCCCGGCAAATTTGCCCTGGCGCCGACGAGTTTATTCGTCATCGATGCCCTGCACGATTATTGGCTCCACTCCGGCGACAGTGCGACCGTCCGACAATATTTCCCGCAACTCCTCAAAATATTGGACGCCTTTGAAGCAAGTTGCGACGGCGACGGTCTCATCCAAACGCCGTCCGGGGCGTGGTGGACCTTTTATGACTGGAGTTTTGAGCTCAATTATTACAATTTCACCGGCTGCAAAGAGTCGATGATCAATCACCTTTACATGATTGCCATCAAAGACGTGCTGGCAATGGCGAAAACCGGAGAAAACAGCGTTGACACTGCAAATTTAGAGCATCGGATCACCCGGACACGCACGGCGATTGCCGAAACTTTTGTGGTTGACGGCTTGCTGCGCGACCCGGTAAATCAGCAAAAAAGCGCTCATATTTCACCGCGGGAAGACTTTACCGGGCAAACCACGCTCTCCTCCCAGCTGGCGCACGCGCTGGCGCTGTTGTCGGGTGAAGTATCGGAAACGCACCGGAAGAACTTTGCCGAAGCCCTCACCGATCCCGCCGGACTGTTGATGCCGGAGCTTTATTTGCATTACTTTGTCCTCCGCGCCATGGCGCAAAACGGTCTCAAGATGCATGCCTTGTCGCGCATCCGCAATTTGTGGGGCAAAATTGCCGCCACCGGCCACCCGACGGTGTTTGAGTACGGCGTCCACCAGTTTGCCAATGAGGGCAAGCAGCCGTTTGCCAGCTTGTGCCACGGTTTTGCCACCGCACCGGTGGAGTTTATGATTTCTTATATTTTAGGCATCCGGCCACTGACTCCGGGAATGGGCGAAGTCGTATTTGACCCCGATTTGCTGGATTTGCAATTCGCCGAAGGCAAAGTCACCACGCCGCAAGGACCGATCACGGTAAATTTACGGCGGCAGGACGGCGAAATAAAAGTCAAACTCGAGCTCCCGGCAGGTTGCATCGCTCTCTTTAACGGTCAGCGGCTCAGCGGTCGCAACGAGTTTGCGCTCCGTCGTTAGCAGCAATTTTCCAATGCGGCAATTTGCTTTTTGCAATTGACTGGTTATATTATGCAAGATGATCTGTTTTGGAGATTTTAAATGAAGTTGCGTTTTGCCGAGATTGCCGATGCCCCGGTGTTGGCGGATATTTACCGATATTACGTGTTAAACACCAATGTCACTTTTGAGTACGATCCGCCGACGGTGGACGAGTTTGCCCGGCGGATGACCGAGTTTAAGGCTTATTACCCTTATTTGGTAAGCGAGGAGGACGGCGTCATCACCGGGTATGCCTATGCCCACCGCTACGGCGAACGTGCGGCTTATCAGTGGAATGCCGAGCTCTCGGTCTACGTCCGGCACGATTTGCGCAGTCGCGGCACCGGGCGCATACTGTATCAAACGTTGATCGATCTGGTGCAGCGGCAAAATGTCAAAAACGTCTACGGGATCGTGACATCTCCCAACGATCCGAGCGAGCGTTTGCATACGGCAATGGGGTTTCTTTTGGCAGGAAAACTCCACCGTGCCGGGTTTAAACTCGGCGAGTGGCTGGATGTCGGCATTTGGGAAAAAGCGGTCAATCCCTTTGAAGTTCCGCCCCGCCCCTTGATCAATTTTAATGAAATCATCCATCAAATCACCTTGCCGCAATGAATATTTTTCACCGGATCGCCGAATTCATCACCAATCAGTTGCTGCAACTAACCACTTGCTGCCAACCCGCGACCGGCGTAAGTTACTTTTTTGAGAATTCGCTCAAAGTCTTTTTTTTGCTGTCACTTACCATTTATCTCATCGCCTTGATCCGCGCCGGGCTTGCGGCGGATAAAATCAAAGCATATTTGAGCGGTAAAAACCGGTTTGCCGCCTATTTATTGGCCGCCTTGTTCGGCGCAGTGACACCCTTTTGCAGCTGCTCCGGGATTGCTTTGTTTCTCGGCTTTACCGCGGCGAGAATCCCCCTCGGGATCACCATGGCGTTTTTGATCACCTCCCCCATGATCAACGAGGCGGCGGCAGTCATCCTGGGCGGCACTGTCGGCTGGAGTTTGACTGCAATCTATATTTTTTTCGGCATTGCCTCGGGAATGATTGGCGGCATTTTTTTTGACGCCGTCAAGGCGGAGCGTTATTTGATTTTGCCGGAATCCGCTCCTTGCAGCTGCGGGGAAACGCCGAAAACGACGATGACATGGCATATGCGCCACCGGTTTGCCTGGGGAGAGGTCAAGAGTATTTTGAGCGACCTCTGGCTCTGGATTCTGGCCGGGATCGCACTGGGGGCGGTGATCAACGGCATGGTGCCGGAGGATTTCATCACCCGTTACCTCAACGCGGAGCAGCTATGGAGCGTCCCCGCTGCGGTGTTGCTCGGCATCCCCGCGTACGCGAACATTACCGGCGTCATCCCGATGGTCGGAGCGCTGATCGACAAAGGTTTGCCCGCCGGGACGGCATTCGCCTTTATGATGAGTGCGACTGCGGCAAGCCTGCCCGAGTTTGTCATTCTCAAAAAAGTGATGCAAACGCGACTTCTCCTCTTCTTTTTTCTCTATTTACTGACCTTTTTTACCCTCTGCGGCTGGCTCCTCAACTGTTTTTATTGATTAAGGCAATTACTGTATTGGCAATAAAAATTTGTCATTTTTATTAAATATAGTTTGCAAAAGAAAATAAACGGGGGTATCTGTATAGTAACATTGATTTCACAATACCAATGATTTTCAAAAATTATATTGCTCAAAGAAGAAGATATCGAAAAAGAGAAAATCTATTCTGGCTTTTTCTTCCGAGAGATCAAATTCACGCAGTCCGCAGGTTCCACAATGTATTTTGGAGGACCTTTTCGCCCCAAAAAAGTTTATGATTTTTTATTGCCACCGGGATATCAAAATAAATGGTAAAGATGCCTTCGGGATTGCTCTCAAAAAACATTATCGGACTGAGAGCTTATTTGGCCCCTGCCGCTATGACCAATAGAAAAACAATGATTAAAATAAGGAACATAAATTGATGAAAATGCTGCGTATCTCCATTGTCGTTTTGATCGGACTTTTGCTTATTTCCTCCATGGGGCTTACCCAAAGCGCCTACAGTCAATTAATGACCACCAAAGATTATCTCCCGTTTATCCTTGCCGCGGCGACGGTGACCGGAGGGCTTTTCATTGGCGATTGCTGGATGTTGTTTGTCCGCAAAATGTCCATGGGCTGGGTATTTTGGCTGACCAACTTTTGGGCCGTCGTGACGGTGCAAGTTTTGCTGGCAATCCCGCTCTCTATGGTAATCAACAAAATGTGATCAATGGAGGATATCATGGGTAAAAAAAAGTCGAGAGCCATTTTGCTGTTGATTGCAATAGCCGTCGGGGCAATTCTGTTCTTTCCGGTAATGCATTGGGTACAAAAACAAACATTGCGGCCATTGTTAAAACCGTACAAAACGGCCCAAATACCGGATTTCAGGGCAATCGGTTTTTATCAAAATCTTCCCGATCGCACCGGCGCCGATTGGGTGCCGGTAGCGGGTTTGCGCTCTACCCCGGCATTCAACGGCAAACTTCAAAGTCCGGAGCAACAAACAAGCTTGCAGGATTTCATTCGCATCAACACCGCGTTTATGGAGCAAACACCCAAACTCTTATTTGCCGTCAATCCTCCGGACATTCCGAATTCTTTAAGAAATATCAAAGAAATCAATCAATCTGCCGCCACCCTCGCGGTCACGGCCCGCTTTTTTCGTATCAAGCTTGAGTATGATATTGCCAAAAATGACCTTGCCGGAGCCATGGAAGACTACAAAATCATCCATCAAACCTTGATTGAGCTGGCAAAATTTCCCTATGTCTTTGCCAATTATTATTTTTTGCAATCAATTTCCCAAGAAACCTCGGCGGTCGGTCGCATCCTCAATTGTTTTGATGTCTCCGCAACTCAATTGACGGAAATTGCCGCCATGCTCCGGCAAAGCGGCCAACTGCTGGCTCAAAGCTTTAACGGCGGCATCTCAGGTCAAGCTTATTATATTTTATTTGCTCCGATGGCCGAGCGAAAGCAGGCCATCAGTTGTTTAATTCATCCCCGCTCTGTCACTGAGCCCGGCCTGATCTTCCCGGCCAGAAGCAATTACTCTCTCCGGCAAGTGTGGCGGCGCGAGCGCTTTTTTATCAAATATTTTTCCTTTGCCGAGGCCGGTCTCTTTGATTTTCAGAGCCGCGTCAACGATAACAAAGCATGGCGGGTATATCAAAACGACTTAAAATCCATGTCCGGCATGGAATACTGGAAAAACGATATTGACATCTATCAGCTGTATCTTGACAATATCGAAGGTCTCGCCAAGATCAGAATGGCTCAAATCGCCGCCGCCGTCCGCATGTTTGAGCTTCAAAACCACCGCACCCCCACCGCAATTACAGAGTTGCTCTCTCAAAAATTGATTACTTACGATCAAACCGTCAACCCGTTTACGCAAAAAACAATCGATTATGCACGGGGAACATTTCCGGTTTTGCAGGAAATTTGTTACTTTGGCAACCGTCGGCAGGACCATTTTGAGGGCTGTCAGACCATTCGCCTTATTTGCATGGCACATGCACAGACGTTGCAATATTTTGTGGTAACCCAAGCTGAATAACCGGGAGAACACCGTGAAACTCAAAATTATTTTAACCGCTGCCATACTCTTATGCCTCATTGCCGGAGTGACATATTATTACCGGACGGTCATTTTGATTTCGACGCAGGACAGCGACGACGTAATTGCCCGAAAATTGCAAAAAATGTTGCTGTCCGACAATCCGGAGAATCCCCCTCCCGCAGTATCGTGTCAAACACTATTCGGCAACAAACTGATAACCGTATTGAGCGGAGACAGAAGTATCTACCAATTGCGAAAATTGAGAAAACTCGGTAAAATCAAGTGCAGCATAGACATCCATTGTAAAATAAAAGAAATTCCCGACTTGTCCGGAACCAGCATCGAGTCGTTGAACATGATAACCGCACAGGACTTTGCGATTAATTTTGACCGGTTTGCCGCCATGCCCAATGTCAAATCATTTACAGTAGTGTCGCCGCCGGACAAGTTGATACTGCCTGCTGAAAACAATGGCAACATCGTGTCAATGGCAATTAATTCATCTGTCGACGGCTCCTTTGACCCGGCGATATTGTCATGGTTTCCCAATCTGAAAAGCATTGTCCTCGGCAGCTTTTCCGTCACGACCGATGTGACCGACACCGCGGTAAAACTGCCGGAAACACTGGATTACATCGTTGTATTCGGTAAAATTAAAAATTATCTCAATTTGATGAAAGCATGCCCAAAAGTAAATCGTCTCGTTTTTGAAGAAGGCAATTTTGACTTGGCCGGACTCGAAAGAAGCGCTCCAGCCCTGACCACGTTGAGTTTTATCGATTGCACCATCGGCAATCCGCAAGTATTGCAGCAATTGCCATTGCTTTCTGCCATCTCCTTTTGCGGATTTTCGCCGCAGGAGGTGGAAGATATCACTCGAAATCTGCCGCCCAAAGTCAAAGTCACTCTTGGCGAGAGCCGCAAAACTGCCGTTGGCAACAAAAAATAATGATTCAACAAAGTAGGCGGCAAAATTATTCTTGCCGCTTGCAATTTATGGATAATGATGATATAGTAATCAAATCGTTTTGATCAAATAACAATATCATCAGGGAAACTATGGAGCAACAAACGCACACCTATCACGTCGGGACTCTCACGTATACCAAGGCTTCATTGGGCATCCTTTTCTGCTGGCTTTTGTGGGGCGACTTTTGCTATATGCTGATGGAGACCGTGGTCCCCAGCATCATGCCCTTAAAATTTCGCGCGCTCGGCGCCGACAATACCTCTATCGGTTTGATCATGACCACGATCCCGATGATCATCAACTCGGTGTGCAACCCGGTGATCAGCTTTAAAAGCGACCGTTTCCGCAGCAAATGGGGGCGGCGCATTCCTTTTATTCTTTTTACGGCGCCCTTAACGGTGTTCTTTTTACTGTGCGTGGGCTTTGCTGACAAAATCGGCTTGTGGCTCTATCAGCATATCAGCGACTATACGATGGGTTTGAGCGAAACCCAGTTTGCGGTGGTGGTCATCGCCGTCATGATGATCGCTTTCAGCTTTTTCAATACCTTCGTCAACTCGGTTTTCTGGTATTTGTTTAACGACGTCGTGCCCGAAAAATTGCTGGCGCGTTTTATGTCCTGGTTTCGCATTGTCTCCATGATCGCGGCGGCCACTTACAACTTTTTCATCTTTAAATATGCCGAGAGCCATGCATCGGAGATTTTTATCGGCGCGGCGGTTCTTTATTTTGTCGGCTTTGGCCTCATGTGTCTGCGGGTCAAAGAGGGCGAGTATCCGCCGCCGACACCCAATGTCAAAAATAAAACCGGAGTGATCGCCGGAGTCATCACTTTTTGCAAAGAGTGCCACTCCATGCCGCATTATATTTATATCTTTTTGGTTGGCATGGCATTGGCGAGCGCTTATGCGGTAGGCCCCTTCAGCTTGCTGTTTTTGCTGTCGATCGGACTCGACGTCGGTCAGATCGGCCAGATCAACGGGGTAATGTGCATCGTCACCGGGGTGATGATCACGGTTTCCGGCTATCTGGCCGACCGTTTTCATCCGATCCGCATCGTCCTGATTGGCATTATCCTCCAAATTGTACTGGTATTGCCGGCGATGATGACCTGGATATTCTTTCAACCCTCGCCGCAAATGTCCTACTTTCTTTACATGCTTTACGCCGTGGGACTGACCGCGCCGGTGAGTGCGATGATCGGCGTCCTCGACCCGCCGATGTTTATGCGATTGTTTCCGCGCTCGCATTACGGCCAGTTTTGCTCGGCTAACGCGATGTGGCGCTCCTTTGCATTGATCGTTAACGGTACATTGGTCGGGGTCTTTTTTGACCAGCTGGGCCGCTGGGTCGGCAAAGAGCGGGCGTATGCCTTTATCCCGGTGTGGCAGCTTTTCTTTTTTTCGCTGATGCTGTTTTTCTTATACAAAGTTTATCAAAGTTGGAAAGCCCAGGGCGGCGACGAGCACTATGCAGCCAAGGTACCCAACCTTTCGGGAGTTGAGCCCGACTCTGCTTTGCAGCCTTGCTGCCCCGGAGTCAAAGACTGAAAACAAGGAGTTGTGCCCATGCTCAAACTCGTGTATCTGCTGCCGTTGCTGTTGCTGATTATCTGCGGTTGCAGCCATCCGCAAATCGCAAAAAAAGAGCCGCGGCGCCCGGCGGTCATTGCATATCACTGGGAACATTTTGCCGGCGATCCCGCGCTGGATCAAGCGCAGACGCAAACCGTCCAGAGCTCCATTCAAGAGATGTTTGACCGTCTTTTGCAAAACGCAGGCAATTTTGAGGATGCCTGTCTGGTTTTTGACAACTCCGTACTTGCGCTCAACGGTCAAGCCGTCACGCTCAAAGGCACCCTTGCCGCAACCCTGCAAATTCCGGAGCTCTCCACGGATAATTCACGACCCTTATCATGGTATCCCGACAGTCGCGGCGAAATCATGACCGAGGGCAATGTCCCATTTACCGGCAATCTCTCCGGCTCGATTGTCATCGTGAGAGATTACCGCGCCATCACCATCCCGTTGTCGCCCGACGGCCTTGTCTTTGGTTGGAGCACACAAAAGTCCGACATGCTGACTAAAATCAAAGAATCCATGGATCGCAAGGTTGATTATACCGCAATTATTTACCGTTAAAATCCAATATCCCGCTTGATTTTTACATAAAAAACATTATTGTAACATCAGGGAGATATTTTATGGACCGTTGGTGTAGTTACCTGCTGTGGGCAAACTGCCTCTTGGCTTTTTGGGCCAAGGGAATGATCGTATTTCACTTGCCGGGCGTTACCACCTGGTATCGGGGGATGCCGTTTTACGCTTGGCAAGTCGATTTCCCGCATGGATTCATTTGGCATTTTGATCTTATTTTGGCCAATTTGGCCATGTTTGGGGTCATCCAGTTATTACTCAAAATTACCATGAGGCAAACCGGAAAAGTGGTTCACGGCTTGTTGGCGGCATGGTCGCTCTTGCTTTTGGCGGCCAATTATCTTAACCTCAGCACCTCCGATCCCCGTCCGGGTTATCTGCTGCTCCAACTGGTCTTTTGGGGATATTTGTTTTTTCTGCTGTTTGTCCTCCTCTTCGGGCGGGAGCTCTCGCATAAAGAGTTGTCCGACACCGATATGATCACGAAAGGATAACAATGACCTTATTGCAACGTTTTTTCCCAAGCCCTGCCCCGGCAAATTACCGCTGGCAATATTTTCAACTCTTCCGCCCCGACGGAAAACCGGAAAAAAGACCGGTCCAAGTTAAACTTTTGGGATCTGACGTATCCAAAGATTTTTTTGCCAAATGCATTTTCGGTCGCTATCGATTACCGGTTTCGCTCACAAAGACTAGCGATTGTCTCTATCTGGGAAGTAATCACGGATATTTTTTGATGCGCGATACCACCAAGCTGCAGAAGCAAACCGTGCTCAATTTGTTGCCGGGCGCCGATCTCTCGGTTTGCTGCGATGATCTTGACGAGGGACCGACACACTTTTCTCTGGAGTGCGAAAATTTCAGTGAGTTGGTCGAAGGATATTATTTTCCGGAAGTCAGCAGCCAGGCCTGTCTCTGCGATCTCAAACAACGGCCGCCGGGCAACATTATTTTGCATCTGGATTTCCCGCCCCGTTACGGCTGTAAAAGTATCTCATATTACCGTTGGACGGTCTTAACTGCAGGCGAGACGCTGCACTGGGTAATCAGTCGCGAAACCGTCGAGCGCCGGGTGATCGTGCCGCCGCAAATTTCCCCGGGGCAAAAAGTAACGCTGATCATGCGCTCGCTCCCGGATGACGCAATGCCGCCGGTGCACTGGTTTACGCTGATCTCCAAAATGCTCAGCAAGGAAATCACGGTCAACCGCTTTAAACATGCTTTTGAGGAGTATATTTATCACGATTATCCGGTGCCGCCGGATCGGATATTGCGTTTTGACGCCGATCCCAATTGCCGGTATTTGCTGATTACCGACGGCAAACAGCTGCTGTCGCCGATGCAGACACTGAATGCTTAATTATTTGAATCATCACCATTGGCGGTGACGCATCCGGTAGCGCCGGGGTGTCTCACCGTAAGTGCGGTGAAACTCCTGATAAAAGTGCCCCAGCGATCGATAACCGACGCGGTAGGCAAGCTCATCAATTTTTTCATCGGTAAGCAGCAGTTTTTCGGCCACATGGCGAATGCGTAAATCGTTTACGAGCTCCGTCGGCGTCGCCTGATAATATTTTTTGCAGAGTCGGCAGACGTGATCGGGCGAACAGCCGCAGAGCTCAAAAAATCTTGCCGCGCCGCGATGCAAATGCTCAATCTGATGCATTTTTTGGTAAGCCGCCGCCAGATACGGCGGGATCGAGCGATCAGAGGCCCAGCCCCGGTACCGGGTAAAATAAATGAAGTTGTATAAAATGTGCTCGAGCTTAAACTCCCAGTCGGAGTTGTCCTGCGAGAGCGCTGTCAGGTCTGAGAGCAGCGTGTCAAAGTCCGACTCGAGAAGCTCAAACACTTTGATTTCCCCTTGCTCCCAAGCGGCTGCATCGACACTCGGGATGTGACGCAAAAATCGGAGCGGAAACGCCAGATTGACCATCCCCACATCCCCGTAAGCCTCCACCACCTCAAAGCCGTGCGCCGAGCGCTCCGGCACCATCACCGCCGCACCCCGCCGCAAATCCCGGCCAGCGGCAATTTCATGCTGCCGGATCACCCCGCCTGTGACCAAAAAAAACTCGCAAAAATTACGGTGCGTATGCAACTCATACGTGAGATGGTCAAAGTCGATAAAATTTAAATGAAACTCGGTTTGGTTGCGGATATGATAATCCGCAAAATCAAGCACATTGATCACCGGATGCCTCCATAAAAGAATTAAATATCGCTGTACAGGAAGAAATATAGCTCGTTGGCGACTATATTGCAAGCAGACAGTAATAAATAACCCAAAGGAAATATCATGACTTCACGTGAACGACTCTTAACCGTGCTGCGGGGCGAAATCCCCGACTGCGTCCCGGTAGCCCCCGATTTCTCCAATATGATCCCGGCAAAGATGACCGGCAAACCCTTTTGGGATGTGTATCTTTACAATGACCCGCCGATTTGGGAAGCGTATATTGAGTGTGCCAAATACTTTGACATCGACTCTTTGATGGACGGGTATTTTGGGTTTCACTTTCCGTGGGATTTGGAGAAACGCGCCAAATTTGAAGCGGACAATCCGCGTTACATCGTCAGCCGCACTGCGGAGCGCATCGTCACGCAGCGGCGCGGCCCCGACGGCTGGCACCCGACCGTCGATGTCTTTTGGCGCGACCTCACCCCGGCGTGGAATACGCCGCCAAGCGATATTGATTTACCTGCAACCCCAACGTCATTTGAGCCTCTTACCGGAGTCAAAGAGGTCGATCTCGGGCTTGAAGGGCTCAAAAGGGTCAAAACGCAGCTCGGCAATCAGGGACTGGTCGGTATTTTTGTCGCCAGCAGCTGCTTTATCCACAATCCGGAGCAACTCTATGAATTCATTGATCACCCGGAGAAAAAGGAAGAAATCAAACAAAACATGATGGCCGATTGCGAGCGCCGGATGGCTTATTTGCGCGACTTGCCGGCCGAGTACCGGCCCGACTTTTTGTGTTTCGGCGGCTCCGGGACACTGGTATTGCAAACCTTGGAGATGGTCAAAGAAATGACACTCCCTGTGATCAAGCGCGGCATGGAGCTTGCCAAAGAGTACGGGTACTTTACCCACGTCCACTCCTGCGGCCCTGAAGCGGAGCTGGTTAAATTATTCTCCGATGAGACCACACTTACCGTGATAGATCCCTTGGAAATTCCGCCGATGGGAGATTGCATTTTGGCCGATCTGAAGCAAAAATACGGTGACAAAATCGTATTAAAGGGCAATCTCCACACCACCAACATCATGCTTAACGGCACCGTTGAGGAGGTCAAAAAGGCTTGCAGAGACGCCATTGACGACGCGGCCAAAGGCGGACGCTTCATCCTCTCCACCGGCGACCAGTGCGGCCGCGACACCCCGGAGGAAAATTTGCGGGCGATGGTGGAAATCGCCCGCACTTACGGCAAGTATTAGTTGATCTTTTGCAACACCAGCGCCGTCCGGCAGGGTAAATAGATGCTTAAATGCATCCCGGACGGCCGCTGCAAGGCAAAATATTGCTGATCGCCCGCCACCCGTTTAAAGCCGCCGAATACCGCCGCATCCGAGTCAAGCACCAGCTCAAATTTGCCCCCCGGCACCTCAAACTCATAATCACTGACCGAGTTGGTCGGGTGAAAGTTGAAGCAGAAAAACAAACCGTCGCGCTCAAAAATCATGATCATATTGTTTTCATCAATATGGATCTTTTGGACCTTGCGCAAATAAAAATTCTCGTGGCTCTCCACACAGTTGATCATCGCCCGGTCAAAGTTGGCCAAGTGCCGGTAACGGAGATTTTTGTCCATCACCAGTGACCACTGCCGCCGGGCATACCACATCGACCAGTTGTTACCCTCGCGCGGGAAATCGATCCACTCGGGGTGGCCGAACTCGTTGCCCATAAAGTTAAGATAACCATTGCCGGCGGTGGCAATCGTCGCCAGCCGGATCATTTTATGCAAAGCAATCGCGCGGCTGATTGCCATATTGTCAGTAAAGACCGACATCGAGTCATACATTGCCGAGCCGGCAAGGCGAAAAATCGCCGTCTGGCCGCCGACAATCCCCTGATCGTGACACTCGACATAACTGATCGTTTTTTCGTCCTCGCGGCGATTGGTGAGCTCATGGTAAATGTAATTCATGCTCCAGAGCTCGTCAGGCATGTCAAATACCTTAAACCACATATCGGTAACCCCCATGGCCAGACGGTAATCAAAGCCGATCCCGCCGTCCGCCGTCGGCGCCGCCAAACCGGGCATCCCGCTCACGTCCTCGGCCACGGTAATCGCTTCCGGTCGGTATTGATGAATCAACCGGTTAGCCAATGTGAGATAAATAATCGCCTGCTCGTCAACATCGCTGCCGAAATAATCCTGATATGAAGTAAATACTTTATTGAGCCCGTGATGGCTGTAAAGCATACTGGTGACACCGTCAAAGCGGAAACCATCGATGTGGTACTCCTCTAGATAATATTTGCAATTGGAGAGCAAAAAATGCAGCACCTCGGGTTTGTCATAATTGAAACACAACGAATCCCAGGCACGGTGCTCGCCGCGCGCTCCGGCATGAAAATAAGCATAGCGCGTCCCATCAAAGCGGGCAAGCCCCTCGTCCTCATTTTTAACCGCATGTGAGTGCACCAGGTCGATGATCACCTTGAGCCCCATCCCGTGCGCGGCATCGACCAGTTGTTTGAATTCCTCCGGAGTCCCGAAACGCGACGCGATTGAGTAAAAATTGGCGACATGGTAACCAAAGGAACCGTAATACGGGTGCCCCATGATGGCCATAAACTGGATGGTGTTGTAGCCGCTCCCGGAGATCATCGGCAAAATTTTCTCCCGGTACTCGTTAAAGGAGCCGATCTTGGCCTCCTCCTGCGCCATGCCGACATGACTTTCGTAAATCAGGGGTGCAGCTTTGAGCTTGGGCGACAAATGGCGGAAACGGTACGGATTTTCAGGGTGCCAGACCATGGCGCTGAAGAGCTTGGTCTTGGGGTCCTGCACAACATAATTGGCATAAGCGGGGATACGGATGCCACCGCCGCCGGGCCACTCGACAAACAACCCGTAGTGCATCTCGTGCCTTAACAGCTCTCCGGGCAAACTGATTTCCCAAGCTCCAGCCCCCAAAGCTTTAAGCCGGTACTCATCAAGCTTGCGCCAAGCGCAAAAGTCACCGGTAAAATACACCGCCGCGGCATTGGGAGCCCATTCGCGAAAGATCCACCCGTTTTTGACCCAATGCAGCCCGTAATATTTGTGGGCATTGGCAAAATCGACCAGCGGCTGTTTGCCGGTAATCGATTTTTCTTTGGCGGTTGCGGCGGCTTTGCGCGCTTTGATTTTGTCCCAAAACGGTTTCAGATAAACGTCTTGGGACAATTTATGCGGGGTGTTGCTGAGCGCCTTGTCAATCATGTTTTACCAAAGGTCTGTCAAGCATCTTTTCGTACAGTTTGATATATTCGGCGGCGGTCTTGTCATGGTTAAAACGTTCTTTTGCCTCAATCATAACCCGTGAAATCACTTTTTCGCGGAAATCTGCTTCGCGGGCGTAAAAATGCATTGCCTGATTGACCGCCCACATGAGTCCATTGGAGTCATAATTCTCAAAGCGGAATCCATTGCCGACATTGCCGTCCTGACTCAAGTGCTCGACCGTGTCATGCAAGCCGCCGGTATCGTGGACGATCGGCAGCGAGCCGTAATACTGACTGGTCATCTGCGGCAAACCGCAGGGCTCAAACAAGGACGGCATCAGTACAAAATCGCTGGCGGCAAACGCCAGACGCGACAAACCCTCGTCAAAATCGCAAACCGTAACCCGATCATAAAGATCGTGAAAAGCGACGATGTCGCGAAACACCTTTTGATAACTCCCGTTGGCGACAAAGGCCAATTGAATGCCTTTGTCGTAATGCGCATCAACCACCCGGTACAAAATCTCCGCCAGCAATTGACATCCCTTTTGGACCGGATCCAACCGGTTGGGCCAAAACAACAACGGCGCGTTTTGATCAATCCGCAAGCCGGTGCGCGACTGAAACGCAATCTTGTTGACCTTTTTGGCCTTGACGTGCGTCTCATAATTGTACTTGATCTCCAAAAAGGAGTCAACTTCGGGGTTGTTGTCCTCATCCGGCGCATTCAAAATACCGAAAGCGCAATGCGAGTTGTATTTGTTGGCCATCTCGTCACGGATATTGCCGGGCACAAACGAGTGACGCCCCTCAACGATTTCCTTTAAAAAGGTCGGGCTCACGGTATTGATGAAGTGCGCGGCAAAAATCCCGCTCGCCAGCATGTCCACCGGGTTGCCGGAACGGCTCTCCTCGTAATAATACGGCGGCCGGCTGTAATAAAGATTCTGCCAAAACGGCGCCGCATCGATACCGCGGTCCTCAATGGCCTCCAGCGTCGCCTTTTGGGTATGGATGTTGTGGACGGTAAACAAACACGGGATGCCCATCCGCCGCGCGGCAGCCGGGATGAGCCCGGTCATCCAGTCGTTGCAGTGGATCAAGTCGGGCTTGACCAGAGGGATAATGTTGTTAATAACTTCGCGCTGAAACGCCATCGCCTGACGAAAGCTGTCGTCGGAGTAATTGCTGTACACTGCATCGCGGTAATAAAAAATCCGGTCTTCGGCCAAATGGATGCGGCTGTTGTGCAAATGGCTCATATATACTTTGAGCTCGTTGCTGATCAACTTGCCCACATCGACGTGAAACATCCGCCGGTAGTGCGGCAATGCCACGTGCACGTCCGCCCCCTGACGAAACAACGCTCCCACCAATGACGCGGAAACGTCCGCCAGACCGCCTGCCTTGGCCCGCAGCATATTGCTCATATTGCCCATGCCTTCGGGCAAATAAGTAATTTCCGGTGTCACCACCAAAATTCTCGGATTATCTTTGTTCAATTTTTTCGAATTCATCAATCACTCCTCCGCAGCTGGGGCGGGCATTAATTTTTGGGCCAGCACATAAATCCGGGCACGCTGTTGTCCCACTCGGCACCGGCGGCTTTGATCCGCACCGTCAATCCGAAACGTCCGGCGGTACAGCACATCACATCGGCGCTGTAGCGGTAATTGCCGCCCCCCAGATCCTCCAGCATCTCCATTTTGACCGAATAACTGTTTTTGAGCTGGTTATGAGCATCGACTTCGCCGCAATAGACCTCCACCTCGATATCCTTGGGGGTAAGCCCGCCCAAAAATACTTTGGTCGAAACCTTGAACTTGTCTCCGACATGGATGTTATCCAGCGATCCGTCAATCCGCGGCCGCTCGATAAAGAGTTTGCCGCCCTCAAAATTCTCCACCAGCTTGGTTTTTTCGGTAAAGAGTTTTTTGGCGTTGGCGGCATGGTCGCCGGTAAGGCGGGCATAGGCGTCAACCGCGGGTTTATAAAACATCCGGTCGTAGTCCTCGACCATCCGGCAGCTGGAGAATTTGCCGAGCCCCATCGCGATCGACGCCTTCATCCGGCGAATCCAACGTTTGGGCAGCACCACGTTGCCGCGGTCGTAAAAGCACGGGATAATTTCGTTTTCCAGCAAGTTAAAGAGTGCCTGGGACTCAAAGTTGTCGCGGTCCTCATCCTCGGTGTAGTTGTCATTGCCCTCAATTGCCCAACCGACGTTGGGGTTGTAAGCCTCAGCCCACCAACCATCTAAAATACTGCAATTTAAGACGCCGTTGATCGCCGCTTTCATCCCCGAGGTACCGCTGGCTTCCTGCGGGCGGCGCGGAGTGTTGAGCCAAACGTCGACGCCCTGGACGAGTGAACGGGCCATGCCGATGTCATAGTTTTCCAAAAAGATCAGGCGGTCCTGCACATTTTCGCGCTGGGCAAACTGGATCAAATCCTGAATCAACCGCTTGCCGCCGTCATCAGCGGGGTGAGCTTTGCCGGCAAAAATGAATTGCACCGGTTTCTCTTTGTTTTTGAGCAGCGCAATCAAACGCTTGGGATCGCGCAAGAGCAAAGTGCCGCGCTTGTAAGTGGCAAACCGCCGGGCAAAACCGATGGTCAAAATATTGGGATCGAGACTGTTGGCATTTTGCATCGAGCTGATGCTGCTGTTTTGGCTGATCCGGCGCGCTTTGCGGATCAGGGATTGGCGGCACAGCTCGTGCGCCGTCCACAGCTCCTCGTCGGGAATCAAGTCCAACCCCTCTTCGAGCTGGGCCATAGGCGGATTGTGCGGCCACTTGGGCGTCAGATAACGCTCAAACAAAGCGCTGATGCGGGTGGAAGTCCAGGAACTGATATGCACCCCGTTGGTGATGTGACCGATCGGAATTTCGGCGACCGAGCGCTGCGGCCACAGCTCTTTCCACATTTCGCGTGCAACTTCACCGTGAAGCTCGCTCACGCCGTTGCTGTAATTGGCCAGACGCAAGCCCAGCACGGTCATCGACATCTCGGTGGCCTTTTCACGCTGCGAAATCGGAATCCCCCAGCGGATGACACGGTTGACGTCAAGGTGCGCCTCGGCGGCAATTTTTTCGAGATAAGGACGGATAAAGTTGATGTCAAAGACCTCATTGCCGGCCGGGACCGGGGTGTGAGTAGTGAAAACATTGGTACGCCAGACGACTTCAAGGGCCACATTGGGATCGTACCCCTGCTGGACCAAATGGGCAATGCGCTGCAACGATAAAAATGCCGCATGCCCTTCATTCATATGACAAACATTGGGCTCATACCCCATCGCCACCAGCGCCTTGTAGCCGCCAACGCCGAGCAAAAGCTCCTGATGCAGACGCATGCGCTTGTCACCGCCGTAAAGACGCCAGGTGATTTCCCGCAGCTCGGGCGGGTTTTCCGGAATCTCGGCATCCAACAGCAGCAAAGGCACATTGCCGGTCCACAAGACCCAGACCGCAGCAAAAAGCTCACGGTCCAAAAGCTTGATGGAGATCGTAACTTCTTTGCCCATGAGGTCGCGGCCGCGGACCAGCGGCATGTTGTGAATTTCCTCAACCGGGTAGCGTTCCATCTGCCAGCCGTGGCGGTCAAGCACCTGCCGGAAATACCCCTGACGGTAAAGCAAGCCGACGGCAACCAGCGGCAAATGCATGTCGCTCGCCGCCTTTAAATGGTCGCCGGCCAAAACTCCGAGCCCGCCCGAAAAAATCCGAACGCTCTCATGGATACCGAACTCGAGTGAAAAATAAGCGATCTTGCGCTTGGAGACATCCTCCTGCTCGGGGACTTGGCGCTCAAACTCGGTTTGCAGCGCCTTGAGCTGACGGGTGTAAGTGCTGTCATGGGAGAGCTCCTCCAAGCGCGACTGGGGAACCAGACGCAAAAACTGCTTGGCGTTGCCGGACAATTCGCGCCACAATTTCGGGTCGATACGGACAAACAGCTCGACCGATGCCGGATGCCAGCACCACCAGATGTTGTTTGCCAATTTTTCGAGAAACTTGATGCTCTCTGGAATGCGGGGAGCGACGTTATAAAGCTGTAAATCCATATAAAAGTATCCTGAATATTTTGTGTTTAAACAAAAAACGCCGGCAGTAACACCGGCGTGACAAACTTAATTTTATTTATCCTCGACAGTGATCACACTGTTGAGCGTCCCGAGGTCGTTGGGAGCAAAGTTGGGATTGCGCTCATCAAGCCGCCAATCGCCGTTAACCACGAATTTATACTCGTAGACCCCAGGGAGCAACATCAGAAAGCCGCGATAAACGCCGTCTGAATTTTTGTCTGAGAGGATTTTTGACTCAGGATTCCAATCGTTGAACGAGCCGGCGACTCCGACGGTTTTACCGGGAGCGTCTTCGATCACAAATTCAACCCTGCGCCGAGAAACTCGCGAACTTTTAGATTCAACTTTTTTAACCATGATAATTTCCCTTTCCTAAATCCGGAGTACAGCACTCAGAGTAACTATAAAAGATAATATAATTCGTTTTTCGGCATTTACAATAAATTTTTATTAATATTGCATTATTTTTTAAGAAAATACTTTTTTAGGAGCATTTCCGGCTTTTTTCGTGTTGACTTTACGGCAAAACGCATTATGTTATTGTAAGTTTACCGAACGTCGGCGATGCCGGAGTATTAATGATAACCTCTGGGAGGATATATGCTTATGAGAAATACCGCATTAATAATGTTTGTCCTCTTTGCCGGGTGGAGCGCCGCGGCTGACGACAATCCGCCCATGGACATTACCACCGCCGACGGCACGATTTATGCCAACGCCACCGTCCTCAATGTCAATGCCTCGACCGTGGATATTTCCTGTCTTGACAGCAACAATATGCCGGTCATACGCTGCCTCAAGCTCAAAAATCTGTCAACCGATCTTCAGGCCAGATTTAATTTTGATCCCGCCGCCGCCGCCGAAAGTGAGCGCAAGCAGACATTGTGGCGCCAAAACGAGTTCGCTCAGCTCAAAAATCAGGAAAATGAGCTCATCAAGCAATTGGGCTTACAAATCTTGCAGCGTCAGGGCGGACAAAATGTGCCGATCGACCTGGATGACCTTTACAATGCCGTATATGAGGGCAAAACCATGGCGGCTGGCTTCGTCATCTCCTACGGTCCCGCCGGTGCCTTGGTCAATATCACCGGCAGCAGCGGCGGCGCGGTGATCCCCGACAACATCATCATTCTCGACCTTGACGCCCCGGCTCAAAGCAACTGGGCGGGCTACATCTATCCGACCATGATGGTCAGCAGCCAGCAGCTCAACATCTATTGCGCCCACCCCGTCAATGCGATCAACTCCGTGATCTCCACCCTCAAGCTAGACAACAACAGCACCGCCGCCGCGACTGCTGCATCCGACCCGGCCGCCGCAACGACCTCAACGACCGCCGTCACGGATAATTCCGCCGTCAGCGCAAGTACGGTCGCCAATACTGCCAACACCAACAGCACTGTAATCGACCCCAATACCAATACCGCCATCCCCGCTGTCAACAACGTTTACATCAACGGCGGCGGATATTACGGCGGCGGCGGATTCGTTTATCCGGCGGCCATCCAGCCTTACATCCGGCCATGGCCGCACCCGTATCCCTACCCGCCGCACCCGTTGTACAACAACAATAACAACAATTGGTCCAACCGCAACAATTTCAATAACGAAAATCGCGGAGGCGAATTTCATCCCAACACAAACCCGGGCGGCAACTTTACGGCCCCGCGCAGCGAATTCTCGGGGCGCGGCTGGGGCAGCGGCGGTGGCGGTGGCGGTGGCGGCGGACATTTCCGCCGTTAACCAAAGATGATATCAAACAACGCAAAAATTGAAATACCATGACGAGAGAGGGATGAAGTTTATGAAAAATATCACCTTATTAATGTTTGTCCTTCTTGGCGCATTGACGGCATTGGCCGAAGATTACCCGCCGATGGACATCACCACCATATACGGCCAAACCTTTAAGAACGCCACCGTCGTCAATGTCAACGCCTCCACTGTGGACATCAGCTATCAGGATAATTATAATATGCCCATGATGCGCGGCATCAAGCTCAAGGAGCTGACTCCCGAGCTTCAGACCAGGTTCGGCTACGATCCCGCCGCCGCCGCAGAAAACGAGCGCAAGCAGGCCGAATTGCGGCAAAGCAAGTTTTTTCAGCTCAAGCATCAGGAGAGTGAGCTGCAAAAAAAGGTTAGTCTGCAAATTCAGCAGCGCCAGAGCGGACAAAATGTGCCAATTGACGTCAACGAGCTTTACAAGGTAATTTATCAGGGAAAAGCGGCGGTTTCCGGTTTTGTCATCTCCTACGGTGACGAGGGCGCATTGGTCAATATCACCGGCAACGACAGCGACGAGCAAACCATACCGGACAACATTGTCATCCTCGACCTTGATGCCCCGGCAAGAAGCACTTGGACTGGCTACATTTATCCAACGATGCTAATCAGCAGCCGACGGCTGCCGGTTTATTGCGTCGCCCCGGAGAATGCCGTCGACTCGGTAGTAGCCACCCTCAGGCTTAACGATGACGGCAATCCCGGCAGCGACAATCAGGCCAACGCCGCCCCGGCACCGGCCACCGACACCACCACTGTAAGCAATACCACGACGACGTCCACCACCGGCTTCAGCGGTATTTACATCCAAACCGGCGGCGGCTACTATTATCCCAATTACGTCTATCCCATCATCCGTCCCTGTCCGCCCCGGCCTTATCCGCCCCGGCCTTATCCGCCCCGGCCTTATCCGCCCCGGCCGCCGCATCATGACGATGACCGGCCCAACAGACCGGTCCAAAACGATAATACCACGCTTGTCAACTGGCCGAGTCGCGTCACCCCGAGCGTGACTCCAAACGTCGCTCCGACAGTTACGCCCAGCGTCACTCCAACGGTTACTCCAAGTGTCACACCCAGTGTCACACCGACGGTACTTCCCGGCGTCACTCCGACCGTTCTTCCGAGTGTCACTCCGACAAACTCCGGCGGCGGCAACAGTCAGAGCGGCGACCGCGTCAATGTCGCCATCCCCGGCGCCGGCACCAATGTTATTATCCCCGGCACCGGCAATTATGTCCCGGCAGGCACCGGCATCCCCGGCGGCGGCAGAGGCAACGGCTGGGGCGGCGGCCGCCGTTGACCGGCGCACCATGTTTTTGTACCCGGCAGCAATGCGCCGCCGGGTGCTTCGTTTTTTTGATGTTGCCCGCTTCCTGTCAAAAAAGTATTTTTACACTAAATTTTAAGTTTTTAAATTGATTTTACGCAAAAATGCATTATGTTATTACAACCCTGAAAAAATGTAGCCGGGACAGGTGTCGTTGGGACGGAGCAAAACATACTCCGTAGCGTTCTCTGCCGGCGACCAAGGAGGGTGCGATTTATGCGTAATGTATTCGTTGCCGTCTCGTCGTTCTTCACTTTCTTATGTTTACCCGCCGAAGATTACCCACCGATGGAAATCAAGACAATTTACGGTCAGACGTATAAAAACGCTCAGATCGTCAGCGTCAATAATACCACGGTGGATATTACTTATCTGGACAGCAACAATATCCCGGTGATGCGCGGCATCAAGCTCAAGGAGTTGACCCCCGAGCTTCAGGCCGCCTTTGGCTACAACCCGGCCGCAGCCACCGAAAACGAGCGCAGGCAAGCCGCCGCGCAACAAACGAGATTTGATCAATTAAAGGCACAGGATATCCAACTGCAAAAAAAGCTCGCCTTGCAAGTACAGCAGCGCCAAAGCGGGCAAAAAGTGCCGATTGACCTCAATGAATTGTATCAGGCCGTTTATCTGGGGAAATCGGCAATTTCCGGCTATGTCGTCACCTTTGATCATGACGGAGCCCTGGTCAATGTCACCGGCGACAACAGCGAAATGCATAACATCCCCGACAACATCATCATCCTCGACCTCAGCGCTCCGGCAAGAAGCAACTGGACCGGTTACATTTACCCCACGATGATGGTCAGCCGGCAGCAGCTGCCGGTTTACTGCGTCAGTCCCGAAAATGCGATCCGGTCGGTCGTCACCACGCTCAAGCTTGATCCGGCGGATGTCTCTGCCAACGATGCCGCAATAGCCCAGACGCAACAACAGCAACAACAGCAATTGGCCCCGGTCACCTCAACCGGGACCAGTACGTACGAATACACCACAGTCTATGTCAATGGCGGTTATTATTATCCCAATTATTATCCGCGGTACCGCTACCCGTGGCCGGATTATGTCAGACCGTGCCCGCCCCGCCCGTGCCCGCCCAGACATAACGACGCCGATGACAGGTGGAACAACCAACACCCCGACAGCAAATGGATCCGGCGCACCGACGACCGCGGCAATATTGGATGGGTCAAACGTCCCGCCCCCGGCGTCACCCCGCGCCCGGGTCAACCCGGCGACACCCCGCGTCCCGGCCGCCCCAACAATAACAACAACAACAACAATAATTACGGCAACACCAAATTTGAAGACATCAACGGCGAAAACCGCTGGGTCAAGCCGACGGATTTACGCCCGTACAATCGCAACACCGCCAATCAGGACAATGCTTCCGGCGGCAGCCGTTGGGCCAGACGCACCCAAACGGAAAACATCGGGCGCGTTGCCAGCACAATCCCGACCAACAGCAACAACTCCGACAACCGCTGGGTCCGTTCAAGTTTGGGAAATGGCAGCAGCTATGTTCGCAATGACGACAGCCAAACCCGTGCCGTGACTCCGCGCAACGGCGGCAACCCGGCCAACGGCAGAAACAACAACACTAATCGTCAAAGCAACAACGGCGATGGCCGCGGCGGCCACGGCGGCGGCAGTCCCGGCAACGGTTCCGCCTCGGGCCGGAGCGGCTATGTCACACCGCGGGCTCCCAATATCGGCTCCGGCTTTACCGGCGGCACCATCGGCGCAGGCAGTTGGTCGGGGGGATTGGGCTTATAATGACCAAACAGGCGGTTTTCTGTTTTTTGAGCATTGCGCTCCTAAGCCTTTGCGGCTGCACCCGGACGGAGCCGGTCGGCTCCAAGCCGCCGGCGGCCGCCATAACCAAATCGTTGACTTTATCCGATCTCCAAAAAAGTGCGGTGAATAATACCGCCGCCATCCGCACCTTGGAGTCGCTGCAAAACCTGGCGGCGGAGCATGTGAGCAACAAAACACTGCTCCAACTCCCCGGCTATCTTGACAATCCGCCCGCTCCGGCTCCGATTGAGCGCAACCTTGAGCTCAATTTACTGGAGTTCGCGATTGCCTACAATTATTTGATGACCATCCGCACCGACAATGATCTGCAAACGTATCACGAGGGGCGCACCGCCGAGCTGATCCGTTATGAGGTCGCAGTATTGTTTGCCAAAATCAGTGCGGGCAAACTTGTCCCGGCGCTCAATGATCAAGACTATTATCTTGAGCTCAAGGTTTTGACCGGCATCTCGCAAACCGAGCTCGAGTCGATTGACTTTGTTTGCCGGTTGGAGCCATTTGCGATTACCCGAAGTACGATCTCGCTGCAACAAGCGGCGATGAAAAACCGGAAAGAAAGCAAAATTGTGCTGCCGCAAAAATTCATCGACGATTTTCATGTATTTTACCGCAACTCAATGGCAACCGGCTTTTTGCTCACCGAGCAGATGCTTCGACTGCCCAAAAAACTCGTGATCAAAGACGTCTCCAACGGTGACTTTTACACCAATATGACGATCGCGGCGGCAATTTGCCTCGAAGTCGAGATTGATTTACAATACCTCGATCAAGCCTGTCAGCAGTACCTTAGCCTCAAGCGTCAGCTAGCCAACGAGCCTGACAATGCAAAAATCCGCGAGAATTTGATCCGGCAGCAGCTCAATTGGCAGATCGCTTATTTTAGGTTGCTTTGCGATCTTAACTGCGACGCATTGTCGAGCGCGGCCATCGCCCAGCCTGACTTGCTTACCGACGAAGATCAAAAGAAGTGGTTTGAGCTGTTGCATTAACCGGCTTTTTTTGATACAATAAATGAGTTCCCGGTTGCTTTATATGCAAAAAACAGCTTAAAGTGATATCTTATATCCTTTTTTAGCATTGTCAAAACTCACTTGCGATAATATATTTAATCATATACAATATATTAAAATCAACAGAGGCCATCCGATGCTGCTTAACTGTTACTATTACGCGCCACACAATCACACATTATTATCCGATCACATCCGGCGCGATCTCGAACGCATGGCGGAGCTCGGGACCGACATTGTTTCCTTTTGCATTCAGGAGAGTCAGTTGAAAAACTGGCACTGGAAGCGGGCGGACAACATGATCACCCTTGCCCACGCGGCCGGGCTCAAGGCGCACCTTGTCCCCAACCGTTGGGCGGGAGTGTTTGCCGGGTGGTTGGACGGCTTCAGCCGTTTTCAGATTGAG
Organism: uncultured Victivallaceae bacterium; assembly: GCA_964609825.1. Taxonomy (GTDB): domain Bacteria; phylum Verrucomicrobiota; class Lentisphaeria; order Victivallales; family Victivallaceae; genus CAZSSH01. The sequence continues at coordinate 486,102 of CAZSSH010000010.1, read as the reverse complement.
CACCCGGAGTACATGGTGAAAATCGATCACGAAAATTGGGAAAAAGCCTGCTGTCTGAGTCACCCCGAAGTCATGCAGCACCTCCGGGACAATCTCAAAAAAATGCTTGACACCTTTGCGGTCGACGGCATCATCTGGGATGAGCCGCACTCGTATTTTTGTCATTGCCCCGCATGTCAGGCCGCCGGGATCGATTTGGAGATCAAAGCTCACCACACCTTTGCCGCGCGCCTCGATGAGCTTGGAGCCTTTGCAAAAAAAATTTCACCAAAGCTGGAAATTTCCTGCTTTGTCCAGCCGCACGACGACTTGCTGCTGCAAGCTTTGCTGGACACTCAAACCATCGATTATCTCGGCTCCGACGGCCATGTGCGTTCTCAGGATCACACCATGCACCGTATGAAAACCACCATTTTTGAAGCTTATCAAAAATACGCGACATGGTTACGCCAAGCCGGCAAAAAAAGTTTCTTTTTGCTTGAGGCCCAGCGCCACCGTGACGAGGATCTGCCAAATTATCTTGACAACTTGGAGCGGGCCTTTACGCTTCCTATGGATCAACTCATGTACTATTACTCCGCCCACGAAATGTCACTTGCCAATGAGGACAAATTTAACACCGCCACTTGGGAGATGGTCCGTTCGCTGAAAGGGAAATCACGATGAAACGCAAAAACATTCTGTTGATTTTGGCTGACCAAGAGCGGCATGACACCATTGGCGCCGCCGGTTTCGGTCACATGCATACCCCAAATCTCGACCGCCTCGCCGCCGCCGGCACTATTTTTACCCATGCTTGCAGCACCAATCCCGTGTGCATGCCCGCCCGCCACGATCTATTGACCGGCCTCCCCGGCAAAGCGCACGGCTATTACGGCAACTTTGAGCACCCGATGCCGCCGTTTACGGTCCCCACCATCCCCGGCTTGCTGGCAAAGCACAGCTACCGTACCGCCGCCATCGGCAAATGTCACCACAACCCGGTCAGGGCGCACCACGGCTTTGGCGAGCTTCAATTGATGGAGGAGTTGCCCAAATGCCGCGAGTGGGACCAATATGCGGAACATCTTGCAGCCAACGGTTTCGGTCAAGTACAAAATCTCCACGGCATCCGCCCGCTCCTCTATCATTTTCCCCAAAATGCGCAAATGCCGGAGGCCTTGCACGGCAGCAATTTTGTCGCTGACCGCACGGCGGAATTTCTCGGCCGCCGGTCATCCGAGCCGTTTTTCCTATTTTGCGGTTTTGTCCACCCCCACCCGCCGTGGGATCTGCCGCCGCAGGCGCTGGAGCCGTATCTCAAGCAACCGTTGCCGGAGCCGCTGCCGCGGAGCCGCCGCGAGCACAATGCCGCCTCTGAGTGGTTCGGCGATTTTGACACGGATGCGCAGAAGCGCCGAATCCGCGCCGCTTACTTTGCCTCGATTACCCTGGTCGATCAGGCCGTCGGACGGATTTTGGATGCGTTAGTGGCGAGCGGGCAATGGGACGACACCTTGATTATCTATACCTCCGACCACGGCGAAATGCTGCAGGACAAGGGGTATTACAGCAAAGAGTTGCCTTATGCTAGCTCGGTGCGCATCCCTATGATCGTCAAATTTCCCAAGGGCGATCCGGCGCTTGCCGACTTTTCGCCGGGCGGCCTCTGCCGCGAGATGGTTGACCTCTTTGACTTGATGCCGACCATTTTGGAAACCGCCAACATCAAGCGGCCTTTGGATCAATATATTCTCCCCGGCGCTTCGCTGCGCCAAGCTTATGCACGCAAGCGAGAGATTCAAATCTCGAGCTTTCACAACGACCTTAATTACCGCTGGGTAATGGCGCAAAATTGCGATTACAAGTTTGTTTACTATTACAACGGCGGCAAAACGGAATTGTTTGAACTCAAAAATGATCCCGGCGAATTGGTCAACCTCGCGACTGATCAGCTCCCGGCCGCCGCCCTGCCCTTAAAAGAGGCGGTGATCGACTGGGAGGAAACATGGGGCCCGCCGGGATGTGTCAGCGACCATGCGCTTGCAGTCACGCCGTATCAAGTCCGCGACATTGCCTTTGGGGGCAAATTCCCGCGCTGGCTCAACGGCCAGTTTCAACAGTTTAACGAAGTTACGCCGCCGGAGCGGCAGGCTCGCTTTTTAGCGGAGGCGACCATCGCCATCCCGGAGGGGCCCGGCGAGCGCGTTCCCGCCGAATTTCGCAAGGAATTTGAGGCGGTATTGACCCGCTTGGGCAAATCGTAAACAAATGGTGCGCAGGAGGGGACTTGAACCCCTACCCCGAAGGACCGGAACCTAAATCCGGCGCGTCTGCCAATTTCGCCACCTGCGCTTGCTTGGTTGCAAGGGTAATAATATAATTCAATATTGTCGTTTTTGCAATTGCATTCGGGGCAAATCCGCGCTATTTTATATAGCGGAGGATTTGTGGAATGATCGATATTGCCGAAGATTCAAGAAAAAAAGTCGAAAATGCCCTGCTTGTCGGCATCAAACACCCGGACAACGCCCCCGGCCAAATCGCCGAACACCTTGACGAACTCGCCGAACTGGTGCGCAATCTCGGCATCACCCCGGTTGAGAAAATGGTTGTCCCCTTGCACCAGATCAACGTCCAATACTATGTCGGAAGCGGCAAAGCCGAGGAAATATCCGCGCGCGCCCACGAGTTGGAGGTGGACTGCATTATTTTTGACGACAGTCTTTCCCCCTCGCAGCAGCGCAATTTTGAGCGCTTGGCCAAACTTTGCGTGATTGACCGCGAAGAGGTGATTTTGGATATTTTCGGCGAACGCGCGTCTACGCGCGAGGCGGTGCTGCAAGTAGAGCTGGCGCGTACCCAGTACAGCTTGCCGCGCCTCACCCGCGCATGGACCCACTTGTCGCGTCAGCGCGGCGGCGGCGCCACCAACCGCGGCGAAGGGGAAACGCAAATTGAGAATGACCGCCGGATGCTCAAGCGCCGGATTCAACTGTTGCAGCAGGAGCTGGAGAGCGTCCGCAAACAGCGCGACACTCAGCGCAAATTGCGCAAACGCCAGCAAGTCCCGCACGGCGCGATCGTCGGGTATACCAACGTCGGCAAATCGTCACTCTTGCGCGCTTTGTCGGGCGCCGATATTTTGGTACAGGACAAACTTTTTGCTACCTTGGATCCGACCACACGCAAGATTGAGCTTGACAACCATGCCGAGATGATATTGACCGACACCGTCGGCTTTGTCCGCAAGCTCCCCCACAATTTGGTGGAGTCGTTTAAGTCGACATTGGAGGAGGCGGTACTGGCCGACTTCTTGGTCCTCGTCCTCGATATCTCCAGTCCGCAATTGGAGTGTCACTGGGAAACCACGCTCTCGGTGTTGAAAGAGTTGGGCGCGGACGAAAAAAATATGACCATCGTTTTCAATAAAGTTGACAAAATCGACATGACTGAGTCGGGCATGCTGCTTGCGCGGTTGCACGGGTTGTTTCCGGGGGCGTTTTACATTTCCACCTATACCGGAGAGGGTATGGACCAACTCAAGGCACATTTGTCGCGGATCGCCGCCGAGCGCAGCTCTTTGATCAAAGCCGTGATCCCGCCCGACAAATACCAGCTGATCGCCCTGGCGCATCAGCACGGCCAGATTTTTGAGTCGGAGTACGACGACGCGGGCAATTTTAAAGTCATTTTTAACATCGGCCCGGAGCACCGGCATAAATTTACGGACTATCAGTTATGAAATATTTTCTTTTAATCTTGCTGCTCACCGGGACGCTTGCGGCCGCCGAATTTTCGCCGTGGGACGCTTGGCGTCAGGGTTACAGCGCTTACGAAAAGGGCGAGGAGTCACGCAACAAGGGCGATTACGTCAAGGCCATGAGCTTCTTTCAACAAGCGTTGGACAACTATTTGCAGGTCAAAAAAAACCGGCCGGACTGGAATCAAAACATTATCTCCGCCCGCATCTCCGAGTGCGAAAAAGCGATCAGTGAAATCCGTAAATTGATGGGAGCGAGCGATAAACCGGCAGTCACCCTCCCGCGTGAAACCGGCACCACGGGGGGCGGCTCCGGCGCCGGCGAGAGCGCCTTGCAAGCCGAAATTGAGCGTTATAAGCAAAAGCTTTTTGAGGCCATGGTCGAGCTTGAGGACGCCCGCAAGCAAATCAAGGAAAATCAGGTCAACGCCGCCGAAATCGACAATTTGATGCGCGAGCGCCGCGTCATGCAGGAGAAATACTCCTTGCTCAACAAAAAATATGAGGACTTGGAGAAACAGGCCCTCGAGCCCGATTCACGTCTGGAGTCCATGCGTAAACAACTGGTGGAGGAGAAGCTCAACTCGGAGATCATCACCAAAAAATTGCAGCTCGCAGAGGCCAAGGCCGCCAAGCTTGAGGCTGACTCGACGGATTTATACAAAAACAAACTCACCAGCGACGCCGCCAAAAAGCAGTCGGAGGAAAACGCGGCACGTTTGGAACGCGAGCTCGTTGAGCTCCGGCGCTTTCAGACCACTTCTTTGCAGCGCACCAATGAGCTTTTGGGTCAAGTCAAGGAGCAGGAGAGCGCCATTAAAGATTATGAAACCAAGACCAAAAGTCTCACCGACGAGCTTGACAGCTTTCGCAAGCGCCAGCAGGAGCTTTTAAAAACCGGCGGTACGGCAAGCTCACTCAACACTGAGCTTTTGGAGGAAAATCAAAAACTCCGCAACAGTATTTTGGACGCCCAGAGCCAGACCGCCACCACTCAAAACCAGATGCTCACCGTACAAAATCGCAACCGCGACCTCCAGCTTGAGATCGCTCAGCTCAAAGAGCTGACCCAGCGCATTGACAGCGCCCGGGCGCGGCTGGAGGACGAAAACAAGACTCTTAAGGCAAACAATGACAAAATTTCCGCCAATCAGGAGTTGGTCAATGTCGAATTGAAAAACTTGCGGGAGCGCAACCGCCAGCTGGAGGCCGACATTGCCAGTTGGTCGCAAAAGTACGACAATCTGGCCAAACGCCTCAAGGAGAAAGACGATGCCGCCTACCAAAGCTATACCCAGCAGGAAAAGGCGCGCAAGGATTTGCTCAACGAGCTCGACAACCTCAAGCTCAGTTTGGCCGACCTCAAGACGCAAAACGACTCTTTGACCGCGCTTAAGACGCAGCTCGAAACCAACGCCGCCGAAACACAAAAGGCGATGACCACCTTGCGCGCCGAAAACTTGGGGTTAAGCAAACGCCTTGACGACTTGACGCAATATGCTTCCTTGAAGGATGATTACGAAAAACTCAAACTCAATTTTACCGCCGTCCAAGCCGACAACCGCAATCTCGCCGACAAAGTCAAGAGCTTTGAGGAAGAGAGCAAAAATCTGCAAAATTACCGCGATAAAGTCGCCGAGCTCGGCAAGGTGCAACTTGAGCTCACCCGTTTGCAGCAGGAAAATCAAAAACTTCAGACGGAAAATGTGAAACTCAAAAATCAGCCGCCCAAAATCGTGACTGTCAAGGAAACCGTCGAAGTTCCGGCTGCCGCCGACAAACCAAAACTCCCCGGCAAACTCTCGGTCAAAGAGCTTCTGGAGCGGGCCCGCCGCGCCGAAAACGAAGAAAAGCTCGACTCCGCCGTCTGGTACTACCGCGAAGTGTTGGTCCAGGAGCCCAACCAACTGGAGGCCAATACCCGCGTGGGGGAAATCATGCTGGCCAAGGAGGACTACAGTAATGCCGCCGATTATTTGCGCCAGTCGCTCAACGCCAATCCCAATCAACTCAATGTCAAGCTGTCGCTGGCCAAAGCCTTGAATGCGACCAAAAAATACGGCAATACCATTGAGCTCTTGCACAACGAGCTGCAAAAGGCCCCCAACTCGGGCGATATCATGTTTCCCTACGCGATCGCTCTGGCCAACAGCGGCAACCCCACGCGCGCCGAGCAGATGTTTAACTCGGCGTTGCTCGCCCGCCCCGAGGACCCGGCGATTTTACTTGAGCTTGCCCGCGTCATCGTCCGCAACGCACCGCAGCGCAACGATGAGGCCGCCCAGTATTATCGTCAGGCCAAAAAACTCGGAGCCAAGGATACCGAATTGGATGAAAAATTAAAGTCGCTCCTCGACCAAAAGCAGGAGCTCAACGACTTTTTGCTCAACGCTGCCATGGAGGCGGAGAAAAACAAGGACTTCACCTCCGCCATCTGGTACTTTAAGCAACTCGCCGAGGCGGACAAGAGCAACACCATGCCGGTCGCCAAGCTGGCGTGGATCCAGCATTGCAAAAACAACGACCCGGCGGCCTTGGAGATCATCGAGCTCAATCCGCCTTCTCCGTATTCGCTTTTGATCAAAGCCTTGATCGTTTACCGCGGCGGCGACGCCCACAATGCCGAAGTTTTTGCGCAGGAGGCGGTCAAAGCCAACGGCGGCCAGCCGCTGAACCTCAGCGCAGAGTGGCAGGATTTGCGCAAAGAGCTCACTCAAACCGTCGAACAAAAGGCCGACGGCGACAGCCGCGGTGCGGTGGAGGCGATGCGCAAGGCCTTCCGGTGATTTTTACGACAATAAAGGTTTGATTTTTTTGAGTTTTAATATATATTAATAAACTCACATATTTTAAGAAAGAGGTATTCACACATATGAAAGACAAACATCACAAGCATGAGGAAGACACTCCGCAGGATGCCGCGCAAACCGCTGCTCCCGGAGATGCCCAAGCCGCTCCGCCGCCCGCTGACGACGCCGTCGCCGTCAACCTTGAGTCGGAGCTTGAGAAACTTCAAAAAGAGAACGCCGAGTTAAGAGAAAAGTTAATTTATCTTCAGGCCGACTACCAAAATTTCCGTAAACGCACGAGCAAAGACATCTCCGATGCCCGTTCGCTCGGTGCAGCCAATGTGGTCGAGCCGTTTATCACCGTTTATGATTTTCTCAACATGGCGCAGGCAGCCGCCCAAAAATCCGACAACATCGAGTCGCTGCGCCAGGGCCTCAACATGATCATCAACGAGTACAACAAGGCGTTTCAGGAGATCGGGATCGTCAAGCTCAACACGGTCAACCAGCCGTTTGACCCGGCAATTCACGACGCTGCCGCCCACGAACACTCCGATACCGTGCCCGAAAACCACATCATCAAAGAGTGGTCAGGCGCTTACAAGCTCGGCGAACGCGTATTGCGCGCCGCCCGGGTGGTCGTCTCCAGCGGCCCCAAAAAAAATGAACCTATCGAAAGCGAAGAAAAGGCAGAGTAACATATCATGGCACAGGATTATTATCAGACTCTCGGCGTCGGCAAAACCGCGACCGCCGAGGAGTTGAAAAAAGCATACCGTAAACTGGCGATCCAATATCACCCGGATAAAAACCCGGGAAACAAGGAAGCTGAAGAAAAATTTAAAGAAGTCTCCATCGCTTATGAAGTGTTGAGCGACCCGGAAAAACGCAAGCAGTACGACCAATTCGGTCATGACGCCTACACCAACTCGGCTCGTGCGGCCGGTGGCGGCGGCGCGTCGGATTTCCGTCACGCTCAAGATATTTTCAGCCAATTCTTTGGCGGCGGCGGTGGCGGTCAGGGCTTCTCGTTTGAGGATCTCTTTGGCGGTGGCGGCGGTGGCGGCGGCCGCCGTCAACGCAACTACAACGGGCCGATTGACGGTAACGATTTACGGTACGATCTTGAGATCAGTTTTGAGGACGCCGTCTACGGCGCGGAGAAAAAGATCACCATCCCGCGTCAGACCGATTGCACCGTCTGCAACGGCTCCGGCTGCGAGCCCAACACTGGCAAAAAGCGCTGTACCCGCTGCGGCGGCTCCGGCCAGATTGCCATTTCTCAAGGGTTTTTCAGCATTCAGCAGCCCTGCCCGACTTGTCGCGGCAGCGGCGAAATCATTGAGAAACCGTGCAAAAGCTGCGGCGGTCAGGGCCGGGTACAAGTGGAGAAATCATTTCAGCTCCAAATCAAGCCGGGCGTCGACACCGGAACCCGTTTGCGCGTCCCCGGCAAGGGCGAAGCTGGCAGCAAGGGCGGCGCCGACGGCGATTTGTACGTCTTTATCCACGTGATCCCGAGCCGGATTTTTGCCCGCGAGGGTGACGATCTCATTTGTGAGGTGCCGGTGCCGTTTACCGCCTGCGCGCTGGGCGGGATTGTCGATGTGCCGACCATCTCGGGCAAGGCCAAGATGAAGATACCCGAAGGAACCCAGAGCGGCGCCACCTTGCGCCTCAAAGGCAAAGGCGTTCCGTCATTGCGCGGCGGCAACCGCGGCGATTTGCACGTAAGAGTGCTGGTGGAGACGCCGGTCAATCTTACGGCGGAGCAAAAAGATTTGCTCGCCAAGCTGCAAAACAGCTTTACGGCAAAAAACATGCCGCGCGGTCAAGAGTATACTGAAAAGGCGAAAAATTTTCTGAAGGAAAATTAGAAAGACATTGTATGCCCCGAAAAAACCCCGAAAATCCGGTACTGGCCAACAACCGCAAAGCGTTTCATGATTATGAGATCATCGAGTGCTTTGAGGCGGGCGTCCAACTGGTGGGCACCGAAGTAAAGAGCTGCCGCGACCGGGCAATCAATATGAGTGAAGCTTATGTCAGGATATCCAACAATCAGGCATGGCTCGTTAATTTGCACATCTCCGGCTATGACTTCGGCAACCGCTACAATCATGCGGTGAGCCAGCAGCGCCGATTACTGCTGCATAAAAATGAAATTCTCAAGCTCGCCCAGTGGCTCGGCCAAAAAGGCGGGACGATCATCCCTTTAAAAGTCTACCTCAAGCATGGCCTCGTCAAAGTCGAGATCGCCTACTGCCACGGCAAAAGCCACGGCGACAAGCGCGACGACTTGCGCAAGCGGCAGGATGAGCGCGACATCCGGCGGATGGTCAAACGATGAAAAATGTAGTGGACAAAATCCGAGTCTTGTTAAGCGTCAAAGACAAAGTCCAAATGACGCTGATTGTCATTTTGATGATGATCGGCGCCGTGCTGGAAATTGCCGCAGTGACCATGCTGATGCCGGTCGCGGCGGTGTTTACCAACCCCGATATTTTGGAAAAGAACCGTTTTCTCCACTACTTTTATCAGCGTTTCGCCGAGGGCGACCGCATGCAGTTTATCATGCTCATGTGCGGCATCGTCATTTTATTCTTTTTGTTAAAAAATCTTTACACTTTGTTTTTAATTGTGTTGCAGACCCGCTTTATTTATCGCAAAAGCACCGATTTTGCGACGCGGCTCTTTGCCAATTATCTCCGGACCGATTATTTGTTTCACCTCCGTCACAACAGTGCCGAATTGGTCAACAAACAAACGCTCAACGCCCAGATGACCAATTTTGTGATGCTGCCCTTTATGCTCGTTTTGTCCGAGTGTTTTGTGGTGGTTTTTATCGGCGGCTTGCTGATGCTGCTCGAGCCCAAGGTGACGGTTATTGCCGGACTCTGCGCAGCGGTGATTTTACTGGCCATCTATTATCCGTTAAAAAAATTCAACTACCAAAAAGGCCGCGAGCTCTTGTTTGCCGGCGAAAATCTGATCAAAACCTTTATCCAAAGCATCAACGGGATCAAAGAGATTAAGGTGGAAAACTGCGAGAGCTACTTTCAAGCCCGCCACCGCCATTTCCAAGTCATGCATAACAATGTCTCCGGTACCTTGTATACCGCCGGACAGCTGCCGCGCCTCGCGATCGAGTCAGCGGTGATTTTGCTCTCGATGGGGACGTTGCTCGTTTTTGTCGGCAACGGCATGGGTTCGACCGAAATTATTATGACACTCACTTTGTTTGTAGTCGCCATGTACCGGTTACTCCCCTCAATCAGCCGGATTCACTACAATTTAACGTTGATCCGCCAATACAGCCCGATTATGGAGAGCATCTTTAAAGACATCACCCAAATCAAGCCAGAGGCCAAACCGGAGAATGGCGATTTACCGTTTGCGGCGGCGATCACGGTCGAAAATCTCTCGTTCCGCTATCAGGATGACGGGCCGTGGGTGCTCAAGAATTTTTCGATGGAGATCAAACACCTGTCCAGCACCGCCATTACCGGACACACCGGCTGCGGTAAAAGCACCTTGATCGATATTTTGCTCGGGTTGTTGTACCCGCAGGCGGGCGCGATCAAATGTGACGGCAAGGACATCGGCCAAAATCTCAAAGCGTGGCAGCGCAAAATCGGCTATGTGCCGCAAAAAATCTTTTTGTTTGACGACACCGTGGCTCGCAACATTGCCTTGGGAGTGCCTGATGCCGAAATCGATCAAACCCGCATTTGGGAATGCCTCCAAATCGCTCAGGCCGATCAATTTATCAGAGAACTCCCCCTCCAGCTCAATGAGTCCTGCGGTGAGGGCGGCAACCGTTTCTCGGGCGGTCAGCGCCAGCGCTTGGCGATTGCCCGCGCGTTATATCACCGCCCCGAGGTTCTGGTTTTGGACGAGGCAACCAGTGCTCTTGACAATCAGACCGAAAACAGTTTTGTCGAAGCGTTGGACAATTTGCAGGGCAAACTTACTATCATCACCATCGCCCACCGCTTAAGCACCATTGAGAAATGCGACCAAATCATCAAAATGTGAAAGTCTTATGCTCAACAAAGAGTTATTGCGTTATAAAATCGTCAGAGGCGCGGTCAAGGTCAACTTTATCGATCCCGCGGCCCCCGACCATTTGAGCTTGGCGCAAAGCTTGCTGGGGATTTACCGCGATGGCGCCGGTCAACATAAAAACCGGGGCGAAATTGCCGAAGATATTGATTTGATCGTCAAAGGCGCCGCCGATACGTTATTGGCGCAGGGACTCAATAAACTCATCTTGGACCGCTGTCAATTTGAGATCCCGCTAAGTTGCGATTATGCGTTACTGCGGCGCGAAACATTCACCGCCGGAGCGAAAATGTTAAAGCGAGGAACGACGTTGGAGACCTACCGCCAGGCGTTGAACCCCGGCAAACTTTACGGCGACCTGGAGGAAAACGAGACGCTGCAACAAGTTGATGAATTGTATCCGTCCGAGTTGCTTCAGCGCTATAATGTCGCTTTGGTCCAAGGCTTGTTGCTGTATGCCAACACGCTCGACTTTCAAATCGGCGACGAGGATGCTGCAAAGCTCCGCAAAGTTTTTAAGTACCTCAAGTTTTTCCGGCTGTTGGCGGAGATCCGGCAAGCGGAGACGATCACCATGCAAATCAGCGGACCCTACAGTATTTTTGCCAATTCGCGTAAATATGCGCTGCAGCTGGCCGCATTTTTCCCGGCGATTTTGGATTTGCCGCAGTGGCGCTTGACCGCCGAAATCAAAATCGGCGGCAAGGCGGCGACGCTAAAACTTGACGAGTCGGCTAAACTGGTGTCGCATTACCGCAATTTTTCGGCGTTCGTCCCAGAGGAAATCAAAATGTTTCACCGCTTGTTTAAAGAAAAAATCAAAGACTGGGAAATCACCGGCGACACGCCTGCAATCCGTTTGGACGGCAATGAGATCATGTTCCCCGACTTGAGTTTCAAACACGGCAAGACAGTGGTCCATCTTGAGCTTTTTCACCGTTGGCACCACGGGCCGCTGCATAAGCGTTTGCAATATTTTAATGACAACGCCCTGCCGGGCTTCATCTTTGGCGTCGACCGCGCAATCGCGGACGAAACAGAGTTAAAAAATTATCATAATATCGCCGACCGGATCTTTCTTTTTCGGGATTTTCCCGGCGTCGAGCGTGTGCATCAATTGTTAAACAACAAATATCATGAGAAAGCAACTTGCCTATGAAAATTACCCCAACCCCCATTGACGGCCTGCTGGTCGTCGAACCCAAAGTTTTCGGCGACAACCGCGGTTACTTTTTTGAAAGCTACAACCGCAAAAATTTTGCCGAAAACGGGATCACCGCCGACTTTATGCAGGACAACGAGTCCAAGTCCCGCTACGGCGTATTGCGCGGCCTACACTATCAGGCAGCCCCCTATACGCAAGCCAAATTGGTGCGGGTGATGGAGGGTAAAGTGCTTGACGTTGCCGTCGACATCCGCAAAAACTCCAAAACCTTCGGCCAATACTTCGCCATTGAGCTCTCAGGCGAAAACAAGCTCCAATTGTTTGTCCCGCGCGGTTTTGCCCACGGATTTGCCGTGTTGTCGGAGGAAGTCGTTTTTGCCTACAAGTGTGACAACTTTTATATGCCTTCTCACGAGCGCGGGATTGCGTTTAACGACCCCGACCTCAATATCAACTGGCAAATTCCTTTGGACAAAGCCATTCTCTCGGCCAAAGATACGGTGAATCCCCGGCTCAAGGATGCGGTGGTGTTTGACCTCTTAAATCCAGATTATCTCTAAAAAAATACCGGCCGGAAATCGTTTGACTTCCGGCCGGTTGCTTTTTTTGGAATTTATTCGCTTTTTTCAAAACTCATGGTAAATTCCCAAACAAATTTACTGCCGGCAGGGTACGTTTGCAGCTCCGGTGTCCATTTAAAAACATCGGGCTGTAAATCCAATCGGAAGTGATCGCCGCCCCAGCTGCGGCTGTCGCTGAAGCTGATCCAACCGTTGTCCATGGCGACCGTAAACACGCCCTTGGTTGTGGCAATCGCAAACTTTTTGGAGGCCGGGTATTTGACTTTGTCCTCAGCTTTGTAATCTTTGGCGATGATCCCCGTTTTCTCCACATCCTCCCGGCTGACGCTCAAAAAGCCGCGTCCGCCCATTGAGAGCGGGACTTCGCTCAAGGACTGAAACAACACAAAATCAGAGAGCATTTCATCCTTGGTCACCACCTCGTAGTGAAAGGTGATCAATGCCGGGGTAAACACCACTTTTTGCTGATACTCCATACTGAGCGGATTTTGCTCGCGCAACTGCTTCATCACCCCTTGCACGGTAACGGTAAGAGTATCTCCCTCACGAACAAACTTGGCCTGATTTTGGTAATCGGCGACTTGCAGAAACCGCCCGTCCAATTTGGGATTGTCCTTGCCGGGATTGCTGTTGCCGCCCAAAAACGTCTGCCGGATCAACAATTCGCCGCAGCCTGTTATATTTTTAATCACTCCGTTGGGGGCGATTTCGGCGGAAAAGACATCGCTTTTGTACTCCTCGGCGGAGAGCGCGGCCGCGGCCAGCAACCCCAACATCATCATTGATAGTTTTTTCATACTTGCTCCTTATTTGGTTGTTTCGCCGGTTATGGCAATGAGTCCGATCACCGCGTCCTTGCGGGCACTTAATTGAATGGTTTTAATCGCATCACCGGGAGCCGGATTGCGCCACATAAAGGCATACACGCCGACCACCGAGCGACCGTTTTGCCCCGACCAGACACACTGGGCGACGGTCACTGAATTATTAGGAGCACTCCACCAGTCGGAGATATTGACCGTACTCTCCACCGGGATATCCACGGTCTTGCCGGAAGCATAAGTAACCGTATAGCCGCCGACTTGCAACGCGCGGGTTTGATCGATCCAGGCGCCGGTATGAACAAAAAAGAGTTTTCCTGCCGAACGGTTGACCTCGATCAAAGCGCTTTTGGCCGGGAAATGCAACTTGGGGTTTTCCGAAACAACAACCATACTTTTGGCCCCGACGGCAATTTCAAACGGTACCCCGCCCAATATCTGCCGTCCGGTCGGGAAATTACGCAAATCATTGTCAGCCCCCTGATCCGGGAAGCCGCCTTTGCCGTCATAGGCCGTCTCATCGGCGAAACCAAAGTTGGCCGCTCCGGTCAACGGGACAAAAAAGGCTTTGGCTTCGTCAAAATCAAAATTTTGCACCGCAAGCTTGATGAAGTCGCGGGCATTGGCGCGGGTCGCGTCATTCAGCATAGTTTGCAGCAATTGGCGGGTAAATTGGGTGCTTGCCGAATCCACAGCAAAGGTGGGCACGCTCTCAGCTTGGGTAAAAATAATGTCCCCCTTGCCGACCTTGACATGGGCGGCCGCCATGCCGAATTTATCCGAGCCCCACTGGGTGGTGTCGCCCCCTGCGAGCAGCGCCGCCGGCGAAAACGGCAAAAGCAACACCCGGTAGACCGACCAATCCTTTTGACCCCAGTTAAAAAATTCCCACTGGACAAGCCCGACCAATGCCGGATGTTGCCGCTGCAAAATTTCGGCAAATTGCCCCGGCCCGGCCAACGACAACTCAAGCTCGGGCAAAAACGGCACCCGGCCGGTGGCGCTTTGCTCAAAACAGAGTATCCGGCCGCCATCCTCGACATACTGGCGGACGAGTTTGGCATTTTTGCGCAAATTGTCATCAAAAGCATTTGTGCCAATGATCAACAAATCATAATTTTTGAGGTCGTTAAAATTGTCAATCGCGGTTACCGGCAGCTGAAAAGCTTTCAGCACCCGCGTGGTATTCTCTTTTTTGAGCCCGGCAAAGAGCACCGCGGCGGGGTCGTAAAGAGCGACTTTGCGGCCTGTGATCACGGGCGCAATGACTTGTATTTTATCGCGGAGATTAAAATAAAGCTCGCGGCCGCTCAATAACTTGTCGCCGTCCAAGAGCCGGTAATCGAGCTTGGCACGCCCGGCCTGCGCCGGGGTGACCAAGGTACAATCCAATACCTTTTTGCCGCCTTGCGCCAAAGGGCCGATATCGATTGTTTGACCGAATGAAAGTTGCAGTTTGGCCGCCTTGAGGTCGGACTCGGTGTTGTTGACCACCGTGACCTTGGTCTTGATCGTTTCTCCGGTATAACGGTTGGGGCTGATGTAGTCAAAAACGGCAATGGCGGGACTGTTGACCTTTTGCAAATAAGGATAAGCCTCGTTGGGGATAAAGCCATCACGGGAATTATTGAGCGTAAAATAGTCGCCGCTCAGATTCTCGTAGCCGTCCCAATCGGGCCATAGCTTGCGGTTGACTTCCAAAATCCGCTCGGTATAAATGCCGCGCCCTTCGGCCCGGTGATATTTGTAGTTGCTCCAGCCCCAGTTGCGTGCCCAATAAAAGGACATCATCCGGTTGGCAGGCATCTTATTTTGCACCTCGGTCATGACATACATGAGCTTGGACCAGTCGGGCTCGGCGGCATCTTCACTCGGCCAGATCGCGTCATACATCCACGGATAATAATGGTTGGCAAAGTAAACGGTTTCCCCATTGACCACCGGCGGCAAGGCGGGGTAGGATTTGCGGGCTTCGCGGATGAATTTTTCGGCAATGTTTTGACAATAACCAAGCGGCCAATTGTTGATGCTTCCGGTGTAGTCATGGGTGTCGATGTAGTCAAGCTTGTCCACTTTTTGGAGACTGGCAATATTATCGGCGTCTTTCCAAAAACGCCCCGAAGAGGGGGTGATCGGCCGGTTTTGCCGGTCGGACGAACGATAGAGGTCATAAAGATTGCGAAACATCGCCGCCACGCGCTTCTCATCACGCATCTCATTGCCGAAGCTGAAGGTGCAAATTGACGGATGCGAGTAATTTTGCTCCAGACGCCGGGTGACTTTGGCGCGGAATTCGTCTTTTAAATTGCCCGCATTATCACAGCAGTTGTCCAAATTTTCGTTGACGATATGGTCGGCGCGCGCCGGCCCCTCAATGGACACGGTGGGATAATCGAGCTCATCGGTGATGATGAATCCCAGCTCATCCAAAATATCGTAACCGCCCGGCGGCACCATACAGGTATGGAGGCGCAGATGATTGACATTGGCGGCGCGAAACATCGCAAAATACTGGCGAAAAAGATCTTTGTCATTGGCCACCGCCGCCGGCCCCATGGGGGTAATCATTTCAATCCCCCAGCATAAACCGCGCAATGCCGTCGGTTTGCCGTTGAGCAAAAAGTTGCCGTCCTTGACGACAAAAGTGCGCATGCCAAAACGCTGCACGCCGACAATTTCATTTTTGGCATTTTTGATCACCAAGCCGTACAGAGACGGCGAATCGGGGCTCCATAACTGCGGGTTGTCGAGCAAAAATTTTCCCTGCGCCCAGCCCGGTTTGCCGGGAGTGATTTCTGCAGTGGCGACAACTTTGTCCGGATGCTGCCAGGCAAAAACTTCAGCGCGCCACTTGTCAAAGGTCCCGCCGTTGACCCGGCAAGTAAACTCGACGTCACGCAAGTTGGACTGGGGCGTAATTAAAATTGCATCGGCCCACACCGCCGGACGGACATCCAGCCAAACCTGACCGGTAATCCCCGACGGCCGGGCGCGACCCCACTCCACCGGTTCGCCGTTGTGAAACAAGCATACGGCCAAGGTGTTGACGCGATTCGGCAACAACTCTTTGGTGACGTCAATCTCAAACGCATCCAGCCAACTCCGGTGTTCCTTTAACGGCGTAAAGCTTTTTTCGTAAATCAATTTGCCATTGAGATAAATTTTAGCCTCGCCCAAAATGTTGTCAAAGTGCAAATATGCCTTTTCGTTTGCCAACAACACTTGCGGAGTAAATTGGCGGCGAAAACAGGTAACCCCGCCCCACAATTTTCGTGTATTGTCCTTGTCGGCGACACCGTAGGGCCGGGTCAAATCACCGGGCACCACATCCTCCTCCCAGTCACCGTCACTGGTCTGATGGGAAAAATATTTGGCTTCGGCAACCGGATTGTCCTTACTGTTATCAAGCCGTTTCAACTTCCAGACGCCTGAGAGGTTAGTCCTTTTTAAGTATGGTTGATAGATATCCGAGGAGGAAAAATCCACTGCGCCGACGCTCAGCACCAGCAGCGCCGCCGTCATGCTCCAAAAAACTTTTACCATTTGATATCCCCCCAGTTGCGCCCCAGCGAATACGGCTCAAATTTGGCACTGTTGATCACCGAATTGGAGCCGCTAACCTTGTAGGAGACATTGCGGTAATTTTCGGTCTCGGTGTGGCCGTCAAAATAGCCGACATTGACTGCTTCATTATTATTGTGACGATAGGCGACCACTTCCTGAAACGTTTCGATGGAGGTCGGGGGATTGCTGACAAATTTCCAATATCCGCTTGCGGCAGCGATGTCACTGCCCCAGACGCTCAATGTTCCGCCGTTGGTTGCCTCCGAAATCATGAATTTGCCGGAGGGATTTTTGACTTTGGTCAATTTATAAAACGACCCCATACCGTTGCCGGGCACCACCGAGTCCACCGGGTTGTCGTTTTTGATGAGTCCGTAATATAGGGAAACCAAATCTTTGGTCCCCCGGTCATAGGTCGACACCGGGCGAAAAATCGCCGGGCAAAGAAATGACTTGGGCCATTGCGCCAAGTCGTCCGTGGCGGTAGAAACACCAACATAGCGGATATAAGCATCATTTTTAAACCACCGTGTATTCGCGCCCTGCTGAAACGGGACCGTGCCGTCGCGGTTGTCCGAGGCATAAGTCAAATTAGCCATAGTCATTTGACGGATTGAGTTGATGCAACGGGATTTTTTGGCAACATCCCGGGCCCGGTTTAAGGCTGGCAGCAGCATCGAGGCCAAAATAGCGATTATGGCAATCACCACCAGCAACTCGATAAGGGTAAATTTTGCTCTCATAACGACCTCCTTGGTTGATTATAAAATGTGTGTTTGATCACTGAAACAATGCAGCAACGGCAACAGCGCCGCCCCGGCGGCGAAATCTTCGGCGCGGCATGCCGAACTCAGAATTTGAGTTTTCAGGCCCCAATGTCTGGTTCCGTAGTGTCCCATCTGGCGGTTGACGACATCAAGCGAAACCTCGTGGCAGCGATTGGTCCACTCGGGCAAAAAAATTGCCTCGGGATTAAAAATATAAGCGAGATTAACCACCGCCTTGCCGATGATTTCAAAATTTTCACTGATAAGTTTACCGCAAAGCTGATCTCCGGCGGCATAAGCATTAACCACCGCATCCCAAATGATATGCTGGTGCTCCCCTTTCAACTCCGCTGCTTTGGTATAACCGCCATTTCTGACGATTTTCTCCAATTGGTCGGTAACCCGGTGCGGCGCGGCCAATTGATTTAAAGTGCCGCGCCGACCGTCGGCATCGACGCGTCCGGAATTGGCCGCGATTTGCATATAACCCGCCTCCCCGGCATTGAGCTGGTGGCCGCGGTAAAGTTTGCCGTCAATCATAATCCCAAGCCCGTAGCCGGTCACCAGCGACAAAAAGTTGCGCATGTTGCAGGCGTGGCCGATGCGTTTCTCGAGCAACGCCGACAAATGCGAACAGTTGATCAAACGATAATCGAGCTCCCAGCGTTTGCGGAGCATGCGCACCATATTGATGCTGCGATGGGTCTGAAACTGGGCAGAGCTAACCACCTCGCCGGTCTCCGGGCTTAAAATCCCGGTGAGCGACACACCGCACCCGGCAACCGCCTCGCGACCGATGTTTGCTGATTCGGCCAAATGCTCTAAAAGCGCCGCTGCCCGCTCGCATTTCTCCTGGGGAGAAATTGCCAAAGGGAGCGAAAGATTCTCTTCGACCACAGTTTCGCCGTGGGCATTGATGACGGCGCCGCGAACTTCGGTGCTGTCATAAAAGTCAAGACCGGCGCTAAAAAAGAGATTGTGCCTCAGTTTGAGCACCACCGGCCGCCGCCCGCGGGCGCTCTCCAGCGACTCCGCCTCCTCGACGATATTGGCGGCCAGCAGCTGATCAATGTATTTGGTGACCAATGCCTTGGAAATGTCAAAGCGGCCGGTGATATCAGTGCGGCTCAAGCCGTTTTCATCAAGGATAGTTTGCAAAATAGCCGACAGCCGGGGATTGAAGCTGATTTCCGGGAAGCGTTTCAAAAAGAGATCAAAAAAATTACTCATTTGCATCCTGCGTTGCGGTATTTTCTATATTATTAATTATACCCAACGGCGGCCAAAAAGTCAAGCAATTTAGTTTATTATTTGAATAAAATCACATATAATTTGATAAATAATCCATAATTTGTTCAAAAAATAAACAAATTATGCAGGCAAAAAATTACAAATTGCGCAATTTACGGATCGCCACCAAGCCGGTTGCCGCGATTACAATCACCGCCGCAAAAAAGATCCGGTAGCGATTCAGAAGCAGCATATCAGGGGTATGACTCTCAACGAGTTTTAAAATCCAACTACCCGCAAACATCCCGACCATCCCCGCCCCGGCGCCGATAATCACCGAAATCACCATTGAGGCGCTGACCCGCCGGTTCTCCGGTATCGCCGTCAAAAAATAATGCAAAAAAGTATTGTTGGCAGTCACCGAGGCGCATCCGGCAATCACAAACGGGATCGCTGCAAAATACCAGTGAAACACGCCGGGCGCCGCCAGCCAAAAAATACCGATCATTAATAATAGAGTGTAAGCCGAGAGCATCACCTGCCGGGCGCCGAAACGGTTGATGAATTTCCCCGAGTGATATGACGCAAATATCGCACACGCATATTGCACCATGGAAAAAAGCAAGGCGTCACTGTCATTGACATTGTACCCGCGCTTTAACACCAACATGGAAGTCGGGATCATAAAGATCACCCCCAAGTTGATGAAAAAACCGACGATGATGATCCAGTTGAGCTGCCGGACACCACGCAGCCGCATCATCTCGCCGTACAACGGCTTGGCGGCGGACCGGCGCAAATTTTCGGTCTCATCGATGCGTCTGATAAACTTGGAGGAGGTAATCCCCACCAGCGAACCAAAGATTATAATCGCGGTCAGCATCCAAACGCTCTGGGTCAACCGCGTCAAGCCCGAGACTAACGCCAGCGCCGCCAGCGCCGAGATGTAAAACAGTGCGGTTGTCCGCCCGATAAAACGCGCCCGGTTGTGACTGGTGGTAATCTCCGCCACCAGCGGCTGCGACAAGGCAATCCCGGCATTTCGGCAGGCGTAAAACAAAAATCCGCCAACCAGCACTAAGCCCAAAGCAAAACGTTGCGCTCCAAAGAGCATCACCACCGAGGCCGAGGCGATGATCAATGCCGAGACATTGCGCATCACCCAAAACACGGCCTGGCTCTGCGCCGCGCCAACCCGGGCGGCGACAACTTTTCCCAACGGCAAGGCGAGATAACTCAAGTACAGCAATGCCCCCAAAATTGCCACAAAATAATCGGGGCAATCCAGCTTCATCGCAAACAAAAGGATCACCACCTCGCCCGTGCACATGTAAGAGGTGCCATTGAGCGAGTTAAAGTAATTATAATTGGTTTGCGACGAGCGTTGCTGGGCCGGAGTCAACGCCGGACCGGAATAGATCATTTTTTAGATTTGCACTTCTCGACCAAAGCCATAAAGCGTTTGCCGTATTCAACGTAGTTCTCGCGTTTTTCACGCTCTTTATCTTCGCCGCTCTGGTTGTCATGAAACACCAGTTTCATGTGGGGCTCCATGGAGAAGCCGCCATCGTAATTGTTGTGCAAAAGATCGGTCACAATTTTTTCGACATCGCCGTCGCCCTCACCCGGGAAAGTGAATTCCACTTTGGCAAAACCGCCGTCCTCGGACTCACCCAAATACTTGGCGTCTTTGATGTGGACATACTCAATAAACTCACGAACATTGGCGTAAAACTCCCAGGAGCTCTGACGCTTGTCAAGTTTGTCGCCGTGGGCACGGTCATAAGCCATCACCGGATTGCCGGTGTCAAACACCAGCCGGAAATTGGGCGACTTGATTTTGTCGAGCAGTTTCAAGGTGTGTTTCCAGGACATACCGCCGTAATTGTTGCAGTTTTCATGCAAATAGAGAATTCCGGCGTCTTCGCACATTTTGACCAAAAACTCGACTTTGCGGAAAACATTGGCCTCGACCTCGGGGTCAAACGCCGGACGGTCCCACTGCGCCTTGAAACTCATGCCGCGCAACATGGTAGATTTGAGTTTCTGCATCCGCACAATCGCGCGCTTGAGTTGCTCAATTGAGCGTTGGAAATCCTCTTCCTTAATGGGATCGCACTGCCAGTTGGCAATGGCGCTCCCAAAACAATTAACGTTAACTTGCGACGCCCGTAAGATGGCGGCGGTCTGTTCAAACTCATCCTCGGGCAAATCATGGAGGTTTTTGCCGTTGACGTTGCGGGACTCGATAAATTTCCACCCCAAAGCTTTGGTGGCGGCAATCTGTCCGCCGATGTCGACGGCGGCTTCGTCGGCAAATCCGGTGTAATACATAGCAACTCCTTGTTTATTTTATTTTTTTCGGCTCCAGGCCGATGACCACAGTGGTAATGCCGTAGGCATCCTCATACTTCATTTTTTTGCGCTCGTGGCCGGCTCCCCACGAGTCGGTGTAGATGAGGGAATTTTCTTTATCATTATAACCGTTGATGATGCGCATATGACGGCCGACTCTGGCGGCACCGTCCTGCCCCGGAAACACAATAACACCCCAAAGGACCGGGGTGCCGGTGTTGATCTTTTCGTGAATCATCTCAATAAATTTTTTGTAATCGGCTTTTTCTTTTTGCCGGGCCTGGATAAAGAGCTCCATATCGGCAGCGGCAAGAAATTTGTCAGGAAAATACTTGCCTTTGGCTCCGAGATAATTATCCACGTCAAGCTGCTTTTTTTTGGCTTGTTTGGCGGCCCGGTTATAATTGTTGACAAACTCATTAAAACTGCCCTGCTGGTCAAATTCTTCAAACCCGTAATAGAGCTTGATTTTAATCCCGAATTTATTCTCCAATCTACCCAGCGTCTCCAGCGTTTTAGTGATGCTGGTCCCCCGATCGGAATCCGAGTCGGCTACCTGGGCAATGGTGTGCTGATCGACATTGGAGCCGTAATAGCGCATCATCCGCTCAACCGCAGCGGCGACGCAATACCCCTTTTGCCCCTGATCGACCATCGGCACATCGATATAACGGCCTAATTCATCATTTTTGACATTTTTTTCCAACCCCTTGGCGACGACTTCGATCTTGAAATCTTTGCGCAAATCTTTGGGCCCCTCGCCGGGATAATAAACATCGATGTAAAGATACTCCGGCTCACGGTTTGAGTTGGAGGCACCGCTCCAGCGCAGCACCAGATCCATATCCGGGGTACTGTAGTTGCACAAACTCACTTTTTCACCGTTTAAGCGGTCGCTGCGCTCTACGGGGACGACATTTTTGCCGACCAGCTCAACAATTTTGGTCCGGGCTTCCTCCAGCGTCTTCTTAAACTTTTCCTCCGCCCACTTGCCGGAGTCGCCGCGATTGTAAAGTGACATCGAAATTTTGCGGATCTTTTGATTTTTAAAATCGATGATGATTTCATAAATATCCGAGTTGCCAACCGTTAAATACTGAGTATTGCGGCCGCTCCCGTTGAAGCGCAGCGCCTGATTGGTGTCATCGACAAATTTGAAATATTTGGGAAATTTCTCCTCGACCGCACTGGCATCAAAGTCCCAAAGGGCCTTTTTTTGCTCGACAAAGCTCCAAAAATCCTGTGCCGACAGCATCGAAATCATGCTGCATAAAGCCCAAATGACTACCCATTTTTTCATTTAATTACGCGCTCCAAAGATTAAACTTCCGATCCGAAGCTCGGTCGAGCCGCACTTGGCGGCAATCTTAAAATCATTGCTCATACCCATCGACAGCACCGGCAGCGTTAAACCCGAAATTTGCCGCAAACGGTCGCGGCAATCGCGCAAGCCGGCAAAGTGTTGCGTCAACTCCCGTTCATCAGCCGTCAACGGAGCCATCGTCATCAACCCTTGGCATGTCACATGCTCCATAGCCGACGCTTGAGCCAAGACCGGCCCCACATCGGCGGGGGCAAACCCGGTCTTGCTTGCCTCACCGGAGACATTGACCTCCAAAAGACAAGTAATGTGCAGCTGTTCCTCCCCGGCAATCCGATCAATGCGCTGCAGCAAACTCAAGGAGTCCACCGACTCGATGAATTGCGAAAATTGTATCACTTTACGCACCTTGTTGGCCTGCAAACGGCCGATAAAGTGCCAGACAATATCTTTGGGAAGCACTGTTTGTTTTTGCGCCAATTCCTCCAGCCGGCTCTCGCCGAACTCGCGCACGCCCGCATCATACAGCTCACGAATGGCCTCAATGCCGAAGGTCTTGCTCACTGCCAAAATTTTTGCCGACGGCGAAATCGCGGCAACTTGCGCCTCCAAGCGGCGGAAATTTTCCACCACTTGCGACATTATTTTTTATCTCCGGCGTAACGCACTTTATACTCGGAGATGCTGGCCGTAACCTTGGTGCCCGGGGGCAAACTCTCGGTAAGCCAGACATTGCCGCCAATCACGCAATTGTCGCCGATGACAATGTCGCCCAAGACGGCCGCCCCGGCGTAAATTGTCACATTGTTGCCGATAGTCGGATGGCGTTTGGCTCCCTTGATCAACATACCGCAGGCGTCTTTGGGAAAATTCAAAGCCCCCAGCGTCACTCCCTGATAAATCCGGACATTGTCGCCAATGACCGCGGTTTCGCCGATGATGACGCCGGTGCCGTGGTCAATAAATACCCCCTGCCCGAGCGCTGCGCCGGGATGGATGTCGATCCCGGTGATGCCATGGGCATACTCGGTCATCATACGCGGGATCAACGGCGTTTTGGTCTGATACAAAACATGCGCCAAACGTTGAATGGTGATCGCTTTGATCCCCGGATAGCTCAAAATAATTTCGTCATAACTGCTCGCCGCCGGATCCCCGGCATAAGCGGAGGCGACGTCTTTTTTGACGATTTCGCGCAGCTGCGGCAAAAAGTCGAGCAAGGCGTAAATCGAGGTTTTGATGCGCTCGGTGGCGTCGCAATTTTGGCAATCGCGCCCGGTGCCGCACTGGTAATAAAACACCCGGCAGATCTGGTCGTAAAGCGAGTGGTAGATCTCCTCCAAAAGCTTGGGCGTCTGCCGCGTCACATCCTCGAGGCTCGAGGGCAGCTTGCGGTCAAATCCCGGAAAAATGACTTCGAGGATTTTCTCCAGCGAGCCGACGATTTCACTGCGGTGGGGCAAATTGCCGCCGTCGATGTGATTGACGCCGACCATGTCCACATAAGTTTGATTAATCGCCTCGGTGAGACGGTTTAAATGACTGTTATCAAATTGCCTGGTCATAAATTTTACTCCACGTTTTGCAACTGTTCGCGCATTTTTTCCAATTCGCTTTTAAAGGCGACGATCATGACTGACGCCGCCGAACCGGCCACCTTGTTGCCCAAAGTGGTAATTTCGCGAAACATTTCCTGTATCAAAAAATCCATACTGCGCCCCACCGGCGCGACTTCATCCAAAAACGACGCCATATGGACAAAATGGCTTTTTAAACGGGTAATCTCCTCACACACATCCGCCTTATCGGCGTAAAACAACACCTCTTTGAGCAAACGCTCGTCATTGGGATCGGCAAGCAGCGACTCTTTTTCCAACTTCTCGAGCAATTTCTTTTTTAAATTGCCGGGCACCTCTTCGGCCAAAGGCTCTATTTGCTTAAGCAACTCTTTGAGGCGACTCAGCCGGGCCAGCAAATCTTCGCGCAGCTGCCCGCCCTCCAAGATGCGCATTTTATCAAAATTGACCAGCGCCGCCGCCATCGCCTGTTGCAAAGCCGTACCGCAAGTTTCACTGTCCGGACGCTGCTCGGACGACTCCATCACCCCGGGCACGCTCAAAAGCTCCTCGACATTGACCGCAAGCGGCAAACTGAATGTCTGACGCACTTTGATGCACTCGGCAACCAGCTGATTCAAGAGCTCTCGGTTGATTGCGGCGGAGCCGCCTTTTTTTTGCGAATCCAGCGAAACTTTGACCGACACCGCGCCGCGGCTGATACTCTCGGCAACCATTTTGCGGATCAACGCGTCATGCTCGGAGAGCGCCGGAGGCAAGGAAATACGCGCCTCCAGCTGTTTGCGGTTGACGGAGCTCACTTCCACCGCCAGCTGATAGTCCAAAAAATCGCTCCCGCCCTTGCCGAAACCGGTCATGCTCTTCATTTTTTAGGCTCCTCGACAGCTTGCTCGTCCAATGAAATGGCCGTATCCTCAATGGTCGGCGGGCGAATGACTTTGATCGTCGCACCTTCCAACTCTTTGGCCTCCATGATATCGACAAAGTTGATCGCCCACCCCACGATATTGGGTTTGGAGGTACCGCAGGCGACAATGACCTGCTTAGCGTCATCCGACTCCTTCCAAACGAGTGAATACTGAGTGGCAGACTCCAGTGTCGCCTTCTTTTTTTCATACTCTTCGGCTGACAATGTCCCCATCGGGTCGACGCTCAGCGGAAATCTGGTATGGATGATCCACGGGTTGTTAAAACGCACATTGTTGTACTCGGTGGGCGAGAGCCACGTCTGATAATTTTGCTCCACATAATTGCGGGCAAACCCGATCGCCAAATTAACCGGGTAGCTCGCGACCACATAGTTTTTGCGGATCAGTCGGTTGGGATACCAATAATCCATCCGCCCGGAGGAGACGCCAAAGACGATATACAGATCGCTGCGCCCGGGGATTTCCCACGTCACGCAAACCTGCCGCTGACCGCTCTCGAGCTTGGGGTCAATGTTGGTGGACATGACCGGCCCGCTCAAGACATCGGAGGTGAGCAACTTTGGCTTGGTGTATTTGACAAAATAAACTTCCTCGGCAGTGAGCTCGGGCGCGTTTTTAATCAAATATTCCCGCGCCCGGTTGACCGCGCGGTCCTGATAATATAAATCCGACTGGCAACCGCAAAAAGCCGCCAGCAAAGCGACCAAAGAAACCGTCAAGAGTCCAATTCTCATGTTGCATCCATTTGCTTGTACATAAAAAACGCGCACGCCAACCCGGCAAACGAAAAAAAGACAGGATTGGTGCAATTAATTAAATATAACCCACATTTTCTTAATATGCCATTGATTTTATTGAAAATTCGGCGTAATTTATAGAAAAAAGGAGTTTTTGCATGAAAATCGGTTTTTTCGGCGGCAGTTTCAACCCGCCCCACCGCGGGCACACCGGGGTGGCAGAGGCGGTTTTGACAACCGGCAAAGTCGACCAAATTTACCTTGCCCTCTCCTATCACGCTCCTCATAAAGACCGCGCGGAGGTGTCATTTTTTGACCGCATGGCTATGCTCAAACTGGCCGTCCGCGCGCGACAAAATCTGATCCCCTGCGATGTCGAAAATACGCTCAAGTTATCCCCCTCCTACACCCTTAAAATTTTGGACTATTTGAGTCAAACTGAGGCGCAGCACCAATTTTCCCTCATCATCGGCGAAGACAGCTTGCGGGACTTGCACTTATGGTACCATGCCAAAGAACTCGTCGAGCGTTATCCGGTCATCACTTATGTCCGCAGTAAAACTCAAAATATCCGCCCGGAGGATTTGCCCGCGTGGCCGCGCATGATTGCGGAGCAATTGTGTCAAAATGTGGTTTACGGAGATTTTTTTCAAATATCTTCGTCGGAAATCCGAAATTCAATGGCAAAAGACCCGAATTGGTGCCATATTAATAGGGAAGCAATTGACGGCGCCGTCGCCGATTATATTGTGCAACACCAATTGTATCGCAACGCAAGCGCCAAATGAAAGGATACTTATGAGCGAAAAGAAACCCGAAATCAACAGCAACGATCTGGCAGATTTTTGCATCAGCAGCGCCGCCGAAAAAATGGGCGGCAATCTGCTTAAAATCAATATTGCCGAAACCTCCTCCATCGCCGACTTTTTTGTCCTGGCCACCGCCGAATCCGCACCGCAGCTCAATGCGCTCAACGGGTTCATCGAGCGGCAAGTCCGCGACAAATTTCAGCTGCGCCCGTTGTCGGTCTCCGGCAATGACGCGAGCGGTTGGATTTTGCTCGACTTCGGCCCGGTGATCGTGCATTTGATGACGCCCGAAGTCCGCGACCGCTACAATTTGGAGGGTTTGTGGGGCGCTTCGCCGCAACATGCCGTCAATCTTTTAAGCAAAAAACAGTAATTTTTTGCATGTTTGACCCGAGAGATAATTTTAACGAGTTCCAATGGGAGCAGGAAATCCGCCGCGACGACCGGCGGATCAACTGCTATTTTAAAGAATTGCTCCAGTGTCTCGATCTCCCGGGCGAAGAAACTTTGATTTTTGATAAACTTGCCGAAATTCCCGACCTCGTCCCCAAAGGGGAATCCTCGGCGGCGGATTGGCGCAGTGAATTTTTTACCGAGGACGAGGAGGACAAAGATCTGGTGATCTTTGACATCGACCCCAAAAACACCAACCACCATTTGATCGAGATCATCGACAGCGTGTGCACCGAGTGGAATCTGGTCGGGGCGACCGCCTCCGACCGCACGAGCGTGCTGCAGGACTTGTCAGTGAGTTGCACCTTGGGCAAACTGATGGTGCGTTTAATCGATTTTTTAAACGCCGAGGAAACTGCCCTCCGGACCAGCCTCGGCAAACGTGCCTTAAGCGAGCTTGACGACGCCATCTCCGCTTTGCGCAACTGCGACAAACGCCTCGCTATCGACTACTTTATCGACGAGTTGGGCATCGTCCGCAGCAAACTCGTCGACACCCTGATGCGTCGCGGGTAACAGCGCAACCTAGCGCCGCTCGCGAATATGAGGTGTTTGCCGAGCGGATGCGAGCAGCACTGACCGCGCTATTACCCGCTAGAAGACAGCATTATATAACATGCTTGACAAAAAAACAACCCCGGCGATTGTTTTACCGGGGCCGCTGTCTGTTACTTTTACTCGGGGAAGAACAATATCTTTTGATTGTCCAGCACCGCTTTGACACCGTGCGCGGTCTCAAAGACGCCGCGCAGCAGCTCTTCGGCCAGCGGATCCTCGATCAAGCGCTCAATGGTGCGGCGCAACGGGCGTGCGCCGTACTCGGGCTCAAAGCCTTTGGCGGCCAAGAACTCTTTGACATCCTCGCCGATGTCAAGCAGCAATCCGCGCTCTTTGAGCCGGCCGGCCACTTTATTAAGCTCAAGATCGACAATCTTGATGATCTCTTTTTTGCCCAGCCGCTCAAAGACGATGATGTCATCGACGCGGTTGATAAACTCGGGCTTAAAGAAACGCCGGGCAATGTCCAAGAGTTTCTCCTTGGCTTTTTCGTTGTCCATCTCACTCGAGCCGGAGCTGAAGCCGAGGCCGCCCTGATTGCCCTTCATCACTTGCTCGGCCCCGACGTTGCTGGTCATCACGATGATCGTATTACGGAAATCGATCTTGCGGCCCAAGCTGTCGGTGATGCGCCCTTCTTCGAGGATCTGCAAGAGCATATGCATGACATCCGGGTGTGCTTTTTCGATCTCGTCAAACAACACGACTGAGTACGGACGGCGGCGGATTTTTTCCGTCAACTCGCCGCCCTCGCCGTGACCGACGTAGCCGGGAGGCGAGCCGATGAGGCGCGATACGTTGAATTTCTCCATGTACTCGGACATATCAATCTGGATCAAGGCATCCTGATCGCCGAACATAAATTCGGCCAGCGACTTGGCGAGCAACGTCTTGCCCACCCCGGTAGGACCGAGAAAGATAAACGAGCCGATCGGCCGCGACGGATTGCGCAAATCGGCGCGCGACCGGCGCAAAGCGCGCGAAATCGACGAGATCGCTTCGTCCTGACCGATGACGTTTTTGCGCAGCTCATCCTCCATCTTTAACAATCGGGTGCTCTCACCCTCCTGAATCTGCTGCACCGGGACGCCGGTCAATTTGGCCACCACCACCGCCATATCCGAGACGGTGACGGCAGGCTTGACTTCCTTGCTGTTTTTGTGCCAATGCTCATTGAGGTCGGCAAGCTGCTGCTTGAGGTCGCGCTCGACATCCCGCTTGGAGGCGGCGAGCTCAAAATTTTGATCCTTGATCGCCTGCAGCTTTTCGTTTTGGACCTGTTGAAGTTTTTCCTCCAGCTCGACAGTGTCGGGCGGCGTATTTTTGGTCTTGATGCGGATGCGGGCTCCGGCCTCGTCCATCACGTCAATCGCCTTGTCGGGCAAAAAGCGCCCGGAAATATAGCGGTCGGAGAGTTTCACCGCCGCCACCAAGGCGTCATGGGTGTAATTGACGTTATGGTGTTTCTCATACGTTTCCTTGAGGCCCTCCAAAATCCGGATCGAGTCCTCGACACTGGGCGGATTGACGATCACCGGCTGGAAGCGGCGCTCCAGGGCGGAGTCTTTCTCAATCCCCTGCCGGTACTCGTCCAACGTGGTCGCTCCGACGCACTGCAAATCGCCGCGCGACAACGCGGGCTTGATGATATTGGCGGCGTCCATCGCCCCCTCGGCCCCGCCGGCGCCGACAATGGTGTGCAATTCGTCGATAAACAAAATCACTTTTTTGGAGTTTTTGACCTCGTCGATCACCGCTTTGATGCGCTCCTCAAACTGGCCGCGGTACTTGGTCCCGGCGACCATCAACGGCAAATCCAAAGCATAAATCTGCTTATTGAGTAAAATATCCGGGACATCCTTGCGGGCAATCGCCTGGGCAAGCCCCTCCAAAATCGCGGTCTTGCCGACGCCCGCCTCCCCGATCAACACCGGGTTGTTTTTGGTGCGGCGGCACAAAATCTGGATCACCCGCTCGATCTCGTCGGCGCGTCCGATCACCGGGTCGAGCTCGCCCTTGACGGCAAGCTCGGTCAAATTGCGGCCAAAAGTATTGAGCGCAGGCAACGAGTTGTCGCTTCCGGGAGGCGGTGCCGGTGCGGCGCTGCCGCCTTCGCCCTGACCTTGGCCGGGGAACTCGCGCTCTTCGCCCTCACTTTGGTTTTCGTTGTCCGTGCCGGGGAGGTAGTTGGGGTCCAAAGCCTTAATAATTTCCTGCTTGGCGCGCTCGACATCAACGCCCAAATTGAGCAAAATCCGCCCGGCATTGTTGCTCGGCTCCCGCAAGAGAGCCAAGAGCAAGTGCTCGGTGCCGATAAAGCTGTAATTCATCGCCGACGCCTCTTGCGCCGCAAGGGTCAATACTTTTTTGAGTTGCGGACTGATCGGGATCGCGCCCTCGAGCTGGGTTTTGCCGCCCGAGCCAAAGGTCTTCTCAACTTCCAACCGGAGACGCTGCAAATCGAGGCCAAAGGCGCGCAGCACGTTGACCGCGACCCCCTCGTTGAGCGCCAATATTCCTAAAAGCAAATGCTCCGGTCCGACCTGATGGTGGTTCAATCTGATGGCTTCGCGGGTCGCCAACACCAAAATCTGCTTGGCGCGCGGAGTCAGATTGCCGAAATTGTTGTCATTAGCCATAATCTTATACTCCTTTTGTTAAGTCAATATAGCGTAGTTTTTTTATTTTTCAATTTGAAAAATCTCTTTTTTTGAGGCATATTATAGAAAAATAAGATAAAGGTTAAATATCATGCGTAAAAAGGTGGTGGCGGCGCTCTCCGGCGGGGTGGATTCCTCGGTCGCCGCGGCGCTGGCAGTAAAGGCCGGATACGAGGTGATCGGCGTCACTTTGCGGATGAAGCACCCGGACCCGGAGTTCTCGCGCGCCCAGCTTTGCGCCTCCAAAAATGACGAGATGGCGGTGGACAGCGTGGTCAAGGCTCTCGGCATCGAGCACCATTACCTTGACATGTTTGCCGCGTTTGAACAAAAAGTGCTGCGCCACGCCGCATTGGAGTATTGCGCCGGGCGCACGCCCAACCCCTGCTGCGACTGCAATTTATTGATCAAATTTGGCCGCATGGCCGCCTTTGCCGAGTCGGTCGGGGCCGAAAAAGTGCTCACCGGCCATTATGCCAAAATTGTCGAAAAGGATGGCATCTTTGCCATTGAGCGCGGCAACGACGTCAAAAAGGATCAAAGCTATTTCCTCTACCGCCTGACGCAAAAGGAATTGGCCAAAATCAGTTTCCCGGTCGGCACGTTGGAGAAAAGCGTCGTCCGCCAAATCGCCGCCGAACTCGGATTGGTCACCTCCGACAAGCCGGACAGCCAAGACGCCTGTTTTCAGGTGCCCGGCGAGTGTTTCGGCGAAACGTTGCGTAAATTATTTGATCTCCCGGCCCAAAAAGGATTGTTCATTTACCGGCAAAAGATCGTCGGCCGCCACAACGGCATCCATCAATATACCATCGGCCAGCGCAAAGGGCTCAATGTCGCACTGGGTGTCCCGGCGTACATCAACGCCATCGACCCGGCGAGCGGCAACATCACCTTGGAAACCGACCCGGCGACGCTGACATGCCCCGGCTTTTTGATCAAAAACGTCAACTGGCAGTCGGGCGGTGAGCCGCAGAATTTGCGGTTATTGTGCCAAGTCCGATACCGGAGTTTGCCGGTTGATATCGAGCTCACCCCTCTGGGCAACGGCGATTATCGGGCCACGGTGTTAAGCGATTTGCGCGCGGTGACCCCCGGTCAGGCGGCGGTGTTTTATCAGGATAAAACCTTACTGGGCGGAGGCGTGATTGACTTATGCTGATTAAAATTATTGTGGTGGGTAAACTCAAGGACCGTTTTATGCAAGAGCGCTGTGATGAGTACCTTAAATGGATCGGCCCGTATGCCAAGACCGAGGTCGTCACCCTCGCCGACAGCACAGTCGAAAAAGAGGGGCAGGCCATTGCCAAAGCGCTCGAAAAGGAGCGCAACAGTTGTATTTTTATCTTGAGCGAGGAGGGTAAGCAATTCACCAGCGTCGAGCTGGCTCAAACCGTCGGAAAAATCGACCGCAAACTCGTCTTTGTGATCGGCGGGCCTTTCGGCCTCGCCCCCGAGGCCAAGGCGTGCGCCAATACGTTATGGTCACTCTCCAAACTCACGTTGACTCACGAAATGGCGCGGTTGCTCCTCTGTGAGCAACTGTTTCGCGCCATCTCGATCAATAACGGCTCAGGCTATCACAATCCCTAGGGATACAGCTTGGAGCCCATGCCGAACATCGACTTTTTGAGCTCCAGATAATAGAGATAGTCCCTGGGATCCACATTGGGCGGGCAGCGGTGGTCGCAAAACGGGATATAGCCGCCGCGCTCGACATAAGGCACCAAAGACTCCATATATTTTTTAATCGCCTCGCGTCCGGCCCCCAGCTGAATTTTGTCAAAGCCGCCCATAATGCGCAACTCGCCCTGATACTGGTCGAGCAATTCGCCGGGGTGGGCGCAACCCATCACTTCAAACGGAAACAGGCAATTGACCCCCGACTCCAAAAAGTAGGGCAAAATCGGCCGCACATCGCCGTCGCAGTCAATGTACCAGAGATCAATCCCGTATTGTTTCAAAAGTTTGTTGATCCGTTGGTAACGCGGTGCCACCACATCGCGGAAAAACGGCACCGGGACGATCGGCCCGTTTTTAAAGCAAATATCCTCCCACCCGGCCGCGTAGTCAAAACTGACATGGGGCAAGACTTGCATGAGCGACTCCTCAACCAATACGCAGCAGCGCTCGACCATGTCCTCGACCATCTCCGGGTAATCGTAAATTGCATAAGCCAGCCCCTCAAAGGTAAGCATGTCGCGGATATTGCCGATCATCGAGGCGCAGTGGATGCCCAGCGGGTAAGTCCGATTTTCGGGATGCATCTTTTTAATCGCCTCGACATCCATTTTGCGCCCGAGCCCGAAGCGCTCCTCTTTAACTTTGCACCAATCCTCCGGAGTCACCACGCTGGATTTTAAATAGTGGGGGATGGTATCGTGACCGTCCAAGGGGACTTCGGCCAGCAGCCCGTCGCGGTTTTGGATGATTTTTACATCGTCCTTGATCTCGATCACTTTTTCCGGGAAATTGGGGTCCATCCAACCCCGAACGCCGACCATCTTGATTTCGTCAAAGTTGAAAAATACGTCAGCCTCGTCGTTATTTTTGATCCCGTGATCGCGGAAAAGATCCCACTCGGTGAAATTTTCATCCCAGTAGCCAAACTCCATGTTGAAACAGCGGTCAACGCTCTGATAGTGCATCTGACGGTTGAAACGCTCGCGGTCGGTGAGTTTGCCGGGCCATTTTTGCAAAATCGGTTGAATCATGATGTTTTCTCCTTGACTTTTGTTTGATTATAATGTATCCTAAACAAGGGGAAAATAAAATGGCCGAAAATAACAACGAAATATCCAAAAGTAAGATTTCAGACTTTACCGTCAAAGTCAATTACGCCAACTACCTCGAGCTCCCGCCCGACGAGCGCCACGAGTGGCCGGACCGGCGGCTGCGCGACCATGAGATTATTTTGGCGCTGGAGGGCGAGTTTGAGCTTGTCACTCCCGAGAGCGGCGAAGTCATCCATCAAAAGCCGCATGACATCATCACCATTTATCCGGGGGAATTGCACACTTACAAATTATTGAGCAAGGGGAAACCGGCATTTTTCAGCTGCATCCACCTTGAGTTTGACGAAAATGCCAAAGCGCCGCGCCTCCCCCGGAAAGTTGCGGTCAAAGCCCGCCATAAAATCATCCCGGAGCTGTTCCGACGACTCAATGAGGAGTACCACACCCCCGGCCATTTCCAAGCAGAGATATCCGAAAGTATTTTAAAGGAAATCATTTTCAGGATGCTCGCCGCGGCCAACGACCGCGCCGCCGCCGACCCGGAGGAGCTCATGATGCAGATGCTAGACTACCTCGACCGCAACCTTGTCAAACACTACGGCCGCCGCGAGCTGGCGCAAAAATTTCACTTGACGGGGCCCTACATCAATCAGCTGTTCCGCCAAAAGGTCAACCTTACGCCGACGCAATATTTACACCGGCAACTGGCTTACAAAGGGTATGAGCTCATGTGTTTCCGCCACCACAGCGTCAAAGAGGCGGCGGCGGCGCTCGGCTTTGCCAACGCCTTTCACTTCAGCAAAGTCTTTAAAAAGATCTTCGGCCTCCCGCCCCGCACCGTCACTTCACTTCAAACCGGCGCTTTTCGGCATTAAAGATCAACTTGTCGTGGTTTTCCTCATACCATTTGCGCAAAATCTTCTTATTTAATACTTGCCCGGTAGTTTGGGCAAGCAGCATTTTCATTTTGTCATCGCCAACGTAATCTCGAGCAGTAAAATACAATGACACTGCCGACTCCAGCGCCTCAGGGTTGCCGAAACTTGCGGCCCGGACCGCCCGGTCAAACTGATTAATACTGCTATTATACCGGTGTTTTTCCCAAACCGTGAGTGCCAATGCCTTGGGATTCGCCCCCGCAAACGATGAAACCAACGGATAAAAGTCATCATATTCCGGTTTCTCTAAAAACAATCTGGTCAGCTCTTGCCGGTCCTCCGGGGTCGTCACAAAAGTACGCAATCCTGATTCAAGATCGTATGAGCCAAAATCATTGCGCCAGGCCGATTTAAAAAATTCGGTTTTGGCATCATTGGCCCACCCCCTGTCGACCACGATTTTGGCCAGTACCGGGTAACGGGGCAAGAGCTCAATGACCTTGGCCTTGTCGTTGTCGGCAACCAGATCGGGCAATGCCTCCTTCCACAAATTCCCCACTGCGAGGGAATCTTCGCTCTCCTCAAGATAAGAAAGCAATACAGCAATATGACCGGGACCAACCTTGCGCAGATACTCGATCCGGGGATCATGCCCGCCGCAAACCGTCCAACCTCCCATTGATGCAATGACACTGTCGATGTATGCGGTAATTTGCGCATCGGTCGGGTTTGGCGGCAATGGTTTTATCGCCGCCAGAGTTTTTTCATAATCCGAAGATGAGATAATGATCTCCTCGGTAAAGGTGCTTTGCAAAGCTTTCAAAGCTTTTATCGCAGCATTGATCTCTTTTAACTCTGCAAGCGTTTCTTTCTGTTGTTTTGACGCATCCGACGGACAACCGCAACATAACAACACTATCCAGAGCAGCGGGATCAAATAAAAAATGTGTTTTATCATAGTTTCCCCCAGCCAATTATTTAGCCAAATAATATTTTTGGTCTTTGGCGTTAAACACCAATTGATTTTGGTGCTTCGAGAGCCATTGTCCCAAATCTGCCCAATCGCCTTTAAAATCGGGAAATAAAACGGTATAATTATGACAAACGCACATCGGCTCCTTATTTTCCACCAAATCTTTGATTAAAACAGCAATGGCATCCGTTTTGCCGTCCGCCAAACGCGCATAAATCGCATCCGACGGAATCTGCTGTTTGGTCAAAACATAACTTTTCCACACTTGATCGTAAATAAGTTGATTGCCGTCACGCTTGGCAAAGGCATCGGCAAAAAAATAGAGATCTGGATTTTGAAACAAAAGTTGCTTTATTTGCCCGCAGACTTCCTGATCGCACACCAGCATCTCGACATACGCTTGCGGAATGCGACCCCGCGTTTTATTTTTACCTCGCAGCATCGCCAGCATTGGTCCGCGCAAGTCCTCATAACGATAGGGCATATAGGGCAAACACTTCAATAAAATAGGCTCCTCCGGCAGTTTTTTTAGAATCCGCTCTTTGTCCTCATCCACCAACCAATCGGGAATCTTTTTGCTAAAGTTATAATCATCCAGATAAGGTGCCAGCTCAATAATATAACCGGGCGGAATTGCATCAACAGCAGTGTCATACGCACTATAGTCGTGATGATTGATAGAGGTTTCATTCCAGTATTTTAAAAGTTTGCCTGCATACGCTTTGACGTCCTTTGCGGTCGGCTTGTCCGGCAACTTGGGCAACTCGATAACTTTGTCATCGGCCGGTTTGTTCTCCTCTCCTACCGCGCTTGGCGGCAGTTGCGGCGGTTGCGACAATTGCGACAGCGCCGCCTTGATTTCGGCCAGTTGCTGCTTGATCTCGCGCTCGTCCTCCGACGGCCCGCAACCGGTCAAGAGCAGCAAACCGGCGATCAGCAACAACAGTAGTTTCATAAAAGCCTCACTTGACTTCAAACCGGCGTTTTTCGGCGTTGTAAACTAATTTATCCTGATTGTCGAGATACCATTTGCGAAGGGCTTGTTTGTTGAGAATCTGTCCGGTCGCCTGCGTCAGCAGCATCGCCGTATCCTGATCAATGTAATCATTGGGCTGAGAAGCGTAAGCATTGATGGCCGCCCCCAGAGCATCTTTGTTGCCGAAACTGGCCGCCCGGGTGGCAATCACAACCCGATTCCAATTGTTGCTGTTAAATTTTTGGTTTTCCCATGCCGTTTGCGCCAGCTTGCCGGCATCGGCGCCTTCAAACAAAGACACGGTTTTATATAAATCGGCGAATTCGGACCGCTTCAAATACAAATCGGTCAATCGTTGCCGATCCTCGGGAGTTTTGGTATACGTTTTTAAAACTTGCATCAGCATATAAGGATTGTTGGTAGCGGCGGCGATGGTAAAAATCCCGTCCTTGGCATCGTTACCCCATCCTTTTTTTACGATGGCGTCGGCCAAATTGGGATATGAGGACAATTGCTTAATCGCCTCGGCTTTGTCCTCGTCGCTCAACAATGACGGCGCGGCACTGTATAAATGGTAATTATTATTGTGCTCGCCTCCCAGATAGGGCAGCCATACTTTAAAATGGCCGGTACCGATCTTGCGGTATAACCCAACTTGCGGATCACCGGGGGTGAAATTGTTTTGGCCGACGGAAGCGGTTTGGATCGCCTCGATATAACTGCGGATATCCGCATCGGTCGGATTGTCGGGCAACGGTTTAATTTTGGCAAGTTTGGCCGAGTCGCTCTTTACCGGGACAAAACCACTGTCCGGCGATGGCGCACTGGCCGACGGCGTACTTTTGGCGATTTCTTTTAATGATGCATTGATCTCTTTTAATTGTGACAATATTTCCTGCTCGGCGGCAGTGGGTTGCGAAGAGGACTGGCAACCGCAAATAAACATCATGGCTCCGGCGGCAGCGGCAAGGGTGTATTGTTTCATCATATTTTCTCCCGGTTATTTTTGCAGGTAAAACTTTTTATCATCGGAGCTGAATTGGAACATTTTCTCATTGGTGACAAACCAGTCAACCGTCCCGTCCGGCGGCAGCTCAGGGAATATTTCCGTCAAAGAGAAACGATTGTAGTCCGAAATTTTTTGCTCTTTTTTGAGATGGTCGATCAACACTGTGACCGCGTCCGGCTTGCCGGTATTCAACATCCTTAAAATCAATGGATAAGGAATTTTTTGCCGATTCACCGGATAAGCGATCCACAGTTTTTCATAAATCCGATCATTTTTATCGCGCTTGGCAATCACCCCGGCCAGCGAATATAAGTTGGCTCTTTGACAAACCCAGGACTC
Source organism: uncultured Victivallaceae bacterium (assembly GCA_964609825.1). Lineage (GTDB taxonomy): Bacteria > Verrucomicrobiota > Lentisphaeria > Victivallales > Victivallaceae > CAZSSH01. Next base: position 449,069 of record CAZSSH010000010.1, on the reverse strand, counting down.
GATTTGATCTTTATACTCCGGGTCATTGACCAGCAAATCCACATAAGGCGCCGGAATGCCCCAAAGCGGTTTGTCGTTTTTTTGCAACATTTTAAACAGCGGCTCGCGCAACTCGGCGTAATCGCAGGGAATATATTCGACACACTTGAGCAAATTCGGCTCATCGGGCAATTTTTGCAGGATAACCGCTTTGTCTGCCGGCGTAAGCCAGTTGGGGAGACTGGAGTAAAAGTAATAATGGTTTAAATATGGTGTCAGCTCCGGCAAAAAACCGGGAGGTATCGCTTTGACCGCCATGGCGAATGCATCGGAGTTGCTCACTACCTGACGATTGTTGGCCGCGGCATAAATACTGGCGGCATACTCTTTGACTTGAGCCGTGGTCGGCTGCTCCGGCAGCGGCTTGAGCTCGGACAAAAAATCGAGCTCTTTTTGGCTGTAAGGAGTTGCCATGTCAATTTTAATTTTTGACATTCGTGACTTTTTGGCAATTTCCTGAAGTGACGCGTTGATCTCAGTCAGCTGTTGCCTGACCTCCCGATCATACGGCGACGGCTGCGAAGAGCAACCGGCCAGCAAAACAAGACCACTTGTGATGCATAAAAATCTGGTCATAATTCCTCCCCCGGTGTATTGGTATTACAATAAGGGGAGGATTTGATTAATGCAAGCAAGTTTGCAAACAAAAATACGAAATTATTTTTGCCGGTAATCTTTCCACCACGGCAAAAAGGAGAGCTTGCGCCGGATGATCTCCAAATAACGCTCGTTGTAGCCGGGGCTGGCGGTGTCGGCGGCAATCGAGAGCAGGATGCCGATGGCAATCAAACTTGCCATCAAGTTACTGCCGCCGTAGCTGATAAAAGGTGCCGGCATCCCTTTGGTCGGGGCCGAGCCGGAGATCACGGCAATGTTGATCACCGCCTGCAGCACGATCCCAACCGTCAAACCGAAACCGAGCAATATCCCCAGCCGCGAATCCGACTTGATGCTGATTTTTAAGGCATAATAGGCAAACAGCGAATAAAGTAAAATCACCGAAATCATCCCCAGATAGCCGAGCTCCTCGCCGACGATGGCCAAAATAAAGTCGGTGTGCGCCTCGGGTAGATACTTAGCCTTGAGGCGGCTCTCCATAAAGCCGATGCCGAACCAATTGCCGGAGCCGAGGGCCAAGAGTGAGTTCCACAACTGGTACCCCGAGTCCTGCTGCACCAGCTCGGGTTGGGTAAACGAGGTCACCCGCGCCAGTCGCGTCGGGTTAAAAAAGTAAATATAAACCCCGATCAGCGTCGCGCCGATGGCCGGAAAAATCATGTATCGTAAATACAATCCCGCCGCCACCGTAATCGCAATCGCCATGGTGGCAATCAATACGGTCGTCCCCAAGTCTTTGCCCAACAATACCCCGGCAATGACCATCCCGGCGATGGCCGCCAGAGGCAGCATGCCGTGACGGCCGCGCAAATCATTAAAGGTACGCAGATTCTCCGAGCAATACTTGGCGACAAACAATGCCACCGCGATTTTGGCAAACTCCGAGGGTTGGATGCTTAGATCCATCCCTGCAAGGCGAAATTTAATCCAGCGGCAGGCTCCGTTGACCGGCGGGAAACACAAAGCCGCGATTAAGAGCAAAATGAACGAAATCCCCATAAAGACCAAGCTGTAATTGGTCAATTTGCGGTACCCGAGGACAAACGCCACGCCACCTCCCGCCATGCCCATCACCAGCCACAGCAGCTGGTTGCGGAAGAATTTGAGCCCGGCCGTGCCGTAGCTGGCCGAGTAGAGCATGGTAAGCCCGAAGACCGTCAGCACGGTGACGGTAATGAGCATCGCCCGCGCATAGTGGATCGACGAGATATCGTTGTCCACATTGGTGGTAAATTTGCGAATGTCGTCGTTGGGGAGGACGTTCATATTATATTTGCCTTAAACGAGGTAGTTGGTGCTGCCTTGGTCAATCGCGGTAAGTCCGATTTTTTTGACGTAGCTTGCCACGTCGTCGGCCGAAACCGCCACCAGCGGCGAAATCTCGATTTTGGCGGCGAGTTTGCCATCGGCGGTACGCGGGACTTTGACCCCGGCGGCCTCAAGATAGCGGGCATCGCGCTCCATGATCATCTCGCGGCAGCTCTCCACCGAGTCGACCCCGGTCGGGTTTTTGGTCGGGGCAAACACGCTCTTGCGGTCGCCCTCCAAAACCATCGTATGCTCGGCCAAAGGCATCGCGTCAAAAATAAAGGACTCAAGTTTCACCGCGTTGGGCTCGGTCGGGGAAACCCCTTGCCCCTCTTCGTCCACAAACGGAACCTTTTTGTCGGCGCGGTGCCACGGGAGCTTGAGACTCCCTCCTTTGGTCAAGTCCTCGACGAAATTACGCGAAATCACGTGGATGGCCGGGCTCCCGGCGATAAAGGCCAGACTCCCGTCGGCATTGCGTTTCTCCGCCAAGTCGGCGGGCAAATCGCTGTACTCGATGATCTCGACGCGGCCTTTGGAGACGCAAAAGTTGCCCAGTTTCTCAAACGGGCCGGTTTTGGCAAGCATGATGGCGCTCATCTGGGATTTGACCAAATCGTGCAAGCCGACAAACAACGGGTCCACCACCGGGATCAGCGGATTGTCCACCTGGAAATACGAGAGATACTCGACCCCCTCCTGTTTCATGCGGGCCAAGGCGCCGGATTTACGCAAGGCAAGCAAGGTCCCGCCGTGGCCATCGGGCGACAACGAGAGACCGTTTTTGCTCCCCAAAAGGAGTTTGCCGTTATAGGCCACCGCGGGCATGGTGCCCTGGGTAAAGAAAAAGACCTGCGACTTGTCGAGGCCAAAGAACTCGTTTTCTTCAAAAAAGTCAACCGTCTGCCGATTGTTGAGCAAGCTGGTCATGATGTACCAACTGATCGGTTTGCCGTACTTTTGGCCAGTGCGTTTGATCGACTCGGCAAAGTATTGAAACAAAGTTTTGCCGCTCACCGGCGCAATCGGGTAAGTCCCCTTGGGTCCGTCAAAGCCAAGGCGCGTCCCCTGCCCCCCGGCGACGGTAAGACAGCTGACTTTTCCCGCTTTCAAAAGCTCGACACCCCGCGCTTTGGCATCGCTGTAAAGCTTGGCTTGTTCGGCATTTTTAGGAATCAGGGGATAAAACGGCGCCGGCCCCAAATCAGCCGGAATCGCGGTTTTGGGCTTGTTAAGCACATACTCCTTAATCAATTTATCCATTTCGGCAAAATCGATATCGGACAACTCTTTGAGCAAAGACTGCTTGTCCTCATCGCTCAATGAGTCATAAAATTTCAACAGATGGCTCTGACCGAATTTGTCCAACTCGGCCTTGATCGCGGCAAAATCCTTCATTATTTGATCTCCTTTAACACTTCGAGTAATTTATTCTGCCAATGGACAGGCTCAAAATTGAGCTCTTCATAAATACGTTTTTTGCTCAAGACGGCGCACACCGGACGCACTGCCGGCGTCGGATACGCGGTACTCGGGATCGGCTGGACTTGGGCGGCGGTTTCGGGCAGCAAGCCCACGCACTCGCCCACCCGGCGAATCGAAGAGGCAAAGTCATACCAGCTGGCCACCCCGGCGTCGGTGCAATGATAAATCCCCTGCCCGCCGGTTTCGGACAGCATCAAGAGACACTTGGCCAAAGTATCGGCGGCGGTCGGCGTCCCGATCTGGTCGGCGACGACATTCAGCACCGGGCGCTCTTTCATCAGTTTCAGCATGGTTTTGACAAAGTTGTTGCCAAACTCTGAGTAAAGCCACGCTGTGCGGACAATCGCACGGTCGGAGCAGCCGTTAAGGACGGCGACTTCGCCGTCGAGCTTGGTTTTGCCGTAAACGCTCATGGGATTGGTGGCTGCATCGACCTCGTAGGGGCGAAAACTGTGGCCGTCAAACACGTAATCGGTGGAAACATGCAGCAAACGCGCCTGGTATTTTTGGGCGGCGGCGGCAAGATTGGCGGGACCGACCGCGTTGATGTTGTGGGCCAATTCACTTTGGCTCTCAGCCTTGTCCACCGCGGTGTAGGCGGCGGCATTGATGATGACTTGCGGGCGAAGTTCGCCGACAAAGCGGTCAACGGCGGCAGCATCACAAATATCCAGTTGACCGACGTCGACCGGGATGATTTCGTGATGTTTGGATACTTTTCGAATCACGTGCCCCAATTGCCCGTCGGCTCCGGTCAACAATATTTTCATGGTAAAATTCCTGATTGAGTTTTGATTGCAATAATATAGCGATACAACACGATTTTGTCAATCGCAATTTGTAAAAATCTTTTGTTATGATATATTTTATTATGATTAAATTTGAGGAAAAACACACGCATGATTTTAAACCATATCCACTCCCCGGCCGATTTGCGAAAACTGGCCCCCGGAGAGCTGCCGATACTCTGCGCCGAGCTGCGCCAAAACATCATTGACACCGTGAGCGGCAAAGGTGGCCATCTGGCGGCCAGTCTGGGCGCGGTGGAGCTCATCGTGGCGCTGCATTATCTTTTTGACACTCCCAACGACAAAATACTCTTTGACGTCGGTCATCAAGCTTATGCCCACAAACTTTTGACCGGGCGCAAGGAAGCATTTGAGCAACTCCGGCAAGTCAACGGCTGCGCCGGATTTCCAACCCCCGCCGAGTCGGAGTATGACCCATGCATCACCGGCCACGCCGGGGTGGCGATTTCCAATGCCGTCGGCATCGCCGCCGCCAACTGGCTCAAAGGCGAGCGCGGCAAAGTCGTCGCGGTGGTCGGCGACGGCTCGCTCAACTGCGGGATTTCACTCGAGGGTCTCAACAACGCCAAGGCCCACGGCAAAAATCTGATCGTGATTCTTAACGACAACAAAATGTCGATTTCGCCCAACGTGGGCGGTTTGCCCAATTACCTTAACCGCCTGATTTCCGGCGGCCCCTACAATCGCTTTAAAAAGACGGTCAAAGATGTGATCAAAACTTTGCCGCGCCACGACCGCATCCACCGGATCATCCGCAAGATTGCCGAGTCGGTCAAAGGTTTTTTGCTCCCCGGTGTGGTGTTTGAGGAGCTCGGCTTCCGCTACCTTGGGCCGATTGACGGCAACGATCTTGATAAATTACTGCATACCATCGGCAACGTCAGGGACTTGCCGGGGCCGTTTCTGATCCACGTCATCACCCGCAAAGGGCTCGGCTACAAATTTGCCGAGGCTGACCCGGAGAATTACCACGGTGTGAGCGGTTTTTGCGTCGAGGACGGAAAACTTACGCCCAACGGCAGCCGGACTTTTTCCAAAGCTTTCGGCGAAAGCATGATCGAGCTGGCCACGACCCACCCCGAGATGGTTGCCATCACTGCGGCCATGGCTTGCGGCACCGGGCTCAAAGAGTTTGCCGACAAACTGCCCCGCCAATTTTTTGACGTCGGGATTGCCGAGGAGCACGCGGTCTCGTTTGCGGCCGGTTTGGCCGCGGGCGGCATGCGCCCGGTGGTGGCGATTTACAGCACCTTTATCCAGCGGGCATTGGACAATATTTACCACGATGTGGTATTGGCCGATTTGCCGGTGATTTTTGCCCTTGACCGGGCGGGCGCGGTGGAGGACGGCCCCACGCACCACGGGATTTACGATCTCGGTTTTCTGCTCTCGATGCCCGGCTTAACCGTCATGGCCCCGGCCGACGAAGCCGAGCTTGACGCCATGCTAAAATTCGCATATGAGCTCAAAAAACCGATTGCCATCCGCTACCCGCGCGGCGGTTGCCATTGTGAAATCGCCGCCGTGCCATTAACGCTTGGCAAGGCACAGATGGTCAAAGACGGACGCGACGTGATGATCTGGGCAACCAATCTCGAGGTCGGCACCGCACTCGAAGTCGCCCAATTGCTGGCCAAAGACAACATCGACGCCGGAGTGGTCAACACCCGCTTTTTGTCGCCGTTTGACCGCGAAACACTGCTCTGCCATAAAGACCGCGCGATTGTCACCATTGAGGATCACACCCTCACGGGCGGTTTGGCCTCGGTGGTGGACAGCGTGCTGGCTTCCGCGCAAAGTCACGGCAAAATCTTGCACTTCGGCTGGCCCAACGAGCTTATCCGCCACGGCAAAATCAGCGAAATTCGGCAACACCACGGGATGGATATCGACACCATCGCCGCCAACATCAAAGAGGCTTTATCATGATGGATTGGAAACATCTTTTGTCCCCGCACCGGCTCGGTTCGGAGTCGACGGGCAAAATTTCACAAGACCGCTCGCCGTTTCAGCGCGACTTTGACCGGATCGTATTTTCGGGCTCCTTCCGCAAACTTCAGGACAAAACGCAAGTTTTTCCCTTAAGCAAAAACGGCATCGTCCACACCCGGTTGACCCACAGCTTGGAGACAAGCTCCATCGCCCGCTCGCTGGGCACCGCCTGCGGCGTTTTTGTCTGCAAAGAGTTTGACACCAACGAAGCCCAGCCGAGCGACATCGGAGCCGCCGTCGCCGCCGCCGCGCTTGCCCATGACATCGGCAACCCGCCCTTGGGTCACGCCGGCGAGGAGGCAATCCGCCACTGGTTTACCCACTCTCCCATCGGCCGCGCCCTCAAGGATAAGATGAGCGAAGAAGAAAGCGCCGACATTGAGTTTTATGAGGGCAACGCCCAAGGCTTCCGCGTCCTCACTGCATTGGAAATGTCCGACCGCTACGGCGGGATGCAACTCACCAGCGCCACCTTGGGCGCCTTTGCCAAATACCCGCGCGCCGCCAAGGTGGAAACGCGCCCCTTCGGCGTAGCGGGCAAAAAATTCAACTTTTTCCAATCGGAGAAAAAGCAATTTGCCGAAGTCGCCGAGAGCTGCGGCATGATGCAGGCGGGTCCTTGGGCATGGCAACGCCACCCGCTCGCATTTTTGGTCGAGGCGGCCGACGACATCGCTTACCGGATCGTCGATTTTGAGGACGGTCAGCAAGCTGGGATTATCGATTATCAGGAGCTTGAAATGCTTTTTTTGCAGATCATCAATGAAGAAAAAATCGCCCGCAGCTGCTCGGACATCAAGTCGGAGAAGCGCCGCGCCGAGTATTTGCGCGCACATGCCATCGGCAAACTGGTGCAGGCCGCCGCCAAAGTCTTTGTGGACAAGCAAGACGAATTGCTCAACGGCAAACTCGAGCGCCCGCTGATCGATTACCTCGAATGCCGCGACGCCTTAAACAAAATCGAGGAGCGTTCGCGCGAAAGCATTTACAACCACATCGACGTGGCCGAAATCGTCGGCTCCGGTTTTGAATTGGTGTCCGGGATGCTGGATATTTTTGTCCCGTGCGTCAACGAGATGGCGGATGAATTCAACAAAAAGAGCGCGGCCTCGTTTCGCAGCAAGCGCCTCTTCCGGATTCTCCCCGACGCAATGGAGGAGAGCACCGGCGAATTGTGGCTCGCGAGCCCCTACTACCGCTTGCTGCGCTTATTGGACTACATCTCCGGCATGACCGACAGCCACGCCGTGCGGCTGTACCAAAAGCTTAAAGGTATTTCACTGTAAACTCAACAACTTTGTTGACTTCGGGTGAAAACTCCAAGGTGAGCAATCCGTCTTGGATTTGATGTTGACCGCCGTCGGCCGCAACTTCGACAACTCGGCACCCCTCGGGAAGGTAAAAAACAAAACGGTTGACTTCGCCGCCCGTGAGTTTCACCTTTGCCGTCACGGTTTTGGCCGCATCATCGGTCTGGATTGCCTCCACCTCAAAGCCGCCCTGAGTGATATGCCGTGAAGTGCCGACCAATTGCGGATGACTGCCAACCAAAGGGGTAATGCGTAATACCGTGGTATCATACGCGGCAATGTCGAGATGAATGATATCGGCAAAGACACCCAAAAACGTTTGCTGCCAAAAGTCATACACGGCAAACACTTCGCCCGCCATTCCAAGTTCTTTGAAAATGCTTAACGAAAGAGAGTTGGCCTCAGTGGCACTGTTCATCACTCCGACGGCCAGCCAGTTGCCCCACGGCCGGGCAAACTCCACCACGTTGACCGCAAACTCACGGGCGCGCTGTTTGATTTGCAAATCCCGCGGCCGGGTGTCAAGGACCGGCATAATCCGGCGCAGCAAATGAATCCGATCAAAGTCCAAGTCATCCATCGCATCGCCGACCGTAACCGGGAGACCGCTTAAACCGTAAAAGGAAACCCGCGAGCGGGCCTGAGCTAAATTGTTAAACTCTGATCGCAACACCAGATTGTCGGCGTCGGCAAACAACACCGTATTGTGAAACGGGTAATAGCGAAACACCCGGTCCACCGCCTCCTGTGCAAACTCCTGCCAGCCGAAGACATCGCCGCCGATGCGCGCCGCGTCAAACAAATCCATCGCCACAGTGATGTCGCGGTCGGTCATCCCTGAGCATGAGAGCATGTAAAAATCCTCACCGACGACACTTCGCGCAGTTTTCACCATCTCGCGCAAAGCCTCGTCACTGGAGATACTTTGATCGGCGAAACGGTCGTGAAACTCGTCATAAACCGTTAATGTCACAGGCAGACAATCCCACTTAAGCCCCTGATACCCCCAGTCCTTGATTTGCTGAAAGACTTTGGGGATATACTCTGTCATCACCCCCGGCGCGGTCGGATCCACCCAGTATTGCCCGCACCAGCGCGGCGATTGGGCGAGTATCCACTCCGGGTGTTTTGCGAGCTCGGCATTGAGTTGATTGTCATTCGTTGCTCCGATCCACAAGATTGGCACCATGCCGTTATTTTTGATTCGGTCGGCCACGACGTTAAGTCCGTCCGGGTACGGTGTCTGGCGGGGGTGAAAAATATCCGCCCCCACCTCCCCCAAGCCGTCAAACGCCCGGTGGCACCACTCCCAGTCCACCCAGACGGCCAAGGTTTCGGAGTAATTGCCGAAAGCGGCTTTGAATTTGACGGCATTGTCCGCCACCACCGCCGCCGAAGCGGAAAACTGGACGCTGTACCAGGTCATCCACCCCACCGGCGGCGCGGCAAAAACCGTGTTGGCATTTTGGGAGCGGTACGGAATATTGAATTTATCCCGGCAGAAATGCTCGCGAATCATAAAGGAGAAATTGCGCCCATAGTCCAAGCCATTGACAAAAGCAAATCGATACGTCTCTCGTTCCCAGTCAAAGGCGACCTTAAATTTTTCGGACGCGAGAATTTCCAATACCGCATCATTTTGCCGGTCAAAGAGGCCGTGGTCGGCGGTGCCGTAAACCGGCCCCGAGCCGCCGCGCAAGTGGTGGTCAAGACTATTGAGACGGACGCCCCAAGTGTCTTGGCGCATGTTGTCCCCCCAGTACAGCAACCCCTCCAAATGGACCAAGCCGCGAGCAAAGGTTTTGACCGCTAACTCGCGGTCATTGAGTGCAAACTCGACCGTAAAGTCCAACGCCCCCGGGACGCCGCCGGAGAAAAACACGCCGAGCGAATTGCCGTCAAGCTGTTGGCCCGTTTTAAACTCGACGTTTCCGTAATCACTCACCTCAAAGCGCCGCCCGTCGTAATTGCGAAAATAAATCCCGGCATCCTGCACAAAGGCTTTGCCTTGCCAAAAACAGCTGAAACGATGATTTATATCATCATAATTGACCGCAAATTTTTTGTAATTCAAATACATGCGTCCTCCTTTGACAACTCAACGCTAATATACCTTGAGCAATGTCAAATGCAAGCACAATTTGCGTAAAATGTCGGATTTGACCTTGAAACTTGGAGCTTTCGCGATATCTTATATATAATGCAACACAAGGAATCGCATTTATGAGTAAAATAGATGAGCTTCACTCCGAGATTATTGAAAAAGTGAAAGAGTATTACCGCTTGGCCCACTTGCCCGGCCAGCAGTCTCCCTTTATCCCCGGCCAAAGCAAAGTCAATTATGCCGGACGGGTTTATGACGAAAAAGAATTGGTCAACCTCGTGGACTCCTCGCTCGAATTTTGGTTGACCTACGGCCGCTACTCCAAAGAGTTTGAGCAAAAGCTGGCCAAGTACCTCAATATCCGCTTTTGTCTGCTGGTCAACTCAGGGAGCTCGGCCAATTTGCTCGCTTTTATGACCCTTACTTCGCCGTTGTTAAAAGAGCGCCAGATCAAGCGCGGCGATGAAGTCATTACCGTCGCCTGCGGTTTCCCGACCACGGTTTCGCCGATCATCCAGTACGGCGCGATTCCGGTCTTTGTCGATGTCGAAAGCGGCACCGGCAATATTGATGTTTCACAGCTCGAAAAAGCGTTCAGCAATAAGACCAAAGCGGTGATGATCGCCCACACGTTGGGCAACCCGTTTAACATCAAAGCTGTCAAAGCCTTTTGTGACCGCCACCGGTTGTGGCTCGTGGAAGACAACTGCGATGCCTTGGGCTCCAAGTATGACGGCAAATTTACCGGCACTTGGGGCGACTTGGGGACGTCGAGCTTTTATCCCCCGCATCACATGACCATGGGCGAAGGCGGCGCCGTGTACACCGACAACCCGACGCTCAAAAAAATTGCCCTCTCGATCCGCGACTGGGGCCGCGACTGTTGGTGCGACTCCGGCGTCGATGACACTTGCGGCTGCCGCTTCACCCGGCAATTCGGCAAGCTCCCGCTGGGTTACGATCACAAATACGTCTACAGCCACTTTGGCTACAACCTCAAAGTCTCCGACATGCAGGCCGCCGTCGGCTGTGCCCAATTGGAGAAATTTCCCGCTTTCGTCGAAAAACGCAAGCAGAATTTTGACCGGCTGTATGCTGGACTTAAGGATTGCGCCCAAATTGAGCTTTTCAGCAAATACCCGGAGAGCGACCCCTCGTGGTTCGGCTTTTTGATCACCCTGACCGATCAAGCCAAGTTTAAGCGCAACGATCTGGTGACGCATCTGGAAAAAAACAAAATCCAGACCCGCAACCTTTTTGCCGGCAACCTCATCAAGCACCCGTGCTTTGACGAGCTGGTGCTCGATGTCGATTACCGGATCGTCGGCGAGTTGGTCAACACCGACCGGATCATGAATGACGCCTTTTGGATCGGTCTCTACCCCGGGATGGGCAACGACAAACTCGACTATATGATTAAAACCATCAAGGAGTACTGCTTATGAGAGTAGCCGATTATGTCTTTCAGTTTCTGGCCGACCGCGGCACCCGCCACGTATTTTTTGTCTCCGGCGGCGGCGCAATGCACCTCAACGATGCCTTGGGCAAACAAAAACAGATTCGCTACATCTGCAACTTGCATGAGCAAGCTTGTTCCATTGCTGCCGAGGGTTATGCCCGTATTTCCAATTTGCCCGGAGTCGTCAATGTCACCACCGGTCCCGGCGGCACCAATGCCGTCACCGGCGTGATGGGCGCCTGGGTGGACTCGATCCCGATGTTTGTGGTTTCGGGTCAGGTAAAAACCTCGACCACCATCGCCGCCTGCCCCGAGCTCAAATTGCGCGCCCTGGGCGATCAGGAAATCAACATCGTCGATATTGTGAAACCGATCACCAAATACGCGGTGATGGTGGAGGACGCCAACGAGATCCGCTACCATTTGGAGAAAGCCTACTACGAAGCGGTCAACGGCCGGCCCGGCCCGGTCTGGGTGGATATCCCGCTCAATGTCCAATGTGCCGAGATTGATCCATCTATGCTGCCCGGCTTTACTCCCGTTTCGCGTTATTTGCCCGAAATCAGTGACGAGACAATCCAAACCGTCGCCGACAAGCTCAGAAATGCCAAGCGACCGGTCATCATCGCCGGCAACGGCGTCACGCTGGCGGGAGCGCGCAAGGAGTTCCGCGCGCTTGTGGAAAAGCTCAATATCCCGGTGTTAACCACTATCTCCGGTGCAGATGTAATCACCTCCGATTCGCCGGTCTTTTTTGGCCGTCCGGGTATTTTGGGCGAGCGCGCCGCCAATTTTGTGATGCAAAACTCGGATTTGCTGCTGGTTATCGGCACACGCATGAGCATCCGCATCATCGGTTACGCGTATGAGCACATCGCCCGCGCCGCCTGCCGCATCATGGTGGACGCCGACGAGGGTGAATTGTCCAAGCCGACCTTTAAGGTTGACTTAAAAGTCCACGGCGACGCCAAAGAGTTTTTGACCAAGCTGGCGGCGACGCTCCCTTCGCTGGAGCCCAAAGACGACTGGCTCAAATACTGCCGCAAAGTCAAAAACCAATACCCGGTCATCCTCCCGGCCCACCGCCAACGCAAAGACTATGTTTCAAGTTACACGTTTCCGGAAATTTTAGCCAAACACCTCAAGGGCGACGAGGTCGTCGTCACCGGCAACGGGACGGCATATACCAGTACGTTTCAAGCCTTGCCGGTAAAAAAAGACATGCGTTTTTTCTCCAATGTTGCTTGTGCGGCAATGGGTTACGATCTTCCGGCAGCCATCGGCGCGTCCTTTGCCGCCCCCGGTAAAAAAGTGATCCTCATCACCGGCGACGGCAGCTTGCAGATGAATATCCAGGAGTTGCAGACCATCCTTAATTACCGTTTGCCGATCAAAATTTTTGTTTACAACAACGATGGATATCTGTCGATTAAATTAACGCAAAACGCGTTTTTTAACGGCAACCTCGTCGGTTCGACGCCCTCCTCCGGGGTCGTGCTGCCGGACATGGAAAAAATCGCCAAAGCCTACGGTTACAAATATTACAAGTTCGCCAACCACACTGATGCCGAGCAATTGATGAGTGAGGCGTTGGCCGGTGACGAGCCGATTTTTTGCGAAGTCATGACCGATCCCTTGGAGGTGCTCGGGCCCAAGGCTGCCTCGGCCAAACGCGCCGACGGCACGATGGTCTCCAAGCCGCTGGAAGATCTTTTCCCGTTTTTGGACCGCAAAGAATTTTTGGACAACATGTTGATCGATCCGGTGGCGGACGATTTTTAAATTAAAGGCTTGGTTATGAAAACAAAAAGAATTATGGTGACCGGCGGCAGCGGTTTTTTGGGTTCGCATCTTTGCGAACGGCTGCTTGATCAGGGGCATGAAGTCGTCTGCGTCGACAACTTTTACACCGGCGACAAACGCAACATATATCATTTGCTCGACAACAAGCGCTTTGAGCTCATACGTCACGATGTGACCTTTCCGCTGTATGTCGAAGTCGATGAAATTTACAACCTCGCCTGCCCCGCCTCGCCGATCCACTATCAGCGCGACCCGGTGCAGACGGTAAAAACTTGCGTCCATGGCGCCATCAACATGCTGGGGTTGGCCAAACGGCTCAATGCCAAAATTTTGCAGGCGTCAACGAGTGAAGTTTACGGCGACCCCAACATCCACCCGCAAGTCGAGGAGTATTGGGGCAACGTCAACCCGATCGGCATCCGCTCGTGTTACGACGAGGGCAAGCGCTGCGCCGAAACGCTGTTTCACTGTTACCGCATGCAGTGCGACCTTGATATCAAAATTGTCCGCATCTTTAACACCTACGGCCCCCGGATGCATCCCAACGACGGGCGGGTGGTCAGCAACTTTATTTTGCAGGCCTTGCGCAATGAGGACATCACCATCTACGGCGACGGCCAGCAAACGCGCAGCTTTTGCTACCGCGACGATTTGATTGAGGCGATGATCCGAATGATGAATACTCCGCACGAAGTCACCGGCCCCGTTAACATCGGCAACCCCGGCGAATTCACCATCCGCGAATTGGCCGAGCTGGTCATTGAGTTGACCGGCGCCAAATCCAAGATCATCAAAATGCCGCTCCCGGCCGATGATCCCAAGCAGCGCCAGCCCAATGCCGCCAAGGCCAAAGAGATTCTCAAATGGCAGGCGACAACGCCTCTCAAAGAGGGGCTCAAGCACACGATCGCCTACTTTGACAAGCTCCTCAAAGAGGATCCCGAGTTCTGTCAATAACAGTGATTGCATAAAAAAACCTCTCCACCGGTGTGAACCAATGGAGAGGTTTTTTATTTGACAACGTTTTATTCTTGGCCGGTGATCGCCAAAACGATCGGCACAACCATCGTCCCGGCAGAGCGGATAACCACATTACTGACCGGCACCTCCGGCTCTGGGTTGGTCCAACGCGTGCAATAGACGCCGGTTTTGAAGCTCTGCGGCTTAACGCCCTCCCAGGCGATGTAACCGTTGGTGATTGCCTTGGGGTTGACCCAGTCTGCGTTTTCGGCGCCGTCGGTAGCGGTAAAGACGTACTCCTTTTGATTCTTTAAGGTAATCACGTACTCAACACTGCGCTCTTTGCTCCCGCCCCAAGCGCTGGTGTGCAAAAAATAGAGATACTTTGCCTTGCGGTCCACCGCAACGGGGCCGGTGCGCTCGGGGAAGAATTTCAAGCTGCCGCGCAAAACCACGCAGGATTTGCCTTGATTGGCCGCCGGGTCGATGATCTTAAAAGGCACCCCGCCAAAGGTCTTAACCGAGACCGGAAACTCCCGCAAATCCATATCCCCCTGATCGGTCCATCCCCCCTGCTGGTCGCCCGCAACCTCGTCGAGGAAGCCCATATTGGCAACCTTGGCAAGATCCAAGCTGTAGCATTTGGCCGCGTCGGCGTCATAGCCGCGGCGGGCGTCCTGATACAATCGCTTTTCCAGCGCCACTTTTTGCGTCAACTCGGCGTCATGGTCGGCCATTTTGGCATCCAGCATGGCTTGATGGCGCGCGAGCTTGGCCTTTTCGTCGGCGACGGTGATGTTACCCTCATAACGCGAATGATTGGCGACACTCAGCAGCACCCGCTCCTGTGCGGGCAAGGCAAGCTCAATGCCGCCGGCCAACTGTTTGGCATCATAAACATTTTGATAGCTTTTACCGACGACTTCGTCGGCAAGGTAATTTTTGTCAAAGGTTGTCGCCGCCGGGACAAAACGCACCATTTGTCCCTGCCGGGGGTGCCAGTTGCACAAAAAGTACAAATCGACATCATTGCGGCGAATACGCTGGATTTCCACATCCGGGAGCTCCGAGCCGTCCAAGGCGGTGACGCGCCACGGGATAGTGTATTTGCCGTCGGCGAGTGCGGTCAAAAACAGCGACTCCAGCTTGGAGCTGTCCAACTTGTCCGATGTTACTGTATAGATTTTGCCTTTGCCCAGGGATTTTACCGTCAAAAACTCATTGAGTTTGCTTCCGCCTTTCAGTACTTCGGCATCGATATTTTTACCATAGACGTCAAAGGCAAAGGAACTATCCGCAGCGATTAAAATGCCGCCATCGCGGACGAATTTGACCAACGCCGGGACGGTTTCGGCAAAAACATAGGTCGCTCCCGGAACCGCGATCACCCTGCGGCTGCCGCTGCGCTCGATCAACTCCTGCTCGGTCACCACACCCACCGGCAGCTGTCGGCGACAAAAGGCGTCGTAATAGTTAAAACAATCCATCTGATATTTAAACTGCTGGCGCGTCTCCACCGCATGCGGCTGCCGCCATACCGAGGGAAGCGAATAAAGCACGGCAATGTCCTGCGTCGTCCGCGGGTACGGAAGCGCGATCTCCGCCAGTCGGTCGATCTCGTTGGCAAAATCTTTGATGCCCTTTAACGACTCGTAAGGATAAGCATAGGGGTTGGCCAATGCGGGAGGGTTGCTGCGGGCGCTCAATTTGGCGTCGTCCAGCGTTTTCCACGGGAAATCGCGGCCGCCCTTCCACCAGCAGTAGATTTGCGAGCCCGAGTAGTTGTGAAAGACTTCAAACCAAAGCTCTGTCGGGAAGTCGCCGCGCAGGGTCGGCACCACACCAATTTCGCCGTGGCTGCGCCGGATATACGACTCTTGATTCATTACCGGTTTGTCGACGGCAAAGGCGCGACCGAGGTCGTGGTAAAACATCACCTCGACCCGCTTGGCATTCATCACATCCTCCATCCAGTGAACTTTACCTTTTTTAAAGTCGCCGAAAGGCATCCCGCCCTCGGTGCCGAAAAGGTCGGCGCTTTTCATCAATTTATAATAATCAATCCCGTTTTGCGAGAACCACAGCGAGGACACGCTGATCTCGATGTCAAAATAAACATTGGGCCGCGGGTCGACGCTTTTGATCGCCGCTTTGCCGTCGTCAAAGATTTGGACGAAGCGGTCGCCCATAAACATCATCCAGTCGGCACGCATGCTGCCCCCGGTCCACGGCATCCGGTTTTGGATCTCGTCAAAGGATTTGACCGAGTCGTCCTGCCAGGCCGCTTTTAAAAGATTGAGATTATTTTGGTATTTTTGTTTGAGGTATTGGACAAACAAGCGTTTATTCTCAGGATGCTTGGAGTGATACCACTGCACCTCGTTAAAGAGCTCATACACCCACGGGTTACCCCGGCCGCCGTCCAACGCGAGCTCGGCGCCGCCGCGAAAATACGTTTCGTAAATCTTGCGTGCCAGCCTGGTCTCCATGCTGTAGGGCATAAAACCGCCGTCGTGATGCAGCTCCGGCTCAATCCCGGCCAATTCAAGGCGTTTTTTGACGCCCTTGTCAAAACAAATGTCGAGCCACAAGCTCGAGTAGTCAATAATGAGCGGCATCCCGGACAAAAGTTTGCGATGGCGCGCCCGGCCGTCCCAATGGTCGCGGTACGGGTTGCCCAACAGCAGATCCGCTTGAGCCGGGGTAATGCCGATTTCATCCAAATACGGCTCGCAAACCTGCCGGGCGCGGGTATAGATGTGATCGCAGTTGAGACCGACCTCAGTCGCCTTTTGGCGGCTTAGTAGATCGGTGAACCAAAGGTTATCCGGCTCATAAGGCGGCTTGGCATTGTTGCCGGTAAACTCCCAAAAGTTGCTGGTATCATTGACGCCAAGCATAAACACCGGTTTACCGTTTAAAAAAAACGTCCCGTTTTTAATTTCGGGACGGGTGTAACGATCAGCCAAAGGAGCCTTGGGCTCGGCCGACGGAGGCGGCATCCTCTCAACTTTCCAGTCATCGATCAATAAATTGCTTTGATATTCACCGCCGACGCCCACCCCGCCAAAGGTGTCGGCAGGCAAATCAAGCGTCATCACTGTTTCGCCGTCGAGCGCCAACGCCAGCTTTTTGCCGGTCACGGTCACTGCGACTTGAAAGGCTTTGGGATCCTTTAATTTACCGGCCAAATCGACCGAGCCCAAAGTCTCTGTTTTATTATCCGAACCGATCGCGGACACCGAAACTTTGTCGGTAATACGGATTTTGACCATTACCGGGAAGCGCATCCCGACATAAGCCAACACCGGCGAAGCCGGCCATGGCCGCTTGACGTTAAAGCTGAATTGATAATTTTTCCAGTTGTTGGCATCGACCCGGATCAGCGGATTGCTCTCTTTGGAGCGGATGTTTAACGCGCCATCAACCACGGAGAATTCACCAGCGCTGCTCTTTAACTCACTTTTGACGGTGCCGGTATTAAAATTATCTTCAAAAATAATGTCTCCCGCTCCCGCCGCGACGGCCAGAGCCAGCAAACCGCTTGTCAAAAAACGCTTGATCATCGGTTATTTCTCCTGCAGCATCGTGGCGTTGATTTGAGATTTTTTGACCGTCTCGGCATGACTGTCAAAAAAGAGAGCATTGGCACTGGTCTGATGACGGCAAACCAAACCGTCGGTGCCGTCCGGGGTTTTCCACAAATCGGTCCACCAGTTGGAGCCGTCGGCGACCGCAATGATTGCCGACGATTTTTTCATCTTAAAAACCGACATTGATTTGCCGTCGCCGCTGATTTTGTTGGTCGGGGATATGTTATAACAATAAGTATAAGTCGGAGTCAGGTTGACCACGCTCGGACAGCGCAAAAGCGTCCCCTCGACGTTGACGTTACCCTTGATAACGCCGCCAGCACGCAACAAATCAGTCCATTTGCGCCCTCCCCAGCTCTCATGGACCGGCGGCCACTTGCCGGCATTCAGCTCGGTGTAAAGATTCATCATGAAACCGATTTGCTTTAAATTATTGACGCACTTGATAGTCTTGGCGCGTTCGCGTGCCTGATTTAATGCCGGCAATAACATGGACGCAAGAATGGCGATGATGGCGATCACCACCAGCAATTCGATCAATGTAAATATTCTCTTCATGGGTTTTCCTCCGTGGTTTGACAATATTATATCACAAAGGGAAATAATTGTCAATACTGTTTCAGATTTTTTATGAAATTAATGACACAATTTATAAACTGTATGCTACTGTTATATATATATTTCAAAATTAATGCGATAATGGCTTGATTTTTCTTAAAATTGCGGTAAATTAAAGAATATCATGGAAACAGAAAATAAAATACCGCAGACGCGAAACATCGCCAATGATCTCGAAACGGAGATCCGCAACGGCACTTTGCCGCCGGGCTCCCGCTTACCGAGCGTGCGCGAGCTGGCGATGCAAAAAAAGGTCGGCCTGTCAAGCGCCATCGGCGCCTATAAACTTTTGGAGAAGCGCGGTTTGATCGTCCGCGAAGCCGGACGGGGGACCTTTGTGCGCTCGGACGGCGTCATTGGAGCCGACCGCCCAATATTGTATGGTTGGAATGCAATTTACAAAGATTACGCTCCGGATTTCGGGGTTGAGGGCAACAGTTTCCCCGGTTTGCAATACGACACCTATCGCGACTATATTGATTATTTGAGTGAAAAAAACCGGCAGTCGCCGGGGGCGGCGCTGGTCGATGACGGTTTGCTGCCGGTCTTGGCGGCCGAAAAAGTGTTACAGCCTTTGAGCGGGTTGGTCAGTGAATCACTTTTGTCCAAAATCCCGCCGCCATTATTAAACGCGATGTCCTATCAGGGCGAACTTTATGCGTTGCCGGTGGCATTTTCGCTGCCCAAATTATATTACAACCGGGCTATTTTCCGCAGAGAAAATCTCGCCGAGCCCAACAACGACTGGACGTGGGAAGATGTCATCAATGCCATGCGCCAGTTAACCCGAATCACCCGCAATCAGCGGGTCGAGCGCTTCGGACTCGGCATGATCCCCGATATCAACGGCTTCATGCCGTTTGTTTTTCAATCCGGCGGCCGACTGTTTGACAACAACGGCAATTGCACGATTTCCGAGCTGTCGTTTTGGAACGGTCTGGAGCTGTTTTTGCGCCTCTACACCTCGCCGGGGATTTGCACGCGCCAATGGGGCGACCCGTCGGGGGCAGTAGCCGAGTTGTTGATTAAAAATGAGCTGGCGATGCTGATCGGGTATCGTTTTGAGGGAGAGTACCTCCGGCGCAACGACAACCCCGACCATTGGGGGGAAATCCGGCTGCCGGGCATCCAAAACAATCACTGCTCAACAATGCTGGTCAACGGCATCGGTGTGATGAGTCACAGCCGCAACGCCAAGAAGTGGGTTCAAAAAGGGGAAACACTGCTCAACGGATCCAGTCAGGCCAACAGTAAAAATCCGGTGCTTACCAACCGATTGACCGATCTGGATCAATTGATATTGCAACACAGTATGGTCGCGCTGCAACACCCGTCCCGGTTTGCCTTTGCGGCGCTCCATGAGCATTTACTGTTTCCGGCATTCCGCAAAATGACGCTCACACTGGCGCAAATTAAAATGATCGAAAAAAAGATCAATCAATCATTGCACACTCCATGCTGATTTTGTTTTAACCCGACACTCCCCCCGACAGGGCAAAAAAAAAGACCGCGCAACTGATTGCGCGGCCCTTTCTCCACCAAGTTACTTCTTGGCTTTTTCCCAGGTGCTCTTGCTGACAAAAGCGGTCAACGGACGGCCATCGGCGGTTTTGCCTTTGAAGGCATAGCGTTTGCGGCCTTCTTCACCATAGGTGACAAACTCGATCACATCGGCTTTGACCTTGGCTTTTGCCTTGACATCGTAGAATTCATGTTTCATTTTACTATCTCCTTTTGGTGGTTTTTGTGCTTAATTTCACTTTGAATAAACGTCCTTACTCTAAGTATAGCAAAAAAAACTCAATATGCAAGCGGCAATTTTATTTTTTTTTCAAAAAAAACAGTTTTTTCCCTGAAAAACAGCATTTTATACTATTTTTTACCCGATTTTTACTCAAACAGCCGCTTGATTGATTTGTCGATCAACTTAATCGCTTTATCACCGGTCTCGGTGACCGTGTTACCAAGATCACTGACCACCTTAATGTTGCTGATGTCTTTCAAAAGCTTTTCAAACATCTCCATGATTGTTTCGGCAATGCTCTTGCCGCCAATGTCATTGAGCTCCACATTGGGCAGCGGCACCGAGACTTTTTGCTTGAGGAGTGACGAGGAAACCGAAATCTCGGTATCCTTGGTCGCCAGATGCTTGATGAAAATCTGTTTATTGGCGGCTTTTTCCGCCTTTTGATCCTCCGTCTTGGCATCTTTGCCGTCGGCAGGAGCTTTGGCGGTGAATTTCTTAATATTGTTCAAGAGCTCGTTGAGGTTGCTTGTGGCCTTTAAAATATCAGGCTCAAAGTCAACTTTCATCCCCTCAATGTAAATTTCATTGACTTCAATTTTGTTGCTCAGCAAACTCAACGGTTTGACAGACACCGCAATTTTACCGATTTCAATCGCCTCCGGGCTCAAATAACCGGCCGGGTTGCCAACCGAGAGTCCCTCAATCTGGATTGCCCCGCGCAAAAAGTGACTGGTGACCGACTTGGCCTCGACCTTGGTCCCCACCACCGCCGAGCCCACGAGCCCGATAGAGTTGGCAATGACTTTGTCCATCACAAAATTCCAAACCAACACCCCGGCGATCAGCAATATTGCAATCACCCCGACGATCATTTGCCATTTTTTCATTTTCATTTGATATATTTCTCCGCTAATTTTGCCAAAGCGCTCAACTGTTTGTCGGACAACTGCCGTCCGCCGTGAAACTGTTTGGACAGCGACTGGAAAAATGCTTTGTCATCATAGGTGAAGCGACCGCGTTTGACCGGCTCCCCCCAAGCGGTGACGTTTTCCAATGCCTTAAAGATGGCCGCGGTCTTTTCGTTGTCAACCGACGGCGCGGCGGCGCCGTCGGCTGTCGCTGCCGCATCCGGGGCGGTTGCCGGAGCGCTGTCAGTTAATTTAAGCTGGGCCATGACCGCCGTCTTATCCTTGAGCTGACCGGCATATTTTTGGGCGAGCTTGCCCAAAGCCGCCAACTGCTTGTCGGACAGTGCTTTGCCGGATAATGCCTGTTGCTGCAGCGAGTCAAAAAATTTACGGTCGTCATAAGTGAACTTCCCGCGCTTGACCGGCTCCTCAAACTGGATATTGCTGCCGAAGTTGGCAAACAATCCGGCGTAATCCGCCTCCGAGGCCGCCTGCTGCTGCTCGGTCTTGGCAATCGCCAACGCCTTAATCTCGGCAACGACCTCCTCCGGGAACACGGTCAAATCCAGTTGATTGATGTATTTGCCGGCAATATTGAGCAAAGCGGTATATTGTTTGCCGGTAATCTTGCGGTCACCCTCAAACTTTTTGCGCACCGAGTCAAAGAACTTGCGGTCGTCAAAGGTCTTGCGTCCCGATTTCTGCGGCTTCTCAAACTCGATTTTGGCAATCTCGCCGATCAGTTGCTCCGACAAATGCGACGGAGGCGCATCACTGTGCTTGGCCGACTCGAGCCACGGCGCAAATTTGTTGTAAAACTCGGTCATCATCGCAATCCAGGAGACTTTGCCCTCCTCAATTTCGTCAAGCTGCTGCTCCATCTTGGCGGTAAAGCCGATGTCAAAGAGCTCCGGCAGCCGCTCGACCAAAAAATCGATGACTGAAAATCCAAGCGCGGTCGGCAACAATTTGCCGTTGTCCCGGCTCACATAGTCGCGATCCTGAATCGTCTTTAAAATGGTGGCGTAAGTGGAGGGGCGCCCGATGCCGTTTTCCTCCAACTCCTTAATTAATGAGGCCTCGGTAAAGCGCGGCGGCGGCTCGGTAAATTTTTGCTCTTTTTCGTAATCCGAGATAACGAGCTCCTGATTGTTTTGCAAACCACCGAGCGCAGTCGCCAACGCGCTCTCATCTTTCTTTTTGACGATATCCTCGTAAACTTTGGAGAAACCGGCAAAGACCGGCACCGCGGCCGTCGCGCGAAACGTGTATTTGTTGCGGTCGGCGCCGGTGACCAACAAATCGACGGTAGTAAGATTGTTCACCGCCGGAGTCATCTGACTGGCGACAAAGCGCCGCCAAATGAGGCTGTAGAGCTTTAATTGCTTTTCGTCCAAAAAGGACGCCACCATCTCCGGCGTTCGCAAAACATCGGTCGGACGGATGGCCTCGTGTGCTTCCTGAGCGGCGGCTTTGTTTTTATAAACATTGGGATACTTGGGGGCGAAGTTTTCGCCGTACTCTTTGCGGATAAAGTCCAAGGCCGCATATTGCGCCTCAGCGGCGATCGTCACCGAGTCGGTACGCATGTAAGTAATCAAACCGACCGCGCCCTTGGCGCCCAGCTCGATGCCTTCATAAAGCTGCTGCGCATAACGCATAGTATTGCTGGCGGAGAAATGCAGCGAAACGCTTGCCGACTGCTGCAACGTACTGGTGGTAAACGGTGCCGGGGCATAACGTTTGCGCTCGGCCGAGGTGATGGACTCAACCCGGGGCGGCGTACCTTTTTGCACCGCCGCCAACACCGACAGAGCCTCAGTCTCGTTGTTGATATTGACATCGGCGGCATTGACCTTAAATAACTTAAAGGCAATCTTGCTGCCATCGGGCATGGTGCAAACAATGCCGAAAACCCAGTACTCCTCGGGCTTGAAATTTTCGATCACGCGCTCGCGCTCGACCACCAGCCGCAACGCCGCCGACTGTACGCGCCCGGCACTGCACCCTTTCTCGATCTTGGACCACAGCAAAGGGCTCACCTGATAACCGACAATCCGGTCCAATACCCGCCGCGCCTGCTGCGAGTCTACTAAATCCATATTAATAGAGCCCAACTCCTGCATCGCTTTGTTAATCGCCGAGTTGGTGATTTCGTGGAACGTTACGCGGTAAAACGGCGACGACACGTCCTCTTTCAACACTTCATGCAAATGCCAGGCAATCGCCTCCCCTTCGCGGTCGGGGTCGGGCGCCAAAAAGACTTCATCCACATCCTTGGCGGCGGCGCGCAAATCCTTAAGCGTCGATTTGCTGCGCGGCGTATCGACATACACCGGCTGAAACTGATTTTTAATATCCACACCCAATTCCCGCTCGGGCAAATCACGGACGTGGCCCATCGAGGCCAAAACCTTATAATTCTTTCCCAGCATTTTGCCGATGGTGCGGGCTTTGGCGGGAGATTCGACAATGACTAATTTAGACATATTTATTCCTTAAACAAAAATGACGCAAAAAAACACTCTCGCGTACGTATATACGTTACTGCCCCAAGCAGGGGTTTGTCAAGTCGATTTTTTTAAAATTAAAAGATTTTTTTGTGGAAGTGAAAAAAAACTGTGCTATATTATTAAGAAACAGCATAACGCAGGATAATTAAAGATGAAATTTCAATTACTGTTTGCCGTCGCAGTCGTCTTTGCATCGGCCGGTTGCGCAAGTGTCAAAGAGGTCGAGTCGCCCGGCAATATTACGTTGGAGACACTGGAGAGCAAGATGAATCGCGCGGTGGACCCCGACAATAAATATGACAAGGCCAAAAGTTTCGTCCAGCGTCAAATTTTTGTCACCGAGCGTTTCATGGATGACCCGGAGGAAAAAATTGTCGAGACTAAATTTCAGGACCCTGCCAATCTCAGGGTTGCCGGGTACATCGACAACACCGAGGAAAACGCGCTTATATATAACGGCAAAGCCGGTTGGTACGTCGATTACAACAAGAAAAAAGTCACCGACATCACCGGTGAAGCCTTGGACCGGCTGCAAATTGTAAGCCTGATGGCCAGCCCGCAGAGCAAATACTCCACCGTCTTTCATGATATCAAAATCACCAATGTCGAGATCGGCGAAGATCAATTCATTAAACTCAATTGCCGCCGCAATGCCGGGGATCTTTCGCATTTTGAGATTTACATCAGCCCGCAAACTTATCTCATCAACCGGATCAAAGTCACACTGATCAGCGACGGCAATACTTATGTGAACGATACAGTCATCAACAAATACACCGTTTGCGACGGAGTCAAAGTTGCCGCCGAAGCCACTGTCAATGACAACGGCGTGATGCAACAAGTCCGGTCAATTTATTACAAACTCGATCCGGTGTTTAAAGACTCCGACTTTTTACCGCCGGGCTTTTAGGACAATATTTGCAGATAATTGCCGCCGGAAGCGGGTCTGACCTCAAACATCAGTACCAACTTCCGGTTTTTTTTGTCCCAAAAACTGTCTTTGCAGAGCCGCGCCACCGCAAAATAACAGTGATTGCGCCCCTCCTCCGTCCGCAGCAGCAACCGGCCGAAACGCCGAAAATACGGATTACGGCGCGTTAGCGGTTTACCGCCGCGGTCAAAGGCCCGGGCGAAATCAAAATCAATTGTTTGCAGCGTCAGTTTGACTCCGACCGCTCCGGCTTCGCCGATCTCAACCGCGCCGCCGGGAGCGGCGGCAAAAAAACGGGGGATGATCCTGAACTCGGGCTCATCCTCCAATTTTCCGAGCGGCAATCCGCAAAACTCAATCCGGCTGTTCTTTAAATAAAACATATTACCCCCTCGCGAGTTTACCGGCTTGACTTTGAATCACCGGCGATAATATCAACCGCGAGCGCTTGCAGACGGCCTCGCCATCATCGGCGTTTCCGCCGACAGCGTAACTCCGGCTCCCCAGCCCCTCGATGCTCTCCGCAACAATTTGCGGCTTGCGGCGAAGCCGTTTGACCAGCCACAGTGCCTGCTCGTAAATCGCCCGCTGCACGGCTTCACTCTCTACCGGCAAGACCACTCTTGCATAATCGGTCAAGTCATTGACCGCGTTGGTCAACGCCGCCAGCTGCTCCTCCCGGCCGAGCGACTCCCATAGATTGCGCTCCAGATGCAAGGAAAAGTATTCATTTGCGGCCGTCATCAAATCATGCATGATTATTTCCTCCGTTTTTTATGTATAAAAACACCGGCCCCGGATTATCCCGGAGCCAGTCAATCAGTTTACCCCTTAAGCCCGGACAAAACCTGCAAGCTCGGCTTAAGGTTGCCGATCCGGCAGCAGCGCTGCAAGGCGTTTTTAAAGACAAACGTCAGTTCGCCCAGAGCCATGCGCTTGACCCCGTCAAAGCCTTTGGGAGTTGCATCCTCGTCGGCGATGGCACGCCCCTTGAGACTGGATAGCCCGAAACCGGCGGCGTCGAGCACCCAGACGTCACAGTCCGGCACATCCGGATCGGCCATAATCGTCATACCGCGACCGTTGATCTCATTGACCACCACCGCCACATAGGCGCCGCGACGGTCGTCGGAGCGGATGATCTGAAGATTGTTTTTATACTCGTTGGAGAGGACGCGGGCCTGACCGGGGCTGCACAAAATCTGGGTGGGATCGCCGCCCTCGCCCATAATTTCCTGAGCCGCGTCATTGATCAAAAAGCTGTTCAGCACCGCGGCATCGGCATCAATCTTGAGACCGTTGCCGGCAAACGCGTACAAGCCGCCGGCTTCGCCGCGGGCAAGCGCCGAACCCTCGACGCGGCGGCCAAAAAGAGCGACGCGGTTAAGATCGCGCGCCAGCTCGCCCAAGGCAAACGCAGTCTGACGGTTAAGCTGATTGTCAACGTTTCCGAAAACATTGACGGCGAGCGCGCTGCCGGTCAAAATGATGTCTTTGCGAAAAATCTGAGTGTAGTTAAAGTTGACGCTGCCGGTGATTCCGCTCTCGTCGCCGTCTCCCGGGTTGCTGCCCTCGGCAATCGGAGTGGAGACGATTTTCATCATTTTGCCCGCCATCGGGGCGGTATGAGACGAGCCGTTGGCGGCGGCCAGAGCGTAGACAAAAGAGTTGCCGGTATAGGAAACAACGCGAAAGAGCGCCGAGTCATTTTCCATCACCAGCAAAGTGCCGACGCGGATTTTGCCCGCATCGTTGGCGGCGAGCTCAACCTCGTTGCCGGTGACGGCGACGGCGGTGACGGAGCGGCCGGAAATCTGATCCTCCAGCCACTCGTGTTTTTGCTGGGTGGCCTCCTCGACCGGTTTAAAATTACTAATAAAACGCGGCTCATCCTTGATTACCGTCGAGAGGATATCGGCAAGATCGCGTTTTTTGTTTTGAAAACTGTAAGAATACAACATAATGCTTCCTTATTTTTGGTTTTATGATTTAACGGGTGATTTCGGGAGCCGCCGAGAGCATATCGGTGATCGACGTACCGGAAACGGCCGGGCTGACGGCAAGTTGATCGGCTTTGGCTCCAGGCTGGACATCCGAGCGGAAAAACTTCGGTGTTTTGCTCCGCAAGTCGGTCATAAATCCTTCGGCGGCATCGCGCGTCGAGAGATCGATCTGATTCTTTTCGCACAAATATGCAAGATACTCGACATCCGAGAAATGGTATTGGGTGGCGAGTTCGCCGATTTGCTGGCGGTATTTCCAGTGTTTGAGTTCTTTTTGCGCGTTGTCGCGCTCTTCGGAAAGCTGTTTGGTCAGCTGCCGCAGTGAGCCAAGCTCGCTTTCGGACTGTTTGACTTGCGTCTGACCGGCGACATCGCGCACCGACTCGACTTCGCGGGTCAACGCGGCGTTGACCTCCTCCAGCCGATCGATTTCCACCAAAAAACGGTTTTCCTCAAAACTATTGTTTTTAAGAAACTCAATTTCTCCGGCGTCCGGCATCTCTCCGGCAATAACTTTTTTGATGATTTGCTTGAGATTCATTGATCCTCCTTTCTGTTTCGGCCCTACCCCAAGGTAACCAAAAAAGAAAAAATTGTCAACCGAATCCGGAAAAATCATTTTCGTAAAAAACAAAGGACAACTGCCGGAAACTTCCGGCAATTGTCCTTTATCTGCCAATCATCAAAGGAGTTATGTCATAGCCGATAATGGCAGCCGAGCGCAAATATTTTGCCCTTTTGACGGGGAACCGGCGACGGCGCGGCAAATTTAACAGGAGATTTGATCTTACGGCATTTACGCATGGCAAACACCGTCACGGCAACTTGCGAAAAAAGCTTTACCAGCCGGTAAAGACCCGATGTTGCCTGGCCGACTTTAACGGTAAAATATGCGCTGTTGTCCCCGGTTGCCGGAGCAATGCAAAAGCACGGCCCGGACGGCAGCCCGGCACGGCAGCTTACGCTCAATGCGTAAGACTCCCGGCACGAGTACTCGCGGTAACTGTCAAAAGAAAAAATGGACAACGATAACGTCATAAAAATCCGACCGTCAAAACCTTTAGAAATTGCCTTTTTTGTCCTTGCCGGCGTTTTCGTTCTTCTGGAGAATCCCGGCTTCGACGAGCTTGTCAATCAGCTGCTGCATCGAGTTAAATGCGGCGAGGAAACCCTGCGGCGGCATGATGATGCGCTCGCTCACTTCGGGGGTCGGCGCGGCGCCTTCTTCACCCGGTTGCAAGGTGACGAAGTCAAAACGCACCATGTTGCCGGCGAAATGAATCTGACCGATGCCGTCCGCGAAAATTTCTTTTTTGTTGTTCATTTTTTCTGTCCTTTCTATGGATTTTTCTTTTGCCGGGAGGGTAAATTTACCCCCGGCTCACGTTAATATAAACACATCCGGCGGCAAATGCAAGTCCCCGCCTCAAAAAATATTTTTTTAATTTGTAAAACAGATACAATAATTCAGTATTTTCATCGTTATTTATGAGTGATGACTTGATTTAGCTGCAAAACATGCTATATTGACTTTGAAAAAGTATATTTTTATTTAAAGATAATCGGGGAGGAACATAAATGTACTATATGACCACTGACGGATTCAACGGAACGCTTACTGTCAATATTGACACTGTCTTGTTGGTGAGCCCCGGTAATTCAACGTTTCAAGACTCCGCGAGTTTCTTGCGAAGCGAAACCGCATCCAATAATATGGGTTTTGCACTGCGGCTCAACGGTGAAAATCTGGCACTGACCATTTCAGGGAATTTCCCCGGCTCCAAAAAAAACATCAGCTATTCGGCAAGCAATGTTAACACGCAAAATACAGCCATCAAATATACTGGCAGCGGCACTTTGAATTTTTCGGCCCAATCCGGTGCCTATGACTCCAATCCCAATAGTTTTTCGGATAGTTTAATCAAGATATCCGCTTCCTCGCGCAGTACTATTGCAAACGGAACAACCGGTGCCAGCGGCAACCGGAACCTGAGTGTTTGCTGCATTCAAGCGTCTGATCTCACCATATCCAGCGATATGAGTGCCAGCTTGACTTCTACTGGCGTGATGTCCAGCGGTGACTATCAGGACAGTAAAGGCAATTGGTACTCTTCGGCGTCCGGCAATACCGGGGTCATTGTCGGCTATCGGGTTAACAACCTTTCAATAAACTATAATTTTACCGGCGAGATCATTGTCAATAATCAATTTACAGTCTCGACCTCTCACACCAACAGCGTCTCCGGAAATACGCTGTCGAGTATTGGGATTCTCAGCACCGGAGCAGTCAACGTTTCCGGCAACCTTGGTGGCATAATCGCTTTTGGCGTAACCGGCAATGTCGCATCAAATCCGGACCCGGAAAAAGACAAATATGCCGTCAATATCACTAGCAACACATTTACCTCGGTGGCAATTCAGTCGCAAAGCTTGACCATCAATCAAGATTTTACCGCCACATGGATATCCAGTCTTAATAATTTGACCTTTTCCGCAACCAGTACCCCTGCTATCTCGGCAGCATTCAACAACAACACGCTCAAGTCCTCCGGCTATATCGGCGGCAACTTAAGCATCAATGGTCGGCTTAACGGCTCAATCACCGCCTCCATCGACAACTTGGTCATCGGTGTCAACGGGTACCCCACCCCCGACACCCAAAACGTTTACCAAGATATCACCAACAACGATATTTCATTGACCGGAATCAGTCTTACCGGTAATTTGGTCGTAGGCAATAATGTCGGGCTGGATATCAATCTCTCAGGGAGCCAAAACCAGTTGGATCTCAACATCAATCCCGGTCCTGTCCCTTATCCGTACAACAATACCTATGAGCTATACGGGATTACTGCCAAAAACATTACGGTCTCTGGTCAGTTCAGCAGCGGATCCTCGATTACCATGGACTCCAGCATGAACACCTATGCCAACGGCAGTCTTTATACTTCGGGGATTTTTACATTTGCCACCCGATCATTTGGGATTCATGCCGAAAAATTGACTGCACAAAATTACGCCGGGACAATTAATGTATCCAGCAACGGGTACAGTTGCGGTATTTATATGGAAAACACTCTTATCAGCAGCAACGGCAACGAGCCCTTTACATTTAATGGCGATATCACAGTCTCCAGCTTAAGTTACTTTGGAATTGCCAGCGGTATGATGGGGTTTTACGATGGATACAACCTGCGCGTATCCGGCAACATCACAGCTACAGGCAGCTACTATTCAGATGCAATTACCAGCGGTACATATTCCATCATAGGCGACGACAGCTATAATTATAGTTACAGTGTAGTTGACGACTATGTCGAGTTTTCCGCCAGCGCAAACATTGAAGGCAATGTAAATTTAAGTGCCGGCATCAATACTTTTGTCATCAACGACAATGCCAACATTTTGGGGTCATTGGGATCCAAGGGCGGACTGTCCAACGTTCAGTTCAATCTGGAAGGCACAGCAAACAGCAATACAACTGTAATAACCACCAATATTTACGATTACGACGCATTTGCTGTCAGTACGACAAAGATCACATTTAACCTTAATGACGCACTTGCCGGCGAAAATTACTATGTCATTGATTCTGCAAATGTAGATTTGAGTTTATGGCAAATTCGTGAATTTACCTTAACTTTTCAGGGAGTATCACAGCGTGTCGCCTTTGGGCAGACTTTTGACTTCAGTACAGTCAGCGGTTACAATGTCAATGCGACGGTTTTATTCGACGATACCAAAGGCCTGTATGTCAGCGTCACCCAACAAGACTCGGGTTACGTACTCAACAGTGTTACTGTTACCGTCGATGCCACTGCCGCCCGCGCTGTCAACTTGTCCTGGAACAGTGTCACCGGCGCCGACTATTATATCGTCGAGTATGCGGACAATGCCTCATTTGACAAATCCATCGTCAAACTGGTCAGCGGCAACAGCATCAATCTTACCCAGCTTGACAACAGCATTTACTATCGTGTCCGCGCTGCCAGTGGCCGCGGCCAAATCGGCGATTGGACATCCGGCAGTGCGACTCCGGGCTCGGTTGTTCCGGATGTACCGCTTACTCCCAGCAGCATGATCTTTATCAACCCTGACAAGCCGACACAAGGGATTAACACAGCGGCGGTCAGATTTGACTGGCAGGATCAAAATAATATCCAAAACTATACACTGGAATACATTATCACCAGCGAAAAAATAATCTTGCCGGCGGGCTCCAGTCCCGAAGATTATTGGAATGCAGCGTTACTGACCGGGACCCAGTACTCCCGCTCCACCAATGCCAGTGAGTTCTTATTGACCGGTTTGCCGGAGCAATCCATGGTTTACTGGCGTGTTTGCGCCACCAGCAACAGTGGCGAAACGGGCAGTTGGAATTATGGTGACGAGTTCCAAAGCTGGACCGCCGACAAAACTGCGCCGCAAACAGGAAAAGGCTTTACAATAACAGCAAAAACAACTTACGACTCAAACACCAACTATGAGACTCTGAAATTCACCTGGGGAGACATTATCGATACCCAATCGGGGATTTCGTCTTACATCATTGTTTGCACCGGTGCCAACGGTTATACCAAAACCTACACCATCCGCGAAACCGATCCGGCCAAACCGGCGGTTAACAGTCTTACTGTGGGTGACTTTGTCAATGCCAATTTGGGTAACAGCCTCCGCGATGGCACATACAGTTATACATTTCAGGCGATCGACTGGGTGGGGAACCGCACCAATTTGATCTCCGGCAGCAACAGTTTTACCGTCACTCCAACCATCAGTACCCCCAAGGCGACCCTCACCACCAATAACAACGGCACTGATGCCACCTTTACCTGGCGGATGTCCGGGGATGTCGTTGGCTATACATTGCAATATGTGCTCGGCAACAGTGACGATTTTTCGTCGGCCAATACCGTAACGCTGTCTTTCTCCGATATGTCGGCATGGGCCGGCGGCAACCCGACCACTACGGTCAATAATCTGGCAGCAACCACCGACAATACCAGTTATTTCTGGCACGTCCAGGCCACCTATTCCGACGGCACTACCAGCGCTTGGGAAGACGGCAACTCGTTTTACTTTGACAACACGGCGCCGGATGCCGTTACCGACACCTATGCGATTGTCGATATCAAATACAATACGACTTCCAGCACTAACAACTGGGGCTCAACCACAACCTCCAGCGTAAAAACCAGCGTCAATGCTTATCTGTCGTGGGATGCCGTGACCGATGACCGCGGCTCGGTGACTTACAAAGTCGAAGTCGCCGACAATGAGTACTTTAATAATTCAAAAAGTTTCAGCACCACCAATGCCTATCTCAATTTTGGCGACGGAACCAACGGCACCGTCGGCGCCGGCTACCTCTCCGGGATGCAAAACGTTTATTGGCGCGTTTACGCCGTTGACGATAACGGCAACACGTCCGACCCGACCAACGGCACCTATTATCAGGTGGTCAATCCGTACGTCGGCAGTGTTACTTTGGCACCGTATTTCAAATGGGCGGACGTTGACAACACGGCGCCGACCAAAGTAACCATAGCCAGTCAGACCTACAGCAGTGATGACCAGTATTTTAACTGGAGTACCTCCACCAGTTTGGAAGGTGTCGCCGGTTACAATGTGGTGTTTACCGACAAACAAGGCAATGTGATGTACCAAACCTACACCACCAGCACCAACATTGTTTTTGACTCCACCTCCGGGTTGGCTGACGGCAATTACAAACTGTCCGTCCAAGCGGTCGGCTGCTCCGGCAAAACCTCCACCGCCTCGACCAAGTCGGTTTACATCGACTTCAACGGCCCGACCCCGGTCGGCAATGTGTCATCGACGGTGTTTAATACTGACGCATCCCTTACTTGGACGGCTGCCACCGATATTTTCGGGATTGCGGCTTATCAAGTGCGCTACACTTCGGGCAACGACATCAACTCCAGTGCGATTACCACCATGACCGGCGATCAGTTGAAATTGACTAATCTTGCCAACGGCAATTACACTTATCAGGTCCGCGGGGTTGATAAAAATGGTAATTTAGGACAGTGGACCACCGGCAATTTCACCATCGACACTGCCGGTACCGCCGGACAAACCTTTGCCACCGCCAAGGCTATGAACTGGGCACAATCGTCCAACCAAAGTTTCGGCGGCTCTTGGCCCGCCAACTACTTCAAATATACGGCAACCGACACTGGGGTCTTTACCTTTACCATTGACAATATGGCCTACGGCAACGGCAAATTCTCGGTCTACGATTCCAATTACAAATTGATCAAGACCTACAATGTCAGCCAAGGTGGAAGTTACGCGTATTTGTTTAACCTCACCGCCGGCGCTTACTATGTTTCGATGGGCTCCGCAACCAAATACAATTACGGCAGCTATACCATCAACAGCAACAATGAGTACGGTGTCTCCGATTGGAGCTATGACACCAAAAACTCCGGCGGCGAAAATTATATTACCGGCAGTGTCTCCGACGGTGTCCTCGGCTACGGCACCCCGAGCAATACTTTCACTTTTAATCTCCTCTATAATGGTGAAATTGACCTCACGGTCAACAACGTTACCGGCGGCACCGTGTCATTGACCATCTATCAGACGGTCAACGGCGTGGACAAAAAGCTTAAGACGCTCTCGGTTTCGCCCAAAAACATCAGCGGCGCACTCAAAGGCCTCGACCTCTATGCGGGTGACTACAAGATCGTTTTAAGCAACTCGCAGGCGGCGCAAAACGTCACGGCCGAGTATGACCTCAGCATCGACGGGGCCTACTTCCCGGCCGATACCGAGAGTTTGGTCATGGTCGACCAGGGCAATGGTACAGTCAAGGGGACAGTCACCGATGCTTTCGTCGGCTTCGGCGACCCGAACGACAGCTTCACCTTTACAGCGGCAAGTCAGGCTGAGTACAACTTTGCGCTCTCCGACTTGAGCGCCAATGCAACGTTGACGATTTATCAGACCGTCAACGGCAAGCTGGTCAAACTGACGACGGTCAATGCCGGCGCCAGCGCCAACGGATATTTTGATACTTTGCTCAACAGCGGAGATTACACGGTCGTTGTCAACAATCCCACCCCGACCAAAACAAATACGCTATTTGACCTGACGGTGCAGAGCGAAAACAATCAAATCACATTCACCGGAAATGACGGCAATGCCAACGGCTGGCTCAATGCCGCCAACTCGGCGGATTACTACGACTTTACGATGAATGCCGCCGGCAAGATCACGCTTTCTCTTGATAACGTGACCGCCAGCACCAAGCTTTCGATCATCGACAGCAACAATAAAGTTGTAGCGACGATTTCCACCAGTTCGCTCATCAGCAAAGACTTCAATCTCGCCGCCGGCGACTACTGGCTCAAGGTTGAGTCGACTAAAACAACCGCCTACGATTTCAACGTATTGGTTGCCTAAATCGTAGCATCCGTGTTTCAACATCCCCCGCAAAATTGCGGGGGTTTTTAATTTATCAAGGAAATATGAAATTTTTATTGATCGGCAATGACAGCAATTGGATGAAAATCCACTTGGAGCAAATGGCCGCAGGATTTATCAACACCGGACATGATGTGCTGATAGCCGATTACAATAATCTCGGGATGCTGGCCGGTTTCATCAAAACGGGTGAACAATGGGGTTATGAGCTGCGTCAAAGAAAATTGGAAAAACTGATAAAAGAGTACCGCCCGGATATGATTATTTTTATCATATCCCACCTCAAATTTGACTTTACCAGACTCAAAAGTTATTATCGGGGTACCGTCGCTGTTTATGATTTCGACGGTCCCAACTGGCCGTGCCTTAAAGAAACAGACTGGCTCAACGATATCGATTTACTGTTGACCGTATCGCGCCCGATTGAGCGACAGCTCCGGGCTCAAAATTACAACGTATGCTATCTGCCGCACGGGGTGGATGTTAATTATTATTCGCCCGGCGAAAAAAACGATCCTGGGCTGACACCGTTTGTCGCCCCGCTATCCTATATCGGCAAAGCCACACCCCGGCGGCTGGAGCTCTGCCGCCAATTGGCGGACAAAGGACTGGCGCTCTACGGTCGACGCTGGCGGCAACTGGCCGGCGACAGCGACACTTTGCTCAAAAATTGCATCCGCGGCCGCAATGACGTCATCGGTCACGATGTGGTTAAAATATACCGGGCCTCATGCTGCATGCTTAATACATTGCAGGAAACTTTGGCCAAACACCAGACAATTTTAAGTTTGCAGGCCTTTGCCATCCCGGCGGCAGCAAGCTGCCTGATTACCGAATACGTCGAGGAGCTGCCGGAAGCTTTTGAAATCGGCCATGAAGTTTTGAGCTACCGAACCGCTGATGAACTCTCCGCACTCGTCGACAAAGCACTCATAGATCAAGACTGGGCAAAAAAAATCGGTGAGGCCGGGCGTCGCCGCTGCCTTGACAATCATACTCACGAAATCAGGGTCAAAGAGCTGATAAAACTCTCTAATTTCTGATTTTTTTTAAATTTCAGTTTGTAAATCGAAAATAATGAAGTATATTATACGCCATTATTTCACATTGACCACGAGCAACTTATGCAATATTGCAAACTGAAAACTATTTTGAAACACTGCGCCATTTTTGTGCCGTTGGTTTTGCTGTTCGCATTCTTTGTCTGCGTCGGCACCCATTTGCCTGCTCCGCGCGGCTACCAACAAAATACACCCGAGCCGTTTTGTGAAATTTCCAGCTTGGATCATGTCAATATTTTTGAGGTCGAGATCCCCGGCGGCAATTCTCCCACTCAGGAGCTCCCGGACAAAAATAAGAAAAAACCCTGCAGTTTCTTTAAACAGTACAATACTTTTTGGATTTGCGCCAGCAAATCGGCCGGCTGTGAAATCCATAACTTCGACAACTCGCACATTGACCGGATTCCCAACTCCGAGCATTTGTGGCGGCTCAACGAAATATCCTCGCTTCCCTCCCCCGTCCGGGCGGGCCCGTGTGCTTGATTCAATCCAATGAGTAATCAAGTCGCTTTTGCTTTTTTCACGCAAAAGCCGGGTATTTTTTTAATAAGTGAGGTAATCGAAAATGAAACTCGAAAATTACCTTTCGGACGATAATTTATTCATTCGCCCGGAAGTCAAATCCATTGATGAAGTATTCATCAAATTGTCGCAAAATCTGGCAGAAACCACCGCCGCAAAATTAAGCAAACTTGACAGCGCAAGCATCTTGCTGCGCATCAAAGACCGCGAGAGCCAAGGGCTTACTTTGATCAGCGACGAGCTGGTTTTCCCCCACGTCCGCATCAAGGGACTCAATGACTTTATCATCAGCGTGGCTGTCCTCAAAACGCCGATTGCATATGGCAACTCCCAAAATGTCAAATGCGTCTGCATGGTGCTCGTACCGGACAACCGCCCGGGTGTTGTACTTAAAATGTTTGCATTGTTGATGAAAATTTTTGCCAACCCCATGCACCTGAGCGCCATCGACGGCTTCAAGAGCTGCGGCGAATTCACCCAGTACATCAAAAATCAGGACTGCGACCTGGACGTGATCCTCTATGCCGAGGATCTGATGGAGAAACGCTTTGACTCGCTCTCCCCCGAGCAGCCGCTTGCCGCGGCAATCTCAACTATGTGCGAAAAATCCGAGACGATTTTGCCGGTAGTGGACAAAGACGGCAAATTCCTCGGTGAAATCAACACCGAAAAATTGTTTTTGCTCGGCATGCCGGAGTTTTTCAAGATGCTCAAAAGTGTCTCTTTTGTGGCCGACTTTGACCCGTTGGAAAATTATTATGACCGCGAGAGCAAGAGCTTGGTCAAAGATGTCATCAACCTCGACTGCTGCGTTTTTACCGCCCAAAACACGATCCTTGAGATATTTTACGCGATGGGTGTCAAAAAGTGCCAAAAGGTCTACGTGGTTGATGATAACAATAAACTTATCGGTATCATCGATCAAACAATGATGCTGGTCAATATTTTTGCACTGTGACGGGGGTATCTAAATGACTGAAATGTATATCTGTTTGACGATCTTTGCGATCGCCTATTTTTTGATCTCGGTCGACTGGTTCGACAAAACATTGATTTCGATGCTGGGCGCCACGATTGTGATTTGCACCAACATTGTGCCGTTCGGCGAATTGCTCGGCAAAATCGACTTAAACGTGCTCGCGCTCTTAATCGGGATGATGATTATTTTGGACATCATGTCCCAAAGCGGGGTCTTTGAGTATCTGGCGATCAAGCTTGCCAATCTGGCCAGGGGCAACGGCATCGCAATCTTTGCCATATTTATGTTTATCACCGCCTTTATCTCGGCGTTGCTGGATAACGTGACCACGGTGATTTTACTTGCTCCGATTACGATTCTGATCTGTCAATTTTTGGAAATTACGGCGATCCCGTTTTTGATCATGGAGGCCATCTTCTCCAACATCGGCGGCACCGCCACTTTGATCGGCGACCCGCCGAACGTAATCATCGGCTCAATCTGCAAACTTTCGTTTAACGATTTTTTGATCAATCTGACTCCGCTTATTTTGGTCATCGGCGCGGCGTCACTCGCCTTGGCACTCCTGTGGTTCAAAAAAATGCTTAAGGTCGATCCGGCCTGCCGGTCGCGGCTCCTCAAAACCAAACCCGAGCTGGCCATTGTTGACCGGAGCATTCTTAACCGCTCGTTGCCGGTCTTCGTGACAGTCATTGCCGGATTCTTCCTCGGCCGGGTACTCAATATCGAGTCCGGCGTGGTTGCTTTGGGCGGTGCCGTGGTGATGGCATTGGTTTGCAAAGTCAATGTCCCCAAGACGCTGGAAAAAGTCGACTGGAGCACCATTTTCTTTTTCATCGGCTTGTTTATCATGATCGGCTCCTTGGAGCTTACCAACTTCTTCGGCTTCGTCGGTCAAAAGCTGGTGGTGGTTGCGGGCGGCGATTTCTTTACCATGATGATGATCATCCTCTGGGGCGGCGCACTCTGCTCGGCCTTGGTCAACAACATCCCGTTGGCGATTGCAATGATCCCGTTGATCCACTCAACGGTGCCGTCGATTGCCGAACACATGAATCTCGATGTGACCAACGCGGCGTTAATCCGCTCCGAAGTCGAAATCCCGCTCATCTGGGCTTTGGCGGTCGGGGTATGCCTCGGCGGCAACGGTACTTTGATCGGCGCCTCGGCCAACATTGTGGTAAGCGAAATTGCCAAAAAGAACAACTACAACATCAGCTTCGGCCGTTTCACCTACTACGGTTTC
Organism: uncultured Victivallaceae bacterium; assembly: GCA_964609825.1. GTDB lineage: Bacteria > Verrucomicrobiota > Lentisphaeria > Victivallales > Victivallaceae > CAZSSH01. The sequence continues at coordinate 411,609 of CAZSSH010000010.1, read as the reverse complement.
CCGATGATGATCCTGTCACAGGTGATTGCCTCGATCTGGTTTTATCTCAAGTATGTGAAACATTGCTTTTAAGCAATCGAAAGAAAAGAGCGGGAATTTTTTTCCGCTCTTTTTTTGTCCCGAAATCCGGCCGACAGGACAAAAAAACAGGGCTTATACTTTTAGTATAAGCCCTGAAATTGTTATAAAATGGTACGCCCAGAAGGACTCGAACCTTCGACCCAGTGATTAAGAGTCACTTGCTCTACCGACTGAGCTATGAGCGCACGTTGTTCACTTAATATGTCATATAATATAACATTTTTTTTGCAAAAAGCAAATCGATTCGGGCAAAAAATCAACAAATTTTAGCTCGAACCGTGCCGTTTTCGTAAAACGGCAACGGGACCACCGTCGCCGGCAATTGCGCCTTGCCGATGTCGATCAAAACTTTGCTCCCGACCGGCAGCGCCTTGCTGCGCTCCACCCGGCACAAGGAGCAGGCGATATCCAAGGACGGGCAAAATGCACCCGAGGTCACTTTGCCGATGACTTTGCCGTCGGCATCCAGGACCGTATGGTCGGCGCGGGCCGCCCGGCGGCTCTCCAGCTTGACGCCGACGGTCTGCCACTTGCCGCTGTCGGCGGCGAGCGCCGCCTTGCCGACAAAGTCACGCTCCTCATCAGGCTTATAAAACGCGCCCAAGCCGCCGTCCACGGGGGTGATTTCAGTATTGAGCTCATGGCCGTAGAGCGAGTAACCCATCTCAAGACGCAACGTATCGCGCGCACCGAGCCCGGCGGGCTTGACGCCCTCAATGCTCAATAGTTTATTCCAGATCCGGACGGCAAAGTCCTCGTTGAAATAAATTTCAAAACCCAATTCGCCGGTATAACCGGTGCGGCTCAAAATACACTTGACGCCGTCAATCGTGGCGTGCATCCATTTGAAATACCCGGGCAGCACCGCTGCTTCAATCCCGAGTTTGGCCATCACCTCGGCGCTTTTGGGCCCCTGAATGTCGATTTTGGCCAAAACATCCGACAAATCCTGAAAATCAAGCTCCTGCGGCAAATGTTTGTCAAACCACTCGGCGTCGCCGAGCGCCGTCCCGGCATTGACGACGATGAAAAAGTCGTCCTCCTTCATTCGGTAAACGACAAGATCGTCCAGAACTTTGCCCGCGTCATTCAACAAAAGATTGTAACGGCAAGACCCGACCGGCAGGTCGGAAACTTTGCGCAGCAGCAATCCATCCAGCGCCGCCGCGGCGCCCTCTCCCGCCACCTGAAATTCGCCCATGTGGCAAATATCAAAAATGGAACAATGTTCGCGGGTGTGCTTGTGTTCGGCTATGATGCCCTCGGTGTATTGTACTGGCATCTCCCAGCCGGCAAACGGCACCATCTTGGCCCCCAGCTTGACATGCTCGGCGGCCAGCGGCGTACGCAATAACTCTTCACTCATTGTAAAACTCCGGTTGCATCGTGTAATAATTTTATCGCGGCATCCGCGCCCTCGGGATAACGGAAAACCGCCGTCCCGGCTACCATCAAATTGGCCCCCGCGGCAGCGACGATCCCGACAGTGGCGGGGTCGATCCCGCCGTCGACTTCGAGCTGAACTTTTAAACTGCGGCGTTTGATTTCCTGCTTGACCTCGGTCACTTTGGCCATCATATCACCCATAAAGCTCTGGCCGCCAAAGCCCGGCTCGACACTCATAATGAGCACCATCTCAATTTTGTCCAACCACGGAAAAATCGCCTCGGCGGGCGTCTTGGGTTTGAGCGAAATTCCGGCAGTGCAACCGAGATTATGAATGGCGTCAATCGTCGCTTGGACATCGTCATCGGCCTCGAGGTGAAACGTGATGTGATCCGCCCCCGCTTTGGCAAACACCGGCGCATAGCGCAACGGCTCGGAGATCATCAAGTGGACGTCAAACAAGATATCCGTCAATTTGCGGATGCTCTGGATCACCGGCGGACCAAAAGAAATATTGGGGACAAAGTGCCCATCCATCACGTCCAAGTGGAGCATATCCGCCCCGGCATCGCCGATGCGCTTGATTTCGACGGCGAGATTGCCGAAATCCGCCGCCAACAGCGACGGCGAAACCAGGACCTTATCGGTCGGCAGTGTGCGTAAATCGCGGCTCATTCCTCCAATTCTCCCGGAGTGCTGGGAGCAAATTTAAAGTTGTATTTTTCGTTGTAACGCCGCGCCTCGGTCTCGATGGCGACGGCAAGTTTGATGGCCTTGAGCCCCTGCTCGCCGGAGACTTTGGCGTCAACCACATGCCCGGCGGCAATGGTTTTTTCGACCGCGGTCACGAAATCGTCAAGCTCGGCCGCCAAGGCATTTTTTTCGTCCAGATTGACATCCTTGCGGGCAAGCCCGAGGCGGTTGCGTTTCAACACCATGCCGAAGTGTTTGCCGTAATCCATCGAGATGTAGCAGTCCTCCTGAAATACGCGGAAACGGCGCATCGGCTCCTGACTCACGCGACTTGCGGTCAATGAGGCGCAGCAGCCGTTGACAAACTTGATGCGGGCGTTGACAATGTCCTCGGTTTTGGACAAGACGGGAATCCCGACGACATCAAAGCGCTCGACCTCCGAGTCGACCATGGTAAGCACCAAATCGATGTCATGGATCATCAAGTCCAAAACCACGCTAACCTCGGTCCCGCGGCGCGGCAATCCCGGGCGCGGCGGCGGATAAGCTGCCAAGCGGTGAGCCTCAATAAAACGGGTGTTTGCCGCATATTTTTCCAAAAAATCCATCGCCGGGTTAAAACGCTCAACGTGGCCGACGGCCAAAACAACATTGTTGTTTTTGGCGCTCTCGACGATGGCCTCGGCTTCGCCGATGCTGGACGCGAGCGGTTTCTCGACCAAAACGTGCTTTTTGAGATCCAGCAAGGGAATCGTGGTGCTGGCGTGATAATTGGCGGGCACGGCCACGCTCAAAGCCTGACACTGGTCGGCCAGATCTTTCCAGTCATGAAATACTTTGAGGCCAAATTCTTCCCCGACTTTTTCCGCATTTTCGCGCACCACGTCGTAAATGCCGACGACTTCCACCCGGGGATTTTGAGCATACAACCGGGCATGATGTCTGCCCAAAGCACCGACACCGATTACCCCGACTTTTAATTTCTGGTCCATCTCGCGATTTCCTTATCTAAAAAGTTGATTTCAAGCTGTGACAATATAAAATACCACTTGCGGCGGCTTTTTGCAAATCATTCGGCAATGACGGGGTCAATATAATCGTAATAATGTTTGAGCCGGTGCCAAAAACGGTTGACAAAAACGATTTCGATCAAGTCAAAATGCACCTCAATGCTCTCTCCATCCAACGACCGCAGCATCGACAGCGCCGCCCGGCGGTTGCGCATCACCTGACGCGGCGAGAGATTGCTGGCGGGGCTCCAGCGCTCGGATTTGCGACTGCGGCTCTTGACCTCGATGCAAATAAGCCGCCCCTCTTTGTAGGCGACAATGTCGAGCTCTCCCGCCTTGTTGCGCACGTTGCGATCAAGGATTTCGTATCCCTCGCCGCTCAGGTAACCGGCGGCCAGCGTTTCGGCACGCTTGCCGACCACCTGACGTTTCATCAGGCTAATTTTCAAGCTTCGCCCGCAATCCGGCGTAATCGGCCAAGTAAGTGATTTTTGTATTGTCATCCAAATTAGGAAACACCGCACATTCAAAGTTGGCGGCGTTAAAAATCGCGGCGTCATCGGTGAGCTCAATGTGGCCAAACTGCCGGTACGCCGCAAGAAGTTTTTGGAGATCAAAAACCTGCGGTGTTTCCACCTGCCACAAATCGCTGCGGTCGATGTGGGCGGTGATGACTCCGTCCGGGCCGGTTTTTTTGATGGTGTCACTCACTTTTTTGCCGGGAATCGCTCCGCCGTGACGGCGGGCGAGCATAAGCAGATTTTGCAAAAGCGCCACCGATGCCAGCGGCCGGGCAGCGTCATGAATGGCAACAAACGCTCCGGAATGCTTAACCGCGTTGAGCCCGGCCATGACCGAAGCGCCGCGATAACTTCCGGCATCGGCCCAAATAACGGAAGCCGATGGAAAATAACGGAAAAGCTGCGCTTCAAACTCCTTGCGCGTCTCCGGCGGCGTCACCACCACCATCGCTTGCGGCGACAGCACCGGCAAAAAAGTCTTGACCGAGTGCAGCCACACCGGGAGGCCGTCCAGCAGCTGAAAGAGTTTGTTTTGACCGCCGAAACGACTGGAACTCCCCCCTGCCACCAAAATAAAATTAAGTTCGTCAATCATGATTTATTGCTTGTCATTTTGGAATATTTTATTATAAAATAACCCCGAACTGCCGATATTTCAAAGCCAACCGAAAGCAATCCGTCATTTTTTTATTTGAAACAAAAAAAATCGCCATATTTTCGCCCGTCAACCTTGATTATTGACGTTTCGGCAATATATTATTAAGATAAAATAAGAACCGAAGGAGACGACAACAAAATGAAGAAAATTTTACTCGCTTTTATGCTGATTTTTTCAAGCATTTTCATTTGCAATATTCAGGCTGCGCCGGTCGAGGTCAAAGTCAAAGTACGGGACAACCCGACGTTATATTTCCCCGGCATTCAGGGCAATGCCGAGCTCTCCAACTCGCTGCGCGCATTTTTGGGTGCCTGCGGCTGGTTTGACCTGACGAGCGACCCCAAGGCCGACTACAACTTGACCGGCAGCCTCTCCGGCAACACGTTAACGCTGACGCTCAACATGCTTAACGTCCCCGTTAACTCCTGGCGCATCACCGTCAGCGGGTCAGCCCGCGACGCCGCCAAAGTCGCGGTTGACGCCATCATCGAAAAAACCTTTAACGAGCTAAAAATCAAGGGCTTTTGCCAGACCAGGATCGCGTTTTGCGCCGAGACCAGCAAAGGGATCAAGGACATCTACATTTGCGATATCGACGGCAATAACATCACTCAAGTGACTAATTTCAACACGCTGTGCGTGGAGCCCTGCTGGTTCCCGGACGGCAAGAGCATCGGCTTCTCCAAGTATAACCGCACCGGCATCGACGTGGTTGCTGCCCGGTTGGCCGATAAAAAATTCAAGCGTCTGGTATCCCTCCCCGGGATCAACGCCGGTGCCGCAATCAGCCCCAACGGCCAGCGGCTGGCGGCAATTTTGAGCCCCGACCACATGGTTGACCTTTATGTGATGAATGCCGACGGAGAAGGCCGCCGGCGGCTCACCAAAAACAACGCGGTGGAGGCCTCCCCCTGCTGGAGCCCAGACAGCCGCGAAATCGCCTTTGTCAGCGATGAAACCGGCCGCCCGCAGATTTACACCATCGCCGCCGACGGCAGCAGCCGCAAACGGATTCCCGGTGTCGGCGTCGAGTCGGTGACTCCCGACTGGTCGAGCGACAATAAAATCGTTTACTCAACCAAAGTTGACGGTGCTTACACTCTCGCCGTGTATGATGTCAAAACCGGCGAAAACAAACGCATTACCGAAGCCCCCGGCTCCTGGGAGTCTCCGGCTTGGGCCGCCGACAACCGTCAAATCGTGGCAAAATCGACCAACGGCAACAAATCCGCCTTGTTTGTAGTCGACAGCTGGACCGGCAAAACCCGGCTCTTGGTCTCCACTCCGAGCAATCTCTCGATGCCGGTGTGGTCGCAAGGACGGCAATAATTGGACGACCTGAGATCGTTTCTCGACTCGCTCCAAATGTTTGGCATCAAGCCGGGTTTGGAGCAAACGCAAGATTTACTGAATGCGGCGGGAAATCCAGAGCGCAAACTCAAATTTATCCACATCGCCGGGACCAATGGCAAAGGCTCCACCGGCGCCATGCTGGAGCAAGGGTTGCGCATGGCGGGCTGTCGTACCGGTTTTTACTCCTCGCCGCACCTCGTCGATGTCTCTGAGCGCTTTAAGATTGACGGCAAAAATGTTGATAATGTCACCTTGGAGGCCGCCTGCGTTAAATTGCGCCAATGCGCCAAGGATTTGCAATTCACCTATTTTGAATTTACCACCGTGCTGGCCGCCATGCTCTTTGCCGACGCGGATGTTGATTTTGCAATTTGGGAAACCGGCATGGGCGGACGCTTGGATGCGACCAACACGGTGACGCCGATTGCCTCGGTGATTACCAACATTGCGCTGGATCACCAGCAGTATCTCGGCGATATCTTGGCCGCGATTGCCGCCGAAAAAGCGGGGATCATCAAACCGGGAGTCCCGGTGTTTACCGGCGTCCTGCCCCGCGAGGCGGCGCAAATAATGTCGCAGACCGCGGCGGCAAACCACGCGCTGCTCGTTACGGCGACGCCGGAAGCAATCGCGCCATTCCGGTATGAGCGAAACAAAGACGGATTTTTTCAGATATTTGAGTATCGCGGTCAGACGATTGAGCTGCCGCTCTTAGGAACAATGCAGCGCAACCACAATTTTAAGATTGTGTATCTGGTATTGGAGCATCTGGCCAAGACGTACCATTTTGAGTTTGACAAAGCGCTGAAGGGGCTGCGCGGCACCTTTTGGCCGGCGAGATGCCAAGAGCTGGAGCCGGGCTTTGTCGTTGACGGCGGGCACAACCCGGACGGGGTGGCGGCGCTGACGGCGGCGATGCGGGAGATTTATCCCGGCGAAAAATTTACCGTGATGTTTGCCGGATTCAAGGATAAAGAGGTAAAAACCAGTTTGGAAATGCTCCAAACAGTGGCAAAACGGTTTATTTTTGTCCCTTTGCACGAGTACGGGCGGCCGAGTTACTCCGGCGAAGAGCTCGGACGGATGCTGGCCAACGCGCTGCCGTATCTGGCGGCCGACAGTGTCCGTCACGCCTTGCTGCTGGCAGACGAAAAACCGATATTGGCCGCGGGGTCGTTGTATTTGGCCGGCGAAATACTGGCGGTCAAAAACCACGGCACGGCGGCAAAAGTTTAATGATAAGATAACAATTTCAGGTAGATAAAAATGACAAATGACAATATTTCAGTCTCCGACGCCAATTTCCCCAAGATCAGCAGTGCACCGATGCTGCTCAGCAAAGAGGCGGTGATTTTTCCCTACGGGATTACCCCGCTGAGCGTCGAGGAACGCAATCTTGCGTCGGTCAAGCAAGCGATGGACAAGGACCGTTTGCTGGTCTTTTTTGCAGAGATGCCGCACAAGGATTTGCTCGACGAGCTGCCGCTGCCCGCCGAACTCACCTCGATGAAATACGGCAAAACCAATTTTTCGATCATCGGCGTCACGGTCAGGATCGTCAAGCATTTGAAGTTCCCGGACGGCAGCGTCAAAATTTTGGTGCGTGGCCTGCGGCGCGTTTGCTGCACCGGCATCATCAACAATGACGGCGCGCCTTGTGCCAATTATAAGACACTCGATGAAGTCAACAATGTCCGTACCGACATCGACATCAAGGCGCGGCAAAAAAACATCATCAGTCTGCTGCAGGAAATGGCAGCGATTTCGCCCAATCCTCTGGAAGATTTGCAAATTGCGCTACTCAACAGTCCGACTCCGAGCCGCATGGCCGACATGCTTGCCGATGCGATGAGCTTTGCCTACCCGGAGAAAGTGCTGCTCCTCAATCTGATCGACGTTTTGGCGCGGCTGGATTTGATTATTATTTTGATCAACCGCGAAATCGAAATCATGAAACTCGGGATGAAAATCCAAAACGAAGTTCATATGTCGATGAATCAGTTTAACCGCGAAAACTTTTTGCGCGAACAACTGCGGGCGATCAAAAATGAGCTCAATGAGGACAGCCGCAACCCGGACATCATTGAGATCGAAAAAAGGGTCGAAAACACCGAGCTCCCGCCCAAAGTCGCTGAAGTCATCCGCAAAGAATTGGAGCGTTTGCAACTGATCCCGCAGGCGGCGCCCGAGTATCACATTTCGTATACCTACATTACCTGGCTCTTGGATGTCCCGTGGCTTACTTACACCGAGGACACCTTGGACTGTGACGAAGCCGCCAAAATCCTTGAGGCCGATCACTATGGGCTCAAAGACGTCAAGGACCGGATTCTCGAGTTTCTGGCCGTCTTGCAGCTCAAGGATAAGGACAACCGCAAGGCGCCGATCCTCTGTCTCGTCGGGCCCCCCGGTGTCGGCAAGACGTCCCTCGGCCAATCGATTGCCAAAGCGATGAACCGCAAATTTATCCGCGTCTCTTTGGGCGGCGTCCGCGACGAGGCGGAGATCCGCGGCCACCGCCGCACTTATGTGGGCGCCCTCCCCGGCCGAATCATTCAAAATATGAAAAAAGCGGGCACTGCCAACCCGGTCTTTATGCTTGACGAGATCGACAAACTCGCCAATGATTTCCGTGGCGACCCGGCTTCGGCGCTGTTGGAAGTCCTTGACCCGGCGCAAAATCATTCGTTTAATGACCATTATCTCGAGCTCGATTACGACTTAAGCAAAGTCTTTTTCATCGCCACGGCCAATATGCTTGACACCATCCCCGGCCCGTTGCGCGACCGCATGGAGATCATCCAGATTTCCGGCTATACTTCGCTCGAAAAGCGCGAAATTGCCCGGCGCTATCTGGTACCCCGCCAGTTAAAGGAAAACGGTCTCACGGCCAAACAGGTCAAATTCGGCTTGGGCGCGATTGATGAAATCATCGACTTTTACACCCGCGAGTCGGGTGTCCGCCAGCTGGAGCGCATCATTGCTCAAGTCTGCCGCCGCATCGGCCGCAAATTGGTCTCCGGTGAATTGGTCAGCAATGAAAAAATTTCCGTTTCAGCCAAAACGGTCAACGAGCTTTTGGGCTCGCGCAAATTTTTGCGCGACGAGGCGGGCGGCGCGCTGGATATCGGCTGCGCCACTGGCATGGCGTGGACAAGCTTTGGCGGCGTCACCCTCCCGATTGAAACCGTGGCGGTACCCGGCAAAGGCGGACTCAAGCTCACCGGGTCTTTGGGAAAAGTCATGCAGGAGAGCGCCGAAACAGCCTTTACTTTGTTGAAAACCAAGGCGCAGAGCCACAAGATCAATCCCGAATTTTTCGACAAAAATGACATTCACATCCATGTGCCCGACGGTGCCACCCCAAAGGACGGACCTTCGGCCGGAGTAACTCTCTCGATGGCCCTGCTGTCACTGATGACCAACCGCAAGCTCAAACCGTCGATCGCGATGACCGGTGAAATTACGCTGACCGGCAAAGTCACCGCCGTGGGCGGCATCCGCGAAAAGGTCATCGCCGCCATGCGCGCCGGGGTCAAAACCGTGCTGCTGCCGGAGGAAAACCGCAAGGACGCCGAAGAGCTCCCGGCAGAGATCAAGGACAAGATGGACATCCACTTTGTCCGCAACTTTGATCAAGCCGAGCGGCTGGCGTTTTAATTTTTGACAAAAAAATCGGCGCGGCAATGTTTCATCACTGCCGCGCCGTTTTTTTTAGCCGGATTGTCAGCTCTTGACCCCGGTGCTGCCGAAGCCGCCGTGACCGCGTTTGCTGTCGCTCAAGTCATCGGCTGAAATCAACTCCACATCCGGCAGCTTGGCGATCACCATTTGGGCGATCCTGTCGCCGCGTTTGACCGCAAACGGCGTCTTGCCGGCATTAAAAACGATGATCCCGACTTCGCCTCGGTAACCGGCGTCAATGGTGCCGGGAGAGTTGGTAAGCATAATATTGCTTTTAAGCGCCAGGCCGCTGCGGGGCCGGACTTGCGCCTCATACCCGACAGGGAGCTCCATAAAAATCCCGGTCGGGACGAGAACACTGTGACCGACAGGGAGCTCCGTCTCGACGCGCGAGCGCAAATCATAAGCGGCGTCATCATGGTGAGCTTTGGCGGGAAACAAATCGGCGCAGCCGTCGGCCATTTTAATTTTGATCTGGGTCATTTTTTCTCCAAACGTTTTTTATGATAATTTACCGGATTTATTAAGTTTTGCAAATTGTTTTTATAAAAATAACGGGACATCGCCCGGCCCCTTTGTATCAAGTTTCCCCGATTGCAGCTGACGGGTCAACATCTCTGATAACGGCACTTTGTCCACCGGGAAACGCCCGGAGAGCGGCACCGGATTGGAGGTGTGATTGGCGCGAAACACCGTTTTATCAAGCTCCAAACCTTGAATGATCCGACAGAGCTCGTCAACCGCCTCAAATTCGGTCAACGGCTCGTACTCCCGAGGAAGATTGAGCCCCGGAACGGCGATAAAGCGCAGCGCCGAAAGCAACCTTGGCTGCATCCGGTTAAGCGCGGCAACACTGGCAAAAATGTGTTCCCTTTTATACCGTTTGCCGCCGATGCCGACCAGCAGCATCACCGAGGCCTTAAACCCCAAATTTTGGGCGCGGATGACGGCGGCGATCATCTCCTCGACGCTCTCGGTTTTGCCGAAAAGGTCGAGGATGGCCTGACTCCCGGTCTCGAGGCCGAGATACAAAGTATTCAGCTTGAGTTCACGCAGCTTGACCAATTCGGAATCACTTTTGGCCATGATCGAGCTCCCGTTGGCATAGATATTGATCCGGGCCAGCCGCGGAAAAGCAAGGTTGAGAGCGCTCAAGTAGCCCAATAATAAATCGTAAGGCAACGCCATTACATCGCCGTCAGCCAAAAACGCCCGCGCGATTTCCGGGTAGCGCTTTCCCGCGTGGGCGATTTCGGCGATGACTTCTTCCGGCGAACGCAAATGGTAGCGAACGCTCTTATACATGCCGCAAAATTTACAGCGGTTGTGCGGGCAGCCGTAAGCTACCTGAAAGATCAGGCTCTCCGCCTCCGCCGGCGGGCGAAACAAGGGCTCAATGTATTTCATCGACCTTCTCCCGCATCTTTTTTTCCATCAACATGGCGGCAAAACTGACAATCTCTTTGCAGGGGCGTCGGCGATAATACCCGGCAGTGCGTTCCTCGGAGACCGGCTCACTTTTGCCCTCCGGCAAAGCGAGAAGCTCGCGGCAGATAATGGAGCCGTGCTCGGCTTTGAACTCGGCGGCCAAATCCTGAATCAAGCGATAGTGCGCATCCTTTTTGGCCTTGTCTCCGGGAGCTGACTCGCCGTAGAGAAGCCCGGCCACCACAAACATGCCGCTTACCGCTCCGCAGACTTCACGCAGACGGCCCATACCGCCCCCTAACGACGAGCCGATACGCATGGCAGTCTCTCGGTCAAGCTTGCACTCGTCGCAAAAAGCAGCCAGTACCGCCTGTGCGCAATTGCACCCCCCGGCAAACAATTCTTCGGCATCCTGCTGTTTCATGATAAACTCTCCGCAATATAGATAAAATAAAAAAAGGAGCCAAACTTAATTGACTCCTCTTACGCCGGGCGCATTTGCGCCGCCACTGCAAACAATTACTTGGTACGGCGAATCCCGAGAGCATCGGTGACTTCGAGGTACTTGGCATGATTTTCTTTGGTAAGATAAGCCAATAATTTTTTGCGAAGACTGACCATGGCCAGCAAACCGCGACGGGTGCTGTGGTCTTTGGGATTGTCTTTGAGGTGATCGGTCAACTCTTTGATGCGGAAGCTCAAAAGAGCAACCTGAACTTCGGGGGAACCGGTGTCGCCTTCGCTGCGGGCAAATTTTTTGACAATCTCATTCTTCTGTGCTTTGTCCATTTTTTACTCCTTGTTTTCAAATCCGGCAGCGTACCTCCGACTTAGGACGAAGTCGAAACCACCTGGATCGTTTTGGTTGTCTTATAAATATAACATTGATTGCATAATTTGCAAACGGTTTTTTGATTTTTAAGCGTTTTTTTCGGTTTTTGAGTTGCATTTTTTAAAAAATGGAATATATTAGGAAACACCAACCGGAGAGATGGCTGAGCGGCCGAAGGCGCAGCATTGGAAATGCTGTGAGGGGGCAACTCCTCCGTGGGTTCAAATCCCACTCTCTCCGCCATTCCTCACTCAACGCCAGTTGAGACGTTTTTGCAGAGCAAAAAGGAATGCCAAGAAACCTCAGATCAAAACATCAGTCGGTATCGTCTATCGCGTTGAGCCACAAACTAACTAAACCATTTCGCCGCTGTTCCCCGTAAAAAGCCGTCTACCGGCCTAACAGTTGAGACGTTTTTGCAGAGCAAAAAGGAATGCCAACAAACCTCAGCTCAAAACATCAGTCGGTATCGTCTATCGCGTTGAGCCACAAACTAACTAAACCATTTCGCCGCTGTTCCCCGTAAAAAGCCGTCTACCGGCCTAACAGTTGAGACGTTTTTGCAGAGCAAAAAGGAATGCCAATAAACCTCAGCTCAAAACATCAGTCGGTATCGTCTGTTACCTTGAGCCAGTCGTCGTTTCTCGGTCAAATACATAAAGTATGCTCCCTCGCGCCTCCTTGGGTAAAACCTGACATTTTCACCCGCCGCTGCGCAAAAATACACAACATGACAAAAATATCGATTAAGATATTTTAGGTATGCCGGAAATTTTTGCCGATACTTTCTTTCATTTATGATTATCAGCGCAACTCCCGGGAGAGAATTTGCCACATTTCCTCAAGTTCATCCAGTTTTTTTTGAGCGGACTCAAGATCATTTTCCCAAAAAATAAAATGCCAGCGACTTTTGCCGCCGTCATAACGCAACAACTTGGCAATATCGGCAACCTCCATCCAAGCTTGCGTAAAGACCGGCCCCCCGGCACCGCCAAGGATATCCGACAAAGGCTCATAACCGGCGGTCGCGGAAACACGGTTAAACCCGTAAAAATTGGGAATTTTTTTGAAACTCTCAAATTGATGCTCGACATTAGCACAACAATGCATCCCCAAGCCTCCAAAGGTTTCAGACAGCTCAATCAATTCGGACAGACAAAATTCTTCAAACGTTTCATTGCTGATGGCTCCGCACTCGTCATTGGAGACCCATATCCCGAACTCAGTCGGCACCCATGATCCCGGACAGTGACAGGCGGAGAGATTGGGAAACTCATATTTAAGTTTGGCATAGAACTCTTTCAGCAATTTTGAGCACTCGCGCGCAAGGTGTTTGACGGCGTCCCGCTCACCAATGACCGAACACATAAGATCAGTTTTATCCCAAATGATATTAGCAATGTCAAATCCGCTTTGCATATCCGGCGGCGACAATGTCGCGTCCGGACCAAGTTCGCGCCGCAAAGCATCGGCAAGCTCAAAAACTTTCATAAGATTACGGCAATTCTCGACTTTGGGAGCACGTATCTTGAGAGCCTCCTCCGCTGAAAAAACTTTTGCGTGCGCATAAGGAGGATTCCCCTCCACAAAACATGGCTCGCATCCCATTGCGACGGCAAAAATTTGTGTCCCGGTAAGCAAATTGGCGACCGGTACCATGTCTGAATTCACCGTCTGAAAAAACTCCGTCTGAAGCTGATAATGCTTGACCCGCTCCCCGACAACCTGTGACCGGGGACGATCCGTCAGCGTATATTCATTGGTCCCGTTAAGATTCAGCATCGGAGGATAAATCGACCACGCGGGGCGCTGATAATTTCTTGCGTTGTATAAATCAGTCAAAAAACGTTTCTTGCATCCAATTTTTGAGAGGTTCATTTTTACTTTTCCAATATTGAATTAATAAGGCGGGGAATTTATCCCCGCCCCGAAAACTTCAGCCCCAAAACTTATTTGTCAACGGCCTCGATTTCGATCAAAGAGACACTGGAGGGAGGCAACTCAAGCTTGGCGAAAAAGGTGCCGCCTGAAATATCAACTTTGCCCTCATTATTGATTTGTAATCCGGTGTTTTCGGCCGACAATACTTCGTTGCGCAAATTTGCTCCGTAGGCGTTGGCGTGTTTTTCGCTGATCATTTTACGGGTAAAACGCACCTGATCGGTTTGAAAAAACTGCTTTGCCTGTTTGACATTCAGTTCCATCATTTCGGTCACGCCCTCCTCGATTGCCGGGGCGTTTTCCGGCAATCTGGCGCGGAAATTCCAGACGATGATTGAGAGCTTGCGCTTCTCGGGGTTGGCCGCGGCAAAAGTATTGACCGCGCCGTTGCGGCTGGACTCCACCCGGTATCCCTGCAAGGATGAGATCATTTCAAACAGATTGAAAATTGATTTGGGATATGCCTTGCCGTAAATTTGCGGGTTGGTAAAAAGAGCGCACCAACCCCAGACATCGACCAATTTGTCATCCTTTTTTTGCACATTGTCAGTCGTGACCAAATACATCGCCTCATCCACGCCCTGCTCCAGCATGGTCTTTAAAAACTCCATCGACCAGGCGGTCCCGATATGATCGGCATTGACCATGGCGGCGGCGTTTAAATTGACATGATAACTCGGACCCCACTCGTTGAATTGAATCGGCAAGCCCGGCAACTCCTCGTCGCGCACTTTTTTTAGTGCTGCAAGCATTTCGACAAAGGAGGGAAACGCGGTTTTGTACTCACCGTTAATCGAGGTAGTATTGCCGTAGAAGTGAAGACCGATGAAATCCAGCTTGAGTTTCTCCCGGGCGCAGTCACGCATAAATTGTTCGCTCCAGTTGAACGAACCGTAACGATAGGTATAAGCCCACGCCAGCGCCGGGCCGCCCAATACCACCTTGAGTCCGGGATTGCGCGCCTCGACGATTTTGGCCGCGGCGGAAATTTCGCGGTACAACTTAAAGGTCCCTTCATACATCCGGGCCGACCCCAGCGCCGGAACGGGAGCCACCGGAGAAACCGCACCGCCGATGTCCGGCTCGTTAAACGCCTCAAATACCGCGTTGGTCGCCTCTTTTTTGAGCAAAATATGTTCAAAGAGAGCAACATAGTAGTTGCGGTAAAGAGTATAATCGGTCGGCCCCACGGAGGCATTGCGCGTTAACCCCATGACTTTTGCCTCGTCGCTCTCGGCAGTGATGGTCCGGCGAAGCTGCTTGGGAATACCTTGCCCGACAATAATATGCGGCACCGCCCCGATTTCTTTGGCGGTAGCCAGATGTGCATCCAGCCGTGACGGCTTGGAGTCATCGATCCGGTAATTGCCCTCCGCATCAAAGGCGCCGGGAAGCTGCTCGACATTGATACAGCGAAGTCTGCCCACGCCAAGGCGCTTGAGTGCCGCCGTGGTCTCGGCATCGGGAGTAAACTCCCAACCCACCGCCAAAGTAAGTTTGCGCAGTTGCGCGACATCGTCACGGCCGGAAAAACTCCCCGTGCGCTGCATCGGATTTACCGCAATGTCCAAAGACCAGGCCAACAGCGGCAGCAACGCCGCAAACACAATCATGACTCGACTCATTAGTAATCCTTTCCTATTATTGGTATCAATTGAACTCTTTGCTTAATTTGCCCCCGCGCCGAGAAACAAATCATCGGCATAATAGTCTCCCCCTTTGAGGAATAAAAACATCTGATTTGTACCCTCCGGCAGCGGGGTTTCCAATACAACTTCACTCCAAGCGTCCGGAGTGACTTTTTGACTTACAACTTTATGGGTGATCAGTTGATTGCCATTCATAAAATTAATCTGCAGCTGGACAACCCCTTCCTTTTGGCTGCCGCGCGCAAATACGGCGTATCGGATGCTTTTGACTCCGGGGTTGGCAGCCTGCATCGCCACATTGTGTTGAGCGTCGATTAAAATCGCACTTTTGCCGGAGCGAGCCTTGTCACCGGTAGCGTCAGTTTGCATCCCGCCGACGGCATTGAGGTAAACCGGACCGTTTTTGCCCGAGTTGCGTTGCGTTTCCAGCGACGGATCGGTAAAAAGGTTGCCGGGATCAGCCGATTGCACCGCCGCCTCCGCGACCGACGTTACTTCTTTGATTTGCGGCAGCGTGGAGGACATCAATCCCGCACTCTCGGCGGTGAGATACCAGCAAAGATATTTTTGCGTCGCCGCCGGAGCGGTATCGGGCAACTCAAAACTGAAATTGTTTTGCGTCTTGTCCACCGCCCGGGCTTTGAACTCCTGCTTGGGGTCGTCAAATGCCGTCGGACCGGTTGACCAGAGATAATAGAGTGTAAGCTTGGTATCCGCCGGGCCGGCAATTTTGCCCTTGACTGCGTTGCCGTCGACGGATAACTCCTCAAATGCCGGACGCCGGGAAGCGGCAGCTTTGAGCTTGGCGTTAAACCAAGGCAACTGCTGTTTCTGTATTTCGGCAAAAGCAAGGCTGTGATTGACATTGGGATAAACGACCAGTGTTTTCTCTCCGGGCAATGCCGAAAGCAACCGGATCACGCCGGGCAGCGGAAAAAAGATATCATTGCTCCCCGTAAGAAACAACACCGGCACCGGATGCTTGCTCCAATGATTGGCCGGATCAAAGCGGTCCAGCCAAAGCTTGCGGTCGGGCTCTTTGCAATATATCAAGGGACCGGTCAGCCGATACGGCTGCGGGCCGAATTTGCCGCCCAGATACACCGGAGATATCGCTGTGACGCGCGGCTCCACCCCGGCCAGGAGCCAGGTACTGAGGCCGCCCCAGCTGATGCCGGAAACACCAAGTTTTTCGGCATCGCATTCGGGCTGCTGCTCCAGATAATCAATGGCGCGCCGGGCGGAGATGATAATGTCCCGGACGCGCGAGTCGGCGCCATCGGGCGGAAACATGGCGTCAT
The DNA here is from genome assembly GCA_964609825.1 of uncultured Victivallaceae bacterium. Taxonomy (GTDB): domain Bacteria; phylum Verrucomicrobiota; class Lentisphaeria; order Victivallales; family Victivallaceae; genus CAZSSH01. The sequence goes on along the minus strand of CAZSSH010000010.1, from coordinate 395,072 downwards.
TGTTGTTGCGCTTGGTATCTTGGCCGAAACAGCTAAAGGGGCGTTTGCCCGCAATTTTGCCGTCCATATCACCGGTCCAGTCAAAGGTAATGGCGGCGTAATCCTCGCGGGCCCATGCCGACACGATCGCCGGGTCGGCAGTCTGGCCGCCGCCATGGATGTGCAAAATGCAAGGATATTTGCCCGGCTTGACCGGAGCGGCATACAAAGCGTAAATACGGCTGACTTGCCCGCCGGCCAGCGGCCTGCCGTCAAACTCCAAGCGGCGCAGCCGGATGCCGTTGTCGACTTTTTCCTCCAACACCTTGACATTCAACGGGGTTGACGGAGCGTCGAAATAATCCGCCGCGACAACAGCCGCCCCTTGGAGCATCAACAAGGTTGCACATAAACCAATGATAACTGACCTTTTCATTTTAACCCTTCAATTTCAACCAGTGTCACCGATGACGGAGAAAGTTTGACCGGAAACGATAGCAGTTCGCGGTTAAGCTCGAGGTCCGAGCGGTCTGTTACCTTTAATGCGGTATTGTCCGCGGTCAGCGGTTCGCCGCGGCTGTAGGCGCCATAAGCATTGGCGTGATTTTCATCAATCGTCTGACAACGGATACTTACCTTATCACTGCCGAAAAATTTTTTAGCATCAGGGATTTTGATGTCCGGCGTCTGCGACACCGAGAGATCTTTGGCAACACCGCCCTCGGGAATTTCGGCCTTATAATTCCAAATTAATATCTGAATTTTTTTCTTTTGCGGATCGGCGACTGCAAAGGTATTGACCGCTCCGTCGTTGGCAGACTTGATCCGGTAACCATCCAGAGATGAAATCATGGTTATTAAATTGTACGCCGCTTTGGGCCAGGCTTTGCCGCCAAACATATTAGGGTTGACAAAAAACGAGCACCATCCCCAGACGTTTTCCAGCTTGCCGTCACGTTGCGCGGCCAAATCGGTAGTAACCAAGAAATTGGCATTGTCAATCCCGTTTTCGAGCATGGTGATTAAAAAATCGGCATCCCACGCGCAGCCGATGTGACTGGCATTGACCATGGCCGACGGTGAAAAATTGACATGATAACTCGGACCCCATTCATTCATCTGGATCGGCAACCCCGGCAAGACGGCATCGCGTACTTTTTTGAGACTCCCGATCATTTCCGCAAACGAGGGATAATTGGCTTTGTATTCCCCGTGCAGCGAGGAGATGTTGCCGTAATAATGAATTGACATAAAATCCAGCTTCAACTTTTTTTGAGCACAGTCGCGGAGAAACTTTTCCCCCCAGTTAAACGAGCCGTATTTAAAAGTATAAGCCCAAGAGAGCGCCGGTCCGCCAAGCGTCACTTTAAGGTCGGGATGACGCTTCTCAAACTCGATGGCGGCCGCCGATATCTCCTGATACATCCGCATCATCGCATCATAGAGTTTGGCGGAGCCGCGCTCCGGAGTCGGGGGCTCCGGTACCGGAATGCCGCCGATGTCCGGCTCGTTAAACGCTTCAAAGACCGCGTTTTTGAACCCTTTTTTGATTAAGACATATTCAAACAACGCAATATGATATTCGCGAAATTTCTGATAATCCGTGGGGCCGAAGGAGGTGTTGCGCTTGAGCCCCATCACCCGCGCCTCATCAGAGTCGGCATTGATGGTACGCATCAACGCCTTGGGCATATCGGTCATGATAATCAACGGGGTTGCGCCGATTTCTTCGCAAGTCTTAAGCTGCTGCTTGAGCCGCGACGGTTTGGTGTCGTCAATAATATACTCGCCCTTGTCGTTAAATGCGCCCGGCGGCGGCGTCACATTGATCCCTCGGATTTTCCGCACACCGATTTTTTTAAGCCCGGCAGTGGTTTCGGCGTTGGGCTGAAAATCCCAACCGACACTTAACGCCAATTTTTTCAACTGCGCCAAGTCATCTTTGCCGGTAACATTTGTTTTAACCGACGGGTTAACCTCAATGGTCCCGGCGGCCAATGTACCGGTAACAAGGAGCATCATCAGGATAAATTGACAACAATGCATGGTATCTCATTCCTTTATGCAAATGACAGTTAATGTACGAAATTTTGCGAAAAATATTTGTAATTTCCAATGCCGATAATGACATTGCCGATCAGGTTTATCTGTTTTTGCCGGTAATTCTCCTTTTTTTGAATTTGCATATCGTCTCAAAACGGCAGCAAAATGCACATCCGACCGCAGCGTCTTGCAGTCGTCAAACCGGTAGCTGCCATCGCGTAAAAAGCGCCGGGGAGAGCTGTACGCTGCGATGCTCCAAGACTATGCCAACAACGGCAAAAATGCCGCAAACACAATGATGAATCGACTCCTTATCAATCCTCCAGTTTTATTTTTTGGTTGTCCGCAAAATAATCAACTCTCCCGATTCAAACTCAAAAGCGGTATCACATCGGACCGTGTTGTACTCTTTGCCCGCCGATTTACGCCAAACGCTTTTACCGGGCGACGGGGTGATTTTTTTTGTAATCCCCAAATTATAGCATAATTCAATTTGTTCCCCTTTGGGGCGATTAAGGAGGACGGAAAATAAGCCGTTGCTTTCTGTCGCAGACTCAACGGTACCGTCGCACCCAAACGGAAATGCCGCTATCGTCGCAATATAAATTGCGCCGGGTTTGGCAACCGATTTCCATTGTGCTTCCCATATATTTAACTCATAATTTTGCGGCGGTCCAAGTTTGAGAGACTCAAAATCTCCGCCGACATTAATGATCATCCGGGCGGAAACCAACTCTTTGTTGTTGCGTACCTCAAAATTCCCTCTGGTCCGGATAAAAAGTTTGATATCATCCGGCGGCGGTGTTCGGCTGCATTGCAGATAAATTGCTCCGGCAAGGCCGTTTTCATCGGCAAAATAGATATCGGTACGCTGAAACCCCTCCCGGTCTTTAAGGGAAAAAATACCCCATGCCGGGCAATAAGTAACCGCTTGAGCAATCCAACGCTCGCCGATCAATGTGCTTTGTTTTAAATATTCATCGCAAAAGACTTGCGTATGGCCGCTGCCGATAATGCCAAGATTATCAATTCCCGGCTCAAGTTCTTTTCGCATTGGAGCGAGTGTGGCGGACATGAGAATATCCGGATTTTTGGCCCCCAAAGAAAGTCCGGCCGTGCATTCGTTACGCGATTGAAACGGCATTTCGACATCCAATATCCCAATCCGCAACGCCGGACCGTTGGAGTTGCGGTCATATTCGCAGCGATCAGATATTTCGGATGTCGCCAGATTACGGTAAAACAACATTGCGTAGTACATATAATAGTGATTTTGCCGCCAGGTTCGCCGTATTTTCATTACCGATGCCGTCAACGGGTCCCCGGAAACCCCGGCAATTACTTCGCCACCGTAAAATACGCCGCTCCGCCCCGGAAAATGCTTCCACCACGGAGCGGAAAATGACAACCCCCACCCGAAGCGATCAACCGAGCGGCTCCACTCGGCCATCGCCGTCAAACGGTTGCGGACCTGTTTGTCTCCGGTCGTCAGATAATATATCCCCAAAAAAATCGCGTCAAAGTTATAGTATGTCACATCCGGTCCGGTGCCCGGCATATAGGAGTACGCACCGCCGGGGAGGCTATATTTCTCGGCATTTTCGATACTTTTTTGGGCCGCGTTGCGATATACATCAATCCGATCCGGAGCAAATTTTGCGGCTTCAAAGATTGAGGCTGCCAACGCCAGTTCAGCGGCAGCTTGATGCATGATATTGGGCGTCGTGGACAACCATGATTTATTTTCTTGCGATTTAAGCACCTGCTCGACCGAAGGTTGCAGTCTTTTCAGCAGCTGATCGATCCGGTCTTTGGAGAGCTTGCCGCTCCGTCGCCAAAAATCGACCGTTTGGAGTGCGGGGATCCCCGCCCAAAATCCCTGAGGTTTCTTTTCGAGCGCAAGCGTCCAGCGATCAAGCTCTTCCAAGGCGAATTCATTCAATTTGGGGTCATTGCAAAAACGGCTTTCCGGTGCGGTGGCGCCCCAAGCCAACCAAAACGCAGGCTGATCCCAAAACTCGGCAGACTCACTCGGCTTGACTTTATGGATATAAAGTTGGTCAACGATATAATTTGCCATCTCGATGTACGGGTTGTCGTCAGTTAATTTGCCGCCAATGGGAATCGGCTCCCACCCGACCGCCGGCGTAAATTTATGCAACTCTGAGACATCGTCTTGTCCGGAAAAACTTGCAGTGAGCTGCATCGGATTTACCCTGATATCAGTTTTGTCGGCTGGCTTGATCGCAGTGGTCTCGGCGGCCAATGTACCGACAGCAAACATCATCAGGATAAATTGACAGCAATGCATGGTATATGATTCCTTTATTGAACGATTTATCTTATGCCGGCGAGATAACCACCGCGGAAACAAGATTCGTATAACCGCGCCTTGCGGTCGCTGTAAATGATAGTCAACCGCGGCATTCCCACGTGCCCGTCGACATAGACCATATTGGCCTTAAGGTTATTATGCACCGGACCGACATAAGGGTAAAACCCAAAGCCGACGAGATGGTAAACCCGCGTCTGTGCAATTGAGGCATCGTTATAGCCGTCCGCTACCATCGCGGTCTTGCTTGGCCCCGGCTCGAGGCATTTGTTGAATGGTCTGCGGCTGGTGGTCTTGCTGTACAATTCATTGCTGTAAGCATAATTGGTCCGAAGTTGAATCGAGTTAATCACTGCTCTGACATTAGCGGGGCATCCCAAAATCGTATTTATTGACGGGGAATTGTCATAACCATAAATTTTTTGAGCATCGTTTGCCTGAATAAATCCGGAATAATACCCCACGTAAGTTGCCCAATTGGTAAAAAAACCGATTTTTGGCCATACCCCCCAGCTTTGCAAATCTCCCGGAGGAGCGTATCCCTGATTGTCCTGACCGTACATATGAAGCGCCAGCCCGATTTGCTTTAAATTGTTGGTACATTTGACGGATTTAGCCTTATCTCTGGCTTTGTTGAGCGCCGGCAAGAGCATGGATGCTAAAATTGCAATAATTGCAATCACCACCAAAAGCTCAATCAGTGTAAATAAAATACGCTTTTTCATCAACTCTCCTCCTCGTTATTTTTTTGGGGAAACTGATTTTCTATTAATTAGTTGTACCGGTATCAAAATGGATTGAACAGGAAAATCTTTGCCGGAGAGCCGGTCTAAAAGCAGTGCCGCAGTCTTCTCGCCAAGCGTAACCGGATTTTGTCGGATCGAGCTTAAAGGCACCCCCAAATGAGCAGCAAAAGGCAGATTCCCGAAACCGATTACACTCAAATCATCGGGAATGCTCAGATGATTTTGCTGTGCGGCCTCATAAACCGCCAGCGCCAAGTGATCGGAAGCGCAAAAAAATGCACTGGGGCGCGTCGGCAAACTCAACATTTTTGCCACTTCCCCGGTCAAACGTTTGTAAATATCGGGGTCGGAGCTGTCCGAGCTTAATTGCGCAATATTACAGGGCAACAACTCTCCACCGCGGTCGGTCAAAGTTTTATAAAAACCGTCAAAGCGTACCATACTATCGTTGCAGATACCCTCGCCAAACCCGCAGAAACCGAATTGCCGGTGTCCCGCTTTCAGGAAAAACTCGGCCGCCTGTCTGCCGCCATCAGCACCGTCGTTGAGCACCGAGTCCGCCGCAAAACCGGGCCGCGGCGTGTTGATCACCACCACCGGCAAGCGCGTCATTTGTTTGCGGCAGTATTCGGACAAATTGATCCGCTCATCACTGGCGCCAAAAATGACGGCATCAACATTGTGCTTAAGGAGCCGCGTCAGCAATCCCTCCGAGGGGCCGTTGTCCGCCACAAAAATCGGCAGATAATCGGCCTCCACAAGTACCTTTTGGATCCCAAGCGCGACTTCATCAAAAGTGTCGGTAAAGGTCGGCAGCACCACCCCGACGCTGCGGGTGGATGCGCCGAATGCGGCGCGGGCGACATTGCTGGGGGTAAATCCGATATGATCCGCCAGCTCTAAAACACGTTTAACGGTATCGGTTTTGACCCGGTCCGGATTGGCGTAAACCTGAGATACTGTTGCGGGGGACACCCCGGCCAGTCTGGCAAATTGCCGCAGTGACATATATTTTTCCATAGCATAGCTCCATTTTCCTAAACACGTTTATATTATAGCAGACAAAAACTGCGATGTCAAGAGTATTTCAAAAAATAAACACGTTATTTTGAAAAAACAAAAAAAATTCCCCAATGGAGAATTCATGAAAAAATAAAAAAAACAACTGTAATTTTAGCAATCCTCAGCCCGCACTTTTGGCAAATTGAGGGGCTCGGGCAAGTCGTATTTGCCCATAATGTTGGAGGAGTCGGTGAGCTCGATGATATACTGCATTTTTTGTTTCAGCACTTCGTTTTGATGGGTGCGCGAAAAAAATGCGGATCCCTCCACGACCATGCTAGCAAAGGTTTCGGCCCAGCCTTCATGCTCGAACTTTATGATTTAAGGTCCTGACAACTCGCGTTGTCAGTCTATTTTATAACCCAATAACCTGAAAATAAAGACGACCATCACCACGCCATCAGCGCAAACACGCCCCAACCGATATATTCTCTCGTATATGCGGCATAACGCGCGGGCTCACTGGTGAGCCTGGCCCGGATCTCCGGTGCAAAGTCGTCGCCGGGATTGTCCTTGAGCCAGCGACGCATGGTGAGCCATTTGGCCCCCTCGTAGCGGTCCCAGCCCTCGCGGTCGGCCAGCACCATCTCCACCACGTCGTAGTTAAGCTTGCCAAAGGACGCGATCAACTCGGGGAGCGTCAAAAAGTCCCCGACGGCGCTCGCACCGCAATTTTGAGCCGTTTCTTCGCTCGGCGGGAGCCGCAGCCAGTAGGGTTCGCCGATGAGGATGATCCCGTCATTTTGCAAACTCTTGCTCAAAAGCTCAATGGTCCCGGCGACCCCGCCGCCGATCCAACTGGCGCCGATGCAAGCGGCCACGTCAACTTTTATTTTGGCGACAAAACCGGCCGCATCGCCGTGGATAAACTCGACCAAATCGGCGACGCCGAGCTCCGCCGCCCGGAGTTTCGCCTGCTTGCTGAATAACTCACTCAAATCAACGCCGGTGCCGGTGACTTGGTAATCGCGCGCCCAAGTCGAGAGCATCTCTCCCGAGCCGCTGCCAAGGTCCAAAATTTTCATCCCCGGCTTGAGACGCAGTACCGCGCCAAGGGTGGCAAATTTCTCCGGAGTAAATGGGTTGTGAATCCGGTGTGCGCTCTCGGTAATGGTAAAAATACGCGGAATGTCCATGATTATATTTCCTTATCAGGTGTGTTGTTGTTTATAAAATCGTCGATGTGCCTGGTTAATAAATCAATCGCTTTTTCGCTGTCCGCCGGTGTGTCGGACATGCTGAGCAATAAATAAAACGGGGCAAAATAACAGAGCGCCAAGAGCCGGGGATTGCTTTGGCGCAAACCCCCTTGTGCCATCATTTCGCGAAACATATCCTCCATGTAGCTGACCGGGCCGTTGGTAAATATTTTTTGGTGCCAATCCGCGATCTCCGGGTCTTTGTACTGCTCCAGGGTTACCATTTTGCGGAAATTGCGGCCGAACTCATCCTCCGACCAAAAGCGAAACTGAGCGAGCGTAAAACTCTTGACTTGCGCCATCGTCACCTCGCGGTAAGCCGCCGGGGTCTCCTCAAAGGTCGCCTCAGGCACTTCACTATGCCGGGCGCTCTCCTGATCCTGCTCTACCATGCGTCTGACAATGGCATCAAAAATTTCGCGCTTGTTTTGATAATGGCGGTAGAGCGCTCCTTTGGTGATGGACAGCGCTTCGGCAATCATACTCACCGAAGTCGCGTCATAGCCGTTTTGCGCAAACAGCCCAAGCGCTGTCGTCAATATTTTTTCTTTGGTGTCACTCATCAAGGCCTCCACTAAGTAAACGATCGTTTACTTTAATATATAATGGAATCGTTCCCTTGTCAAGAGGTCAATAAAATATTTTCGTAATTTTGTAAAAACGGCTTGCTTTTAATACTATGCGTGATACAGTATCAGCGAGGTAATAAAATGGACTTGCAGTTAAGACGGGCATTGTTGGAAGTTTGCGTATTGACCGCATTGCGGCGGAGCGACTCCTACGGCTATCAGATCATCAAGGATGTGTCGCCGTATCTTGAAATCTCCGAATCCACCTTGTACCCGATTTTGCGGCGGCTCGAGGCGGACCGGCTGCTCGAGTGCTACCCATCTACCCATCAGGGGCGGTTGCGCAAATATTACCGGATCACCGTCCGGGGCGAGCGGCGCGTGGCCGAGTTCGCCGCGGACATGCTTGAAGCACAAAAAGTGGTGGCTTTCATCACAGGAGGCAAATAAGATGACACAGCATAAATTTTTTGACCGGCTCCAGCAAAACTTACAGCATTTACCCCCCCGCGAATTGGCCGAAATATTGGCCTTTTACCGCGAGGCCATCGCCGACCGCATGGAGGAGGGGTTCAGCGAGGAGGAGGCCGTACGCGATCTGGGCGACATTGAGGGAATCCTTGCCAATTACCCCAAACGCACCACCCCAGCGGCGGCAAAATCATGGCGGGTGCCCTCCTCTTTTAAGCTGGTCGGCTGTCTCGCTTTGGTCATTGCCGGGCCGATTGTGCTTGGGGTATTAATTATGGTCGGGTGCATCCTTTTTTCTGTCGCCGTCACCGTGAGCATGGCGATTTTGCTCATGCTCCCTTTGATTTTAATTTCCGCCGCCGGGGCATTGCTCGGGTGGGTGTTTCACCGCCGCGGCGGCTTCCGGGGCAAGGAGCCCGCCGGGGTTGCGGTCTCCAAAACATTTGATCCCGATCTCAGCGCCGTCGATTTTGACGACATCAATACCGAGCTTGAGGTGTCGGCCTCGCCGGACGGCCAAATTCATTTATATTACCGGGAGTCCGCCGCCAAAAAGTATACCGTGAGCGTCACCGGCGGAGTGTTAAGAATCAAGGGCGAGAGCCGCCGGTCGGTGAAACCGGTCGGAGTATTTTCGCTTTGCCTCCCGGCCCAATTTTGCGGCAACCTCCAAATCAAGGCCGATAACGGCATTGTCACGGGCGGCGCCCCCGGCCGTCTGGGCGAAGTCGCCGTGACACTGGACAACGGCAAAATCGGCTTGACCGGCATTACCGCCGCTGGCAGCTTGGCCACCCAATTGGACAACGGCAAAATTTGCCTGCAAACAATCGATTGCGGCGGCGATATCACCGTCCGGGGCCGCAACGGCAAGGTGGAGCTCTGCCAGGTCCGCACCGACGGCAGTTTAACAGTATCGTTGGACAACGGCAAAATCAATGTCGAGCGGATTTTCGCGGCAAAAGCAATCCGTCTGGAGAGCAAACTCGGCACCGTCGCCGGAACGCTGGCGGAGAGCGCCGCGAGTTACCGCGCGCCGACGGCAATCACTACTTGCGGCACTTGGGGCCTCCCTCCGAAGCTGCTTGAGATCAAGCTTAAACTCGGCAAGGTTAAACTTGAGTTCAGTGAAGATTGAACTTAAGATGTGATTGTTAAAAACCGGATGCGGTTAGAGTCAAAACAATCATGCAACCTCCGCAGACTCATCAAACCGCTGCGTCCCCTGAAATTTTGGACAGCAAAGTCATTTTAACTCCCAGTTTTTTTTGCTCTTGCGAAGACACCGGCCGATTGTCGCGGGCATCGGCAATGACTTGCAGCAGTTGACTTAAGGGGAGCTTGTAATCAAACTTTGGTGTCTGCGGGGCGCAAAGTTTCTCAAAATCTTGCATCAAATCTTCCAGCTCCATGTCATCCATGCCGCCGGTTGGATCAAGACTCCAAAAACTTTTTGGGAAAGGCCCGTAATGAGAGTCGTACAGAGTTTCTAACGAATCAGTCGGACGCAACTTACAGATATCCCCCGCAAATCAAATCTTAGCCTGATATTTTCCAGATACACGGCAACGATACTTGGCTCAATCCCCGGCAACCGCCATGCTGCGGCGTTGGCTTCACGACCGTCAAGCAACGGGTAATGCGGCGGCTTTTCTTTTGAACGAACCGCCCAGACGATCAAAACTGCACCCAAAATTACACCAATGACAATCGATGTTATCATCCCGCAAGCCCCTTTAATAAAAGCTCGGGGAGCGTGAGCACCGGGAGCTGTCCGGCTGCGGCTTGCAGCACGGGAAAATAACAACCGCTGCAGCTTACAACAATGCTGTCGGCATGCTGTTTTTGCGCGTTTTCGACAATGGCGGCGGACGAACTTTTGCAGCACATATTGTTGGCGAGATCGACCACCGTCACCCCCTCGATCCGGTCGAGGATCTGACGGTAGCGCGGCCAGTTGAGCGTGTTGCCGTGGTAATATTGGCGGTTAAAGCTGTGGCAGCCCTCAAAATAACCGACTGTGACCGGCGACACTTTGAGCGGCCGGTCGCCAAGGCGGTCGAGAATCAGGTCCAGGATATAGAGATGCCGGTCTTTGCTCTCGGGAAACGCGGCCAGCGCGGCATGCAGACACCCGGTACAGCCGTAGACCATTTTTTGAGCGCCTTTTTGCTCCGCCGCCGCCATGTTTTCGCCGATAAAGGATTTGCCATTTTCCCACGCTTTATCGCGTTCCTCCCCCGTAACCGACATCAGTAACGGCGCTCCGCAGCAATACTCTTTGTCCAAATAAGTATAATCCACGTTTAGAAGCTCCAGAATTCGCACCGAGTCGCGGATAAAATACGGCGTGTTAAACGGACGGTAACAGCCGAAGATGAAACAATATTCGGCCGTCGCCCGGGGCTTGGGGATCCCGTGGGCGGCCAGCGCGGCGAGGCGCAAGGTATTGGCGCAGCCGTGGCCGCCGTATTGGCTTACATCATTGATTTGCTCATCCAGCGTGCGGCCGCAGGCGATCGCGCGCCCCATTTTTTGGTAGGCAGACAGTTGATTTGGGTTATCCATAGCGGTTTACCTCCATATACGTCATGGGTGTCACGCTATAATATAATTGCGGAAAAATAATTTGCGAATTATTTTTCCGCAACTTCCGCCCTATGATTGTTTGTCCTCCGGCGCCAGCACCTGCCCGTTGTCCTCGGGGTCCGCCGCGCGTTTCTCCAGATCGACAAAGAGCTGCCAGGCGTCGCGGATGCCGCCGATCAGAAACCAGACGGTGGAAATCACCGCAATGATCCCCGGCACCCACAAAGCGGTAATCAAAAATTTGATCGTCCACCACTCTTTGGGCCACGGATAAAACAAATTAAAAATGATGACGCCGACAAACGAGAGGATGACGCTGTAAACGACCGAGTAGCCAAAGACCGAGTAGGCAATGATTTTGTCCCCCAACGTATACTCCGGCGTCACCCCCACCAGTTTGCGGAAACAGTTGTTGAGCGTCCACGCTTCGCGGACCGGCTCCGGCTCGTTGGGGTCGCGGTAGCGGCCCCGGTGCAGCAATTTGTCAAGGTCGTACGGCCGATATGTCAGGAGCGATCCGATGACATAACCGCCGATGGAGAGGAGCATGGAGATAAAATAAATTTCAAATGAGTTGATCGGAAATTTGACCGGATCCATCGACCACTGGACCCACGGGTTAAACGGCGACGAAATCAGCATCAAAAAATTATTGAGTCCGTCCACCCACTGCATTTGCTCCAAAAACGGGTAGACCGTCAGCACCCACGTCCGCTGCAAAATGAGCCCCGCCAGTGAAGTGCCCGACCCGAAAATAATCGCGCACCACGCCCCGGTCAGATTGCCGAAACGGCTGTAGAGTCCGAAAATCATAATCGGCCCCGCCCCGCCCAGCCACAAGGAGCACATGATGGTCGTAAACATATTGATGTAATCCAGCTGGGCAAAAAACAGCGACACGATTAAAAAGAATATCGTCACCCCGACCGACGTCAGGCGCAAGAGCAAAAGATGGGTTTTTTGGGGCAGATGATGCTGAAACAACGGCAAAATAACGTCCTGCATCAACGTTGACGCGGCGTTAAAAATCCGGCTGTCATCCGACGACACCAAAAGCATGATCATCAAGAGACAAAAGAGCCCCAGCATCCCCGCCGGGAAAATCTTGCCGATGACCACCGGCATCATCATTTGCTGATAAAGCGAGCGGTATTGCTGAAACTGATAGCGCCCCTCCGGGCTGTCGCCCAACGTTTCGCGCACCGCGTCAAAATACGGCGTATCAAAATTTTTGTGCTGGGACAATGGTTGCGAGAAATCGGCGGCCACCGGCGGCGAAATGGCCATGACCCGGGCGATGACCTTGTCGCGCTGCGCCGGGTCGGCAATGACGTCGCTTAAAATCTCGCCCGACAAATCGTGACGGACCTGATGACTCGAAACCTTGAAGTGATTGTCCTTGCCAGCAAAGCGCTCGCCATTCATAAACACAATCACCACAATGGCGAGCAACAGCGCCATCATGACGGCAAAGCCGTAGCGCCAGGCGCCGAGGATGCCCGCCATTTTTTGCTCGTGCGGCGTTTTGCCCGCCCCGGTGGTGTCGTTGCCGATCCAGCCCGCGCGGTTTAAAATCGAGCCAAACAATGAGACAATCAGGGCAAACATATTAAAGTCGCGCAGCTGCGACACATCATAGGGGTTCATAAAGCTTTGTCCGTCGACCCGATTCCACATCACCGGCGCAATGTCACCCGACCACGAAAAATTGAGGATGATATACCCGACCACAATCACAAAAATCGGATAACAGAGCAACCCCTGAAAGCTGTCGGTAATCAGGAGCGAAATCCGCCCGCTCGGCCAGATAAACACCAGCGCAAGCGCGAGACACAGGCAAACGATGATGGTGTAGCACGGCAGATTGATCCCGCCGATCATCACCCGGTGCGGCAAACCGAGGTAGTAGATAAAGAAATTGGTGGCAATCGCCGGGCCGATGGCGTTGGTGACCATCTCCGCCACCGTCCGCAGTGACGCGCAAAATATCCGGAAAAATTTGCTCCCGTAGCGCAACTCCAAAAATTGCCCGATCGAAAGACAGCGCGTTTCACGCCAGCGGTACACGCAGTACCCGGTAAGCGCCATAAAGATCCCCGCCGGTCCCAGAATTTCGCCCCAAAAACTGACGGCGAACCCGGTCTGATAATTTTGCTCGACCCCGGCGACAAACCAGATCACCGAGAGCATCGCCGCCATGTCGCCGATGGCCAAAACATAGCGTCCGGCGATCCGCCCGGCGGCCAAAAAGTCAACGATATCCCGGACATATTTGCTCGAATAAAGACTCACTCCGATCAACAGCGTGATCGGGATCACCACAATGCACCAGTCATACCAGGTCATATTTGCCTTTCGAGCGATTTAACGTTGTTTCCGGCAATGTTGCCGTAGGCCGCAAACGGGTTGTCAATGGTAATCCGCCCGGCGGCGGTGTCGCCGAGGCCGCTGTAAAGGTCGACCAGGCCGTCATCCCGCACCGTAATCCCGGAGGTAAACGCACAATCCACCAATGACAGACCTTTGGCCGGATAGTCAGGGTAACAGTTGCGCGTGCCGATGACCTTTTCACTCAATAATTTGCGGGTGACGGGGTCAAAAACCCAGGCGACGTTGACATAGGTCATGATCGTCTCCGATGCCTCAACCTTGGTGTTGTAACACTTGTGGCCCACGAGACCGATGAGCCCGGAGTCAAGCCAATACGCCTGATTGCAGCCGCCCCACTCGCCCCGGTCAAAAAAACCGTCAACAAACGGCGCCGCTTCAATGATTTTGGCATTGAGCTCATCCAAAGAGTCGATCACGGTAAAGCCGATTTGCGACTCGCAGCCGTACTGCCGGATGATTTCCTCATTGCGGTGACGCGAAAAAACCGCGATTTTGCCGTCGGGAAGCGCCAAAAGCCGGATGTCCTTCATATAATCCGGGCCGGTGGTAAAATAACGCAATTGATCCAAGGAGCGGCCGCGGTAAAAGTAACAGTAATACGTTTGCAGTTTGGCCTGCGAAAAAAGGACGTGCGTCCCGCCTAACACCAGCTCATCGCCGATCCGGGCGATAAAAGGGTCCTCCAGCGGCCAGAAATAAGGCCCCTCGACCAGCTCCCAGCAATCGCCGTCAAGGTGGCGAAACAATCGGGACACGGAGTTGCTCCACTCATTGCGCCGCTCAAGGCGGCCAAAAAGATAACGCCCGGAGTCCGTTTCAAACGGGATGGAGGGGTTGTATACATCAAATCCGTCCACACCGAAAAATTGCAATAATGCGCAATTATGGATCTTTTTATGGGTTTCAAAATCATTTCGGGAAGCTCTCAGGGACATTTTATTCTCCTAACATTATTGTGAATCCGGCAAAAGCGCGGCTGAGGCCCGGAGTATTATCCGGGCTATTTTGAGGGTTAATATATTGATTATGGCAAACTTACGGCAGCGTCCTGACAATGCCCTGAATTTTGTAAAAAGCAAAGCCGAGTTGCCCGAGTTCGCCGGGGGTCAGCCAGCCGATATGACCGTCGGCAAACGCCAGCGGCAGCGTTGAGGAGCCGTGAAGCATCGAGGGAGCATAATCGGAGTAATTGGTCGGCGAAAACGCCCAGACACCGGCACCGGTACTGCCGAAATGGGTGTCGGTATACAAAAACAAGGTTGAGGCATTTTTCAGCCCTTTAAAGTTATAGCGCGCCACCCCGGCGGCGGAGTCAAACCCGGGGGCAATCTCCGCCGGGATAAAAGTGCCGTGATCCGTGGCGTTTTTGGACGGGGCGCCGGATTTCTCCAAGCCGCTGAAATAGATCGGAAACGTCCGCTTGTACCAGTCGTAGTCGTTGATATCCAGCTGGCCGGTCTTGTCCGGCTGAGACGGACAAAAGAAGAGTTTTTTATTGGGCACATATTTATTGTTAAAGAGCAAGGTCATCCACTGCTGGTTGGGATCGCCGGAATATACTTTTAAAATATCCTGATTGTCCATCGTATATGCCAGGGTGCCGGTCATTACCTGCTTAAATTGACTGCCGCAAGTGGAGGCCTTGCCCTTTTCGCGCGCCTTGCTCAATGCGGGCAGCAGCATCCCGGCCAAGATGGCAATGATGGCAATCACCACCAAAAGCTCAATCAAAGTAAATTTCCGGACCAGGGAAACTTGGGTTGGCGGCAGCGGGGCAATCTGTGACTTAAAAAACATTTTACTCACCCTTTCATTTTGCCCGGGAAAAATGATTTCCCGGGCCTGTTTGTTTTATTCCGAATACAGGAACTCCATATTTTTAACCGTAATCTCGGAGTGGTCCGCGCTGGAAACCTTGCCGACGCGGATCATCTTGATGCTTTCTGCTTTGGCGGCGTCAATCGAGACAAAATACCGTTTGTATTCCGTCGCCGGCACCCCGTACTCGACATAGTCGGCCAATGCTTTTTCCTGAGTGGTATCGTAGCAGACCATAAAGTTGCCGACTTGGGTATTGGTATAGGACGGCAGCCCTTTCATGGTTTCGTTGCACTTGAGATCAAAGGCCACGCCCACCACCCCTTTCATTGACTCGTTGCCCTTTAAGACAAATTCGGGAAACACCCAGCGCCCGGGCACCTCAAAATCGACGGCAAACCGCACCGCTTTTTCCTCCGGGACGCCGGTAATGGTCATCTTGCCGCTGCTGTTGGCGCGCCAACGGGCCGGGTCGGAGATGTCAAAGGCTTTTCCTTTGAGGCCAAAGGGATAGAGGATGCCGCAACTGAATTCGGCGCTGGGGTGCAACTGATCGCGCAATGTCAAGTCAAATTGCGCTTTGGGTTTGGCAAACTCCAACGGCCAAGTGAGCTTGACCATCTTCTTTGGCTCAATGGTGATTTGGCCCAAATCCGGCGCGGTGATGCCCTCGGGGAGCTCCAGTTTGGGCACAATCATTTGCGGCGTGTCGCTGAAGTTATAGGCGTTGACGATTATCGTGTTGTCCTTGAGGTGATAGGATAATTTATCCACCTTGGAGGCGCATTCTCTAAAGTTAAACTGATATACCACCGGGAGCTTGAGGCGCGGCGTTTTGACATATGACCCGGAAATTTTGGTCAAACACATGGCCCCGGTGTCGGGGTTGACGACCCCGTTAAGCTTGTCGGCGGCAAGTGCGGCATAAGCGAGGCCGCCCGCGACGACGCATTTGCCATCTTTGGCAACCGGGACGGCGCGCCCGGCCATGTCACGCAAAGAAGTGAGCGGCAGACCGGACAAATCGAGTTTGACCTCGCCGGTCTTGCCGGTATAGAGAACGGCCACGGTTTTGCGGTCATTGCCGAATACCCGCGCCCGCACCAATCCGGGAACCGGTTGCGCAAAATCGCCCAGATACTTGAGGTTGCCGATCTCCTTTTGCAAATAAACGTAGGCGCTGAAATTGCGCATCGGACTGTTGAAATAATCGTTCAACCCGAAATTGCGGTCGCCCTCCGGAAAAAAGAAGGTGGTAAACGCGTACACCCTCGCCACGCCGCAGGCTTTGGCCTCGACGGCATCCATGGTAATATACATGGCGCTCCGCAATTGTTCGCTCAAATCGGCGCGCAATTTGCCAGCCGGGCCGTTGTAAACGCCGTCGGTAATGACTTTTTTGCCCTCATCCCAACGCAGCCACGGGGCACCGCACTCGGTGATGTACATCGGCATGGCGCCGCGCGGATAATTCATCAGATTTTTGCGGTAGACCGTGACCAAATGCTCGATCCCCTCGGGCGCTTCATAATTGTGAAAGGCAAAGACGTCGATGTTGTTGAGCAAATGATTGTCCAGCGATTTGACCAAAGGCGTGGTTTCCCCCTGACAAAACGGCGCGGCCAAGACATCCACGCCATCCGGGACGCCGTAAGCGGCCGATTTGATGATCGACAAATGCACCTCGGCGGGGACATTGTGATCCTCGTACTCATTAAGGATATGAAAGGAGTCAAAGCCGTCGCGGTTGGCGGTAATGATTTCATTGATACAGCCGGGGAGCGTGGACAAATCCTGCGGCGTCTGACGCGTCCCGACATTGGTGCCATTCATCCACACCGGAAATCCGCTCCCGAGACAAAGCGTAGCCTTGATCCCGGCCTCGGCGGCATAGGAGTAAAAAACATCAAAATTGGTGTATCTTTGCCCCTGATCGGAGTAAAAGCGGGAGAGATACGACCACTCGCGGGTGGTATTAAGCTGATAGCGTTTCAAAATGTCGAGGAGCTGGCGCTGGGTCGCCGGGGCTTTTTCCGAAATCAGCGCCTCAGTGGCAAAAAACGGGTCGGCGGCGGTGAATTTGTCATAACTCATAACGCCGAAACGCATATCCTCTTTGGGAAAAAATATCTCAAAAAAGCCCTCGGGCAAGCTCTCGCGGATCACCAATTGATTGCCCTTGACCACGGCCGCTTTGCCGGCGGCAAAAGTGTTTCCCTGATAGTCCAAAATATCATACGCCACCATCGATCCGTCCGAGAGGTTGACCGTGCGAAACTCGATGTTTCCGGCCTTGCCGGGCGTCTGGTGAAATTGCAGCGGCGACGCCTCAAAATAAATCGGGGCATTGACCGCATTGCTTTTGCCGATCGTAAGCTGACACTCTTGACCGGCGGCGTTTAACAGTTTGATATTGCGAAAAAATATCTCCGTCACCAGCGACGTCTGCCGCCCTTTGATCTGCAACGATGCCACCTTGGCCATATCAAAACCCGGACGGTTGAAATCGACGCGGACCTTTTGCCAGCTGCCCGGCTTTGGCGCCAAGTAGTTGAATTCACCCGAGAGCTTGCCCTGCGGCGGCAGATAGATCGACAGCAAATCGACTTTGGCATCGGCCGGGAGGATTTTGATCTCAAACTCCATCGCCGTCACGCCGGCCATTCCCTCATCGGTGCGAAAATAGGGCCAAAATTCACCGACCGGCACACTGCTCTCCGTGCGGAAACACATCGCCTTTTCCTGTTTGTCATAGCGCGGCAAAATTTTGGCGCCCGGCCCGCCGATCGGGTGATAATTGACCACATCGTTGAGGTTGAGCGCATTGCCGTAGGCCGAGGCCGGGATGTCGGCAAAGGCCGTGACGGCAAAGCCAAACATCGCCGCACCGGCGACTACGCCCCGGGTGATTGACATCAAAGGTTTCGAGAGGGAATTTTTCATTTTTGTCCGTGTTCTCCTGATTCGTCTGTTTTTAAATAAAAGCAACCATGCGCGCCTTTTGTCCATATTTCGATACCGGATTAAATTTTGGCAACCGACTCCTCGGCTTGAAAGGTCACCGGCAAAATGACCGGCGGCGGGGTTTGACCGGCAATTTTTTGCATCAGACACTCGACCGCGGTGCGCCCCATCTGACGGCGGGGGACCGTGACCGTGGTCAGGCGCGGGTGATTTTGCTCGCCGGTATAATCCCCGTCAAACCCGACGATGCTGATGTCCTCAGGCACCCGGATGCCCCGCTTTTTGAGCGAGCGGCAGACAAACACCGCCATCGTGTCGTTGGCGGCAAAAATGGCGGTCGGCTTGGCGGCCAGCAAGCCGTCAAGCTCCTCGTCTTTAAAGTGGAAATTTTTGACCGTCAATGTTTGCTCCACCGGGACTCCGGCCGTGGCCAGCGCATTGCAGTAACCGAGGAAACGCTCCAAAAATGTCGTGTGCAAAGGGGTGCTGACAAACCCAATGCGCCGGTGTCCGTTTTGGAGCAAATATTTGACCGCATCCGCGGCCCCTTGCTCGTTTTGGCCGACGACATAACAAATGCCGGGCAAATCAATACGGCTGTCCACCACCACAAACGGCAGATTGGTCGCGGCGACCGCTCCCACCAGCTCCTCGGTGATGGCGCCAATCAATACCGCGCCGCAAAACCGGTTTTTGAGATTGTCTTGAAGCTCCTGATAGCCGACTTGATGATCGGCGTAAAGGTAGGACAAACTGTAATCCTTCTCCGAGAGACGGTCGCCGATTTCAAACAAAATCTCGGCATAAAAGGTATGCGGCAAATGGGTCACGTTACGCGTCAGCACCAAAGCGATCCGGGAGTTGGCGGCGGCCGCCGCCGGTGCCACGCTCTCAATGCTGCTCACAAAAGTACCGCTCCCCTGCTTGCGCGTCAACATGCCGTTGTTGACCAGCTCGCGCAAGGCGCGCTCCACCGTGCTGAAAGACACGGCAAAGCGCTCCATAATCTCCCGCTGGGTCAAAAATTTATCGCCGAGGGTAAAATCTTTTTGTATCATCGTCTCCAATTTTTCGCGGAGCTGCTCATGTCTGGTCATATCGGGAGTAACCTTATATTTTTGGAATTTGACTCGATTCTTTGTTTTAATTATACCATAAACCATGGCATTTGTCAAGAAGAAAAATCTTTTTTTTGTAATTTTTTCTTTATTACTCCCTATAAAATGCTCAAACTATCTTTTTTCAGCTAAAATAAAAATTGGCTCGATTCATTTTCTGATTTACGATTAAAAATTTGCTTTCCGGCCACAAATCCGCATTATTTTTGTGATTGCGAGTTGAAAAAAGCTCAAAAAGCATTAGATTATTGCCATAATACAAATATTGATCTTGGGGAGTTTAGCATATTATGAGTCTGGATCTCAACGCGGTACCGGCGGCCAACCGGGTGCACATCGGTTTTTTCGGGCGGCGCAATGCCGGCAAATCAAGCGTGGTCAATGCGGTCACCGGGCAGGATCTGGCGATTGTTTCGGAGGTCAAAGGGACGACCACCGACCCGGTGTCCAAAGCCATGGAGCTCTTGCCCCTCGGCCCGGTGGTCATCGTCGATACCCCCGGGATTGACGATGAGGGCGAATTGGGAGCCAAGCGCGTCGCCAAAACGCGGCAAGTCTTGAACCGGATCGACGTTGCCTTGTTGATCGTCGATGCCGCCGAGGGGCTGCATCCCGCCGATCACGAGCTCCTGGCCGAGTTTAACCGCAAAAACGTAAGCCACATCACCGTTTTCAACAAAAGCGATCTGTTGCCGGAAGTCCCGGCCAAGCCGCCGGTAAATACGATTTACGTGAGCGCCGTCACCGGCTCCGGGATTGAGGCGCTGAAAGCCAAAATCGGCGAATTGGGTGCCGGCGAGGACAGCAAACTCAGGATTGTCGGCGATTTGGTTTCCCCCTCCGATTTTGTCGTCTTGGTCGTCCCGATTGACAAGGCCGCCCCCAAAGGGCGTTTGATCCTCCCGCAGCAGCAGACCATCCGCGATTTGCTGGAGGCCGACGCGGCCGCGATTGTGGTCAAAGAGCACGAGTTGCGCGATGTATTGTCCACCCTCGGCAAAAAGCCCAAGATGGTGATCACCGACAGTCAAGTCTTTGCCAAAGCCGCCGCCGATACCCCCAATGACGTCTGGCTCACCTCTTTCTCCATTTTAATGGCGCGCTACAAGGGCGTACTTGCTCCGGCCATCCAAGGCGCGGCGGTCCTCGACAGTATCAAGGCCAATGATCGCATTTTGATCGTCGAGGGGTGCACCCACCACCGCCAGTGCGATGACATCGGCACCGTGAAACTCCCGCGCTGGATCCGGCAATACACCGGTGTCGAACCTGCGTTTGAGTTTGCCTCCGGGACCGATTTCCCGTTGGATTTGTCGCCGTACCGCCTCATTGTCCACTGCGGCGGCTGCATGCTTAACGAGCGCGAAATGCGCTACCGCCGCCGTTCGGCCGACGAGCAGACCGTCCCGATGACCAATTACGGGATCGCGATTGCCTATATGCAGGGGATTCTCAAGCGCACCTTGCAGCCCTTCCCCGAGCTGTTGGCACTGTTGGAGGAGTAAATGACACAAATCAGAGTCGAAACCGACGACCTCGGCCATGTGGAGCTCCCGGCGGATTGCCTTTACGGCATCCAGACGGCGCGGGCGATTGCCAATTTTGACCTCAATTTCCGGCGGGTCCACCCGGCATTGATTGCCGCCATGGTAACAGTTAAAAAAGCGGCCATGACCGCTTATCTGGAGCTCGAAACCGACAAGGCCAAGCGCCCGGTATGGCAAGCGTGCATCCAAGCCTGCGACCGGATTTTATCTGGCGAGGCGCTGGAATACTTTGCCACCGACGCCTTGCAGGGAGGCGCCGGGACGACGCTCCATATGAATGTCAACGAAGTCATCGCCAATCTCGCCTTGACCATCCTCGGGCACAAGCCAGGCGATTACCAAATCATCCACCCGCTTGACACCGTCAACCGCGGCCAGTCGACCAACGATGTTTACCCGACCGCGCTGCGCATTGCCGCCATCACGCTCTTGCGCCAGCTGAGCGACCAGTGCGCCAAATTGCAGGAGAGCTTGCAGCACAAAGAAAATGAATACGCTCACATTGCCAAACTCGGCCGCACCGAGTGGATGGACGCCGTGCCGATTACCCTCGGCGAGGAATTCGGCGCCTTTGCCCAGGCCGTCGCCCGCGACCGCTGGCGGCTCTACAAAGTCGAGGAGCGTTTGCGCCAGACCAACTTGGGCGGCACCGCCGTCGGCACCGGCACCAACGCCGCCAAGCAATATGTCTTTAAAGTCACCGAGATTTTACGAGAACTCTCCGGCATCGGGCTTGCCCGCGCCGAGTACCCGATGGATATTACCCAAAACAACGACGTCTTTGTCGAAGTTTCCGGTCTCTTGAAAGCGTTGGCGGTCAATCTCGCCAAAATTTCCGGCGACTTGCGGCGGATGAACTCCGGGCCCAGGGGCGGCCTCGGCGAAATCAAGCTGGCCGATCTTCAAGCCGGGAGCACCATCATGCCCGGCAAGGTCAATCCGGTGATCCCCGAGATGGCGACGCAAACCTCATTCCGCGTCATTGCCAACGACAGCGCGATCACCATGGCGGCGGCCTCGGGCGAATTTGAGCTCAACGCCTTTATGCCCCTGATCGCCGACTCCTTATTGGAGAGCTTGTCCTTGCTGACCGCAACCGTGCGGATCATGCGCGAACGTTGCATCAATACAATGCAGCCCTGCCCCGGGCGCTGCCGCGAGCTGTTGGACAATTCTTACGCTTTTGCCACCAACTTTGTCCCCCGCCTCGGATATCACAAAGTCGCCGAAATCATCCGCGCAAGCCACGGCGATGTCGCCGCCGCCCGCGGGGAAATGGAGAAACAGTCAGAGAGCAAACAATGAACCGGATCAATCTCGTTTGCCTCGGGGTTCGCGACATCAAAAAATCGCTCGCCTTTTATAAAAAAATCGGCTTCGAAACCCGCGAGAGCGCCGAAGCCCCGCCGGTTGTTTTTTTCAACAATCAGGGGAGCAAACTTGAGCTCTATCCCTTGTCCGAGTTGGCCAAAGACATCAACCCGGAGAATCCGCCCCCGCTGGCCCCGCCCGGAGCGGTTGCAATTACACTTGCGTGCAACGTAAAAAGCAAACAAGAAGTCGATACCCTGATCGCATTTGCCGCGCAACACGGCGGTGTAATCGTCAAACCGCCGCAAACCGTATTTTGGGGCGGCTACAGCGGCTACTTTCAGGACCCGGACGGATATTATTGGGAAGTCGCTTATTTTGACCAATGGCAATTTGACGCCAATGATATGCTGAGCGTCTGATCAACTCTTTGCCATCCATTCCGTTGGTCCGCAAAAACAGCAAGTGATATCTAAAATAAATTGCATAAAACCGGCAAAACTTTCCACTGACGGCAAAATAGTCGTTTCCTATTCAAATTATAACATAAAAACGGTCAAAAAACCGTTATTATGACTTGTATTTTTTATCACTGCAATGTAATTTATAAAATGCGATAATTTTTATCCCGCCCGATGATATCTTTTTTCATAATTTCTATGAAAAAATAATTTTTTTTCGACAGGTAAAGGAGTGATCAAAATGATCATCGACAAAAAAAGCAAATTAGTAGAGTTCAGCGCACTGGATGCCATTGCATCCGTAACCCAAAAAACCGGCGCAGTTGTTTATACTGCCACCGGCGGAGCAAGCGGCGGTTCGTTAAGCCGTTTTACCAACTTCACCGCTTCGGTTGACGTGATCGCCGGTGCTTACAACCAAAATATCAATCATGACAATATCATCTCCGTGACCAATGTCTCGGCGGATACCATTTTCGGCGGAGTCATCATTACCTCCAACCCGGCCAAAGCGACCACCGCTAAAAAATACACCCCCATCGACGCAATATTGACCGGCAACGTGTCCATTTCCGTTTTAAACGGCAAATTCGGCACCATTTACGGCGGCGGCAGCGGTCTGGGGAGTGCGGTCAACGGCAATATCGATATTAACTTTGCCGGCAGCAGCGTCAAAACCATCTACGGCGGCGGGCTCAACGGCAGCACGGTCAACGGCGATGTGCATATTAAATTGAGCGGCGACACCGGCAAAGTCTACGGCGGCGGGTACAACGCCATCGTCAACGGCGATGTCACCGTCGAGCTCGGCAATGACGCTGCGCTGCGCAAATGCGATCTGGTTTCAGGCGGCGGTGTCGGCAAAAACGCTATTGTCAGCGGGACCAAAATGCTGCTTTTTAACGACTACACCGGCAACTTTAACGGCAAAATCACCAATTTTGATGTAATCCGCTTTTCGGGCAACTCCGGAGTAACCATCAGCCGTACTCCCGACAAGAGCATCCTCGGCGCCAATTACGATTTCAACATCACCGACAACTCGCTCGGCAAACAGCAAGCCATGCTCAATTGGAGCAGCAAAACCAAGCTCCAAAACATCACCATCACGATGACTGTCACCAACGGCGACTATTTCACCAACGGTGGCAACGTCAAATTTTTGGCAAGCAAATATTTTACCACCGCAAGCAGCCTTGACACCACACTCATCTCGGTCTATAACGACGAAGGCAACAAGGTCTCAAAATTTGTTTACCAACTCAATTACGTTTATGACGCCAAAGCGGGCGGCTATGCCACGTTTGATTACAAGGGCACCAAGCTTCAGATCATCGGCACCGTGACCGACGACATCGTTTTGGCCAGCGTCGGCGATGTGGTCACCGTCCAGGCGGGCTCCCAGCTCAACGGGCGGCTGGACACCTCCTCCGGCGACGACCGCGTCGTGGTCAACGCCAATGCCGAGATCAACAACGATTTGCGCCTCGGCTCCGGCAACAACACGTTGATCGTCAATGCCGGGGGCGCCGTCACCGGCAGCTTGATTTTGTGCGCCAACTCCAATAACGTGATTACCCTCAACAACGGCTCCATTTTGGGCGTCGAGCTCGAGGGAGACGCCCAAACCATCTGGAACACCTTTAACATCAACGGCGGCGGCGTCGGCTACTGGACCGGCAACGGCAGCGGCCGGACCTTTGTCAGCACCTCCGACCTTATTTTGGGCGACTCCAACGACACCGTGGTCTTCAGCGGCGTCTCCTCGGTGCGCGCGATCAACTTCGGCAAAGGCCGCGACACGATTGTCTTAAATAACAACTTTAACGGCCAGCAACTGATTTTCGGCGACGGCGGCAACGCGATTGTGATCGCGGCCACCATGACCGTCGACGCCATCAAACTCAGTTTGGGCAACACCAACAATGCGTTGGTCGTCACCAACGGCCAGATCGCAACCGTTACCGGGTACAGCTTCGGCAAATACCTGAGCGGCAGCTCCGCTTTTGACGCGATTTACCTCAGTCAAAACGCTATTTTGGTGCTGGATGACACCAAGTCAATCCAAAACTACATCGGCACCATCACCGATGCCAGCTCGGCTTACACCGTCATCGGCGAGAGCATCCCGATGGATGCGACGATGCAAAAGCAATTCGGCTCCTATTATCAAATACAAACCGCCGGAGTGGTCAACTCGATCCTCACCGTCAAGAGCCTGACGCTCGTGGCCAACTCGCTCGTTGACGACTCAACCGTGACCGCAAACAGCGTCACCGTCGGCCGCGACGCCGCCTTGACCGACTCAATCATCAACGTTGCCGACACGTTTGCCGTCAACGGCGGCAGCGCCAACCGGATTTCGGTGGTGGACACCAGCGGCAATCTGATCGTCAACGTCAGCCAATCAAGCGCGGACACCAACGGCGTAATCGATTTGGGAGTGATTGCCGACTCCTATATCAAGGCCAAAGATCTCAACATCGGCGAAAACATCGTTTTCAACAATAACAACGTTAAAACCACCGGCAATATGACCGTCGGCGAAAACGCTGTCATTAACGGCGGAGCATTGAATATCGACGGCTTGCTGTCACTCGGCGTCAACTCCGTGTTGACCGTCAATGCACTCCCGATTTCGGCCGGCAGCATGTACATCGGTCAAGGCGTTTCCTTTACCGGTACGGCAGTCCTGATTGCCGGCAACCTTACCGTCAATAATGCGGCCGGCATCACCGGCAGTTTCATCGTCGGCGGCGACGCCAGCTTTACCGGTACGGCCAATTACTTCAATATGAGCCTCAGCAGCAACCGCGTCATCGTGGCGGACAATGCTGAGATCGAGCTTAAGGACGTCTTTGCCAATCAATTTGTCATCGGCCAAAATGCGATGATTGCGAGCGATACCCAAAAGGCCGTCTGGCTCGGTACCGTGACCAAAGCCTTGACCATCAATGGCGACTGGACCAATATTTACATCACCGGCGATCTTAACGCCCCCTTAAGCTTAAATGGCTCCTACAACCTCGTTTACGGCAGCAACCGCACCAGTATCCTTGACTGGCAGCAAATCACCGTCAAAGCCGGTGAAACCCTGACGCTTGAGCTCAAGGACAATACGTTGCTCGCCGTCGACGGCGATGTGGCCGATCCCGGCCAACTGATCGGCAGTGCGACGCTGGGCGACAATGCCGTGTTGGGCATCGGCTCGACCGCGGTCATCGGCAGCTGGACGCGCGACTTTGACTTCAACACCGAGACCAACGTCCGGCTGCAAAACGCTTTTGCCACCACGATCACCTTTCAAGACCTCACCGTCCTCGGCTCGGCGGTCGTCTGGGGCAAAATTGCCATGGATGACGCGGCCAATCAAGTGACCGTGCTGCAGGGCGCCAAACTTCACGGCGATCTGACAAAGTACGATCTTGCGGCCATCGCCACCAAGGGCGGCAACGACACCGTGATCGTCGGCGACGCGACCACCCCGGCCGGCGTCAAGACCACCGAAATCTTCGGCAGCATCCAAACCGGCACCGGCGACGATACTGTCAAACTTTATAGCAGCACCGTCTACGGCAATGTCCGCTTAAACGAGGACGGCAGCATTGAGAGCAACCGTTTGGAAGCCGCCAACGCCGCGATCAACGGTTATTTGCAAACCGGCGAAGGCGACGATACCGTGACGGCCCAAAGTCTCACTGTCGGCGGCTACATCGACTTGGGCAACGGCAGCAATGTTCTCATGTTAACCGACTCCGCCGTCACCGGCGACGTCAAATCCGGTGCGTCATCGACCGATAACATCACCCTTGACGACACCACCGTCGGCGGCAATGTGATTTTGGGCCGCTCCAACACCTTGACGCTGAGCGGAATCACCTCGGTCGGCACAATCAAAAACGCCGATTTGCTGGCGATCACTAATGTCATCAGCGTCACCGGTGCCACCTTGACCGCCGGTGCGATCAATTTAAATTCGCTTTTGTCCAACGACATGGCGTTTGCCGACAGCACGGCCAATATCAGCGGCAACTTTACGCTGACAAGCTTGCACAATCGCGTTTCGTTTGACAACAGCGAGCTCACGGTGGGTGGGGATATTTCCTGGACCGGCCTCGCGGACAACACGCTCTATCTCGGGCAAAGCCAAACTGCCGGCTTGGGCGCAGTGACGGATCTTGCCGCCAACGCGGTCTCTCTGACCGCCAACGGCGCAGTGACGCTGACTGCTCTCACCAACTCTTTCAACCTCGGACGGGTCGTTGCACTGGACCAAAATGACAGCGTCCAGTGGGGCGACGGCAGCATCGTCTACTCTGCCGGTGCCACCAATCTCAAGGGCAGCAGCAATCAGTTGCTCCTCGGCGCGCAAATTTCCGGCGACGCCAAAGATGTCGCAGCCTCGGCCAAACTCGGCAACACCACGGTAAACGCCCAAGGCACCCTCAATCTGGGAAGCTCCGACGTCACCAGCGTAAGCGGAATCAGCAACGCTTTCACCGCGGGTCTCTTGTTGAGCGCCTTAAACGGCGCCGATTACTCCTTGGGCAATACCGGCGTCACCGCAGGCAATGTCAATTTGACCGGCATCAGCAACGTTGCCAAAGTCGGCGCATATGCCACGGCCAACTCGCCCCATCACGTCAACAGCTCGACGATCAACGCCGAAGCAACCAACATCACCCTCGGCAATCTGAGTTTGAGCGGCTATGAGAGCGTCAACAGCGCCACCGTCGGTCTTAATCTCACCGCCAACAACGACGGCTCGATTGCCTTGGGCGACACCACGATTACTACCGGCAATGTTTATCTCGGGGGGATTGCCAACACTTTAAAAGTGACGGTCGAAATCGCCACCTATAATTTATTGGCGGTCAATGTCAAGTCGCTCACGGTCAACACCGGCTCGCTGGAGCTGGAGGCCGCCACCGCGGGAAGCGGCGCCCCGACCAATACCTTGATCGTCGGCGTCACCCCGTACATCGGCGACAGCTCGATGATTGACAGCATTGCGATCAATGTCAACGGCAACATCGCCCTTTACGGCGTCGGCGACACCGCCATCAATACCTTGCAGCTCTTGGATTTCAGCAAAGTATCCGGCAACATCGCCGTCGGCAACGTAAAGCACAATCTCTCAAACGGCACCTACGCATATACCGCGACCAACAACGTATCGCTCAACGTCAATGCCCTCACCGGCAACGACAGCTCGACGGTCAAAATTCTGGGCTTGACCAACAATCTTACGGTCAGCACCGGCGAAGCGGCCAACAGCAGCAACCGGTTGATCCAGCTTTACGGCGCGACCAACAATCTCACGGTGGCCGCCGGAGCAACTTTAAGCGGCGACATCACCTTTGGCGGGATTTACGACCCCAGTGGTTACGGGCTGTGGGCCGGCGTCGGCAACGCGGCCAACAACGTCGAAATTTACGGATCGGTGAAGTCGGTCAATACGGTCTACGAAACCAATCAGGGGCCCTATCTGATCAACAAATTGAGCAACTCCGTGGATACCGTTAACGTTTACTCCGGCGCGAGCGTCCAGCAGTCGATCGCCACCGGTGCGGGCAATGACGCCATCAACATCTGGGGGAGCGCCGGGGCGATCGCCGCCGGAAGCGGCAACGACACCATTGTGCTCTCCGGGGCTCAAATCACCGGCAATCTCAACGGCGGCGACGGCACTGATGTACTCAACATCAGCAATGTCAACAACTGGATCGGCGGCAGTTTATCGGAAATGGAGACGGTCAATCTGGGCAGCGTCCGCGGCACAGTCATCGACGGCAACATTTCCGATATCGTCAACCTTAACTTTGACTTGACCTACGGCGATTTGCTGCAGGGGTATGACAACTCAATTTTGAGCAATGCCACCACCTTCTCCAACTTCAGTTACCAAACGTTGACGGACGGTCTCAATTCCAAATCCGGCTGGTTCACCGTCGGCAGCACTTACAACAGCGGCACCGAGCTTCAGGAAACCGGGGCGAGCGGCAACTACCGCTTGTCCATTGTGGCTTACTAAACCAAACCGCCGCTTGCCCGGCAAGCGGCAATGATAAAAAAACGGCATCCGGAAATTAAAACCGGATGCCGTTTTTTTTGAAGTTAACTTCAGTCGCCCAAGAGGTACTTGATATCCTCAAGCGTCAACTTGGCCGCTCCGGCCTCGGGGTGCTCGATGATGTTGTTAAAGATTTCCTGCTTGGACTCCTGCAAGGAGAGAATTTTTTCCTCAATGGTGTCGCGCATCACCAGTTTGATGCTGTACACGGTATTGACCTGACCGATGCGGTGCGTCCGGTCGGCGGCCTGTTTCTCCACAGCCGGGTTCCACCACGGGTCATAAATGATCACGGTATCGGCACTGGTTAAATTAAGGCCGGTGCCGCCCGCCTTTAAACTCAGCAAAAAGAGCTTGAGGTCGGTCGTTTCATTAAAGTGGTCGACTTTGTCCTGCCGGTGGCGCGTGGCCCCGTCCAGATACTCGTAAGCAATCTTTTTGGCATCAAGATTGCCGCGGATGATCGCCAGCAAGGAGGTGAATTGACTGAAAAGCAACACCTTGTGCCCGTTGTCGATGTTTTCATCCAACAGCTCGTCCAACAGCTCGGTCTTGGCCGACGGGATGCCCGCCCCGGCCTGATCGGGGAGCAACCCCGGGTGACAGCAAATCTGACGCAGTTTCATCAGCGTCGAAAAAATCATGCCGCGCCCCTTGATATCGTCTTTTTTAAGCTCGGAAAATTGTTTGAGCCCCTCGCGGCGCACTTTTTGATATAGCTCTTTTTGCGCCTCCTCCATCCGGCAATAGATGGTCTGCTCGATCTTGGGCGGCAAATCTTTGGCCACCAGATCCTTGGTGCGGCGCTTGATAAAGGGGGCGACGCGTGCGCCCAATTGCTGCTGCAGCAAGGGATTGTTTTTGACCGCGCCGTAAAATTTTTTAAAGGCGTTGAGATTGCCCAGCATGCCGGGCTGCAAAAAGTCAAAAATACTCCACAAATCCTCGGCTGAATTCTCCAAGGGCGTACCGGTTAAGACAATCCGGTGATTGGCGCGGATGCTTTTGCAGTTTTTGGCATTGGAGCTGCCCGGATTTTTGATGTGCTGCGCCTCGTCCAACACGAGGTAGCTGAACTTTAAGTGCCGCATCTCGGCGGCGCTTAAGCGCGCCCCGGTGTAAGACAAAATAATCAAATCGTACTCAAAGGCGTTACCGAGCACTTTGTCGCGCTCGTGTCCGTCGGCCGGAGCCGCCACCCGGAAATCGGGGACGAAACGCTTGCACTCACGCTCCCAGTTGCTCAACAGCGAGGCCGGGCAGATGATCAAAGATGGGTGATCGCTGCGGCGCTTGCGCGAGGCCAAAAAGGCAAGCAGCTGCACCGTTTTGCCCAGCCCCATCTCGTCGGCCAGCAACGGATTAAAATTGCGGTCGGTCAAATGCTGTAAAAACTGGACGCCGTCACTCTGATAACCGCGCAAACTGCCGACAAATTTGCAGCACTCCGCCTTGGAGTCAAAAGGAGCGACATCGGGATCGTTTAAGAGCTGGGGTATCACCGCCCCCGGAATGTCCTTCACAAGATAGTTAAAGTAGCCGACCGAGTAAAATGGCAGCTCAAAGCTGCGATTGCTCCGGTCAATGCTGTGCAAAATTGCCTCGATGCCGAAAAAAAAGATTTTTAGCGCCGGAGAAATCCGCGCAATCCCTTTGCCCGGCACGATCAGATAGTCGTGACCGTTTTTGACCGCCTCGGCGCAGAGCTCCCAATCGACCGCATAGTCGCTGCAGGAGAGCTCGTAACCAATGGTGTAGCAATCTTCGCCGCGCCCGAGCAAGCGGCACTTAAGGTCAATTTCGTACAACCCCTCGAGGCCGGAGAGCATTTTGGCCAGCCGCGAGCCAAAGACGTAATTGTCGGGCGCATGGTGCAAAAAGTCGGGCAGCGTCTTGTCCAGAAAGAGGCCGATCACCTCCACATCATTTAAAAAATACTCGTGATGCCGCCCGGCAAAGCCAAAGAGATCCAATGCAAACTCAAACTCGCGCTCAAATTTCTCATTGCGCCGCCAAAAGCGGCTCTGCTCGGCCACCAAATGACTGGAGTCGGGCATAAAGCTCTCCATGCCGCCCGCGTTTTCATAAACATAGCGGACCGAGAGCTTAAACTCGCTGTTTTGGTCAAATTCGCCGTCAAGGCAAATCTTGGGAGTCTTGTCCTGCTGCTTTAAATCGTTGCAATCAATGACCCGAAGCGGAAACTCGCGCAAAAATTTCTCGGCGTCGACATTGGCAGGCACCGGCTGGGTTTCAGCGCGGAAAAAGTTGCGCAACCAAGTAATTTCGCACGTCGCCGGAATAAAGAAATACTCGCCCTCCTTGCCAAGCCAGCAACCGGCCCGGCCGGCAATCACCTTGGCAGACGGCATCGGCAAAATATTGCCGCCGACGCTGATGGCGGGGGTAAGTTTGCACTCGCCATTAATCCGGCTTTTGAGCAATACCGCTTCGGCATAGCCGGGCCGGACATGGATGGTGCGGCCATCGCGGTTAAAGCGCTCAAAGTCGATCAACGAGTGAAAAAATTCGCAACTGAGCTCGGCATTTAACGAGATCATCGAATCCTCGCCCTCGCCGTTGATCGCCAAAAAGCGGATGATCTGCTGGTCCTGCAAGGTAAAGTCCTCCAAGCGCAGCGCCGCCGACAAAATTTTGTCAAAATAGA
The DNA here is from genome assembly GCA_964609825.1 of uncultured Victivallaceae bacterium. Lineage (GTDB taxonomy): Bacteria > Verrucomicrobiota > Lentisphaeria > Victivallales > Victivallaceae > CAZSSH01. The sequence continues at coordinate 363,731 of CAZSSH010000010.1, read as the reverse complement.
GCTGACGCAAGTTGGAGAGGTTGCCCAAATATTCGCGGTCATTGGTTACCAGCTTGACATTAAACACCGCGTTTTCCCACTTGCTCGGCAAGTGCGGCAGTGCCGATGAGGCCTTGAGGTAAACTTTGGCGCGGGGATCGGCCGGACTGCGCTTGGCCAGTTTCTCCAAATTCTCCTTACGCAAACCGCCGTAATACTCGGACTCCTCTTCGGCAGGGGGCAAAATCAATTTAAAGCGCGACGCGTACATAATAAGCGCCAGAGCGTGCTCACACAAATACTCTTTGGTGTGATCGCAAATGCAGTCAAAGCTCGCATGCTCGCCGGTCATCACGCTGCACTCAAGGCGCATATCACTGAGCTTAAAAACGCCGAAAAGCTTGCCGTCATGCCGCCACGCACCGATCAAGCGATGATTTTTCAACAGATTTTTGGCCTCTTTGAGCTCATCCGGACCGGAAATCTCCAGCAGTTTATCTTCGAAACTCTTATTTTTTTGCATTATTTCCCTGGATCTGTTTGACATTAAAAAATATCACGATCGCCCCGTGCCGGATGCCCTCCGGCGCGTCTCCCTTGCGGCGTAACATGCATTGGCGGTTTCCGATCCTCGCCGTGGTTATACCACGGGTCACCGGCAATTACCAAAATAATAAAATACACCCTTTTTCAAGTATTTTCCAGTTTTTATTTATAATAATTGGAAAAAAATAAATAAAAGAGTATATTATAATGATTTCAAACGGCGATTTCGATCAAATGCGCGACGCATGGACCCGAAGCCAATATTTTCACATTGGTCAACCGGCGTCGAAATCGGCCGATGGTCGGTAACCCTCAACGGCATGGTATATGGAAAAATTATTTTTAGGGATTGACTTAGGCTCCACCACCTTTAAGGCGGTGCTGTTAAATGATAAAAACAAAGTGCGCAACACCACGTACCAGCGCACCAAACCGGCGGACACCGACCGCGTCCGCTGCTCCGGAATCTGTGCCAAATGCGGTGTCTGCAACTTTGGCAAATTGCGCCAGACGGTCGATCAATTTTTGCTCGACGCCGGCGTGGATTCGCTCGCCCGGATCGACTGCATCGTCGTTACCGGCAGCCAGATCGTCGATGAGACCATCGACTTTATCCCCTATGATTTTAAAGTCAGCGAAGTCACCGCCCACGTCGCCGGCGCCCGCCACTATTACCCCAACTGCAAAGCCATCCTCGATGTCGGCGGGCAGGACAGCAAAGCCATGATGTTTAACGACAACATGCAAATGTGGAACTATAAAATGAGCGGCATTTGCGCCGCCGGCACCGGCGCTTTTTTGGACAGCGTCGCCGCCAAGCTCAACGTCCCGGTGGAGGAGATGGCCGACCGCGCCAATTACGACAGCGATCTGGAGTTTTCCTCGATTTGCGCGGTGCTGAGCGCGACCTCGATCAACAAGTTTAAAAACCGCTTCCCGATGGGCGATATCATCGGCGGTGCCTGCAAGGCGCAGGCGCGTACGGTGATGTCCGGCGTCGGCGAGCTCTTTCTCGGCTATCAGGGCGACATCGTCTTTCAGGGCGGTGTGGCCTACAACCGCGCGGTGGCCTATTATTTAAAGGAAATCACCGGCAACAACATCATCATCCCCGAGTTTCACAGCGTCATGGGCGCACTCGGTGCGGCGTGCCTCGCCAAACAGTTCTCCGAGCTCAAGGGTAACTTTGACCCCAATACCATCACCCCCGTCCGTGAGCACAATTTAAAATCGGCCGCCATCCGCTCCAAAGTCACCCGCTCGGACTTCCTCGGCAACAGCAAAGAACCCCTGGTGTGGCGCAACTTGTTTTTCCCGACCGAGGTGATCAACGCCTTGGGCGCCAAATCACTGACGCTGGAAACCTATGCCGCCTTGTTTGCCCGCAATCAAAAGAAAATCAAAAAGGCCTTTGACCACGCTGCCTGCAAGGGTTTTTCAGGCGAAACCTGCTCCTTTTTGCGTGTGTTGGAGGGGGTCAAGCTCCCCCACCCGAGCTTCGGCGTATCGACCTCGCAGCCGTGCCAGCAAGGCGAGCGCATCTTTCGCGACTTGGTGCGCACTTACGGGGTGGAGGACAAATTTTACTCTTTGCACACCCCGGTATGCGGCGCCGATGACGCCAATGCGATTGAGAATTTGGCCGACGACTTGGAGCGTTCCGTCCGCTTAATGGAAAAAGCCACCGGCTTAACCATGGACAAACACAAACTTGCCGAGAGCTGCCGCCACAGCAATGAGGCAAGACACTACTCGATACTGTGCAACAATTTGCGCCACTCAAGCCCGCCACTTCTGCGCGGAGCTCAGGCGATTTATTTTGCCTCCATTTTTTCGCAGCTCTGGGGCAAACCCGAGCTGACCGAAATTCAAAAGGCGCTCCATGAGGAACTTTTGCAAATCCGCGAGGACATCGGCGACCGGGTCAAAGTCGAGGACACCCACCGTCTGCTCTGGCTTCATCTGCCGCCCTTTTACAACAGCTCACTTATGGACTACATCGAGGTTGAGTGTAAAGCGCCGATTGTCTTTGAGGAAGTCAACTTCATCGGCTGGCAGGAGTTGGACCCGACGGACCCCTACCGATCGTTGGCCAAAAAGATTTTGTCGGTGGGCTTTATGGACCCGGCGCAGCGCGTCAAATCCATTGTCGCCGGCGCGCCCGGGGTCAAGCTCAACGGCTGCATTTTGTACAACCACGGCTTCGGCCGCTGCTCCATGGCCGACAGCTCGTTTGTAAAACACTTGCGCGAAGAGCTCAACAAGGCCGCCATTCCGCTCTTGCTGCTTGACGGCGATTGCGTCGATCCGACGATTGACCCGTGCAGCACCGAAACCAAGATTCGTGCCTACATTGAGGCACTCAATGAGAAAAAATACGGTAATATTTTCGGACCTTTAAAGTAAAAAACAGGAGGGGTGGGAAAATGATCAAGACATTCAACAAGTACCGTACGGAAATCCGTGAAAAAATGCGCAACGGCGACGGCCGCGTTAAAATCGAGCATTTTTGGGAGCCCAAAACCGAGCTCAAGTCCAACATCCGGATGTTTGCCCGACTCACACTGGAGCCCGGCGCCTCCATCGGTTTTCACGAGCACATCAATGAGGAAGAAGTCTTTGTCGTCGTCCGCGGCACCGCCGAAGCCGATGACAACGGCCGTAAAATGATTTTAAACGCCGGCGATACCATTTTGACCGGCAACTCCTGCCACGCGATTAAAAATGCCGGGGATGACACTCTGGAGCTGATCGCGGTAATTGCTACTTACTAGCAAGAGGCAGCCGTAAAGACAGGAAACAATTATGACCATATCAGCTGCCGCCCGCTGGATCGGGATGGACGAGTCCCTGCGCGGACAGCGTCCGGCGCCACTCTTGCGGCGAGATTTTTTACTCAAAGGCAAGATAAAAACTGCGGTATTGAGCATCTGCGGCTTGGGCTGTTATGAGGCATGGATCAATGGCAAACGCGTCGGGGACCATTTGCTCGACCCGACGCAGACGGATTATGATATCCGCTGTTTTTATGTCAATTATGATGTTGCCGCGTTGCTTAACGAAAGAGACAATGCCCTCGGCGTAATCCTCGGCGACGGGTGGTTTCATCAAAGTCAGGTTTGGAGCGCTTACATGGTCTACGGCGAACCCCGGTTGATCGCCACATTGACCGTAACTTACAGTGACGGCACACCGGATGTCATCGTCACCGATGAGAGCTGGCGCTGTGCCAAAAGTCCGATATTAAGCAACAATTTTTATGCCGGTGAAATTTATGACGCCCGACTGGAGCGCCCGGGTTGGAATCTTGCCGGGTTTGACGACAGCCATCTGCCGCGTTATCTGCAATGGCATCCCTGCGTCATCATGAGTGAGCCCGGCGGCCGGCTGGAGGAGCAGAGCATCCCGCCGATGCGCGTCATCGACGAGCTTGTTCCCCAGACGATCCGCGAAATCAATCAAGGTTGTCACGTCGCCGATTTCGGACGCAATTTTGCCGGGTGGGTGCGAATCAAAGTTCAGGCCCCGGCCGGAACCAAAATCAATTTGCGCTTTGGCGAAACCGTTTCCCCATCCGGCACGGTCGATACTCAAAGTTGCGGAGTGGCGCACACCATGACCGAACAAATTGACAGCTATATCTGTCGCGGCGGCGGCGAGGAAATTTGGGAGCCGAGGTTCACTTATCACGGCTTCCGCTATGTCGAAATTACCGGTTGGCCGGGTATCCCGGCAAAAAATGAACTCACCGGCGTCATGCTTCACACCGATTTGCGAATGGTCGGCGATTTTTATTGCTCCGACGCGAGATTAAATGAGCTCCATCAAATGGCCGTATTGACCCACCGCAGCAACCTTCACGGCATTCCCGAGGATTGTCCGGTACGCGAGCGTTGCGGCTGGCTCGGCGATGCTCATATCATCAGCGATTTTTCGATGTACAATTTTGACGGCGAAGCTTTTTGGCAAAAATATCTCGACGACATCGAGAGCACCCGCCAACGTTTTGACGGACTCCCGCAATTCATCGCCCCGGGGCGTCGCAGCGGCGGGCGCGCCAGTGTTGACTGGATGGTGGCGCCAATCATCATTGTCCATACTCATTTTTTGCACTACGGCCAACCGGAAGTAATTTCCAAACACTGGGATTGCCTCCAAAAAGTCATTTATTACCTCAAAGACCGCTCGCAAAATTGGCTGCTTGATGAGGGGCTCGGCGACTGGTTTGACCCCGGCAAGCATGCCCAGCCGGATTATACCGCCCCCGCCAAAACCTCCACGCTGTTATTCGGCCAAGCCGCCGCCATGATGTCGTATCTGGCCGGACGTCTGGGCAAACACGATGAGGGCAAGCAATATCAAATTTGGGCCGGAGAAATCCGCTCCGCATTTTTCCAGACCTATTTTGACAAGGCAAACAATTCTTTTGGCTCTCAGACCGCCGATGCTATGGCGCTTGAGCTTGATTTTGTCCCGCCGCCATTGACCGCCGCTGTCGCCGCCGCCATTGACCGTGACGTCCGCCGCCGCGACATGCACTTTACCGTCGGCATCATGGGGATGAAATATTTGTTTGAGGCACTCACCCGTCACGGTTACGGCGCAACCGCCCTGGCTCTGATGCATCAGGACACGTATCCAAGTTTCGGCGAGTTGATCCGGCGCGGCGCAACCACCTTATGGGAATACTGGGGCGAAGCCGAAGTTGACGCCGCCCACGGCGGACGCTCGCTCAATCACCCGATGATGGGCGGATATAACGGCTGGTTTTACCGTATGTTATCGGGCATCCGGCCGGACCCGGAGAACCCGGGATTTCAACAGTTTTATGCAGCGCCGCATCCGATACAGGGTCTGAACAAGCTCCATTGCTCTTATCGCTCCAAACAAGGGGAAATTGTCAGCGATTGGACTAACAGCGACAATGTTTTCTCCTGGCGTTTGGTTGTACCGGCAAAAAGTGCAGCCCGGGTGAAACTGCCCGGCCAAACAAATATCATTACGGCGACGGCCGGCGAACACTTTTTTACGCAGCCCGCCCAAGCTTAAAATTAAATAATAAAGCAATAAAATAAGGAAAGAGAGAAAAATGCTTGACCCGGAGATTTTGTTGAATTGTGCCAAAAACTACGGCACCCCGTTATTTGTGTATGATGGCGACATGGTGGTGGAGCGGGTAAAGGATCTGCATCGCTTTATCCCCTGCAAGACCCTCAAGGTCCACTATGCGATGAAGGCCAACTACAACGTGGCCTTGCTCAAAATGCTCAAAGTCGCCAAAGCGGGCATCGACGCTGTGAGTCCAGGTGAAGTATTGCTTGCCCTCAAGGTCGGCTTTGCCCCCAAGGACATCATCTATACCGCCAACAACATGACCGACGCCGAAGTTGCGCTGGTCAAACAGACTGGAGTATTGATGAATATCGGAGAACTCTCGCGCTTGGAGAAATTCGGTAAAGCGTACCCGGGGAGCGAAGTATGCCTGCGCTTCAACCCCGATGTCTGCGACGGCGATAGCGAAAAAACCATGACCGGCGGCGACCTGACCAAATTCGGGATATTGCTCGATCATGTCGATAAAGTTTTGGCCATTGTCAAACAATACCAGCTCAAGGTCATCGGCCTTCATGAGCACACCGGCTCCGGACTCCAGCATGCCGAATCGGTGTACCAGAGCATGCGCAATTTGATGAAAATCGCCACCCCCGCCAATTTCCCCGATCTCAAATTCCTCGACTTCGGCGGCGGCTTCAAGGTCCCGTACAAGCCCGATGAGAAACGCATTGATTACGTCAAAATGGGCAAAGAAATCGCCGAAATTTTTGCCGATTTCTGCCAAGACTACGGCCGCGAGCTTGACATGTACTTTGAGCCCGGCAAATTTGTCGCCGCCGAGGCCGGGTATCTGCTTGTGGAAGTCAATACCATTAAATTTAACCGCATCCGGGTCATTGCCGGTTGCAACTCCGGGTTTCCGCAGCTGATCCGCCCGGTAATGTACAATGCGTATCACCACATCAAAAATTTGAGCAACCCGGACGGCAAGGCACAAGTCTATGATATTTGCGGCAACATTTGCGAAACCGGCGACCGCTTCGCCGAGCAACGCGAAATGCCAGAGATCCGCGAAGGTGACATCCTCTCCATCGAAAACGCGGGCGCTTACTGCTACAGCATGGGCGGGGTTTACAACCTCCGGCCGATGCCCGCCGAGGTGGTGATCTCCAAGGGTAAAGTCATCTCCAGCCGCCGCGCCGAAACCAACGAGGAGTTGGCCGGGCGGATTTTTAAGGGGTTCTGACATGGCCGGGGAAATTTACTGCGCCATTGATCTCTCCGGTGCCGAGGCCGGAGTCGCGATCGAGTTTGACAATCTGACCGCCGTCGATTTTTCACCGATGCACGGGCGCGATTCGGCACGGCTGACCGACTTTGTCAACGAGTGTCTCCACCGGCACGGGTTCGCCGTCAACGATGTTACCAAGTGGACGGTCGGCGCCGGACCGGGAAGTTTCACCGGCTTGCGCCTCGCCGCTGCATTGGTGCAAGGGCTGGTCTTTGACCGCAACGATGTTTGCACCCGCACCGTCCCCGGCGCGGTCGCGCTGGCGGCCAATCTCAAGGAGGCCAAAGAGGGAAGCCGCATCGCTTGTCTTTACGACGGGCGCAACCGCGAAATCATCGTCTCCGAGGTCGTTATCCGCAACGGCAAACCCGAGGCGACCGGTCACGAGGCAATCCTCAACGGCGACACCGCACTTCAATATCTCTCCGATGTCAAGTGGGATGCATTGGTCGCTTTAAAAGTCGAGCATGAGGCGATTTGCAAAATCGCCGGACCGGCGGCAAAGATCATTGCCTTTGACCACTTGCAGCTCGCTGCCCTGATCGATTGCCGATACCGGCCCTACAACAATGATCTCACGGATCTCGTGTACGTCCGCCCGGCGGTGTTTGTGTGATGACCAAATTCAATTGGGGGCGGCTTGACCGCGGCGGCATGCTGTCGGGCCTGACCGCCACTTTTTTTTGGGGCACCACCTTTATCGTCACGCGCGATTTATTGCTGCATAACAAGGTGGATTCGCTCTCGCTGGTCTTTTACCGCTTCTTTTTTGGCGGGGTATTCACTTTTCTCTTTATGCTCATTACCGGGCAAAAACTGCTGCCCAAAAACGGCCGCGAGCTATGGCAGGCCGCCGTACTCGGGTTTTACCTCTACTTTTTGATGAGCGCATTTTCCTTTTACGGGCAAAAGACGGTAAGCGCCACGGTGGGAGCGCTGTTTCTCGAGTCGGGGGTGGTGGTGGCGGTACTCCTCTGGCAGTTTCTTACCCGCAAACCGATGACCAGGCGCGAAATCGGCAGCTGTCTCGTTTGCATGCTTGGCGCACTTTTGGTCCTCAACGTCATTACCGCGCAAGGCTTCCGTTATGACACAAACCATTTCCCCGGTCAGGCGGCCTTTTTGGCGGCATTGATCTTTTGGGTGATCGGCTCTTATTACGGCAAACGCTGTTTTGACGGCGAAAACATCCTCCGAATCACCGCCTGGGCGCAGCTTTTGACCGGGTTGATGATGTTACCCGTGCTGCCAATTTTCCCCGATTATCTGATCGCGGTCAAAAGCATACCGGCGTGGGGCGAAATCATTTATCTCGCCGTCTTTCCGACCGCGGTCGCCTTTGTCACGTGGAATATTGCGCTAAAAAAAATGGAGCTTTGGCAATCAAGCATGCTGCAAAACCTGACGCCGGTCATTACCTGCACCGGCGCCTGGCTGCTGTTGGGCGAAACCATGACACCGATGAATTTGCTCGGCGTCCTGCTGGTATTATCCGGCGTCTCCTGGGCAACCTTGCGAACGAGTCAATCGGATTGATTTTTACTCATGCGCTTAATTAAAAGCTCCTTGCGCGGCGTGGTTTCATACTGCTTGGTGTCATTGGGGTCGCTGGACATCTCGGCGCTCCAGCCCGACCACTCGCGATAAGCGTGATAACACCAATCCCAGCCGTACTCCTCAAAAAGGTCGATAGAATCAGTGAGATACTGGTCGCTGCCGGGGGCCCAACGGGCGACGCCGAATTCGCCGACCAAGATCGGCACTTGATAACGCCGCTGAAACTCCCGCACCGGCTCCAGCGATTTGCGCAACTGGTCTTTGTCCCAGATCCGCCCGTCACTCGAAACGCCGGGGTAGCTGCCAACCATCGGTGCACCGTGGACGCCCTGATGGGTGTAACTGTGCGGCAGATAAAAGTGGACGGTGTAAATCGTTTTGGGTACGTTAATCGGGCGCAACGCCGCAAACCCGACCGGCCCGCCGCCAATGGCCGCCGCCACAACGATCGGGGTGTCAGGGTCAATCTCCCGGATCGCCTTGCCGATTCTTTCGGCCAGACGATTCCAGTCAAGCGCTCCGCCCTCACGGTAAACATAGGCGGGTTCCAAAGGTTCGTTTAAAATATCATACCCGTAAATGTTGGGGTTGCCTTTATAATGCCGGGCGATTTCGCGCCACAGTTCGACGATCATATCCTGCGACGCCGTGTTCCAAACACCGACGTTTTGCAAAATCTCGTTGACGGCGGCCGGGCCGCTGTGGAGATCGATGACGACCTTAATGTTGTTTTTTTGGAAATACTCGAGCTTGCGGTCCAAATCGGCGATTTGTTTCTGGCCCCAGGCAAGGTATTTTTCGGGAGTATTGTTTTTTTCGCCGCCGGTGAATTGATAGCGAACAATGTTGGCATGCCAGACTTGCCCCAAGGCGTCAATCGCGCCTTGCGGGTCGTTGCTCAAGCTGCCGATCATCGCCCCGCGGTAACGGGTCGCCGCCGGGACCGGCAAACCGGGATAAGTATTCCCTTCCGGCAGCGGCGCCAGCGAAAACTTGACATCGGCATAATACACCTTGCCGCCTTTGGCCGCGTGGCCGAAACGAAGCCTGAGCGGTCCGGCGTAATCGGGAATGCGGATCGAGTAGCCAAACTTGCGCCAGTCAAATGTCCCCTTGTCGGCAGAACGCGCGCCGGGATAAAATTCACCGGGCCCCTGTATGTAACCGGGGACAATCTGCGAGGTGCCGCCGTTTAAATTTTCGCCCTTGATCCATGCCTCGACCGTGACCAGACGGCCGCGCAGCAAACTGGCGTCAATCGCCAGCTCGCCGGTGCTGTCGGTGAAACATACGGCGTTGCCGCTGTCAGGGCCGCCGTTGGGGACGAACTCCGCATTGCCCAAGTTGTCCGCCGCCTCTTTGTTTAAAAACTTCTCTTCCCACACCACGCCCGAGAGCGAATCCGGCGGCAGCTTTTTGGGCTCCTCAACGATGGCGTCAATCGGGTTGACGGTAATTTGTTTTACTTCGGCATGTCCCTTGGCTCCATTGATTTGTACCGCCAAAATCAGCTTGGCAGCGGAAACGGTAAATTTGACTTTGGCTGTTTGAAACGCGCCGCCCGCGGTGGTCGCGGCGATCAAAGTTTCGCTCCACGACGGCATCAGTTTGACCGCCAGTTGACCTTTGCCCACGACGACAAGCTCATAAGCCTGCCCGGGAATGAGCTCAATGGTACGGTAAATTTTGCTGTCCCAGTCCGTCCCGTCAAGAGCGAGCACGCCGTCATTGACCGCGGCGGTCACGTTTTTGGTTTTGGCCCAGCCGTTCAGCTCGGGTGCGGTAAAATCAAACTTCACCTCATTGGCGGCAAGCAACCAGGGCATAAGACTTAATAACAAATAAAAGAACTTTTTCATTTGAAGTTCACTTTCCAATTCTTTTCCGCCGGGGTCATCACTCCCCCATTGGTATCCCCTACCCTGAGCGGCGCGGCGTGACCGTCGACAAATGAGTAGTTGGAGGACAACCCGCCGTGCTGCACTTGACCGAGGATGCCGTTGACGTTACAGGCAAAGTAATGCCTGGTGCTCCAATAAGTGACATAGCGAATTGAGCGCGAGTAGCTGCTGCCGTCCAGCGGCGTCTTTGGCATTGCTTTGCAAAGATACAAAATCAACGAGGAGGAGTTGCGGATCGTGGTCAATTTTTTGCCCGCCGGCGCGACGCTGGTGAGACAATTGGGCACTTCGGCGGCCAGCATCCCGCAGTTGCCGTTGGACCAGCCGTTGATCCAATACGAGCGCGGAGTCGCTCCGTAATAATTGGCGCTGGGATCTAGTGGACAGCTGAAAATCGGCTGGATTTTTTTATCTGGGTTGCCGCCCAAATATTTGACGAGCAACACATCCCAAACATTGGGCGAAAAATTATCCACCGAGACATAACCCGGGACTACGATATAGTCGCCATTGTCCATGCTGTACAAACTTGAGGCGCTGCCGATTTGCTTTAAATTGCTGAGGCAGCCGGCGCTTTTGGCCTTGTTGCGCGCTTTGTTTAAGGCGGGGAGCAACATCGAGGCAAGGATCGCAATGATTGCGATAACCACCAAAAGCTCAATTAGCGTGAAAAATTTTTTCATAAAACACTCCTTTTCCGGGTTATGTATTCAAAACATATTTATGGCATATAATCATAAATTTCGCGGCAAAACAACCGAACCTCTGGCAGCCGCGCCGGGTCTTTCATCCGCAATTGCAGCAAATCCATCGCATTGTCGGCCAGCCGCCCGAAATCATGGCGCAGCATTCGGCACGGTACCGCCGACGGCCGGTCATCGGCCATCACCAGCCGACACTGCTTGACAAAATCAATCCCGAGCTCACGAAACCGGTCCCACAGCCGGATCGGGCCGCCGCCGGTATCATAAATGGCGTCAGGGACACCGTGCGCCTGATAATATCCCTCAAACTGCTTTACGATATCCTGATAATGGTCCAACAATAAAGTTTCATCAAATGTTTGCGACGTTTCCGCAAACGCCCGGCGCACCCCGATTACTTCGCGGTCACCGGAGAGCGAATTGCCGAAAATCAAAATTTTGCATCTGCCCTCCGCGAGCAATTGCTTGGCGATGAGATACCCCTCCAGCTCATGGTTGTAATCAGCGGCGTCAAAGCCGTCCACCACGCCTGCAATCACCACCCCGGGTACTGTAAGCGCCCGAAAGAACTCCAGCGCCCGCTCGCTCTTGACCATCCCCGGCGCCAGCCAAAACAGTCCCCGCGAGTATTGTTTCACCTCTGACAGCGCCCCCTGATTGTTTTGAAACAAATCGACATGATGCAGCGAGTAACCGGCGCGTGTAATCGCCATCGCCGTCATGCTACTGAGGCAACAAAGATAATTTTCAAAATAGATTTGTCTCCCGTCCGCCGCCAAAAGCTCGACAATTTGCGGCAACTCGGTCCGCCGCCAGCGCTGCGGATTGGTAAACATCCCCACTCCGGTTTTGGGAGTCAGATACCCGTCGGCCACCAAATCTTTAAGCGCTTTTTGCACCGTGGTGCAGCCGACGCCGAATTGCGCGGCCAGCTCGCGCATAGAGGCCAAACGCTGCGGTTTTTTTTCGCCGTGAATGATATTGTCAATCACATATTTGCGAATCCGCACATAACCGGCCTCGGAAATGTCGCCGGTAATGGGTCCATTTTTTCGTTTCATCATCAAACTCGGGTTATTACATCAAAAAGAGAACACTGGTGAACACTCAATATTATAGCATATGACTTGAGCGATGTCAAGAGATAATCCGATCTTTTTGCAAAAATTTACACCGTCGTCAACAATTCAATGATCCCGGCAGCAATTTGATTTGCTTTCCGATCAAAGTATGATTATATTATTGAAATAAAGTCGATCGACAAAAAACCTGGGAAACAACATGAATATTGCAATTTTAGCGAAACAAATTCCCGACACCCGCTCCGTCAAAATGGACGAAGCCACCGGCACCGTGATCCGCCAGAGCGATCAATCCGTCATCAACCCCCTCGATTTGTATGCCGTACGCGCCGCCTTTTTGATCAAAGAAGGGGCTCAGTCCGCTGGTGAAGAGGTGAAAATCACCGCCTTTACCATGGGCCCTCCGGCCGCCGAAAAGGTATTGCGCGAAGTCATCGCCCTCGGCGTCGACGCCGGCGTCCTCATCACCGACCGCGCCTTTGCCGGGAGCGACACTTGGGCGACCTCCAATATTTTGGCCGCCGCGCTCAATTTTTACGGCGACTTTGATCTCGTTATCTGCGGCGAGCGCGCGACCGACGGCGACACCGGCCAGATCGGCCCCGAGGTGGCGGCCGTGCTTGACTGCAATGTAGCAACCTTTGTCGAGGGCGTCAAGCGCTCCGGCCCGGGCCGAATTACCGTCGAGCGTAAAAACGAGGGCGGCATCGAGATTGTCGAGTGCGATTTGCCCTGCGTCATCTCGGTCAACAAGGCCATCGGCGAACTCGGGCTCCCCACTCTTGACGGCGTCAAAAAAGCGCGGCGCGTCAAACTTGACACCATAACCAACGCCGAGCTCAAGCTCGCCCCCGAGCTCATCGGTCTCAAAGGATCGCCCACCAAAGTCGTTAAAATTTTTCACCCGGTCATCAAGCGCGACTGCCGCAAAATTGCCACCGCCGACTCGGCAAGCATGCGCCTCGCCGTCCAAACCATCGTCACGGAGATCAACCAATGAAAGTATGGATTATTGCCGAAGCTGGCCACGGCCGCCTCTCCCCCGTCACCTATGAGCTGATCGGCCGCGCCCAAATGCTGGGGGCAGAGCACACCTTGGGTGCCTTGGTCATCAGTCCCAAGCTCGACGACTTTGAGCTGGCCGGGTTGATTGACTGCGGCGTCGATACGGTATTGGCCTACGAGGCCGATTTTTTTAAAGACTTCAACCCGGTAAGCTATACCAAATGCATTTTGGCCCTCAACGACGAGTTTCACCCGGATGTGATTTTGGGGAGCGCCACCACCGCCGGGCGGACGCTGCTTCCTTATGCGGCGATGAAGCTTAACACCGGCTTGACCGCCGATTGCACGCAGCTCGCCGTCGACCCGGCCAACGGCAAATTGTTGCAAACGCGCCCGGCCATCGGCGGCAATATTATGGCGACAATCAAAACACCGGATACCTTGCCCCAGATGGCAACCATCCGCCCTCACTCCAATCTGCCGTGCAAGCGCAACCAGAGCCGCCACGGCGGCATCCTGCGGCGCACCGCCCCTGCCGAGTGGCAGGACACCACGCAGCGAGTGTTGGACTTTATCCCCGACAGCAGCACCTTTGATTTGAGCTCGGCGGAGAAAATCGTGGTGGTCGGACGCGGCATCAAAAAGGCCGAAACCTTAAACATGATCCGCGAGTTTGCCGACCTCATCGGTGCCGCCTTGGGCGCGAGCCGCGAAGTCATCGACCGCGGCTGGCTCCCCTACCATTGCCAGATCGGCCTCTCCGGCAAAACGGTGACGCCCAAGCTCTACATCGGTCTCGGCGTCTCCGGCGCTATCCAGCACCTCGCCGGGATGCAAACCAGCGAAAAAATCATTGCGGTCAATACCGACCCCGATGCCCAAATCTTTTCCATCGCCGATATCGGAATCGTCGGCAACCTCAATGATGTGGTACCGCAACTCATTCAACAATACAAAAAACAAGGTTCCTTATGAGCACTTATCATAACGTTGACCGGCGCATCGTCGGCGAGCTGCAAAAAATCTGCGGCGACAAATACGTGATTTTTAACGACCCGGAGAAACTCGAGGCCTTCTCGCATGACGAGGTCCCCGGCAAACACTACCGTCATATGCCCGACGTCGTCGTCCGCCCGGCCAATGCACAGGAAGTTTCCGAAATCGTCAAACTCGCCAACCGTGAGCTGATCTCCGTCACCCCGCGCGGCGCCGGCTCCGGCCTCTCCGGCGGCGCGGTCCCGATGTTGGGCGGCATTGTCGTTGCCACCGACCGGATGAATCACATTTTGGAGCTGGATAAAGACAATATGACCATCACCGTCGAGCCGGGGGTCGTCGCCAACGAGATCAATGAATTCATCAAAAACGACAAACTCTTTTACGCCGGCTACCCGATGAGCATGGAAACTTGCTTCATCGGCGGCAACGTCGCCGAAAACGCGGGCGGCGGCAAGGCGGTAAAGTACGGCGTCACCTCGAGGTATGTGTTGGGCGCCGAGGTGGTGATGCCTGACGGCGAAATCATCGAGTACGGCGGCAAACTCCTCAAGGATGTGACCGGCTACAACATTCTCCCGATGCTCATCGGCTCGGAAGGGACATTGGGGATTTTTACCAAAATAATTTTAAAACTGATCCCGCTGCCCGCGTATCAAATCGACCTTTTGGCCCTGTTTGACAGCAGCAGCGCGGCGATCAAAGCCGTCCCCGCCACCATGACCGGGAGCGGCATCATCCCTACCTCAATTGAGTATATGGACAAAAGCTCAGTAGTCGCCGCCTGCAGCTATTTAAACGAAACGCTCCCCTATCAGGAGTGCGGCGCGATGCTGCTCTTGAGCATCGACGGCAACAACCGCGAGGAGATGCTTAACGAAATCGAAGTTTTAGGCGACTTCTTGACCAAACACGGTGCGACGCAAATCTATGTCGCCGACACCCCCGCCAACTCCGAGCGGTTATGGAAAATCAGGCGCAACATCGCCGAGGCCTTCAGCCTCTTTTTCCCGCGCCAGTCCGGCGAAGACGTCGTCGTCCCTCCGGCCGAAATCGCCGATGTCGTCGCCGAGTTTGAAACTTTAGCACAAAAATACAAGGTCGAAATCCCCTGCTACGGCCACGCCGGCGACGGCAACCTCCACAGCCGGATCAGCGCCGGGCCGGAAATTTCCGACGAGGCGTGGGAGCAAATGCTGCCCGCGATTTTGCACGAATTGTATGCGGTCGTCAAAGCCCACGGCGGCAGGATTTCCGGCGAGCACGGCATCGGCTGCAAACGCAAGGATTACATTGGCTGCACGGTTTCTGAGGAGTATCTTAACGTGTTGCGCAAAATCAAAAAGAGCCTTGACCCCAACCTGATCATGAATCCCGGCAAAATTTTTGACCTTTGATGATCATTGTATTCGCCCCCGCCCGGCAATCAACGCCGGACGGGGTATTTTTTATAATTACATGCTAACATATATTTCAAATCAATTAAATTAAATATATATTCAGTCACTTTTTATCTGAAAACAATTTGACTTTAAACGACAAATGTGGTAAAATATACCATCACGTACTCTGGAAACAAAGATGAATTGGAATATAAAATTTGACAGCTCCGGCAACTCCGATTTGCCGCTCTATCTGCAAGTGGCCGACACTTTGCGTAAAATGATCAACAACGGCCTGTTGCGGCCGGGGGAAAAATTGCCGAGCGCCCGCGAGCTCCGGCAGCATTTCGGAGTCAGCATCATCACCATTGAAAACGGGATCAAGGAGCTCGTCAATGAGCAGTATTTGTCACGCAAACCCCGGCTTGGCACCATCGTCAATCTGCTCCCCGGCCCCGGCAGCAGTCAGACAAAACAGCTCCCGTCCGAGGGGGCGATCCGCATTATTTTTTGCGACATTCACCCGGACGATTTCTATTGGTATGTAGTGCTTAACGCGCTCGAAAGAAGCCCGGCCGTCCGCGATTACGAAAAGATATTCAGCTGTGTCGACAGCTGCGAATTGGGCCCCGAAAAAATCGCCGGATTGCGAAAAAATTGCGTCGGAGCCGTCCTCTGCGGTTATATCCCCTTGGAGTTGTGCGAGGAATTCATTAAAATCAATCTCCCGTTTGCTTTGGTCGGCGGGTTCAACTCAGATCATACCCCCGAGTTCACCGTTGACGCGGTCGTCCACGACGATATCCAGCGCGCCTACTTGTCCACCCGCCATTTGCTTGAGCTCAAGCACAAACAAATCTGCTGCGTTGCCGGACCGCCCAACAGCAAATTGGCCGATGACACCTTTACCGGTTACCGCAACGCGATGACCGAGTACGGTGTGGCCGAAAATGACTTCATGTTTGAGCTCGCCCGCGAGCATACGATTGAGGAGGGGCAACATATCGGTGTGCGGATTTTGACTCAGGTGCCCCGCCCGAGCGCGGTCTTTGCCTGTGACGACCGGCTGGCAATGGGCGTGGCCAAAGCGGCTCATTTGCTGGGGTTCCGGCTTCCGGATGAGTTAAGTCTGATCGGCGGCGGTAATCTCAGCATCGGCAAAATCATTTCACCCGAACTCACCTCCACCCCAAGTTACCCGGAGAAAAGCGCTGAGTTGGCAATCTCCAAACTCCTCAACCAGTTGCGCAATCCCAACTACATCAAGAGCAAAACCGTACTGGAGATCGAAAACATCAGCATCGGCGGCTCCACCAAATTTTTTCGCAGCACGACAAACTAAAGTTGACATATTTCACCTCCTAAAAAAGGAGAAAATATGTTGCAACAAATCACTGTCTTCGATGACGGTGCGTCGCTGTCTCCCGTCAAGCTGACCCGCGGCGACCGCAATCAATTGCGCTTTTTAATTAACCGCCCCGATATCAATCCCTCTGTGCTGATGCGTCCCTATGCGGCAATCACCCGACTGGGGCAACTTCTGGCGCTGACGACGCAAAATATCACCTTTGCCATACAACCGGATGGTCTTTTGGCCATCGAACTCGGTCAAATCGAGCTCAATACCGCGGAAATCCAGAAATTTACACTGGATTACCGACCGGACACAGCCAAACCGGATATTGACGGCGAATTCACCTTTTGCCGCGCCAATCTCGAAATCGGCGGTTTTGACAGCCTGACCGCAGATGAAACTTGTTTATTGTTCAATGTACCGGTCGAAATTCACCACCGTAATTATTTCTCCGGCGAATTTGTGCCAACGCCGCGCGAGAGCTTTTACACCAAGGCCGAAACCGATCAAAAAATCGCCGAAGCCGTCAGTGCTCAAAGCGACAGCTACACAAAAACCGAGACTGACCAAAAAATCCAATCTGTTTTGACTCAAGTTTATACCAGGACCGTAACCGATCAAAAGCTCACCGACGCCGTCACCGGTGCCTTACAAAGCTGCCGCGAGGAAATGGAAACCGTATTGGGAGCTTACCTGACCCAATACGAGGAGGTCCTCAATGGCAAATTTTTATAATCTTTTGCAGCGGGACAGCACCAACTGGTCAAACTGCAAACAGGCATTGACCGAAAAAGGGATTAATATGAGCGATATCCCGACCGATGGTTTTGCCGATAAAATCCGGCAAATAGCAATGCATACTTCGCATGATCACGACATCACACCCGAATTGCGCGAGTTCCCCAATATCGAAAGCGGCATTGCGGCCGGAGATTGCAAATTTATCGTCATGGACGGCAACGGCGACACGGTTTCAATCAAAGTAACAGCGTCTGCAACTGCCTCTTTGACGGTCAATTGGGGCGACGGTCAAACATCTACCGTAACGATGACCAACAATATCAACACCACGCCAACGGCAAGCCATACATATACCACATGGCAAACAACCGCATCCGGGCGCAAATACAACACTGTCAGCTTCAATGCGCCGACTATGACAAATATTGATTTTGTAAAAAGCGGATCGCTGTTTACCGCGCGCCGTATTCTATGGATGGCGGTTAAGAGTACGACATTGACCGGGTTACGCTGTTTTGCTACTGGTAATAGCTATTTTGCAAGCATGTTATCGCTGTATTTGGATTGTCCAAATGTTATATTGTCGCAATCTTTATTGGTAAATGCTCCGATTAGGAGAGTTGAATCATTTGTGATTGCAACCTCCGTCACCCATAGCGCCGGGAACAGTTATTTTGGATGGCCCAGGCTTTGGGATAAGGATGTTATTCTTACACTCTCCGCGCAAGTTGATTTTTTAAGCTTTTTTAACCAAAATCCGGTGATTAGAAATATTACGCTAACCGATTGCGATACAGCCAATAGCTATCAATCTGTTTGTCAAAACTGTATTTCGTTGCGCTCATTTTTTTCAAATCGCGCATCCGGTAGTTTTCAGTTTGCATTCAGCGGATGCCCGGCGTTGGTGATAATTGATTTATCGGCAGATGCTACAAATCGGATTTCAAGTTTTTTAAACAATACAAATTTGTTTTGTTTGCGCTCTTTGCTCTTTCCGTCCTATATTGACGGCAATGGTGTACGCCAACCGCGCCCGCTCTCGGGCATTACATCCATGGGCGCAATTGACATCAGCAATAGCGGATTGATGCGCGAGGCATTGGTCGAAATGTTTAGAAGCTTGCCGGTAAATGCGACTGCTGTAAATTGCACGATCACCGGCAGCGTTGGAGCGGCTGATTTGACCATCGAAGATATTGCCATAGCGACGAGCAAAAATTGGGTAGTGATCCGCTGATTGCCGCAGCTTTTTTCCAGTCCGCCAAAGCTGGTTGCGGGGCCGGATTTTTTTGTCAAAATCCGCAAAAAACAGCTTGCTTTTAATGAGCTCCGAGCTATATTGGATGATGGGAGAAAATAATTATGAAAAAAGCCTTGTATGTCATCATCGCAAGTATGTTTATTGCCTTGGCAATGATCGGATCGTCTTACCTTTTGAGCCGCTTTATCTTAAAAATTCAGCGGCAAAACACTATCAGCGCCAAGGGCTATGCCGAGAAACTGGTTCACTCCGACGTCGGCCGTTTTAATATCAATTTGAGCGTCGATGCGCCCGTAATTGCCGACGGAGCCAAAGAGCTGTCCAAACAAATCAACACAGTATTAACGAGACTGTGCGCCGAGGGTTTTGCGGACTCCGAAATCACGGTCGGCGGCGTCAATTTTTATGAAATCAAAAAGTTGGTCAACGGCAAAGAAACCAACCAGCTTGATTATTATACCTTAAATCAATCCATCGACATTTATTCCAATAACGTCAGTCTGATCCAAAAACAATTGCGCAGTTTTGAGGATCTCCTGGCTAATAACATTAAAATTCAAGTATCCATGCCGGAGTATTTCATCAGCAACCTAGAGTCCTACAAGCTTGAGCTCACCGATGCTGCCACCCGAAGCGCCACCGAGCGCGCCAAAGTGATGGCCGAGCGCTGTGGCGCCCAACTAAAACAGCTTTTATCCGCAAAACTCGGTATCATTCAAATCACCCGCCCGGCTTCGGCGGATATTTCTGACTCGGGAAGCTATGACACCACCAGCCCCGACAAAGTCATCAAAGCAGTGGTTTCACTCGAATTTGAGATCAAGTGAGGAAGACTATCATGAGCAAAAAAACGTCCTCCCAGCGCAGCAAGACCATTGTATTATTGTGCTCAGTATTGTTATTAGCGGCAGCGGCAGTCACCACGGCCAAACTGCTCTCCGATTTTCGCCTCAAAATCCAATACGACTCGGATAATGTCAGCGTCATCGGTCTGGCAAGCAAAACCATCGGAGCCCAGGCCGGGACCTTTACCGTAAATTTGAGCACCCGCGCTCAAACCTACGCCGAGGCGTATCAAACCTTGAGCAACAACCGCGGCCAGCTCCAGAAACTTTTGGAGTCGCGCAATGTCGCCGCCGGAGAAATCGAGTATTCTCCCGTCAAAACCAACGTCAACTATCAGTTAAACGATCAAGGCCATTTGACCAATCAGGTATATGAACGCGAATTGCAGCAGACCGTTACGGTGAAATCCGCAAAACTCGCGGAGCTTGCAGCCACTGCCCAGGCAGTGACCGACCTTTTGGGACAAGGTATCGAGCTGGCTTGCGGCCCGGTGGAGTACCTATTTGCCGATCAGGAGCAGCTTAGCAAAGAGTTGCTGCCGGTCGCCTTGGACGATGCCAAACGGCAGCTTGATTTGATTGCCGCCGGGAGCCAAAGCCGGATCGGTATTTATAAATACATCTCGCCCGAAAATATATCCGTCGTCGCCGGCAACAAACCCGGTGAAAAAATCGTCCGGCTGACTGTTTCCGTCACCGCCACCTTGATCAAACAATAAAAAAACGGGAGCGGATTTGACTCTGCTCCCGGTAAATTTACCGCTTATTGAGTTGGCGGCTTTGGCTGTGCAGAATTGCTCTTTTTGGATTTGCCGAGGTCAACCAAACCTTCATTCTTTTTAGTCCCCGGAGCGACGCCGTCCTCATAAGTGCGCTGCATCACCTGCTCGGCGCTGAGTTTGCCGGCATTGGGATCCTTGAAGTCCACGCCGGGCAAAGCGTCCGAGCCCCCCGAAACCATCACTTTGCCGCTTACCGGATCGCGCACCAATGACGGGATGGTGTCGGTCGTCCGCAAATATTTGTTAACCGAGTTGTCGCCGTTGAGCTCAAAGACCATGTAATGAAAAATCTTGGGTGTCACCGGCAGCAGTACGTGAAAACGGCTCAGCATATCCACATCCGCCTTAAACGGCTCGCGGGCCATTGCTTCGCCGAGACGCATCACGCCGTAAATTTTTTTCTTATCCTCAATCACCAGATAAAAATAACGGATCGAGTTGTCGGTCAACGAGCGCAAACTGTAGCTCCGCTGCTCGCCTTGCGGATTGACATTTTCGCTCTGATTAAACACCGGGACACCGACATCGCGGCGCCACATCTCGGCGCCGCTGTCCACCGTAAAACGGATATCCTTGGTCTGATACTCGTTGGGCAGCATCGCATGTGACACATACGCACGGGCGCGGTATATCCCCAATTTGCGCAAATTATAAAACTGACTGATTTGAAACACCAAGCTTTTGGTTTCACCGGGCCCCAACACCAGACTGTCGACGATGATATCCTCTTTACCGACTTTTTCTACCGGGCGGCCGAAGGAGTCAACAATGTCAAACAATAAAAAACCCTGCAAATGCGGGTCTTTGCCGAAAACCAATGCCTTGCCGGAGTCGTTGCGGATCGTGACACAGGCAAACACCGGCTCATATTGCATAAAAGTGGAGCGGCTCATGGTAAGCTCCATCCCCAATTGAGCAAACGCCGGCGTCGATATCAACGCCAGCAACAGCCATAATACAACTTTTCCCATCATGCACTTTCCTTTGTGAGATAATCCGTCAATCCGCCGCCGGAGCACTTTTTTTATTACTCAAATAACCGACGATTTCCTGAGCGATCACAGTGGCGTCGAGCAAGTGACATTTGAGCTTGCCTTGGGTTTTGCATTTACGCCGAAGGCACTTGATGCAATCCAAATTGGCCTGATAGACTGTAGTGTCATTGCCGTAAGGACCGGTTTTCGCCGGATCGGTCGGCCCGAAAAACGAGAAAATTTTGATACCCAAAGCCGCCGCCGCGTGCAACGGCCCGCTGTCATTGCTGATCACCGCATGTGATAACCGCAAAAGCTCAATCATTTCACCAAGCGACGTTTTGCCGGTCAAATCGGTAACCGGCGAACCGCCGGCAAGCTTCTTTAAAATCCGCTTGGTATGCACTTGATCGCTCCGCACCCCCACAAAAACAAAATGCACCTGCGGGTTGGCCAAAGAGATATGCCGCATCACATCGGCAAACAGCGTAGTGGAGAAGCGCTTACTGCGCCATCTCGCCCCCGGAATCACCGCAACCACGCATGAAGTATCAAACTTCAGCTTGTCAATCAGATGCTCTTTGACTTTGGGATTGGGCGGCAAAATGTATTGCGGGACCTGGTTATGCTCCTCGAGCAAAGCATTGACCAAAGCGACATTGCGCTCCAGAGCATGCCCGGCGGGGACTTTGAAAGTATCAGTGTAAAACAGCTTTGAAATCTTTTCGCGCGGCACTTCAAACCCGATCTTGCGGTCGCCCCGTGCCAAGAATCCCAAAATCGAGCTGCGGAACAACCCCTGAAAGTCGATCACCAGATCATACTTTTTACGGCGTATTTTTTGGATCAGCCGCCAGAACTCCGGCAAAAAAGTGAAAACTCCGCCCAACCGTTTGCGGTCAAAAAAAATCCGACGCTCAATCTTGCACGGAGCGTAATCCAAAAGCTCGGCAAACGCCGGATTGACGATGTAGTCAAACTTGGCCCCCGGATACTTTTGATGCAAAAGCTCCAAGGCGGGAAAAACGTGTAAAATATCACCCAGACTGCTGGGCTTGATGACCAAAATATCTTTCACCGGTCTGTGCATATTGCTCAACTTCCGGTTGACAGCCGCAATGCCAGACGCTCCGGCAATCCGGCAGCCAAAATTTTTGCCTGGGCTGACGCAATGTCGTACGGCAAACGATAACGCGTCACTGACCGCTCGTCAGTGTCGATCACCGCAAAGCTCGCCCGCGGATCGCGGTTGCGCGGTTGACCGATGCTGCCCACGTTAAACAGATATTTATAGCCCGGCTTGATCTCGACTTTGAGCTCGTCGGCCAGGGTAAAATCAGTGTTGCATGCGGGGTTCGCCAAATTTTTGCCCCACTCCTCAATTTCCTCAATGCTGCGCTCATTCATCGCGATGATCGGCTTTTTGTTAAACGCCACAGGGACATGCGAGTGGCCGCAAAAACACATTTGGGTAAACTGGTAGGAGAAATTGTCCACGGCATGATGGGCGTCAAAGATATAACCCCAATTTTCCGGAGAGTCCAAAGTGGCATGGACGATCGTCACATTTTGTCCGGCAATCGTCGAGCGGTAGGGCATGCTCACCAGCCAGGCGCGCTCGGACTCGGTAAGCTGCGAGCGCGTCCAGTCAATCGCCAGCCGGGCGCTCGGGTTAAAACCGGACTGCTCGGTGTTGCCGTTGGCAGTGTACTCATCGTGATTGCCGCGCACCATGGCGATCCAGTTGAGGTGACGCACCATATCCAAGCAGCGCTTGGGCTCGGCGTTGTAACCGACGATATCGCCCAGCGACACGTAACTTGCGATCTCCAACTCTTTACACTTATCCAAAACCACCGTCAGCGCATCGGCATTGGAATGAATATCACTTAAAATTGCAATTTTAGCCATTTGTCAACAACACACTCCCAGTCGTACTTGTCAAATAATGATACGCAACTGCTGTAAGCCGGATTTTGTATCTTGCCAAAGGCAAGACGGCAATCATCTATCTATGCGACCAGAACCCGGAGCTCAAGCGCTGCGGGCGACAGCATCGCTCCCTATTTGGTCTTGCTGCGGGAGGGGTTTACCATGCGGCACGGCTCTCACCGACGCCCGGTGGGCTCTTACCCCACCTTTTCACCCTTACCTTTCGGCGGTATATTCTCTGTTGCACTGGCCTTCCCGCGGCGTATGGTCCGCGGTATCCTTCTTTAACAAAAGGACTCCCTGCCCTGTGCAGTCCGGACTTTCCTCTTTGCCCTAAAGACAAAGCGACTGCCCACAGCTGCGTATCACCGTTAATATAATCTTTTTTGTGCGATATTACAAGCTTAGATTCTTAAAATGTCATGATTTTGTTTTGGTCGGCCGATTCGCGCGCCAAAAGACAAGCCAGTGTAAGCTCAAGCATCTCCAAAGTCTCCGGCTCGGAGCTGCCGCAACTGACAATCTGAGAGGCAAATTCGGCAAACATATCAGGCACGTTATCCTCATCCGGCACAATGACTTCGCTCTTGTCCGCCGTCAGCAGTGCGATCTTGCCGTCGGTGATCTCCATCACCCCCAATGTCCCCGCCACCCGCAGCCGGTCGTCGCCGTGACTGGGCGCGCTTTGCGGCCGCAAAAAGTCGATGGTGGCCGAGGCCTGAATGCCGTTTTGCATCACAAAAAGCATCTGCCCGGCGGTTTCCAGATTGCCGTTGTCAAAATTATCCTCAAAATTGTGCGAAGCAAACACCTGTTTGAAATGCGAGCGGCTGAAGGCCAAAATCCAGCTCGCGGCATGACTTCCCACCCACGGCAGTGTGCCGCCGTAAGTGCTGCGGGTTTTGTAAAACTCGGGGCGGGTCCCCAATTTGTAGGATTTGCGCGCCGAAATCATTTTGATCCGGCCGAGGACGCCCGACTCCAAAATTTTATACGCCTCGTAAAACGCGGGCTCGTAACGCACGCCGAGCATGGTTACAAAGCACGGTTTCCCGGCCTTGATCCACTCACCTTTGACGAGCTCCAGATCGGCGACGGTGAGCGCCACCGGTTTCTCGCAAAACACATGCGCTCCGGCTCGAAAAGCGTCAATGCACATTTGCGCATGACGGTCAAACGGCCCGTCGATGCAGACGATATCGGGATTGACTTCTTTGAGCATCAGGCGGTAATCACTGTAAACCTTGGGGATGATTTTAAGATTACCCAAGGCAGTCAAAAGCCGGTCGGGGGAATCCTCGCAACCGGAACTCACCGCCCAAACTTCAACATTGTTGACTTTGGTTAACCCGTTGACCGCATAAAAAAAGTGGCCGCGACTGCCGATAAACACCATTTTAAGCATTTTATTTTTTTTCCTTATATTTGACGACCCATTCCCCATGCAAAGGTTCGCCGTTGTATTGCGAGCGACCGTAGTCGCGCTGAGCGTCATAGAGTAAAAAGTGCTCGCCATTGACGCGGTCAAAGAACGCTTTGCCGCTGCCGCCCCCGGGGATGTCAACGGTGTTGAGCCCCGCCTTTTCGGCGCGGTAAACAAAGGCTTTGTCGTCAAGTTTGCCCGCGACCAATCCCGGCTTGACGGTAAGCAGGGTCAATTGCCAAACGCCGGTTTTGGCCGGGTCCGTCCCGGCAAAGGTTTTGTCCAAGGTTGTCCCCGCCGCCAGCTCCTGCTGTGACCAGCCGCCAAAGGTCCAGGGACCGTTGTCCTTATACAATACTTGGCCGTCGCCAAGCGGCAGACGCACACCGCCTGGACTGGTCACGCGAAAAATCACCGGTTCATACGAGCGATAGGCGTCGTACGCGGCAAAGGAGATAAAGCACCCGGCAAGCAGTGTCAACAACAAAACTCTCAGCTTTTTGAGTTTGCCGAACCATGCATAAATCAGCCAGCCCCCGGCAAATACCGCCAACTCCGGCAAAATCGGCGCCCGAAACCGCGCCAAGATGTAAAAAATCCAGGTAGCGCACCAAAAGGCGATGACAAAATGATACAAAAACAGCAAACGGTATGACCGGCGGCATACCGCCTTTTTAACCCACAACAGCATGCCGGCCAAGCCCAATGCAATGATGACGCCGCTGCGCCCCCAAACACTCCATTGCAGTATTTGGCTGTACTCGCCCTCGCCGTACAGCGAAATATTGTTGGGAATCTCGCGGTAATCCCAAAAGAGCAGCATTTTGCGAAACTGCAATTCGCCGAAGGCAAGCGGGCTCTCCCGCAAAAAATCCCACATCTGAAGCCCGACCGGGCGCGGTCGCGCCATCATGTCAGAGTAAGCATCCGGGTACTCCATCGGCCCGGCGGGCAAATAAGGGTTGCGCCCGCCGGCAGGAGCTTCCTTGGTGTTGCCCAAAGCGAGCACCGCCCCGGCCGCCGTGGACGGGCCGCTCAAGCGCTTGAGGTAACAGGAGTTGTAGATCATGAACGGCAATTGCAAGAGCATCGTCATGGCAAAAAAAACCGCCAGCGCAGCCGCAATTTTACGCTTGTTAATTTTGTCTCGGCGGCCGGAAAAAATCAAAAAGAGCGCCACTCCCGGCCACAAGAGCCAGATATTACCACGCGTCAAAATGGCGACCGAAAAAATAAACCCGATCACGCCCCAACGCCAAAGTTTCCAATCTTTGAGCGCCCGCAAGCCGCAATAAAAGAGCAAGGCGAGGTTAAACGTCTGCAACGTCTCATTTTGGTGAAACGGCGTCATCAACAGTAAAACAGTGGAAAATGCGACTAAAACCGCCGCCGCGACGCCAGCCTTTTTCCCGAAAAGCATCGCTCCCGAGAGCCCGGCCAGATATGCCGTCAGCGCCCCCAAAAGTGACTGGACGACGATCACCGCCCAAACGGAGCCGCCGGTCACCAGATAAATTGCCGGGA
Source organism: uncultured Victivallaceae bacterium (assembly GCA_964609825.1). Classification (GTDB taxonomy): domain Bacteria; phylum Verrucomicrobiota; class Lentisphaeria; order Victivallales; family Victivallaceae; genus CAZSSH01. Next base: position 337,397 of record CAZSSH010000010.1, on the reverse strand, counting down.
CAAACACGGCGTAATAAAAGGGCTGGTAATAAAACTCCCCCTTAAATTGACCGTGGACAATGTCTTTGGCCAAATTCATATAAGTCGCCAAATCGCTGAATACCGACGGGGTAAAGACGCTGTTGCGACCGCCGTTGATCGCGGCAAGCTCAAACGATACTCCTAAACGCACAAAAAACGCCACCGCGGCCAGCGCGATCAGCGTTTTTATAAAACGTCCGCCGGAACGGACATTGCAAATTGACAACGGGGGTTTACCCATTATACGGTCATCAGCTCTTTTTCCTTGACGGCAAGCGCCTTGTCGAGAGCAATGCTGTATTTATCAGTGAGTTTTTGGATGTCATCGAGCAATTTTTTGAGCTCGTCTTCGGTAATGTGACCGTCCTTTTGCGCCTTTTTGGCAGCTTCGTTGCCGTCGCGGCGGATGTTGCGCAAAGCAACTTTGGCCTCCTCGACGTGCGCTTTGGCCTGCTTGGCCAAAGCGAGACGTCGATCCTGGCTCAACTCCGGAATCGGCAGTTTGAGAACACGGCCATCACTCATCGGGGTAATCCCCAAATTGGAGGCAAGGATCGCTTTTTCGGTTGCGGAGACGGCGCTCGTGTCCCACGGCTGAATCACCAGCAAGCGCGGCTCTGGCGCGGTGATCCCGGCCAATTCCTTGAGCCGGGTGGGCGTACCGTAATACTCAACCATGATGTTTTCGACCAAAGCGGGACTGGCCTTGCCGGTGCGGATGCCCATAAAGTGGTGCTCCAGCGCTTCCTCGGTTTTCATCATGTGCTCTTCGAGAGCATCCATCAGTTGTTCGACAGGTACGTTCATATTTTTATCTCCTACGTTTGAAACCTTTGCTGCCAGAGTGTATATTTATATACAACGGGTCCCCCAAACCATATGGATGGCCCGCCTTTTATTAAGATAAGTCAAAACCCGAAAAAATGCAAATCGAAAACGCGAAAAATTTTTCTTTTGAGCTCATATATGCTGACAAAAAAGGGATTTCGGTCAAATATCAGCGACCGACGGACACCTTTGTCGTCCGCGCAGCCAAACACCTCGGGGAAAAGTGGATCCGACAATTTTTAGAGCAAAATCTTGATAAGCTCCAAAACATGCGCGAGCGCGCCCTCGCCTCGGCAATGACCGCCATTGACGAAAACACCGTATTAAGGCTGTTGGGCAAACCGCACGCAATCCGTTTTACCAAGCGCCTCTCGGTCTACTGTGACGGCTTCCACTTGGCGCGCAACGATGAGGAGACGATGCGCTCCGACCTCCATAAAATCTACCGCACGCTTGCCGTAAAGTACCTGATCCCGCGCGTATCGGCGGCGGCGGCCCAATTTAACTTGACCGTCAACTCGATCAAAATCAACTCCGCCGGCGGCCGCTTCGGCTCCTGCAACCGGCACGGCGACCTCAATTTCAGCTGGCGCTTAATGCAGTATCCGACCGAAATCATCGATTATGTGATCATTCACGAGCTCGCGCATTTGATTGAGCTCAATCACTCCCCCGCATTTTGGCGCCAAGTCGGCCGCATGTGCCCGGCGTACCGCAAAATAAAAAATGATTTTAGACGGATGCAAATTGAAATTGCGTCACTTTAGTGTTATCTTAACAATGAGTTAAGGTTATCAGGATATTTTATGATTCACGAATTGTCCATTTTAAAAAAATTATTGCCGGAGCTCCAGCAGGACGACTCGGTCGTCATCGGCCCTGGCGACGACTGCGCGGCGGTGCGTTTCGGCGACGGCAAGCTGTTGCTCGCAGCCGTCGACCAGCTGGCCGGGGACATTCATTATTACAAAGACACCACCCCTGCCCGCACGGCCGGAGCCAAGCTCCTCAAACGCAATTTGAGCGACATTGCCGCCATGGGCGGAGTGCCGCGCTGGGCGCTCTTGACCGCGGCGGTCAACGGCCGCTCCGAGGAGTGGATCCTCGAGTTTTGCCGCGGGGTCAATGCCGCGGCAAAGCAATATCAAGTCCCGGTCATCGGCGGCGATTTGAGCTCAACCAAAGTCGAGGATGAAGTTTTTACCCTGACCATTTTGGGGGAAGTCAACGCCAATGAGGTGATCCGCCGCAGCGGCGCAACGGCGGGCGATTTACTCTATGTCACCGGGAGCTTGGGCAACTCTCTGGCAAGCAGCCACCATTTGGAATTTTCGCCGCGTCTGGCCGAAGGGCGCTTTTTGGCTCAACATCACTTGGCCTCGGCAATGCTGGATGTGAGTGACGGCCTCCTCCTGGACGCCCGGCGGCTGGCAGAGGCGTCAATGATTGATTTAAGAATTGACCCCGAGGAGCTCCCGCTAAGATCGGGCGCGAGCGTCGAAACGGCGCTCTCCGACGGCGAAGATTATGAGCTCTTGTTTACCGTCCCGTCCGACAAAGTCGCCGAGCTTGCGGCCAATTGGCCGTTTTTGACCCCGATCACCTGCATCGGCCAAGCCCAAACCGGGAGCGGTCGAATCATCGATTTTAAAAATAAGTTATCAACGGATGAAAAAAGCGGATATGAGCACTGAAAAATATCTCTCTCAAAGCGAAAATGAAACCGAAACCATCGCCGCCAAACTGGCAGCAAAGCTGTCCCGCGGCATGGTCATTTGCCTCAACGGCGATCTGGGAGCGGGCAAGACGGTCTTTTCGCGCGGTTTCGCACGCGGCCTCGGTATCACCGAGCCGATTTCGAGCCCGACCTACACCATCGTACAGGAGTACAAGCTTGACGGCAAAGGCTTCCTCTACCACCTCGACCTTTACCGGATCGGCAACACGATTTCGGCGCTGGCCTTCGGCGTCGACGAGTTTTTAAATGACACTAACTCGATTGCGCTTGTGGAGTGGCCCGAGCGGATCGCCGACATCATCCCGCCGGGGGCGATTACGGTCAACATCCGCCACTTGAACGATACCCAACGGGAGATTGAAATTTTATCATGACCGACGACAACAAAGAGTTGACCAATTATTTTCGCAAGGTGTCGTACTTTGACAGCGATTTCCCTTTCAGCATTCAGCGGGAAATCGATCTGCCGCAGGACTACAACGAAAACACCCGTTTTCAGCGCGAATTTTGGAAAATTATTTACATTGTCGACGGCCGCGGCGAAAAAATCATCAATGACGAGCGTTACCCCATCCAGCCCGGCAGCATTTTTATGATTCACCCGCTGGATGTCACTACCTTCAGCATTCAATCCAGCGGGCTTGATCTCTATAATATTTTGTTTATGCCCGACTTGATCAAAAACGCCTTGCAGGAGCTGCAGGACGATTACCGCTTTTTTACCATCATGAATTGGCGGATCAACAGCAATGAGCGCCCCAGTGAGCGTTTGTATGTCGCCGAAAGCGACATGGAGATCAAGCGCATCGTCAAAACCATGGAGCGCGAATTTAAGAAAATGCCGCAAAATTACCGCCAGCGCCTCAAACTTCTGCTGGTTGAGCTGCTGATCATTTTGGCCCGCAAGGCCAACAAGGTTGCGCGCGAAAATCACGGCGACTCGATTGTGAGCTACATCAACCACATGATTGACTCGTATTATAAGGAAAATCTCACATTGGAAGCACTGGGACACAACATCGGGATCGACAAGAGTCAATTGTGCCGGATTTACAAGCAAGCGACCAACCAAACCATTATGGATAATTTAAGGATCAAACGCCTCGAAATCGCGGCCAACGACATCAAAAACACTGACCGCAACATCTCAGAAATCTGTTTTTCCGTCGGATTCAACGATTTGAGTTATTTTTACCGGGCCTTTGGCAATCACTTTAAACTGACGCCGGGCGAGTGCCGCAAAAACAAATAAACCATCCAAACACATTAATAATTATGGGAACTTTAAAAGATATCGCCAATTTGACCAATTTGTCCATGAATACCGTCAGCCGGGTGCTGCGCAACTCCGGCTACGTTTCGCCGGAAACCGCCCGCAAAGTCAATGAGGCGGTAAAACAAATCGGCTACACCCCCAACCGCGCGGCCCGTGATTTGCGCAACAACCGCTCAAGCGTCATTGCCGTCATTGCCGAGTCCGCCGACCCGATGCACATCCAAAAAATCGCCGCCATCCAGCAGACCGCCGCCCAAAACGGCTATGTGACCAACGTCTTTTTTGTCGCCAACAACCACCCCTTAAGCACTTTGGATGCGATCATCCAGACCGTGATCGGCGAACGGGTGGCCGGGGCGATTTTTATTGGTCTTGATAAAGATCTGATTGCCGGCGCGATCCGTTTCCGACAAAAACTCCCCTGCGCCATCATCCATTATCAGCTGGTGCCCGAGCTCGACTCGGCGGCGGTGGACCGCGAGGCGGGAGTGTACGAGGCAGTCAAGTACCTCTACAACAGCGGCCGCCGCAACATCGCCTTTGTCGGCGAAGACCAGCGCGGCAGCCGCCTGAAAGGCTACCAAAAAGCGATGGCGCAATTGGGCTTGACACCATTTTATTTTGACGCGTTGGACGCCACCGGCGAGGAGGTCCGCCGCTCGGTGCGCGCCGCCGCCGGAGCCATCGCCCAAGCCAAAGGGTCGGTCGACGCTCTGGTCAGTTTGGACCAGCACGCGGCGATTTTGGCGCAGGAGTTGCCGCACTACGGCATCCGGATCCCGGAGGACATCGCGATTGTCGGCTTTGACAACCGCGAATACGCCGACTTGGTCGATCCCGCCTTGACCACCCTCGCCCAGCCCAATGCCGAAATCGGCTCTTTGACCATGCAAATGCTCATCGAGCGGCTCAAGGACCCGGCTATCGAGCCCCGGCAATTAAAAGTACCGATGAAATTAATTGTCCGCAACTCGACGACTCCGAAATTATGATCAATGTTAACCGCACCATTTTTTCCGCGTTGCTGTACGCGGTCAATATTGTAAGTGTCATATTATTGTTGGGCATTTACTCTGTCCGCAGCCGCGATCTCTTTTTGGGACATGTCCTGACGCCGACCGAGCTCAAGCAAAACAATGAGTATCTTCCGCTTGCCCAACGGGTGTTTCCGGCGGCATCCGAACTCCAAGAACAGCCCGACGGCGATTTTTGGATCACCGACAATCTCGGCCGCAAACTCGGCGAACTTGTCCTCTCCGCCGGTCACGCCCCCGATGTCCGCGGCTACAGCGGACCGACACCGCTCGCGGTAATTTTGGATGCCGACCGCACCATCGTCAAAGTGGAACTCCTTAAAAACGCCGAGGACGGGTCGTTTATGCAAAGCGTAGTTGACTCAGGGCTCATGAAAAAATGGGACCGCCTCAAGGTCAATGAGGCCGCCGGACATCAGGTTGACGCGGTGACCGGCGCGACCTTTTCCAGTACGTCCATCATCCAAAATATGGCTCTCACCATGCGCGCGCTGCAAGCAGACAAGGTGACGGTCACTCCCGCCACGCATCTTTCGGTGCTCAACTGGGCCTGTCTGGCTGTGATCACGCTGGCGGCGATTTTGGCGGTGTTTTGGAAGCATGGCGGGGTGTTGCGCAAAATTCAGCTGTGGCTCAACATCATCGTCTTGGGCGTCCTCTCGGGGCAATTCATCTCATTGAGCGGCCTCTCCTCGCGCGTCGCCGACGGTTATCTCCTCTCCGGCGCGGGACTCATTGTCGGCGTAATGATCGTCTGTGCCGTCGTCATCCCGCTCCTCACCGGGCGCAACTTTTACTGTTTCTGGCTCTGTCCCTTTGGCTCATTGCAGGAAACTGCGGGCTCGTTTAACCCCCATAAACTGGTGCTCCCCGCCAAGCTTGCCAAAGTGCTCGGCTACAGCCGCGGCGGCATTTTTGGGTTGCTGATCTTTTTGTGGAGCTGCAATCTCGGATTTGAACTTGTGTCGGCTGAATTGTTTCCCTCAATGCTGTGGAGTGTGGCCAGCGCCAGCATGCTTTACGGCGGCATTTTGGTCGTCATCTTTTCGCTGTTTATCGCCCGGCCCTACTGCCGGTTTCTCTGTCCGACCGGATTTTTGATGGATTTGATCCAGCCCAAAATTGCCGCCGACATCAATAAATCAAAAAATAACCTTTAAGGAATAAAAAAAATGACTCAGGATAAAATTTTAACTTTCATCCTCGCCCTGACCGTGCTTTGTTTTGCGGTCAAAGACGTAATCACCGCCAAAAATCCGCCCGCGCCGCAACCGGCAGTGGTTGCAGCCGGTGCACCGCAAACCGCCGCCCCGGCTGCCATCAATAACAGCGAAATCATCCTCCAAAACATCATGACCCGTACCAGCATCCGCGCTTATAAAAATGAGCCGGTAAGTGAGGAAATGATCCAAAAAATCGTCCGAGCCGGAATGGCCGCCCCCACCGCGCGCAATCTCCAGCCGTGGAAATTTATCGCCGTCACTCAGCCCGCCAAACTAGCCAAACTCGCGGACAAACTTCCGTACGCCAAGATGCTAAAAAGCGCACCGGCGGCAATTGTCGTCTGCGGCGATTTAAAGAAAGCCTTTCAGACCAAACCGGAGGTCGAATTCTGGATTCAGGACTGCTCGGCGGCGACCGAAAATATTTTGCTTGCCGCCCACGGTCTGGGGCTCGGCGCGGTGTGGACAGGGGTTTATCCCAATCCCGAGCGGACAGTCGCAGTACGCGAGGAGCTCGGCATGGATGAAAACTTGGTCCCGCTTTGTGTCGTCGTCCTCGGCTACCCGGCGGAAACCCCCGTCCCCAAGGACAAGTGGAAAGACGAAAATTACGTGTTGATCAAGTAAGCCGGAACAAAGACCGCCGACGGCTGCCGGACTTCGCCCTCGGCATTGTCCTCATGGATGATCCGGCAAATGCCGTTGCGCGACAGAATCAACCGATAGCGGCGGTAAAGATCCTTTTCGCCCGCCATCGAGTACTTGATGATGACATTGACGTGATAAACGCGCCTGGCCTTCATCGGCCGGATCACCGGCGGCTTGTCGGGAATGTAGATTTCCTTGGTCGGGTTGTCCATTTTCTCCAAAAATTTGCGAACGTCAAAGCGCATGATATCAACGATCCCCGCCACCTCAAAATCCTTTAAGAGTTTTTTGTCGGCACGATTGTTAAGCGAAATTAGTTTGCGATAGAGGATGATCTCCTCCGGGTAGCCGGTATTCTCCAAGTCGCTTAACAAGCTGCGGCTTCGCAATTTGCGCACCCAAGGGTCGATCCGGTGTTCGGCGACAAAATCCATGCTCTCTTTGCAGTACCCCATCTCCTCATCCAACTCATTATAAATCACCGTTTTATAGTCATAGACAAAGCGCTTGATTTTGACTTGGAAATACGCGCGCAACAATTCCTTGATCCGGTCCTTGCCCATATAGGCAATCACCCACACCATAAAAAACCAGATTGAGAAATCGTTAAACAGCATCCCGCGCCAAAAAAAGGCGATCGAGGTCACAAAGGCCATGGCGATCCCGGCGGCGATACAAAACATGATGTTTTCCAGCAAAACGCCGTCCTTGCGACAGGAGGTTTTCAAAAAGAGGACACTCGCCATCAATTTTTTGAGCGTCGACTCGCGGTAGAGGAAATCCTCGTTGTCGCCCTCCGGCTGCTGGATGGTCGGGTACTTCATCCGCCGCCGGTAGTCGATCTCTGCTTTCATCTCTTTGTAGAGAATCTCTTTGGATTTTTGAGCATGCGGCAACTCACCGGCGGCATCGATCTTTTGCCACAATGCCCCGCGATATTTGTTGGCATTGAGGCTCAAAAACTCGTCGGCGTAGCGAAACAACAGACGCTCGCGTTCAGTTACCTGCGGCACGGCCAAAATGGCGGCGAGCTTACGGAAACGATGCAAGATCTCGTCAAGCTTGCGTTGATACGAAGCAAGGGCAAAGTCAAACTTCCGGTGTTTGAGCATGCCCTCCAAAAGCAAGTTCTCATCGCGGATCGCGCTTTTCATAATGGAGCAAAAGATTTTCAACGAGTCGCCGTAGTCTTTGATGTTGGCGCCGGAGCCGTCGGCAGTCAAAGCTTTCATCATCACCTCGAGACGCTTTAACGGCGAATCGTCTTTGACCAAAATCCGCTTGAGCCCGAAACGCGGGGTCTTAAGCCTTAAATAACGCTGGGCATTGTTGTAAAAAACCTCATTGCTGTAGCTCTGGCGGTTGATCCCGAGATTTTCGGGAACAAAAAAATAAGTGTCGATATAGTACTCGGTCCGCTCGTCCTCGGGGCGAAACGGGTAAGTAAACACTGTCTCCAGCTGGTATTTGTCGTGACGGGTAAACGTGTTGACGACTGTTTGCATCTTCGTCTCTCCTAGTGGTAAATCACCAATGCCTTTGCATACTCGCAAGCCGGCGCCAGCCGGGCGGAGTGCGGGATGGCCGAGTTGAGATACACGGTATCACCGGCTTTCATCAACCGGTGATTTTCGCAGCTTCCCGTCACAAACTCGATCTCTCCCTCCAAGAGGACAAAAAACTCCTGACTGTCGTGCTGCAACAATTCGCGCGATTTCCCCGCAGGACGGTACTCGATGATAAACGGGTTCATCGTGCGGTCGGTTTTTTCAAACGCCAGGGCATAATAAGCCATCGCATACTCGTCGGCCTGATTGCGGTCGATCCGTTCGCCGGATCCGAGATTCCCAAATACGATTTCAGGTGCGGCGTTTTCATTGCGAAAAAGCTCGATCACCTCCACCCCGAGTGCCGTTGCGATCACATTCAGAGCGCGCAGCGAAGCCCCGGTGCGGAAATTCTCCACCCGCGAAATGTACCCTTTGGACAATCCGCAGCGGGCAGCCAATTGATCGATGGTCATTTGCTGCTTGAGCCGGAGTTGCTTGATTTTATATGCGACGTTGACCAAGTCCATAATTATTTGATTTCCTGTTGTAGCGCATAAGCGCGGTTGGTGGTCAGAGAGTCGATGCCGTAAGCGATCACGCGTTTGGCGGCGACGGCGTCGTCAACCGTCCAGACGTGGAAGCTTTTGTTTGCTTTATGGACTGCCTCGACGTATCGCTCGTCAATGTTATCCACACAAATATCGACGCCGTCCACTCCGAGGTCGATCAGTTTTTGCGCGAGCTCCCCGGGGGTGAATTTAACCTTTTGGCGTTCATTCCACGCTCCGACCCAGTTGCAAACGAGCCAGTAGGCGCGGTGTGCCGGAAAAAGTTTTTTGACCGCCACAATGGTGGCTTCGTCAAAAGCGATAAAAGTAAGTTGTTCCGGATTTTTTCCGGCCTTGGCAAAAACGTCTTTTAAGGCCGGGACAATCGGCCCCACGCTTTTTAGCTCAATGTAGATTTCGCCATCCTCGGGCATACGCTCCAGAATCTGCGACAGCGACGGGACACGTGTATATTTCCACTCCTCACCCTTATAAACTCCGGCATCCAACCGACTGATTTCGGCAAAGGTCATGTCGGCCAGATTACGGTTGACACCGCAAGTGCGCTTGGCATTGTCGTCATGCATGCATACCACCACGCCATCTTTGCTCAAATGAAAATCGCCCTCAATGCACTTGACGCCGCGCAGCCACGCGAGCTCAAACGCCTCCAACGTATTCTCCGGTACGGCAATCGATTCGCCGCGGTGCGCCACCAATGTGCAAGCCATAGCAATTCTCCATGTTTACTAAAAAGTTTACTTAATGTAATCTCACAATAAAACAAAGTCAAATCGTCACCGGCAAAAAATGCAAAAAAAAGACCCGCATCGTTGCGGGTCTCAAAGCAAATCAAGCAATCAAGCTTATTTGTCAAAGGCATGACCGGCCGAGCCGAGCACGTCTTTGTTTTTGCGGGCGTACAGCTCTTTGAGGGCGGTACGGGCCGGGCCGAGGTACTTGCGGGGGTCAAACTCGGACGGTTTTTCGTTGAAGACCTTGCGGATGGCAGCGGTCATCGCCAAACGGCCGTCGGAGTCGATGTTGATTTTGCAAACCGCGGATTTGGCGGCGGCGCGGAGTTGATCTTCGCCGATACCGATGGCATCTTTAAGTTTGCCGCCGTTTTCGTTGATGATCTTAACAAGATCCTGGGGCACACTGGAGGAGCCGTGAAGGACGATCGGGAAACCGGGGATGCGCTTTTCGATCTCGGCGAGGATGTCGAGACGGATTTTGGGGTTTTCGCCCGGCTTGAATTTGAAAGCGCCGTGGGAGGTACCGATGGCGATGGCCAAGGAGTCAACGCCGGTGCGTTTGACAAACGCTTCGACTTCTTCGGGCTGGGTGTAGGTGTGGTGCTCGGAGGAGACTTCGTCCTCGACACCGGCCAACACGCCGAGTTCGCCCTCGACGGTGACGCCGTGGGCATGGGCATATTCGACCACTTTTTTGGTAGCGGCGACATTTTCGTCAAAGGAGAGGTGCGAGCCGTCGATCATCACGGAGGAGAAACCGCTGTCGATGCAGCTTTTGCAGGTTTCAAAATCCGGACCGTGGTCCAGGTGCAACACGATCGGAATCGCCTTGCCGCCGCCGATTTCCTTGGCGTACTCGACCGCGCCCTGCGCCATATAGCGGAGCAAGGTTTGATTGGCATAATCGCGGGCCCCTTTGGAAACCTGCAAAATGACCGGAGACTGGGTTTCGGTGCAAGCTTGGATGATCGCCTGCAGCTGCTCCATGTTGTTGAAGTTATAGGCGGGGATTGCGTAACCGCCCTTCATAGCTTTGGCGAAAAGCTCTTTCGAGTTCACCAAACCGAGATCTTTGTAGCTGACTGCCATTTAAAATACTCCTGTTTTTGGTTGAGGTACAACTGTCAATGTGATAAAATAACCTTACTTTGCCATGTTTTCAAGGGTTTTTCGGTTGAAAATCGCCATTTTTTGCATTATATTACACTTGCAGGCAATCCCCGGCCCTGCGGCGCTCCCCAAAAGTTGCCGCGCGCCCCGGTTGTCCTCTAAATGTCAATTCGGCGGAGACTTGTCAAAAGTTTTTGCCCCAACCATGGAGGAAATGATCATGCCAGAAATCAAAGACATCCGCGCCCGCGAAATTCTAGACTCCCGCGGCAATCCGACTGTTGAAGTTGATGTGGAGCTGTTTGACGGCAGTTTCGGCAGTGCGGCGGTGCCCTCCGGCGCCTCGACGGGCAGTTTTGAGGCCTTGGAGCTGCGCGACGGCGACCAACGCTATCTCGGCAAAGGCGTCCAAAAGGCAGTCAAAAATGTGACAACAAAAATCCTCCCGGCGATCAAACACTTTGACGCGTTGGACCAAACCGGCATCGATCAGGCCATGCTCAAACTTGACGGCACCGAAAACAAGGCCCATCTGGGCGCCAACGCCATGCTCGGCGTTTCGCTGGCCGTGGCCAAGGCGGCGGCCAACTCGCTTGATCTGCCGCTCTATCGCTACTTGGGCGGGGTCAACGCCAAGGTGCTCCCGGTGCCGATGATGAATATTATTAATGGCGGCTCCCACTCCTCCAGCCCAATCGCCTTTCAGGAGTTTATGATCCGCCCGGTTGGCGCAACGAGCTTTCATCAGGCCCTGCAAATGGGTGCCGAGGTGTTTCATGCGCTTAAATCAATTTTAAAAAGTCAGGGCCTCGCGGTCAGCGTCGGCGACGAGGGCGGCTTTGCCCCCGAGTTTAAAGACGGGACCGATCAAGCCTTGGACAATATTTTAAAGGCGATCACCAAGGCGGGATATCAGCCCGGCGCCGACATCACCATCGCTCTCGATTGCGCTGCCAGCGAGTTTTTTGACAAAAACGCCTACGATTACCGCAAATTTGAGGGCGCATCGGGCAAAGTCCGCTCGGGCGACGAGCAAATCGCCTACCTTGAGTCTTTAACGCGAAACTACCCGATCGACTCGATTGAGGACGGCTTGGCCGAGTCCGACTGGGAGCACTGGGTCAAGCTCACCGCCGCCATCGGCGACAAAATCCAATTGGTCGGCGACGATTTGTTTGTCACCAATACCAAATTTCTCAAAAAAGGCATTGAGCTTGCCGCCGCCAACGCGATTTTGGTCAAGCTCAACCAGATCGGGACGTTGACCGAAACGTTGGACGCCATCGAGATGGCCCACCGCGCCGGGTTCAACGCCGTGATCAGCCACCGTTCGGGCGAAACCGAGGACACGTTTATCGCCGACTTGGCGGTGGCCACCAACGCCGGACAGATCAAAACCGGCTCCTTGTCGCGCTCCGAGCGCATCGCCAAATACAATCAATTGCTGCGCATCGAGGAGATGCTCGGCGACACCGCGAGATACGGCCGATGAAATTCGTCGGCGCCCATGTCAGTATTGCGGGCGGCGTGGAAAACGCCCCCCTCAATGCCCGTGCCATCGGGGCACGGGCTTTTGCGATGTTTACCAAAAATCAGCGGCAATGGGTGAGCCCGCCTTTGACGGAGTCATCCATCGCCGCCTTTCGTCAAAATTGCCAAACGTGCGGCTTTGACGCCAAATACATTTTGCCGCACGACGGCTATCTGATCAATCTTTGCAACCCCGACCCGGAGAAGCGAAAAATTTCAGCCGACGCCTTTGTCGATGAGATGCACCGCTGCGCACTTTTGGGCCTTGACAAGCTCAACTTTCACCCCGGGAGCGCCCTGGATTCGCCGACCGAGGAGGCCATAAAGCTGGTCGCAGAGGGGGTCAAAATCGCGATTGACCAAGTGCCGCATGTCAAAGCAGTGATCGAAAACACCGCCGGTCAGGGCACCAATTTGGGAAGCAACTTTGCCCAGATCGGCAAACTCATTGAGCTCATCGGCCAAAACGACCGCGTCGGTGTCTGCCTTGACACCTGCCACAGCTTTGCCGCCGGTTACGACCTCGGCACTCCCGAGGGGTACAGCTACACCATGACCCAGTTTGAGAAATACATCGGCTTTGAATTCCTCGCCGGGGTCCACCTCAACGACTCCAAGAGCAAACTCGGGGGACACCTCGACCGCCACAACAGCATCGGCAAAGGGGAATTGGGTGTCCACCCGTTTGAGTGGCTGATGAATGACCCGAGGTTTGACAATATCCCATTGATTTTGGAAACCATCGATGAAACCATTTGGCCGCAGGAAATCCAATTATTATACAGTCTACAGGAGAAAAAATGAAGTCAGTCAAAGTTTGTCCGTCAATGATGTGCGCGGACTTTATCAACCTTAAGCCGCAACTCGATTTGTTTACCGACAAGCAAGTCGATTATCTGCATATTGACGTGATGGACGGGCACTATGTGCCGAATTTCACCCTCGGCCCGGATTACTGCCGGGCGCTGGCCAATTACTCCAAAATTCCCCTTGACATCCACTTGATGATCGAAAACATCGACCAGTATATCCCCGTCTTCGCCAAATTTGACAATGCAGTGGTATCGTTTCACCCCGAGGTGAGCTATCACCCTTTGCGCTCGCTGCAACTCTTGCGCACCTTTCCCGTCAAGTGCGGGATTGCCATCGACCCCTCGATGACGCTGGAGTCGGTCAAAACCTTTCTCCCCTTTGTCGATATGGTCTGCGTAATGACGGTCAACCCCGGTTACGCCGGACAGCCTCTGATTAAAGAAACCTTGACCAAGCTGGAAGCCATCGCCAAATACGTCGATGAGCAAAAGTATGACATTGAAATCCAGGTCGACGGCAACGTGAGCTGGGAAAACATCCCGGTGATGGTGTCGGCGGGCGCGACCATGCTCGTCACCGGCAGCAGCTCGGTCTTCTCCAAAGCCGCCCCGGTCGCCGATAACCTCGACCGGTTAAATCGCATGATCGGCAAAACTAAATAAAGTCGCGGATCAATTCGCAGATTTGATCGACCTGATAAAACTCAAGCTCGTAGTAGCAAGGCAAACGCAACAAGCGCTCGCTCATCTCCTCGGTGACCGGCAAGTGGTAGCGGTCACCGCACAATTTTTTGCCCTGCGGCGAATTGTGCAAAGGTACATAGTGAAACACCGGCGCAATGTTGTTGGCCTTGAGAAACTCAATCAAATTGCTGCGCTCCTTGAGGTCTTTGAGCAAAATGTAATACATGTGGGCATTGTGCACGCACTCCTCGGGGACAATCGGGCGGCGGAGCTTGCCCGCGACTTCCAAATCCTCGAGATTCTGATGATAGCGGTCCCACAATGCCATGCGTTTGCGGGTGATTTTGTCGGATTCCTCCAACTGGGCGTACAAAAAAGCGGCGATGATTTCGCTCGGGAGATAACTTGAGCCGATGTCGCACCAGGTATATTTGTCCACCATCCCGCGAAAGAACTGACTGCGGTTGGTCCCCTTTTCGCGGATGATTTCGGCGCGCTCCAAAAAGCGGTCGTCATTGACCACCAAAGCGCCGCCCTCGCCGGAAATAAAATTTTTGGTCTCATGAAAACTGTAGCACCCCAAATTGCCGATGGTGCCGAGCTCCTGCCCTTTATAAGTCGCACAGACTCCCTGCGCCGCATCCTCGACGACGAGGAGATTGTGACGCCTGGCGATGTCAATAATACTATCCATCTCACAGGCCACCCCGGCATAATGCACCGGGACGATGACCTTGGTCTTGTCGGTGATCGCCGCCTCGATCAAGGTTTCATCCATATTCATGGTATCGGGCCGGATATCGACAAAGACCGGGACGCCGCCGCGTAAAACAAAGGCGTTGACGGTGGAGACAAAGGTATAACTGGGGACGATGAATTCATCGCCGGGCTGGATTTCGCTCAAGATGGCCGACATCTCCAAGGCGGCGGTGCACGAGTGGGTCAGGCACACTTTTTTGGCATTAAAGCGCTGCTCCATCCAGCGGTTGCACGCTTTGGTGAAGTACCCGTCGCCGGCCAGCTGCCCGTTTTGGACGGCGCTGGCAATATAAAACAACTCTTTGCCGGCGACAAAGGGCTTGTTAAAAGGTATTTTGTCAAAATTATCCATGATATCCAGATTTTTCGGCAATCCGCAACCGGACGACCTTGCCCGTAAAACGGACAATCACCCCCGGTTATTTTGTACGACTGTCAAAAAACCGTTACCTTTTAACATAACCCGAAAACGTCAAAAATCAACCCTTGCGCCGAAAAAACTGCAAGATTTGCACGCTCCGCCACCCCGCCCCGTCCGCAACAACCGCCCAAAATCACAATAAAATAACTCTAAAATTATCCTCCAATACTTGCATTTAAAACCAGTGTGTGATATCTTGAAGCAAACAATGAAATGATATTTCATACCCAGCACAAATAATCTGGCTCTTACGGCAGTTCAAAGACAAATATCATGAAAAATATTTTATACTTTTGGGAGTAATAGAAATGAAAAAGCCTCAAATTAAATTGGCAGAAAATGAAATCAATACTGTTGATCCTTGGACTGATGACAAACTCAGACGCAAAGAATGCGCGGATATCCTGACAAGTTTATTGGATGAACAACAAGATGCCCTGATTATCAGCCTCAATGGTGAATGGGGCAGCGGCAAAAGTTTTATGCTCAAACGCTGGCGGCAGGATTTAACCAATCAAGGCCATACCGCGATTTACTTTAATGCTTGGGAGGATGACTTTCTTGCTGACCCGCTGATTGCCATTATCGGACAACTTTGGAAAACGTTGAAGGGCAGCACATACGAAGAATTTTGTACAAAGGTTAAAACTTCAGCAATCCCACTACTCAAATCAGTCGGTATTTGTTTGCTTAATAATGGGATCAAAGAATTGACCGGAATCGATCTGTCCGAAATAGCTGATGATAAATTGAAAACCGCTGCAGAATCGGCTTTTGACAATTACTCAACGTTGACGGATACCCGCGAAAATTTAAAAGAACGGTTGCAAGCACTATCCAATAAAATTTACGAAGACTCGGGAAAACCATTAATTTTTATCATCGACGAACTGGATCGCTGCCGTCCAACTTTCGCAATCGAAACACTGGAGCGAATCAAACATCTGTTTGACATTAAACATATGGTCTTTGTCCTTGGCATTGACCGGGAGCAACTGGGAAAATCCATCCGGGCGATTTACGGAGACATTGACGTGGATAATTACCTCCATCGTTTCATCGACCTAGATTTTATTATCCCGGCAACCAATCCAGAAACTTTTTTCAACGCGCTTTGGAGTCGATATGAAATACCGGAACATCTAACAGAAAAAGCAAATTCGGGTCACTCAAATGATTTTGACATCGACGAGGCAAATACATTTAAGCAAATTTGTTGCAATCTTTTATTATGGCACCAGTTTTCATTAAGAGAAATTGAACAAACTTTGAAAATTTATATATTGTTGTTACGTGCCACGGAAGCTCACCACTTTACGTGGCCCCATTTGGCCCCAATTTTGATTTTACTGAAATTAAAAAATCAAGATTTATACCATAAATATCTGATCCAATCGGCCAAGGTTACGGAGATTATTGACTATATCATGTTGCCAGCAAACCGAAAAGATGATAGTTGGGTTTACCAAGTAATTCCCGCTGTAATATATGCGTCCTATATGTCCGACTACCCACAAACAGAACAAGAAATTGCCATCTCTAATATGATCAAAGCAATCGGAGAAAAAAAAGAACTACATGATTTACCCTGTATAGCTAAATGCATAAAAGAACTAGACCATGCTGAGCTTTATAACATTTTGAAAATTATCAATTACCTAAGGGAGGCATATAACAAAAGTAAATATACTCCCGAATCGGTATGCAAATTATCGAAAAAGATTGACTTAATCATGGCAGGAGTTGCGACTAGACCATAAAAAATTGATGCTGAATATCAGGAAAAATCAGGATTGATAAAAATACCGCTCTTTCAAGATTTTTGAAAGGGCGGTATTGTCGTCACCGGCGTCCGTGCGGACACGCCTGGAGGCAAAGGCCGCAGGTGCGCGTTTCGGGCCCGGCGGCGGGGATGCTCTCCATATAGCGGCGGCAGGCCATGACATCGTAGCGCATCGAGCGCGGCTCGGCGGGGTCAAACATCCGCCCGGTGTAGGCATGGGCGGGGCATTGGTCCACACAAGCACGGCAGTTGCCGCACTGGGGAGCCATCGCCGCCCCGGCCGCCGCCAAGGGGGCATCGGTCAAAACCGTCCCCCAAGTGACGCGCGGACCGTGCTCGGGGGTGATCAGCATACAGCTTTTGCCGATCCAGCCGTGCCCGGCGCGGTTGGCGGCCAATTTGTGCGAAAACACCCCGGCCATGCGCTCGCGGTCGATTGACACCACCGCGGCGGGAATGATCAACGCCCGGTACCCGGCGCGCTCAAGCACCCTTGTCAAAAGCGCTGAAGCCCGGTCGATCCGCGCGGCGGTGACGGTATAAAGGTGATACTTGTAAAGTCCCCGCACACTCTCGTCGGCCTCCGGCAAGAGGTCGGCCAATGTCGATGAAATTACCGCCCCCACCGAAACGGCGCGCGGAAAACCGGCGGCAAATTTGTTTTGATCGGTGATAAAAGCTTGCGCTTGGGGATCGCTCAAGTCGGCGATGCCGAAGTAATCGAGCATCTCCCGTTCGGCGATTTCCGACAATTGATCGTATAAACTCATAATTCACACTCCGTACTTTTGAAAAATTATGATTGCCGTATGGCCGCCGAAGCCGAAGGCGTTATTCATCGCCGCTTTGACCGGCCGTTTTTTGGCCGTTCCTAAAGTCAAATCAGCTTTGACCGGAATGACGGCATCCAGCTCTTTGGTATTGACGGTGGGCGCAATCACGCCGTCATTGATCGCCTTAACACAGACAATCGCCTCCGCCGCCCCTGCCGCCCCGAGCATGTGCCCGGTCATCGACTTGGTGGCACTGATGCTGAGTTTGGCCAAGTCATCGCCGAAAACGCGCTCAATCGCCTTGATTTCACTCACGTCCCCCTGTCCGGTCGAGGTCGCATGGGCGTTAAGATAATCAATGTCCGACGGCTGCAATTCGGCATCTTGCAAGGCAAGCTTCATCGCCCGGTATGCCCCGTCCCCCTCCGGGTGCGGCGAAGTCATATGATAGGCGTCGGTCGCCATGCCGAAACCGCCGACCTCGGCGTAAATCGGTGCGCCCCGCTGCAACGCATGCTCCAGCGTCTCCAGCACCAGCGCCCCCGCCCCCTCGCCGATGACAAAGCCGTCGCGAGTGGCGTCAAACGGGCGCGAGGCCGTCGCCGGATCGTCGTTGCGCTCGGATAAGGCTTTCATCGCCCCAAAGCCGCCGACACCGGACTCGGTAACCCCCGCCTCGGCTCCGCCGCAGACAATCACGTCGGCCTTGCCCAGCCGGAGATAGGTCAAGGCTTCGCCGATGGCATGGGCCGACGAGGCGCAAGCCGACACCGTGGCAAAACTGAGCCCGCGCAACTGATGGCGGATCGCAATCAACCCGGCTCCCATATTGGCAATGATGCGGGTGATGAAAAAAGGGTTAAAGCGCGGATGTAAGCGGTGCGTTGCATACTCGCACATTTGCTCGTCAATCGTGGACAAGCCGCCCACCCCCGAGGCCCAGATCACTCCGGCGCGCTCGGGGTCAAACGCACCCGCGACCAAACCCGCGTCGGCCATCGCCTCATCGGCTGCGACCAAGGCGTAGTGAAGACATGGGTCAAGTTTGCGCGCCTCCTTAACGTCAAAGTAGTTGCGCGGATCAAAGTTTTTCACCTCACAGGCAAAACGCGTTTTAAAATTGGCCGCATCAAAGCGGGTGATCGGCCCCGCCCCGCTCACTCCGGCCACCGCGTTACGCCAAAAATCTTTGACCGTGTTACCCAAGGGCGTCACGGCTCCCAATCCGGTCACCACCACCTGCCGCAAACCGACGGTTTTTGCAATATATTGACTCATGGTAATTTCTCCTTTATTGTTGTATATACAACTCATATTTTATAAAAAAAAGTCTTACCGCCCCAACATCGGCGCGGCCAACTTTTTCAACTCCTCGGCTCCCCCGGGGCCCAACAACGCCAGCGCTTTTTGCTGCGCCTTGAGCCAGCATTGGTGAAACTGGCCCAAAAGTTCCCGACCCGAGGCGGTGAGACGCAGCCTATGGCCGTCGCCCTCGACTTCCTCCAGCCAGCCCGCGGCTTTCATCCGCTCGACGCCACGGCAGACGGTCGATTTCTCCATCTTGAGCCGCCGTCCGATGGCGGCTTGATCGATCATCCCCGCGTAAGCCACGCAGACCAAAATTGAGCCCTGCCCGGCTTTGAGCTTAAGTGCACGCATCTCACGCTCATAGCATGACGTCACCACCCGGCTCAAAATCCGGGCACGGACCGCCAGACACTCCTTGCCCATCTCATTTGCCAAAGCTTTGGCCGCAGCTTCATCCATCGCATCACTCCATTGTTGCATATACAACTATAATTCATTTTCAGAATTTTTCAAGCCCTGTCACTTAAAAAAATTAAAATTTTATGCAAACTCGAGACAGCGTTTGCGAAAATGCATATAGTCGCGCCAGTTGACCTCCGCCGGGACGCCGTGGTCGCAAGTCGGGAGATAACCGCCGCGCTCATACATGACGGGAAAAATGCGGTCGATTTCGCGATCAATCGCATCCTTGCCCGCCGCCAAAATGCGCTTGTCAAAGCCGCCCGACAAAATCAAATCAGGGTATTTTTTGCCGATGGCCACCACATCGGAGCCGGAGGCGACTTCCCACGGCGAAAACACCTTGCAGCCGATGTGCTCGATGTACAAATCGGTGACGCTCTCACAGTTGCCGTCGGTATCTAGCTGGATGTAAAAGTCTTTGCCGGCTTGCCGCCGCCGGATGTTGTTTAAGAGCTGCTGATAGTAGGGAAACAAAAACTCTTTAATCATATCTGGGGAGATCAACGGCCCATGGTTGTAGCAAATATCCTCGCCGAAAAAGACTTCATCAAAACTGACGCTCTGTTGATGCATCGCAGTCACTTTGTCGGCCAGGTCAAGCCAAGTTTGCATGCACTCGTGAATCAACTCCGGGTTGTCGTAAACCATATACAAAAGACCATCGGGACCGATCAAGCTGCGTAAATACATGTACCCGCCGATGATCCGCTGCGTCATCATCAACCCGTCGCGTTGCACTGTTTTGGCAGCCTCCCGCCTAGCCTCCCACGCGAGCTTGCGCCCGGCATGGTCAAAGGCGAGCCGCGGTTGCACATTTTGCCGCCATGAGGCCAAGTCAACCACCGGATGCGATACATATTCCGGCATAAATCCTTGTCGGCGCCCCTTAAAGTACAGGACGCCGCGCCCGGCCTTGTCCTGCACGATTTCGGTCTCACCCAAGTCCTGCAATATAATTTCCTCAAACGGGGGGCAAAACTCCGCCTCGGTCCACCCAAGCCCGGTCAGGTCAAAGCGCCCGGATGGCTCGTATTGAAATAACTCCGCTTCGCTTTTTGCCTGCGGCAGGCCGTCGGCGAGCCAACTGTCCATACACATCCATAAGCCAAAATCACGCTGGACAAAACCGGTCCGGGGTACTTTACGGTAAGTGTCGCGCAGCTTTTGCGCCGCCAGTTTGGGGGTATCGGCAAAACTCATAATTTTATCTCCTCTTTGGTTTATTTTACTTGAATATAGTTGATTCGGTGATAAATTACAATTGCATCCATCGGATAAAAGATACATAAAACGGACACATCGATATGAAAGAAGAATTTGCCATATTGCCGCTTGCCGAAAACGGCAATTTTTTCTATTTTGAAGTCACCGCCGTCTGGCTGGTGGAAGCCGACCCAAGTTATGACGTCCGCCATACCGGGGTGCCGCAGCAAATGATTTTGATCCGTACCGAGGCGGGCACGGGGGAAATCTCTTTGACGCATCAGCGCCGGTTCACTCTTGGGCCGCAAACCTTTTTCGCCGTCGCAAGCACTGAAATCGTCCGCTACCGGACGCTCGGCGAAACGTGGCAATTCAGCTGGTGGGCGGGCAATGCCTACGGCGCTTTGCCGTTTCCCCTGGCGCAAGCCTGCGAAACCAGAGCCCTGGGAAGTTGGGAAAAATCAGCGGCGATCCTGCAAGATTTTCAATCGCCCGAGGAGAATCGCCGCCGTCAGGGCATGACCGCGTTTCAAGCGCTTTTACGGCAATGGCTCCCGGCGAGTGATGTTCCTGTATCACGGGTGATGGCGGCCCTCAATTATATGCATTATCATTTGGACGAGCCGTGCGAAGTCAACGTTTTGGCACAAAAATGCAGCATGTCCGAGCGCCATTTCCGCCGCGCCTTTGCCGCCGAGACCGGCAAGACGCCCAAACGCTACTGGGATGAGTTGCGTTTGCATACCGCTTTGGGGTTGTTGCGCAACCGCCGCAAAACGCTCAAGGAAATCGCCGCCGAGCTCGGTTACTCCAGCAGCTTTCACCTCTCCAATGCCATCAAAGTGCGCTTCGGTGCGGCTCCCGGCAATTTGCGCCGGTCAAACTACGGGAGCGGCAGTGAAACCGTGCTCCCTGCAGACTGACCTTGCGGGAAAGTAATATGCTGACGCGCGTCACCGATGACAACTTCGGCCCCCGCCAACTTTTGCGACGGGTCGGCGGCAAATATTTTGCCTTTGCGGAGCATCAAAAGCATCGGTTGCTCCGCCGTCACGCGTCTTTTGTCCGGCAAATCAACCCAACCCGGCACAAAAAATGACACCATCAATGTCCGGCCGTCGGTAACTGCCTGGACGGCATCCGAGCTGGTCGGCAAAAATTGAAAGTCATGCAATTTTCCCTCGCGCAAAAACGCAACCGAGTAAGCATACGACTGGTTGACCGGGCGCTTGCCGTGGTTGAGGTAAAAATAAAACATTTTGCCGGTCATCGAATCAGGGGGGAGCGCCTGATCGACCTTGCGCCAGTTGCCGGTGAAATCATCGACACCGGTGATTTTTTCAGCTCCGGGGGCGGCAAAGATTTTGTAAGCCCAGTTGCCGTTGACGACATCCCCGGTGTCAGCGGTGGCATCGCCAGTTTTACCGGCGCGGTGCTGGGCGACGACGGTATACACGGGGGCTTCGCGGGGGCTGGTGATTTGACTCCCCATACAGACCATCGATCCGCCGAAAAGGAAGTAGCTCTTTTTGGCCGCGACCTCGCCGTTGTTGAAATCCATCGCGCAAAAGCCGACTTCACCGTCGGACACTCCGCCCACCCACTCACTCTGATTGCTGAACCCCGGATTTTGGCAAGTCAACGGTGAAATATCCTGCAAGGCCGTCGTCCCGGGAATTTTGCGCCAGTCCCACAAAGCGCCGATATCAACCATTTCATTGCCATTGGAGAGCAGTATGGTTGCACCGTGACCGGTCATGCGGCCCATCAAATTTTCGGAGTTGACGGTTTCGCTGCCGATGGTGCGTTTGGAGCACATTTTAACCGAAAAATAGCAATCCTTTGACCGCTGCACCATAAAGTCGCTGTCGTAAAAATAGCGACAGCCGAAGAAACGGAAATCGTCGGGTTTTAACGCCTTAGCCTTGGGGTCAATCGACTGCTGCAGCAAATCGGCAGTACGGACGACGCTCACGTATTTGCTCCACGGCATGCTGCCCGTGTTTTGCCGGCCGCAGGCGCTGAAATCCATTTGTCCGTGAAACAACACCCAGCGCAAGCCGTTTTGGAAATATTCGGTCAAAATTTCGGTCTGCGCCGGAGTAAACGCATAACGCGTCCCCGCTAAAATATAACTCCACTTGGTCATGTCGGAGAAATACCCCAGGCCGTAGTTGCCGAACTGCAACTGGGGGCCGTGCTGATGATAACTCCAGTCGCTCTGGATGCCCTCGGCGCCGGGAGCGGCGACGCAAAGCTCTTCGGCAATTTGCCTTTGACCGTCGGCGACCAAATCGGCTTGATCGTAGAGCAAACCCTTTTGGAGCTCAATCCCGGCCAGCCAGACCTTGTTTTGTCCGGTCATTCCCGGTTTGGAGCGATCAAGGATCAACTTGGCGCGGTTGAGCATCGCGGGCGGCAAGGCGTCGCCCAGCATCAAAAAAGTGTTGCACAACAGCGTCGGCGAGCCGATGCTCTGATGCCACCAGTTGGGACTCTGGGGGTCGCGGTCAAACCAGTAATTAAGCCCCTTTAAAGCGGCGGCGAGCGCCTCGGGCTTGTGATAAAACTTGGAGTCTCTGCAAGCATAGCCGCGGGCGATCTCCTCCACTCTGACGAGATGACCGCGCGGCGCCCACGAGCCGCGCGACTTGGAGCCGTAATCAATCCCCACCCATGAGCCGTCCGGTTGCTGGGTCTCTAAATTATTTTTAATCTGCCCGTCGGCGGACACCCGCGCCAAAAAGCCGACGCTCTGCGCTTTAAGTTTGACCATATCCCGATCCGCCGCGATGCCGCAATACGCCGCCAGCCACACTGATAAAAAAATTGTCCAACGCTTCATCATACTCTCCGCGGTTTGAGTTTCATTTTTATATTATCGACTCAAAACATGTTTTTTGCAAGCGAAAAACAAAAAAAATATATTTTTTGTTTTAATCGTTGATTTAACCACGGTTGTCGGTTATATTGTAATGTAAAGATATCAAGGGGTAAAATATGGTTTTCAATCAAAACAACCGCTTTGACGACCCGGCGCATGAGACTTTGATGGGCATCTGGTTCTCTGGAGTCAAGCTCAAGCAGCAGGCCCGCCGCTTTTTTAAGGATTACGCGGTCAACGAGTCGCAGTTTAACGTAATGATGTCGCTTAAGTATGCCGAGAAACCATTGTCGCAGCAGGATTTGAGCGACCGCTTGCTGGTGGATAAATCCAATTTGACCGGGCTCATCGACTCTTTGGAGAAGTTCAAATTTGTCAAGCGCCGCAGCGTCCCCGGCGACCGCCGCTTTTACCGCCTTGAGCTGACCGACGCGGGCAACGCCTTTTTGACCACGGTCGAGCCCGCCTACCGCCAAACCGTGCACACCGCCATGTCGGTATTTACCGCCGACGAAATACAGCTCCTTACCGATTATATGGCGCGCTTGCAAAAAAAGCTGGAAGAAACCTCGTAAGTTTAAACTGTCAATCAATGTTTGCCGCCACGGTAGGCACCGGGCGGTCGACCGGTGACTTCGCGAATGCTGCGACAAAAGTGGCTCAAATTGATAAAGCCCGTTTGATCGGCAATTTCCGCAACCGGCAAATCGGTGGTTTGCAATAAGGTCAAAGCCTGCTGGATGCGCATTTCCCTGAGATACGTCCCCGGCGTAGTGCGCAATTGACGCTTGACTGCCCGCCGCAAGGTGGAGCGGTCGATCTCGAGCATATCGGCGATGACGTTGACATTGACACTCCCGTCATTGGCATGGTTGCGGCATAGATCAACAAAGGCCTTGACCAGCTTGCCCTCGCCGCCCGAGTTATCATGCCCCCCGCCCGCCCGCGCCAATATGGCGGCGATGACCGCCACCGTCTGCCGCCATGCATAAGGGGTGCGGTCCTGAAGTAATTTCCCGGCCTCCAAAAAGAGCTCGTGCGGACACGCATCGGCGGTGAAGCCGTGAGGATCAAAACGGTAGGATCGGATAAAATCCGCCGCCCCCGGCCCGTCAAAGGTGAGCCAACGGTAGCTCCACTCGCCGAAGCCGTCAAACTCCAAGTGATGCGTTTCGCCGGGCAGACGGCAGACCACCGTATTGGCCCCCAATACACAATGTTTGCCGTCATCAAAGACAAACTTTCCCGTCCCCGCGATGCCCCAAAAAATTTGGACAAACATTTTTTCCCCGGGCACGGCATACTCTTGGTACGGCGAGCGAAAACAATGATACCCGACCCCGCGCAGATAAACCGGGAGCGCGATATCGGGCAGGACATCGCGCACCGGGCGGATGATCGCTTCGCGGCGGGAAGATTGC
This sequence comes from uncultured Victivallaceae bacterium, assembly GCA_964609825.1. Taxonomy (GTDB): domain Bacteria; phylum Verrucomicrobiota; class Lentisphaeria; order Victivallales; family Victivallaceae; genus CAZSSH01. Next base: position 312,623 of record CAZSSH010000010.1, on the reverse strand, counting down.
GTCACCGCTTTTCCACTCAAATTTTTATTTGCCCCAAATAGCACAATGATACTCCAAATAGATGATTGCTTTTCTCTTACAATAAGGGTATAATATGATTAATGCAAATACCTCAAATAACAAAATAAAGGATTTTTATCATGACTGTCAAAATTGCCGTAATCGGGGCCGGGGGCGTTATTTTTGCACGCAAAATGGTGACGGATATTTTGCTTGACCCATACTTGTGCCGCAGCGAAATCGCCCTGATGGACATTGATGCCGGGCGCTTGCAAACCGCTTTTACCGTCGGGCAAAAGATTGCAAAATCGCTCAATATCGATGCAAAAATCACCGCCACCACCGATTTAACGACGGCGGTCAAAAACGCCGATTTTGTCATCACCCTGTTTCGTGTCGGGACACTCGATCACGCCAAGCTGGAGTATGAAATCCCAAAAAAATACGGTGTCGATCAGGTGGTCGGCGACAGTATGAATCCCGGCGGGATTTTTCGCGGCTTGCGCACCCTCAAGGCCCTGTTTGAAGTCGTTGACGCCATGGAGCGACATTGTCCGGGGGCGTATCTACTCAATTACGTCAACCCGATGTCGATCAACACCATTGCCCTCAGCCGCCGCGCCAAGTCGGTCAAAGTCGTCGGGCTCTGCCACAGTGTCGTCAACACCGTCCGCGAAATTTCCCAATATCTGCAAATCGATCCGGCCACTGTCCGTTACCGTTGCGCCGGGGTCAACCATCAGGCGTTTATGCTCAATTTGTCGGCCGACGGTCAGGACCTCTATCCCGCCTTGCGCCGAGCGATGGACAATCCCGAGATTTACCAACAGGACAAAGTCCGCTTTGAGCTCTTTCGCCACTTCGGCTATTTTGTCACCGAGTCGAGCGGACACAACAGCGAGTATAGCCCTTATTTCCGCAAACGCCGCGACATCCTGGATCAGGTTTGCTCCCACCAACCGCCCGCAGGCGGGGCCATTGACTGGCGGCAAATGAGCGACGGGATAAGCGGCGCCTCGATTAAAATCCTCCCCGAGCTCCAAAAGCAAAATGATGCCGAAATCGCCCACTTGTTGGCCGCCGACACTCTTGACGACTTGAAAACCAGCGACGAGTATGCGATCCAAATCATTGCCGCCATCGTCGGCAACGTCAATTTTGCGGCCAATTTAAATGTCATCAATCACGGGCTCATCCCGTCACTGCCGCCGGAGGCCTGCGTCGAGGTCCCGTGTCTGGTGAACGGCGGCGGCATCCAGCCCTGCCGCATCGACAATTACCCGGAGCAACTGGCCGGGCTCAACCGGATGATGATCAACGCCCAATTGCTGGCCGCCGACGGCGCGCTCACATGCGACTGCCAAAAAATCAGGTGGGCGATCACCCTTGACCCGCTGACCGCCGCCGTGTGCTCCTTAACGGAAATCCGCCAAATGACCAATGAGTTGTTCGCGGCGCTGGCAAGTGAAATCGCCCCCGGATTCGGGCAAACACCATCAATTTTTTGATTTTTCAGCCGTTTCGCCCTTGCATTGCCCGGCAAATAAGAGTATACTCTTTTTCGTCAATTGATCAATGTCAGGGAGTTGAGTTATGAAAACAATTGTGTTACTGCTGTTCGCCGCCGGCTGGATTAACTTATCGGCGGAAAATTTGTCCATCGACGGCTTTTCCCAACTCAAGCTCAACCCGGCGCTGGTCAAACTGTCGGTGGACGGCAAAAGCATCAGCGTCGACACCGCCAATGTCAACAATGATTGGAATACCTTGATCCAAACCAAACCCGGCGCGTTGCAGCCGATGACCTCGTACACGGCCAGCTTTCGCTGCCGGGTGGAAGAGCCTGATATCAAAAACAAATTTTTTCATATCATTTGCCGTCCGTTGTCAGCCCCGGGCGGCAACCGCGACACGTTGCATCAAAACTACGGCGACAGCGCCGGCTGGGAGACGGTAACGATCCCATTTCAAACCAACGAGGCGGCGGACTACTCGTTTCAGATCCACAGCTTTCGCCGTCTCAAAGGGGAAATCGCCGATTTCAAATTACTGCAAAGCGCCGCCAACGAGTTCATCGCCTTTGCCGACCATGCCGAGCCTTTCACCGGCAGCTTTGGCACGTTGCCGACGGGAGCCAAAGAGTTCAGCGTCAACCTTCCGCAAATAGACGGTAAAACCGTGGTCAACGCCGCCGACTTCGGGGTCTCGGAGCAAAATACAGACAACACGTTGCAACTCAATCGCGCCTTGGAGCACTGCCGCAAAATTGGCGCGGGGAAACTTGTGCTCGCGCCCGGTGTTTATCAAATGACCGCCAATGAGCCGGTCCGGTTGGAGAATATGCGCGACTTTGAGCTCGACGGCGGCGGCGCGACCCTTGTCTATCGCAAGCAGCAAAAATCCAACTTCCGGGTTGAAAACTGCGAGCGCGTCAAGCTCGGCAACTTTAATATGGACTGGGACTGGGCCAAGGACCCCTTGGCGAGCGTCGTCGAGGTCACCCGCGCCGACGATCACTCGGTCGATTTCCGCTTCCGCGATTATGACAAATTCCCGCGCCGCGATATGCGTATTGCAATTTTAAGCAGCTTTGATCCTGTCACCAACTCGGTCGGGATCGAGGGCGGCTTCACCCGCTCGTTTGAATTTTTTGCCGGCAAGGAGCGCCCCGACTGGGAGTGGCTCACTGACAACACTCTCCGTATTAAAGGCAACCCCGGCCAATTTACGCCGTTTCAAGCCGGTCAACTCTTTCGGATGCAGCACTATTATTATGATATGAATGGGATTGAGATGCAAAGCAACACTCATTTGACGTTGCAAAACATCAATATTTACTCCTGTGCCGGGCACGCTTTGGTGGTCGGCGGCACCCAGCAGTACTGGCAGTTTGTCAAAGTCAATATCGCGGCCCCCAAGAATGACAAAAAGCGCGTCATTACATGCACCGCCGACCACTGCCACATCATGCAGTCGCGCGGCTTTTTTCAAATGGAAAACTGCGAATTCAGCCTCGGCGCCGATGATTGTCTCAATGTCCACGACATCTCCGCCTATGCGGTAAAGTCCGGGCCAACCTCGGTCACCACCAGAAATTTCCGCAGCGTCGGCACCATCGCCCCCGGCATGAGCATCGAGCTCCGGCACGGCGACTACTCCCCCTCCGGCTTCACCGGCAAAATAGTGTCGGTCACCCCGGTCGATCCCGCCAAGGGCGAACACCTGATCACCTTTGCCGAAACCGTCCCGGAGCCGAACAATGAGGGCTTCATCCTCTTTAACCGCCACTATGACAGCCGCAACATCATAATCCGCAACAGCTATTTTCACGACAACCGGGCGCGGGGGCTGCTGATTTTGGCCCGCGACGTCACGATTGAGAACAACCGCTTTTTTCATAATGAAATGGGCGCCATCAAGCTGGAGACCGGCTATACCTTTAATTTGTGGAGCGAGGGCTACGGCGTCAAAAATGTGGTGATCCGCAACAACTTTTTTGACTCGGTCAACCCGAGCGGCGCCAAAAATGACGGCAAGGAACGCGATATTTATATGGGGGTTTACCTCAAGCGCGACCCCTCGAGCGAGCAGACAAAATACCCCATTTTGTCGGATATTTTGCTCGAAAACAACACCTTTAAAGACACCTACGGCATGGTTGCCTTTATCAGCTCGGTGCAAAATCTGACCATCCGCGACAACGTCTTTTATCAGCAGACACCGCGCAAGCGCAATCTACCTTACCGCGGCTCCTTTATTTTGGCCAACGCAAGCAATGTCAAAATCGTCAACAACCGCATGGTCGAGTCGCCCTTGATGCCCAAGCCGGGCGTCTATTTCAACCCCGACAGCTGCCAAAATATTGTCGTCGAGGGCAATGCGGTCACCGCCGCCCCAATGGTTGCACCGTAGGCTCCACCGGCGGCGGATCCGGGATTAATTTAACTTGGTAACGTGCCATAAATTTTTGCAAAAACGCCGCACTCTCCGGGGTAAACGGCACATCATTGAAACCGACTTGAAGATTGATCCAGCGGAGACGCTGCAGCGAAAACCCGCCCCAGCGCAGGTATTTCCCGTGTTGCACCGAGGTAACGGCCAGCAATTTGGCGTTGTGATAAAAATCGATGCCGGGACGCCCGCAGCATTCACATTGGCGGTCTTTTATCTCCGTCCCGGCAAATTTAATGTTATCAAAAAATTCCCGAATGACGGCGGGGTCGGTGATTTCGGCCAACACCGGATCATCATCCGTCCTGTAGCAGCAGCCGAACCCGCCGTCCCGAATAACGATTTTATTGCATTTGTCGGCGAGTTTGTCAAATCCGGCCGCTTCGATTGTAAGCGGTTGCTCAACGATCACCCGATCCGGATGATTTTTAATCATCCAAATGCCGACCGCAGCCAATGCCGCCAACAAAATAATCACGATGCCGATCATAATCAAACTTATTTTAAGCCGTCGATTACGCATTTTTTGGGGTCCTTTTGCAATATTATTACCATATTACAATAATTTACAATTTGATATTTTGCAAATCCGACATTATAGTATAATGTAATAATTATTTTAACCGGAGAAGAATCATGAGCATGATCCAAATCATCGGCCACCGGACAGAGGATTTGCCGCCGCGGCGCTTGGTCGGCAAACGCTATACCAATGTTGACCGCGACCCGTCGGGGAGCTTTGCCCCCAAATGGAAAGTGTGGATGCAAACGCGCAGCTGTGAACCTTTGTTTTTGCTCAAACTTGAGGCAGATGCCGGTGAAATTTTGGGTTTCATGCGCGAAGATAACGGCAACTTTGAGTACTGGATCGGGCGCCATTGCCGCCCCGATGCAGCAGTGCCACCCGATTACGAGAGTCTGGATCTCCCGGCGGCCAAAATCGCCGTCGTCTTTTTGCGCGGAGCGGCCAACGACCCAAGCATTTTCGGGATGCATGAGGAGTGTCTCAAATATCTGACGCAAAAAGGATTTACTTTGGCCCTGCCGCCATTTTTTGCCGAGCGCTATGTGACCGGCCGTTTCTGCCACCCCGACGCCGACGGGCTCATCACTTTGGACTATCTGATATCGGTGCAATAATTGTTGCGCTGTCCCGCGCGGTCAAAATATTGTTATTTTTTTAACCGCTCGACTTGCTTTTTAGCGTCAAATATAGTATATTATTGCTATATGACACGAGTAATATAAGCAAACAAACAAAAATAATAACCTCAGGTTACCCTACATGACACTCAGCAATATCGGCGGCAAAAATCCGTTGGAGAACTATTTTCGCAAAACGTTTGACTTCCCCGCCGCCTTTGATCGCGCGGTGCTGCGGATCTTTGCCGACACCGGCTTTGAGCTCTTTGTCAACGGTCAATTGGTGAGCATCATTGACGAGTGGGCCAATACCCGCGATTATGATGTGACACCTTTTGTCCGCGCGGGTCATAATTTGATCGCCGTCCGCGCTTTTAACCACTCCGGGCACCGCGGATTTGCTTTGGAGCTCGCGGCAGACGGCCAAAGCATCGTCCGCTCTGACAATAGCTGGCGAACGACCCCGCTGGAGCGCTGGGACTGGATGCGTTTGGAGTACGATGACCGCGGCTGGGAATTGGCACAAGTGATGGATATGAGCGCCGCCGGAGGCCCCCAGTGGAGCACGCTCCCCGGCAGCGATCCGGCTAAAATCATCCCCGCTTTGGAGGGTTCGCCCTTTTTGCAGCGCGAAATTCCCAAATGCACCCGCTCCATCCTGTTTGGAGCCAAGCGCCCCGCGTGGCAGCCGTCCGCCGCCGCCGTCAAGGTTGCCGGGGAAGATTATTTAAAATATACCCGGCAAATTTTGCCGCAAGTCCAAAACGTACAACACATCCTTGAGCTCAAAGACTGCCAACTCTGTGACGGTGTCATCACCCTCGCCGCCCCCGGCCGCTATCAGGGTCCGAGTTTCATCCTCGACTTTGGCGGAGAAACCGTCGGCTGGGTGCGGCTCAAAATAACTTCCGACAAAGAGGTAAGCTTGCGCCTCAATTACGGCGAAACCATTGACGAAGCCTTGACCGAACCCTCGCGCGATTTGCTGCTTCATAAAATGCTGTTGGAGGAGTACCGTTTGCGCGGCGGGGTGCAGGAGTTTGAGAGCCGCGCCAAAGTCGGCGGCCGGTTTGTCCGCGTCGAGTTTTTTGATGCCGTTTCCCCGGTCTCAGTCAGCGATTTTTCGCTCAAAACGAGTTTTTATCCGGTCAATTTCAAGGGCTATTTTACCTGCAACGACCCGTTGTTAAACCAAATCTGGCAAGCCGGGGTAAAAACCTTGCACCTCTGCATGCAGGAATATTACCTTGACGGTATCAAGCGCGACCGTTTTTTGTGGGTCGGCGATGCGCGCAACGAGGCGTGGTACAATTATTATTTATTTGGCGACCGCGAACTCTTTCAATTCTGCTGGCGGCAATTGGCCAAGTGCCAGTACCCGGACGGCGCGATCCCCTCGGCTTACGGCGAGGGGCTGTCGGTGATCTGGGACTATGTGGCGTGGTACGTGATTGCGCTCCATGATTATTATCTCCACACCGGCGATGCCGCGTTTGTCTTGGAGTTGCGACCGGTGTTAAACCGCGCCGTCGATTTTTTGATCGCCAAGGTAGGAGAAGATGGCCTGATCGAGGTTCCCCAAAATCCGCTCAATGTCTGGATGGTGACGCTCAACAACACTCCCGGCAAAGATACGTTAATGAATCAACTTTATCTCCGCAGCCTTGAGACCGCCGCCATGGCCGCCCGGTTGGCCGGAGACGCCGCCAACCTCGCGCGTTACGAGGCCCTTGCCGCCAACCTCGCGCCGCAAGTCGCCGCACTGACTCAAGCGCAACCCTTGGCCGCCACCCCTGCCAACCACTACAATGCCACCAGCATGCTTGAAATGGTTATAAATGACTTTGCCAAAGACCCTTTGGCGGCATTAAACAAAATCCGCCAATCGTGGGGAGCGCTTCTGGCGGGCGGCGCCGATACCTTGTTTGAGGGGTTTTACTGCAAGGAGGGTTACCCGCCGGTTACAACGAAATATAAACCGGGCAAAGCCAGCTTTGTCAGCTACTGCCACGGCTGGACGGCGGGGCCCACCCTGCTCTTAATGTCGGAAGTCGCCGGGATAAAGCCCCTCGCCCCCGGCTTTGCCGAGGTCGAAATCGCCCCCAAACCGGGCGACCTCCGGCATTTTTGCTGCGTCGTCCCGACTCCCCGCGGCGAAATCGCCCTCTCGTATCAATCCGGTGCCTTTCGCCTCAGCCTTCCCGGCGGCATCACCGCCCAACTTCGCCTCCCCGGACGCGCCGCCCAAACCGTCACCGGCCCGGCGGAGTTGACGCGGTAAAATCGATGCGGAAAATTTCGCAAATAAAAGCAAAATTGAGTTGCAATTCCCCCATTGTCGCGATATTGTCTTAACGGCGACAAATCAGACGACAACGGGAGGTTTCAAGTGACGAAATTGGCAAAATTATCGATGGCAACGGCATTGCTCAGTGCCTTTGTAACAGCCGGATGCTGCTCCAAGGTAGCGACGGAGAAGCCCAAATTGATTGAAATCCCGCTCATGCGGCAGGCGACCGATCATACCTGCGGCGTGGCATCGCTGCAGGCGATTCTGGCTTATTACGGGGTCGATTGCCGCGAGGATGTTTTGGCGCAAAAACTCAGGGCCGATCAATACGCTGGTATTGACGAAATCACACGTTATATGACCGGTCTCGGCTTTAAAGTAAACCAACATCATGAAATGTCGCTCGCACAACTCAAAGATTGCATCGACCGCGACCAGCCGCTGATGGTCTGCGTCCAAGCCTGGGAGCCGGAGGGCACGACATTGGAGCAATATCAAAACAGCTATGATGCCGGGCATTGGGTGGTAGTCATCGGCTATGACGATCAAAATATTTATATGATGGACCCGTCCACCCCCGGCAACTACGCCTTTGTGCCGACCGCGGAGTTTATGGTCCGCTGGCACGACCGCGACGACCGGCAAACCTTATTGCACTTTGGCATGACCTTTGACTCTCCCCAAGCACCGGTTTACCGTCGCGATGAATTCAAAAAAATGCAATAACGGCACTATCGGTCATAATTAAATAAAAAAGCCGGTCCTTGGTTGGACCGGCTTGCATTTTGTTTACGGTTATTTCGCCGTTTCCGCCTCCACGGCCAAGCGTTGGGAGCGGGAGCGGACGAGGGGGTGCTTGAGAAGGACTTGGCCGGAGACGTTTTTGCCGGCAAGCGCGTCCTCTTCGCGGAAGACGGCGAGCGCGATTTCACCGCATTCACGCTTGTAGTCATACTGGACAAAAATCCTGCCGTCAGGGGCTTGGAAGCCGTCCGGGTAAGAGATATTGAGGCGCTCGTCAAGCAAAAGCCCGCCTTCCCACGTTTTGCCGTCATCTTTGGAGATGTAGGCGGTCAAATGCGAGCGCATCGTCGGTACTTCCGGGTTGGAGTACTTGACCAGCAACGCATTGCCGGAAGCGAGGCGGGTCATGAAAAACCGGGCAGTGGCGCTCGGAAACGGAGTCTTTACCGTCTTGCTCCAAGTATACCCCTGATCAAAGGATTCGGCTTGCGTCATCCCGTCAAGATCGCGCAGATACATCAGCAAAGAGCCGTCGGCACGCTCCAAAATAATGTGCTCGTCAAAGGTCGGCTTGTCATTGACGGCGCTGCCGCGCTTTTCCCACGTTTTCCCCTGATCGCACGAGGCAAAAATGTGGGCGCGGCGCTCACTGTTGAGCTCGGGGAAAAGCTGCCCGTCAAAACAATCGGTAAAAAAGGCGTTTTCGATACTAGGCAGATAACACCAAAGCGAAATCGGCAAAAGCCAGGTCCCGTCCTTGAGCACCGTGGGCTTGTTGAGCGATGCCCCGTGCCAAATCCGCACCGGGCTGCTCCACACCGGTTTGACATCGTCCGGGTTGTTGCAAACGGTATACCAGCTGCCGCCGCGGCCGTCAAACCAGCCGACGCTTTGGGTAAAAAACAAAAAGAGCCGTCCGTCCGGCGCCGTCCACAGATTGCCGACCACCGCCGACACATGGACGCCGCACTCGGCATAGCCGGGGTCGACGATAAACTCGGGTTTGCCAAAGGTCAGGCCGCCGTCGTCGCTTTTGGACAAGACGATCACCGCCTGATCATTGTCGCCGCCCGCAAAATGGCCGAGCCAAATCCGCCCTTTGGGGGTCATCGCCATCCCCATGCTCATGGTGTAGTCATCAACTTCGGGGTAATACCTGAGCGGCACTTTGTCCGAAACTTGTGTCGGCACCAAGGCGCGGTCAACTTGATTACGGATAAAATCGGCATAAAGTTTGAGATCCGGGTGACGGGCGAAACGCGAGGTGCTCATAACGACTCTCCTGTTGCTGCTCAATGCCTGAGCAATTTTTTATTTGTCATGCAATACTGCATTATTTGTCTAACAAATTAAAATAGCACGGTTTTTTGCCGAATCAAGCAACTTAAAAAAAAATTACAAAAAAAAGCGGGAGAGAAAAGATTCCCTCCCGCATCGATACGGAGTTACTTGGCCGCTTCGGCCTCGACCTCCAGCCGGCGGCTGCGGGTACGGATCATCGGGTGCTTGACAAGCACGTGGCCGGAGACGTTTTTGCCCGCCAAGGCGTCCTCTTCGCGGAAGACGGCAAGCAAAATTTCGCCGCACTCGCGCTTGTAGTCGTACTGGATGTAGATTTTGCCGTCGGGAGCCTGAAAGCCGTCCGGGTAGGATACGCCGACGCGCTCGTCGAGGAGGAGGCCTCCTTCCCACGTTTTGCCGTCATCCTTGGAGATGTAGGCGGTGAGGTGCGACCGGGTATTGGCGACATCAGGGTTGGAGTATTTCACCAGCAACGCATTGCCGGAGGCAAGCCGGGTCAAAAAGAAACGGGCGACCGCGCTTTTAAAGGCGGTCGGCACCGGCTTCGACCAAGTACGACCCTGATCAAAGGATTCACTCTGGGTCAAGCCGGTTTTGTCGCGCAAGTACATCAAAAGTGAGCCGTCGCGGCGCTCAAGGACCATGTGCTCGTCAAAAGTCTGATTGGCATTGACCGTGCTGCCGCGTTTTTCCCAAGTTTTACCGTTATTGGTCGAGGCAAAGACGTGCGCCCGGCGCTCGGGGTCGAGCTCGGGGAAGAGTTTGCCGTCAAAGGCGTCGGTAAAGAAGCCGTTTTCGATGCTTGGGGGGATGTTCCACAACGAAATGGGGAGCATCCAAGTCCCGTCTTTGAGCAAAGCAGGCTTATTGAGCGCCGCGCCGTGCCAGATCCGGATGGGTTTGCTCCACAACGGCTTCTCATCATCCGGGTTGGCGCAAACCGAGCAAAAGACGCCGTTGCGCCCATCGTAAAAGCCGATGCTCTGGGAGAAAAACAAAAAGAGTCTGCCGTCCGGCGCCGTCCAGAGATTGCCGACCACCGCCGGGATATGGAGGCAACCCTCGGCATAACCGGGGTCAACGATAAAATCAGGGTCGTCAAAGGTGATGCCGTTGTCATCGCTCTTGGCGAGCATAATTACCGCCTGATCGCTGTCGCCGCCTGCAAACCAGCCGAGCCAGACCCGCCCTTTGGGGGTCATCGCCATGCCCATGCTCATCGTGTAGTCATCCACTTCGGGAAAATAGCGCAACGGGGGATTGGCCTTGACTTCGGCGGGGATCAGCGCTTTGTCCAGCTGACTGCGGACAAAGGCAGCATACAGTTTCAAATCCGGTTTGCGAACGAAATTACTCATAAATCCTCTCTTTAAACTTGCTCCAAAGTACTTTTCATTAAATCAATCCAAAAGACAGATAAAATAGCACACTTTTGGCAAGGTGCAAATCATTTTAAGTAATTATTACGGCCAAAGTTTGGCAAAGGTTTGGCAAAGCCGGGAAATCGGCACCGACTGGCGTACCGGGATGACTTCACTCTGGACACATTTGAGGTTGGGCGCATTGCGCAACAACGCAATGACGTGCGCCCAGTCGATCGTGCCCGTACCCGGCAAATCGTGATCGTCGCACAACCCCTGATTGTCATGCAAATGGCAATTGACCAAATAGGGCAGCATCTTTGGGAGGATGGCGTCGTCATAGGGTTGCAGCAAATGGTGTTTGCGCCAGGCGTCTTTGACGTACGAGTCGCCGGGCACCTCTTTTTTCATCAAATTGGCGTGACCGGAGTCGTAACAAAAGCCGAGATACGGGGTGTCAAACGCACTTTTGAGGTCCAACAGTTTCTCCGGGGTGTTGGTCGGAAACCAGATGTTTTCGATGGCGATAATCACCCGGCAGCGCTCGGCAAAGGGCAGCAGCTCCTCCAATGAGCGCATAATCGCCTCATGGTACTCATCCAGCGTGGCTTTGTAGCAGTCACAAGGGTTGCCGACATGGACGGTAATGGTACTTACTCCCATATCGGCACAGATTTGAAGCGCCATTTTAGTCCGGCTCACCATTACCTCATGCAGCGCGCGGTCGGGGACATTGAGATCCTCGCGGGGGCCAAAGGGGGCATGCGCATCAACAAAGGTCAGACCCGCGCGCGTCATCTCCAAATTGAGTTTGTCGGCGAAACAGGGATTTTTCAAGATTTCCCGGATCAAAGTGTCGGTAAGCACCAGATGCTTTGCCCCGTTGGCGGCAAACTCATTCATGACAAAGCAGCGCATAGGATCACTGCAATGCTCAAAATCAAACAAATACGTCAATGGGATACTGTTCATAAAAAAACACCTTTGGGTAATGTGGTTGATGACTCAATAATATAACTCAAATTGACATCAATGCAAATAAAAAAACCGGAGAATTTTTCTCCGGCTTTTGATGAAACGTTACCCATTAACGGAATTTGCCGTCGTGACGCACCCACATACTTAAATCGTTGGGTGCCGATTTGCTGACAGCGGGCCCGTAAAGCGGCGAGCCGGGCGAGTCATACAAACTCTTGGCCGCCGTTTCATTGCTGCCCTGACCTTTGGCGCCGGCGACGTGACCGTCGGCAAACAACGCGTTGCACTCGCTTGATCCGTTGTGTGCCGGCCACAAAATATTGTAACCGCTGCCGCTGCCGTAATTATTCATCACCCGATAATATCCCAACGGCTGCTCCTGCCCGATCACCCGGGTGTCGGCCGCGCTGTCCACCGCAAGCACGGTGGCGCTGGCCCGGCGAAACATGCTCATTTTGACGATCACTTTACCGGTGTAGGAGCTGTTGGCCGTAAAAGCGTACATATAATTGATCCCGTACCAGCTGCGGTGCCAGGCAAACTCGGCGTCATCATCGATTTTGGAGGTCGGATTGGCCCAAAACGAGCGGTAATACTCATCCGGGTTGTAGCGCGAATCGCACACCAGCATTTTTTTGGTCATATAATTGTTTTTGACCATAATCCGGGTCCAGATTTGACCGTTGTAAGCGTCATTGGCCACCGGAATCATCTGATCCTGAAACGCGGCGGCATACAATTGATGCGCCAGCCCCTGTTGCCGTAAATTATTTTTGCAGGTCGTACTTTTGGCGACTTCGCGCGCCTTATTCAATGCGGGCAAAAGCATCGAGGCCAAAATGGCAATGATGGCGACTACCACCAAAAGCTCGATCAAAGTAAAAATCTTGGTTACATCGTTTTTCATCGTTAAATCTCCGTTACAGTTAAAAAGTTATCTTGGAAAAATATTTTATTGTTGAAAGTTTTGGGGTAAATCATTGATTGTATTGATCAAATTCTCCGCATAAAAAAAGGTGGCGTAATATAATTGGGTATAATCAGGGTGCAAAATCATCCGCTCGATCTCCGGCATTGCCGCTTGTTGCATGGCCGGGTCGCCGCTCAATACAACAATCCACGCGGCGCAAAAGGCGGGTTTGAGCGTCCCTTTTTCCTCATTGATGGCGGGACAAAATTTGCCCCATTTCTTGTTTTGCTCCAAAGCGAGTTTCTGCGCTTCGTTGCCGTTGGTCTGGACATTGTAAGGCGGCATCAGCAAATGCCAGTCGGGGTCGAATGCCGGGCGCGGCCCTTGATTTTGAAACGTCCGGTACAAGACAAGCAAGGGCTGCGCCTTTTGGGCGGTATTGATGAGCGACTGCCGGTAGATTTCTTTGATCGCCGGGTCGGTTTCCGACAAATAAAGCTCGCGGACCGCATATTGACAGTTGCTCAAAAACCACGCCGACCAGTGCGCCAAATCTTTGGGCCCGTTGACAATACTCTCTTTCCGGTCAAGGTTGTTGGGCGATTTTTCGTGTAAAAACCGGTAGTAGAGCTCGCGCCACGCCGGGTCGCCGGTCGCCTCCGACAAACAGCGCAATGCCGTCAACAAATGCACCGAGGCGGTGTACTCACCGTCCAGCCACCAGCCGCGGACAAAATCGGGCTGGTCGCCAATGATCCGCCAATTGTTGGCTTGCAACGCCTTCGCCTGTTTGACCATGCGCTCGGCGCACTCTTTACGCTCGGCAGCAGTCGGGATGTCGGTTTTGAGATAACGCCCGAGACCCATAAACCACGGAAAATTCTGGTCATTGCTGCTCGCCGGGTAATGGCACTTGCCGTCACTCCCGACGCCGCGGGCGATGAAGCCGGGAGTCTTGCCGACGTCCTGCAACAAATACAAGCCGCGCACCAGCATCTTAACTTTTTCGCGGTTTTCCGGCGTCGGATTGTTTTTGTAGCGCTCACATTGGCTGATCAGATACATGCCGTTAAAAAAGCCGCCATTCTCCACCGGCGTCCACCAGGCCAAGGCGTTGGGGATATTTTTGGCGCACTCCTCCGGCGTCGGCAGCACTACTTCGCCCTTGAGCCCGGCGTAATCGTACATCACGCCATCCTTGCTGATAAAACGCGACCAAAGCTGGCTGTTGACTGCTTCGCGCTCCCGGACAAACCGGTCCGCCGCCGACAGCGTCAGCGACATTACGGCAACAATGATGGCAACAAAACGATACATAGCTCTCCTTATTTTTGGCTAACGCCCAAATTATACCACAAACGCATCCCAAAGGCAAGAATTCGCAGCATCCGCGCGGGGAAAAAAAGGGTAAAATGAAGCAACAAAGGTTTGCAATAATGCCGGGGGCAGGCTATATTATCGCATTGCAATCAACCACATCTCACGGGACAAGACATGAAAAAATTGACGATGCAGCAAATCGCCGATGAGCTTAATTGCTCGATTGCGCAAGTTTCGCGGGCGCTCGGCGGCAAACCAAAAGTGGCGCCGGAGATCCGGCAGCAGATCATCGACTTTGCCCAGGCACACAATTACCGCAACCATGCCAATTGCCATGTTAAACATTTTGCTGTCATCACCGGGTGGTACAACTGTTTTTCCTCTGGGATGCTCAACCAGCTGATGCTGCTCGCCAAACCGCATAAATTTCGATTTACCGTGTTGACTCCCGAAAGCATGGAGCTCTTAACCGAGCAGCACTATGACGGTGCGATTTCGATTTCGGCCGATTTGGGCAAAGAGTGGGTGCAGCGCTTCAGCATCCCGCTGGTGGAGGTCAACTCGGGGGGCTGCTTGTTTGAGCGCGTGAGCTCGGTAATTCCCGACCCCGACGCCGAAGCGTTTCAGGCGGTCGAGCACCTGGCCAAGCTCGGGCACCGCAAAATCGCCCGCATCCGGGTGGCGGTGTCACCGGCGAGACCTGCGGAGGTGGGAACCAAAGCTTTTGAGCTTGCCGCCCAAAAATTCGGCATCGCCGACTCGGTTACCCAGTGTTTTTTGGGCCCGATCAATGCGGATACGATCCGGCAAAGTCTGGAGCCGTTGGTCGATCAAAATTATACCGCGTACATCTTTGTCGGCTCATCGGACACGGAGTCATTGTTTCTCCCCTTGCTGCACTCCTTCGGCTTGCGCGTCCCCGAGGATGTGTCGGTGATCGGGTATAAAAATGAAATCTCCGAGTTTAACTGGAAATACAACCAATTAACCTGCTTTGCCTTTGATTTCCCCGCCCTCGCCAAAAACGTCGTCGAGCTGCTGTACGGCGAATTATCAGGCAAAGCCCCCGCGCAAGTCAAGGTACTCTCCAAGCTCATTCTCGGCAAAACCACCGCCCCGCCGCCCGGAGCGGTGAACTCCTAAAAATCGATCAACTTTATGCCATCACCGGCGCGGAAACGGACAATGCGCGTTTCGGTTTTGCCGTCGGGCATGGTGACCGTGAGTCGGTAGTCGCCGTAAAAGGCGCGCATGGCAAATTTGCCGTCGGCGCCGGTTTTGCCCGCGCCGTCAGTATGCCACACCTCTTTGACGAGTTTACGGTACACCGCGCCGTTGGGTTTCTCCTCCCAATTTTTGCGGTACAAGGCAAGTTTGGCGTCATAGTGTTTGCCCGCCCAAAAGCCCCATTGGGTAATCGAGATCACGCCGGGGTGGCTGAAAGCGGCGAGCAAAAAATCGCCGGTGTACTCGGCCTGCAAATCTTCGTCGGCAATGCCGACGGTCATCTCGGTGATGTATATGGGTTTCCCGAAACGGTTGTAAAAACGGTCAAAAATTTTCCACAACAATTCCGGCGACGGCGGCGAGCCGCCCATATGTCCCTGAAAGCCGATGCCGTCAATCACCGCCCCTTTTTGAATCAGAGCGGCAATCAAATTTTCGTAATCCTGCTGCTTGTCGGCATACTTGGAGAGGATGCCGTTGTCATTGATGAGCATCGGTTTGTCGGGAGCGGATTGCTTGGCGGCCTTAAACCACTCCGCCACGCCGTCGAGACCGACGACATCGATGAATTCGCGAGTGGCGCACGGCTCATTCAAGACCTGATAGACATCGATATCGGACTTGGTCGCGGCAATGACATCGCGGATGTGCTCAAGCGTACGCTGCTGCAATCCGGCGGGCTCGCTTTTCAGCGCCGGAACGTCCGGCGGGACATACATCGAGCTCGGCCAGGTCAGGACATGCGCCTGTGTCATCAGATTGTTTTGGCGGCACCATGCGGCAATGCTTTGATAGCGTGTGCGGCACTCCGGGTTTTCCCAGCCGTACTGCTTGTTTTCGGCATTGCCCGGCCCCCAAAACACCGGGACGATCGCCTGATTAAACAACGATAAAAACTCTTGGCGGAAACGGTCGCCGTCGGGTCCCGCCGTCAACAAGGGGGCATCGTCGGCGTAGCAGCCAAAGCTGAATGCGTGCGAAACCATTTCCAGTTTGACCGGCACTCCGGCCAGTGGTTTACCGTCGGCTTTTCTTAACTCGATTGCCAAATCGCCTTTGCGGTATTTCTCAATATTAAGCTCGGCTTGCCGACGCCACGCCCCACTTGGGCGGTCGTAGGTTATTTGGTTTTGCGGCAAAGACTTGACATCGATATTTTGCCCGAGGTCAAGGACAGCGATGCCGCCCAGCTCCACCGTCTGCTGCCGGTGACTCAAAAACAAATGCAGCCGCAGTTTGCCGACCTCAATATCGCTTTTGGCGACGGCAAAGCCGTAAAAACGCTGCCAATCGCGCGTCAAATTGCCGCTGACAAAGCCCCAATCCTGCCAAGTTTTGGAGTCCACCACCATTCCCATGCTGATCAACCCCTCACCCGACTCATCGGAGCTGGCAAGACAGCGCGCGTCAAACTGGATAAAAATGACATCGCCTTTTTTGATCGCAATCTCATTGCGCCGGGCGGCAATCTGTACTGAGTGAAATGCCAAAGGGCGCTTGAGCCCGGTCATCCGCAGCGCGGACGGGAACTTTTGATCGGGGACATTGACGGTCTCATAGTTGGCAAACTCAAAATTGCCGTGCGGGTAATTGCGCCAATCGAGCGTGTTAAATAACGGCTCCCCCGGCACCGGCAGCGCCGGACGCACCTCGGCGTCGAGATACTTGATCAACGCGGGGTCGTCCGCGGTACGCTCAACCACCCCGGCGGGTTTGCTCAAAAATTCGGCGCTTTGCAGCTCCTGACCGTTGACCTTAAAGTCACTGATCTTGCAGACATCGCGCAACGCCTCAAGGCTCCCCTCGCGGAAGCTCACCAGCGAGAAATATTTCCAAGTAAATTTGCCGTCGCCAAGCGCAATTTTGTGCACTTTTTCGGGCAAACCGGCGGGCGAAAAAGTGACGGTGATTTCGCGCGCCTGACGCGAATAAACCACGGCGACTTTGACACTCTTATCCCCCGGCCAGCGCCCCCAATTGTCAAATTTCTGCACCGGACCGTCCGCGGGAGCAAAGACGACATGGGAGGATGTCCCCTTAAAAAACTCGAGTCCGGCGCGCAAATAATCGCATTTGCCGGCGGTCGCCTGATACGGGTCGCCGGACAGCATCAGCATCATGCGCAAGCCGTGCAACTGATTGGCGGCAGGCTCCACAACCGCCTCGCTGCTGAAGCTCTCCGTCTCCTGCGTGACCGTAAACGGGAGCTGCAAATGATATCCTTTGCCGTTGTCGTCCGCGTTTTTGCTGCAAACCATCTCCAAAACTCCGGCCGCCGGCAACCATGCCGGGAGCGCCAAAAATACAAAGCATAATAATTTCGTCAAAGTCATCATCGTTATCCTCAATTGGGGTTATACTCAAGCCACCAGGTGCTCAGCTGCGGGGCGCGTCGGGCCGACGCGTCATAAAACAAAGCATTGATCGACATATCGTCATGCCGCTTGTCGGCATTGGAGTCAATCGTACCCAAGCTGTTGGTGTAACCGGAGCCCGCCGCCTTGGGCTTGGCGTCAAAAATGAGAATTGTCCGCGAGAAACGCGGCGCGGCAAACTGGTCGGGGCGGTAAAATTGATTCCACAACAGCTTGACTCCGTTTTTTTTGACCTCTGAGACGGTATAGCTGATCACCGGATCGGTGCCGTATCGGCCGCGCCAGGAGGGGCACCGGCTCATCTTGGGATATTGATTTTTGGGTTCGCCCAAATACTCGGCCAAATACCACGAGTAGTAATAACCAGAGTAACTTGCCGGGTAAAAGCCTTTATAATCATTGGCGTACAAATTATAAGCCGAGCCCATTTGTTTCAATTGCGACAAACACTGGGTCGAACGCGCCTTATCGCGAGCTTTGCTCAAGGCGGGCATCAACATCGAGGCCAAAATCGCAATAATTGCAATTACCACCAAAAGTTCAATTAATGTAAAAATTTTGCCGGAGTCAAACCGGCGTCCCGGCGGTGAATAAAGAAGTGCTTTCATCGAGTGATTCTCCTTGGGTTTAAATTGATACTGTTTGGGATAATTTGGGATTTTGCAATAACGTCGAGTCGCGGACCACCAGTTCCATGGGCACCCGGCGCGAGGTAACGCCGGTGACGCCGTTTTGTATGTGATCCATCAGCAAATTAACACACTCGGCGGCCAGACGCTCTTTATCATAGGTGGCGGTGGTGAGTTTTGGAGTACTCAAACGGGCATTGCGCATGTCTTCCAACCCCGCAATGCCAAGATCGCGCGGGAGCTCAAGGCCCAGCGTCCGGGCGAGCGCCATTACTTCAAGCGCCATGTGGTCGTTGCCGACAAACAGCGCCTGCGGCCGGTCGGGTGACAGGAGAATATTGCGCAATTCATCCGCATGCGTGATCGCATGCCACGGGATCTGCGGCAACGGAGCGAGACCACGATCGGAGAGTGCATCCATATATCCCTGATAACGGACACGGAAACTCCCTGAGTTATCCGACTCATACGGAGCGACAAAAGCAATTTTTTGGTAATTCTGCGTTGCCAAAAAACGGGTAACTTCGTAACTTCCCTGATAAAAATCCGGCGTCACCGACGAGTACGGCAGCTCCTCGGAGATACTGCTGCAATAAACAAGCGGAACATGATGCTCGCGCAAGAGCGGCAGCAATTGCGAGCGGTGGATGATGATCGCCCCGGCCAGCGTCTCGGGACTCTCAATGATGCTGTCATAACTCCGCATCGCCACATCAATGAAACCATGCTCACGCAACAGACGTTGGATGATGCTGTAAAGCTCCAATTGATACTCCTCCAAGGGATTTGACTGGGGATCGGCAAAAACGAAACACACCCGCCGCTCCCGCCAGTGCCGGAATGAGCTGCGGCCGTGGACCGCAAAGGTGCCCCGCCCGGGGCTGGTTTCCACCAGACCGTCGGCTTTTAAGGATTGAATTGCCCGCGAGACAATAACATAACTGGCGCCAAACTCATCACTTAAATCGCGGATCGATGGCAATTTTTCGCCGTCGCGGTAAACTCCGCCCTTTATGCGCTCGCCGAGCACGGTTTCGATTTTTTTGGTCAACAACATATATTATACTCTCATGATATCACTTGTATATTTGCATTATATCACATAGTATACTACAAGTCATCCCCGATGTCAAGAGCCATTTCTTAAAAATTAAAAAAAAATGAATTTCAGCCAAGTTGATTCCGGATTATAATTAATTTTCGAAAATAAATAAAAATTGCTCTTGACATTTATTTTGTTTTGGTGTATAATTAATTTACGAAAATCAATTATTGAGGATTAAAATATGGCAAGACGCAAAAAAGATATCAATATCCGACTCGTAGCCGAGCAGGCCGGAGTTTCATTGGCAACCGTGTCACGGGTGATCAACAACCGTACCGACGTCTCCGAGAGCGTCCGCAACAAAGTTTTGGAAGTGGTTGACTCTCTTAACTTTGCTCCCACAAAAAGCAGTGAACGCAGAATCAACATCGGCGTTATTGTCGTTTTGGAGCAAAGCATGCTTAACGAGTACAGCACCGAGGTGTTGGACGGCATCGCAAATTCGACCGGCAGCGGCAACGTCGATGTGACCGTCATTTTTTACCGGCTCTCAGACAGTGCCAAATCATTGCTGCAACTTATCCGCGAACGCCGTTGCGACGCTGTGATGATTTTCCCGTTTGAAAAAGTCGCCGATCAACTCGACGATTTGGAAAACGCCGGGATTCCCACCATGATTATCAACGGTGACCGCGCCGGATTGAAACGCGGCTATATCAACAACGAGTCCTACTCCGGCGCCCGCGAGATGATGCAATATTTGCTGGACATGGGCCATCAAAAGATCGGTTTTTTGTGCAACAGTCTGATCAATAACGTCAACCACCGACAGCGGCTGCAGGCTTACCAAGAAGCGATGACGGCGGCCAAGCTTGATATCCTTGAGGGCTGGATCATCCCCCATTCTCCGACCGCCCTCACCGAAGAGGCGGGGTATAACCAATGCAAGGCTTTGTTGCAACACCCGGTACGGCCGACCGCAATTTTTTGCACCAATGACGAAATGGCGTTGGGGGCCATCAAATGCTGCTGGGATAATGATTTAAATGTGCCTGATGACATTTCGGTCGTCGGCTTTGACGATATCCGGTTTACCCGGTTTATCCACCCCGCTTTGACCACGGTAAGACAGCCGTTGCGCGAAATCGGCGACCGGGCTATCCGGGCGCTGGACGAATTTCTCAAAGGCCAACTGTCCACCCTCCCCGCCGAAACGCTGCATACCACGCTCGTCATCCGCGACTCCGTCAAAAACCTCAAGGAGAAATCGATATGAAAAAATGTTTGTTTGGCTTCCTGACCATGATCGCACTCGCACTCACGGCGGCAGGTCAGCTCATTTCGGGCAACGGCAAAGGCAACGCCTTCGCTCACGATCAACCGCGTATTGAAACCAAAGCCGTGCTGAGTTTTGAAACCGCCGGAGAATTTCCCACCGAGCCCCAGTTTTTGGAAACCGCCCGCCGCCCCGACGGCACCGGCCGCGTGCTGCTGGACGGTGCCAAAGGAACCGACGGCAACTGTCAGGCCTTCGGCAAATGGCAGGGCGGCAAATACTTTGCCAATATGACGCTTGACCTCCAAAGCGAATATCTCGTCACCCAAGTCGCCATCTGGTCTCAGGAGTCGCCGACTCAGGGAATTGAATCGTTTGATGTATTGTTGAGCAACGACGGCCAAAAATTTGTCCAGCTCGGCACCAAACCAACGCCGGAGGGGCTCACGATGAACACTCCCAAATGCGGTGAAATGATCAATTTTGAGTTGGAGAAACCGGCCGTAGCGCGTTATGTCAAAATCATCGTGCGCAAGCATCCCGGCAAAATGCAGATGATTCTCTCCGAGATCGCCGTCTTTGGCGACCGCCTCCCCGGTACGGCCGACCGCACCGTCTATCTTCCCGAAAACCAGCGTCCGGCGGTCACCGCCAATTACCAAATCATCGGCAGCGGGGCAGTTAAAATCGACTGGAGCAACTTCGCCAAAACCAACAAAGTTAAAGGCTACCGGCTCTATCAGGCTGCCGCGCCCTATGCACTCGTGACTGAGCCGGGAGTAAAACTGGTACGCGAATTTCCAGCCAAAACCACTGTTACAGTCATTTATCCGCTGACTCCCGGCGAGAGCGTGACCTACGGTCTCACCGCCGTTTATGAGGACGGCGAGTGCCCCCGCGTCGCCGCTCAAACCTGCAATATTCCGCAAGTGTTGGCCGGTGAAACTTTTGGCGACATGCTTGGGATAAACCACTTTTGGGGCGGCGGCGGTGCCCGCTTTTTGCCGCGCAAGGCTTATGAAGAGGAGGTGGCTTTGGATTTACTGGCCGGTACACCGTTCAAAGAGATTCGCTGGTGGCGCACATATCCGGAAGTCATCACCAAGCTTTACGACCGCGGCATCGGCGCCACCAGTTTTGCCAACGAAGAAGCGGTCAAATCGGGTGACTCGCTCGGCATCTACTTTTACGGCGCGGGCAATGAGCCGCATTTGCACGGCAAACAGCCGGAAGCTTATGTCGAGCACGTCAAAGCCGCCAAAGCCATGCTGCAAAAATACAATCCGGCAAACCGCTTGTATGCTCCCACCGTCTGCATCGACAACCGCTCGACCGAGTGGCTCGAGCGCTTTTATGAGGCCGGGGCCAAAGACTGTTTTGACGCCGTCGACGTCCATACCTACCTCGGAACCTCGGCCGAATTTGTCTACCCCGAGGGCTACCCGGCCGGTTCCCCCGAGGGGCTCTTTGGCCGCATCGCCAAAGTCCGCGAAATCATGGCCAAATTCGGCGATCAAAACAAACCGTTGATTTCAACCGAGTTCGGCTACACCGAGTGCAAAGTTGCCAATCCCTCGGGCAACATCACCCCCGAAATCAAGGCGGCCTTTCTGGTGCGCGGTCTTGTCATTCACCACGTGCTCAACTTTGCCAAAGTCTTCGTCTACTCCTTTTGGGATGAGGGGAGCGACCCCAATTACACCGAGCATTTTTTTGGCCTCGTCGATTACCAGTTTCAAAAGAAGCCCGCATATTATGCCATAGCCGAGATGGGACAGCAGCTCGGTGACAAAAAGGTCACCGGCCCAGTCAAAGGAACCGGCGGCGCCGACTACGGCTACGTCTTTCAGACTCCCGACGGCAAACAGTCGGTCAATATTGTGTGGAACGGCGCGGCGCCGGTAAGCGGCACCTTTCGCACCGCCGCGGGCAGCAAGGTGCAAATCACCTCTATGCTTGGCGAAACAGAATCGGTCAAAGCCAAAGCCGATGGAACATTTCGCATCCCATACGGCCCCAATCCCGTATATTTAAGCGGCGATGCTCCGATTGAGCTTGTAAAAACGGAAAAAATAGAAGCCGCCCGCGACAGCCAAAAAATCGTCCTGACGACTCCTCAAAAAATCATTGTCAATCGTAACCGTAAAATCGCCTTTACTTTACAAAACCCGGCCGGTCACGATCAACTCGTCGATTGCACCCTCGAGAGCTCCACCGGGCAAACGCTGCAAAATCTGAGTGTTACGCTCATCCCCGGAGAAACCAAAGAGCTCAGCTTTACCGCTCCGCCGCTCCCCGGGGGCGTTATCCTCGAGCGTTATCAAATTGCGGTCAATTATGAGGGGAAATACGCATCCGGCTCGGACCGTATCGGCTTGTTTGTCCGGCATTTGACCACGAAACCGACCTTTGCCGCGGCTAAAATGGCCGGGTATGATCAGGATGTTTACGTCCTTGCCAATGATATTTTAGAAGTCACCGTCGACCCGCGGCGCGGCGGTCGGATCCTGGAAATTTACGACAAACGCACCGAAAAAAACCAACTTAACATTGATTATGAGCGCCTCGGCGGACTGGCCAACATTGCCTTTTATTACTGCATATGGGATCAGGTCAAAGCTCCGGGCGAACTGGCCATTGACCGCAACGCCGCCTATCGCGTCAGCCTGCTCCCTGACGGCATTACCATGACCGGCGGCAATCCTGACGGCCTCGAGCTCGTCAAGACACTTAAATTGGCGGGCAACCAGCTCACACTCAATGCCGTCATCATCAACCACACGCAACAAACCGTGACCGCCGGGTACTATATGCACCCCGAGTATACCGTCGGCGGCACGGCGGACAGCTTCGCCGACCAATTGGTTTTACCGCTCGAAAACAAAGAGTACACCATGCCCTTTTGGAGCGGCCTCGGCGACAAGCCGACCACCCCCTTTACCGGCAATTACTGGATTTTGCGCGACCCGGCAGCCAATTACGAGATCCGTCAGGAGTATGATTTCGACAAATTCCGCTCGCCGCGCCTCTGGTTCGGCATCGGCTGCTGCAACTTTGAGATGGAGACCGTCGCCGACAACCAAATTAAACCCGGCGGTCAATGGCAAGGCAACTTAACATGGTATTTTAACACCAAGGAGAAATAATATGAAAAAGTCGTTATCTTTAATCCGTCCGCTTTTTACATTGATCGAACTTTTGGTGGTGATAGCCATCATCGCCATTTTGGCCTCGATGCTGTTGCCGGCCTTAAATCAGGCGCGCGAGAAAGGCAAAAAAATTTCCTGTCTCAACAATATGAAACAAATGACCAGTCTGGCGCAGATGTACAGCAACGACTACCGCGACTACATCGTCTCCGGGCGCGGCTCCAACTGGTCGTATAACTTCGGTTACGTCCTAAAGCAAAACGCCAAGTACAATTTTCCGGCCAAACTGATGAATTGCCCCAATGTCCCGGCGGTGTCTTTTGCCGAAGATCCGTTAAAAATGCGCGGCAGCTATGCCATCAACGGCTGCAATCAAACCACCGTCGACGGCGACAAACCGGCCGGCTTGATGCGCAGTTTTACCCCGGGCGGCGACGGACTTTATCCAACACGCAAAGTCACCCAGGTCAAAAGCACCTCGGCCGTACTGCTGATTTTGGAGGTAAACTCCGACTGCGTTACTTACAACTCTTCCGGTAACATCCGCAATATCGTCACCTCAACCAATCAAAACGGCATCCGCCACGGCAAGACGGCCAACATGCTGTTTGTCGACGGGCACGGCGAGAACTTCAATTTGGCGGGGGTCTACAAAATCGCTTACGACTCCTCGATTTACAATGGCCCCTTGTGGTACCGTTATACCGGGAAATTGATCAAATAATCACAAGTCGGCAAACTTCCGGCAATTTCGCTTGATATTTGAGCAAAAAAGCATATATTAATCAATGCGGCTCATTTCCCAAGCGCCGCCGGGAGCTGATTATGAACAGTCACTATCAGGGTCGTTATTACCACCTTGGCCAAAACGGGACGATCGTATGCGATCTTTGCCCGCATCATTGCGTGATTGCCGAAGCCAAAGTCGGACGCTGTCAGGTCCGCGCCAACCGCGGCCAAAAGCTCTACAGCTTGGTCTACGGCCACCCCGCCGCCATCCAGATCGACCCGATTGAGAAAAAGCCGCTCAGTTATTTTCTGCCCGGCAGCGCGACTTTTTCGATCGGCACCTTTGGCTGCAATCTGAGTTGCGCCTTTTGCCAAAACGATCACCTCTCACGCCACGGCAGCAACCGCTGCTCCGAGTCGCCGTTTGTCGCGCCGCAAGTGTTGGTCGACTCGGCACTCAAGCACGGCTGCGAATCCGTCGCCTTTACCTACAACGAGCCCACCGTCTTTATCGAGTACGCGATTGACATCGCCAAGGCTGCCCGCCGGGCGGGACTGGCAACGGTATTGGTAAGCAACGGCTTCATCGAGGATGAGCCGCGCGCGGATTTGTACCCCTTGATTGACGCGGCCAATATTGACATCAAAGGCATGAGCGACGATTTTTATCAAACCCTCTGCGGCGGTAAGCTGCAAACCGTGCTCGACAGCTGCATCTACTTCAAAAAAGAGTGCGGCGGCCACTTGGAAATCACCAATTTATTAATCGAGGGATACAACGACCAGCGGCCGATGATCCAAAAATTGCTTGATTTCGTCGGGGGATCTTTGGGATTTGATACGCCGATCCACTTTTCGGCCTATTTCCCGGCCGGCGGCTTCACCGCTCCCGCCACCACGCGCGAGAGTTTGTACCGCGCGCGCGACATGGCGCTTGACGCCGGTTTCAGCCGCGTCAAGTTGGGCAATCTGCGTTAATTTTCCTGAAAGACAATCGCCTCAAACACGGTAAAGGTTGCATCATTGCGCCAATCATCGGCGGCAAGCCCGGCCTTGAGCGCCAAATGGCTCAAGGTCGTCTCCAGATCCCACTCTTGCTCCACCGCCACTTGCGGCAAAAATACGGAAAAACGACCGTTTTTGGATAACGTCATCCCGTGTTTGCCAATGACAATCTCCCGGTATGAGCTGACCGGCCGCTCGGGGGTCAGCACGGATATCTCGACTTGGACCTGCCAAAATTCATCGGCCGACAAGGGGTAAAAACGGGGATCCTTAAACGCCGCGTCGGCGGCACGCATCGTCACCGCCTGATACAACGGGCGAAACGCCGAAATCTCGCCGATGCAGCCGCGCAACTGATGACTCTTGCGGTCATGCAAGGAGACAAAGCAGCCCATCTTCTTTTTTAAGGTCGGCGTCGCCTCGGAGACAAAAAAGTCCGCCGGGCAAAAAGCGTTGGCCTCAAATACATACCCGATGGAGCGCCGGGCCATGCTAAGCAACAAATGCTTTTCGTCCATCGTCAACAATCCGTCATCATTGGTGCGCCACTTGATATACCCGGCGGCAGCCAGATAACAGACAAAACGCGAATAATCCTTGCTGCGATCCGAGCTTGTCTCGTAGTGTAAGAGCTCAAACACCGCTTCCGGCGGCACCAGCGCCAAGGCAAGACTGATCACCTCCGCGCCGCAAATGGTTGCTTGGTGTTCGGCAATGTACCGGTCAAAACCATCCTTGTCGCGCTTTTTAATGTACTCAAAAGCGCCCATGTCCAATGCCTCGACCTCACGCCGGACATCGCCGTACATGCCGGTAAAATCAAAATCGCGCCCGAAATGGGTAAAGTCGGAGCTGATCACGATCAAAGTTTCGTCGTCAATGATGCTCTTGAGTGCCGCCACCGCGTCATTGACAAAGGCGCCGTCGATGCGGCTGAAGATAATCGGCACAATTTTAAAATCTTTCAACGCATATTGCAGCAAGGGGTATTGGATTTGCGCCGCATGCTCGCTGCGGTGCACTGTGTCGCTCTCGACGACCGAAAAGCGGCTGCGCAAACGCTCAATGGCAGTCAAATCGAGCTCGATTTCCCCCAATGGAGTCGCCACCGCCATGCTCTCGGGAACCACAAACTGGTTATCCACCCAAGCCCGATGGCCGGGGGCCATCACAATCACTCGTTTGTAGGGAGCATTGATCACGGTTTTGATCCCGTACATGGCGGTCGCCAAGGAGTAATCATACCCGGCATGGGGCAAAATCAGCAAATTGGGCACTTTGTTGGCGCCGAGGCCGCCCGCATTTTTAAGTTTTTCGGCAATCATGGCGCGTAAATCCACGGGATCATCCGGGTACCAGGAGCCGGCAATGGTGCTGACCAACGCGTCGGAAATTTGTTCGGTATTTTCTTTTTTTCGGGGTCCAAAATGGAATTTCATGGCTCACCTCACTCCAAAAATGTTTCAACCGTACTGCCGAAATCAGATTTGCCCCGCTCAAACACGCTCAAACAGGCAAAAATGCGATAACAAATCTTCAGAGCTAATATAATGCATTCTTGCAAAATTACAAATCGGGATTTTTCCAGACTAGCCATGCCGCCAACGCATTACCCTCGCGGTCAAACAAAGCGCGCATCTCGACCGACTTGTCGCGAAAGGTGAAACACTCGGGCGCCCAGTAAAACACCCCGGCGGCCCCCGGCGCCGCAAGCAAGAGCCGCAAAAGCGCCACCGAAAAATCGCGCTGCCCCTCCGGAGTTGGCGGGAATTGTTGACGCAGCTGATTCCAAGCCGCCTCCGGCTCCGGACGCGCCTCATAGTATTGATGCCCTTCCATATAAGGGTGCGCGGTCTCGACGATCAATATTTTTTTGCCAAATTGTTGATGGAGCTCCCCAATATTTTGCCGCAAATCGGTTAATGAGCCGTGCCAAAACGGGTAATAGGATAGTCCGATATAGTCATACTCCACCTTTTGAGCGGCAATGTGCTCAAAAAACCATTGACAAATCCGATGGTTTCCCCCTTGATCGATGTGAAGGATGATTTTGACCTCCGGGTCGGCCGCTTTGGCTCCGGCGGTGCCGCTCTTGAGCAATTCGCCGAGCCGCTGCCACGCCGCCGGGTCCTCGGTCAAATCGGCCTTGCCGTCGGCGGTGTCAAAAGGGTTGATGACTTTTCCCTGATCCCACAGCATCCCGGCGGTGATCTCGTTGCCGATCTGGACGTAACGCGGATTTACCGCTTTGACCGCCTCAAAAGTGTGATCGTAAACTTTTTGGCGCAACTCGTCAAAGGAGAGATTTTTCCAATCTTTGGGCATCGTCTGCTGCCTGGGGTCGGCCCAAACATCGGAATACTGCAAATCAAGCATGATTGAGCCGCCGCGCGCGCGGTATTCGCGGCTTAACTCGGTCACATAAGTTAAATCCGTGATCATCCCGCCCCGGCGCAGCGGGTTGACAAACAAGCGCACCCGGGCGCACGGAAAGGTCTCGGCAAACATCGCATAAGGGTCGGCGACCGCTTCGCCGTTTTGGCGAAACACCTTGTTGTCATCGACCATTTTTTTGAGCATTGAGAGGTCGGCGCCGATCACAAGACCATCCGCCGCGGCGACAGCCGAAATCAACAGCACCGCGACGATAACAATGATACTCCGCATTACTTGGCAATGTCCTGCAAATCGCCGTCAACCATGACAAAGCCGAGATAGAGATTGTTTTCCTGATAGCGGCCGGGATTCTTTTTAAAATCGGCGTCGCGCTTGCCGGATGCAAGAATTTTTTCTTTGTCAATTTTTTCGTCCAAGACCTCGATTTTGACCTGATGCAGCCCGGCGGACAACCCCTTGGCCGTCATCACGTAATAAGCGCGGTAATAATCATTGGCATAGGTAAAACGGCTCACCGGGTACTCTTTGCCGTCAATGGTGACGCGCAAATTGCCGCTGTCGGGCCCAGTCATGTCATAGAAGCCGAACTCGGTGCCGGTAAACGCCAGCCGGACGGTGGCCCCGGCCGCAATTTTGACGATTTTATCAAAGCGGTCGATGAAATACTGCGTCTCATAGGTCATGTCAAATTTGGGCTCGGTGGTCTTGCCCTCAATTTTGATTTTGGGGTTGTCAACGGCGAAAATTTTGACGTTTTCGCGGCTGTCAGGGCGCATCGGCGCTTTGAGCTCATGCTTGACGGCTCCGGCAATTTTGTCCATCGCGGCGAGCCCGCGAAAAAAGGCCTGCGTGTAAATCACCTGCCCGGTATTGGGCCACGGGTGGACGCCGTCGCCGGAAAACGGAATTTTACCGTTGGCATTGACGGGCAGCGGCTCATCGGGGCTGAAAGTCTTGCCCCACGGATTCCCGATCATCGCACCTTTGACCTCCATTTTGTCCTCTTTAATCAAATCGGCGACGGCAAGGCCAAAGCAAATGGAGGGGATGTTGTAGTATTCGGCGACTTTCTCCATCGCCACCGCCGACCATGGGTATTTGCCCTCCAAAAGCCGCCCGGGTTTGCCGTTGCGGACCGTCAAATCGGTTTCGGAGACGGTGTAGACAAATAAAATATCGCACTCTGGGCACTGTTTCCACGCCTTGCGGACGATCCCCTCCATCGAGCGGGTGATTTCATCGGCATTGACGCCGCCGTCATTGACCGCATACTCGACGACCAGCAAATCCGGCTTTTTGGCCAACACATCGCGCTCGACGCGATACACGCCCAAATCCGAACCGGTGCCGCCGATCCCGGCATTGATCCCACTAACGTCAAGCGCGGGGTACAATTTTTTGAGCTGGGCGACCGTCTGGATGCGGTAGCCGGGCTGATAGGTGATGCTGCCCCCCAGATAACCGATGACGATCTTTTGGCCCGCCTGCAACTTGGCGGTAAAGTTGGGCAAACCGCCACGAATCTTGATCTCTTGCGCCTCATCCGCGGCAAACAAGGGCACCCATAATACAAGCAACAGCAACCACAACAATCGTTTCATCATCCTCTCCTTTTTGTTGATAGTACCAATATGTACAAATATGGAGATAAGATAGCAAGTATTTTTGATTTTACAAGCAAATCGAAGGAGAAAAAAGGGAAAAAAGCGTTTTGATTGCGCCGAATTTGGTAACAATACCCATTTGGCCGCAAGGATTTAATCGCAGTTTACAGCGTCAGATTGAGATCGTCCACCGCCAAACCGGAGGCCAAAATCGCTGCCAGCTCGCCGCCGATCTTTTTGCCGCCCAACCGGGAGCAACCGAGATAATTGACGGTGAAATCGTACATGTCGCCAAGGTTGAGATA
This sequence comes from uncultured Victivallaceae bacterium, assembly GCA_964609825.1. GTDB lineage: Bacteria > Verrucomicrobiota > Lentisphaeria > Victivallales > Victivallaceae > CAZSSH01. The sequence goes on along the minus strand of CAZSSH010000010.1, from coordinate 282,883 downwards.
AACCGGGAGCTCACCCGCCTCCGGGCAGCGGCTGCGGATGATGCCGCCGATCACCTGGCGGCAAGTTTCCAACTCGGCGGCGCACGCGTACAATCTGGGCTCGATCTCCATCTCGGTCACCGGCGGCACAAAGTTGCAGACCCGCGCCAATTCATTCATCGAGAAGACAAAGCGGATGCTCGGAAAAAGTTTGGTGGCGCCATGAAATTTGACCACATTTTGATCAAACAGCATCCGTGCGTTCTCGGGCAAATTGGCCAAGATTTCGTCGATTTCGGCAAGCACCTCCGATTCGCGGCGGGATATGGCGGCGTGACTGCGCCCGGTCAAGAGCTGCCGCTCATAGTGGCGCGCCAACTCCATCAGCAAATGCGGCGCAACGTTGCCGAGCTCAAGTTTGGCGCACGCTTCACACACCTGCGCCGCAATCAAGTCGACATCCTCCGCCTCACAAGCGAGAAATTTGCGCAAAAAGTGCCTGACCACCTCCGGCTCGGCCTCGACCACAATATCGGCGTCACCGCCGATGCGCCGATACATCCGCCCGACCTCGGGGAAACCGGTTTCCTCAAGCATCCGCACCACCGCCAGATCCAGCTCGCCGCGGCCGAACACAAGATTGTCCCGCTCACTGGAGAGCAAGGCCGACTCGACCGCCAGCGCAATGTCCTCGGCCAAAAAACTCGACTCGGCCAATCCGGCCGAAATGAAACAACTCACCAGCTGCGATTGCAACATCGCGCAGTTAAAAATTTCGCTGCTTCCGTCCAGCGACTGGATCAAAATCATCCGATCAATCGGCTTTACCATAACTCATCTCCAAAAACGGCAGTTGCCGCAACGTAAACTCATCCATCGTCTGCTGATCGTAAAACACTTTGAGCAAAAACAATCCCTCGGGGGGCGCGGTCGCGTAGCCGTTGCGCCGGTCGCATGACTCCAAAATTTCGCGCACTTTGGCAGCATTGATCTTGCCCGCCCCGGCCGCCTCCAAGGTGCCGGTAAGACAGCGGATCATCTTATACAAAAAGCCGTTGCCGACAAAAAGGAGTGCAATGTATTGCCCAAACTCAATCACCTCGACCCGGTAAATCGTCCTGACGGCCTCCTCGATCATCGAGCGCTCGACGACGAAACTGGAGAAATCATGCGTTCCCACCAGCACCTGCCCAGCCTCGCGCATTTTAGCGGCATCGACTTTGTGGCGCAAATCCCAGCTGTAACGATAATTAAACGGCGTCCGCTCGCCCTGATTAATGATATAAACATAGGCCTTGCCCAACGCATCATAACGAGTGTGAAAATCGAGATCCACTACTTTAATCGAGCGAATCCAGACATCCGGCGGCAATTGCCGGTTCATCGCTTTACGCAAGCGCTCCGGGTCGATCACCGGGCGCACCGGCGTCAGAAACGAGGCGGCAAAGCCCAAAGCATGGACGCCCGCATCGGTGCGGCTGCTGCCGATCAAATGGATCCGGGGCTCGTTAAACAAAATTCCCAGCCGCTTTTGCACCACCTCCTGCACGGAGAGACAGTGGCTCTGCAGCTGCCAGCCGCTGTAATTGGTGCCGTCGTAGGCGACCTCCAGCAAATAACGCTCGCTGTACTCGTATGGTGCGGGTTCGATTCTCATATCTTAATCATCTTTTCTGCTATTTCATTCCACAACAACAATCCGGACGGAGTCAAACGGATCACCGTTTCTCCCGCCTCCGTCAACTCCGAGGGCAGCTCACGCATCATTTGCAACCGTTTCGGCCAGTCGCCCTTCCCGGCAATCGCTTCCCACTGCGGGCGCGTCCAACCGTCCGCCGTCCGCAAATTGACGGCAAAAATTTCATCCCGCCGCGCCTCCGGGGCAATATGATCCACCGCCGGCGGCACATCCGCAAACCAACCGGTCAGCGACTCGACTTGGGTATAGCGGTCCACGCCGTCAAACGAAGCCGCCGCCGGACCCAAGCCCAGAAGTTTCCCGCCCCGCCAGACATTGACATTATGCTGACAACGCCCGCCGGGCCGTGCATAATTGGATATCTCATAGCGCTCCAAACCGCGCTTTTTTAACACTTCTCCGGCCAGCTCCCACATGGCGAGCGACAAATCCTCATCAATCGCCCAATCGGAGGTTAAAAGCGCTCCCTCCTCCGGGGTCAAACTGTAGCAGGACAAGTGGTCAACCGGCCACTCGCAGGCCATGGTCAACTCGTCGGCCCAACCCTGCAAACCCTGCCCCGGCACGGCATAAATCAAATCCAAATTGACATGCGCAAACTTCGCCGCCCTGATCAGCGACAAACTTTGCGTCAACGCCGTTTGCGAGCAATTGCGCCCCAAAAGATTGCGCATCGCCGGGGTAAACGACTGTACACCCAAACTGATCCGGTCGGCAAAATTGCGCAGGCAATCCACCTTGGCCGCATCCAGCGTCTCCGGATTGGCCTCGATCGAAATTTCGCGGCAACCCGTTAAATCCAAATACTGTTGCAGCATCCCGGTCAAGCGCTTCAACTCAGGCAAAGTCAATACCGTCGGCGTCCCGCCCCCTACATACAGAGTCTCCGCCTTCGGACGGCCCAAAGCGGCCAGCTGCCGCTCCAAGTGAGCCAGATAGGACTCGATTTGACTCAAATCACAGCTTGAGTAAAAGACGCAATAACCGCACTTGGCGCGGCAAAAAGGCACATGGACGTAAACATTCAACTCTTGAGCGCCTTGAGTGCAAAGTTGACAAAATACTCAATCCCCTTGGCCATCACTTCGTCGGGGAAAACATATTGGTTATTGTGCAGAGAGGGCGCATTTTCGCCGACGCCGAGACGGATGTAAAACCCTTCATAACGCCGCAAATACCACGAGAAATCCTCCGCCCCCATCGACGGTTGCGAGAGCTCAACCGAGTTGCCCGCCACCACGCTTTTGGCAATTTCATACCCTTTGCGTGAATTGATGGTGACCGGATACGAGGGCGAGTACTCAATCACGCAACGGACTCCGTGGGCGCGGCAGACGTTTTCGACGATTTCATGAAAACCGTCCTCCAAAATCAACGCGGTCGCATCCGACAAAGAGCGCACCGTCCCCTCCAGCTCGACCGACTCCGGGATCACATTGGCAATCGCCCCGCCGGTAAAGCGGCAGACGCTGACCACCGCCGACTCAAACGGATTGACCCGGCGCGACACCAGAGACTGCAATTCCATCACCACCGAGCTCGCACAATAAATGGGGTCAATGGCGAGGTGGGGTGCGCTGCTGTGAGCGCCTTTGCCGTACAACGTAACTTTAAAGTGGGCGCACGACGCCATCACCGGCCCCGGCTTGATGCCGAAAACCCCGGCGGCCATCCCGGGCGCGCCGTGAATCGCCGTCACCATGTCGGCGCGCGGATTCTCCAAGGCACCGGCGTCGACCAGAGCTTTGCCCAAGGCCAAATTTTCCTCGCCCGGCTGCCAGACAAAGCGCACGGAGCCGTCAAACTCATTGCGGCGCTCCGCCAAAACCAAAGCCGCCCCGTAGAGCATCGCCGTATGGGCGTCATGCCCGCAGGCATGCATCATCCCCGGCACCGTCGAGGCACAGGATAACCCGGTCTCCTCCACTACCTTAAGGGCGTCGATATCGGCCCTTAGTGTCACATTTTTGCCCGGACCTTTGCCGTAGAGCAAAGCCACCGTGTCGGTTTTGAGAAAAGGCGGCAAAACTTCCATGCCCAGGGGCGCAATCGACTCACGGATCAAACGACAGGTCTCAAACTCCTCGCCGGCCAACTCGGGATGGCGGTGGAGCTGATGCTTAAAAGCAATGACTTTTTGAATGACGGCCGGATCGATCATAAAGCGTTGTACACCATTTTACCGGCGACCATCGTCGCCTTGACTTTGCCCGCGACTTCCATGCCGTGAAACGGCGTGTTGCGCGACTTGGAGAAAAATTTGTTTTTGTCGATCACATATTTTTCGTCGGGATCAAAAATGGTGATGTCGGCGTCGCGGCCGACCTTGAGCGAATAATCCTCATACCCGAGGATGTCCGCCGGGCCGGTGGTGAGCTTGGCAATCAAATCGGGGATGCTCAACACCCCCTTGGCACACAACTCGGTAAAGCACAAGCTCAACGCCGTCTCAAGGCCGATGATGCCAAAGGGTGCGTAGTCAAACTCGACCATCTTGGCTGTTTCGGTATGCGGCGCATGATCGGTCGCAATCGCGGTCAAAGTCCCGTCGGCCAAACCGGCGATCAGCGCCTGCCGGTCGCTCTCGGTACGCAACGGGGGATTCATCTTATAATTGGTGTCATACTTGCGGATCCACTCGTCGGTCAAGATCAAATGGTGCGGCGTTACTTCGCCCGACAAGGCGATGTTTTGCTTTTTGGCCTGACGGATCAACTCGACGCTCTCTTTGACGCTTACGTGCTGGATATGGATGCGCCAGTCGCACATCCGCGAGAGGATAAGATCGCGCGCCACCATCAATTCTTCAGAGGCGCCGCTGATGCCGTTCATCCCCAGCAAAACCGACCATTTACCCTCATGCATCACGCCGTCGGCGACCAAAAAATGATCCTCGCAGTGGTCCAAGATCGGCAAGTTAAAGGATTTTGCATACTCGACCACATGGCGCATCAACGCGTGATTTTGGATGCAGCGCCCGTCGTCGCTCAAGGCCACCACCCCGGCCGCCTGCAAAGAGCCGATGCCGGCCATTTCCTCCCCGGCATAGCCCTTGGTCATACAGCCGCAGGGAAGCACGCGGACGACGCCGTAGCGCGCCGCATTTTGCTTGAGGAACTCAATCGCCGCCGCGTTGTCCGCCGCCGGGTTGGTATTGGGCATCGCCACAATCGAGGTAAAGCCGCCCGCCGCCGCGGCCATGGTGCCGGTGGCGATGGTTTCGGCAGCGCTGTTGCCGGGCTGCCGCAAATGGACATGCAAATCGATGAAACCGGGACACAAAACTTTACCGGTCAAGTCAATGACTTCCGGACTTTTGACATTGCTTGCTTCACAGATGCGGCCGTCAGCCACGCCGATGTCGCCGACGCTGTCGAGATGGTTGGCAACGTCGATCACCCGGGCATTTTTTAAGATATAATTGCTCATTTTTTAACACACTCCGCCACTAAAAACAACACTGCCATACGCACGGCCAAACCGTTGGTCACCTGCTCGAGGATCACCGAGTTGGGGCCGTCGGCCACTTCGCTTGACAACTCGACATCGCGGTTGATCGGCCCGGGGTGCATGATCAATGCGTCGGGCTTGAGCAACTTCATCGTGTCGCGGTTAATGCCGAAAAACTGGGTATACTCGCCCACGCTCGGGAAAAATCCCGCCGTCTGCCGCTCATGCTGGATGCGAAGCAAATTTACCACATCTGCGTCGCGGATTGCATCCTTGAGGTTGTGACAAACCCGGACTCCGATCTCCTCAAATTCGCGCGGCACCAGCGTTGCCGGCCCGGCGATGGTCACGTTGGCCCCCAGCTTGAGAAGCCCCCAAATATCGCTGCGGGCGACGCGGCTGTGCAAAATGTCGCCGACAATCGCCACATTGAGCCCGGCGATGCGCCCTTTTTTTTCGCGGATGGTAAATAAATCAAGCAAGGCCTGCGTCGGGTGGCTGTGAGCGCCGTCCCCGGCATTGATGACGCCGCACTTGAGGTGCTGGGCGATAAACGATTGGGCGCCGGTGGCGCTGTGGCGCATCACCACCAAGTCAACCTGCAAGGCTTCGATATTGCGCACGGTGTCAAGCAGCGTTTCGCCCTTTTTGAGACTGCTCGCGTCCGCCGCCATATTGACGATGTCGGCGCTGAGCCGCTGCTCGGCCAGCTCAAAGGAAACGCGGGTGCGGGTGCTCGGCTCGACGAAAAAATTGACGACGGTTTTGCCGCGCAAAGCGGGCACTTTTTTAACATTGCGCTCGGAAACTTTTTTAAATTCCTCGGCCGTGTCGAGGAGAAATAAAATCTCCTCGGGGCTCAAATCATATAAGCTGAGCAAATCTTTTCTGGTCCACTGCATATTTACCAACCCTTTGTTTATTGTTGCCACTCAACTTCAAAAATTTTATCGCCCGCTTCGCCGCCCAGCTCGACCGATATTTTGTGCCGGTGCGGCACCTTGACATCCACCCCGACATAATCGGCATGGATCGGGTACTCGGGCTCGCCGCGGTCAACCAGTACCGCCAGACGGATCAGCTCCGGGCGGCCGTAGTCGGTCACCGCGTCCAAAGCGGCGCGGATGGTCCGCCCCGAGGAGAGGACGTCATCAACCAAAATCACATTTTGCCCGGTCATGTCAAAGGGGATCACGGTCTCGTGGATCAATGGCAGCCCGCTGCGGCGGCCGAAGTCATCGCGGTACATGGAGATATCGATCTTGGCGATTTCAGGGGCGACACCGGTCTTGGCCTTGATTTCGGCGGCGATACGCTCAGCGAGGGGGACGCCCTGTTGATAAATGCCGGCCAAAACAAAGGGTTTCTGTTGAGAAATGAATTCATCCTCGATTTTTCGGGCGATCTGGCGGACAAATCCGGCGATCTCCCCGGCATCAAACAACTGCTTTTTAAGCGCCATACTGCGACTCCTGACACTGCATTTTTGGGAAGATTTTGTAACTGGTCTTATCAGGGACATAAGATACCACAAAGTGCCGGATAAATCAACCGCAGAAAAGGCAAATCTCGAATTTTTCAAAAAAAAATCTTTTTGAACTGGAAAAAATGCCAAAACCAAGCTATATTTAGATCATGGCCCGGGTGGCGGAATGGCAGACGCAACAGACTTAAAATCTGTTATCCAGTAGGGTGTACGGGTTCGACTCCCGTTCCGGGTACCATTTTTACGCCCGAAAAGATATTCTCAAGTACCATCAGGTACCATTTGCGGATTTTTAACACCCTTTTTGCAGCTCCCCTTGGCTCCCGGCGATACCGTTTTTTAGTCGCACAGTTAAATTTGTTGAGGATTAGTCAAAAACAATATTTGACCTCGTAATCAATGTGTACAAAAATCAAAACAGTGCCTTTTTCTGGATATAATGCGATTATTGGTTATGTGGGTCTTTTTGCGAGTATTTCTTTTTTAAAAATGAAGCAACATTTTCCAACCCGGGAAATAATTTATCTTTTGTAACACCTAATAATTCCAAACTTTCAATAAGTGTTGGTTTATCTCCTATCCTTACATTTGAATGAAAAATAATTTTCCCGTTGTTTATTATTTCACCCATAAGGTTTATTTCTGCGATCTTACTTAACGCTATTCTATTTTTATCGCATGCATAATAATCTCCAATTATTTCACTGGTAATTGATGAATCTTTTGCGTCAAAATCGAATTTACTACGAGTTATTGGCTTTGCCAACTTATTATTTTCAGCAATTTTTGAATTAATTTCTAACTTACATTTTGCAAGATATTGAATTTGAGAACTTATACCTTTATGTGATTCCTCAAAGTCTTTTAAATTTATTGAACTACGAGGAGTTATCAGATCGACAATACTTTTCTTACGCTCTGAACAAGAAGGGAACAGTTTTCTCCGCAATTCAAAATACTGTAATGCTGTTTCTATATTTGGAATTTGTGGACAACACGATTTTTTACCAAGTATCCCAAACAACAGAAAGTAACCATCCTGCTGAAAAATTCGTTCATTATTCATTCTTGGCTTGACTGCCCATATTGTTTCCAAGTCATTTCTATCAATACACTCTTGATAATATGATTTTTCTGCACGGATTTCATGGATTAAATACCCAATTCCACTGTTTGCATTGAAAGATTTTATGTATTTTTCATGATTGCAGGAATTCGAATTAGAATTGTCAAGGTAACTTTTCCAATATTTTTTATAGATAGTATCACTGTAAGTAATATCAAATGAATATGGGCGCAATGCTATATTTGAAACTGCTGATACTGCATCACTATCTGCATATTTTATTGCTTTATCTGAGACAAAAAAAGCATAAACCTGCCCAACTTTAGAGATTGAATCATCACATGAAAAAAATAAAGCGAGTAGAGGGTTAGAGGTAATATCAAGTAATCTCGTAGGTATTCCGAAGTGTTGCATTCTAACGAGTTTATCAAACGTTGAATGATCATTAATGAAAAATTGTGGTGTTTTCCGAATAGCTTCTTTATATATTAAGTGTTCATGTGGGATAAGCCATTCGTTGGGTCTATAGATGCAGGGTTGATTATTCCCATGTTGAATAACGGTACCAGTTCCTCTAAAAAATAGATTTATTTTATTATCCTTTGTGGTATAGTGATTTAGAGCATTGCAAATTTCTTGCTGTTTCTCTACCCAGGATAAAAATTCACTTATTGTTTTCTTAGCAAGATCGATCATGATGTGATTTCCTTGTTTTGGCGTTAGGTTACTTTCTCACATCCCCCAAAAAGTTGTGTACCTTCTCTTCAAGCTTAACAGTTTTTTTAGGATCGGCGTAAACATTTTTGGGTTACTATAGTTCTCTATCTGATAATCACATTAGGATTTTTGTACATAAAGTCTTCTAGATTAATCAGAGTTACTATTGCAATGCCCCCGTTTATTAAAAGTTGCGTTACAACAGTGTTAATTACTTTACCCATTCGACATGCCACTTCTGACCATCGACAATTACGTTAGCTTTTTTCCCTGTTTCCTGCTCTAGCACTCGCTCTAAATAGTCTTTAGCAGATTCATTCGGTCTAGGGTCATTGCGTTGTTCCCGTGAGGATGGATTCGATCCTTGTGCGGCAAAACTATTCGTACTAGACAATGAATTCTTATCGTTACATGACGGTACTGCAAATATTAGTATTAGTAATGGTACTGCAAATATTAGTATCAATAATATAGAAACTATACCTCCGAGCAGTTCTCCATATCCCAAATTCTGAGAGTCTTTCTTTTTTATTGGCTGATATGTAGTTGCTTGTAATTTTGTTTCTATTGACTCTTTTACTTCAAATGAAGTACAAGGTCTGTCATTCAGTTTTAAGGCTACTTGTGCCTTGGTAATTTGCTTATCAGGAACTTCCTTTTGAGGTTCATTTTTATCAGATTGAGCCGGCACGATGAACTCAATATTGCAAGTTGGGCAAAGAATGATTTGTCCGCAATACCCGTCATCGGCTTCAATATGTTGTCTGCAATGGAGACAGTAAAATTTAAATGTAGTCATCATCCCTCGTCTACGTTAAAAAAAACAAAATTATTTTAAGTGTAAACTTGCACTGGTTCACTCCTTATCGATTTTTTGTTAATCTAAAGTATACGCCAACCTAAAAGTTGAATAACTTTTTTAAAAGACCGGGAGAAACGCTTTTGTATTACTATAGTTCTTTGCAATTAAATTGCAAGAGTTGAAATACATTTTATAGTATATTTTATTTTGTAATGATAGAATTATCAACTTTTTAGGAAATTTACGAATACCCCTTTGAGATTTATTTTAGTTGTAGTGATGATTTACGGGGAGAGCTATGGCTAAGAAATCGGTACGTTTGAGTGTTGGGGCTGTTTTTACCAAAGGGCCGGGGAAAATCTATTTTTATCGTTATCAAGTGGAGGGGCGGCGGTATGACAGATGCAACAGACTTAAAATCTGTTATCAGACAGGGTGTACGGGGGCGACTCCGGTTTCGGCGATAGCCCCGGGAGCAACGGATATTTGTTACTTGGCGAAATAGCTGGCTTCAAACTCGACGGCCAAGGCTTTCAGCTTGTCCACGGCGGCCGGATCGACCGACTGCTTGACTTTCATCGCCTGAATCATCATCCGATGCAGCAGCGTGATTTCCCGGACGTATTTGTCGTAGCCGGGAGTGCCGGGATCCGCCGGGACGATCCGCTGGGTCATGAAATACTGGCCGATGAGCTCCTGAAGCTGATCGGCGTGGGAATCCTTGTTGTCGATCCACCGGACCAGCTGATTGTAATTGGGCTTGTCCGCTTCCTGGAGGTGGTTGATCTCGTGAACGGATTTTCCCAGAGTGGCGATATGTTCGTAGATCATCTTCATGCGCATCGGATCGTCGTAAATGCCGCAGGGAATTTCGCAATGCGCCCGGACCAGAGTCGCCGCCCCCGTCACCAGGATTGCCACCGCCAAAACCATCAATTGCTTTTTCATGACTCCTCCTATGATAAATTTTTACGAGTTAAAATTGAGTAAAGTCCTCACCCGTCCAATTGTTTTTTGATACACCATACGGATCAAATTTTGTCAATGAATCTATTATAGCATGGCGGAATTGTGTTTTCAAACCAAAACAGCCAAATAATCAAAATCAAGGAGTATCAAAATTTGCCGCAATTGCGGATCGGGGTACAAAGTTACGCCAATTTTTACAACCGGCGGCGGATTCACTCGGCGCTCCGACACAAAACCCCGGATGATGTTAATTTTGGTGCTTGCAATTTCCCCCAAATGAGGGTATAGTATATAGCTCGGGGACACATAAATTCATTTTGCCCCCGCAATCGTCCAGGCTGTATATTGCATTATCACACTTGAAACAAGCATCCGGCTTGCCGTGGTAGGACGATTACATAGATAAATAAAGATGGAGCAGATTGTCTGTTAGCCGGGAGAGAATGCGAATCCGCGAACAATCCTCCAAGGCGGCAACGACCCGCTCCAAGCCAAAGTCGATGTCATAAACAATACGGTCGGCAGGGATGCGCAAAAGTCCGGGAGCTGACGAAAGGGTGTGTATGGGGTTTAATATTTTGGATCTGTTGTTGCCGCGGGAAACGAAATTTTTTGATTTTCTCGATCAGTTGAGCGAACATGTCTACAACAGCTGTGTGGCGTTTCGCGATCTGGCGATTCAGATCGAGACCCTGCCCGAAGACGAGCGCAAAAAAAGGATCTATACCGTCAAGGACTACGAGCACAAAGGCGACCTGGCCGAAGTGACGATCATCGAGGAACTCAGTCTCTGCTTCATCACCCCTCTCGACCGCGAAGACATCCACACACTGGCGGTCAATCTGGAGCGCCCCCTCGACGAGCTCAAAGATCTGGTGCGCAAAATCGAAATCTATCAGATCAACAAGCTGCCGATCAATGTCTGTCAGTTTTGCGAGATCATGGTTGCCATCGCCAAACTGCAGCTGGAAATCATCCGCGACTTGCGCACCCGGCAGAAGGTGCGCAAAAAAGTGGAGCAGATGCACAAGCTGGAAAATCAGGCCGACGAACTCTTCAACATCAGCATGGCGGAGCTCTTTTGCCACCGGGATGCGGTACTGACCGTGGAGATGGTCCAGCTCAAGGAAATCTACGAGTCGCTGGAAGCCGCGATCAACGCCCTCGACGACATCGGCAAGCTGGTGCGCGGCATCAAAATCAAAAACGGTTGAACCGCCGGTGGAGTAAACTATGACAACTCTGATGGTTTTGTTGGTTCTGGTGATTCTTCTGGCGCTTGTCTTTGACTTTCTCAACGGCTTTCATGATGCCGCCAACGCCATCGCCACCGTGGTGGTCACCCGGACGCTGACGCCGCTTCAGGCGGTGCTGCTGGCCGGAGTGGCCAACTTCATCGGCTACTTCGCCTTCGGCCACGCGATTGCCAAAATGGTCAGCTCCGGCATCGTCCGCATGGATATGATCACCGCGGCGGACAATCAGCTGGTGGTGCTGCTGGCTGCATTGGTCGGGGCGGTGATCTGGAACATCATCACCTGGTTTTTCGGCTTGCCGACCTCCAGCAGCCATGCGGTCATCGGCGGCTTGATCGGTGCCGGGCTGGCGGCCGCTGGTCCGGGAATCCTGATCCTCGGCCACATCACAATCGAGAACGGCAAGCTGATTTCCGTCGGCATCCTGCCGGTGATCGCCTTCATCGCCATTGCGCCGTTGCTGGGGATGCTCGGGGCGATGATTTTTACGGTGATCATCCTCAACCTCTTCCGAAAAATACCGCACATGAGTGCCAATCATGTGTTCCGGTATCTGCAGCTTTTTTCCGCCGCCTGGTACAGCCTCGGGCACGGGACCAACGACGCGCAAAAGATGATGGGGGTGATTTCGCTCGCGCTGGTCTGCGGCGGCGTCCGTGAAACGCTGGATATCCCCGGCTGGGTGGCCTTTTCCTGTTATGCGGTGATCGGTCTGGGGACCATGATGGGCGGCTGGCGCATCATCAAAACCATGGGCACCGGCATCACCAAAATCCGCCCCACCGAGGGCTTCTGCGCCGAATCCTCCGCCGCGCTGGTGCTGATGGGGACCGCGCATCTGGGGATCCCGGTGTCGACCACCCACGTCATTGCCGGCTCGATCATGGGGGTCGGCTCGGTCGAGGGCGCCCGCGGCGTCCGCTGGAGTACCGCGCGGCGAATCGTGCTGGCCTGGTTTATGACCGTGCCGCTGACCGCGTTGTGTTCGGCGGTGACCTATTACATCCTTCATTGGCTGCACTGATCCGGGCATCCGGAAACGGGGCGGTCGGGCAACTTGACGAATCCGTCCCGGCGATACCGGAAATATTTTCCGGAGCGAGAGAAGCGGTTTTTATGCCTGAAATTTGCAATGCCGCCGTTTTCGCTCCGGGTACCATTGCAAACTCTTTTCCGTTGTTTGATAACATAGCAATAATAATCCGGTAAAATGCAATTTAAAAAAGCAACTCCAGTATTTTTTTGAATGATCCGTCAGCAACAAACGGTCGGCAACTTGCATTTGCCAATATTTTGAGCTATATTAACCAATCATTTTTTAACCGTGATGGAGTTTTATCATGCAAATCGCCGTTGCTGCGCTCGCCGCGCTCACGCTGAGCCCACTCATTGCCGCCGACCCGTCAACCCCCGAAAACGCTGTACGCCGGTTGCTGAAACGCCCCACCCCGGATCATTGGCAGCCAAGCAAGGTTGACCGCACGCTTTATCTCGATTTGGCCGAGCGGATTTGCCGCAACGCGGCGCCGTGGGTTGATGAGCGGGGGGCGGTGATCGACCCGGTGATCGGCAAAGAGTGGCAGCAGACCACGCCGCGCTTCGTCGCCACCGGTGCAATATTGCTGTATTTCGGCCGCTGCGAGGATTTGCGCGAAGTAATTTTCCGCTCAATGGATTATGTTTGCCATGCGCTCAATCAGCCGGGCATCAAAGACCGCTCGTCCGACTTTTGGATGCGCGAAATCGCCACCGCCTACCGCGTGTTGCAAAAAATAGCCCCGCCCGAGCGACTGGCCAAGTGGCAGGCTCAAATCGCCGCCGTCGTTCCCGAGCAAACCTATCTTTTTACCTCCCCCGATCCGGAGAAACGCGCCGAGTTCCACAACTGGGCGGTCTACTCCGCCGCCGGAGAGAGCTTGCGGCAGTCCGCCGGGATCGGCGGCCCGGACAGCGCTTTGTGGGGCGACAAATTCTTTGACGAATACATGAGTTACCAGCTGAAGAAATTTAATGACTTTGGCATGTACCGCGATCCCAACGATCCTATTACTTACGATATTACCACCCGGTTGCAAATTGCGGCGGCGTTGCAGCAAAACTACACCGGCAAACTGCGGCCCGAGCTGGAGTCATTGCTCCAACGCGGCGATTTTGTGACTTTGCTCGAAGTCGCACCGACGGGCGAAGTGCCGTTTGGCGGGCGCTCCTCGCAATTCTACTTTCAGGAGGGAATTGTAAGCGCGTTGTGTGAATTGGCCGCTTCCTATTACAAAGACTCCGATCCGCGTTTGGCCGGAGCCTTTAAACGGCAGGCGCATTTGTCGGCACTGGCGACCAAAGACGGCTTGCTGCGTGAGGAAGGCAAACTCTTTCACCTCAAAAACCGTTTTGCGCCGGAAACCCGCCACGGTTGCGATCTTTACGGACACTACTCGGTCTACAGTTTGTTTGCCGGTTCGGTGCTCGGGCTGGCGGCCTTGTACGCCGACGACACCATCGCCGAAGCCCCCGCCCCGGCCGAAATCGGCAACTTCGGCTTTGCCGTCACCGGCTCGTTTGAAAAAGCCTTTGCCAATGCCGGCGGCAATTATCTCGAGTTTGACCTGTTGCCGATGCCGCTCCATGACGCCTGCGGGCTCGGGCGGATTCTTTTAAAGGGGCTCCCCTGGGGTATTTTGCCGGTGCTGCCGTTTGCGGCCGAGCCTCATTATGTGATTGCGTCCGACTTGCCGCCCAACAAATTTGCCGCCGCCGTCGCCCCCGAGTGGCGCAATGCCGCGGGCGAAGTGGAGCGTCTGGCTGCAAAAAGCGAGGGCCCGGCCGGGGCATTTCGCACGGTTGACGCGGCCAAAGGCGTATTTGAGTGCATATACGAGTATCACGGCGCCACGGTGACATATTTGGCCAAGCTTGGCGAGCCGGGCAAACTCGAGCTTACGATCACGCTTGCCGGGGATTGCAAGGACGAGTCAATGTTGCTCCCCATATTGCAATTTGACGGCGAAAACCGCCCCGAAACCGCTGTCTTTGCCGACGGACTGACGGTAACGCTTCATCAGACAACATTGCTGGTCACCGCCACCGGCGGCACGCCGCAGCCGGACGGCACCGCCGTCAACCGCACCGGGCTTTATCAATTGTACCGCTTCCCGATCAAAGATAAAAGCATTACGCTCAATTTTACGGTGAAACAATAACCAAATAAAGGAACGGGCATTGCAAGGTTGACACTTATGCCAAACTAAAAATGCCCGATCTTAATCAAATATGGGTACGTTTTGTCGCCGAGCGCGGCAAACGCTCCTGCCGAATATGTTTGCAGTATGACGGCCTTGTTTTTGCCGCCAATGACCCCGACAAACCCAAGCTCCCTCTGCATTACCGCTGCCGTTATGAGGCGGTCACACCCGACCAATCTGCTCAATGATCCGCTGATATGCCCAGTCATCCCACTCCGCTTTGACGCCGATCCCCGGCAAATCGGGGTAATTTTTAAAAATCAAGCCGCCGTTGAAATATTGGATCATCTTATCAACCTCGCGCTCGATCAACCCGCGGTCGCCGGTGGGGAGCACCTTTTGGATGTCCACCGGTGAATACAGCACCGCGCGGTACCGGCGCAGCAAATCGGCCAAATCGGTGAAATCGTAGATCTCCGGTTGGTCAAACTGGAAACAATTTACCCCCGCTTTAAGCAGCGGCTCCAATATCTTGCGGTTTTGCCCGCAGGAGTGCATCATCACTTTTAAATTGAGCTCATGAGCCAACGCAAAGAGCTCGGTATAGATTTCGCGGAAAAATTGATCCCACATTTCGGGCGAAAAAAGCAAACTTTGCTGCGTCCCCATATCTTCGGCAAAAATAATCGCATCCGCCCCCGCCTGCGCCGCGATCTCAATGACCTCAAGATATACCGTTTTAAGCTTTTGGTGGAGCGCGTCAAGCTCCTCCGGGTAGAGCGCCATATCCAATAAATATTGATCCATCTTGCGCAAATACCGGGCGTCGGCAAAAATCCAACCGGGCATGTAAGCCACGCGGTATTTGCCGGGCTCGCGGGCGAATTCGCAGCGCATCTTATCCACCACGGTATCGCGGTCAAACTTGGGCAGCTGCAAATCTGCCAAATCGCTCCAGTCCGCCACCTTGGGCAAATATATTTCACCGCGCTCGCAAGCGTCCTTGCCGTTCATCCGCCGCCAGATGTTGCCGTAATGGTCGTCGTAATACTCGAAATCGCCCTCGTTCCAGCGCTTTTGCGTATATCCGGTCGCCCAGCCGGGTCCGCTGAAGACAATATCATCCCGGCGGCCGCGGTCAAACGACAATCCCGGACGCGTTGCGCCGGAGCGCTCCAGATTGGCAATCATCACCGTGCGTGAATTTCCCATATGTTTTTCTCCTATTTTTGTATATTATACTATATTTAAAGGCAAAATAAATGGATTAAATTGATATTTTTTGTCAATAATTGATATTTTGCTTGAAAAACTGGAGATTGCCGGATACCTTATCTAAAGTGAAGGAGAAATCATGCAAAGCTTTATCTATCCCGCCCCCGCCCTCATCCCCAGTCTGCCGGTCATCCGGGACAATGACAAACTCTATTATTTTGAAGTCAATACCTTTACCTGGAAGCAGCCCGCGCACCCGGCCCACGGCTACTTTAACGAGCACAGCCATGACGTCTATCACCTTGTCTTGTTTACCGGCAACAGCCAAATGGTCTACCGCGGCAAAGTTCTGGCGGTCAAGGCCGGCAGTCTGATTTTATGCAGCCCCGGCGAGAGTCACAATTTTTCGTCGCTCAACGATACGGCGGTATTTTACCACGAGCTTACCATGAGCTGCCGGGACGAAAACAAGGAGCCTTTGCGTCTCCCCTACTCCGCGGTGCTTGCCCGGTTGTTTCCGACCGCCGACGCCGATTTGGCGGTCATCGAGCTGGACCCGGTCTGGCGCGCCAAGCTGGAAACCGCTTATCAAAACGTGGCCGATTCCCTCAATAATCCGGGCCTCCCTTATGCCGCCGGGGCCATCCTTGAGCTTTTGGCATTGACCGCTCGGGCAATCACCCGGCCGGTTGCGGCGAGCGCCGATTTTGACGGCAAGCTTGAGCTGGCGTTGCAGTACCTCAGGTGTCTCGACACCACCAAGCCGCAACTGGCCGCGATTGCCAAAAAGATCGGCTGGAGCAAAGAGTATTTTTGCCGTAAATTCAAAGAAAAATATGGCATCCCTCCTCTGGCGCATTATCAAAAAATGCGTCTTGAAGGGGCGGCGCAAATGCTTCGCACCAGCGATTTATCGCAAAAAGAAATCGCGGCAAAACTTCATTTCAGCGATATTTATCACTTTAACAAAGCGTTTGCCGCGTATCATCATCTCGCCCCCGGCCAGTACCGCCGGCGGCAAAATGTTACGGTTGGACGTTCTTCAAATAGCCTTTAAGCAGCACTTTTTTGCGCGCGGTGTCCTCCGGGGCGAGCTTAAGATCGTCGGGGTTGGACCCTACGTGCTCGACGCTCCAGCCCGGCCACTCGCGAAACGCGTGATAAGTCCAGTCCCAGTTGTTTTCCTCAAACACGGTGATGCAATCCTGCAAATATTGGTCCGCGCCCGGAGCCCAGGCAATGGCGGAGAATTCGCCGACCAAAATCCGCGCATTGTGCTTTTGCTGGAAATCGCGCACCGGTTTCAATGCTTTGCGAATCTGATCGATGTTCCATTCGGCCCCCTCAATCATCCCCGGATAAGTGACAAAATCCTTTTTCGATTGTTCGCCAAAAGTGTTGTGGACCCCCTGATGGGTAAAGGTGCCGGGGATATACATGTGGACCTGGTAGATCACATTGTCCATCTTTAAGGGCGGCAAATAGGCAAACGCGTTGGGGCTGTCCCACTCGTTGGACTCGATGATGATCGGAGTATCGGGGTCAATCTCGCGCACCGCCTCGGCGGCCATACGCTGCAGCGTCCAGTAATCATACTTGGCCGGGCGGCTCTGCACCGGCTCGTTGACGAGGTCATAGCCCCACACCGCCGGATTGCCCTGGTAACGCTTGGCAATGCGCTGCCAAACTTTGATAAAGTGGTCGGCATACTTTTTGTCGTAAAACATTGTCATATCGCGCGTTTTGTCGCGGCCGCCGGGAGGCGAATGAAGGTCGATGATAACCTTAATCCCGTACTCATTGGCCCACTTGAGGACCTGATCGAGGTGGTCGAGCTTTTCCCCCAGCCATTTGTCGTAATCATCCAAATCGCGGTCGGTGCCGGACTGCCCCCAAAAGCGGGTAATCTGAAGCCGGATCAAATTGACATGCCAAGCCTTTAAGGTTTTGAAATCGTCCTCGGTCATGGTGTGGGGCGACATCACCCCGCGGTGCAACGGCATATTTTTGATGCGGTCGGGGTAATTGACCACATAGTCACTGTTGACCATCGCAAAGGTGCGGTAAACTTTGAGTGACGAAAGGTCAAACTCGACTTCGCCGTTGGAGTCCTGCAAGCCTAAAATAAGTTTCCCCTTATCGGCATTGGCGTCGATCCCGGCCGAAAAGGCGATCTCCTGCCACTCAAACGAGCCAAAAAGATTGCTCGGGTGATGCCAGCGCTCGGTGCCGCCGGCGGGGAGATAGTTGAGCATAAATTTGACCCCGTTCCAGCTTTGAGCGGGTTT
This sequence comes from uncultured Victivallaceae bacterium, assembly GCA_964609825.1. Classification (GTDB taxonomy): domain Bacteria; phylum Verrucomicrobiota; class Lentisphaeria; order Victivallales; family Victivallaceae; genus CAZSSH01. Next base: position 264,777 of record CAZSSH010000010.1, on the reverse strand, counting down.
GGAAACATTGATCGCGCGCGCCTTGACGGTAAAACACAAGGTTTGGCTGCGAAACGGTTTGAGGTCGATTTCGGTCGAAGTCCAGTTGCTCTTGCCGGTCGCTTGCTCCGGAACCTTGACGGTTAAAATTTGGTCTTTAAGAGTAGCGTATTGACTGAGCGACCACTTCATTGAGCCGGAATTGAATTCGGACAACGGCTCCGGCCGGTCGCTCTCCTCGGCCGCAAACGCCGCTGCCGTCCAGAGTGACAAGATTGCCAACATCCATTTACGCATCATAAGACCTCCTCTTGGTTGATTTGTCATTTACTTTATCGCCGCAACCGGTCAAAAACAAGTTTTTAAGAGTGAAAAAAAAGGAAAATTAAATATAACTTGCATTTCAAACCCTCGCATGTTATATTACCCGCAGTCTTAAGCAACTTTCACCGGGACGTTTATGGAAATCACCAACGATAAAATTATTTTCGGCTTTATTTTAACTTTAATCGCCGGGCTCTCCACCGGATTCGGGAGTTGCCTCGCCTTTTTCAGCCACCACTCCAATAAAAAGTTTCTCGCCTTTACCCTCGGGCTCTCCGGCGGGGTGATGGTCTATATTTCGCTCGTGGAGCTATTGGCCGACGCCAACCGCCAGTTTGCCGAGGCCTACGGCAAACACGGCAGTTTGGTCGGCAGCGCCGCCTTTTTTGGCGGGATGCTCGTGGCGATGATCATCGACCGGCTGGTGCCAAGTTATGAGAACCCGCACGAAGTCCGCAGAGTGGAAGAGATGGATCACAAAAACAAGCGCAAACTTATGCGCGGCGGCATCTTGTTTGCCCTTGCCATCGGCGTACACAATTTCCCAGAAGGGATGGCAACCTTTTCGGCCGCGTTGACCAACCCGACGACCGGAATTTCGATCGCTGCCGCGATCGCGATTCACAATATTCCCGAGGGGATCACCGTCTCGGTGCCGATCTACTTTGCCACCGGGAGCCGCCGCAAAGCATTTTATTACTCATTTTTGTCAGGGTTGGCTGAGCCGGTGGGAGCGGTGATTGCCTGGGTCTTTTTGATGCCTTTCATCACGCCGTTGTTTTTGGCCGGATTGTTTGCCGCGGTGGCGGGAGTGATGGTATTTATCTCATTTGACGAGCTGATCCCGCTGGCCGAGCAATACGGCGAGCACCACTTGACCATCTACGGCTTGATCACCGGGATGTTTATCATGGCCGCAGTGCTTGCAATGGCCTAAACGATCAAACTCCACTTGCCGCTTTTTTCGAGCTTTTTGCCCAAGGCGGCATACAAGTCAGGTAAATCGCCGAGCGTCAACATGCCATAGGGGCAGCAAGACTGGGGAAGGCGCGAAATTTTGCTCTGCACCAAGTCGAGATACGACTCGGGAACATCGGTCAAACTCACACGACTGAACCAGTCGGGATAAAGAAACGCCGCAAAAACGGCCGCAATCCCGCCCAAGCCGCGTCCGCCCAACTCCAGCTCTTTGACACCGCGCAACCGAAGCAGCATTGCCGCGGTCAAGACATCGCGGACTTTGCCGCCCAAAAGCGAATGGTTAAGCATCAACCCGGCCGATGCATAAAAATAGTCGCTGCCGTAGAGTGCAAAAAAGCCGCCGGGTAAATCCCGGTCGCAAGTCCCCGGCAAACTTTTGCCGACGCCGCGCACGTCTAACGCAAAACACGGAATCGCCGATGTCAACTCTTTCAGCTCCGACTCGGCATCCAAATGCGCCACGTACAACCTAGCACGCACTCCGGGGTTGATCTGATAACACTCCCCTTGGGTATGCAAAAAGACCTCGGCAAACTTGCCCGTCGGAACGGCAAACCATGAAAACCATTGGTCGCCCTGCCGCCAAGGACGCAATACCCGGTAATCGATTTTTTCGGAAAAATACGCGGGAAGCTGAAATGACTGCGTCAAAAATTTACGCATTGCCGCCGGCTCAAACTTGGTTTGTCGTCCGGCGCGCTTGGCCAGTATGGCGGGCAACGAGAGCGCATTGCGCAGATCGGCGACCTGCCCGGTTTTGGTCACGTTGGCCATCTCGGGGGTCAAGAGTTTGATCTCCGGCTCAGAACAGTCAACCTCGCCTTGCAGCTGCCCGGTCAAAAAGCCGTAAATTGCCTCGCGATTTTCGCGCGACAACCCGTGCCCCTGCGGCCCGACAAATAAATTGACTTCATGCGCCTTGCCCGCGAGACTGTAAAATTTTTGCACTTCATCATAGCTTTCCAAAGTGCCGCGCACATCAAAGAAATCGTTTTGTTGCCCCAAAATCAGCACCGGCTCGGGCGCGCGGACGATCAGAAAATCGGCCATTTCCACCCCGGACTCAGCCAATCCCGGCAAAATCTGCTCGGCATCAACCGGAAGCTCATTGGCAAAATTGCGCTCAAAGCTGGTAATATAACAGCTGATCGCCGCCGTTTTGAGCCGGTCGTCCAAGGCCCACAGATAAGCGGACAGCGTGCCACCGCCCGAGTTGCCTGCGACCGCCAGCCGTTTGGTATCCACCTCCGGGTGCGTACACAAGTAATCCAGCGAACGGATCGCATCCCAGAGCATACAATTGCCCATATTTTCGCCGAAGAGCAACAATTGTTTGCCGATCTGGTTGTGCTCAAAAACACAACTGTTGCGGCAAAATTCGGCATTGGGAATTTTTTCAAACTGGAGTCGTTCGCCTTGCGCTACCGGGTCAAACATCAGTACCGCAAAGCCTTTTTTGGCCAACCCCTGCGCAAAGGTCTGATAGGGCTCAAAGAGTTTTCCTGTTTGCGCATGCCCGCACATGGCCAGCACGGCGGGCAATTTGCCAGTCGTATTTTGGGGCCGGTAAAACAGCGCCGTCACATAATAATCGGGAGAGCTCTCATAAATCACGCGATCAATCGTGAGTCCGTCATGCTCCAAGGTACCGACGACTTTGGCATTGAGCGGGGTCTTTTCAGGAAATTCACCAAAGGCGCGGATGATTTTTTTGCGCACTTTGCCGATGTACTCCTCCGCCTTGGCGCGCTTCTCAATCTTGCGGATTTTTTCCCGGCGATGCCGGAAAATCTCGTCCAGCAAACTACCGTACTCGCGCTGCAGCATCAAATTGTCGTAACTCATACTCTAATCTCCTCATGCCAAATAAAAAAAGCGCGAAATTTGCATTCGCGCTTATTGTGGATCAATTAAAAGATACCGGGCAAATCCAACCCGAGGCCGCCGGTAATCTCGGCCATCTTGCTTTGGGCCGCCGCTTTGGCGAGGTCCAGCGCCTGATTGGTCGCCAGCGCGATCTCGGCCTGCAGCACCTCCGGATCAACAGCACTGCCGGAAATCCGAACTTCCTTGACCCGGAAGTCCCCCGATACCGTGACCTGCACGCTGTTGCCGCAGGCGGTCGAGGAGTACTCGGCCTGTGCCATTTCCTCTTTGAACTTCTTTAAATTACCCTGAATGTCTTTGGCCTTTTGCAACATTTTGGCCATTTCAGCTAAATTACCAAACATCGGCGCTCCTTATTTGTCCTCAACTTTTTCCAAAATTTCGGTGCGCTCATAGTCATGAGTCAGCCCGAATTTGTCATGCCACCACAAAACAATCGGAGAGGCGATAAAGATCGAGGAGTAAGTCCCGATCACGATCCCGAGCATCATAATCAATACAAAGTCATTTATCGCCACCCCGCCGCCGATAAAGAGGATCAGCACCACGATAAAAGTGGTCAAGCTGGTCAAAATCGTCCGGTTCAAGGTTTGGTTGAGTGACAAATTGATATTTTCGGCATAACCCTTGCAAGTCTTGAGTTTGACGTTTTCGCGGATACGGTCAAACACCACCACCGTGTCGTTCATCGAGTAACCAAGCACAGTTAAGAGCGCGGCCACCGCCGTCAGCGACAAATCGCGCCCCATCAGAACAAAGATGCCGGTCACAATGACCAAGTCATGCATCAACGCAACGATACTCGCAAATGCATAGGAGAACTCATAGCGTAAGGAAACGTAAAGCCCGATCCCCAAAATCGCCAGCGCCAATGCGATCAACGCCGATTTGGTAAATTCTTTACCGATCAAACCGCCGACCGTAGCCTCCTGGCCGCCGGCCAATTTGGCATCCGGAAACTGTTTGTTGAGCAGTTCGGCCAAATTGTCCTTGGGGCTGTTGCTGGCATTGGCCTGTGTCAAGTCGGTACGAATCAAAATTTCGAGCTTGCGGTTGTCGACCGTGGCGCCCGCATTGTACTTATAGGTAACCGATGCCTCATAACCCGCATCTTTGAGCGCTTTTTCCAAATCCGGCTGGGAAATTTGTTTTTCGTAATTAAAGGTGACCATGGTACCGCCGGTGAAGTCAACGCCGAGCATATTTTTGCCCTGATAAGCAAAAATTGCCAATGCAATAACGACAGCGGTCAGCGAAGCAATGATTGCCTTTTTAAACGATCCGCAAAAGTCAAATTTGGTATCGCGGAAAAATTGCATCATATGAATCTTGGTCAATGACGTATAACGGAAAATATAGTCAAACGAGAGCCGGGTAATAAAGAGTGCGGTAAACAAGCTCGTTAAAATACCGATACTCAGCGTCACCGCAAACCCTTTGACGGCGCCGGTGCCGAAAAACATCAAAATCACCGAGGTGATCAGCGTCGTCAAGTTGGCGTCAAGCACCGCCGAAAACGCGCGCTCGTACCCGAGGTCGACGGACATCGGCAAGCTTTTACCGGAGCGCAGTTCCTCACGGACGCGCTCAAACACCAACACGTTGGCGTCAACCGCCATCCCGATGGTAAGCACAATCCCGGCGATCCCGGGCAGCGTCAGCGTAGCGTCAAAGGCGGCCAAAGCCCCCAGTACCAGCACCACGTTAAGCGCCAGCGCCAGCGTCGCCACCAGGCCCACCAAACGATAAAACGTACACATAAACACCGCCACCATCAACAGTGAAAAGATCCCGACGTAAATCCCGTTGGCGACGTTGTCCGCCCCGAGTTTGGGGTCGGTGTCAAACACAGCGTCAACTTTAATCTGAAACGGGAAACTGCCGGAAACCAGCGCGGCGGAAATATTTTTGCACTCTTCATCGGAGAATTGGCCGGAAATTTCCGCCTGCCCGCCGACGATCGCGTCTTTGATGTTAGGTGCGCAATAGAGTTTGCCGTCCAAAACAATCGCCAATCTGCGGCCGATGTTTTCGGAGGTTACCCGCGCAAAATCGGCAGCGCCCTGCTGGTTAAAGTGAAGGATAATCTTGCGTTGACCAAACTCGTCTTTGCTGGCAAAGGCATCGGAGACCCCTTTGCCGCTCATCTGCGAATGGGTTTCAATCAAATAATACTCGGTCTGCGCCGGCTGCCCCTGGCGGGCGGTAACTGTGCTCAAAATTTCATAACCCAAGGGAATCTCGATGGTATCTTTGTTGGCGGGATAACCGGCCAAAACCGCCTCGCTCTCCGGGTGAACCAGGCGGAAATTGAGCTTGGCACTCATCTTGATCAAGTTAAGGAGCTTGAGTTTCTCATCCTTGGCAACGATGGGGGCGCGCAAGGCGACATAGCTGCTGCCGGTAGGAGCGATTTCCGCCTCGTAAATCTTTTGCGTTTCAAGCCGTTTACGCAAGTTTTCGATCGCGATGTCGCGGTAGCGGTCATACTCGGAGGCCATTTTCTTTTTGACATCCTCGGAGGCGTCGCCTTTAAACTGGGCGAGAAATTCCTCATCGGGTACCAGCTGCAAAATAAACTCCACCCCGCCGTTGAGGTCCAAGCCGAGACGAATCGAGCTCGAAGCGCGTTTGCGGATCAAGCTGGTGACGTCACGATTGTCCTGCAAATCGTTGCCGTTGACGAGCTTGGTCAAGTCGATCCCCTTGTCGTCAGCAACCTGCAAGATAGCCTGGGTGGCATACATTTGCTTGTCGGCCTCCTGCAATTTTTTGGCTTCGGCAATCACCAAAGCCGCGGCGGGATCCTTTTTATCTTTTAAAATTGAGTGAAATACATCATAAAAATTGCGCTGAGCAAGCGGATACATCGAGGCGGCAAACACCAAAATGACGATCAACGCAATCGCTGTACGCAATGCCAAGGGTTTTTGGTTAGTCATAGATTGTCGTTTCCTTATTTGGTTTCGGCGGCGTTCTCGGTCATGACATCGCCAACGCCGGCTTTCACAACTTCGACGCGAACTTTGTCGGCGATTTCGACGATATAGCTGTCGGCTTTGACTTCAACGACGACCCCGATCATACCGCTGTTGAGCAATACTTTGGTACCCTTGGTGATGGTGTCAAGCATTTGCTGGCGCTTTTGTTGCTGCTTTTTTTGACTGCGGAAGGTGAAGAAAATAAAAACGCCAAAGATCAAAATCAAAGGCAGAAACGACATTAAGGGGTTGGGGGCGGCGGCGCCTTCGGCGGCAGGGGCGGCAACAGCGGGAGCGGCATCGGCAAACATGGTGAGATAATTCATTTTTTTTGGTCCTTTATATGGTTATTTTGTTGTTATTTCTTTTCCAGATTAAGCAATGACAGGTGTTTGTCAAAGTGTTTTTCGATCCCCTGCGTATACGCGTCCTCCTCGATAAAAAGCGTGTGGAAAAAGCGGTCACGCAACGCACTCTTGAGGATAGGACCGTAAGTAATGTGCAGCAATTGGCGCGCCTCGGGCAGCTCCATCAATCGGGGCAGCTCGGCATCGTTCAAGGTTGACAAGGCCGGGATCTTGGACAAATCGGCAGTGATGTGGTAGAGTTTGAGCATTTCGCCAAAGTGATCCAAGGCCAGTTGGTGCATTTCGCGGTAAAGCTGCGGATTCTTTTGGGCGATCACGGCCACCGCCACCAGCCAGCTGGTGCCGGCGGTTTTGAGATGCAAATAGCCTTTGGTCTCGCGGCCGATGGTCGGGTAGACGGCAAATTTGTCGCTGCCGGAGTGGACGGAGATTTTATAGTTGCCGTAGTTGGCGGCGATTTCGGCATGGACTTTAAACTGGCGGTCAAACTCGGCCAGATCGCCGATGTAGTCGATCGCCTTTTGAAACTCGCCGATGAAACGCGGGGCCAGCGACGAAAACTCGACATGGCGCTTACGCAACTCGCGGGTGATAAACAAGTGGTGGCTGGGAAGCGTCGGCGCGCTGGTTTCGTCGATCGATATCTCGAGATCGAACTCGTTGCCGCGCTTGGATTTCAAAAACTGATAAACTTCAAGCGCAAAATCCAATGCCTTGGTGTACATCACCGCGCAACGGCGGGCGCAATCACCGTCAAACACCACTTTGGAGCCGCCGACGATGAAAGTTTTGCCCTCGTATTCGGCAATCACACGTTTTTTGACCTCGTCGGGCAATGCTTCAAACGCAGTTTGAATCTCTTTTTCGCTCCAGTCGGCGGCCGCCGCATTCATCACCTCGGACAAGTCCAAGGTGATCATCGGCATCCCGGCAGTGAGGGCGACATCAATATCGGCAATCTTTTTGAGGTGGTCGCCGTCGGCGCCGAAGCCATCGCGGTAATCGGACTCAAATACCATAAACACAGCGTCATCCACCACGTTTTGAAAAGTGCGGCCGGTGAGCGACAACTCGCGCATCGACTGCTGGGCCAGAACCGGCGAAACTCTGTATTTGGCCGCCGCTAAAATATGGCCGCGACTGGCCAGTCCCAGACGGTCACCGCAGCCGACCGTCGAGCGGCGCTCGCGCAAGCTCACCGGTGCCGTCCACGGGAAATATTTGCGCAACGCTTTGGCATTGGCAGCATTGAGCTTGCCGACCAACAATACGCCGCCGTCACAGAGCATCGATTTTTCGCCGTCAAAGCCCTCGGGCAACGCTTTGGGGTAGTCGGCCACAACCAGCACAAAACGGGCCGCGTCATCGCGCCCGACGGCAACCACACACTCGCCGAGCTTATGGACGGACGAGGGGTAAATCGAGTACTTGTCATCGGCGAACAAAGTATTTTTTTTGATATCGGACTCTGATTTTTTTAAGTTTTTCAGGAAACTCTCAGCAATTTTTTTCATTCTCTTATGATATCCTTACAAAAATTTCGACAAAATAACGTATTTAATATATCACCATCAACCCGATATTCAAGAGTTTCAGCAACTCAATTTTCGCCAATTTTCCATAATTTTCAAATTTTTGACGCTGTCGGCAGGACTGAGCGCCGGAAAGTCCAGGCTGGACTGATGATTTTGCAGTGCCGACATAAAGGCGGCAATCTCATAAGTAAAAGAATTGTAACGATAGCGGATTTGCTGCTCGTCATTTTTGCCGTCCAAAGTAAGCGTCATCCGGCAATCCGGCGGACCGCTCCGTGAAGCCGCCCAAGGGTCGGTCAACGTTATCTCACCCTTGCTGCCCCGTATCAATAAAGTATTGTCGAGTTGCCGGTCACAGGCAGTGGCGATTTCGGCCGTGATATTTTGGTCAAACCGGAGTTTGGCCTCGGCATAGACATCAATACCGCGATCACGGATGACGCATCCCGTCATTTCACGGCAGTCGGCAAAGGTTTGCCCGAGCGCCACACCCGCGACCAACCCCGCGAGACTGGACGGATACCCGCCGACATCGTAAATCGCGCCACCGCTCAACTCATTGCGGTAAAGCCGATCGACAGGGTTGTAAGGAGCTTCAAAGCCGAAACTCGCCTCAATCTGCCGCAGACAGCCAATCATCCCTTGCCGCAGCAGAGCGGTCAGCTCCGCCATTTGCGGTCCAAATCGATACATATAGGCCTCGGCAAACAACCGCCCTTTGGCCGCCGCCGTCTCCGTCAGATGCGCCAGCTCCGTGCTTGCCAGCGCGGCGGGCTTCTCGCAAAGCACCGCCTTGCCGTGCTGCAGTGCCGCCAGAGCGTACTTGTAATGACCGGGATGATCCATGCAGACATACACCGCATCAAGCCGATCAAACTTGACCAACTCAGAGTGGCTTAGCGCATATTCAATGCGGTTTTGCGCGGCAAACTGCCGGACTCGAACAGCATCCGAACCCGAGACGGCGACCAAATGCCCGGCCTCCAGAGGCCGGATGCTGTCGGCAAAGCATTGAGCAATCCGCCCGGTGCCGGCGATGCCCCAGCGGATCATTTACACCAGCTCCAGCGCCGACACACCCAATTTGACAAAGCAATAATAGGGATTATAATCATTACTGAGCCAATGACACTGGCCGCGACGTGTAAAAGACATCGTATGCACCGCATAGGATTCCCCCTCGGCCAGGTGGAAAGGCCCGAGCAAATTGCGCAGCGAAGTGGTGACCTCGACTTCGATCAAATTTTCGCCCTCGGCGAGCAAATCACCGACATCGACGGCATATGGCGCCCAGTAAACGGTGCCGCAATTTTTACCGTTGATCCGGATTTGATACGAGTTGGCGCCGTCTTGGGCAAACCGCAAAAAGCGGATATTTTTGACTTCATTTTTGGTCAGGTTTACTTTGGTCGTCAAGAGACACTTGCCGGCAAAAAAAGGCATGCCGTCAAATAACAGATTACCGGAAAGCGTCTTGCCGGCAAAATTGCCGCCAAGGGTAAACGCCCCCTGATAACGTACCGCTTTGCGGTCGAGCTCGACCACCGGCCCATGGTGACGGACGGAGAAATCGCCGACGAGGTACATGCTCTCGATTTCCCAGTCAAACGTGAGCTTATTGCGCTCAGTTTCAAACTTTTCGGCGCGCTTCAAGGCCTGATAAACTTCCTTGTTTTGACGAAAAACGGTGTTGACCGCAATCACATTGCGGCCCTTTTTTACCGATTTCGGCAACGCGAGACGGCGGAACGCCTGATCAAAGAGCATGCCGTTGTCAACTTCACCAAAGGCGACACCATTGAGCGCAAAGTCGAAACGCTCGGGATTCTCCACACCCAGCTCCAAGTCTTGCTCAAAGTTAAAATCGTCGTCGCAGAAGAACTCAAGCTCCATCTCCAGTTTGCAATTTTTGCGCAACGCAAGCAGCTGCTCCTGAATTACGCTGATGTCGTCACTCACCCACTCGCCGCCGTCCACGCGGTAACGGCAGCGGTCGATGGTAAACAAATTGCCGGTGTAGCCGGCCAACGCAAACTCGTCGGCCAACTTTTTGACGGCGGGGAGTTCCCACACGTTTTCGGGGCGGAACAAGGGAAGATTGCGACTGCGCTTGGCGCTGCAAACAATCATCAGCCCGCCGCCCTCGGCAAACGGATAGCGGAAAAAGGCCCAGCCGTTTTTGACAATCACATGATCAAGCTGCATCAATTGGCCGGTGAAGAGATTCAAGGCCTCAATTTTGTTGAATTCGCCGCAGGGGATGGAAATTTCCGCATAGCAAGCACTGTTCATCGCCGTATTGGCAAAAAAGTAGACCATCGCCTCGCGTCCGTTGAAGTCGGCGAAATAACGGTCGGTGGTATAGATTTTTTGGGTGGCGACACCGTTTTCGCAGACGCTCACGATTTCATTTTTGAGCACCAGAGCGGCAAAACGGGCGGCGGCATCCTCACTGTCAAAGGAGCACGCATTGTCGAGAAACGGGAGCGTCGCCAATTTGCCGTCCACCGTGGTCAACTCGGGCTCAAACGTGTTGCGGACCCGGATTACCAGATTGTTCTGCGAAAATTTGGTCAAAACATCGGCCATTTTACGCGTAAAGTCGGAAATCTGGGGCAAAATCACCACGTCATAGGTTTTGAGGTTGACCTTGATTTCACCGTTCTTTTGCAGCGAGCCGTATTTCTCAAAAATGACCGGGTCGAGATAATGGTGCTCAACCTGATACCCCTTGAGCGCCTCCGACAAATTGCGCAAGGCATCGGTGTAAAACTCAACTTTTTTATTGTTGCGCTGACCGTTCAAGTGTTTCCACGCCGACGAAATCGGGTGTACGACCAAAACGCGGACATTGGCCCGCCCCTCGGCCAGCACCATCCCGGCGCGACTGAAGTAATCGTTGAGTTTCTTATAATCCTCCCACCACGGCTGATGGATAAAGAGCGAGGGCGGATAATCCCGCTTGCGCAACCCCCTCAACGTGTAGCTCTGCAAGTGCTGACACAAAAAATTGACGCCGTGGGCGAGCTGCTGCTGAAACATCCACTTCATCCCCGAAAAATTCATATTCCACCCGGTCAAGGCAAAACTCTCGGTCAAAATCTGTTTTTGACCGAATTGAGCGGCGGCGGACACCAGTTGGATTTGCGCCAGCGTCGAGGGCAACGTCCGGCACAAGTGGTCGATGCCTGGGATGTTATAATACTGATATTGGCTCATCACCGTGCCGTTGGCCGGGATCTGCTCGTTTAACCACTCCTCCAAAACATGGTGTCCGGTGATCATCCATTTGTGCTTGTCACACCACTGGCGAATCTGCTTCATAAAGTTTTCGTTAAACATCTCGGCGACCAAACTCCAAAAGCGGATACGCACCTCGCCCGACCACGGCAAGTCAAACTCCAGCGCGGGCAGCTGCGGCAGCAAATCAACGCCGTATTTTGCCTGATACGCCGCCGGGAGCACCAGCGACCAAACCAAACCGTTGCGCGACAGCTGCGGCTCGTCGGTAAAAATTCCGCGCAGGTGTTTCAAAAGCTTTTTGGGCAGATTTTCGTAATAATGCTGATGAGTGACGCGAATAAACTCGGCGACCACCTCGCGGTCAAGATTGTCGACATAATAAGGATTGATGTCGTAATAAGCCGTCAAAACTTCGCCGGAAATTTTTTTGGGGAGAGTGGTCCCCAAAAAGGTCGCGCCGTCCCGTGTATAATAGCCGATCGGTTGCTTGATCTTGCGCGCTTCGGCCACCGAAGCGACTTTAAGGCGCAGATATTTCTGCTGATATTTTTCGCCAAGATTGTTAACGAGACCGCCGCCGAAGCCGCTCGGCCAGCCGTTTTCGTCATAGAGCCACGCATTCATCCCGAGTTTGCCGGCCTCGTCCAAACAGGCCTCGACGCACGCCATCCACTCGGGGCTCAAGTATTGCGTCTTAAGGCCGCCGCGGGCGTGCATAAAAAAGCCGCCCAAACCTGCTTTGTCCATCTCCCGTATCTGATGGCGCAATTCGGCCGGGTCCAACTCATCATTCCAGCTCCAAAACGGGACCGGGCGGTATTGCTTGCCCGGATCGATCAAATTGAGTGTCTGCATAAATATCCTTTATAATTTAAATATATTACCAATTTGTTTGCCTAAAAAGATACCCGCCGCCGCCAGCGTCGCCGCCAAAAACAGCCCCGCCCAAACCCCGAAAGCGCTGGCCGTCGCTGGCCCTGACCCCAAAATCTGCGACAACTCAAAAATCGCTTTGGTGATCGGGTAAAATTCGGCCTTTTGAGCCAAAATCAAAGAGTCGGAGACCTCCAGCATTGAGAAGCTGAAGGCAAAGAGCCCGCCCACAATCACGTTGGCCATGATCAGGGGGAGCGTCACTTTTTTGAGCACCGTCCAAGTATTGGCGCCCAAATTGCGCGCAGCAAACTCAAGCTCCTCGGAGGTCTGCTCGAGCCCGGCGCTCACCGAGCGCACCACATAGGGCAAACGCCGCACGGCATAGGCGACAGCCAAAAGCAGCAACGGATTCTCCACCGGGTTAAAGTATTTGGCCGCCCAGGTAAAGTGCACCGCCATCCCTAAAAAGCCGAAAGCGATCACGATCCCCGGCACCGCCAAAGGCAGCATCGCCAATACGTCAAGCAAAAATCCCCCCTTGAGTTTCCACCGGATGTGCGCCAAAGCGATGAATACCCCGACCGCAATTGCGATCAGCATGGCCAGCAAACTGTAGTGTAAGCTGTTGATGATGCTCGGCACCACGATTTTATTGGAAAGGGCGTTTTCAAAATTGATCAAGGTAAATCCCTCCGGCCAGACGGTGTTGTAAAAACGCTTGCTGAACGAGCTCAAAATCAAGGCAATGTGCGGCAACCCGGCGAGGAACCCCACCAGACAAAAACTGGCCGCCGGAATCCATTTGCGTTTGCCGGTCAAAGGCACGGCCACCGCCGAGTTGTTGCCCTTGACGTTATTGTTGACCACCGACCCCGAGAGCGACCATTTTCCGAAAACATAGAGCAACACCGAGATTACCAGCATGATCACCACCAAGGCAAACGGCACCGGATTGGACTCAAGCTCGGTGATCCCGTTAAAAATCTGCACCGGCGTCACCCGGTTGTAGCCAAACATCAAGGGCGTCCCGAGCTCGGTAAAACTCCACACCAAAACGATGCTGCCCCCGGCCAAAATCCCCGGTTTCATCAACGGCAGCGTAATTTTAAAGAAACGCCGTAACCTCCCCGCCCCCATATTTTTGGCGGCTTCCAGCGCGGCTGGGTCGATGTTGCTGATCGCCGCCACCAAATTGAGGTACAAAATCGGAAACAAATGCAAGGCCTCAATGATGCAAATCGACCAAAATTTGCCCGGCCCGCCCAAAAAGTCAACCGGCGAGAGACCGATATGCGTCAGTATCGCGTTAAGGATGCCATAGTGTCCCAAAATCTGCTGAAACCCGATCGCTCCCACAAAGGGCGGCAATACCATCGGGACCATCATCAGCAAGTTGCTGTAATTTTTTAACGGAAAATCGTACTTGCAATACATCATTGCCAAGGGGAGCGAAATCAAAAACACGAGCGACGTGGTCACTGCGGCAATGCAAAAGGAGTTGATTAACCCCTCGCGGTAAATCCGACCGGCAAAGACTTCGGCGATCAATTGCGGATCGCACCCGGCCCGTAGCACGGTAAACGTGGGCAAAATCAGAAAAAAGAGCAAAAATAAAACGATGAGGAGCATCGTTCCGTAGCGCAGAAATATTCTCATTTGCCATCCTCCGCAAGTTTGGCCGCCAACAGATAATTGCTGCGCGCATGCTCACGCCAGTTGCGCAAGACGCCGACCACCTCGATCATCGAGTGATTTTTGGATATCTGGATGCTCTCGGCGGCCGCGGCGGCCTCCTGATAGGGAAATGGGAGCTCGTTAAACGCCGCGTACGCCTGCGGCACCGCGGCGGGACCGCCCGCTTTGATGATCGCCTGCCATGCCGCCTTGAGCTCATCCTGGACATCCAGTGCAATCGCTTTAATCAAGGCGCGCAATAAATTGTAATAGGGCCCCGTCAACTCCGGCCGGTAGACAAACGACGCCCCCGAAATATAGGGGTTGAAATCCGGGTCGGACATCAAAGGCGCGTTTTGTCGGCTGTAAATATCGCGACGGATGGGCGGGCGGCGCAAAGCCACTTTTTGCGGTCCGTCAGTGACGCCGACTTTAAAGCAATGGATTTTTTGCCCCTCGGGAGAGAGTAAAAAGTCAATGAATTCGCGCGCCGCCCGCGGATTGGGGGCCCCGCGCAACAATTGCACCGGGTCGGGCGACACCGCCGTTCCGCCCTGCGGAGCGACATAGACAAAATGTTCTTTGCCGTCAAAGACAAAGCGGTTCCAGTCCTGCTCGGTAAAGCCGTAAGTGTCGATCGCCATCCCGGCGGCCGCCTCCCCGGCGGAAACATCGCGCACCACCCGACCGGCGCTCTCGGTGACGGTCCGGGCGTTGGCAATGATGCGTTTTACCAGCCCCATGCCGCGCACCCAGCCGTCGGCGGGATTGCTCTCGGCCATCTGCTGCTGGATTAAGATTTCGAAACATTTGTTGGCCGAGCCGGACTTGGAGGGGTCGGCGACCACGAGCGTGTTAAAATATTTAGGTTCGCCCAAATCCGCCCATTTCACCGGCGGCGTCGGGTCTGCGAGCTCACGGATGCGGTCAAGATTGTAGCAAACCCCAAAGGTGGACAACACCACGCCGTAGTAGCGCCCCTCTTTGTCATACAAGCGCTCGCCGCCGAAGCTCTCGGCAATGACATCGTCCCGGAAGTACTCGGGGTGGCGCGTCTTTACCTGAGCATCGACGGCATATCCTTTGGCGGCATGGCGCGCCATGTCAAAGGTGCCGCCGCCGGCCATGACGTCCAAGCCGATGCCGATATTGGAGGAGAGAAACATCTGCCGCGCCTCCTTGGCGCGCGGGTCGGCGGCCGGATCGCGGTCGATTTTGGGGTTGTTGAAACTTGAAGCGATGAGGTTGTCCCACATCCCTGGGTATTTTTGCTCGTACAAGTGGCGGAACTCGGCGGTATAACGGTCATTGATGTAGCGGACGATGTCGGAGGTGCCGCCGGGGTTGCGGTAATCGATCTCAATATCAACGCCGTATTTTTGCCGGTAATGTTTGGCAAAGGCAACCGAGTACTCATGCTTGACCGACTCATTGTGGGCGGAAATCACCACCAGTTTTTCGGCGGCGGCATTGCCGGGGGCTTTGTCGTGCCCGGGCCGCAACACCAGCGGGATAATCAGCAACGCCGCAATCGGCAACATGGCCAGCAAAAATTTCCCGAGCATAACATCAATCCCGCAGTATTACCGCATCGGCCGAAGCAAAGCCGAGGCGACAGGTTTGGCCCAGCTCGCGGCGGACGGCGCGGCCGCTCTCAATGACGATCAGCTGCCGATTTTCGTGCAGCAAACGCCACTCGCAGTGGTCGCCCAAATAGGTGCGCTTGACCAGCACTGCCTCCAACGAGTTGTCGGGCGAGTCAAAGCGCAGATTCTCCGGGCGCACCATCAGATTGCCGAACATATTGATATCGCCCAAAAAAGTCGCGACAAACCGGTTGACCGGGCGCTCGTACAAAGTTTCGGGGCTGCCGACTTGCTCAATGACGCCATTGTGCATCACCGCCACCTGATCGGCCATGCTCAGCGCCTCGTGGCGGTCATGGGTCACATAAATGGCGGTTTGATTGCGCTCTTTGCAAATGCGCTTGATTTCCTCGCGCATCAAATCGCGAAAGCGCGCGTCCAAGTTGGACAACGGCTCGTCCAAAAGCAGCACCTCGGGGCGCACCGCCAAGGCGCGGGCCAAAGCGACGCGCTGCTGCTGCCCGCCGGATAACGAGGTAATTTTGCGGTCGGCAAAACCGGCAAGATCAACCAATTTAAGGGCGGCGGCAACCTCCTGACGGATGGCCTCACTCCCCATCTTTTGGATGCGTAAACCAAAAGCCACGTTTTCAAACACGGTCAAATGCGGCCACAACGCGTAATTTTGAAACACCATCGCCGCTTTGCGTTTCTCGGGGGCGAGATTGCCGATCTCGCGGCCGTTAAAGGTAATTGAGCCAGAGTCCTGGCTGACCAGTCCGGCCACGATGCGCAGCAACGTTGACTTGCCGCACCCGGAGGGGCCGAGTAAAAAAAACAATTCGCCCGGCTCGATCGAGAGATTGCAGCTTGACAGAACCGGGACGCTGGATTGATAAGATTTGTTGATGTTGCTGATTTCTACTTTGGTCATTGCTTCACTCGGTTTGCACACACCCGTCGAGATACTTGAGTTTGGCCGGTGACCGCAAAGTCTCGATGATCTTTGCCTCGATCTGCCGGATCCGCTCGCGGGTGAGGTTAAATTTTTTGCTGATCTCGATCAACGGCAGACTCGGCTGCCCAAAGAGGCCGAACCGGAGGATGATAATCTGCAACTCGCGGTCTGGCAAAGTATTGAGCATCTCGTAGAGCTTCTCATACAATAATTTTTTGGCAAAATCGCGCACCGGATCGGCGGCGCTGTCGTCGGCAATGAAGTCCTCCAAAATCGACCCATCCTCATCATTGCCGACGGTGGCCTGCAAGGAAACGGTCTGGCAGGACATTTTTTTGATCGCGCTCACGCGGGCGACCGGCATTTCGAGCATGGTGGCGATTTCCTCGATCTCGGGATCGCGGCCGTATTTTTGGATGAAACGCTGCTCGGCCCAAAAGATGGAGTTCAAAGTATAAACCATGTGGGTCGGGATGCGCACCACGCGCGAGTGCTCGGAGATCGAGCGCGAAATACAATGCTTGATCCACCAGCTTGCATAGGTGCTGAATTTGTGGCCGAGCTTAAAGTCAAATTTTTCCAATGCGCGCAGCAGTCCGATGTTGCCCTCTTGGATGAGGTCGTTAAACGGAATCCCGCGGTTGCGGTATTTTTGGGCAATGCTGATCACCAAACGTAAATTAGCCTCCATCATCCGGTTGCGCAACGTTTTCAGTTTCTCGTTGATGGCAATGACTTTATCGACCGCCTTCTCCAGCTCTTTGAGCGGCATCAAAAAGCGCTCCTCAACCAATTTGAGGCGGCGGTTGACAAATTCGTCACCGTTATTGCCCTCGGTCTTGATAATTTTGGTGTAATCCATGATGATTTCAAAAAATTCCCGCAGATGGTCGCCGGAAATATCAAAACGGCGCAAGGTTTCGGCCATTTTAACGCGCAAAGCGGTCAACTCCGGGCTCTGGTCGCGAAACGCAGCCAGCTCTTTGGCATACAATTTTTTGATCTCGTCGCGCCACTCGATGAGCTGCGGAAGCACAAACTCCTTGGCCGGCTCCTCCTCGTCCTGAATCGAGGAAACCAAAAAATAATCAGCCGGATCGGCGTTGGCGGTGATGCACTCGTCCAACAGCCGGACGTGCTCAGTGGCGACAAAACCAAAATTGCGGAACTCATCGCGCAGACTCTTGATCACTTCGTCGATCTGGTTGCAAAGATTGTCCTGCTCCTCGTTGCTTAACGGCGGCAAATTGGCGATCTGGCGCAAATAAATTTGCAGCGAATCATCAAAATCGTCAGAAATGCGCTCGGACTTGCGGTTGAGCGTTCTGGCTGTCCGCGGATCGGTCGGAGCAAAATTTTCGTCACTGTTGCCGTTTTTCATAGGTCCAAAAAATCACCGTTTTGAGATAAAATCCTCATGAGTCTGCTATATTAAAAATATCCTTTCTTATCCAAATTACAAATTTTTTTTCTTTTTTTTTATCATTATTTGCTTGTATTTTGATTTTTTTTTACTATATTGCTTTAATGAGGTGAACAAATCTATACAAAAGGAGGAGACGCACAATGAAATCAACGTTTTTGCAACGCGGACTTGCCATTACCGCCATCGCCGCCGTCGCACCGCTCGGAGCTCAGGTCATCTTTGAGGACAGTTTCAGCAATGAAGCTTCGCTCAAAAACTGGTATGTGAGCGAAGCGAAACCGCAAATCATCGACAACGCATTGGTGATTGATCTTCCCGAACGCAGCAGTTTCCGCGGCACCCGCGGCGTCAGCAAAAAGCTCCCCAATGACCTCATTTCCGGTCGCCGCCTCAAATTAAGCGCCAAAATCAAGGGCGACAACATCGCCCCCGCGCAGTCGCAATGGAACGGCGGCAAATTTCAGCTCGAAATTCAGGCCGATAAAAATGACTGGCCGGGCGGCCGCGTCAAACTCGGCACTTACGACTGGGAGGACGTAAGTTTCTTTGCCACCGTCCCCCCCGTCATCAAAAGCTCAACGCTCAACCTCGGGATTCAGGACTCCTGCGGCAAAATATCCTTTAAAGATCTTAAAATCGAAGCTGTTGACACTTTTATCAATCTCGCGCCGCTGGCTAACATGGCCTATGCCGACGAGGTGGAAAACGACGGCAAAGGCGGCTGGTCCGATCAGGGCCCGGAGAATGACGGCCGCAATTTTGATTTCAAAAAATCCGCCTACGGCAATGTCCCCTTTTATTTGATCGACCCGGCGGCCAACAACAACAAATCAATCATCGTCTTTCAATCCAGCAAATTTCCAGCCGGAATTCCCGCCGTCTCCGCCGATCTTGCCAAACAAAAGGTCGAGGCCAAGTATCTTTATTTGATGCATACTCTGTGCTGGGGAAGCGGCAACAGCCAAACAGTCGGCACCATTACCGTAACCGGGGTTAACGGCAAAACGCAAACTCTCTCCATCCAGGCCGGGCGTGAAGCCGGCGACTGGTGGGCGCCCAAAAATATGCCCAACGGTTTTGTCGGTGCCACCTGGAGTACCGCATCGGGCGGGCGCGTGGGGATGTACATTTCCAAATATGAGCTCAACGCCGATTTGGGCGAACTCAAGAGCCTTGATCTCAAGTCCGCCAACAATGTCCCGATTTGGCTCCTTGCCGGGGTCACGTTAAGCGAAAACGATTACAAGTTCCCCGCCACCGAAAAATTTACCTTAACCGCCAATGACGTCTGGCGGCCGGTCAACCGCGCCGCCGAGCAGCACACCGTTACCGACGGCTCCGCCCTCGACCGCTCGATTTTTGTCAACAACGGCAAAGTCGGCGACTGGGGGCATGTGATCGTCAACCGCGACGGACACCTCGCGTTTGAAAAGAAACCCGATGCCCCCGCAAGGTTTTTATCGAGCTGCGAGGGCACCGACGCCTTTTGGGGCCGCCGCGACAGTGCGGATGCGATGCTGACTGACAAGGAAGCCATTGCCAATTATGTCAAGGAGTTAAAGCGCAATGGCTACAACATGAGCCGCACCCATTTTTTGGACACTATTTTAATGCGCGGCGGCAAGAGTGACTGCGACTTCAACCCCGAGCAGCTCGATAAATTTGACTACTACATTTACTGCCTCAAGCAAAACGGCATTTACCTCGACTTTGATGCCATGTCGAGCTGGACCGGCTACACCACCAAAAGTCCGTGGGATGCGTCCAACGCCACCAAGAGCGACTTTAAGTACCAGATTCACTACAACGACACGGTCAAAAAGAATTGGATCGACGGCGTCACCAAACTGTTGACCCATGTCAACCCCTACACCCAAACGCGTCTCGTCGATGATCCGGTGCTCGCCTCGATCGTCGGCTTTAACGAGCAGGAATTCGCCTTTATCTACGACTTTGACGGCAAACTTGCCTTGCCCAAGTGGCGCGAATTTTTGCTCAAACGCTACGGCTCGATTGACAAACTCAAAACCGCCTGGGGCAATGACGCCAAAAACATCAACAGCTTTGAGGACATCCAGCCCTTTAACAAAACCGATGTCCAGGCAAAAACCGCAATGGGCGGCGATGTCGGCCGCTTCATCAAGGAAACCGAAATCAATACGATGAAGTTTTACATTGACGAGCTGCGCAAGCTCGGCTACCAAGGGCCGGTAAGCGGCTACAACATGGGTAAAAGCTTCCACTACGCCGCCGTCCGCAACGCGATGGACGCGGTGACGATGAATACCTATCACGCCCACCCGAGCAATTATATGCAAAACGGCTCGACCATCTCGCAGGACAGCTCGATCGGCAACTCCGGCGGCCTTTACCGCTGGGCGATGGGCGGACGCAATGCCGGCAAACCCTATTTGATGACCGAGTACGCCAACACGTTTTGGAATCAGTACCGCTACGAGCAGGCCTTTGTCACCGGCGCTTACGGGACACTCCAGGGCTTTGATGTCTTAACCAACTATGCGCAGACGGTCAACACCGTCAAAATCAACCGGATCTACCCGTTTTTGACGATGGGCGACCCGATTTTGCGCGCTTCGGAGTTTTTGACTTACTTTATGTTCCGCCGCGGCGACCTTAAAACGGCTGACGTCAAAGTCCGCATCACCGTGGACTCCGAGGATATTTACAACACCGCGAGCCACTTGGACGGTCTCTCCGGTCCGCAATCCAAACTGAGTTTGGTCACCGGTTTCTCGGTCGATGTTTTGGACAAAAACTACAAATCACCGGTGATGGGCGAAAAAGAACTTGCCATCCCCCGGGTGGGCGGTGCCGGCGTCACTACCAATACGGCCGGCTTCTCCGCGGTGAGCGCCGACAATAAGGATCTGGTGTTTAACGCCGACGCGGTGGTCGATGAGTTCAAAAAACTCGGCCTCGTTCCCGTCGGCAACCGTACCAAGGTTATCAACGATGTTTATGAGAGCGTCACCGGCGAAATCTACATGGACAGCCGTAAAAATTTCATGGCCATCAACACCCCCAATTTGCAGGGCATCTGCGCCGAGGCCAAGGCCAAATACCTTGACTTGCCCAATTTCAAGATTGAGGATATGTCAGTCAAGGGCAACCTCGCCGCCGTCAGCGTGGATTTAAACAAATCCTTGCAAAACGCCGGACGAATCGTGGTCGTCTACGCGACCGACGCCCTTAACAACAAAATGGTCTTTGACGAAAAAGAACGCATCACCTTGCGCGACAACGGAACCAGCCCGGTCCTCGTCGAAAGCGGCAAATTCACCGTCACCGTGCGCAATGACAACGCTGACAAATTCAAAATTTATGCATTGGACATGTCGGGCAACCGCTCCGAGGAGATCAAACCTTTGAGCGCCAAGCCGGGCGAGGTCACCTTCACGGTTGACACCGCCAAACTTGCCAAGGGCCCTTCCATCTTTTTTGAATTGGCCAAATAACCGTCAAACCTCCCGCGCCGGAAGAAATTCCGGCGCTTTTTTTTTGCAAAAATCTGTCTCTATGCTTATATTAAGTAAGAAATAAGGAGCACAACATGGATTTCAGCAAATTTAGTTCGCCGATTTTGTTAAAAGGGGACGACCGCACCGCCTACCGCGACCCGGCGGTGTATTATCAGGACGGCACGTTTTACCTGTACTTTACCTTGGTCGAGACTGAAAATGACGGAACGCCCTATTTATATCTCGCCATGACGACAAGTAATGATCTCTTGCATTTTAAACCTGTGAAAAAACTTTCGCCGCGTGACCGCGCGGTCAACCTCTCCAGCCCCGGCAACGTCCTCAAAGTCGGCGACGAGTACATCCTCTGCTGTCAAACCTATTGCCGGGAGAACGGCGAAAAATACGGCAACGGCAACAGCCGCGTCTTTATCATCCGCTCCAATGACCTTGTGAACTGGAGTGAGCCCGAGCTGCTGCGCGTCAAAGGGGACAATGTTTCCCGCGACGAAATGGGCCGTATGATCGACCCGTATCTGGTGGAGGATGCCAAAACGCCGGGACAATACTGGTGCTTTTTTAAGCAAAACGGCGTCTCGTTTGCCCGCTCGCGCGACTTGCGGCACTGGGAATTTTGCGGTCACACCGAGAGCGGCGAGAATGTCTGCATTTTGCCGGTTGACGGCCGTTACCACTTGTGGCACTCGCCCAAAAACGGCGTCGGAGAGTTGGTCAGCGACGACCTCATCCACTGGGAGGACACCGGCAAACTCATTACCTTGCGGCAAGACGAGTGGCCGTGGGCGCAAGGGCGGCTCACCGCCGCCGCGCTGCTCGATTTGCGCCATGTGAGCGCGGTCGGCAAAGTTTTAATGTTTTTTCACGGCACCGGCCCACAGGATGAGGAGACGATTTTTGACCAGTATGCCTGCATCGGCCTGGCCTGGAGTGACGATTTTGAGCACTGGGAGTCCGTACCATGACCGCCGAAATCCCCTTAAAACCGGTCAAGCGCTTCAAAATCCGCTATGTCGTTTATGCGTTTATCGTGCTCACACTTGCGGTCATTTGTCTCATCCCCGGCGGACGCAAACACTTTCGCGAGGCCGTCTGGAGCTGTCTTCCTGCGCCAAGTCCGCACCAATTGCGCATCCCCGGCGACCCCGCCTTGCGCGGAACGGCGGTCGGCCAAAAATTCAAATGGGAAATCAAACTTTTGGACAAAATCTATATCCGCGCCTTTGCCGCTCCGGCAAATTTCCCCAAGTATCTTAAGCAGGCCGAATCCATGTTTGAGCACATCCCCAAGCGCTGGAGCGATGAAGTCGAAGCGATGGCCAAGGCCTCCGGGGTCGGAAGTGATGTCCTCAAATTGGGCAATACTTTCCTCGACCTGGGGCTCAACGCCTCCGGCTGCCGCCAGATTCACGCCGCCGGGCGCGACGGCTTTTATCACTCGCACAATCTTGATTGGGACAATCTGGGCGGCGTCGGCAATTACCTGGTCACGATTATCCGGAGCTCCAACGAGCCGGGGCGGCTCAAAACCGTCCACATCACCTTTCCCGGCTTGGTCGGCGCATTGGACATCATCAACGAAAAGGGCATCGCCATGTCCTTTAATCAACTGGGCGTCCACCGCGGCAAAGAAAGTCTTTATCCGGTCTTTATCGCCATCCGGGACATTGCCGAAACTTGCCCCGACTTTGCAACCGCCCGCGAACGGATTAGAGAAATGCCCTACGGAATGCCCTTTTGCATCGGGCTATCGAGCGCATCGGAGCGGAAAACCGCGATTTTTGAGCGTAGCTCAAGCGGCACCGAAGTCTTTGAGCGCCCGGGCGAAAATCACATCGCCACCGCCGACAATATGGCTTGGGGCGACAAACGCACCGGCGAAATCGACAAAATCGTCCGCGACGCAACGGTCAACACCCCCGAGGACGTGATGAAATTGTTGCGCAACCCGCGGATTATGCTCGACTGCAATATTTACAGTGTCATTTTTGATTTTGACCGCAATGTTTTTTATCTCGCCAGCGGGCGCGTCCCGGCCGCCGCCGGAGAATACCGCAAGTTCCCGCTCTTTTAACGATCAAACAAATATTGCGTATTGATTTGCCACTCGATCCATTTGGGGTCGGAGAGATACAACTTCAAGCGCCGGTTTTGCCATGCTTGGGGGATATCCAAAGTCTGGCGAAACGCGGCAGTGTCACCGGCGGACGGATAGTTTTCGGGGATGGTGAAACACGTCGAGCCAATGAGCCGGCCGGAAGCTTCGTCATAAACCGCCACCCCCAACGCCTCGCCGCAGCGCACATTGTTTTCCTTGAGCCAACGCCAGTCGATCACCAGCTTGGCGTCGCTTTGGTAATACATTTTAATCGGGGCGAAGCTCCCGCGCGCCGAAAAATAGCGGTTGCTTTTGAGCGCGATCTCCCGCGGCGAAGCCACCCCGCCCCAGGCGTCACCGGCAAAGTTGACGGTGGCGGAGACCGGTTTAGCGGAGCTGACGGCAAATGTTTTCATCTCATTCACTGTATTGGCGTACAACTCGCCTTGCTGACTGCCGACTTGGTATTTGACCGGGTCGGGCTGCGGCTTAAACTGCCAATAGCGGAAGCGGCGCTGACGGTAAATATTGAGCTCGACTTGATTTGCCGCATCCGGAGCAAGCACGAGCTCAAAGGGGACATCCGGCCCGGCAATCGGCATTTTGCCGGTCAGGCTGTTGATAAAGTGATAATTAAGCGGAAGTCCGGCGGGTTCCTTGAGCCCAAAAGCGTCGAGCCCGGCCATATAGTTGCTCATGAGGACAATCGAGTGGTCACGCATGGTTAAAGCGAGCGGATAGTAGAGTTCCGCTTCGGGATTGGCGATGAGGTAATGGAGCAAAGCAGGATCTTTTTGCAGCTTTGCCATCTTGGCCCCGGTTTCCATGGCGGTAAAAAGCCGCCCCTCCTCCAAGGGAGCAATACCGGGAGCTTTGGTGCGGTCCTCGGGCATTTCCCCGCATTGATTTTTGGCTTGAAACTCCTTGATTTCCGCCTGCAACCGCTCAAGATATTGTTTGTCGCCGGTTACTTGATACATTTTAAGCAAAGCCTCGTGCGACAACGCCCCGTAATAATTGGCCGGGTCGGACTTGCCGCCCTGATTGTATTGCAAAATCAAAGCGTCCAAAATTTGTTTTTCGCCTCCCGAGAGCTCATAAAGCTCGGCCAAATGATAGAGCATCCGGTGGCGCTCGCGCCCGGCCGGGTACTTGATCGCGGCCTTTTGGATCAACACCGCCGCCGATGCCACGGCGCTCTCATATGACCGGCGGTCGCCGGTCAGGTAATAGTGCCAGATCAACCCCGTAATCCAAAAGTGACCGGTGTGAAAATTGTACGAAATATTGCCCCAGGCAATGTGCGGATGAAGCCCGACCGTGCCGGGGCCGAAATGCGCCATATCGACATCCCGCAGATGCCGAACTTGCGACTCGGCAATTTGCTTCAAATCAACGTCACCGGTGCGCAAATACTGCATCCAATAGCACTTGACGGCGGTAGTTTCATTGTTTTTATAATAACAGCGGTTGCCGATTTCGCCAAAGTCGCCCATCCCGTACATAAAGTTGGTCCGGGTCAAATGCTTGAGACGGTCAAAGACGCTGTTGATCTGGGCATTGAGCAATGGATATTTGGCCTCTGCCTCATTTTGACTCAAAAAGTCGCCAAAAACGCCGCTCTTGCGCATGTCGGCAAAATCCTGTTTCAAAAAGGCGACCCTATCGAGATTGCCGGAGGGGGAATAGCTGAAATCGACGGTCGAGGAGAACCCGAGCGGCAAGTCCAAATACCGGTTGCCAGCACTTGGCCACTGGCGGAGGATGATTTCACCGTCGGCGACCGCCAGTCCGCGCGGCGCCATTTGCCAAAAGTCCTCGATCACCAGCGAGTTGCCAAGTTTACCGTCAAAGACTTCATTGCCGGGATGTTTCCCGTCACGCTCCAAAATAAATTCGTTTTGCCCGAAGCGGCGGTGACGCTGCAAAATATCGGTGCTTTTTGCCGTCTTGTCGGCAAAGCGGAGCGAGAGCTCTTTGACCGTATGATACAGCTGGTCGTCGGTCTGGAAATTTTCAAACGAGTGCCCGATTTTGACCGTGTCGGAGTTGCTGTAAAAAGTCAATAAGGTACTGAAATGGAGCAAAGTTTCGCCGTCAGAGTTGACATGGTTGCCGCGCAGCCGCACGGTGGCGGTCAAGGGGCCGTTGTAAATCACCTTGGCCTCGCCGGCGGTGCCGCGATAAACCTTGCCCGCGACATCAATAACCTCGGGGACAAACCGGAGCGGCGACTTGCCGCCCAAGTCCATTTTAAGTTTGCCGGTGTCGACTGTTACCGTGTTGCCGGAAACGGCCGCCACAGCCGCCGCGGCGGCGCTTTGCTCCTGGTTGTACAGCACAAACTCGCGGTCGCTCCCCGGCTCCAAAGTGACGAGTACGGCAATGATGCTTTGCTCCAAAGGACGCACTGCCAATACGTCAAACTGGGCCGGGACTTTGCGCCCGGCAGGAGTTTTGACGGCCAAAGTCCCGGCATTGACCAGCTCGCCGGGAGCAAAGGCCATGCCGCCCTGCGCGAATTTGCCCGATTCGCCGGAAATTGCCAATTTCCCCTCGCGGAAACGGTTGACGCCCCTGCCGGTGCCAAAGGTCTGATCGACGTTGAGGCTTTGCCGCACAATGACCTTTAGCTTGCTGCCGCGCTCGGGATTGAAGTCACCCGCAATTTGAGTACCCTGCTCAAGCTGTACGGCATCGACCGCAAGCGGCGTGTTACCGCTGTTGGTCAAGACAATGTAATACAAATTCATCTGCTGGCTGGGAGCCTTTTTGACCCCTGGCTCCTTGATAAATTGAAACCGCTGATATTGGTCGCTTAACGCATAAGTCTGCAGATTTAATACCGTGTTGCTACCGTGCATTTCGGCCTCAAAGGTCTGCATCGAGACGGCAAGACTGGCAGCCTCGTCCGCTTTGACCGCGCGGCCGTAAAACGAAAACACCGCGCCGTCGCCCGCCTGATCGTTGGCAAACAAGGCAAAGCTGGCGCCGGGGGCGATTTCCAACGCTTTTTTGCCCTGCCATGCCATGCCGGTGAGCTTGCAGCCCGCTTCGTTTTGTAGGTATTCGTCAAAAAACAAATAATTGCTCACCGCCCGGTCGCGGGTTTCAAAACCGGGGTCAAACAACAAATTGACAGAGGTACTGTTGTTTTCCGGCTCAACTTCGGTAATGTCCACTTTGAGATTGCTGAAAAATGCTTCGGCCGTGGTATTGTAACCATTGGCCGCGTTGAGCGAAAAACCGGCGCTGACGGCATCGGCCGGGATGGCGAGCTTGGCCGTATAGCGCCGGGGCGCGGGGTCGCCGGTGTCGTCGATCCGGGCGGATTTGGTGACAATTTTACCCGCGGCGTCCTTATAATAAACCGTAATCCCGACCGCGTTTTTGCGCGACGAGGCAATCTGCCGGATGATCGCGCTCACGTTGAGCTGTTTGCCCAACATCGCTTTTAACTCATTGCGGTCAAAGCGGTAATCGATGTTGTTGTTGATGTTTCCGCTGTTTTGGTCGATGACGTGCAATTCGTCGCCGAACTCCACCAAGGCAAAGGTTTCCCTGGCGTAAACCAAGCGCCCCGGCTCCGCCAAACTGATGTCCTGCCCCGCTGCCACTGCGGAAAGAGCGCCAACCATACTTAACAATAAATGTTTCATAATACTGACAACCAAGCCCAGAAGGGATCATTTTTGTAGGGACGGTCGGCGGCCAACATTGAGATGTTGTACAAGGGAAGCGATGCGTTGGGATTTTTGAGGTCGCCGATATGGCTGTCATAGTACAATACATTAACCACATTATTGTGGCGTTTGTCCGCTGCGGCATAGATGTGAGCACGGTGAGCGGTGTTGCCCGGATCGATCCGCAGCGGCAAAGTGTCGCCCAAATTGGCATTGGCGGTATCGATCATCAACATTAATTTACTCGCCCGGCGGATTTGGTTGATCTTTTTATAAGTCGGTGTCAGAGCCGACATCCCATAGCTGGCGGGGATGCTGCTGGCATCCTGCAAATAAGGTTCGACATCGGCCGGACACGTCGCCAGTTTGCCCTCGCGTTTTTGCGAGATCAAATTGGATGAGAAGATATCGCCGTTGCTCTTGACCCACACCCGGCCGGAGGGATTCATATAGCCGAACATCCAGCCGCCGTAGGCATCGGCGTAATGCGCACAGATCACCCCCAGCTGCCGCAAATTGCTCTTGCAGGCCGTGGTTTTGGCGGTATCACGCGCCCGGCTCAGTGCCGGAAGCAGCATCCCGGCCAAAATGGCAATGATGGCAATCACCACCAATAACTCAATCAATGTAAAAAGCGGCCGGGGTTGATTTAAAAGCAACTTGGATGATTTCATAAGCTTTCCCTTTCGATCAAATCGGTTTCAATGATATTAACTCTCTCAATAC
The DNA here is from genome assembly GCA_964609825.1 of uncultured Victivallaceae bacterium. Classification (GTDB taxonomy): domain Bacteria; phylum Verrucomicrobiota; class Lentisphaeria; order Victivallales; family Victivallaceae; genus CAZSSH01. The sequence goes on along the minus strand of CAZSSH010000010.1, from coordinate 236,955 downwards.
TTTTTCCCTCAATTTTGTCTAACAGACACCTGACCGCCAGATCGCCAATTTGGGCGCTGTCGATGCGGACGGTGGTCAGCGGCGGATTGACCAAAGTGGATAGAGCAAACCCGGCGAAGCCGCTTACCGCGAAGTCTTTAGGTACTTGCCACCCTTGCTGCTCCAAAACCCGCACCGCTTTGACGGCAGTATGATCACAGACACTGATAATGGTCCCGCCGCGATTTTTGCCGACGGCAAAGGATTGCAAACTTTGATAAACCAACGGATAATGGTCAACGTTTGAAAAGGTGTCAATCGTGATATCGGCCCCGTAATTAATGAATCGCGCACTCATCCCCAGCTCATCAAGCGCCTGTTTAAAACAATGCAGCCGCCAGCGGTTCAACGTATGGTGATCGTGATACAAAAAAATGATCGGCCCCGGCCGTTTGGCGGCCGACCGGAGCAACGAAACAAACCCCGGACGCGCATCTGAAATCACCACCGGCAAATCCGTCTCCTCCGGGTTGCCGTCAGCCACGATCAAGTTGGGAGCGATCTCGGCAAAGGCGTCTAAACCGGTCATGTGACACAAATATTGGCCGTCAATCACCAGGCCGTCGGCCTTGATTTTGCGCATTTTTTGAGCGATCTCCTCCGGGCGGTTGATGACACCCGAGTACACCTGAAAATTGAAATCGGCATTGCGCACTGCACGCTCCACCCCGACGATGATGTCTCTTAAATAAGTGTCAAACGCGTCATAACGCAACGCCCGCGACCAATGGTTGACAAGACAAATGGTTTCATAAATACTCCCTTGCCCGGCGCCCTTGACAAAGGTGCCTTTGCCCTGTACGCTTACCAGCAAATTTTGCTCAATCATCATCCGCAAAGCTTTGCGGACACTGGTGCGCGAAACACCGAATTTCTCGCACAATAAATTCTCCGAGTAAATCGCCTCGCCGAGCTTGAGTTCGCCGTTTTGGATCGATTGCTTTAAATAAGATGCAATCTTTTCGTAAATTTTGTCTTTTGCCATAACTTGTATTTTGTTTTTTAAAATTTAAGATACAAGTATTATACTACAAACAAAATAAAAAAACAAGTGTATTTCAGATAAAATACAATTTTTTTTTAAATTTTTATAAAAGTGATTTGACATTGCCATAATTGATTGTATATTGATTGTATAATCATTGTACAACAATTATACAATTCTGGTGTTATATGGATAAAACGAATCTTGTCTCTCCGAGGGAGACGGTTAAGAACTCCATCCGCGGTTGGATCACTGACGGCAGTCTCCAATCAGGCAGTCTCGTGCCGGCCGAAAATTTGCTTGCCGAGGAGCTCAATATCTCGCGCGGCACTGTGCGTACGGCAATGGATGAGCTGGAAAACGAGGGTGTTTTGGAGCGGCGAAACCGCCGGAGATATGTGGCCAACCGCGGGGTTACCACCGGCAGAATGAATAATCTGGTGCTCTTTTTGGGTGCGGCCGAAAATGTTGAAAAATTTAAAAACACCGGTTTTTTGCTCGCCATCCAAGCCGGCGTGATGGATCGTTTGGCCGAGCTCAAAAAGCATGTGATCAGTGTCAATTTTGACAAACTCGATCACTCCGAGCTTGATTTATTGACCAATCTGCGCCCGGAGGGAGCATTGGTTTCACAAGAAATTTTGCAATCCGCCGTCGGACCGGATATTCTTAAATACTTGACCGGCCGCGGCATCCCGGCGGTGCTTGAGTACACCGACTCGCGTTATACCAATTACGACCGGGTGGTGTCCGATCAAACGTTGGGCAATTATCTTTTGACCAAATTTGCCATCGATGGCAATTTCAAAAAAATCCTCTGTTTTTATCCCGATAATACGCAGGAGTACTGGTATAATTTCCGCCATCAAGGTTACCGGCAGGCGATGCTGGAAGCTGGCTTGACTCCCATGCCGCCCATCGTCGGGCGGCCGATGAAAAAAGAGTACAACTACAGCGAGTACCATTTTCATCAGGCGGTTATGCTTAATTTGGGGTTTCTCTACGATTATTTCCGCCAGCACGGCGAGGCCGAGTGCATTTTTGCCAACAGCGACTGGGAGGTGTCCATCGTCGCCGCCGCCTGCCGCAAGCTGGGCAAAACTCCCGGCAAAGACATCTTTTTTATGGGTTATGACAACAAATACATGTACAACCCGTGGGAAAAATTTGAGAATACCATGCCTCTGGCAACCATTGACAAACACAATGACGAACTTGGCCGCGCCATGGTCAACACCTTGTTTGAACGCGTTAACGGCAAATTGGGACCTGAGCCCATATTAAAATTGATCGATCCCGAATTAATCATAATCAAACCGTAAAAAAGGAGTGCCAAATGAAAAAACTGTTCACACTGATCGAGCTCTTGGTCGTTATTGCCATCATCGCCATCCTCGCCTCCATGCTGCTCCCGGCCTTGAATCAGGCGCGTGACAGCGCCCGCGCCGCCCAATGCATCAATCAGGCCAAGCAACTCACGATGATCATCGCCACTTACGAGCAATCCTATCAGGGCTGGGCTCCGACCAACCAGCGAATGATGGTCAACGGCAGCAATCTTGCCCACTATTGGCCTCGCACGTTGTACCGGACGGGTTTTTTAAACAAAACCGGCTGCAAAATCTTTGTCTGCCCCTCGCGCACCACCTATTACCGCGCCAACGAGTTGTTGGGAGACCCGGCGGTGGTCGACAATGACGGCAATACCTGGGGCGCTGCGCAATATGGGCTCAACCGCTACTTTATCGGCGACCGCGGCGGCGGCAATCAGTATTACCTTTACCCGGACAACAAAGATTTGATTGAGGCCAGCGGCATTTACAAAATTACCCGCACCCGCTCGGCGTCCAACACGATTTTATTGGGCGACGCCTTTATCTACGCGAGCGCTCTCGGATACCAGCCCTATGGCAGCGAAAACCAAAAATGCGGAGCCTTGGAGCTCAGCCGCTCCAAGGGCAGCGGACTTGACGGCACTCACAACTACCGGATCGACACCGTGCACAACGGCGACTCAGGCGTGGTATCGTTTGTTGACGGACATGTGGTAAAAAAGGTCAACGCCGCCGTCTATTATCAAGGCTCGGCCCAGCCCAACAACAATCTGCCCTCCCCGTGGGGCAACAATCAGACCAACAAGTATTTCCACCCCGATTATAAGTACTAAAGATTGACCGAGGGATCATCATGACCAAAATTTTCCAAATTGCCGCCGCCCTGATTGTTTCATTGGGAGCTTCAACTGCGGCCGAACTTCCCGAGCAAATTGCCAATGCCGTCAAAAACGACCAAAAAGAGGTCGTCATCGAGCGCGGGATTTACCGCTTTGATAAAATGTTTGAGCTTGTCAACCTCAAAAACCTAATCATTGATTTTAACAACTCCGAAGTTATTTTTACCAAAGACACCATCGGTTTTTTGATCGAAAAGTGTGACAATATCACCCTCAAAAACCTTTCGGTCGACTTTGATCCCCTGCCGTTTACGCAAGGGAAAGTCCTGTCGTACAACGACAAAACCAACGAAATCACCGTCAAGCTTCACGACGGCTACCCGGAGCCCAAACGGCTCAACCGGCTCAATTGCCACACCTTTGACCCGGTGACGCGCAACTGGAAAGTGGGAGCCAAGGATTTCTTTGGCTGCAGCGCCAAAGCGACCGGCAACCCCGGCGAATATCTGGTCAAGCTTTCGACACCCAACAGCAACTCTATTGAAGCGGGCGACCTAGTCGCCTTTGACTGGCGCACCAAATCCGGTTTTGAAATCAAGGGGACCAAAGATTTGACCATGAGTAACGTCACCATTTATACCGCGGGCGGCCTCACTATTTTGGGCCGCTTCACCACCGGCAAACACCGCTTTGACCATGTCACGATCAAACGCGGCAACACTCCCGCCGGAGCCACCGAGCCGCGGTTGTTGTCGGGGGTGGCGGACGGGATCAACTATGCTTATTGCGAAACCGGCCCCGATATCACCAATTGCGATTTCTCGTACATCGGCGACGACTCGGTCAACTTTCACAGCGTGGCGCTGCCGATTGTCAAAATTATCGACGATAAAACCATACTGGTCCTCCGCCCCTATCCCACGGAGGGTTTCCCGGAGGTAGTCAAGCCGGGCATGACTTTGCGCTTGATGCAAAAGGACTGCTTTAAAGTCCTCCAAAAAGCCGAACTTGTCGGGATGAAAATGGATAAGACGTTTGAAGTTTCGGAAAAAGAAACATCCGCCTTGTTTGCCCATTACAACCCCGAGAAAGACCCCCGCCGGACGATTTACCGGATCACGGTCAAAACCCCGATGCAGTTTGAAATCGGCCAATTCATCGACATTCCCGAGCTCTGCGGCGCCAATTACACAATCAAGAACAACTATTTTCACGATCACCGCGCCCGCGCCATCCGCATGATGGCCTCCAACGGCGTGATCGAAAACAACAAAATTGAGCGCATCAAGCAAAATGCGATTACCATCGGCGGCGAATACGCTTTTTGGCGTGAGGCCGGCTGGTGCGAAAATGTCACTGTGCGCAACAACTTCATCAAAGACGTCGGTCAGGATGAACGCATGACCAGCCCCGGCTCTTATGCCCCCGGCGCGATTTCGATCATCATGCGCTCGGAAAACGGAGCCAATGAAATCTCCTCATGCAACAAAAATATCACGATTCAAAACAATGTCATCAACGGTTGCTCGAGCGCCGGAATTGTCCTTCATGCGGTGGACGGAGCTCTTGTTAAGGACAACAAAATCAGCAATGTCTGCACCGGAAACGTCGCCGAGGCAGGCAAAAATTACGGCTTCACCATCGCCAAACCGATCGAAGTCACCCCCAGTGCGATCAATGTCAAACTGGAGAGCAATCAATGAAAAAGTTGCTGATCTATGCTGCCTGCGGCACCATGCTGTCACTGATTGCCGCTGACGTTTTTGTCAACAATCAAACCGGCAGCGACGCCAATGACTGCCTCACCGCCGACTGCGCCGCCGCCACCTTTGACAAGGCGATGAAAGTTGCCAAACCCGGAGACCGGCTGATCATCGCCAACACCGGCAAACCTTATTATGAGAGTTTGTTTCTCAAGAGTGACTTGGGCAAAGACGGTCAAAACTTCGTTGTCGAGGGCAACGGGGCGGTGATTTCCGGCCTCGGCAAACTCGACATGAGCAAGTTTGAGCTCAAAGACGGTCAATATTATTACGAGCTCGGCAAAAAAGCCTCCAACCTCAACCCAAAAATATATATTGGCGATCAGCAATTCCCCGAGGCAAAAGATAAAAGTAATGTCCAACCCGGCGAATTTGCCTGGACCGGCAGCGGCTTTGTCTTTGCCCCCGCCATCGGCAAAACAATCAAAGATTATGAACTCAACGCCTCTTTGCGCGACTCCGGGGTGGTTTATATCAACGCCAAAAATATAACCGTCCGCAATCTCATCTCCGAGCACAACCAAAATGACGGCTTCAACTTTCACGGCAGTTGCTATAACCTCGTTGCCGAAAACATCGTCGGACGCAACAACGGCGACGACGGCTTCTCAATCCATGAGGACGGCGAAATTGCCGTGTACAATGCCGAATTTTACGGCAACTGTTACGGGATCGAGGACATCAACGCCTCGGTGACGAGCTACCATAATGTCAAAATTTACAACAACCAGACCGGCATTCACTTTTCGGGGGGGCAGCGGACGCTGGTAAACTGTATTTTAACCGACAACGTCAAACAGCTCTTTATCAACAGCGGTACCCCCGGGGGATATCTGGGAGCGGATAAAACAGCCCACGCCTACGCCGGGACCGCTTATCTAAAAAACTGTAAAATTTCCGGTGGGGATTTTGGCATCCGGGTCGCCGAACGCGCCAAAGTATGCATGTTTAACTCCGAGATTTCAGTCAAAAGCAATGCGATTGAGTTGTTGAGCGGCGGCGAACTGTATTTGATGGGCAGCGTGATTTTGGGCAACCCGGCGGCGGTAATCAATCAAAGCGCCCTCTTGGGCGACAAAAACCTGTTTTATCCCGGCAATTTCAAAATCAACGGCAATCAGGCGGATTTCGCCGCGTTTGTGAAAGAGATCAAGAGCAATGCCGAGTCCGTCTGCGAAGAGCCGCAATATGACAACGGCGAACTCAAGCAGCAGCCCTTTATGAGCAAAAGCCCGCGATTGAAACTCGGCCGGGGGTTTTAAACTTGCGCAAAAAGCTCACAGTAGTTTTGCTCAATGATTTGGATTGATCCTGCCACCGTATCGGCGGGCGGGTTGATTTCATAATTAAAAGAACCCGGATAATCAATTTTGCAGAGGGCGCGGATGACTTCGCGCCACTGGATAATCCCGGTGCCGGGCAGCCAGTGCTTTTCATCAATCCCGTCATAGTCAGAGATATGCAGTGCGTAAATCCGCGCCCCCAAAAGCAAAATGCTCTCCGGAATCGAGCGGTACTGATCCATAAAGTGATTGACATCCAGGCAGATACCGTAACAATCAGGCATATTTTCCAAAATCTGCAAAAGCTCCATCACCGAGTTGCCCATGCAGCTGCGCGGCAAGAGCTCCAGCGCCATGCTTAAATTGCGATCATACAAGTCTTTGGACAACTCCAAAAGCGAGGTCCGCAGCTGAATCATCCGCCGTTTGCGCTCCCGGTCGGGAATCGGCTCAAAGCTGCAATGCAGCACCACCGTCGAGCATCCGAAATACTGCGCCTCGGCCAAAAAACCGCGCACCTCACTCAACGCCGATTGCCGTTTGGCCTCCTCACCCATCGAGATGTCATATTGCCAGCCGAAGGGAATGTGATAAGACGCCGCACGCTTGCCGGCCGCTGCCAGCGACTCTTTGAGCTGCCGTTTGACCGCCTCGCCGCCGACGCCGAAAATTGCCGGATGAAGCTCAAACGTTTCAATTTTGCTTTGACACAAAAGCTCAATGTCCCCCGTTTGCAGCACCGGCGCAACACAGACTACCGAAATCCCCAACCTCATTATCGTTTGTCTCCGGAAATATTATTTTCGAAAATAAATTTGATAGGTAATATAGTTTTGTTAAATCGATTTTACAACTCTGGAAATATCAAAATATCAAAAATATTCCATTTTTTTTCGACATTTTCTGCAAATCGTTAAATTTTACGAATATTTTTGCACAAAAAAAGTTGTATTATTAAAATAACACTGATATATTGAAGGTATGGGATATCTCGAAATACCTTTATTTATGTCAAAAAAAGGAAATTGTCATGATGAAACCGACCGCCGCCACCCTCTTTGCCTTACCCTTACTCCTGTCATTGGCCGTTAACGCAGGTGATTTTCGCGGCGTATTGACACAAAAAAACGACAAAATTGAGTTTATCAGCGAATTTGGCGCGGTATACGATATTGAAAACAAAATTGAGGATAAATTTCTCAATTCCGATGTCACAATTACGGTCAAAAATGAACTCAACCGTAATTATAATCCCGATACGCTTGAAAAAATCCGAATCAACAGCGTCAAGCCCTATCAGGAGCGGCCGGACAAAAAAACCACTTTTGCCAAAACCAATAAAAAACTGCCCGAAAGCGAAATCAAAAGCAGCCAAACCGTTACCGTGGAGCTTCCCGAGCTCGGAAAATCCGCCTCCTCCGGCAATCAGCAACCGATCAAACTTGAGGTGACCTTTCCCCCGGATTACCAAAAGGACCATGCATACCCGGTTATCATCCATTTCGGCGGCGGCATGGGCGGCCCCGGAGAAGCCCAACGCTACCGCCAAATCACCGATGGGATGAGCGTCATTATTGCCGGAGCCGACTACAATTACAGCGATAACGAGAAAAAAGACCTACTCAAGCTCGGCACCTGCCGTGATTTTGACAATAAAATTGCTCTTTATTGCCTCCAGATGATTGCCAACTCAGTTCCGATTGACAACGATTGCATCATTCTCTCCGGATGCTCCTCGGGGGCCTACTCAATCACCGACAATTTTGCCAACGCCAACTCGTGGAAAGTTTACAGCGGCTACTGCGCCATCATGGGCGGCAGCAAGATCAAGCCCGTGCCGATCGGCAGTCGTCCGATCTTATTCGCCATGGGCGCCAACGATACCATACGCCACAAGTGGCTGGACGAAGCGGTCGCCGGGCTTAAAACCGGCAAAGCGGCCAATCTCACCGTCAAAATGATTCCCGACACCGGACATGAGTGGAATGACGCGATCAGCAAAACCGTCCGAGAGTGGCTGATGGAGGATTTTCCGCAACTGCAAAAACGACCGCGCCTCCAAAAAGCCATTGCCGATACCGCCGACGAAAATGCCAAAAAAGTCCTCGAGTCCTACCTCTCGGAGTGAGCGTTGTTTGCAAAAAAAATCCCGCACCGGAAACTCCGGGGCGGGATTTTACTTTTAAGGATGCTTTATCCGCATTTGCCGTAGCCGCAAGCCAGGCACTTGAGGCAATTTTCCTGATTGACCAGCTCTTTTTCGTTACATTGCGGGCAAAACATTTTGTTGTTGGTCGGCGACTGGCCAATCGGAGCGGACATCTTCTCCGTCTTGTTGCCGTTGCCGGCGTGCTCGTGATCGTGGGTCAAAATACCGATGCTTTGCAAGTGGCTCTCAATCACATAGCCGATTTCGGCCGCCAGTGACGGGATATATTTGCCCTTTTGGAAATAACCGCCGCTGGGGTCATACACACTCTTAAGCTCCTCGACCAAAAACACCGGCTTGGCTTCGTGGCGAAAGACCGCCGAAATCAACCGCGACATCGCCACGATCCAGCTGAAGTGCTGCAAGTTTTTGGTATTGATAAAAAGCTCATACGGGCGGCGCTGGCCGTTTTCCTCATAATCGTTGATGGTGATGTAAAAGGCATCCGGCGAGTGCGGCGTCTTGATCTTGTAGGTCGTCCCGGTCAACACCTCAGGGCGGCGGGTGATCTTTTTAGAAGTTTCAGCCGGCTTGGCGGCTTCCTTTTTGTCTTCCTTTTTGTCCTCTTTGCGGATCAATACGCCGGTAATGTACTCCGACGGACGGAAGGTGGTACAGCCTTTGAGGCCTTTTTGGTAGGCCTGCATATAGATGTTTTCGTAATCCTCAAACTTGTAGTCGCCGGGGATATTGATGGTCTTGGAAATCGAGCTGTCGACATTGCGCTGCAACGCAGCCTGAATCTCAAGATGATCCATCGGCGTAATCGAGTCGGCCGAGACAAAGTAATCAGGCAGCTCGTTCTCCGGACAGGAGTGCTTGCCGATAAATTCACAGTACTTGCCGTAGGCATAGTCGGCAACCTCGACTTCGCTCACGTCGGTCTCCTTGCCGTTGCGGATTTTGCGAGTATAGCGAAACGCGAAGACGGGCTCCAGACCGCTCGAAATATTGCCTGCCAGCAAGCTGATCGTCCCGGTCGGCGCAATTGAGGTCAGGTGCGAGTTGCGGATGCCGTATTTGGCGATGTCCTTTTGCAAATCCTTGGGCAGCGTGGCCACAAAGTTGCCCTTGGCATACTTGTCGGACTCAAATTTCGGAAAAGCGCCGCGCTCTTTGGCGAGCTCCACGCTGGCACGGTAAGTACTGTCGCGGATCGTCGCCATGATTTTTTCGGCAATGGTGAGCGAAGCCGGAGAACCGTACTTGACACCCATAAAGATAAAGGCGTCGGCCAAACCGGTGATGCCGATCCCCATGCGGCGCTTGGCATAGGCTTCCTCACGCTGCTGCGGCAGCGGGTAATTGCTGATGTCAATGACGTTATCCAGCAACCGAACGGCGGTCGCGGCGACTTCGCCGATACGCTGATAATTGACCTTGGCGTTGACCGTAAACGGGCAATCCACCATGCGGCTCAAATTGACCGAGCCCAAGAGACACGCGCCGTAGGGCGGCAACGGCTGCTCGCCGCAGGGATTGGTGGCGGCGATTTTTTCGCAATAGGCCAAGTTATTCATCTTGTTGATGCGGTCAATCAAAATAAAGCCGGGCTCGGCATAATCGTAGGATGAGTGTAAAATCATATCCCAGAGGTACTTGGCTTTGACGGTCTTGTATACCTTGCCGCCAAACACCAGATCCCAGTCGCCGTCAACCTTAACGGCCTCCATAAAGGCGTCGGTGATCGCCACGGAGAGGTTAAACATCTGCAATTGGCTGTTTTGACGCTTGGCAGTGATAAAATGCTCAATATCCGGGTGATCGCAGCGCATGATCCCCATCTGGGCGCCGCGCCGCTGACCGGCGCTCATAATCGTGCGGCAGGTCGAGTCCAAGACCTGCATAAAACTCAAGGGACCGGAGGCCTCCGCTTCGCAGCCGTTGATGTGCGAGCCCGCCGGGCGGATGGTTGAGAAGTCAAAACCGACGCCGCCGCCCTGCTTCTGGGTCATGGCCGAGTCTTTGACTGTGTCAAAAATCCCCTCGATGGAGTCCTTGATCGTATTCATCACATAGCAGTTAAACATCGTCACTTCTTCGCGCGAAGTCCCGGCATTGGCAATGATGCGCCCGCCCGGCAAAAACTCCAGACCGCACAAAATCGACTCAAACTCCTTGGCCCAATACTCCGGGTCCTTTTCCTTGACCGCACAAGCCTTGGCCACGCGCCGCATGGTGTCGCGGACGCTCTTATCTTTGGCGGCATAACGATATTTGCGATCCCAAATATCGATTGACACCGCGGGCAAACCCAAATTGTCGCTGCTCATCTGTAACTCCCTTCCTTTTCAATATATTGTATACTCATCAAAGTTGATCTACTATATCTAGTGTTATTCTTTCACTTAACTTAACTGCCTTTTTGGGATTTGCAAATCGGTTTTTTAATTTTTTTTTAATATTTTTTCAACATTTTTTGTCCCCGGAGTCTTGACTTTTTATATCTCCTTGATACTGTGCAAAAATCATAATCGCCGTTTTTACAGCCCCTCCCCCGTCTTTGCGGCGACGCCCCGGCAAAATACGGGCCAAACGGACCAAAAAATGGCGGCCAAACCGGTTCCCGGTGACAAAATTTCATCTTTTTTTCAAAAACTTCACGATTTACGCCGACGCCGGGGACAATATGGCTTGAGTTTTTACGTCTTTCATTATACATTATAACAGCACGGCATACGGCGCATTTTTGCCGTTTGCCCAATTTTTCCCCTGTAACGGCGCGCCGCCGTAAAAGAATTCAATCAACCGGTGAAAATTATGAAAACATTTGTGATTGCCGTCATCGTCGCAGTTTTGGTCCTGGCCGCCGGGCTGTTTTACTTTGCCGCTGTAACCGTCACCCTCCCCGCGGCCATCAAAAAATACGAGCGCGGCAATTACGCCGCCGCCAGCCGGGATTTCACCAGACTCGCGGCCAAAGGCAACACCGACGCCATGTATTATTTGGGGTCCATGTATCTTCAGGGGGAATACGTCGCCAAAGATCCCGCCAAGGCTTTTCAATACTTTTTGCAGGCCGCCAAGCTCGGAAACCCCACCGCCGAGTACAATACCGCCGTCGCTTATCTTAACGGCGACGGCGTCGCCCAAAGCAACGAGCAGTACCTCTACTGGCTCAACCGGGCCGCGGACGCCAAATTCGGCGTCGCCGTGACCGCGCTGGCGGGCATTTATCTCGACGGCGCCCTCGTCAAGCAGGACATCCCCAAAGGCATCGCCTTGCTCAAAGAAGCCGCCGACAATGACGAAACCGAAGCCCAGCTCAGACTGGCCACCTGTTACCTCAACGGCGTCTACACCGAAGCCGATGTCAGCAGAGGCATCTATTATTTGACGCTGGCCGCCCAAAACGACCGCCCCGAGGCCAAAGCCGTATTGGGTTTATTGTTTTACACCGGCAAGGTCGGTGCCAAAGACGTCGAGCTCGGCAAAAAACTGCTCGCCGACGCCTACAACGACGACGACCCCATCGCCTCGGCATTTTTTCTCGTCTACGCCGAGGACAACGGCAAAGTCAGCATCGCCAAAGAAATCCGCGACCGCATGCTGGCCGACAAAATCGACATCGACGCCAACGTCCAATTCATCAAAAATTATCTCGGCAAAAACAAAAAATAAGCTGCTGGATGATACCGGGGGAAGAAACAACTTTTTGTAAAAAGTTTATTTCTTCCCCCCACCCCCATCTTTTTCAAAAACATTTGCATACTTGCGTCCGCTCTTTTGCTCTCGCAAAAAAGCAAACCCGTGAGTTTTTATATTTTTCCCAAAAAAAATATTATATTCATGATTTGAATTATCTCTTTTTATTGTTATATCGGGGTATAAGATAACTAAAAACTCGTTTCCGTAAGATAAAAGCGTCTTTTCCTGATTGGTTTACCAATCGGGGAAAGGCGCTGAAAAAATTTGGAAAAGGATGAGCGCGAGCAGGAAAAACCTTTTGAGGAAAGGTTCTTTCCTGCTCGCAATTGTTTTTATGCCAAAAAGAATTGGATGGCGAAATCGTTCTTTTTGTAGCAGGCGGCAAGCAGATCGTCGAGCTTGGCGGTGGCCAGCCCGACGCAGCAGTCGGCCGCGCCGTAGTAGATTTTGACCGTGTTGTCAGGTTCGACGATCGCGTTGGCGGTAAAGACCACGTTGGGGGTACGGCCGTTGAACTCATAGGATTCCGTGGGCCACAATACCGGAAGGTCGCCGCGGGCAATGACTTTTGACGGGTCGGCCAAATCCAGCAGCATCACACCGAGGCGGTAAATAAAACCGTTGCAGGCGGTACCGTCGACGCCGTGGTAAATCTCGAGCCAGCCCTGCGGCGTCTTGATCGGCACCGCGCCCGCGCCTAATTTATGATTGTCCCATGAAGACTCGCGGGCTTTGATCAAAATTTTGCTGTCAGACCAGTTGATCAAATCATGCGAGTAGCTGATGCACATATCGGCCGGATCGAGCTCGCCGGGCATCGGGCGGTCAAAGCGGACGTAGCGACCGCCGATTTTTTCGGGAAACAATGCGCCGTTGCGACACTGGGTGGGGCTCTCGGGTTGCACGATGCGGGTAAAGTTTTTAAAATCCTTGGTCTTGACCAAGCCCACATGGACGCCGCGCTTGCGGGTCATCGCGCCGTACATCAGGAAGTATTCGCCGTCAATATATGTAATGCGCGGATCATAGATGCAAAACTCGGGATCGGTTTCGTACTTGGGCCATATCAAGGGCGCCGGATCGGGCGTAAAGTGAATGCCGTCCTTGCTGCGGGCCAGCCAAAAAATGATCGGGGTGGAGGCGGTGGCGGCATTGACGATCATCAGATATTCGCCGCCGACCTTGATCGCGCCGGGGTTAAAGACATACATAATGTCGTCGTGGAAATCCTTGGCCCGTAAAATCGGGTTATTTGCATACTTTTTGAATACCATTTTGATCCTCCGGTTGTTATTTTTTTTGAGACGTCGAGTTGCGAATCACTAAATTGGTGTCAAATTGCAGCACCGCAAGCGGGTGCCTTTCGCCATTTTTAAAATACAAATCCAGCTCGCGCGCCGCCGAGTGCCCCATCTCTTTCAACGGCTGATCGACGGTGGTCAAAGGGGGGTTAAAAAATTCAGTCGCCTGACTGTTGTCAAAACCGACGACCGACAAATCCTCCGGCACCCGGCGGCGGCAGCGCACCGCGCCGCAGATCGCGCCCAGCGCCATTTCGTCGTTGCTGACGGCCAACGCGGTCAGCTCCGGGTGGCGCGTCAGCAACGCAACCGCCGCCTCGCAGGCGGTTCGCTCAATGCTGTCACCATGCATGGCTCGCAAATGCCAAGAGGCCGGGGGGACGATCCCGTGTTTTTGCATGGTGTCAAAATAAGCCTTGACGCGATTGGCATGATCGGTAGTCGGCACCGCGCACTCGATATAACCGATATGTCGATGGCCCAGGGCAATCAGATGCTCGACCGCAAGCACCCCGCCGCGATAACCGTCGCTGCCAAAGAAACCGCAACCGGCGATCTGCGGATTTTCAAAAATACACACGACCGGGACTTTGGCATCCACCAGAGTTCTGACCTCCGTGACATCCACGCCGGCAATGACGATGGCGCCGGAGCACTGGTGCTCGCGGACTTGCTCCAGCATCGTAAACGGAGAATGCTTGCGAAAGCAAAACACCGCCTCCATGCGGTTGGCCTCGGCGTAGGTGTAAATCCCGGATGCCAACTCATCAATCGAGCGGTAAAACTCGGGCTCATTGTAGACAATGGCGATCCGACGGCGGGGCGACAAATGCGAGTCATTGACATAATGGCGCGCCTTTAACAAATCGCTGATGCGGCTCCGCAACGCTTCACTTACTCCGGCGCGGCCGTTGACCACGCGGGAAATCGTCGCCACCGAGACCCCGGCCTCGCGCGCCAGCTCGACAATATTGATTTTGGAAGGTTTCATATTTACGTAAATTAATTTATTATTCCGCAATTAAACTTAAAACAAGCACATTTTATTTACGTAAATAAAATATCACCATTCATATCTCTTGTCAAGTGTCCGGACTAAATATTATTAAACAAGCAAAACTTTGAGCGAAAACCAAAAGAATTCCTTGCATTTGTGCTTGTTTGGTGTTATGTTTATGGCGGCATGGGCAATTGCCCGTTGCCGTAATTATCGATTTTTGAGCACAATATAAGGAAACAATCATGAAAAAACTGTTGTTGACCGCTATTTTTGCCGCCGCCGCCATGACCGCCTCTGCCGAAGTTCAGATTTTGGATCACCAGCCCGGCGGCTGCCTCTATTATCCGTGGGGCAATCTCAAGGCCGAGGTCGTCAACGATACTTTGGTCCTCAAGCTCCCGGCCAACGCCTCCGACTGGTGCGGGGTCAACATCAGCATCAATGCCGCGGTGGATATCACCGATGACATTAAAAACGGCAAACTCACCTTTCAGGTCAACGCCGGGCCCAATATCGCCGCCGGCACCATTGCCAATCAAAAATTTCAGGTAGCTTTGTCCGTCCTCGGCCCCGAGGGCAAAACATTGACCGGCACCTATGTCCCGGTGAATCTCACACTGGATGCCGATCCGGCCACCTGGCAGGATGTCGAGATCCCGGTCGGGAAATTATTGCTCCCGGTCGGGAAACAGATCAAAA
Organism: uncultured Victivallaceae bacterium; assembly: GCA_964609825.1. Taxonomy (GTDB): domain Bacteria; phylum Verrucomicrobiota; class Lentisphaeria; order Victivallales; family Victivallaceae; genus CAZSSH01. The sequence goes on along the minus strand of CAZSSH010000010.1, from coordinate 221,855 downwards.
ACATGCAAGTACAGTTTCAGGTGCTGCCGGCGGACCGCAGTGATATCACGTTGCGCAATATTTTTATCAAGTAAGCCTTAATTTATGTTTTACCATCTCCCGTGGCGGCAAAAACTGCCACTCTTTGAGCTTATCCGGATTTTGTGTCTGGGAGTAATCGGATATTTCGGATTTGCCATGCTCATCGGCGCCGCGGTGGGCCTTGCCAAAGTCTGGCACATCGTACCTCCGGAGCAAATGCGTGAGCTGATAACCACCCTCACCAGCGCAGTTCAGTTTCCGGTGCTTTTGCTGATTTTACTCTTGCTGTACCGAGTCGGCCCGACCGGCAATCTCGGCGGCAAAGTCGGCATCCGGCCGCTGTGCGGCAATGATTTCAAATTGGTGATTACCGGATTATTGCAAATCTATATTCTCGGCTTTATCGCGCAAATTTTATGGAAGTTTGTCCTGGAGAAACTCCATATCCCTTTTGCCGAAGAGCAAGGACTGACGGAACTGCTCAAAACTGCGAGCCCGTTTACCTTTGGCATGATGATTTTTACCGTGGCGCTGGCAGCACCGGTGTGCGAAGAGTTATTTTTCCGCCGATTGCTTTACGATTTGGTACGGCGCTTTTGCGGGCGGCACGCCATGGTGGTGACATCGCTTATCTTTTCGGCGATTCACTGTTTTATCTTTGGCGTACCGATGTTATTCATTGTCGGCTATTTTTGCCAAAGACAGTATCTCAAAAGCCGCAATCTTGCCACAGCAATTGTGATGCACGTGATTTTTAACTCAATCACGCTGGCGGCAGTCGGCCTCGAGCTGCAGTAAATAACGCTTGACTGCCAGTCCGCCGCCGTAGCCGACCAAGCTGCCCGATTTGCCGATCACCCGGTGACAGGGGATAAAAACAGCAAGCGGATTGCGGTTGTTGGCCCCGCCCACCGCGCGGCAGGCGGCAGGACGGCCGACGGCTTTGGCAATGTCCGAGTAAGCAACGGTTTCCCCGTAAGGGATTTCGCATAATTTTTGCCATACCGCCACTTGAAACAATGTACCGTCCAGCAAAAAAGGTAAATCAAACGTCCGCCGTTTGCCCGCAAAATACTCCTCCAGCTGCCGCGCCGCCCGGCGCAGCAACAGCGAGTCGCCGGGGACAAAATCCACCGGATTGTCGGGCAAATATAGCCGGGAAATTTTGCCGTTGGTTTCGGCAATAACCAGACGACCGACGGGACTCTCGACTGCAATCATAAAAACACCTTTAACAGTAACGGCATGGTGATTAACGACAACAAGGTAGTGACCACAATCGCCTGCCCGGCCATGTCCGCGCAGCCGCCGTATTGGCGCGCAATCAAAACCGAGCTTGAAGCCGCGGGCATCAGCGCCACGACGGCGAGCGTCTCGTACACTTCCTTGTCCAACGGAAGCAAGCGAAAAATCAGCATGATCACGACCGGAATCACGATCAAGCGCACCACAGCCAGATAGACCATGTCAAACTTGTAGTGATGCAGCGTTTTCAAACTTTGTGTCAACGCAACCCCGATGATGATCAGCATCAAAGGCACCGTGATGTCGCCCAAGTATTTGCAGGTGTAGGCAATCGGCTCAGGGACCGGGATGCCGGTGAGCACCACCGCCACCGCCAGCACCACCGCCAAAATATTGATCGAGCATAAACTCTTGACCACCGCTTTGAATGACGGCACACCGGTAAAGGTCATCACGCCAAGTGTCCAAAAGCCGAAGGTAAATCCGACATTCATCACAAGCAAGAGCCCGACATTGCGCTCGGTAAACACATTTTGCAGCACTATGATCGGCAAAAACACATAGTTATTGATTGCGCAAATATGGTGAAACGTCCCCAGCCGCTGCGGCGTCCGGTGGCGCATAAAGCGCTTAAAGACCAGCCCCAGCAGCGCTCCGATGATCATGATCGACAGCCCCAACAGGGGCATCAGCCACAAATCGGACAAATTGCTCCGGGTAAAATTGCGGGTGATGGTGGCAAACGTGAGCAAGGGAAAAAAGAACTCAAGACACAACCGCGACAGTTTGCCCACATCCTGCTGGTCGATCATCTTAAGTTTGTAGGCAATCGCACCGACGCCAAAAACCATAAACGTCTCAAGTACCGAAATAAAAACTTTGTACATCAACATGGGTCAAAAACCTTGATTTGCCCGTTAAAAAATCAAAAAGGGCGTGCCTCCACTGCTGGAGATACGCCCTTCTCTGTCACCCCTGCCGGGATTACTTGGCCAAGCCGTTCAACAATTTATCGATCTGCGACTTTTTGTTGGCAACTTTGTTGGCATGGATGGTGCCGACTTTGGCGGCTTTATCCAGGCGGCTGGAGAAATTTTTCGCAATTTCGTTGCAAACGGCGGCATCCCCGGCGGCAACCGCGGCACGGAATTTCTTCTCAATGGTCTTGAGTTCGTTTTTGCGCATACGATTGCGCAAGTTGGCCGCTTTGCTGGTGCGTAAACGCTTGACTGCTGTCTTAGTGTGCATCTTCTTTTCCTTAACTTCTATTTAAAAAATTAAAATTGACATTTAACGAAGTATTAAAATATCACAATTTATTATTTTTTCAAGTTTAATTTTGAATTTTTTGCTCATTTTATTACTCCCGGATTCCGGGGCGTTGCCGCCAGCCGTCCCGGACGCGGCGCAAAAATGCAAAAATATCACAGTGAAAACAACTTCGCCACTTGCATTTTGCCGTTTTGTCATTATATTATGCGGCGATTGTTTTATGATTAATTACTAACACTCAGGTATCACGTGAAAGCAAAAATATGGTTGTTTGCCGCCGCTCTCGCGGTCGCCGCCCTGACCGGCTGCGCCGGCGCGCCCGAGCCTTATTGCACGGTCGATGACACGGCGGAGACCGAAGCGGGGCAAAAGTGCTCCGCCTTGCTCAACGCCTTTATTGCCAATGACGACAAGGCCTTTGAGGCCCAACTCCCGGTGGAATTGCAAAAAACCTTTACCGCCGCCGAATTCAAAGCCTCGCGTCTCGCCTTGGCCGATTCGCTCGGCACCCCCAAATCCGCCGTGTATCTGGACCGGCTCAAAAACCCGGTCTTTGTTATTTTGGTCTATAAAGTTGATTTTGAGAAAATCACCGCCGAAAATCAAAAAATTGAGCAGCAGGCCTTGTTTCGCGCCGTTTACGCCAAAGTGGACGGCCGCCTCCAGCTCATCAGCTTCGGGTTTATTTAAATGATGAAAAAACCATTGCTTTTAGCTCTGCTCCTGTTGGGTGTTGCGGCGCTGACCGCCGCCGAGGAGGATACGAGATCGATCCGGCTCATTCAGGATGACGCGCAAGTCCGGATGGTCTCCAAAATTTATCCCTTAAAGTATGTCAAGGCGACCGATATCCGCCCGTACATCAACGCAATCGTCAAAAGGTACAATAAAAACTCCTACATTGAGCGCGTGGTCTACGTCCCCGACCGCTCCAACTCGTTGATTGTCTCTACCGGAGAGGACTTTATGCCCTACGTCGATGACATCATTGCCAAGCTCGACCGGCCCGGCAAACCCGACCAGTTCGGCTCCATCATCAACGGCACCGGCATTACCAAAATCGCTTACACTCCCAATTACCGCTCCTGCGAGGACATCGCCCGGACCATCAATGTGGTGCTCCGCAGCGGTGCCGGGATCGCCTTTCAGAATCCCGAGACCAACACCATTTACTGGAAAGACGATCAGGACGCCGCCATGTTTATCCTCGGCTGGATGAAAAACCTCGACCGGCCGCTCCCCCAAGCCAACATCAAGCTCAAATATTATGAAGTAAGAGAGAGCCGCCTCCGCGATCTGGGAATCGACTACCTCGCCTGGAAAAACGGCCCCGGTCTCAATATTTTTGACGTCGGCTACGACGCCGGTAAAGTCATCTCCACCGAGTCAATGCTCAACAGCTTGTCGCAGTTTGCCGATCTCACCAAAAACTTCTCCTCCAGCTGGTCCTTCGGCGGCTTTTTTACCGCGCCCCAGTTTGACATGAGTTTTGTCCGCTGTCTCCAGCAGTCGGGCAATGCTAAATTGGCCGCCACGGTGGATGTCAACATTGTCAACACCCCGATTTACACCGACGCCGCGCTTAACAAGACCAAGACCTATTTTGTCACCTTGATTCCCGATTACCAAAACATCAAAAAAGACGACAATGACCGCTCCGATGTGGTAACCAGCGACAAATCCTCGATCGGGATCACCATCACCAACCCGGTGATCTGCTTTAACCCCGCCGACAGCGAGGTCGAGCGCACCGGCAACCTCCCGCAGACGCTGGAGTACTATGACCAATCCAACGGCAATGTCATCTTTAACTACGAGCTCCGCCAAAGCAACGTCGTCGAGCGCAACAACCGCGGGATGGAGCTCGGCAACTTTAACGTGTTTTCAGGCGAAATCACCCTCGGGATGAAAACGGAAAAAGTGCTGGCCACTTATTTAAAGGAAAACGATGTCGAGCAAACCATCGGCATCCCGTTTTTGATCAAAATACCGTATGCCAAATATCTTTTCGGCACCACCACCACCTTAAAAGAGCGGACTTACATCATCGTGACCGCCGATGTCGAAATGATCCACCCCAATAAGACCGTGCCCAGCGACGTGGTCGCCAATGCCGCCAAATTCACCACTGACGAAACGAGCGACAAATAATGAAACACCTTTTATTACTCTCACTCCTCGCCGCAGCCGCCCTTGTCCTCCGGGCGGAAGACGTCAACGTCAATCTGACCCCGCAGGCCATCCCCGGGACGCCGCGCTCGAGCAACACCAAGGACAGCGGCGGCTACGCCCCCAGCAACGTCCAAACCCAGCTCAAGCTGGAGGTCAAGGACAATACCAAGACCGTCCGCTTTGTCCGCGACACCAACAACCCGTTTGTGGTCAGCAAGGCCTATGTCCTCAAAAACGCGAGCCCCTACGCAGTCCGCGATTATCTGCGCATCGCCGTACTGGCCAAGCAGATGACCAACAGCGAGAGCGAAGTTGACTCCATTCTCTACAACGACGGTACCGGGATTGTCATTGTTTCGGCCGAAGATTACCGTTTTAACGACATCCGCAACGGCGAATCCATCGACCAACTCATCGACAAACTCGACAAGCCCGGCATGAGCTTTACCAGCGGCCGGCCCAAATTCATCTATTACCCGCGTGCCAACGTCGCCGCCAATTTGCTTAATATGGTCAACAACGTGGGCTCGGCCAACAATGACATCGAGTTCACCTACGGCACCGACGCTTTGGTGGTGGACGGCGAGCTTAACGCGATTGTCATGGCCGCTCCGTTTTGGTCGATGAAGAGCATCAAAGAGATGCTTGCCGAGTACGACAAACCGATCCCCGAGGTCAAAATCAGCTACAAGGTCGTCGAAATTTATCTTGAAAACGACGACAAAATCGGGACCGACTTCCAAAGCTGGAAAAACAACGAGGGCGCCGACTTCTTCTCCGCCGGCGGCCGCTACCGCAGCAACTGGGCCTCAACCTTTGCGGGCGGGATGAATACCTCCGGCTCGAGCAAAACCGAGTTTTACAACTTTAACCCCAAGTGGAACTCCAAGTACATTGACTTCTTGGCCACCAACGGCAAAGCCAAGACACTGGCCACCGGTGTCATCGTCGCAAAAAACCGCCGCAAGTCCAAAATTGAAGTATCCTCCGGGCTGTTTTATGCGGATGTTTCCAAAAATATCCCCCCCGAAACGTTAAACAGCGTCATCCCCGAGGACAAACCAAAACTGCCGCCGGCCGTCGGCGACAATTTCATCATCCAGCACGGAAAAATTGAAAATACCGAGATCAAAAACGGCTTTATTTTTAACTTGTACGTAACCCCGGTGGTCACCCAAAAAAGCGCGATTGTCGACTTGAATCTCAACGGGATTTCACTTTTGGGGTGGAACTCCAACGGGACGCCGCGCGTCAGCAATTCGAGTTATCAAACCACCGTCCAGATCGGCTATGAGAGCACTGACTTTATCATCGGCGGGATCAAAAAGAGTGAAGTGGTGCGCAGCTCCTCGGGGTTGCCCTTCTTTAAGGATCTCCCGGGCTTGGGCTGGCTCTTCTCCACCGAGAGCGAGTCGACCAAACAGTCGCAATTGGTGTTGATCGCCACCGCTCAGTATTCGCGACCGACCGACCAGCAGGACCCGGTCATCACACTCAACGTCGGCAAAATCATCGACGAGGTGGAAAAAGGCATCAAGAGCCCGACCAATAATCTCGGTTTTGAGCAATACTACCTTGACCCCTACCGCGGCGAACATTTCCCGCTCGCCTTGCCGCCGGTCAAGGACGACGCGCAACCGGCCGCGGATGCCCCCGCTCCCGCCGCGCAATAAACCAAAATATTTTCCACCGCCGCGCGCGGAAACACAAAAAAGACGCCTGCAACATCAAGTGATCTTGCAGGCGTTTTGTCATTAATCTTATATCCCCAGCCAGCGCTTGACCCAGCCGGGTCGTTCGGGCGGCAATGCCAACGGTTGGTTTGCCAATAAATTCTCCGGATTGCGCTCCAGCCACATCTCGACCGAACTTACCGGATAACGCCGCAGCAGTTGTTTGCGGCAAAGGCCGAATAAAAAATGACTCGGGCGGTGGGCATCATTGGCGATCAAGTGGCAGCAGCCGCGATCAAGGATCTGCAACGCGTTTCGGCGCGCCTCTTTGCCGTAACGACCGGTGATGCTGCCCGAGTTGAGCTGAATATAAATTTGGTTGTCAATCAGCATATCCACCAAACGCCGCAGCTCACTGCCGCTTACCATCCGCTCGGGGTGGGCAAACACAATCTGATAACCGGCGAGGCGAAATTTAAAAAACAAGTCCAACAGCGAGGGCGGGACAAAATTTTGATTCATATCCACCAAAATATATTTGCCCGGCCCGAGAGTAATGACTTCCCCGGGCGGCACGGTCGACAAAATGCTCAAATCGTATTCGCACCCTTTCAGCAACCGGATGCCGAGCGTTTCGGCTTCGTTGCGCAAGCGCTCAAAGCGGTCATGATAACCGGCGATCCCCTCCGGCGAATAGTGACTGGTGGCGACAATGGTGTCAATGTTATCCTGTTTGGCGGCGCGAAGCATCGCCGATGCCGCCTCCGGGTCAGGGGCGCCGTCATCGGTCTCCGGTATGATATGGCAATGAATATCGGTCATCAAAAGATTCTCTACATACATATTGATACGCTTGCTTGATGGACTGTTTTGTCCCCTTCTGCTTACAGGCAAAATATAATACCGATTTGACGCTTATGCAAACTGCCGAACCCGGAAAAACTTAAGAAATTTGTTAAAGCGCAAATATTTTTCGGGCAGTGATTTGTATCTCGTCCGAGCCAATGCTATATTATATCAGTGTCTCCCATAACCATATTTTCCTCTTTGGAAAGGATTGCTGTTTTGAAAAAATACCTGTCGCTATTACTTTGTTTTGCTGCCGCGCTGGCACTCTTCCCCGGTTGCGCTTCGCCGCAGGGGTCGTATCAGTCGTTTCAACGCTCCGACAAAATTCTCTACAGCGAGCTGGCCAAACGGGCATTTGAGTATGAGGGCCCGGCCCGCAATCCGGTGATCGTCGTCCCCGGCCTTCTCGGCTCCCGGCTTAAAAACAACGCCACCGGCGAAATGGTCTGGGGCAACTTTACCGGCCGCGGTGCCAGTATGGACGAGCTTTGCTCGCTCTCCTACCCGATGGAGAAATCCAAGGCTCTGCGCGACTTGCAGGACAGCGTCGAGCCCGCCGGGATCATGGACCGCGCCAACGTGCAAGTCATGGGATTTTCCTTTACCCTCCCCGGCTATGATGCTTTGCTCGACAATCTGCGCAAAGCCGGTTACGTTGATGATCCCGGGATCATGAAACAAAAAAACTGCCCGCAGTCGCTCTTTACCTTTGCCTATGACTGGCGACGCGATGTATCGGAAAACGCGGCGCGGCTCGACCTCTTTGTCCGCGCCAAACGCGCCGAGCTGCAAAAAGAGTACGAGCGGATTTACGGACTCAAAAATTACGATATCCGCTTTGACATCGTCGGCCACTCGCTGGGCGGCCTCGTCAGCCGTTATTACCTCATGTACGGCAACCAAGTCCTTAACACCGACAACAAAACGTTGCCCAAGCTCAACTGGGCGGGCAATGAATTGGTTGACAAACTGGTGATTGTCGGCACTCCCAACGACGGGTATCTGGACACTTTTTATGAAATGGTCAACGGCTTGGAGCTGGTCCCCGGCGCCCCGGTTTATCCCTCTGGCGTGATCGCGAGTTTCCCTGTGTATTACCAGATGCTCCCCGGCATCAACGGCGGTAAAGTCTATTACCCGGACAGCCCCGGCACCGGGCTCGATTTATTTGCCGCCAACACCTGGATCGATCACAACTGGGGCTTGGCTGATCCCAACAACGATCAATATTTGCAAGTATTGCTCCCGGATGTCAAAACCTTTGAGGAGCGCCGCCAGATTGCCTTGGAGCATTTGGAGAAAAATTTGGCCAAGGCCAAACAACTGCGTCAGGCATTGGCCGTCCCCTGCAAAGCCCCGGCATCATTGGATTTGTATCTCTTTGCCGCGGATGCGTTTGAGACTACATCCGCCATTGAGGTCGACCCTTTGACCAATCAGATCAAAATTGCCGCCTACGCCTCCGGTGACGGCAAAGTGGCGATTGCCAGCGCCCGTTTTGACCGAGTGGACCCCAAGTTTGCGCTGCCCTTCTCGGAGTCGCCGATCCCGTGGCGCGCCGTGACCCACGTCCGGGCGGCCCACATGGGACTCTTGATCAGCCCTGAGTTTTTGAGCAACGCACGCTATGATTTATTGATGGTGCCATCGCTCAATCAAAAGCGTAAATTTCTCCAATAACGGATTGTTGGCACTAATATCAAAATCTTCCGGCCCTACCCGACCGGAAGATTTTTTTGTTTTATCACATTTTTTTGACAAAACCCGATGCCCCTGCTTGATTTTATGCACCGGCTGAATTATCTTAAAGAGCAACCAACAGGAGATAATATTATGAAAAAGTGCTTGAGCATACTTGCCGTCATGCTGTCCGTCTTTTTTATCGCTGTTGCCGATGAGGTGAAAATTCAGAATTACAAACAAAATCCCGATAATATTTACTGTCTGTCGCGCGGTTTGGGCAACCTCACCACCGGCTATCTGGAAATCCCGCGCTGCATGATTTACGACAATGACGTGATGCCGGTCTTCGGTCTCTTTGTCGGCATCCCGGAGGGAGCCGGGTTCACCGTTGCCCGGGTACTCTCGGGGGTATATGATTTTATCAGTTTCGGTTACTCCGGCGATCTCTTGCACAACAACAGTTTTCCGGATCTCGTATTTAACTCCAAATGGCATCCGGCTGCAACCTCCAAAAAATGATGAAAAAATTTGTTTCTTTATTTGTTTTTTCCCTGATAATATTGACCGCCGCCGGCGCCGATGACTCGTTTGCCGGCCGCGAAAAGCTCAACCCCGACCCGGGCAATTTCTACTGCGTCGGACGCGGGATGGTCAACATCGGCACCGCCATCGTCGAGTTGCCGCGCAACGTCGTTTACGAAAACCACGAGTTTCCGGTCATGGGCTCACTCATCGGCCTCGAAAAAGGCAGCTTCTTTACCATGTACCGCATGTTTGCCGGGCTCTATGACATCATGTCTCTCGGGTTCTCCGGCAATCTCTGCTACGGCAACAAGTTCCCGGACTTCGTGTTTTATTCGCCGTGGGTACCGGATAAATAAAAATGACAATTGCCTATCCCATGCTCATTATCCTGTTGCTGCTGTTGTCCCTTGTCGGCGCCAAGCTCATACGCAACGTCAAACTTGAGCCCTGGCAGACAGTTAAATATGTTACCTTGACGGCGTTTTTGGTTTATTCCGCCTTGTCCTGTTACAAGCTTGCGGCCATGCTTTACGGGCTGTGGGATTTCGGCATTTACGATTCGATGCTCATCAATATAGTTTCCGGTAAAGGCTTCATGCTGGATTTCCGCGGTCATTACGATCATTTTTCACCGGTGGTGCTGCTGCTGACGCCATTTTATTATTTATACAACAGCCCGATTTGGCTGGTATTGTTTCAAAGTTCGGTAATGACGCTGGCGGCGCCGGTCTTGTATCTGGCGGCCCGGCGGTATTTTAAAGACGGCACGATCCCGGCACTCATCAGTGTCATGTATTTGCTCAACCCTTATTTTTCGAGGATTCTCCTTTACGATTTTCACATGGAGTGTTTGTTTCCGCTCGGCTATTTTACTGCTTTTTATTGTTACTCGCGCCATAAAATCAAAACCGCCGCCTTGATTTTGGCATTGCTCCCGTTGATCAAAGAGGACTTCACCATCCCGGTAATTGCGACCGGCGTTTTCTTTTTATTTGCCAAACCGACCCGCAAGGCGGGGATGGCGGTGATGGCAGCCGGATTTTTCTGGATCTTTTTTGCCCTCAAAATCTGGTTCCCCGTTATTTTGCAGGCCGAGTACTGGCATTACGGACGTTATGCGTTGATCGGCAACAATTTCAGCGAAACATTCCACAATTTTTGCACTCTCTTTGCCCGCGCCTTAACGTTTGACTCCTTTAAAGTAATGGTCAGCACCTTGCTGCCGTTTGCACTGCTGCCCGTTTTCAACTGGCGGGTGCTCTTTATCCTTTGGGCGCCGACCATCGGCATTCAGCTCATATCCGCCTCACTGCATCAGTCGCTGTTGATGAGCCATTACGGCTCGGCGGTGATTGCGGTCACTCCGGTTGCCGCCATATTCGGTGCGCGGCAACTCGTCCACCGTTGTCGCTGCGGCAAACTCAAATGGCCTTTGACCAGCATTCCACCGGTCAAATTTGCCATTATTTTTGTGACTCTCAATCATGTAGTCCTTTGCGATTTGCCGCTGCACCGTTATGATGAATATATTGACCGAGTCAAACTCAACCGGCAATTCGGCATTTTATCCATTCCGCTCAATGTTAAATATTATCCGGCAATGCGCGACGCCTTGAGTCATGCGCAGTTTTTTGCGGGCTTCACCGACAACTTGCCGATCAACCCGGAGCACCGTCTGGTCGCCCAAAACGAGCTTGGTTGCGCCTTTCTCCGCCGGTGTCAGGTCTACAACCTCACCGGCAGCAACGGCGATATGGCCGGACGGCTGCCTCCGAATGCGGGCGAGCCGGAGTTTTATGTCATGGATCAAAACAATTATTACCGGTTTGAGCCGCTGGAGGATATCAACAACAACATCCGGCAAATCATCGCCACCGAACATTACACGTTATTCAACCAAAACGGAGTCATTATTTTTGTTAAAAATAACTTGATAAAACCGTAATTTGGTGGTATTTTATAAAATATGAATTTTGAGACAGAAACCAAACATAGTTAAGGATCAAAAAATGAAAGAAATTTCCGCCTTGCAAAAAGCCCGCGCCGCCTATCAGCCCAAACTTCCCCCGGCCCTCCGCAACGGAGCCAAAGTAACGATCTCCGAGGGTGCTCCCACCACCGCAGTCGCTGATGTCGACAAAGTCAAGGCGATTTTTAAGGCCACTTTCGGCAGCCCGGTATTGACCTTTACCGGCAATTGCGAGGGCAGCTGCGGCAAGTGCAACCGCTCGATCAATGCAGGCGTGATCCTCTCCGGCGGCCAGGCCCCCGGCGGCCACAACGTCATCGCCGGTCTGTTTGACGGACTTAAGTCGCTCAACAGTGACAACAAGCTCTACGGCTTCCTAAAAGGCCCCGACGGCCTCGTTAAAAACGAATTTACCGAGCTCACCAGTGATTTCATTGCCGAGTACCGTAACACCGGCGGCTTTGACATGATCGGCTCCGGGCGCACCAAGCTCGAGACCGACGAGCAGTTTGAGTTGGCCCGCAAGCATTGCGAAGCCTTGGGCATCACCGCGTTGGTGGTCATCGGCGGCGACGACTCCAACACCAATGCCTGCATGCTGGCCGAGTACTTCAAAGCCAACAACATCGGCATCCAAGTGATCGGCTGCCCCAAAACCATCGACGGTGACCTCAAAAACGACTGGATCGAGACCAGCTTCGGCTTTGACACCGCCTGCCGCGTTTACAGTGAACTCATCGGCAACATCGGCCGCGACGCCAACTCGGCAAAAAAATACTGGCACTTTATCAAATTGATGGGCCGCTCGGCCTCCCACATCGGCTTGGAGTGCGCTTTGCAGACCCAGCCCAATATCGCCATCATCTCCGAGGAAGTCGCCGAAAAGAAAATGACCCTCAATCAGATCGTCAAAGAGATGGCCGAAGTCGTCGCCGCGCGCGGCAACGCCGGTCTTAACTTCGGCGTCGCCCTGATCCCCGAGGGCCTGATCGAGTTTGTGCCCGAGTTCAAAGTTTTGATCGCTGAGCTCAATGATATTTTGGCCGCCAATGCCGACAAGGTCAACGGTTTCGACAATGCCGATGACAAGATGAAATTCATCGCCGGCAAGCTCTCGGCCGCCAGCGCCGCCGCCTTTAATCCGCTCCCGGCCGGTATCAAGGCCCAGCTCTGCAACGACCGCGACCCGCACGGCAATGTCCAGGTGTCGCTGATCGAAACCGAAAAAATGTTGGCCGAAATGGTCAAAGCCGAGCTCAAAAAGATGGCCGCCGAAGGCAAATACAAAGGCAAATTCAGCTCTCAGGTCCACTTCTTCGGCTACGAAGGCCGCTGCGCCGCGCCGTCCAACTATGATGCCGACTACTGCTACAGCTTGGGCTTCACCGCCGCCGCTTTGATCGGCGCTGGAAAAACCGGCTATATGTCGAGCATCCGCAACACTACCAAGCCGAGCAGCGATTGGGTCGCCGGCGGCATTCCGATCACCATGATGATGAATATCGAGCGCCGTCACGGCCACGACAAACCGGTGATCCAAAAGGCGCTCGTCAAGCTCGACGGCGCCCCCTTCCGCTTCTTTGCCTCCAAGCGCGCCGAGTGGGCCAAGGCCACCGCCTACGTCTACCCCGGCCCGATCCAGTACTTTGGCCCCAGCGAAGTCTGCGATTTGGTCACAAAAACCCTCGCTTTGGAAAAAGGCTGCTAAACAAAATGCAAAACCACATCGATGTCAAATACGTCGCCAAACTGGCGCGACTGGAGATATCCGAGGAGCATGCTCAGAAATTGCAGCGCGATTTGGAGAATATCGTCGGCTATATTGACGAACTCAGTCAAGTGGATGTCACCGGGGTCGAGCCCACCGCCCACGCCTCTGATTTGAGCAACGTATGGCGCGCCGATGTGGCCGGTACCCCCTTTGAGCGTGATGTCATGCTCGCCAACGCCCCCGGCGTGGTGCACGGCGAAACCGTCAAGGTGCCGCAGGTGCTGCCGGGAGAAGGGATGAGTTGATCATGGACCTCAAACACGCCACCATTCACGGCCTCGCCGCGCTGCTTGAGGAAAAGAAGCTCAGCGCTGTCGAGCTTGCCCAACATCATTTAGACGAAATCAAGGCCAAAGACGGCGACATCAAAGCTTTTCTCAAAGTCGATGCCGATCATATTCTCGATGCGGCCAAAGCATCCGACAAACGACGCTCGACAGGCAAACTTTTAAGTCCGTATGACGGCATCGCCGTCGGGATCAAGGATTGCATCGCCACGCAAGGCGAAAGCTGCTCGGCCGCTTCCAAAATTTTGGAGCCGGTGATTTCCCCTTATGACTCGACCGTGGTCGCCCGGCTTAAAAGCAAGGGCTTCATTGCCTTTGGCCGCCTCAATATGGATGAGTTTGCGATGGGCTCAAGCTGCGAAAACAGCGCCTTTCAAAAAACCGCCAACCCGCGCGATTTGAGCCGGGTCCCCGGCGGCTCATCGGGCGGCTCCGCCGCCGCGGTTGCGGGTTCGCTCGTACCGGCCGCATTGGGCTCCGATACCGGCGGCTCGATCCGCCAGCCCGCGTCGTTTTGCGGGATCGTCGGGGTCAAGCCGACCTACGGGCGGGTATCGCGCTATGGCCTGGTGGCATTTGCCTCAAGTCTCGATCAGATCGGCCCGATGACCAACGATATCATGGACGCGGCGATCATCCTTGACGCCATCTCAGGGTCGGATGCGCATGACTCCACATCGCTTCCTTTGGCCCCCACCGAAACGGTGAAAGCGCTGCTGCAGAGCGGCAACTCTTTAAAGGGGCTCAAAGTGGGTCTCCCCAAAGAATATTTCTCAACCCCCGGCATCGCCCCCGGCGTCGCCAAGGTGATGGACCAGTCGATTGCCAAACTCAAGGCGGCCGGCGCGGAGATGGTCGAAGTAAGTTTGCCGCATACCAAATACGCGATTGCGGTGTATTACATCCTCGCCACCGCCGAAGCGAGCGCCAACTTGGCCCGCTTTGACGGCATCCGCTACGGCAAGCGCGTCGAGGGCCGCGATTTGATCGACACTTACTTTAAATCGCGCGGGGCGGGCTTCGGCGACGAAGTACAGCGCCGTATTCTGCTTGGTACCTATGTCTTGTCAAGCGGTTATTATGACGCTTATTATTTGCGCGCCCAAAAGGTTCGCACCTTGATCCGCCGTGATTTTGAGCAAGCGTTTCAGCAATGCGACATTATGCTGACGCCGGTCACGCCCAACGTGGCGTTCCGCTTCGGCGAAAAGTCGAACCCGCTGGAAATGTATTTGTCCGACATCTTTACCATCGCCTTGAATCTCTCCGGCAACTGCGGAATCAGCGTCCCGGCCGGGATTGACAGCGAAAGCAAGATGCCGGTCGGCGTCCAGTTTATGGCCCCCGCGCTGGCGGAGGATCAATTGTTGCGCACTGCCGACGGATTTGCCAAGTTATGTTAAAGCGGGAGCTTGAGCGCGTATCCAAAGTCATCAGCGACGTTTTGGCCGCCGATGACTTTTGTGCGACCATCCGCCCATCTTATCTGCGCCAGGCCGTCCGCGACTACCCGTTGCGCGGCGGAAAGCGCATCCGCCCGGCGCTTTTACTCTGGAGCGCCACACTCTTTGGCGGTGACGAAAATGCCGCCTTGTACCCCGCCGCCGCCGTCGAAGTCTGGCACAACTGGACACTCGTCCATGACGATATCATTGATCAGGACGAAACCCGGCGCAATCAGCCGACCTGTCATGTTTCTTTGCGCGGCGACATGGCGCAATTGATTGCCGAAGAGTCGGAAATCCGCCGCAATGCCGAGAGTTTCGCCATTCTCGCAGGGGATTTGCAGCAAGGGTGGGCCAACCATTTGATTTTAAAAACCCCGGTCAAACCGGAGTTGATCATTGCCATTTTGAAAAAATTGCAATTTCTTGCCAACAATGAGCTCATCACCGGCGAAGCCTTGGACGTCGAGTTTGCACTCCGGCCGGTCACCAATGTTGCCGAGAGCGAAATTACCGGGATGCTTTACCTCAAAACCGGCGCCTTGTTGAGCTTTGCGATGCAGGCGGGAGCAATCATCGGCCTTGGCAAGGCGGCTGACCCGCGCATTGATTTACTGGCCGAATTCGCCGCCAAAATCGGGACATTGTTTCAGCTCCGCGATGATTATCTCGGGATTTACGGCAATTTTGCGGAATTCGGCAAACCCATTTTTGGTGACTTGCGGGAGCGCAAAAGCACCGTCATTCTGGCGCGCACACTCGCTGCAGGCAATGACGAAATTTTGCAGTATCTCGGGAAAAAAGAGTACAGCGCCGCCGACTGCGCCGCCATTCGCAAACTGATGCAGCCGGGGGCCGACGCGGTATTAAAAGAGTGTGAAAGCATTTCCCTGCAGGCCAGAGCGATTTTGCACCGTTTGCCCGACCATCCCAGCCGGGCGCTCTTAGGTGAGCTCGCGGATTATTTTCTTACCCGCGACAAGTAAATTTGGTCATCGCCGCAATGATTGCCGCCAAGTCCGCCTCCCCGGCGATAAAAGGCGGCATGGTATAAAGATAGTGACCAAAGGGCCGCAGCCAAACCTTGCTCTCCATAACAATTTGTTGCACCGTTTCCGGGCTCGGAATTTGTTTCAGCTCGACCACCCCCACCGCACCCAAAATACGGACATCGGCCACAGTGTCGCATTGTTTCAAGGGGAGCAAACCCGCCTTAAGCGTCTGCTCGATTTTGCGGACATTGTTTTGCCAGTCATACTCGTCAAATAACTCCAGCGAGGCGCAACCGGCGGCGCATGCCAGCGGATTGGCCATAAAGGTGGGGCCGTGCATAAATTTGCCGAAACGCCCGGCGGAAATCGCGTCGCCGATGTGTCGAGCGGACAACACCGCCGCCAAAGTGATGCAACCGCCGGTCAGCGCCTTACCGACACACATGATATCCGGCTCGATCCCGGCATATTCGGAGGCAAAAAATTTGCCGATGCGCCCGAAACCGGTGGCGATTTCGTCTAAAATCAAAGGGACATCGTGCTTGACACTCAATTCTTTTAACTTTTTAAGGTAGCCGGGGTGATAAAAAAACATCCGGCTCGCCCCCTGAAACACCGGCTCAATGATGATTCCGGCAATTTCTCCGGCATGCTCGGCAAAGGTGGCCTCAACGGGCGCAAAATCAGCGTCGGAGAACTCCTCGTCAAACGCCTTGACGGGCGCGGGAGCAAAAATATGATGGGCGAGTATGGGCCCAAAAATCTGGTGCATTCCCTCCGGGTCGGTCACCGCCATGGCTCCGGCGGTATCGCCGTGGTAACCGCCTTTGACGGTAAACATCCGGTGCTTTTGCGGCAATCCCTTGGCGTACTGGTATTGGATCGCCATTTTGATCGCGCACTCGACCGCCACCGAACCCGAGTCGGCGTAAAACACATGCTCCATATTTTTGGGAGCTTTGGCGAGCAACAACTCGGCCAATTTAATCGCCGGACGATGGGTGAATCCGGCAAACATCACCTGACAAAAGGTATTGCTTTGCGCCTTGATGGCGCTCACGATCTTGGGGTGATTGTGGCCGTGCGCCATGCACCACCAGGACGAAATCCCGTCGATGAGTCTGGTGCCGTCCTCCAAAGTAATATGCATCCCGACGGCTTCACGCACCAGATTTACCGGCGGCGGCTGGGTGGTTGAGCTGTAAGGATGCCAGAGGTGCTGACGGTCAAAGGCAAGCAAATGTTTCATATTTCGGACCTCGGCACAGGTAAAAAATCAAATTTGACATCCACCGGAGAAACGATCTCGGGCAGCGTCGTTACCGGACAATGATAACCGTAACGGGGCAGATATTTGACAATCATGTCATGGGTATCGCGGGCGATCAGGCTGTTTTCGGCCAAACTCCAGTTGTAGACGATCCCCAAAAGCTCCATTTCGCGCGAACGCAAGGCTTCCAAGGAGAGCAAGGTGTGATTTAAGCTACCCAACCGGCTGCAACTTACCAAAACGACCGGGAAACCGCATCGGCGCACCCAGTCAATGGTCAGCAAATCCTCGGTCAAGGGCACCATCAGCCCTCCCGCCCCCTCAATTAAGACATAATCATACTTGTGATTAAGTTCACGGATGGCGTCCTCAATTTTATCCACCGGGACGGTGGTGTTTTCAAGCTTGGCGGCCAAATGCGGAGAGGCGGGAAATTGAAAAATAACCGGAGTGCTTAAGCTGTTTAAGTCCTCCGGCAATAAATTGATCTCCATCAGTTCGCGGTGTTTGCGCAAATCCTCAGAGAAGCCGTCATTACCGGTCTGAACCGGTTTGACGGTAATGACTTTGTAGTTAAGGCGCACGAGATAGCGGGCCATCAGGCCGGTGGCTATCGTCTTGCCGACATTGGTGTCAATGCCGCTGACAAAAATCGCGGGCATCGCTCAATCCTGACAAATTTGCAGCAAGAGTTGCGGATTTTTTTCGGCAAAGCTCTGCCAGTTGGCACGGTTGGCCGACGGCGTGTCGCTTACGGCGGACAACGCGTTCTTCACTTCGCTCGAAACGCTCTGTTGCTGCCGCGGGACGGCCTCGACCGAACCGATCAAAAGCAGCGTAAACAAAGCAATGACGCTAAACAGCAACAATCGGTTGCGACGGTCTTTATTGATGCTCATTGACTGCCTCCAATTCTTTGGTTCGTTTGTTATCCATATAGTCCCGGATGGACTTCATCTCGTCTTCATAGCGTTTGCGCGACCAGATTTCGATCCCGATCTCCACCCCGATCACGCACGCATCCTCGCCCGGAAACAACCCGGCATACTCTCTCAACGCCACCGGCAGCGTCACTCGCCCCTGCTTGCTGATCACCTCGGACTGACTCAGCGCCCCGAAGCGCCGCATCGACTGGCGAACCACAAAACTGTTGCCGGCGGCCTCAACCTCTCCGATTTCCCGGCGGCGCATCTCTTTGTACACATCCTCCGGGTAAATGGCAATACCGCCCTCGGGCAAGCCGTGCATCACGACTTCGCCGCCGCAACGACTTAAAAAATCGTCAACAAAATGTTGGGACAACTTGATCCGACCGTTGCCGTCGACCAGACAGCGATCCTGACCGCAAAAGGTTAACATAACGTTTTCCCGGGGTTAATTCCATTTAATTCCAATATATTCCATTTTTTTCCAAATTCAAGTGATTTTTATGAAAATTTACCATTTTTTTTGATTTTGAGGCAAAAAATATTGCAAACAGCGATTTTTATGATACTGTATATGAAATTTTAAACCCTTGAAATTATGAGGATTTTTATGTACCGCATCGATCAGGACCGACTGTATTTGAGCAACGCGACCACCGAGGCCGTGATCCGTATTCGACCTTTTTTCGCGATTGAGAGGTTGAAGTTTTTCGGTAAAAGCGCAGTAATCCAGACCGGCCATTTGTTGCTGGCCGACCGCAAGCAATGGGAATTGTCCGACCGGGCGACGCTGCTCGACATCACCGAGAGCAAGACCGATCCCGCTTACGAGGCAAACGGGACAAAACTGCTCCTAAATTATCAGATCGATGACATCAAATTAACTCGCCACCTTTATTTCTATAATGACGCTCCGGCGCTGCGCTATTATGATATTTATGAGAGCACGGCAAGCCACAGCGGCATGTATTACTCGGACTTGGGGAGCTTTCAGCTCGAGTTTGCGGTAAAAAACGCCAAAGCCGTCGATTTCTTTTGCTGTACCGATCAGTCCAACCATCGCTTGCACGAAACTCCGGCCAAAAACAAAAACCGCGGCGGATTCATGATTTTTGAGGATGTTGACGGGGGTGGCGTTTATTTTTATAAAGAGGGCCCGATGCCCGGCGGCCAGCCGATCAAGGGAGAATACGACTTTGGTCTGGATGAGGCAAGCAACATTGTAAGCGTGCTCGGCCTCGGCTTTGACAACCTACGTCCCGGAGAAATCCGCCGAGCCAACGGCTGCGTTATCGGCGCACTGGAGGAGGCCTCGTCGCTGCTCGGCCTCCACCGCTATCAGGCTTGCCGCTATCATTGCGATGCGGCCAATGATTTTGAGACCTTGACCAACTCCTGGCCGAGCTTCGGCCACGATCCCACCGAGGAAAAAATCCTCAAGGAGCTTGAAATCGCGGCGCAATCGGGCATCCGCAACGTCTTTATCGACGACGGCTGGTTTGAGAGCTTTATGGGCGAAATCGACCGCAGCAAATTCCCCAACGACTTCACCTTGATTGCCGCCAAAGCCAAGAAGCTTGGCGTCAAGCTCGGCTTGTGGATGGATCCCCTCGGTTTGGACGCCAGGCACCCAAAGGCGGTCCTGTGGGACGGTGCCGAACGCTTTGACGCCGCGATAGAGGGCAATGATTGGAATTGGCTCGCCCGCTCCTGCGATTTTCTTCCGGTGGAGTACTGTCCGATCGGCGAGGGCAAAGGCTACTGTGCGATGGATTTATGCGACAAGGGCTATTATGAGCACATCAAGCAAAAAATCATTGCCATGTATCAAAACTACGGCATTTGCCGCTACAAATTTGACTTGTATCAGCTGCATGTGTTTGACACCTTGCGCGGCGATGGCAACATCCATTTTGAGAAGTACCGCGAGCTCCTCACCGAGCTCAAGGCAGCAATCCCCGATCTGGTGATCTCGATGGACGTCACGCGCGGCAACCGCCCATGCTTTGACTTCGCCCTCGACTTTGGGCGCTTGTTTCTCGAAAACCGCGGGCGCAACATCCCCGACTACCGCTACTATCACCCCTACATGGCGCTCGGCAACTTGCACGACATCATGAAATACTGTCCGAGCAACAAAATCGAGCTTGAGTTCATGGCGCAAATTGACGATTACAATTTGGAGTACATCTTTGGCTCAACGTTGTTTGCCAACTCACTTTTTTGGGGGGCTTTGGCCGAAATGAGCCCGGAGCGCGCCGAGCAACTGGGGGCCTTGATCAAGCTTTTGACGCCGGTGCGGCAAACCATTGCCCGCAACCTAAACTTTCCGGCGCCGGGACCGCAACCCGGGAAAGATAACTGGAGCATGCTCGTTTCACTCAACCCCGAGTACCCAAAACGTGTCGCCGGATATTTGGCCGTCTACCGCCACGGCGCGGATTCGGTCGATTATGAAACCATGGTCCCCCTTTTTCAAGGCCGCAAGCTCAAACTCAAAACCTTGCTCGGCAATCATGCCGGGATCGACGACGGCAAACTCTACTTTATCGCCGAAGAAAAATTTACCTTTCAACTCTTTGAGCTCATCGAGTCCTGAGTTTGTACTACCGCGCGCCGCCAACGCAATCCGGTCTTTGGCGGCGCGTTTTCTTTTTACATGCAATATCTTTACATTAACACTTGCATTTGTTTACTTTTCATGCTATACTATATACAAATAAGACAAATCACCGGAAAGAAACAGCGATGAAAGAACCCATGCTCTATCAACAAATCGAACAGGAAATCACCCGGCGCATTCGCAGCGGCGTATACCGGGTAAATACCGCCATCCCGACCGAGATGGAGCTTTGCAAAGAGTTCAACACCAGTCGTTTAACGGTAGCCAAAGGACTGTCCAGCTTGATCGCGTCGGGAGTCATTGAGCGCATCCGCGGCCGGGGCACCTTTGTCCGCGGCCATGCCGCACAGGACCGTAATCTCAACATCGTCCCGGCGGTGCGCGGCGGTTTGTTTACCTTTATCAGCGCCTTGTCGGACTCCCGCTCAATGCCCAGCAAACCCGCTTTGCTAGAGGGCATGGCCATGGCGGTGGAAAATCAGGACTGCAACGTCGGGGTCAAGTTTTACGACTCGGTGGAGGAGGAAATCAAGGTTTTGCAGAGCTTCGCCAATCCGGTCAACGCCGGATTTGTCATCTGGTCGGCGATGGACGAGCGGATCATCGGCATTTTGCAAAATATGCGCAAGGAGAATTTTCCGTTTGTGCTGGTGGATGCCATGTTTCCGCAGTTTCCGACCGACTGCATCGCCAATGACAACGCCGCCGGCAGCGAGCTTTTGGTGCAGCATTTGTATGAGCTCGGACACCGCCGGATCGCATATTTAAGCGTGCCGCTGGTCCGTCAGAGCGTCTGCGAGCGCATGACCGGAATGCTGAGCGCATTGGGGACGCGCGATATCTTCAACCCCGATTACCTCGGCATCGTCCCGGTGACCAACAAGGTCAATATTGAGTACTTTGCCGCTCATAACGACAACTACATCCAAAATTACCTCAAAAAACTGCTGGCATTGCCGCAAGCGCCCACCGCCATTGTTTGCAGCAACGACACCTTGGCAGTGAGCGTGGTCAACTACCTCGCCGAACACAACATCGCCGTCCCACACCAAATTTCGGTCGCCGGGATGGACAATACCGAAACCGCGCTCCAGTCGCCGGTGCCGCTCACCTCGGTGGCGCCCGATTTCCGCGGTATCGGCGAACGTGCCATCCGGCTCTTGATCGAGCGCTCACATAACGGCATGGCAACCGAGGGTTGCTATCAGCAATATCATCTCAAACCCGCGCTGGTGGTGCGCCAGTCAACCGCCCAAGCCGCCAAATAATCCACCCAACTTTGTATATACATTTAAGAAATTCGATTGGTAAACAAAAAAAATTGTTGCTTTTTGTTCGCAGACTATTGACAATCACTGTCGAATGTGCTATACTATACATAGATGGTGATCATATATGATTATCAAATACCCGGAAGTTGAGTCCTAACAACCCGAAGGAAAGAATAAAATGAAACAGATTATCGCCGAACCGACCCAGCACCGCGCCTCCCCCGCCCGCCGTAACTCAGGATTGAGCGCCGCCAGGCGCCGCCATCGTTTCACACTGATTGAACTTTTGGTGGTGATTGCCATCATCGCCATTTTGGCCGCCATGCTGCTGCCGGCGTTAAACAAAGCCCGCGCCCGCGCCCAGCAAACCCGTTGCGCCAATAACCTTAAGCAAGTCGGACAGATGATTGCCATGTACGTCTCCGATTCCCGCAACGCCAGAGCGGCGGTCGTGGCCAACAACGGTACCGCCATCAAGCAACATAACGTCAAACCATACTGGTACGGCATTGGCCAGCTTTGGTTTTTAGGCTATACAACCAACAAATCCATCTTTTATTGTCCCAACGCAACCAATCAAACTTATCAGCAGTACGCCAACTCCGGGGACTGGGATATCACCAGCCCCTGGGGATGGATCCATACCAGCTATGCACAACCGGTCTGGAAAGGCGGCAACCGCGACGCCCAAGTCAGCAACGGCTTTGTGGAGTGGGGGCGGATGAAACCCGGACACGTATTGTTGGCGGACTATTGGCTCTACAATACCTCCGGGATCAATATGGAGCACCCCAACGCCTCCAATCTGGTCTACGCCGACGGCCACACCGAGGGAATCTCTTCGGCCGAAGCCAAACAACGCGTGGCCAGCGGAGCCAATGCCAACCCGGCCCAAGGAGTTTATTGTGAAAATGACTACCTGACCCCATTTAACAAAACCGATTTCATCCTCTGATTTTGAACCGGGGCGGCAACCGCCCCTTTTCCCCTCTTTTGAGCACCGATATATTGATAAGGAACAACCATGAAACTCAAATTGCCGCTTTTACTTTTGATACTGCTCTTTGCCTTGTTTACCTTAGAGGCCGCGCCGATCACGCTCCGCAATCTGGAACAGTTTTACCTTGAGCCGAACACCGATGCGGTGATTGAGTTTAATACCGAGCTGGCCCCCGGCTCCAAGGTGAATTACCTGATCACCGATTATTTGCGCGCCGAAAAAGTGAGAGCCGCGGCGGACGTTGCCGCCGATCAAAGCATCAAGCTGCCGGTCAAGCTTGCCGCCGGTTATTATGAGCTCACTTTTCCGGGGCAAAATCTGGCCTTCGGCATCTACTCAATGGCTCCCTATCAAGGCAAACCGGATTACTTTTTCGGCATCAACGCCGGCTTCTCCTGGTTTCCCAACGGCGATGTAGAGGCGGCCAAAATGCGCATGCTTAAACGCAGCGGCATCGCCATCGTCCACGAGTTTCTCTCGTGGCAAAAGATCGAGGACGATCCCAAGCCGGACACCTGGCATCAGGGTCAGGGGCTCTACTACCATTTAGTGCGCCAGCGTTTGGCAGCCAGCGGCTTAAAGGTACTGGAGGAGTTTCACGATGCTCCCACAGGCTCTGGCTCGGATATGAATCAACGCTCGACCAAACGCTTCCCGAGCAACATGCTCTACGTAAATGACTCGTGGTCGCACATCCTCCGGCTCTTTGGCCCTTATCTGGGCGGCCTGGAGGTGTGGAACGAAACCGACGACAAATTCGGTCCCGTCACCGGCTATGTGCCGATGGTCAAAGCCATTGCCTACGCCAAACAGCAAACCGGCAGCCAAGTACCGATCGTCGGCGGGATCTTCTCGCAGGTGGCCAGCAACGGCTTCCGGGAAAACAGCGGAATGAACCGGATGCTGGAGGTAGTGGACGCCATCAGTTATCACACCTATGCCGATCCCTCCACGATTGAGGGCAATGTCCAGTGGTACCGCGACTTTTTGGCCCGTTACGGCCGCGAATCGCTGCCCTTGTACATCACCGAGTCGGGCTGGCCTTGGACATCGGAATCGGCCAAAAATATTGTGATGAAAGCGGTCGAGGGCAAAGCCTGCGGCATCGCTCAAATGTATCCTTTTTTTGCCCAATATTACAAAGAAGGCGCAATGGATTTTTCGCTGGTCCGCGAAAACCAAACACCCTACCCCGCCCTCGCCTGTTACGGCAACATGGCGCGGCTGCTCTCCAACTTTGAGTACGTGGGCGACCTCAAATTGAATTCCCCCGACGTGGCGCGGGCCCGGGTGTTCAGCAACGGTCAGGAATACATCGCGGTCATTTTTACCCGCTTTACCGGCAGCACCTTTAAGACTCCGGCCGTGCCGATCCTCCGCGGCGAAGGCATCGACGGCCGCAAAATCGAAATCGGCCCGACCACCGTCGCCACCGACGGACTCTTGTACTGGTTTTTGGACGGTCAAAAAATCAAGAGCAATTTATCCGCTTACATCAATACCAACACCACGGCGATGAAACTTTATCAGCGCAGCAAACTTCCTTTGAGCACCGCCAAAATTTCGCCGGTCGTGCTGCAAAGCCGTCTCAAGAACGAGGAGCTCGTATGCGGTCAGCAGCGGCCGAGCGGGTACTTTGTCGAGCCCAAGGCGGAGTCGCAATTTTCCTTTGGCGTCGCCGTGACCAACCTTGGCGGCGAAGAGCTTAATATGCATCTCGAGCTCGCTTTGCCCGAGGGAGTGACCGCGGCCGAGCCAATTAAAAGCAATTCCATCGCCGTCGCCGGCAAATCGGTACAGGAAATCAACTGGACGCTCAACCTCAAGCCATATTTGAGCAATCATCAAGGGTTTGACCTCGGAGTCAAAGCCGTTGACGCCAACGGCAATGTCCTTGATTACATCTCCGTCCCGATTTTGTCCTCCAATCAGGAGCGCAAGACCTATGATGCAATGTATTTTGAAGTCAAGGGCAGCGCTTTGCCGACCGCCGCACAGTGGGAAAAAGCTCCGGCCATCACCATGTCGCGCAACAACGACACGGCGCAGGACGACTTCGGCGTCAACGCCAAATTGATGTGGAACGAGCAGGGACTCTACTTCCATTTTGTCGTCAATGACGTCGTCCATGCTCAGGAAAACGACGCATCGGGCGCCTGGCGGCAGGACGGCATCCAGCTGGCCTTTGACCCCAACAACTCCAAGCGCAGCGACGGCACCCAGTATGAATACGGCATTTCGCTGTACCAAAACCGTCCGCGCTGGTCGTATTGGATCATGGGCGCCAAAAAGAAAGAGGCGATGTTGCCGGCCACACAAGTAAAAATCACCCGCAACGAAACTAACCGCACCACACTTTACGAGGGCCGGATGGCCTGGGCCGAAATCGAGCCCTTTGACATCACCAAGACCAAAGAGCTCGGCTTTGACTTTTGCGTCAACAACAGCAACGGCGACCAGATGTACGAAAACTTGGAGTGGACCCCCGGTATCTCCACCGGCGGCAAAGACTCGAGTTTATTCGGATTGCTGAAATTTAAAAAATAACCCCTGCTCTTTTGGACGCGTCCTGTTTTACCGGGACGCGCCCAAAACCCTGCCCCCAGATTACAGGAGCGCGATCAAATCATGAAAAAACGTTTGGCCGATTTTACCGTCTCGCGGTCGGTAAAAGAGGTGCTTATCATCAGTAAAAGTCACTTGGACATCGGCTTTACCGCCCTCGCCAAAGATGTCAGACACGCCTATCTCAAAGAATTCATCCCCAAAGCCGTCGCCATCGGCCGCAAGGTCATGACCGACACTCCCAACGAAAATTACGTCTGGAATACCGGGAGCTGGCTGATCGCCGAATATCTCCAATATGCAAAAGGCCAAAAACTCAAGGACTTTGAGCAAGCGATCCATGACGGTATGATCGCCTGGCACGCAATCCCTTTTACCACTCACACCGAGCTTGCCGATGCTTCGCTTTATGCGGCGGGACTGCAAATATCCAAGGAGCTCGACGCACGCTTCGGCCGCAGTACCATCGCGGGTAAAATGACCGACGTCCCCGGCCACAGCGCCGGATTGATCAAAATTTTGGCCGACGCCGGAGTCGAATTTCTGCACCTCGGCGTCAACCCGTCGGCCACGGCGCCGCAAGTTCCCGAGATTTTCCGATGGCGGCGCGACGGCAAAGAGCTCGTGGTCATGTATGCTTTCGGCAATTACGGAGCCGACCGGATTTTTGACCGGTACAATCTTGCGGTGATCTTTGCCCACGGTGCCGACAACACCGCCCCCTTGGGGGTGGAGCCGGTGCATTACCTCTTTCGGCAGGCCCGGATGCAATTTCCCGATGCCACGGTACGGATGGGCACCTTGGACGATCTCGCACGAAAATTGTTAGTACATCGCGCCGACTTTCCGGTCATCGAGCAGGAAATCGGTGACAGCTGGATTCACGGTGTGGCGACCGATCCGGGCAAAGTCGCGAAGTTTCGCGAGCTTTGCCGGTTGCGGCAAAAGTGGCAAACCTCGGGCAAACCGCCCGTCACCGGCTTTGACCGCAATTTGCTGTTGATCGCCGAACACACCTGGGGGATGGACGTCAAAACCCATTTGGTGGACGACGAGAGCTGGCTGCGCCCCGATTTTGACGCCGCCCGCGCCGTCAGGCCCAACTACCGGACGCTCGAGCAATCGTGGGCAGAACAGCGCGATTATTTGCGTCAGGCCCTCAAGGCCCTGCCGCCGGATCTCCGGCGCGAGGGCAAGCAGGCACTGCGCCGACTGCAAAGTAGTCCAAGCGCAATGACTGAAACTTCCGGCAAGCCGCCGCAGCTCTCAACTGCGTTTTTTGAAGTTAAGTTCAACCGCCGCGGTGAGCTCTCCATATTAAAACGCACCGGCGGCGAAACGCTTCTGTCGCGTCCGGGCAAGCCGTTTTTTGGCCTCTCCTACTGCCGTTACAACCGCGAGGATGTCGAGCAATTTTTGGGTGAATACTGCCAGTGTGCCAATATGGCCACTGCCGCCTGGGCCCGCTGGGACCTCGGCAAAGAGGGGTTGCCGGAGGGGCTTCCTTCTGATGTTTCCCGGGGCGAACAAGCGAAATATCAACTCATCCAGGGCCGTCAATCGACAACCGTGATTGCCCAAGTCGCCATGCGTCGGGAGCTCACGCAAAATGCCGGATGCCCCGAAAGTTTTGAGGTCCGATATGAGTTCCCTGACGATGCCCCTGCGCTCAGGATCAGCGTCCGGTGGTTCGGCAAGCCGGCCAACCGGATGCCGGAGGCAATTTTTGCCGACTTTCACACCAACTTTCAAACCGGCGACGACTGGAAACTCAACAAAATGGAAACTTGGATCGACCCTTTGGATGTTGTCAAGGGGGGCAACAACAGCATGCACGCCGTCAGCGGCCAAAATTCGCTGGTGATCGCCAATCGCGACACCATACTTGCAGTGGACTCGCCGGACGCCCCGCTGCTCTTTCCCGGAGCCCGGCGGCTGTGGCGGTTTGACCGGACAAAACCCGATCTCAATCAAGGCTTTCACTTTTGTTTGTACAACAATCAGTGGGGAACCAATTTCCCCATGTGGTACAGCGACGACGGACTCGCCCGCTTTGCACTGTGTTTCAATTTTACTCACGGAGGATCCCCCAATGCACCGATATTGTGATTACCGCTGGCTGCGCGGCTTTAACCTTGTCCCGTCATGGGGCGCAACCATTGAACAGGCCTGGCTGCAATACGACCCCAAAGGCTTCCGGCAAGAGTTGCTTGCGGCCAAACTGTTTCATGCCAACACCATCCGACTGTGGATCGACTTTGACGCATGGATGATCGATCCCGAGCAAATCAGCACCGCTTTTGCGGACGCCGTTACGGCAATCGGTCAGGCGGGGATGAAAGTCATGCCATGCCTTGCCAACCGCTGGCACGACCGGCAATACGACTACGGCGGCACTTATCTGGAGCAATTGTCCGGCGATTTTGCCCCCCGCGCCCAATATTTGCGCGAATTAACCGGGCCATATCGCGAAGACGAGCGAATTTTGCTCTGGGATCTTTGCAACGAACCCGCCGCGACCGACCCGGCAAGTGAAGTGGCGGCGCTTGAGCTGACATGGCTCGGTCACTGCGCCAATGTATTGCGCGAAAACGGAGTGCGGCAGCCGTTGACCGTCGGGACGCACATGGCCGGGGACAACATCGAAATTTTTGCCGATTTGTGCGATGTCTTATGCTGTCACCCATACGGCCGAACGCCGCCGGAGCTGACGCAAATGCTGGAGCGCACCGCCGCCATCGCCCGAAACCATGGCAAGCCGATGCTGATCAACGAGGCAATCCCCGGCGCGCTGGACGATTTGCGGCGCGCCGAGTGCGCCCGCTGGAATATTGAGCTCATGGAGGACTTCGGCTTCGGCTGGATGGGCTGGGCGCTTACCGAGGGCCGCGCCATCTCCACCCGGCTTGACCGTTACGACAGCAACGGTTTGGACGATCAGGGCTTTCACATCTGGGTCAGAGCCGACGGCACCCCCCGCGACGGCCTGCAATTTCTGACCATCCCGCCCCGCTTTGCTCCCCCCTGGCAAAATATACAATAAAAAAACACAACCTTGAAAACCACAAAAAACGGCAAAATGTTCTAAATATGTTCTAATTGCTGTTTGCAATACTGTAATAACGTGATATTTCAACACCGTAGCGCAGGATGCAATGTCAGTTTTTAACCCAAAAAGCCGATTGGGGAAAATCCAAGAGTACCATTACAGCCGGTAAATGTACTACGGAGTATGCGAAAATTGCACCTCCGGGCGCACGGCTCAGACTTTTTGAAAAAAAGGTCAAGGAAACTGTCAACAAAGCGGCGATCACGACTGTGTATTGCCCGGAGCATGCCCAATGTACGGCCCAAATTCCACCGGGATAACCTACCGGGTCAAGCAGTTTTTAGAGAATTTGGGCATCCGAACCACGAGTGTCGTCAGCGGCAGAGCAAGGGCGACAAGCGTCAAAGACGTCCACAGCCCCGGACATACTTTTGCTTATATGGGGGTATAATATCCAGTTGCCGATCGTTCAGTCAGTGTTGAAGCACATGAGGCCGGAGATGACCAAACATTATCAGGTCCACGCCGACCGGGAAGCAAAACAAAAATATCTCGCGCAAATGGACAATATGCTTGGCGCTGCCGAAATCACCATGCTGTCAGACACCGTTCTGGAGTACAAAACGTTAAAAAACTTGCCGAAGCCCTCGCCATTGATAAGGTCCCCCCATTTTTGACTTTGCGGCCAAACTTTAACGGAAAATCATTTGCCGGCCATCAACAATTGCCGGTATTGACCAATCAGATAAAGCGGCACATTCAACAGCCCGGCATCCGCCAACAGCATCTCGTAGCGACACTCGGTAATGACATTGACCCGTTTGGCATTTTTGCGAACAATATTGAGCAGGTAAAAGCTGCTGTTGCCTTTACTCTGCGAATACCAAATTTCCAGCAACTGCAGAGTACCGATGCCGGCAAACGGTACCGCACTTTCGAATATAGCATAATCGGTGTCGGCGGACAAGGTTTGCTTGGTTTTGTATAACATTTGTCGACAGCGTCAAAGACAATCTGCAATGGTTAATTTTTCAGCCCGGAAACAACCGCCCCGGCACAACAAAGGCGCACCAAAGAATACAACGGAGAAACGGCTCCAACCCCAAACGTAAAAGCATGACAGTCAATCCAGCCGCAGCCGCGGCAAACAGCGGCCAGCACAACATGCTCAAAGGAATGCAGGTAGAAAAGCACATTGAGCCACCGGTATCGACGGTCTTCAGGCAATGCGTGCGGATGCTGAGAGATCATTCAAACGCCAACGGTTGCCAATTGTTTTTTGACGAGCTCATTATTGCGCCACGAGTCATCGCGCGGCTTGCCCGCAAAAAGTCGCACCACCCGGCCAAATCCGACAAATCCGTCATAAGTCTCCCGCAGTGGTTACTGCGTTTTTTTGGTGTAGATCGGGACGTTGATGTTTTGCTCGTGTGAGAGTATTAAAGAGTCGCCCAAATCGTCGGGGACAAAGTCCCAGTCGTATTCGCGCTCGATTTTATTTTGTGCGGGCCGGTTCTCCCGATCCATAAAGGCGACGGAGACCACCCGGCTGACTTTGTTGACATCACGGCAGCTTAGCGCATACTCGATTTGCAGCAACGCCGGATGCAAGGCCGCGCAGGGCCCCGCCGTTTTGAGCTCCGCCAAATGCCGGTCAACCTCGCCCGGCGCAAAATGACCGGTCTCCAGCAGCAACGCGCCAATGTCAGAGTCGATCATCCGGTAAAAGTCCTCACGGGCCTTTTTGCGCAGACGGCAGCCGCCCCACCAGACCAATACGACCGCGGCCAAGACCAAAGCGATCAACAGCCATGACCAAAATCCCAAATCCGCCAACATTGTCTGTCCCTCCTGCCTTGCATATTTCCGGCTCCGCCGCCCCGGTGGTTGACTCAAACAGCGTACCAGACGCTGTATAGGTCTTGTATATATACAATGATATATAATAATCCATTTTTAAGAGTTTGCAAGTAAAAAAGATAATTAATTACTTATTTTTTTTACGTATAAATAATATTTTCAATCAAAAGTTAACCTTTGCAATATCAAATTTGCAGACATTTTGCCTCAACAATTCGGAGAGATAAAACCGCCGATGCACATATCGCACTGTTTATGCAAAATTAACATAAAACATTAAATATTTTCATAAACACTATTGACTTTGCATGATTTTTATGGTATAATAAAGCCAACGATAATATAAAAACAGGTCTGGTAAGGATGGCAAAAACAGTCAGTCGCAGTCAAAACACCGGGGTTTTGGCACAGGTAGCAGCCTTGGCAAATGTGTCCTCCGGGACGGTGAGCCGGGTATTTAACAACAGTGATCTCATCCCGTCCGAAACCTGCATGCGGGTCATGGATGCGGCGCGCGCATTAAAGTTCCGCCCCCGGGTCGGCATCCGCAACCGGCAGATTGCGCTGATTACCGAGCCGCCCTATAAAACCCAGATGGGCGGCTATGTCAACAGTTTGACCCAGTACATTTGTTTTGCCCTGTCGCGGGCCAATGCCGAGATCACCATGATCACCGAGGATCACATCGACAACCTCTCGGCGCACTGGTTTGACGGTGTCATCGGCATCGCCTGGGAAGATAAGACGATTGAGAAATTAAAAAGTTTGCGCAACATCCCGGTGGTCTGGACCAGCGACGAGCATGACGGACATTTTCACAGCATCGGGTTTGACCAAGGCGAAATCGGACGGATGGCGGGTGATTATCTGTGGAGCAAGGGGCACCGCAGGGTGGCGGTGATCCACGAGACCGATGCCTCCGGGATTAAACGGGCAGCGGGACTTTATCAATGCTACGACCGGCCGGGCGCAACAGTGCTCCAAATCGCCAACTCGACAGCGCCGCACCTCGCCGTCAAACAAGTCATTGACGCCGGGTGCTCCGCGATTTGGGTCACCGGAGAGGATATGAAAGTATTGGAGATCAACTGGCTGATTCAAGAGCTGGCAGGCAAACGCGTGCCGGAGGATATCTCGATTTTGGGGTTTGAGAACCCGGGCATCTCCGAATTTCAGCGCCCGTCGCTCTCGACCATATATTGCCCCTTACACGAGATCGGCGAACAGGCGGCGGCGATGATTTTGCAGCAGCCCCCGGCAACTTTGACCAAAGTCATGCTGCCGTCCCGGCTGATCGAGCGAAATTCCGTCATTGACATCAATTGATCCATAAAAACTTAGCCATAGAAAGGAATCCCGAAGATGTATTTGTTATGCAAAAAGTTGTTGGCCGCGCTGGTGGTCGGGACGGGAGCTTGGGCAGCCGCGGATAATCTGCCGCTCACCCCGGCTCAGCTGGAGCCGCGCTACAAATCCAAAGCAACGCTCGACAATCAGCAGATTGTAACACTGCGCACCGACAGTGCGGAGTGGAATGCCGGAGTGAAATTCAATCCGGCGGACAAATCAGCCAAGTGGGACATGAGCAACGGTAAATTTTTGGCGGTCGATGTCAAAAACCTCTCCGACTCGCGGCAGCTCCGGCTTACCATGCACATCTCGAGCGGCAGCAAAGAAACCAAGGATCTCAAGGAAATCAACACCGGGATCGGTCTCAACCCCGGCGAAACGGGCACCATGCGCATCTTTTTGCCGCATCAGTCGATTTACCAGACCCCAGAGGGCGGTCACGGCATCAAAACTTTGGACACCCCAAAGATCAACTCGGTCGAGTTTCAAATGATGTGGCCGTTTGAGCCGGAATTAAAAGACTTGACATATTGCCAGCTAAGCAATTTCCGGCTGGAGGGGACTCCCGACGTCAGCGCCAAAATGAGCAATGACGCCTATTTCCCCTTTATCGACCAGTACGGGCAATACATTCACGCCGACTGGCCGGAGAAAATCAAGAGCGATGACCAGCTGCGCCAAAATCACGAGCGCGAATTGGCCGAACTCAAAGCCACTCCCGCTCCGGCCGCTTGGGATGAGTACGGCGGCTGGCTGGCAGGGCCGCAGCTCGAAGCCACCGGCAGCTTCCGTACCGAAAAATATCAGGACAAATGGTTTCTCGTCGATCCGGCGGGGCGGCTCTTTTGGTCGATCGGCATTGATGTGGTGCGCAACAACACCGACTCCACCAGTGTCAAAGACCCGAAATGGTTTGCCAAGCAGGTCAAAAAAGGCGACGTCCTGCCTTTTACCGACTGGAATTTGCAGAAAAAATACGGCAAAAAAGATTATCTCGCCGATTTCTACGATGTCACCAATTTGCGCTTAAAAGCGTGGGGCGTCAACACCATCGGCGCCTGGGGCGCGCCCGAATTGATGCTGACCGGCAAAACGCCGTATACCCTTGTATTGATCGAGTTTGACAAAAAGTTCGCGACGTTTGCCAAAAGCAGCCTCAAATTTTACGATGTCTTTGACCCAGTGTTTGCAGAAAAGATGGGCAATATTTTGCGCGACCGCGCCGCCGTCGATCCGGCGACCGCCAAGTCGATCAACGACCCGATGTGCATCGGCTATTTTATCGACAATGAGCTTAAATTCAACGATATTACCAAAGAGGTGATCAAGGCCCAGCCGACGCAACCGGCCAAGGTTGAGTTTTTCAATGACCTCAAGGCCAAATATCAGACCGTCGACAAGCTCAATGACGCGTGGAAAACCCAATTCAAATCCTGGGACGACGCCTTGGCCAACGACAAAGCCGCCGAGACCGAAGCCTATAAAGCCGACATGAACGCCTTTTTCGCCAAATTCGTCGACCGTTATTACGAAGTTTGCAAACAGGGGATCAAAAAGACCGCGCCGCACCGGTTGTATCTCGGCTGCCGGATGGTTGGCCTCCGCCAGTCCAAGCCGATTTGGGAAGCGGCGGCCAAGCATTGCGATGTCATCAGCGTCAATGCCTACAGCTACAGCATTGCCAACTGCGACACTAAAAATTTCTATGGTAAACCGGTGATTTTGGGAGAATTCCACTTTGGAGTGATTGACCGCGGGATGTTTTCGGCAAGCTTGTGCCCGGCCGGGGCCACCCAGAGCGACCGCGCCACCGCTTATTTGCATCTTGCCCAAGGGGCATTGGTCAACCCGAGCTTGGTGGGCATCCATTACTTTCAGTACCGCGACCAGCCGCTCACCGGACGCTGGGACGGCGAAGGGTATCAGATCGGCTTTGTCGACGTCGCCGACACCCCCTACCCCGAATTGACCAAGATGGTCCGCGAAGTCGGCGAAAACATGTACCAGTATCGTTTGGACGGCAAACTTAAACCCAACATCAAATAAGGAATAAAAAAATGCGTAAAAATTTTACATTGATCGAGTTGCTGGTGGTAATCGCGATCATTGCGATCTTGGCAAGCATGCTTCTCCCGGCCCTCAACAAAGCACGCGACAAAGCCAAAGACACCCAATGCATCAACAACCTCAAGCAAATGGGTTTTTACCTCTCGATGTACACTGACATCAATAAGGGAAAATTTCCCAAGTACAACGGCAACCGCAACACCTATGCCTGGAACGGCTCGGGCAAGTGGCAGGACGCCCTTTACTCGATGGCCAAGCCCAGCTTCGGCATGCTTGACCTGATCCATTATGACCGACCGGATCAGACCATCGACCGCAAAACCGGCAGCAACCGGCCCAAGGAAATTTTTGCCTGCCCGTCGCAACCGTTGATAGCGGATTATTCGTTGGGAGTCTCGCAGCATTACGGGATGAATTCTTATCACAGCAACCCTGACTATGCCGACAAAAAACAAAGTTGGACACAGACCAGCAACGCACTCGGCTTTTTGGTTGCCCGCGTGCGCACCCCCTCAACGCGCATGATCATAATGGATATCGCCAAAACCGGTTACAATCCTGAAGTCGGCAGCCGCAGCAGCATCGCCCCCTTGTCCGACTGGCGGCATTTGGGTAAAAAGGGGATGAATGTCGCCTTTGTCGACGGCCACACCTCCTCGTTTTTGTATGGTAAAGTACCCGACAACGGCGGCGTCGGCACCGGAAACCGCACCAAGGACCCAAAAATGTTTTGGGCCGAGTGGCAAAACTAACCCTCTCATCATGACGGCGCACCCGCAACGGTGCGCCGTTTTTTTATCTGATTTTATTGCCAAAGGCGCTTGACAAATCAAGCGATCCATCTTAGTTTAATACCAAGTTTAATTGATCCATTGATAAAAAGGCATTGATAATGACTCAAACACCGGAGCCGCCGCGCTATATCGTACAGCTGCCGGAGGGCGATTGCGAGCTCGATGCCAAAGAAATTTGCCGCCGCTACCGGTTGCGGCAAATCAATTTTTCCACCATGGTCCGTCCGGTAAAGGAAATGCGCGTTACCCGGCTGGACGAAGATGCGGCCTTTGCTCCCGCGCTTACAAAGCTCTACCGCAAGCAAGAAGTCCAATTCATCTTATGGCCACCAGTTATTTACGCGGGAATCACAGTGGCCGCGATTTTGCTGATAATTACCACGATGCCATTGGTGACGATGAATCTGATGATGATCGTGGTCGGTTTTTTTTCACCGAAATACTATCCAGGCTCGTTTATTTCTGCCGTCAGGCCGGATCGGCGGATCACCGTCATCGCCTGTTTTCGGAAATGGCGATCCCGTATTACAACAGCTTTGCCGGATATCGATTGCTTCGGCAATTTGCCCAAGATTTGCCGCAGCAACCGCCGAGATGGTGGCGCATCGTCAATGCGGCAAGTTGGATCTTGCTCGGGTTGTTTTATGCCGGCTGCGTGCTGCTGCCCCACGGTCGGCAGGGGGCAATAGCGCTCATGGTCATGGTCTTGTTGCTGGGGACAGGATTGATCGTCAGCGCCGCGCCCTTTTGGTTTCAGTTAAGATCGCTCCGCCGTGATTGGCTGAGCAAAAACCCCAAACCGGAAGCCTGCAAAGCTCCTCTGCCCGCGTGGGCCAAGTCAAAATTTGAATGGGATTTCAAAGAAAAGCTGACCGGCTTATTTTGTATTGCTTTGTTTATTGTCGTCTACTTTACCCCCTATTATATCGTCGGAGAGGTCCGTTATCACTATGAGTTAAGCAAAGTCCCGTGGCCGGTCACCCAAGCCCCGTCCGAATTCACCGAGAAGTGGAGCGTCCCCTCATTCTCCTGCAAATTCACGTGGTCCAATGGCCCGACGACACAGCCCATGAACCTATCGGTAGACATCAGCCAACAGTTGGCCGAAGCGTTGCCGCAATCGGAGCAAATCCGCGATCAACTTAACCGCCCGCTGCCGACCGGAGATTTTTTGATCGTCCCCCAAGAGGAGAAATACAGCAGCGTCATTGCAGATTATGTACTCTGGCGATTGTTGCAATACCAAACGGCGACGCAAAAAGAACGCCCGGAGCTTATCCAAAAGCTCTTTCTCGACCTGGATCAAATGTCTGCACTGGCCAAGCTTGGGCTGACAATCAATTATAACTATTTGCAATCGTGCGACGGTTGGCGCATATCCCTTTTGGAGGCGACCTTGCCGCAGCTCTCATTGGCCCAATTGCAGCATCAAAAAGAGTATTGGCAAAAAAATCTGGATACCGACCTAGCCGTCAATACTGCAAAAATCAGCTATCAGGATGATTTTAAAGTCATCAAGATTTTTGATCAATACCGCGGTTGGATTTGTGCTTGTTTCGGAGCCGGAGTTTTGGCGGACATTCTTGAGGAAACCCGCCAATCATTGCCGCTCATATATCAGGACCCATACCTGGTCGGAAAGCAGCTCCAGGAGCGGCAGGACGTTAATTTCTTTCTGATGCTTTTTAAGCAGAACAGCGAAATATCCCTTAACCGGCGGCTGGCCCGGATGCGGGCGGTTTCGCTGTTGGCGCTGAGCGCAATTAAGTTGGAGGAGTTTCGCCGCACTCACGGGCAATGGCCCGTGCACCCGGAGCTGCCGCCCGACCCCTTTGACGGGCAAATGCTGCGTTATCAGGACGGAAAATTGTTGTACAGCATTGGCGCCGACGGCGTGGACAACGGCGGCGATGAGAGCTGCCGCAAGGACAAACAAGGGGACATCGTTTTTTATCTCTCAAGGTCGGAAATATAAATTATCTTGCCTGTCCCATCGTTGCCGCACTGCTAAAATACTCAAAACGAAACACAAAGATTGCTTGACAAATCAACTTGACGGTGTAGATTATAAGTATCAAAGCGGACGATGCCGTTTGGACCGGAAACTTATGACAATAATAGGGAAAAAGTGTTTTTATCAGGCCAATTCTCCATTTACCATACTGTGCTGCTTGAGCTGAAATTTTTTCCGGCAACGGCAGGTGTATCACCATGACGTTTTGGCCCGCCTTTTTCCGCCACCCTTGTTTTTACCGCTGTTTGGCCGTTGCGCTGATTGCGTCGATCCTCGGCGGTATTTGCTGTTGGCTGCTTTGCGGGCCGCCGATGGACGGGCCGCCTCCGGGCGGACCGCCGCATGGCAACGACAAAAATATCGAGATGGCCTCGCTGCCGCCGCACCCGCCGCCGCCGTCAATCCGTGTCGATTTGACGCCGGAAGAAAAAAAATATTTGGAGCAACTCGGCCCGGTCACCGTGGGGGTGGATCCCGACTGGTACCCGTACGAGCAAATCAACTATCAGGGTCAATATGTCGGAATCGCCGCCGACTTGATCCAGCTCATCGCCAAACGTTGCGGGATTGAGCTCAAAATCATCCCGACCAAAAGCTGGGAGCAGACGTTGGCGATATCACAGGCCGGGCAATGTCAGATCATCTCCTTTCTCAACCAGACACCGGAGCGTGAAAAATGGCTCAACTTTACTGACAGTTATTTTACCGATCCCAACGTCTTCGTATCCCGGACCGACCATGATTATATTTCCAACCCGACCACCCTCTCCGGCGAAACCGTCGTTCTCCCGCAGGGTACCAGCATTGAGGAGAAGTTGCGCCGCGATTACCCCAATTTGAGGGTGATTACCGCGGAATCGGAGCGCGAAGTTTTTCGGATGATTGCGGATCAGGAGGCGGATTTGACGTTGCGCTCTTTGACCATGGCCGCCTACACTATTCGCAGCGAAGGCTGGTTTAACCTTAAAATCGCCGGAGAAATCCCGGCTTACGCCAACCATTTGCGCATCGGCGTCAACAAAGATTACCCGATGCTGCGCGATATCCTCAACAAGGGGGTGCGGACGCTCTCGCACCGCGACATTCAAGAGGCGGTCAATCAACATATCACCATCATCGTCAATCACCGGATGGATTACCTTTTTTTGATCAAAGTCGGCGCAATTCTGTTTGTCATTTTGCTGGTCGGCGGAATTTGGGCGCTGCAACTTGCGCGGCTCAACCGCAAACTCGCCGCCGAAACCGTCCGGGCCAACGAGCTATTGGCCGAGGCCCGGGAGGCGACCCGCGTCAAAGGCGAATTTTTGGCCAATATGAGCCACGAAATCCGCACCCCGATTAACGGCGTCATCGGCATGACCGGCTTGCTGCTCCGTACCGAGCTCAATCCCGAGCAGCGACGCTACAGCGAAGTCATCCAGTCGAGCGCGCAATCGCTGCTCGGGATCATCAACGACATTTTGGATTTCTCCAAAATCGAGGCTCATAAACTCAAGTTGGAGCACGTCGATTTTTCGCTTCGGGCATTGTTGGACGATATGATTGCCGGATTGACTCCCGAACTCAATCAAAAAGGGCTTAAATTTACTCTCAATCTCCCCCCGGATATTCCATTAATGCTCACCGGCGACCCCGGTCGATTGCGGCAAATTCTGCTCAACTTGACCGGCAACGCGGTCAAATTCACCGAACAGGGTGAAATCAGCCTCTCCGTCACCGTGGCCGACAGCTCCGCTGACGGCTGCTTGCTCCGCTTTGCCGTCCGCGACAGCGGAATCGGGATTGCGCCCGAAAAAATCGGGCTTTTGTTTCGCCAATTCAGCCAGATTGACGGCTCAAGTACCCGTAAAACCGGCGGAACCGGCCTCGGGCTGGCGATCTCCAAGCAGCTTGCCGAGCTGATGCACGGCCAGATCGGGGTAGTGAGCACGCCGGGCAGAGGCTCCGAGTTTTGGTTTACCGCCCGCTTTGCTATCTGTCGCGACACAGCCAACCCGCCCCCGGTTAAGGACAATGACATACATGCACAGCTGCCCGATTTCTCCGGCCGCCAACTGCATATATTACTTGCCGAGGACAATCATACCAATCAGTTGGTCGCTTTGGGCATCCTCAAAAAGCTCGGTCTCCGGGCCGATGTCGTAACCAACGGCCGCGAGGTCATTGATGCCGTCGGCCGCAAATCCTACGATCTCGTGTTGATGGATGTCCAGATGCCCGAGCTGGACGGACTTGAGGCGACCCGGCAAATCCGCAAGCCTGACTCCGCGGCGCTTAACCGCCAAATCCCGATCATCGCCATGACCGCCCACGCCATGGAGGATGACCGCCAAAAATGCCTTGAAGCGGGGATGAGCGATTATGTCAGCAAACCCGTGTCACTCAACAATCTCGCCGCCGTGTTGACCAAATACCTGCCATGACAACCCCGGCTTGCCGACAATGTTTCCTCCTGCTTTGTTGACAAATGGGGATAAAAAAATCGTTTTTTTTTAGATTTTATCTTGACTTTTTGATCATTTGGCGTCATAATATAACTGTAGCGAAACACTGGTACAGTAAAAAGTGAACCCAAAACGATTATGGCACTCAAATACGAACAAATCAAAGATTTTTTAAAAGACGAGGCGATCAAACCCGAGTCCGCCGTCAGGATGCCGTCGGTCCGCGAGCTGATGCGCCGTTTTAATGTCTCGTTGGCCACCGTCAACCGCGCCCTCTCCGAGCTTGAGCACGACGAAATCATCGTCCGCCGTCAGGGCGCCGGGATCGTCGCCGCCGGCAACAGCCGCTCAGTGGCCAGTCTCGGCTCGTCCAGGCAGCGCAAAGAGCGCCACATTGTCTTTGCCTACATTGACTACCCGGACGAAAATATCTGGCGCACAATCCACTCGATTTCTCAATACGCCCGCCAACATCAGTGCAACACCTTGGATTGCAAGATTTATCAGGACACCGGCACCGAGTCATTACTGGAGTTTGTCAACGCTCAAAATGACTGTGACGGCGTAATATTGCTTTTGGGCTCCGACCGGATGAGCGCCGAAAGATTGGAGGCATTGGGCAAGCTTAATACCAAAGTCGTGGTGGTGGACAGCATGTCATTTTATGCCGATTTTTTGCCGGACAATATTTATGTGATTTCACCCGATGCCGCCGACAGCGCCGAAAAAACCGCCGAATTGCTGCTCAGCAACGGTCACCGCCATATCGGTTACATCCGCAACGAGCCGCGCACCGAGTACTCGGACATGCACCTTAAGGCATTTAGCGCTGCGATGAAAAAAGCCGGGGTTGAGTTCGGCCCCGACCATATCTTCAGCTCCACCATCCGCTCCTGGGAGAACTCAATGGATGCGGCGGTACAGCAAACCCGTGCCAACATCGAAGCCATCCGCCGCCTCGGTCTCACCGCCTTGGTCTACAAGTCAAGCAGCGGCGCACTGGTATCAGTCAAAGCCTTGCAGGAGCTCGGGCTCAACGTCCCCGAGGACATCAGCGTCACCGGCGAGGGCGAGCGCAGCTTGTATCCATATCTGTCCCCCGGTCTCACGGTGGTGACTCCCAATTACTCGGATATGGCGCGCACCGCGGTGGATATTGTATTGGGCAATGTCAAACCCAAGGAGCACAACATGTTTTTTCCCCACTCCGTCATTGAGCGAAACAGCGTTAAAAATATCAACAACAAATAAGGAGATTGGTTATGCGAAAATGTTTATTTACTCTAATCGAGCTTTTAGTCGTTATTGCCATCATCGCCATTTTGGCCTCGATGCTGTTGCCGGCGCTGAACCGGGCGCGCGAAACCGCTCAGGGGACGGCCTGCAAAAATAACCTCAAACAAATCGCCATGGGTATCAATTTATATACCAACGACTACGGTGTACTGCCAATGGCGGTGCCGCCGTGGAGCTGGGCCGGCGAGGAGCAATGGCACGGCAAGCTCGACAAACTTTATTTTGGCGGCAAGCACACTGTTTACTCCTCAACCACCGAAATCACCCGCAATAAATTGTGGAATTGTCCCGGACGCCGGGTCAAGATGAACGGCAACAAGGAAATCGACGGCACCGGCGGTTACAGCGCCAACACCGGAATTTTGCGGCATCATAAAGACGGCTCGGCGGAGTTTCACGTGGTAATCCGCCCCGGCAAAATCAAACTTCCGACCGTCTGTCCGACGGTAACCGAGACCAATACGTATATCAGCCAGTGGGAGTGGTTCAGGGTTGAGACCAATTACGCCAAGCTCCGCTTTGAGCACGGCAACTCGATGAATATGTCATTTTTGGACGGTCACGTGGCCGGTGTGCTGCAACGCCCGGGCCTGTGGAACAATAATTGGCTTAACGGCCAATTTCCAAACAAAGGCTACGTCTGGTGGGGCACAGTCCTCTGGGACGTCAACAACGCCAATAAATATTAAATAGGGGAAATAACCATGCGTTACCATATTCTCCTATCCTCCCTTTTTTTCGCTTTTACTCTCTTGGCGACCCCCGAGCTTGTGACCGTGGCCGACTGCGGCAATCCCGGTAAAAAAGTGCCCTTTGGCGATGTCCCTAATCCTTATTTGCGCGGCGAAGTCGCCTACCCCTACCGGATCGGCAAAAGCGAGGTAACCAATGCCGAATATGCGGAGTTTCTCAACGTTTGCGCCAAAACAAGCGACCCTTACAACCTCTTTGACGACAAGATGCCAATCGTCCGCACCGGCAAAGCGGGGGCCTGGCAATACGCCCCCCTCCCCGGTGAGGAAAACAATGCGGTCACCTTTGTCAGCAAGGTCAATGCGGCGCGGTACTGTAATTTTCTCTCCACCGGCTCCCTCGAGCGCGGCGCTTACGTTATCGCCAAAAAATTGCGCGAAAACGGCAAGGAGTTTGACGCCATTATCGGCTACCGCGATCTTACCACCCCCGACGCTCCGCGAATTTATTATCTTCCTGACATGCACGAATTTTTGAAAGCCGGGTGGTATGACGGCAACAGCGGCTACCTTGAAATCACCCCCGAAACACGCAACAATGTTTCCCATTACGGTATTGTCAATCACGCCGCCAAAGTCCGCGAGCACATGGACAACAAATACTATGCGGGGGCCCCCTTTGTCCTCGGCGCCGATGATGCCGTGAGCACTTTTGCCGCCCTCAATACCGTCATGTTTTGGCAGCAGCCCGAGTATGAGGGGCGCGCCGAAACCGGTTTCCGGGTCGCCGCCACCGCGCCGCTGCAATTCGGCGACCGGCTCAATCATGACAACAATTTCTTTTTTGACCGCGCCACCCCCGCCAAACTCCGGGTGCGCAACGACGGCCCGGCGCGACAAACCGCATTTACGCTGGAGCTGCGCGACTTTGCCGATCAAATTGTGTGGACCAAAAAACTTGCGCCGACGCTCAACTCGGGAGTCAACGACATCCCCTTGGAGCTCCCGGCGCGCGACGGCTACTACGAGCTCTCGGTCACGCCCGGAGACCCGCTCTTTGACTGCCAAACATTAAAAATCCCGCTGGCATTAATGTATGACCAAATTGATAACGGAGCCGACGGCAATTTCGGCTTTACCTGCCACATTACGAGGCGCGAGCGCCGCTACAGCTTTGAAGAGTTTGACTTTGCCTTGCTGCGCAAACTCGGCGTCAGCATTGTCCGCGTCGACGTCGGCTTTGAGGACCTTGACGGCTCGCAGACAGTATTGAAACGGATCCACGCGGCCGGACTCAAACCCTTGGGCATCATTTCCGCCTCAATCATCAAAAATCCGGCCGCCATCGCCGCCAACCGCGAAACCCACGGCGATGCCGTCGCCAAGTGGGCGAAATACGGGGTTCCCGCCGATTATGCGTGGTATGCCGAAAATGTATACAATTTGATTTCCGAAAACAAAGCGTACGTCAAAGACTGGGAGTTCGGCAACGAGCCCACCTACTGGGATTGTTTGCCCGAGGACTACGCCCAAGCGCTCAAGGTGGGGCACCTTGCCGCCAAACTTGCCGACCCGTCGTGCAACGTGATGGCAGGCGACCTCAACGCCATCCATGCCCCGGTATTTAAAGTCAAGGGCGGCGACTTTTGCGACTCGATCGCCACTCATATTTACGGCTTTTACGTCCCGATGTTTTGGGGTGTCGCCGGTAAAATGCGTGAGCTCAATGGTTGGAAAAATGCGGCAAACATTGCCGGTAAACCGGTATGGATCACCGAAATCGGCGGTTGTACCTACAGCTCGATGCACATGATCCCGGTGCGCACCATGGACGAAGTCCGGCGCTATCAGGCGATCCATCAGCCTAAAATCATGGCGGGCGGGCTCGCCTTTGGCGCAAGTAAGGTAATCCCGTACAACTTCCGCGATGTGCCGCTGGATTCCCTGGAGGAGGAGTTCGGCATGCTTGACCGCTACGGCATGCCCAAACCGGGGGCGGCCAGTTACCGCGCCGCCGCCAAACTTTTGGGCAATGCCAAATTTGCGGGATTTTTGCAAGACCACTCGTTTAAGGCCGGGGAAACCGCCGGATTGCTGTTTCAAGACGCCCGAAACCGCGACATTCTCGTAGTTTGGCGCAACGATCCATACGGTTTTGACCAGTTTAAAATCCCGTTTTTTGAGATCGTCAAAGCGCCGCAAACCGTCAATATAAAGGCAGAAGGCAGTCAAGTAGAACTCTTTGACATGTCAGGCGGCATCTCCACACTCCCCGTCCTCAGCGGTACGGTGATGATCCCGGTGAGCGAGTACCCGGTCTACGTCCGCGGCAAACTCATTGCGCAAACGGCCAAGGTGAGTACCGCTCACGACATTGCCAAGCTTGAGTTCCCGGCGGCCAAGGTTAAGATACTGCCCAATTACAAGTCGCGGGCCTGCGACTTGATGTCGGGCGTCTTTCCCGCTTTGCAGGCCGGGACGCGCGATACGGTCAAAATCCATGTCTACAACCTCAAAAACGAGCCGCTCACCGGCACCTTGCGCCTGACGCCGCGCAGCAACTGGCGCGAGTGGGCATGGCAAGTCTCCCCCGCAGCGGTCCAACTCGACATCCCGGCCAACGGCATGGGCGAAGGAATATTCACCGTCCCTGCCCCGCGCGGCGCCAAAGATGGTCAGCTCTTTTACCTCGACGCCGCGTTTGAAACCGCGCCCGGCGTCGCTTTTACCGACACCGTCGCCTTTCGCTCGCTGGAAAAAAGTCTCGCCTCAGCCGACTGGATCACCTACGCCAAAGGCTTCCAACTCGCGGCCGCGGCCAACAACACGCAAGTAAAAATCACTTGGGACAAAGATCATGCCAATTTTGTGAGCTTCTATTTGCGCACTCTCCGCTTTTTTGCCGCCGATGCGGCGACAGTCAACAGCGATATCGTAATTCCGGTGCGCCCCGAGGGTGCCAACGTAAGTGCGGTCAGCGTACTCTTTATGGATCGGGACAACGAAACCTTTCAGCTCAAACAGGACATCGGCCTCAACCCCGGCGAGTGGACGCTTGTCCGCTTCAACGCCGCATCGCTTTTGGGCAACAGTGTCATCATCCACAAAGGCGGCGACGGCAAAATCGATTTCCCGGTGCGTTTGCTCGGCTTTAACTTTGACCTCAAAAGTGCCGAGGACAACGGCGGCATTTGGCTCAAAGATTACCAAACGGAGCAGCCCAAAGCACGCTGGACGCCCGGCGAGTGGACGGTCTACG
Organism: uncultured Victivallaceae bacterium; assembly: GCA_964609825.1. Classification (GTDB taxonomy): domain Bacteria; phylum Verrucomicrobiota; class Lentisphaeria; order Victivallales; family Victivallaceae; genus CAZSSH01. The sequence continues at coordinate 177,471 of CAZSSH010000010.1, read as the reverse complement.
GCGAAGGTTACAAACTTATCCCGAGCAAAAACGGCGAAAGCGTGACCATTGAGCGCATCCCGGGCAAACGCGCTTATGCTTCCCTGTTTGCCGTCAAACCGCCGGTGATTGCCAAAGATGAGCAATCATGGCCCAAAACAGTCGAAATCGGCTTTACCCCGTCCAAAGTCGGGATCCATGCCGTCAGCTTTTTGGTGCAGGACGCCGCGGGCGAAACTTTTCAAATCAAAATCGACCGCAAGCCCGTCATTGACCAGCCGCAAACCGTCAAATTTGAGCTCAAGCAATTCATCGACGGCAACAAGCTCATCACCTACGGCGGCAACAACGACAAAAAGCTCGACTACCCGGTAAAGCTCCTCGGCTTCAACTTTGAGTTTGACAAGAGCGACGAAGCCAGCACGCTCGCCGTTACCCCGCCGGAGTTCGACCGAACCGAAGCGCCCGACTCCGCCGGTGGCGGCGGAGCCATCGCCATGGACTGAAAACAATAACGAACACCGTTTGCGGTGTTCGTTGTTTTGTCAAAACCGGATCCCCAATTGTGCTAATTTTTTTCTCCGCCGAGTTGACCGAACGGCGCACGGGGAGACAAAGACAGGACATTGGGATTGTCCGGATCGACCGCAATCAGCACGGCCTTGCCGTCGCGCATCAACAGCAAATAAGATTTTTGAGTTGACACTTGCGCCGCCGGGAGGTCCAGTATCTGCAAGCCGCCGCCGGGTCGGGTGCCGTCAAAGCGGAGCGTCAAAAATTTTAGCTCGACCATATCGGGTTTGTCGGCCGCGCGCATTTGGGCAAAGATGCGCAATCCGTCGCCCGACTGACAGCGCACCGGGCCAAAAGCGTCGGAGAAAACAGTACAATCAGCCCCGACACCGTTTTGCATCGAGGCACGCGCAAGGACGCCGTCCTTGGCCACCACCCGCGGTTGACCGTAGATTGCGCCGTCGTTCTCACGGTAAAGCACCGCCCCCATCACATACGTTTTGGCTTCCTCCGGGACCGGCTGCACGGTAATTACCGCGCCCATATCCGGCGACACCGCCGGACGGTTGACGACAGCGCAACCGTTTACTAAAAATCCCAGCACTACAACCAACAAGAGCGACAACAGTTTTTTCATCAGATCAATCCTCAATTACCGCCTCAGGCGAGCGTCGTATGCTTCCACGCGCTGTCACCGGTCAATAAATCATCGGCAAGTGATGACGCCGACAGCAACGAGACGGTGCTTTCAAATGTACGGCTCTCAAATATCAGTGATGAGCTTGCCGGTTTTTCACTCACGATCAGCGTCAAAGTATCCGTTTTGCCGTGATCGAGCTGCCAGGAGGCCACAAGATCATTGGTGTCAAAACCGCTCAGATGATAGAGGGTATCAAAATTAAAATTGTCAAGCGCGCTTAAATCACTGCCCGCAAGCAACACATAGCTCCCGGCTTGCGTCCCGGCGTTGGCACTGACGGAGATATTGACACCGCTCGCGGGCGCAAATACGCTTGCTCCGGCAGTACTCAAGCTGACCATTGCCGCTTTGGTGAGCATCGAGTCGACGGTGATGCTGACATCTCCGGAGGTCATCAAAAGATCGCCGCAGAGCTGCGCGCCGGTGGACAAATTGAGCGTCGAGCCGCTTCCCAACGTGACCGAACCGATTGCCACGCTTCCCGCTGACAGCGACAAATTGGAGCCATTGCCCAAAACGATGGCCTGGTCGGTATTTTTGGCAAGCGCCAGCGCGCTCTTGTAACTGCCGACCGCTTTTTGCAATGATTTGGCGATACTCAAAGCATTCCCCTTGGTTCCGCCGAAAACGCCGCCGGTCACAGTGAGCTGCGAGCCGTCGCCGCTGTAAATGCCGACACCGTGGCTGCCGACGGCGCTGGCGATCCCACTCACGGTTGAGCCCGAATACAGCTGATCCAAACGGATCCCGTAAGCTGTGGAAGCCACCGAGCCGCTTGCCGTAACAACAAGTTGGCCCGCCATATCAACTTCGCCCTGAAAACCGCCAAGCCCGGTAGCCGTCGCAGTGGAAGAGCCGCTTTTGGCATTCACCGTAATCAAGCATTGGGAGCCCACGCCAAAAGGAAAGGTAACGTTGACGTTGCCGCCGACGGCATCAGCAGTGCCGGTTTTTGACTCGGCCGTCACATCAATCGTACCGCCGAGAGTAACAAGAGCGCCGCCAATTCCCAAAGCAGTGGCCGATCCGGCCCCGGCGCCGGCGGTTACCGAGAGTTTAAACTGGTCGTCGACACCGGCGAACCCGGCATAGCGCAAACCATACGCTTCGGCAGAAAGTCCGGTCGCAGTGACGGCCGTCACCGCAATCGTGCCGGCCAGCTGCATGTTGCTGCTGGTGAACTTAAACGCTTGCGCCGAGGCGGTACCGGCACCGGCGTGAGCGATGACACTCATGTTAAATTGGTCGCTCATTGCAAAAGAGCCGGATAAATTATCGGTTACCCCGTTGGCGGTGGCATTTCGCCCTTTGGCAGCGTTGGCGACCACGGCGACATCGCCGGAGAACACACCGCTGGTGACCGTCAGCGACTTGGCAAAAAAGGCGGTGGCATCGCCGGTCCCGGCGTTAGCTGTCACCGCAAGCTTAAAGTTGTCGCCGAATCCGCTCGCGGCATTGATTGAGTTGCTGACAAAACAACTGCTGACATCGGTCCCTTTGGCGGCATCGGCAAAGATGGCAAAACTGCCCGAAATCGGCCCGCTTGCCACCAGCGAATCACTGATGCCTTTGGCACTGGCATATTGGGTGCCGCCTTGGGCCGTGACCGCCAAAACAAATTTGTCGCTGAAACTGCCACCCGCCCCCAGATTGTCGAGACCGACAGCTTCGGCATAACTGCCTTTGGCGGCGTCGGCCATGACAACCATGCTGCCGGACAATACTCCGTTGGGCGAAAACCAGCCGATTACCCCTTGAGCGATTGCAAAACTCGACATTGATTTGGCGTCGACCGTAAGTTTAAATTTATCGCTGACACGAGCACAGGAAATCCCGGCTGTGGCGCCATAGGACTTGGCCTCTCCGGCGGCGGTGGCAATCACCGTAACGGTGCCCGAGAGGACGCCGCTTTGCTCCAATGCCCCGTCAAATCCGGTCGCCGAGGCATCGCTCGATTTGGATTTTGCCGAAACAGTAAGTTTAAATTTATCGCTGACACTTTCACTTTGGATGCCGCTAAGCCCATAAGCGTAGCCCCCCAGAGCCGCAAGATTCTCGGCACTGACGGTAAATTTGCCCGAAAAAGCGCCGCTGACAACACTTTGCTGGGACAATCCCTGAGCAAAAGCAATATCCGTATCGCTTTTGGCTTTGACCGTAAAACTCAAATTGTCACTGATTGAGCTTGCCGAAATTGCTTTGGCGCCGTACGCAACCGCACTAAGCCCCTTGGCGGCATCGGCGGCGACAGTGAATTTGCCGGCGGCAACACCGACAACGTCGATCGCATCATGCGTCCCTTCCGCAAAGACATTTCCCCTGCCGGCTTTGGCGCAAACCGTATACTTAAATTTGCTGCTGATCGTGCTTGCGCCGTCGATCCGGGAAAAGCCGCAGGCCGTGGCATCATTACCCTTGACGGCATCGGCGATGACATTGACCTTGCCTGTCAGCACGCCGGAAAGCTCAAAATTACTCGAGGACGCGTACGCAGTCGCATTGCCGCTCCCTGCTTTGGCCGTGACGTTCAATTTAAAATTAGCGCCGACATCGGTGATCCCGGACACCCTGTTGAATCCGACGGCTTCGGCATCTGTCCCTTTGACGGCATCGGCCATAATAGCAATCGCCCCGCCAAGCTGTCCGGCGGCAGAGATTTTTTTGGCGGCGCCGAGTGCCTGGGCGTAGCCGGCCCCTCCGTGGGCCGTCACATCAAGCTTGAATTGGTCATCAAAACCGCCCTCGATATAAAGCGAGTCGTCAAACCCGGTCGCATTGGCATTGAAACCGCCGGCGGCGGACACGGACACGGTCATGGCCGCAACCGAACCCAACTCGGTGTCGCACTCAAAAGCGGCGGCAGTGGCGGTAAAATCGGACTCGGCACTGACATTTATCGTACCGCCAAGTACTCCGGCGGCCGCGCTTAACTCCAGCGTACTGCCAACCAAACCGTAGGCGGTTTGGTTGCCGGACACGGTAACCGCCATCTTGCCGGCGGAAAAAATCAAGCTGCCGTCGTCAATAAATTTAATCCCGTAAGTTTCAATACCGTTCCCGGTGCAGCTGATGGCGCCATTGAGTGTGCCGGTCAAGTCGTCCGCGGAAAAATACAGGGCATAAAGATTGTCGTTGCCGCTCTCCTTGACGACGATGGATCCCGGCGGAGTCAGCTCCAAATCATTTGAAGTCGAGTAAGGAGCGGTTACTTTGGTATTAATGATGTCAGACATAGTTACCTCCACTTGTTTTTTTGTAACCGGAGAACCAAAGATACTATATTAAAATAATTTTAAGCCGTTCAATTCGGGATCAGACAAGCGTCGTATGTTGCCACGCGCTATCGCCAATGGTCAACAGATGGTCAGTGACCGGCGGCGCCGACAAGAGCGAATTTGCGCCGCCAAACGGCTGACTGCCCAAAATAATGACATTCGGGCTCTCACTCACAATCAGCGTCAGCGTGTCGGTCTTACCGTGATCAAGCTGCCACGAAGCCACCAGATCGTTGGCGGCAAAGCCGCTCAGGTGATAAAGTGTATTAAAATTGACGCCGTCAAGCGCGCTCAAATCGCTGCCCGCAAGCAACACATAGCTGCCGACTTGAGTACCGGCATCGGCGGTGACCGAGATGGTGACACCGCTTCCCGGCGCAAATACGCCTGCTCCGGCAGAGCTCAAGTTGACCATTGCCGCTTTGTCGAGCATGGCGTCCACAGTGATATTGACATTGCCCGCGGACATCCCAATGCCGCCGTAAAGCTGCGCCCCGGTTGAGAGATTTACCGTCGAGTCGCTCCCCATGGAGACATCGCCGATGACCACGCACCCCTGGCTGAGATTTAAAATAGAGTCGTCACCTATCATCACTGCCAAATCGGCGTTTTTATTGAGCGTGGCGGCGCTTTTGTAACTGCCGGCCGCTTTATGCAATGATTTGGCGATGGCGGCGGCGTTGCCCGCCGTCCCGGCGTAAATGCCGCCGTTCACGGTAAGCAGCGAGCCGTCGCCGCCGCAGACCCCGTAGGCTTGACCGCCGACAGCGCTGATCACCCCGTCAACATAAGAGCCGGATAAAATCTGATCCAGCCGCACCCCGTAAGCTATCGAGTGGCTCCCCGCCGCAGTCACCGCCAGCAGCCCCTCCACATCAATTTTACCGCTGCCCCCGGAGAGTCCGGCGGCAATCGCATATTCACTGACGGAGGAAGTTTTGGCGACAGCGGTGACGATGGAAGTTTGCATCACGGAAAAAAGGGAGCCGGATAATATTTTGCAGCCGATGGCCTCGGCCGCACCGGCAACCGACTCCGCCGCGACCGTTACCGTGCCATTGAGGCCGTCGGTAATACCCTCGACCCCCATCCCCAACGCGCTGGCCTTGCCGCTGCCCGCTTGGGCCGATACGGCAAGGGTAAAAAACTCACCGACACTCCCGGCGGAAAAATCAGTAATCCCGCATGCTTCGGCATTGGTCCCCATAGATGCATCGGCAAGGACCGCGATCGAACCGGAAAGGGTATTGGACACTTGCAAATCCATCATCCCGTATGCATATGCTCCCCCGGCCCCGGCTTGGGCCGATAAATTGAGATTAAACTTGTCACTGATACTGTCGGCGACGGTTTCGGCAATCCCGTAAACCTGAGCTTCATCCCCCTCGGCAGCAACTGCAAAAGTACCGGATATGGCGCCGGAAAATGAATTGCTGCTGGAAAAACCTTGTGCGATTGCAACTCCCGGTCCGGCGTTGGCCGTCACCGTCAACTTAAATTTATCACTGACATTACCTGCATTGATATGTCCATCAATCCCCACGGCTCCGGCATCAGCGCCCTTGAGAGCGGCCGCGGCAACAATGATCGTACCGGAAAGAGTTCCGCCCCCGGTCAAAGAGAGATCGCCATACACGCCCCACGCACTCGCCGTTGCCGTGCCCGCTTTGGCACTCACGTTAAGTTTGAATTGGTCGCTCATGTCGCTCACTCCGGCAACTCCGACAGTGCCGTAAGCATAAGCACCCGTCCCTTTGGACGCATCGGCAGAAATCGTGATAACGCCGGCCAGCACTCCGTTAAGCTGACTCTGGCGAAAAAATCCCTTTGCCGTCGCCGTGCCCGATCCGGCTTTGGCACTCACGTTAAGTTTGAATTGATCGCCGATGCTGCCGCAATTGATTCCATTAATCGCAGCTGCTTCGGCCGAAGTCCCTTTGGCGGCATCGGCGCTCACGGTGAAATTGCCCGAAACCGCACCGGCAACGACGCTGGTATTGCCAAGCCCCTGCGCGTAGGCCGCGCCGGATCCGGCCTTGGCCGTCACGCCAAGCTTAAACTTGTCGCCGACCGAGCCAGCCGTCATTGACAAAGCGCCAAAAGCGGTGGCATTGGTCCCTTTGACGGCGTCGGCATTAACCGTAAAATTACCGGAAGCACCCCCCAGGACACGGATAGAGTCGGTCAACCCGTACGCCAAGGCCAAGCCCACCCCGGCTTTGGCGGTTACGCCAAGCTTGAATTTGTCGCTGATCAAGCTTGCGCCGTCAATCTTAACGATACCGTAGTTCTTGGCATTGCCCCCCTTGGCGGCATTGGCGGTGACGGTGATTGCACCGGAGAGGGCGCCGCTCAACCCCAACGAGCCCGACATCCCGTATGCCGTCGCATCTCTCGACCCGGCTTTGGCCGTCACCGTAAGTTTAAACTTGTCGCTGATATCGGTAATCCCGGAAATAGAGAAAAAGCCGACGGCACTGGCCCAAGACCCTTTGGCGGCATCGGCAACAACACTCACGGTACCGGCAAGCGCCCCGACGACAGCCAGACGGTCACTGGCAGCGCGTGCCGAAGCGCCTCCCGACCCGGCTTTGGCCTTGGCGGTAAGCTTAAATTTGTCATCAAATCCGGCATTGGCACCGATCTCATAATCAAACCCGGTCGCATTGGCATTGACGCCGCCGGTGGCGACCGTGCTGACGGTCATAGCCAACAGCGAGTCAAAGTCGGCCAAAGCCTCAAAACCGACCGCGGTTGCGTCACCCAATGATTTGGCCGTCACCTTGACCGCCCCGCCGAGCGGCCCGGCGGCAGCGCTCATTTGCGCCGTGCCGCCCCAAACCCCATAGGCATTTTGACTGCTGTTGACGGTAATCGCCGCTTTGCCGGCCGAAAAGATCAAATTGACATTGTTTGCAAACTTAATCCCGTACGTTTCGATGCCGTTGCCGGTAGCGCTGATGACGCCATTCAATGCCCCGGTCAGGTTGTCGGAGGCAAAACACAACGCGTAAAGTTCGTCATTGCCGCTCACGTTGACAATGATTGATCCGGGCGGGATCAAAAACAAATTGACAGAGGTCTCGTAAGGAGCGGTCACTTTAGTATCAATGGTAACATTAATGGGCGGCATATTTTTTTTCTCCGGTTGTCTTTTAACTCAATATATTTCATTAAAAATTAAATACAAATATGTTTTTGATCAAAAAATCGTTTTTCCGCCGATTTTTATGATAATATAACATCCAATCACTCCGGCGGTTATGACCGCTCACCTTTTGCCCGTGAACGAGACAGAAAATATATGCCGCCCCCGGTGCCGCGCCTAATAATCCTTTTGCGAGCTGATCTTAAAATGGTTGCCGTTGGGAGCGGTTAAGGTCAAGGTAAAATCCTTGCCGTCGTTCTCATAATTTAAGGGATACCCCGGAAACGGCGACACCGGAGTCCGATCCAGATATTTGGGAGCCAATTCGGCCAAGGTTGCCGGGTATTTTCCCTCCAGTGAGCGGTAAAGCTTGAGCGCCAATCCCGTCCGCCCCAGCAGCAAAGAAACCTCAGACTTAATCGCTAAATTACGGTAAATATTAAGATAATCCCAAGGCAAGGCTTGTCCGTGATAGCCGTTAGCCTCCAACTTTTGGATCTCCGACCGAATGGACATAAAATATGCAACCCCTTTGGCAGCAAAAGCCAATGTTGCCGGCAAGGTTAAAAAATCGGTATAGTTTGTCATTTTAATATTTTCAAATTTGTCAATCATCACCGCCGCTTCATTGGGAAGGTATAATTTTTGCGCGTTAAGATAATCCAACGCCTGGCGGTAAACCGGCGCATACTGTAATCCGTCCGGCCCAATTGCTTAAACCAAGTATTCAGACAAGCGATCCGCACTTTTTCACTGTCTGCATACGGCTGACCGGTAAATTTCCGCCGGTCGTACTCCATGATTTTTATCAATTGCGGTAAAATTTTGTCAATTTCTCCGGTTTCGCAGTACAGCGCCGCCCGGCCGGCGCATATATATGCGAGACAATCCGGGTAAATCCTGAATCCTGTATCGGGATCGACAGGATTGACTGCAGCATTGATTATATTTTCAAAACTTTGATAATAATCAAGCGCTTGTTGAGAATTAAAGTTTTTAAGAGTGTATTCTCTGGCATCAGACGAGATCAAGTTTCCATTACAACCATTCGGTTGCGTCAGCCAATCATAATTGGAATAAACCGGCAGCTTAAACAGCGGATGTTTTTTCTCAAAATCATATATTTTGTCAATTTGAGCACTGACTTCCGGTAATTCATCCCGCAGCACAAAACAAGCGGTAATCCCCTGTTTTGCGGCCGAATATTTGACATAGTGTCCGTATCCGGCCGCAGCAGCCAACGCCGACAGCCAACATAAAAAATAACACCCGGCCCAAATCGCCAGTTGCCAGAGGAGTACCCGCCAGCCCCGGCGTTTCCCGAAAAAAGAATAACAAGTCCACAACCCCAACAACACCACAGTCAACAGCATCATCGCCAAAATAACAATATAGCCGGGATAATCATGATCAAACCGGCGGCACAAAACAATCCATGCATCCAAACCATTAAAGGCATAAATTGACCCGAAATACAACAACAACCCGCCGACGATCACACCGGCAATCGCCAACCAAAGCGACTTGACTGCCTGACGGCAATTAAACGCCGTCAAGCCAACGGCCACCACACCAAAGGCACAAAGGACGGCCATCTGCAACACATCCGATTCGGTAAATTTGCCCGGAGTAGAGTCCCAGCGAAAGCCGGTGCGATACCCGAAACGCTCGTATTTATCCGTCGCCCATGACCATAGCAGCACACTGACATCGTGCTCATAACGAAGCGCAGTTACCAACAAAACCAAAACCAAAACTGCGCCGATGACCGTCAGGACTGATAAATTATGCTTTAATTTCGCCCGGTCGGGGGCACTTCCCGCCACCAAACCGCAAATCGCGGCAATCGCCGCCAACTCTCCGACAATCCAAAGATAAGTCATACGCACCCTTTTTTGGGCAAAATAAAAAATTAATTACAACTTTATTGCTACTATAATTGCGCAATCGGAAATTGCAACCGTTTTTTAGCGATATTTTATTTTATTTTTTATTTACTAATAAACTGTTATCATAATACATCAAAGCGAAACCACCGACAAAACCACATATACACTACCATATAAATAGATTTTAAAAAAATTCACAATCAAGCTTATAAATTTCTCAAAAAAAACATAAAATAATAAAAAAACAGTAAAATTGTCTACTGTTTTGGTTGACAAATTATTTTTCGGTGATATATTGTTAGCATTGCCAGTAACATGAGACACCAAAGATCCTCGAAAGGAGGATTGACCATATGAGCCAAAACACAGTATTAGCCATCCATCATCTCAATAAATCCTTTGAGGTCAACGACGCCCTGATCCCGGTATTGTCCGATATTAACTTTGACTTTAAAGCACGCGAATTTGTCGCCATCGTCGGCGGCTCCGGTTGCGGCAAGTCAACGCTGCTTAAAATCATCGCAGGACTGTTGCGCGACTTCACCGGCAGTGTCGAGATTGACGGCAAACCGGTCGAGGGGCCGGGACGCGACCGCGGTTTCGTCTTTCAGGAGCCAAGACTGATGCCATGGCTCACGGTGGCCCAAAACGTCGGTTTCGGCCTCGCCGACCGGCGTAAACACGACGGAACGATCCTCCATTATCTCAAATTGGTCGGCCTCGACAAGTTTGCCAAGGCTTATCCCAATCAGTTGTCAGGCGGCATGGCCCAACGCTGCGCGATTGCGCGGGCTTTGATCAATCAGCCGGAGATTTTGCTCCTCGACGAGCCCTTTGGAGCGTTGGATGCGATGACCAAAATTTATTTGCAGGAGGAGCTTTTAAAAATTCACCAGTCGAGCGGCAGCACCATGATCATGGTCACCCACGACATCGAGGAGGCGGTTTATCTCGCCGACCGCATCATCGTAATGACGCCGCGACCGGGCCGGATCCGTGAAATCATCGAGGTAAATGAGCCCCGGCCGCGCGACCGCAGCCAGCCGGGGTTTGTCGATATCAAAAAACACATTTTCCGCGAATTTTTCGCCGTCGCGGAGCAAAAAATCGAGTATTTTATATGAGCAATCAACTCAAAAATCAAATCAAACGCAAAGTCCGCTCGCTGGGAGCGCCGCTGGTCGGCTTTACCAACGTCGAGCGTTACCGCGAGTATTACCCGGATTCGCCGACGGTGTTTCACCCCGACCGGATCTGGCCGGAGGCCAAGTCGGTGATCGTCTTTGCCGTCCCAATGCCGCTGCCTATGCTGGAGACGACGCCGTCCATTAATTATCAGGAGCTCTACACCACGAGCAACATTATGCTCGACCGGATTGCCTATGATCTGGTGTTGTTTTTGACCGGCAAAGGGTACCCGGCCATCTGGGCCCCGCGCGACGGCTACGCCGACTTGAAGTATCTGATCGACAACGCGATGTCGAGCTTCAGCCACGTTTTTGCAGGTTATTTGGCGGGCCTCGGCACCATCGGGTGGAATCACATGCTTTTGACCCGCGAGTACGGCCCGCGCATCCGGTTGGTGTCAGTCCTGACCACCGCCGAGTTGCCGCCCGATCAAGTGATGCAAAAGGATTTGTGTCTCCACTGCGACTTTTGCCGCGAATTTTGCCCGGCAAAGGCGCTCAAGGGAGACGGAAAAGCGCCGTTTGCCCAAATGGATATGAATCGATGTACCGTCCGCCATCAAGAGCTCAAAGAAGCCGGCAACTGGCCGTGCGGCATTTGCGGCAAAGTGTGCCCGGTCGGACTTGACCGCAAATTTTACAACCGGACCAACCTCAATCTTTACCGCGAGGAGGCGCGGAGCTATGCGTCCAGCAATCCAATCATCCAAAGTTACGAGCATGTGCGCTCATACGGTTCACAAGCCAAGAAAGGAATCAAAGATTATGAAAAATAAACTCTCTCTCGCCGTTTTAATTTTAAGTGTTTTCGCGCTCACCGCGGCCATCCTCACCGGGTGCGGCGAGGGCAAAAAGAAGCAGACCGCCGCCGCGGTCGTCACCGAGCCCCCGCTGAAAGAGCTCCGGCTCGATTATGCCAATTGGAGCCCGTTGAGCCTCGTTTTGCGCCAGCAAAAATTCCTCGAGGAGGAGTTTGCCAAGGACAAAACCGAGATCGTCTGGACCTTCAGCCAGGGGAGTAACAAATCGATGGAGTTTTTGCGCAGCAACAGCACCGACATCGGCTCCTCGGCCGGGATTGCCGCCTTGATCAGCTACTCCAACGGCAACCCGATCAAAACCGTCTACATCGCCTCGACGCCGGAGTGGACGGCCCTCTTGACCAAGCCGGGGAGCGATATCACTAAGGTGAGCGAACTCAAAGGTAAAACCATTGCCGCCACGCCGGGGACCGATCCCTACGCGTTTCTGGTGCGCTCCTTGCAAGGTGCGGGACTGACAATTCAGGACGTCAACATCGTGACGCTCCAGCACCCCGACGGCAAAAACGAGCTCTTGCGCGGTCGGGTGGACGCCTGGGCCGGGCTTGACCCCTTGATGGCGCAAGCCGAATTGGCGGGTGCCAAGTATCTTTACCGCAACGTTGATTTCAACTCCTATAACGTCATCAGTGTGCGCAAAGAATTCGCCGAGCAGCACCCGCAAGCGGTGAAACGCGTGCTGGCCGCTTACGAAAAGGCGCGCGCCTGGGCCAAGGCCAACCCGGAGCAATTTACCGAGTTGGTCGGCAATGAAGCCAAAATCACCCCCGATGTCGCCAAACTCCTGATCGAACGCACCGGCCTCAACGACTCGGCCTTTACCGGCAAACAGCAAGTCGCCATTGCCGAAGCGGGCAAGGCATTGCAGGCGGCGGGAGTGATCAAAACCGACCGCAACATTGTTGACGTGACCAACGAGCTCGTGGACACGAGTTTCTTTGCTCCGGCTCCGACCGCAGGAAAGTAGAGGTGCATGCATGGGATTACTGTTACCGATTGTCATCATCGGCCTGTGGCAGATCCTGTCGAGCGCGGGCATGATCCGCCCCGAGGCGCTGCCCTCGCCGTATACGGTGGGGGTGACGGTGATCGACCTCTTTCGCCACGGGCATTTGCTCACGCACATCGCCGTCACCGGCGGCCGGGTGCTGACCGGCTTTGTCATCGGTGCTGCGGCGGGGACGGTGGCAGGGGCCCTCACCGGGTACTTTCCGCGCGTCCGGCAGTTGGCGGCGCCATTGTTGCAAGCCTTGGGCAACATCCCCTCGATGGCGTGGGTGCCCTTGTTTCTGCTGTGGCTGGGGATTTTTGAGGCCAGCAAAGTCGCGTTGATCGCGACCGGGGTGTTTTTCCCCGTGTATTTGATCTTTGCCTCGGCGATTGAACAAGTCGACGGCAAACTCATCGAGGTCGGCCAAATCTACGGATTCAGCCCCCGCGAGCAAATATTAAGGATCATCCTCCCGGCGGCGCTGCCGAGCTGGATTACCGCCCTGCGGAGCGGGCTTTCACTCGGGTGGATGTTTGTGGTTGCGGCCGAGCTCATGGGCGCGGCCAAAGGCCTCGGCTTTTTGATGTACGACGCCCAGCAGACCAGCCGGGCGGATGTGATCATTGGGAGCATCGTGTTGTTTGCCCTGTTGGGGAAATTGACCGACAGCATCCTCTACGGCATCGGGCGATTGCTGATCCGCCCGGCACGCGCGGCCTAAGAGATTACGCTCTCTCCCTGCCGCTTTCGGCATTCTCCGCCTCCCGGAGGGTGCCGAAGGCGGCTTTTTCGTTCACCTTGAGCCATACTGGCGGCAAATTAAAGTGTCTCCTTGGCGCATTGACGGCGCTGTCAAGCACTTTCTCCAAGCTCATCCCGGCAGCTTGCATCAAACCGAGCTCGGTCAGCAGTCCTTTGCCGTGCGGCACGCCGAAACTCCCGCCGTCGGAGCCCGCCATCACCGTCACTTTTAATGTTTCGGCCAAGCGGAGACAGTGCTGATGATTGTCCAAAATCGCACATAGTTTGCTTAATGTTGCGGAGTCAAAGTTGCCGTAGCCGGGGTTTTGATATTGAAACATCACCGGAATTATGGTCGGCACCCACGCAATCCTTTGGTCAGCCATTTTTTTAAGCAGATCATTGGTCATAAAGAACCCGTGCTCAATCGAGTCGACTTGAGCAGCCACCGCCAACTCCAGCGCATCACTGCCGCTGCAATGGACAAACGTCTTGAGACCGTGGTTACGGGCGCAAGAAGTCATCAAACGCAACTCGTCAAGGCTGAATTGCGGCTCGCCCTTCATTTTGCCGTGGGCAAAGTCGATGATGCCCGACAACACGATTTTCAGCGTATCCGCCTCCTTGGCAACGGCGGCAACCGCGGGCTCGATTTGCGAGGCGTCACTGATCTCCTGTGCCATAAAAGAGCCGTAACGCCCCGCCCGGCGCAGCGCGCGTCCGGCGGAAATCACGGTCAATCCCATAGTTTTGGCTACGCCGCGCAACGCGTGATTGACCCCCCAATTGTCCCCGGCGTCGCGAATCACGGTAATCCCGCACTCGCGATACTTTGCCAAATTGCGCTCTCCATGAGTCAGCATTCGCTCAAAAGACCCGGTCAAATGCGTCTTGCGGCGCTCAAAATCGAGCTCATCGCCGTCAAGAAACAAGTGGGCATGACTCTCAACCAAAGGCGGCGTCACCAAGTCATGGCAAGGTTCACCGACCTCTCCCGGCAGGATTTTGTCAACGGCCGTAAATACGCCGTGATCAATTTGGAGCCGGAACGGCCCCTCAAGCAAGGTTGCGCCGTCAAACAACTTTTTGGCATAAAATGTTTCACTCATTGATACAGCTCCTGAATGCGCATCAAAGCGGCCACGTCGGAGAGATTGATGGCTTCGTTAAAACCAATCAATACCGGGTCGTCGGGGGGCAAGAGTTGATAATTGCGCCCGGCGGTGCCGATGATGGTGTCAAGGCCGTAGGGGACGGTGTTGGTCAAAAATGCCGACTCCAGCAGCTCTTTCAAGGGTCGTCCGTCCTTGGTTTGGCTTGGCACCATGATGCTCAAATTGGAGAGCCCTACCGACATGTGCACCCCGGCAAAATACGGGTCGCCGCCAATTAGTTTGATCGCCGCCACCGCCATCGGGATCAACCCCTCCAAATCAGCGGCAATCGGACACACCGAGACATCGATGTACAAGTCGCCGGGGGTGAGGCGGGGGTCAAAATTCATGACATACTCGACCATCCGCCGGGCGGTTGCATGGACTTCGTCCGCCGTATGGTTGGCGACTTTTTCGCCGTTGACATTGCGCTCGGAGACCATCAACAGGACTTTGGCGCGGTGGCGGCGGAGAACCTCAAGCATGTCATACCTGAGCTCGCTCACCGAGTTGATGATAGGGAGCTCCGATTGGCGGTAGAGCGCCAGTGCCCGCATTTGCACCTCCAAACTCGGATAATCGATGGACAATGGCAAATCGGTCGTTTGCTGTATCTTGTCCAGCGCCGCGGTGAAAAAGTCGGGGTCGGTGACGGCCAATTCGCCCAAATTGACATTGAGATACCTGGCTCCTTTTTGTGTTTGCTCGGCTGCCAGCTGCTGCAAGGCGGCAAGGTCGCGCCGGTCAAAAAATGCCTTGGTGCTGCGAAAACCGGGGTTGATGCGTTCGCCGATGATGGAGAGTTGTTTCATGATTTTACCTCAGAGTGTTGTCCGATGAGTTGTTGCAATATCGTTTTGGCGTCGCCGGTGACGGCAAGGTCCGCCATTTGCATGATGGGAGCGGCCGGATCGCGGTTGACGGCGACAATGACATCGCTTTGCTGCATCCCGACGAGATGCTGGATTTGGCCGGAGATGCCAAAGGCCAAATAGAGCTTGGGGCGCACCGTCCGGCCGGTCTGGCCGACTTGATGCAGATAACTTGCCCAGTTAACATCCACCGCCGCCCGCGAGGCGCCGACGGTGGCGCCGGTGAGCTCGGCCAGCTGCCGCAGCAGCGCAAAGCCGTCGCGCCCAAGACCGCGCCCGCCCGCCAAAATCACCTGGGCCGCCTCCAAATCATGGTGACACGAGTGATCGATGATCAATTTTAACAATTGCTTGCCGTCCGACCGCTCGCCGTCATCAACCGACTCATGCACCACCTTGGGCAAGGCAATTTTGGGATCGGTCAAAGGTTTCATCACGCCGGAACGGACGGTGACCATTTGCGGCAGTTGCCGATCGGAGCGGATGGTCGCCAAAAGGTTGCCGCCAAACGCCGGACGGGTTTGCAGCAAAGCCCCGGTGCCCTCCTCCAAGGAAAGCTTGGTGCAGTCGGCAGTCAACCCGACGTGACACAAGCTGGCGGTGCGCGACAACAATGCCCGCCCGGCCGCATCGGACGAGCCCAAAATGATTTGCGGTTGATATTTTTTGATCAACCGGCATAAGGTTTGCGCTTGCGTTTCCTCGCAGAGCCAGTCAAACACCGCATCATTGATCACGATAAGTTGATCCGCCCCCGCCCGTCCGAGCGCCGCAACGCACTCTTGTGCACAGTTGCCGCCCGCAATCGCGGTCACCGGCAGTTGCCCATTGCACAAACGAACGGCTTCCCCAAAGAGCTCCAACGTCTCTTTGCTAATTTCGCCCTTAACGTTAATTGCGGCCATCACCCAGATGCCGCCAGTCATAAAATCTTTCATCACGCCTCCCCGGTTTGAGCATGGAGCAATTGTTGAATCATCCTGACGGCCGCCGTAGTGTCGCCGTGAAACACTTGCGGCGACCTTTGGCGCATCGTGGCCGGGTGCGACGAAACCACCCGTGTCGGCGAGCCCGCAAGTCCGATCCATCTGGCCTCGGGCTGCAAATCATTGACGCCCCAAGTCGTCACCGGCACCGCCGCCGCCCGCAAATAACCCTTTAAAGTGGGAATGCGCGGTACATTGAGCTCCCGCTCGACACTGCAGACCGCCGGAAGCTGGAAGCTCACTTGGTCCTGCCCCCAGTCAAAGCGCCGCCCGGCCAACCACCGGTCGTCGGCGGACAGCTCAAGGGTGCAAACGTTGGTCAGCTGCACCCAGTCGAGCTGGGCGGCAAGCTCGGGCCCCACCTGCGCGGTATCGCCGTCAATCGCTTGTTTGCCGCAAAAAACGAGCCGGACGCCGCCAAGTTTGCGGATTGCCAAACTCAGTAAATACGAGGTTGCCCAGCTGTCCGACCCGGCAAAGGCGCGGTCGGATAAAAGCACACCCTGATCCGCCCCCAGCGCCACGGCTTCGCGCAATACGGCCTCGGCCTTGGCCGGGCCCATCGTGAGCGCGGTCACCTGAGCTCCCAAGGCATCCTTGAGCGTCAAGGCCGCCTCCAAGGCGTAATAATCAAAGGGATTTAACACGCTCTCGACGTTTTCGCGGATCAATTGCGAGGTCACCGGGTCGATTTTGACCGTGGCGGCGGCGGGAACCTGCTTGATGCATACGACAATTTTCATCCTTGCCTTCTCCCTTTGTTTACTTCGTCCCAATCCTTAAAATTGAGCAAACTCAGATAAAATGTTGAGGTCGAATAATGTTCCTCCAGTTGCCGCAAAGCCGCCACCGGCGCAAATTCACCGGCAGTCTCCACCGGGTAGCCGATGCACTCGCTTAAGAGCTCGATTTTGGGTGACATCCATGCCTCCAACAAGACGGGAACCGGCAACTCTTTGATCAAACGGTCAATCGCCGCCGTCGGCGCCACCACCGGCTGAGTGATGACAAAGTCGGCCCCGGCGTCGAGCTTGCGCCGGAGCTTGTCATACTCATGCTCCGGCGGCTCATATTGGTTAAAAGCGACGCCCAAGGTAAAAAAATCACCGTAACGGCGGCGGATCCATGCCAGCAACTCGACCGAAGTCACCGCCTCGCCGTCCGTTCCGAGCTCAGCCGGGCGCAGCTTGGGGAGGCGCGGCGAGCCGTCGCCGGAGACGATCAAGAGCCGCCGGACCCCCAACCGGGCGCAATGATCCAAAATTTCGGTCACCCCGGCGAGGGTATGAAAGGTGTTGAGGTGGATCATCACCCGGTCGGCCGGGACAGGCAACCGCAGCTCCTCAATGAGCTCATGCCCGGCAAAAGCCAATTTGCCCATCGGGTTGTCGGTGACCGACACCGCGCCGCCGCCGGCCAATATGGTCTCATACCGGGCAGCAAAGCGCTCCAAACGCTCGTTGAGTTTGTCAGTCCCGTGCCGGACCGCCGGGAGCTCGACATGATAGGCTACCGTTTCCGTATCCAATCGCCCCATTTTGGTTTCTACCGCTATCATTACTGCAACCTTTCTTAAAATTATTAATCTTAATTTGCTTTAAAATAACAAAAAAAAACGCGATTTTCTTCCTAAATAAAGATATTAATTGCTCCATATTGTCATTAATGCATCATTGAGCAATAATTCATACCATTTTAATCGACAAAAAATCAACAGCGGCAAAATCGGCGAAACGGCGCTTGCTTTATCCGCCTTGGCGTGGTATGTTAAACAAATTTTTTGAGGGAGATTTTTGTTATGACCAAAGCTGAAGAGTTTATTGCCCATGAAAAACAGTTCCAACTCGGTTTTTTGCCCACCGAGTCCTCCAATCCTTTGACCAAAACGTTGGAGGCGGACTTCCGCCGGAACGCCGTTGACGGCGTGGCCACGCTGCAGCGGCCTGACCGCGAAGTCGCCGCCCTGGCTGCCAAAGTGTTTGAGTCAAAGGTATATCAAACCATGTGTGCCGAAATCGCCCTAGCGTGGCAAAACGGCAAACGGGTAATCTTCTCCGGCTGCGGCGCGACCGGGCGTTTGGCGATTTTACTGGAGAGCATGTGCCGCGAGGCGGGCGTCACCAATGTAGCCAGCATTATGACGGGGGGCGACTATGCGTTGATCCGCGCGGTCGAGTTTTTTGAGGATTACGCCAGCTTTGGGGCCAGACAGACCGATGAACTTAATATCGGCCCCGGCGACTTGCTGATCGCGATCACCGAGGGAGGCGAAACCTCGTCGGTATTGGGAAGTCTGCGACGCGCTTTGGACCGCGGGGCCGCCGGTTTTCTGGCATTCAACAACCCCGCCCATATTTTGGCGGAAAAACTCGAGCGCTCGCGTTTGCTTATTACCGACCCGCGCGTCCGGGTGATTGAGCTCTATAGTGGCTCCATGGCGATTGCCGGCTCAACCCGGATGCAGGCGACCACCGCCGAATTATTGGTGGTCGGCGGCGCGTTGTGCCACGCCTTGGGCTGCCGGCTCGACCTGGCGCAAAGCTTTGACCGTCTTTTGGACGAGTTGGAGAGCCCGCGTTTACGCCAGCAATTGGCCGATTACATTGAGTTTGAAAAAACGAGATATCAAAAGAATCAACTCTTAACCTACTTTGCCGATGATTATTTGCTCGACTTGTTTACCGACACCGCCGAGCGGTCGCCGACCTTTATGCTGCCCGCCTTTTGCAAACAGGACGACCGCGTGTCGCCGCCGAGTTGGGCGTATGTCAAACACCTCACGTTGGACAGTCGCGCAGCCTGGAGCGAGGTTTTCCGCCGTCCTCCCCGCTGCCTCAACTGGCACCAAACCGACTATGAGGCGATGGACGCCACGCGGGCAATTGCCAAAGGGTTGCCCAAGATCGGCCCCGAGGAGTTGTACAAATTTGATATCGGCAACGGCCGGGATGAGGCGCGCTTGCGCCCCGGCAACGCGGCGATTTTATTTCAAGTCGGCGAGGCAAGCGAGAAGAATTTGCGCGAATTTGAGCGCGTCGCCGCCGATTTTGAGGCCCGGCATGTCTTTGCCGTCATCCCCGGCCAACCGCTCGCAGCGACGCCGTTAAGACTCTTTGAGCACTTGCTCGTCAAACTCGTTTGGAACACGGTCTCCACCGGCACCATGGTTCTCGCCGGGCGGGTGTCGGGCAACTGGATGAGCTTTGTCGCCACCACCAACAAAAAATTGGTTGACCGGGCGATCCGCCTGGTGGCCGAGCTGGGCAACCTCCCCTACGCCGACGCCGCCGAAAAAATCTTTGACGCGATGGACGCCTTGGAGCAATTCCCCCCCGACCGCGAAAAACCGTCGGCGGTGCAATATGTGCTCAAAAATCTGAAAAAATAAACCAAAAAGGCCGGGAAAAATCCCGGCCTTTTTATGGTTGCGGTTTACGGCTGCGGCGTCCGGTCGAGGATCAGCTGCTCTTTTTTTAGATCCAAGGGCGAAGCCAACACCTTATCGAGCTTGGCAAAGTCGATTTTGTTTAAATCGACCATCTGGACGGTGCGGTTGTTTTGGGTATGATAATAGAGTTTGCGTGCACTCAAGTCATACGAAGTCGTCCACAACGTCGAGCTCCGCATCCCCTTGAGATGCATCTCCGTACTGCCCTCGCCCATCCCCACCGGCAAATTAAAGTTGTCGAGGATGCGAAACATCTCATAAATCGTCTCCGCCCCGTCGGGCGTGTTGCGCGCGGTGGCAGTAAACTCGCTCGCCCGGACAAAGCGCGAGGGCGGCGTAAAGTCGCCGGGGAGCCCCAGCATGCCGCTGCCGTTGCCCAGCTGCGCAAGTTTCAATTTTTTAAGCGTCTGATCCGGGGCGTTGTCACCGCTCATCTTGATGTAATTGCGCAAATTGATCATGTGCCAGCCATACCCGGGGGCATTGGTAATCACCCCCAACGGGGCGTCATAACACTTCATTTTTTGGTTTTCCCACTCGATCACCATCTGATCGCCGGAGGGATCGCTGAAAATGAAGTGCACTTGGGGCGGCATGTGGATTGTCGGCTCAAAAATCGGCGCCACCTCCACCTTGGCCATCGCTTCGCGGACCTCTTTGACCGTCGAGCAAGTCGACAAGGTATATTGCAACACATCCAAGGGCCCCAGCGTCCGATCAGCCTTGGCCGGGTCCAACGGTGCATAGTCGGCAAAATCGGGGTGATAAAACATCCCGCCCGTCAACCCTTTTTCATTGATCGCATCGGCCAAACAGCCCTTCTCCAGCAAATCAAGCCCGACGACACCCCATTGCCCCGTCCACTTCATCATCGCCGGAGCCGTAGCCAGAAACGAATGACTGCGCGGATAAACCACAATGCGCGACTCCATGTCAAATGCGCCCCACTCCATCGTCCGCCCGTAGCAGACATCTCCGTTTTGC
Organism: uncultured Victivallaceae bacterium; assembly: GCA_964609825.1. Classification (GTDB taxonomy): domain Bacteria; phylum Verrucomicrobiota; class Lentisphaeria; order Victivallales; family Victivallaceae; genus CAZSSH01. The sequence goes on along the minus strand of CAZSSH010000010.1, from coordinate 156,783 downwards.
GCGGTAAGCGTGATCCCGGTGCAGGCTTCCGTCACCGGCGCCGCCAACAGAACCGCCAGCGCGACCCCCATCATCAATTGATTCATCATCAACCTCCTTATCACAAGTGAAATAGCAGTGGTATTCCACCCCTAACATACCATCAAATCAATCAAATGCAAACGCTTTTTTCATAAATAATGAGGGATTATCTTTGGGGAAGAACAAAAACTTTGCGTAAGCGCCCGGTTATTTTTTTATCAAAAACAACTTGGCGCAACCTATTATAGCACCGATCAAAAATTACTTCACAAATCAATTTAAAATACTGCCTGTTTTGTTTAATTCAAGTTGATCCAGTACCATATTCTTGTTAAATATTTTCCATTATATTTATCAGATTTCGATTTGCAATCGGTGAGTCGAAGATTTAAATTATGTTGCCGAGTGATCGATCAATACTGGACGAATTTGAGGGAATGACGATGGATGTAACCGCGATTTGCATGATATTTGCGTTGGTGTATCTGGGGATGATTTTGGGACGGATACCGTATCTCAAGATCGGACGGCCGGCGATTGCCCTCGTCGGCGCGGTGGCGCTCTTGGCCGGGCATCACATCTCCGGGCATGCGGCGCTGGCCAGCGTTGACTTCGGAACCTTGGGTTTGCTATTTGGGTTGATGCTGATTTCCGCCCAGTTTGAGATTGCCGGGCTTTATACTTATTTGTCCAAATTGGTCGATGAGTTCAACGTTACGCCGGTCGCGCTGTTGGGGATCATCATCGGCATTGCCGGGGGGCTCTCGGCCTTGCTCACCAATGACGTCACCGCCGTCGCCATGACTCCGGTCGTACTCGGGATGTGCGTCAAGCGCAAGCTCAACCCCGTGCCGTATCTTCTCGGCGTCGCCTTTGCCGCCAACGCGGGCTCGGTCGCCACTTTGGTGGGCAGCCCGCAAAATATGCTGATTGCGCAAAAACTCCACCTCGGCTTTGTCCACTTTTTGCTTTATGCCGCGGTGCCCGCATTGGTCTCGATGGCGCTCAGCTGGTGGATGCTGGTTGCTTTTCAGCGCGGCAAATGGGCGCTTGCGGCGACCGGCAGCGACACGGCCGCAATGGAGCTACCGGATGTCCCGTTTAACCGCTTTGAAATCATCAAGGCCCTGGTCGTCACCGTTTTGGTGATCGGCATTTTTATTTTTACCGATTACGACAAGGGGCTGGTGGCGCTGACCGCCGGGTGCTTTTTGCTGATGAACGGCAAATACGATTCGCGCGAAATGCTCGGCAAAATCGACTGGGGCTTATTGCTCCTCTTTTTCGGATTGTTTGTGGTCAATGCGGCGATGGACGCAACCGGCATCCCGCAGGACTTTGTCAACCGCCTCAAGGCCGACGGCTTTAACCTCCAGCACCCGGCGACATTGTTTGTCACCACCGCCGTGTTGAGCGATATCGTCTCCAATGTGCCTAGTGTAATGCTGCTTTTACCCTACGCCACGCACCCCATGTCTGGGCCGTTGATCGTGCTCGCAAGCGGGCTCTCAAGCAATATGATCATCATCGGCAGTCTGGCCAACATCATCGTCGTCGATGCCGCCGCCGGGCGCGGACTCCAGATCACCTCCCGCGACTTTTTCAAAGTCGGCTTGCCTTTAAGCTTGCTTTCAATGGCCCTCGGCGCCCTCTGGGTCTGGCTGGTGATCACTTTTTGACCGTTTTTTTCGCATTCCCCCGGACAATTTTGCGGTTTTGATTTGCAATCGGTTAGAAATTGATTTAAATTAGGTTGCCGGCCAATGACGGCTTGGCAGAAAAGGACGATTTGATGACCACACAGTATTTGGGGCATTTGCCGCACGGCGACCCGCTCTACGATTATTTGAAATACGATATCCAGCCGTTGCTCAACGGTGAGCGCAACGTCGAGTACCGCGTTTATAAGCACAACGGCTCCAACGATGTTTACGAGTATGCCGAGATCCGCTCAGGCAGCCGCGTTTTCGGCAAATTCTTTTTGTCGGGCAACGAGCGCGATTACCATGTGTGCTGCCGGCGGCTCGACCGCGAGTTTCACCACCTCAATTTGATGCGCTCCTGCGGCTTTGACCGGAGCCCCCATTATGTGGCACGGCCGCTGGGCAAAAACCCGTCGCTCAATTGTCTCTTGGTAAGCGAGAGCTGCGGCGGCGAACTCTTGAGCAGCATCATCCGCCGCGCCATCGGCAACGTTGACCACAATTTGCTCTATGGCAAACTGACCGCGCTCGCCTATTTTTTCAGCCGCTTTCACAACCGCACCGCCAATCCGTTTGCCGTTGACTTCGGCGAAACCGCGGCTTACATGGATCGCTTGTTGGGCGCGCTGCAATTTGGCGGCGTCCTGAGTCCCGCCGAGGCGGGCGAATATTATTACTTAAAAGACCGCTGGTGTGAAGTTCCCGCCATGCGCTCCGATTGTCAAGTATTGGTCCACGGCGACGCGACGCCCGAAAATTTCATGCATGGCGACGGCTTGCATGTGATCACCTTTGACCTCGAGCGGCTGCGGCGCGCCGACCGCGTATTTGACATTGGCCGGATGGCGGGCGAGCTCGCCCATTTTTTTATGACCCAGACCGGTAACCGCTACCATGCCGAGCCCTTTATCGGGCACTTTTTGTGGGAATACAGCTGCCACTTTCCGGACCGAGAGCAGACCTTTGCGGCAATCAGCAAGCGCGTGCCGTTTTATATGGGCATCACTTTTTTGCGGATTGCGCGCAACAGCTGGTTGCCGGGAGATTACCGGCGGCGGCTCGTCAAAGAAGCGGCGGAGTGCCTGAGGAGGTTTTCGTCATGATCAAGGCACTCTTGTTTGACATCAACGGCACCGTGAGCGACATCCTCACCGACGAGTCCGGCCCGGAGGCTTACCGCGTCGTCGCCAATCTTTTGAGCTATCAGGGGATTGAGCTCGGGCCCGATGCGGTGCGGGAGCTCTTTTGGGAGATCAACAAGCGACAGCGCCGCGAGAGCAAAGAGGAGCACCCCGAGTTTGACGCGGTGAAAATCTTTGCCGAAATCATTGACCGGCACGCAAGCAATTATACCTTGAGCCTCCCCGCCGCCAAACGCGGGCAGCTCCCCTTGTTTTTGGCCGAAGCTTTTCGTGCGGCGTCACGCTATAAACTCCAGCTCTATCCCGGCGTCCGCAAAATATTGGACGCTTTGGCGGCCAAGTACCGTCTGGCGGCGGTGTCTGACGGTCAGAGCGTCTGGGCGCGCCCGGAGCTCCAAAGTGTCGGCTTGCTTGACGTCTTTGACCCCTTGATCATCTCCAGCGACCTCGGCTTTCGCAAGCCCGACCGGCGAATTTACGAAGCGGCACTGGCCAAGCTTGACTTGTGGCCCGAGGAAGTGATCTTTATCGGCAATGATATGTACCGTGACATCTGGGGACCGCATCAACTGGGGATCAAAACCGTGTTTTTTAAATCCAATCAGGGCGACCACTCGCCGCAAAATGTCGAGGCGGATTATATCATTTACCGTTTTGAGGAGCTCCCGGAAGCGGTTTCTTTCATCGAAAAAAAGTATTTTAACAAAAAAATCTGATTTTTGTTTGTATTTTTGACAAACTGTGATAAATTAATAAAAAAGCGCTCAAATGCCAGACTCTGACCGCCGCGGTGGTGATCGGTGAAAAATTGGACATTTGAGTTGGATAAAAGTTTGGTTTGGCTGGCCGCATAATAGCGGTGTTGATGTTTTCCTGATGGTATTTGAGAGGCGTGCTCTCCCATTTTGTTGTCGGGTCAGTTACCGGCATCCTTCCTTAAACTTCTTTTTTCTCGCTTTAACAAGATGCAGCATAAAGATCTGCAGGAAGGTATTATTATGAAATTGTATGTCGGCAACATGTCCTACAGCACCAGCGAATCCGAACTCAACGACGCGTTTTCCCAATTTGGTACCGTCGACTCCGTCAACGTCATCACCGACCGCGACACCAACCGCCCCAAAGGGTTCGCTTTTGTTGAAATGGGCAACAATGCCGAAGCGCAAGCCGCGATCGAAGGCCTCAACGGCAAAAGCATCGGCGGCCGTGCTCTCGTCGTCAACGAAGCCAAACCCCGCGAAGATCGTCCTGCCCGCAGCGGCGGCAGCAGCGGTTTCGGCGGCGGCAACCGCGGTGGCAATCGCGGCGGCGGCAGCCGCTGGTAATAGATTACCGGCTCAGTCGTTTCAAAAAAAAAAATTCCGCAACGGTTTTTTCCGTTGCGGATTTTTTTGTCCTCAATACCCGGCGCCGCGAAGCATAATATCCAGCCGGGAGCCGCGCGCAAAGGCGGTCAATTCGCCGGAGGTGTAAGTTTCCTCGCCAAGCAGCCGCTCGTCGATGAGCTCAGCCTCGTGAAACATCTGAATCACCCATTTGCCGACTTTGTTTTGCCGCAAACATGTCTCCATCGCCCGCAAATCCTCCAGCGAGAGGAGTGACTTGTGGACCGTGGTCCTGACTTCCCAATCAAGCTTGTGACGGCGGACGAGACGGATGCTCTCCATCACTTTTTCGAACACGGCCGGGCCGGGATTGCCGGTGACTTGCGAATACTTGTAGGGAGGGGCCTTAAAGTCGATCCCCACGGCGTCCAAAAGCTTCAAACCGATCAGACGCTCCAGCTCCTCCGGATGCGAGCCGTTGGTATCCAGTTTGGTCGCAAGACCGTAAAACCTGGCCAGCTCGAGATATGCGGGTAAATCCACCGCCAGGGTGGGCTCGCCGCCCGAAAACACCGCGCCCGAAAGTTTGCCGCGACGTTTCTCAAAAAATTCGGCCAGCTTGCCGAGAGATATCTCCCCCTGACTTGCCGGATCAAACACCAATACCGGGTTGTGGCAGTACGGGCAGCGAAAATTGCAATTGCCGAAAAACACCACACAACTGATTTTGCCGGGATAATCGATCAAGCTGAATTCCCGCAACCCGTACACTGCCATCTCACGCCTCCTTGCCTTGCTTGAGTTCCAGCATCTTGCGATCCTTGAACTCCTCGCGTTTGCCCTTATTCCAGTTTGCCACCGGGCGGAAATAGCCGCAGACGCGCGAGTAGACTTCGGTTTTTTGAGTGCATTTTGCCATGATTGTTAGCTCCTTAGGTTGTTTTTATGCTTCGAGCGGACACGTGTGGTGTTCGCCCGCGAGATAACCGTGCACCGGACAGATGCTGAAGGTCGGGGTCAAGGTAAAATACGGCATCCGATAGTTGGTCGCGATTTTTTTGACCAGTTCTCCGACCAGTATCGGATCCTCAATACGTTCGCCGACAAAGGCGTGAAACACCGTCCCCCCGGTATAACGCGACTGCAAGGGCTGCTGCAAGTCCAACGCCTCAAACAAATCGTCGGTATAGCCGACCGGCAGCTGTGTCGAGTTGGTGTAATACGGCGTCAAGTCGCCGGCGGTGATGATCTCGGGATACAGTTTGCGGTCAAGCTGGGCCAAGCGGAAGCTCGTCCCCTCGGCGGGCGTCGCCTCCAAATTGTAAATGTGGCCGGTCTCCTGCTGAATGTCCTGAATGGTTTGTTTCATAAAATCAAGCACCCGTACCGCAAATGCCGAGCCTTCGGCATCGCACAGCGAGCAGCCGAGAAAATTAAGGCACGCTTCATTCATCCCCACCAAACCGATGGTGCTGAAATGATGCTCCAGCGTGGGAAGATAAATTTTGGTATACGGTAAAAGATTGCCGTCCAGATATTTCTGCACCACCTTGCGCTTGATTTCCAGCGAGTCGGCGGCCAAAACGATGAGACGCTTGAGCATCGCCAAAAACTCATTTTCGTTCTTCGCCAGATAGCCGAGGCGCGGCAGATTGATCGTCACCACGCCGATGGAGCCGGTTTGCTCCCCTGCCCCAAAGAGGCCACCGGTTTTTTTGCGCAACTCACGCATGTCCATTTGCAAGCGGCAGCACATCGAGCGCACATCGCCGGGGTTAAGGTCGCTGTTGATGAAGTTTTGAAAATACGGGAGACCGTATTTGCCGGTCACGGTAAACAGCAATTTGGCATTGGCGCTCCCGAAATCAAAGTCGCGCGTGACATTATAAGTCGGGATCGGAAAGGTAAAAACCCGTCCGTCGCGGTCGCCCTCGCTCATTACCTCCAAAAAGGCGCGGTTGATTTGATCCATCTCCGCTTGATAGTCGCCGTAGGTTTGCCGGTCGTCGAGCCTGCCCCCCAAAATCACCGGATTGTCCTTGAGGTCCTCCGGCACTACCCAGTCAAAAGTGAGATTGGTAAACGGCGTCTGGCCCCAGCGGCTCGCAATATTGAGTCCAAAAATAAACTGCTGCATTGCCTGCTTGACCATCGGATAAGTCAAACGGTCGGCCCGAACGAAGGGCGAGAGCAAGGTGTCAAACGAGTTAAACGCCTGCGCTCCGGCCCACTCCGTCTGCAAGGTGCACAAAAAGTTGACGATCTGCCCCAGCGCGGTGTCAAAGTGTTTGGCCGGGCCCGCACTCGCCCGGCCGCCGTTGCCGCGAAAGCCGGTCAGCAGCAAATCGCGCAAACTCCACCCGGCGCAATAGCCGACAATGCCGCAGGACAAGTCGTGGAGATGAAAGTCGCCGCGCTTGTGCGCCTCGGCGATTTCCGGCGGATAAATGTTGCTCAAGGTATAATTGGCGACAACGGTGCCGGAGACGTGATTTAACAAGCTCGCGTACGAGTACCCGGCATTGGAGTTCTCATTGACCCGCCAGTCCTCGTGATTAAGGTAAGAATTCATCAAATCTTGAATGTCGAGCAAAAGATGCTTTTGCTCGCGCAATTTGCCGTGCTGGGCGCGGTAGAGAATAAAGGCTTTGGCCGCCCGCGACAGCCCACGGCGGACAAATGCTTGCTCGACCAAGTCCTGGATGAGCTCGATGTCGGGGATAAAATTTGCCTCGTCAAGATTGCGGCGGACGAGTTCGGCGACGACTTCGTCACCGATGTTGGCGGCGACGCGTTCGTTTTCGGTCCCGGCGGCTTTGAGGGCTTTGAGGGCGGCGATGACGATGCGGTCAGGCTCAAAATTGACCAGACGACCGTCGCGTTTACGAACAAAAGTAATAGCGGACACGGTAAGTTGCTCCCAAGGGTTTCATGCGGGCGCAACGCAAAAGAGGAAAGGCGACCGGGTCAGCCGGGCCATTCAGTATCCAAAAGGAAGTCATGAGCAATACTCCAATGTGTTTCGCGCACATTTTCGCCTCAAAATTGAGGCAAATTGATTATTTACCGACCGCTGTGGGCTCCGACTATAACGGTTGCGCGACAGCCGCGGACTTTCACCGCGATTCACCACACCGGCGATCGATTTTCTGTTTTTTAATATATTGCCGGTTTTGACAAATGCAAATGTGTTTTTTTTATTTTTTCAAGATTTTTAAAAGCGGCGGACAAGGACGCAAAAGCCGGTAAAATTTGCCAAAAACAAAAAACAACGCAAAATCTCTACTTTTTTGGTATTTTTTTATTTTGCGGGCTTGACAATTGCTGAAAATGATGTATTTTATAGTATTCACAACCTAAAAAGTAGTATTTAAATACTGTTCAATAAAACAATTTTATCAAAAATCACAACCATAGGAGTAGATATTATTATGAAATTTCGCCTTGTCACACTATTCACCTTGGCATCGCTCCTTGCACTGGCGAGCACCGGCTGCGCCTGGCTAAGCGGTGAGGAGAAACCCGTCGAACCAACTCAGGAACAAAAGGAGCAAATCTCGTTTCACGAAACCTCTCAGGCCAACGGCGAAAAATTGATCACCGCCTTTATCAATGACAAAGCGGGCGACTTCACCGCTTTGTTGCCGGCCGACTTGCAAAAGCAATTCGGTACTGCCGAGTTTACCGCCGCCCGCAAGAGTATCCAGGAGACGCTCGGCAAGCCGGTCTCCGCCCAATACGCACTCAAGCTCGATCACCCGGTGTTGGACGTGTCGATCTGGGTCGTCAATTTTGAGCGCGTCAACACGGACAAGCAAACCGTCACTCAGCAGTCATTGTTTCGGGTGATCTCCGGCAAGCTTGACGGAAAAAGTCAAATCGTCAGTTTCAACTTTTTTTAATCGTTCCCCTACCCCACAAACAAAATAATCGAATCGCAAGAAAGGAGCTTCATCAAAGAACCCCTGACCCAAATGGAAAACCAGTTTCGTTGTAAAATTACCCTTTGCCGTAAGTTTCACCGATGTCGAATGTGATGTCACTACAAGCGAAATGTTGAGTTTTCAACGATCAAAATTGTTTATTAACTTATGACAAAGGAATTTTACCCATGAAAAACAAGAGATTATTACTATTACTGCTTGCCGGCTTGACGGCTTCAGCGCTGCCGCTGGCCGCTGAGGAGGACAGCAATGGCACGCGCACCATTCGCCTCTTGCAGGATGACGCCCAGATCAACCTTGCCACCAAGGTTTATGAGCTCAAGTACGTCAAGGCGACCGACATCCGCCCCTATGTCCAGGCGGCGGTCAAGCGTTACCACGCCCAGTCAACCGTGGAGCGCGTCAACTACTCGGCCGAAAAGAAAAACTTTTTGATCGTCTCCACCGGCGAAGAATTTTTGCCCTATGTGGACGATATCATCAAAAAGATTGACAAACCCGGCAAAGTGGATGAATTCGGCTCAATATTGGAGGGTACCGGCATCACCCGTATCTCCTATACGCCCAATTACCGCGCGTCCGAGGACATCGTCCGCATCATCAACCTGGCCATCAAATCCTCCGAAGGTTACGCCTATCTTAACAAAGATACCAATACCATCTACTGGAAAGATGACAAAGTACCGGCCCTCGCCAACCTGGCGTGGGTGCAGCGACTCGACCGCCCCGTTCCACAGGTCAATTTGCGACTCAATTATTATGAAGTCAGAGAAAGCACCTTGCGCGACATCGGGGTAGATTACCTCGCTTGGAAAAACGGCCCCGGTCTCAATATTTTTGAGGCAGCCTACAACGGCGGCAGCGCCTACTCCAATGAGTCGATCCTGCAAACCATCGCCGGCAATACGCAATGGATTGATTTGGCCAAAGACTTCTCGACGAGCTGGGGCTACGGCGGTTTCTTTACCGCGCCGCAGTTTGACCTGAGTTTTGTCCGCTTGCTGCAGCAGTCCGGCAATGCCAAAGTCGTCGGCACGACCAACCTCACGTTTGTCAATACCGCCTTGTATGACGACCCGGCATTGAACCAGTACCGCACGTATTACGCCACCCTGACGCCGGATTATCAAAATATCCAAAAAAACGATACCGACCGTACACAAGTGGTGCCTTACACCAAAACCGCGTTCGATCTTGTGGTCAACAACCCGGTAATCTGCTTTGGCGCCGAGACGGGCGAAATCGACAATGTGGGAGCCATCCCAGCGGATGCGGCGTTTTACAGCAAAAACAACGGCGGCGTGGTCTTTCAGTACAAACTGCAGGCCCGCGAAGTCGTCGAGCGCAACAACCGCGGCACCCAGCTGGGCAACAGCAGCACCAGCTCCGGCAGTCTGACCCTCGGCTTCAAAACCGAAAAACTGCTCTCGAGCTACACCAAAGAAAATGATGTCGAAGAAACTATCGGGGTGCCTTTCCTCTCGGATATACCGTACCTCAAGTATCTTTTCGGCACCACCACGACGCTCAAAGAAAAGACCTTCATCATCGTCACGGCTGAAGCCGCGCTGGTTCACCCCGAGTTGGTGCCTCCGCCGCCGATTAACCCCGTCGTCGAAGCCGAAGAGTTGAACTGATTACCCCAAGGAGTCACTCATTATGAACAAAAAAATATTATCATCCGGTATCTCATTGCTGCTCCTCGGGTCGCTCGTCGGTGCTGAAGACATCAATCTCAACGTGACGCCGCAAGCCATCCCCGGCTCGCCCCAAAGTCAGAACTTTCAGCCCACCAAAGGGTACGGCGACTCGACCGTCCAGACCCAGTTGCGGCTGGATGTCAAAGACTCGACAAAAGCCATCCACTTTATCAAGGACAACACGGACCCGTTTGTGATCACCAAGGCCTACGAGCTCAAATATGCCGAGCCCTATGCGTTGCGCGGTTACTTGCTGTCGATTGTCCGGGCGACCAAAGTCGTCGGCAACCCGGTGGAAGTGGACTCGGTCAAATTCAACGACGGCTCCGGCTTACTTCTGGTGTCGGCCGAAGATTACCGCTTTAAGGACGCCGGCAACGGTCAGAGCATTGATGAAATCATCAAAAATCTCGACCGTCCCGGGATGGCCTTTTCGAGCGGACGACCAAAATTCATCTATTTCCCCAAGGTGAATGCCGCCGCCAACTTGCGCGAAATGGTCCGAAACGTCGGTGCCACCCACAATGACATCGAGTTTTCGGGCGGGGTTGACGTCCTCGTGGTGGACGGCCAGCTCAACGCACTGGTGGTCGCCGGTCCGTTTTGGTCGTGGAAAAACATCAAACAAATGATCGAGCAATACGATAAACCCATGCCCGAAGTCCGTATCACCTATAAACTCGTCGAAATCTACAGCGAAAACGACGACAAAATCGGGGTCGACTTCCAAAGTTGGAAAAACAATGCGGGTGCGGACTTCTTCTCCGCCGGCGGTCAATACCGCAGCAATTGGGCCTCCACCTTTGCCGGCGGGGTCAACAACTCCGGCTCCAGCCGGACCGACTTCTTTAACTTCAACCCCAAATGGAACTCCAAGTATTTGGACTTTTTGGCGGCCAAAGGCAAAGCTAAAGTCGTGACTCAGGGGGTATTGCTGGCCAAAAACCGCGCCGAGTCCACCATTGACGTTTCGACCGGGCTGTTTTACGATGATGTGTCGGAAACCATTCCGCCCACCACTGTCAACAGCACGATCCCGCCCAATGTCCCGACTGTGCCCGGCACCGGCGGCGATATCTTGATCCAAAACGGCAAAAAGCAGATCACCAAGGACGCCAACGGCTTCCGTTATTTGCTCAAGCTTACTCCGGTCGTGACTCAAAAGAGCACCACGATCTCGCTTAACAGCACCGGCACTTCGCTGATCGGCTGGGACAGCAACGGTTCGCCGCGGGTCAGCACGTCCAATTTCATCACCGAAATTCAGGTCGGCAACACCGGCAAAGACTTCGTGGTCGGCGGCATCCAAAAGGCGGAAGTCGTCCGCTCCGTGGGCGGGCTTCCCTTCGTCAAGGATCTGCCGGGGATCGGCTACTTGTTTTCGACCGAAAGCGAATCGACCAAGCGCTCGCAGCTGGTGTTGATCGCCCGCGCCGAATACGCGCTGCCCTTTGACCAGGTCAACAACAATGTCGAAATCAAAGACAACATCGGCAAAATTGTCGATGGCGTCAACAAGGGCGTCAAGAGTCCGACCAACAATCTCGGATTTCAGCAGCTCTACTTTGACACCGACAAGTTTGAGTAAAACCTAAGTGCCGCCGTCCGCAATCATTAACCATTGCGGACGGCGGCGATCAAGCCAGGGAATTTGTCTACTATGAACATCAAAAAAATCATCATCTCTTTCTTATTGCTGGGCACCGCGGCCGGACAGGCCGGGGATAAAATCAACATCGGCTACATTGCCGAACCCGCGCACGGACTGCATTTTATCGCCCGCGACAAGGGGTATTTCGCCGAAGAAAACATTGATCCGGCGCTTTTTCAATTCAGCACCACCGCCGAGGGGCTGTCGGCCTTGAGCGCCAAAAAGCTCAACGTCGGCACCTTTGGTACGGCTGGCCCGCTGTTGTTCATCGCCCGGGGCAGTGACTTTACCATCTTTGGCGGCATGATGATCGGCGGTCAGGCCATCATCACATTGCCGGAAAACGCTGACAAGTACAAGGATCTCAAAAACTTCAAAGACAAAAAGATCGGTCTTGGCAAGCTCACCACCGGCGACGTGATTTTCCGCGGCGCCCTCAAAAAGGCCGGGCTTGACCCTGCCAAAGACATCACCATCGTCGAGCTGCCCGGCCAGAGCGCCGTGGTGGAGGCGGTCAAAAAAGGCGCGGTGGACGCCGGGATCGTATTCAGCCCCCACTTTTCGCTTGCCGAAAAGAACTATGGGCTCAAGGTCTCCAATTACATCGCCGACTTTTACCCCCGCTACACCTGCTGCCGGCTGACCGCCAACACGGCGGATCTCAAAAACAATCGTGACGCGTACAAACACTTTTTGATCGCCCTCATTCGCGCTTACAAATTCTACCGCGAAAATCAGGAGGAGACGGTGGAAATCTTCTCTCAGGCACTCAAAATTGACCCCCAAATCATCAAGGATGATACCTATACCCACCGCACTTTTGAGTCCAACCCCGATCCGCTCAAAAAGGGAACGCACGATTTTTGGAACGTCATGCAGGACATCGGCTATCTGCCGCCCAACAACGTCAATCTGGACGAGCACATCGACACCACCATCTACCGCGACGCGCTGGATGAAGTGTTGAAACGCTACCCCAACGACCCGACGTATTTGGAATTGGACAAATTCTTTAAGGCCAACAACTAATTTACCGGCAACCCCGGTAAAAAACCCGGAAAATCCGGAGAGTATCAGCCTCCCTGAATACTCTTTCGGGTTTTCCCCTTTCAATTTAAGTGAGTCACTCAATTCATTCCCATTATCATGAAAAATTTTTTAAGTTTGATCACCGTCACTTTGCTGCTTACTGCCGCCGTCAAACAATCATGGCTGACGGCCGCGCTCGGAGCGGCGATTTACCTCACAGGCCGCTGGCGTGCACACTCCGGCAATGACCGCTTGCGACGGCAGACGATTGATAACGGCTGCGCGATTTTGGAGGCATTTCTCCTGATTTGGCAAGTTGTTACAGTCAACGTGCCGGTGCTGGACAAGGTTTTGTTTCCGGCCCCGGAAACTGTGTTCAAACTTTTCATCACCGAGCTGCCTGACATGTTTAAGGGGCTCCTCTCATCACTTTATTTGCTCGGCTCGGGCTACCTTTTGGCGCTCGCAAGCGCGATTCCGCTCGGCCTTTTGGTCGGACAAAGCCGAATCACCCGCGAAACTTGCAACCCTTACAGCAAAGTTCTGGGCTCAATCCCGCCGATTGTGTATATTCCCTACGCGATTGCGCTCTTGCCAAGTTTCTCCGCCGCCTCGATTTTTGTGATTTTTGTCGGCGCCTTTTGGCCATTGTTTATCAGCACCGTAAGCGGGGTCGTCAACATTTCGCCAAATCTCATCGACTCGGCCAAAATGCTGCATCTCAAAAAAACCACCTTCTTTTTGCGTATTTTGCTCCCGGGAGCGCTGCCGTCCATCTGTACCGGAGCATCGTTGGCGCTGGTGCTGAGTTTTTTGCTACTGACCGCGGCCGAACTCATCGGCGCCACGTCGGGATTGGGATGGTATGTCAAAAACTTCTCCGATTTTGCCGATTTCCCGCGCGTAATTGCCGGAATCATCTTTATCGGCATCGTCATTACCGTCATAACTTCGGTCACCGACCGGATCGAGCGCCGGCTGCTCCGGCATCTGGAGGTGGATCATGATTAAATTGGACAACATCGATTTCTTTTACGGTCACAAGAGTATTTTGCAAAATATTTCCTTATCCGTCGATCAGGGAGAGTTTGTCTGCCTTTTGGGCGAGTCCGGCTGCGGCAAGTCAACCTTGCTGCGTCTCATCGCCGGGCTCAACCGCCCGCGCGAAGGCGCAATCAGCATTGACGGCAATCCGGTCGACGGTCCGGAGAAAAAGTGCGCCGTCGTCTTTCAGGACTACTCGCTATTTCCGTGGATGAGCACCTTGGACAATCTCGTATTGGCGATCAAAAGCGCGTTTCCCGACAAATCGACCCCGGCGGCCCGCGTCTTGGGCCGGAGCTATCTTGAGCTCGTCGGCCTCGGCACCGCCGCCGCCAAGTACCCGGCCCAGCTCTCCGGCGGCATGCGTCAGCGCGCCGCCATCGCCCGCGCCCTGGCCATCGACCCGGAAATTTTGCTCCTGGACGAGCCTTTTGGCGCACTGGATCCCTTAAACCGGGCGATATTACAGGATTTGCTCTTAACCTTGTGGCGCGACCCGGCCAAAAAACGCACGGTCGTCTTTGTGACCCACGATGTCGAGGAAGCGATTTATTTGGGCAGTCGACTGGTGGTTTTAAGCTCCTCGCCGGGACGGATCATCGCCGATCGGCGGATGGATAAAAATCCCGCACTCAACCGTCAGCAACTCTTTGAAACGCCGGAAATCAAAGCATTGTACCAGCAACTCATTGATATCTACCGTCATGACGTACTGCAAAAACTTGAATTTCGCTCGCTCCAGGACGGCGGCGGCGGGATTTGACAACATAAGGAAATAAGAGGATGGCCAAGAACAAAAAACATTTCAGCTGCTCCGATTGCGGCATCCGCAATTGTTACCGGCGCGACCGGACTTACCCCGGCATTTGTCCCACCGAGGAGTATGCCGACGCGGCCGAAAAAACCGTCGAGCTCTATCAAGGCAACGACACCGACGGCAAACTCGCCCGCGCCGCCGCCGAAATCGAGGGGGAGTATTACGGACGGTTGACAAGACTTGAGGAAACCGTCCAGTTTGCCCGTAAAATCGGCGCGGCCAAAGTCGGGATTGCCAGTTGCATCGGCCTTTTGGACGAAGCGGCCGTCTATGCAAAAATCGTCGAAACCGCCGGCATCGAAACCAAAACCGTTATTTGCAAAGTCGGCGGCATCGACAAAAGCCGCATCGGCATCCCCGAGGAGCAAAAAATCTGCCCGGGATGCAACGAATCGTGCTGCAATCCCGCCTTACAGGCGCAAATCCTCAACGAGTGGGGCGCCGACCTTAATATCTTGATCGGTCTCTGCGTCGGGCATGACGCCATCTTTTGTCGTCACAGCCAGGCCCCGGCGGTGACATTGATCGTCAAAGACCGGGTGCTCGGCCATAATCCGGTGGCGGCCATCTACACCGCCAAATTTTACTACAAGCGGATCCTTGACGTTAAAACCTTTCCGGACAAAAAATAAACGCCGGGGGCAATCCCCGGCGTTTTTCCGTCAATCAAAAAGATTGACCGTCAGATGCAATAATCGATGACGCCGCCTTGCATATAGTGCTCGCGATAATTGTCAATGATGTCCTGCAAGGTCACTTTTTCCATGCTCTTTTTGATTTCATCATTGAGTTGCCCCCAGATTTCCCGGGTGACGCAACTCTCGTTGCGCTTGCACTTGTCGGGGCTTTGCACGCAATCGACGATGGAGAGCGGCCCCTCCATGACTTCGACAATGTCCAGTAACGTAATCAGCTTGGGGTTGCGCGCCAACCGGAAACCGCCCTTGGCGCCGCGGATCGACTTGACCATGCCCGAGCGCCGCAAATCGACGATCAGACGGCTGATGTACTTCTCCGAAATCTGCTGCGAGACCGCAATGTCGCGGATCAGCCGCGGCGTGTCATTTTCGTGCAACGCCAGATCCAGCAAAATGCGCAGTCCGTATCGGCCTTTGGTTGAAATTTTCATAACATTTCCTGTTTCCGATGGTTATTGTCTACTATATTAGTAATGTATATTTTTATTTTACCAAACCCCGGCAATCGCTACCGAAATCATCCATCAAGCGCAATTTACTATCGATTCTTTCAGCAGAAACTGCTTCACAATGATAATATGCTACCAAAACCGTATTTTGTCAAGCGCAAATTGCACAAAAATCATTATTTTCAAAAAAATACTACTTTTTTTGTAGTTTTTTATTTTTCACACTTGACTTTTACGCAAAAGGGTGTATTTTATGATTGTAACATAACTAGAATGATAGACTTTTAACCATAAACGCCGCGTTAACCGCCGCGACTGTCAAGAAAGGACCCTGTCAAAATGAGCCACATCTCCAACACCATCATCGAAAAAATCGGCAATACGCCCTTGATCAAAATCAATAAACTCAACACCGGCAAAGCGGAAGTCGTCGCCAAAGTCGAGTATTTCAACCCCGGAAGCTCCGTCAAAGACCGCATCGCTCTGGCGATGGTCGAGGCGGCCGAAAAATCCGGTGCTCTCAAGCCCGGCGGCCTCATCATTGAGCCCACCAGCGGCAACACCGGCATCGGTCTCGCGCTCGTCGCCGCCGTCAAGGGCTACCGCTTGATCCTCACCATGCCCGAAACCATGAGCATTGAGCGCCGCAAACTGTTGCTCGCTTACGGCGCCGAGCTAGTGCTTACCGAGGGCCCGTTGGGCATGAAAGGCGCGATCGCCAAGGCGCTCGAGCTTCAGGCCTCGCACCCCGGCAGTTTTATCCCCCAGCAATTTGAGAACCCGGCCAACCCCGAGTTTCACCGTAAAACCACTGCCGAAGAGGTCTGGCGTGACACCGACGGCAAAATTGATGTTTTCATCGCCGGTGTGGGCACCGGCGGGACCATCACCGGAGTAGGAGAAGTATTAAAAGAACGCAATCCTGACGTCAAAATTTTCGCCGTGGAGCCGGACGCCAGCCCGGTTCTCTCCGGCGGCCAGCCCGGTCCCCACAAAATTCAGGGGATCGGTGCCGGATTCGTCCCCAAGGTGCTTAACACCAAGGTCATCGACAAAATCATCCAGGTCAATGCCGCCGACGCCGGCCGGACCGCCCGTCAAGCCGCCAAACAAGAGGGGCTGCTGATCGGGATATCCTCCGGGGCTGCGCTGTTTGCGGCGCTGGAGTTGTCCAAACAGCCGGAATACGCCGGCAAACGCATCGTGGCACTCTTGCCCGACAACGGCGAACGCTACCTCTCCACCTGGCTGTTTGAAGAGCAATAATTTTTTTCAAGAAAGGAATCTCTCCATTATGAGCGATAAAAAATACCGTATTGAGACACTGGCCATCCATGCCGGACAAGTCCCCGAAACCGACACCTTGAGCCGCGCCGTCCCGGTGTACCGGACAACCGCCTACAAGTTTAAAAACTCCGAGCATGCGGCCAATCTTTTCGGCCTCAAAGAGTTCGGCAACATCTACTCACGCTTGATGAATCCGACCAATGACGTGTTGGAGAAACGCCTCGCGGCCCTCGAGGGCGGCGTCGCCGGTCTCACGTTTGCGAGCGGCACGGCGGCGATTTATTTCACCGTCACCAACATTGCCAAGCAGGGCGACGAAATCGTCTCGGCCGCCAATCTTTACGGCGGGACCTTTACCCAGTTTGACGCGATTTTGCCGAGTCAGGGGATCAAGGTCAATTTCACCGCCGTCAACGATTTCGACGCGGTCGAAAAGGCGATCACTCCCAAGACCCGCCTGCTCTATGTCGAAACTGTCGGCAACCCTTATTTGGAAATCGCCGATCTGGCCGGATATTCCGCTATCGCCAAAAAGCATCACATCCCGTTGGTGGTTGACGCAACCTTTACCCCGCCCACCTTGCTGCGCCCGATTGAGTATGGCGCCAACATCGTCATTCACTCGCTCTCCAAGTGGATCGGCGGTCACGGCACCGGCATCGGCGGCATCGTCGTCGACGCAGGCACCTTTGACTGGAGCGACGCCAAGTTTGACCTCTTTAACGAGCCCGACCGCGGCTATCACGGGTTGCGCTGGGGTCACAGCCTCGGCGACTTGAGCCCGTTGGCCTTTATTTTGCGCCTCCGCACCGTCGGCTTGCGCAATCAAGGGGCGACGCTCTCTCCTGACTCGGCCTGGATCTTTTTGCAGGGCGTCGAGTCGCTGGCTCCGCGCGTCGCTTTGCACAGCAGCAATGCGCTCAAAGTCGCCCAGTTTCTCCAAAAGCATCCCAAAGTCAAATGGGTTCGCTATCCGGGACTGGAAAACGAGAGCGGCGTCAAAAAGTATCTCCCCGACTGGGTGCGCTTCTCCAGTCCGGACGGTGAACTTGCCAAAAAGTACCTGCCCCACGGGGCCGGCGGGGTCGTCGTGTTCGGCGTCAACGGCGGCAGCGCCGAGGCGATCAAGATTGTCGACAACATCGACCTCTTCAGCTTGGTGGCCAACGTCGGCGATGCCAAGAGTTTGATCATCCACCCGGCCAGCACCACCCACTCGCAGTTGTCCGACGAGGATCAGCGCAAAGCGGGCGTGGCGCCGGAGTTGATCCGGTTGTCCATCGGGCTGGAGCACATTGACGACATCATTGAGGCATTGGACGATGCACTTAAACTGGTATAATTGCCGATGACAAGCAGTATTGCCGGCAAGATCCGGGCGCTCCAAAAAGAGCGCCGTGCCGTCATCCTCGCTCACAACTATGTGGACGGCGAGGTACAGGATATCGCTGACTTTGTCGGCGACTCCCTGGAGCTTAGCATCAAAGCCAAAGAGAGCAAGGCGCCCGTGATTGTATTTTGCGGCGTCTCCTTTATGGCGGAGAGTGCCAAGCTCCTTTCGCCTTTATCCACGGTATTGCACCCCGATCCGTATGCCGGGTGCCCGATGGCGGATATGGCCGAGGCGTCAGCCGTGGCCGAGTACCGCCGTCAGCACCCGGATCACGTGTTGGTCGCTTATGTCAATACCACCGCGGCGGTCAAAGCCGAGGTGGATATCTGCTGCACTTCGGCCAATGCGGCCAAAATCGTCGGCAGTATCCCGGCGGATAAGACAATCATGTTTCTCCCCGACCGCAATTTGGGGGCAAACGTGATCAAAGAGACCGGCCGCGCGATGGAGCTCTGGCCGGGCTTTTGTCCGACGCACAACCGGATCATGCCCGAAACCGTGCTCGCCCAAAAGGCGAAGCACCCGGACGCCGTGTTTCTCGTCCACCCCGAGTGTCTCCCGGCGGTGGTTGATTTGGCCGACCATGCGCTGAGTACCGGCGGAATGCTGCGTTTTGTGCGCCAAAATCCGGCCAAACGCTTTTTGATCGGCACCGAGTGCGGGATCGTCCACCGGATGCAAAAGGAGAACCCGGACAAGGAGTTCATCCTTCTCGACCCGGTGCCGCGCTGCCCCAATATGAAAAAAATTACGTTGGAAAAAATACTTTGGACGCTCGAAGAAATGAGCAACCAAGTCAACCTTGACCCGGCTTTGATCGCCAGAGCCGTGTTGCCGATTGAGAGGATGCTTTCGACCTAATGCAACAAATCAACGTCAAATCCACTTTGGACGGCTCGTGGCAACCGTCGCTCGTTTATGTGCCCCGGAGCAGCCCAAAAGTGCCGCTCGTGGTCGGATTGCACACGTGGAGTTTTGACCGCTTCAACCAAGTGGACAATTACCTTAATTTGTGCCGCAAACGCCGCTGGGCGCTGTTGTTGCCCGAGTTTCGCGGCCCCAATTTGCGCACAAACCCCAACCGCCAGAGCGCCTGCGGCTCAGCGCACGCGCGGCAGGATATCCTTGACGCCGTCAATCACCTTGCGGGCAAATATCCGCAAATCGATACCGGCGCGGTATTTTTGCTCGGCGCTTCGGGCGGTGGCCACATGGCGCTTTTAACCGCGGCAAGTTTTCCCAAACAATTCCGCGCCGTTGCCGTCTGGTGCCCGGTGGTCGATCTGGCGAGCTTTCACCAGCTTCACGCCGCAAGCGGCCGCTATGCCCCCGATTTGGAGCACCTCCTCGGCGGCACGCCGCAATCCGTCCCGGCAAGCTATCGCGAGCGCTCGCCGATCCATTTTGCGGCAAAGCTAAAAAACATCCCGCTCTCCTTGCACCATGGACGCCATGACGACATCGTTGCCTGCGACGATGCCAAGCGCTTCACCGCCAAATTGGAAGCGGAGAAACCGCGCCACTTTTATTATGATTTTTTTGACGGCGGCCATGAGCAGTTTCCGCAACGCTCGTTTGACTGGTTTGAGCGCATGATCCGCCAAAATAATATTATTAAGGAGATCACCGGATGAAAATCGCTGTCGGACTCTCGGGCGGGGTTGACTCCTCGGTCACCGCCGCACTGTTGCAGCAAGCCGGCCATGAAGTGGTCGGCATCACGATGAAAATTTGGCGCGACGGCCGCTATCAGGGCGGCGACAAGGACGCCTGTTTCGGTCCTGGCGAGGCGGAGGATATCCGTCAGGCCGGCGAGCTGTGCCAAAAGCTGGGGATCCCCTATCATGTCTTTGACTGTGCCGACGAGTACGAAAAAGTGGTATTGGACTATTTCCGGAGCGAGTACGCCGCCGGACGCACCCCCAACCCCTGCGTACGGTGCAACAGCTTGATGAAATTTGGCGTATTGCCCAACTTGGCCCGCAAGAGCGGCTTAGCCTTTGACAAATTCGCCACCGGCCACTATGCCAGAATCGTCGAAGATGACGGCATTTACCGTTTGCTGTCCGCCGTTGACCGCACCAAAGATCAAAGTTATTTCATCTATCGCTTAAAGCAGCACCAGCTGTCGACTTTGCTGTTTCCGCTGGGCGAAAAAAATAAGACCGAAGTCCGCGAAATCGCCCGCCGGTTCGGCCTCGCCGTCACCGACAAGCCGGACAGTCAAGACTTTTACAGCGGCGATCATAATGAGCTTATCGAGCTCGCCCCCCGCCCCGGCGACATTGTGGACATGGCAGGCAAAGTCCTCGGCAAACATCAGGGATACTGGCACTACACCGTCGGCCAGCGCAAAGGACTCGGCATCGCCGCGCCTTACCCCTTGTACGTGGTCGGAATCAACGTTTGCAGCAATCAAGTAGTGGTCGGCCCCGGCGAAAACAATTATTTTGACACCCTCACCGCCGTCGATTGCAGCTGGACAACCGGCGTCGCACCGGTGACCGGAAAAGCGTATTCCTTAAAAATCCGCTCGGCCGGGCAACCGTCCGAAGCAATCGTAACGAGTTATGACAACGATGTATTAACGGTGAAAATTCCCGCCAAAGTATTTGCCGCAGCCCAAGGCCAGTCGGCGGTGCTCTATGACGGGGATTTTGTCATCGGGGGAGGAATCATCCAAAATGCTCAATGATTTATTGCAAAAAGCGGCCGCCAAACCGCATAATTTGGACTTTGACGAGTTGGTCGAGCTGTTAAGCACCGAGGATGCCGAAAAACTCTTTGCCGCCGCTTATGAGCTCAAGCTCCGCTACATCGGCAAAAAAGTCAACTTGCGCGGGCTCATCGAGCTTGGCAATTATTGCACCAAGGATTGCTACTATTGCGGCATCCGCAAGGGCAATGCCGCCGTCGAGCGCTATCAACTCAATTATGACGACGTGATCCGCATGGCCAAGTGGACGTATGACCAGCACTACGGCTCATTGGTGCTGCAATCGGGAGAGTTGGAGTCCCCGGCCAATACCGAATTCATCGCCAAAATACTGCGCGGCATCCGCGAGTTTGCCGGCGACGATTACGGCATCACCTTGTGCCTGGGCGAGCAAACGGAGGAAGTATATAAGATCTGGCGCGAGGCCGGGGCGCACCGTTATTTGCTGCGCATCGAAACCACCAACCCGGAGCTTTACCGCCAGCTTCACCCTGCCGATCACAGCTTTGAGCGGCGGTGCGGGTGCATCAAAATTTTAAAGAAACTCGACTACCAGACCGGCACCGGCGTGATGAGCGGTCTCCCCGGTCAGACGGTGGCGGATTTGGCGCACGATCTGCAATTTTTCCGACAATACGACATCGACATGCTGGGGATGGGCCCCTATATTCCCCACGCCGACACTCCTTTGGGTAAAAACATTGCATTCACCCCCGAGTATGCAAAAAAGCAGCTCGCCATCGGCCTCAAAATGATCGCGGTGGCGCGTCTTTATCTGCATGACATCAACATCGCAGCCACCACCGCCTTGCAAGCCTTGGACGAAACCGGGCGCGAACAGGGCATCAAAGCCGGGGCCAATATTTTGATGCCCAACGTGACCGATACCGAGTACCGGATCAACTACCAATTATACCAAAACAAGCCATGCATGGACGAAAATTCCGCCAAGTGCCGCAATTGCCTCAACTGGCGCGTATTATCCATCGGCGAAGAGATCGACTGGGATCACAAGGGCGACTCGCGCCACTACTGGGCCAAACATTAATCACGGGTGACGATGGTTTGCTCCAATGCTTTTGCGGCATTGCCCAAAGTGGCAAGATCGGTCAAATTGGTATAGCCGAGCTTTTGCAGCGACTCGACCGCGATTTTGCTGCGGCGGCCGCTGCGGCAGTAGACGACCACCGGGGTATCCTTTTGCGGGATAACTTTGGCAGCGGACTCGGCGGTGATTTGGTCATAGGGCAGCAGCTTTGCCGCTTTGACATGCCCGGCGGCAAATTCCTCCGCCGTCCTCACATCCAAAATAACCCCGAAAAACGGCAACGTCAAATCACCGGCGAAACAGCCGAACGCGCCGCACAAAGCGGCCAAGGCCAACATTTTTTTCCAAAAATTCATTTTTCACCCTTTCTGCCGTAACAATATAGCATTTCAACGCCAAATGAGCAAGTCAAGTTGACAAAACTTCTCGACGCAAATAACTTAAATCATGCGGCAATCGTTAATATTCACTTAAAATATTTGCCACGGATACGTATTTTGACTTGAAATTTTCTTTTTTTATTGTATACTATATCAGGTACAGTTTTAAAACAATAACAAAACCTATAAAGGTGGCGAATATGAAAAAGACGTTAATTACCGCGGCATTGACAACAATGCTGAGCGTGTGCGCCTTGGCTGCCACGCAATATACCAATATTTTGTCCAATGAGGGCGTGGGTATCGTTTTGACCGCGGACTCCAATGTGACACTGTCATTTATCCGCTCCAACGGGACAGCGGCCGACTATACTTCCGCATTTCCCTCCGGGTACAATATGTTCGGTTATTATACCATCGACTCCAAGGGCAATTTGCTGACCAAGGGGCAAGTAGACCTGAGCAAACTGGACAACGGCAAAATTTCGATCGGTGACTTTAAATCCGGCGACCGGGTTGCGTTTTGGGCTGCTGACAGCAAAGGCGACTACATGGAGTCGATGCACCGCGACGGAGAAAAGGGTAAAAAGCGTGACTCCGCCTATGTTGACAACAACGGCGTTGAGACCATGGTAACCATGGGGGTGATCACCTCCAACGGTTGGGGCCCGGAAAAACCGATGTCAAGCATCAATGACAGCGACAATTATATTTTTACTATCGCAACCAGCGCACCGACGCCCAAACCGATCGGGCAACCGTTACCCAAGGTGGCGATGATGGTATTGGCCGGCGCGGCTGCGATTGCGATGTTTGCCGCCGGTCGTCGCAGAGCCAAAGCTTAAACAACAATAAATTTTACCGAAGAGTTTTGCAGGTTTTTCTCAACCGAAAATCTGCAAGACTTTTTTGTTTATAAGTTCCAGTCAACCTTTCGCCCATAAAACAAAAAGTTAAATCAAAGGCACACTGAGATGAAAAAGACATTGCTGGCAATTATTGTAACGGCCGCGTTTGCTTTGGTTGTTTCCGCCGCCCCTCAGTTTTCCAATATTACCCCCAACGAAGGCTCAGGAATTGTGATGAATAAAGACGGCAATCTTACGTTGTCATTTATCCGCTCCAACGGCAGCGCGGCAAATTACAGCTCATCCTATCCGTCCGGCTACAATATGTTCGGCTACTATACTTTGGATGACAAAGGCAATATTTTGTCCAAAAAAGAAATTGATTTAAGCAAGCTTAAGGACGGTCAGATTGATATCGGCGACTTTAAAGCCGGCGACCGGATCGCTTTCTGGGCCGGCGATGCCGGCGGCGACTATATGGAGTCAATGCACCGTGACAATGTCGAAAAAGGCACGACCCGCGACTCAGCCTATGTCGGCAACAACGGACAAAAAACCACCATCACCATGGGAATAATCACCGAAAACGGTTGGGGCCCCGAAAAAATGAAGGGCATCAACGACAACACCAATTACATTTTTCAAATATCCGGGTCTTCCGGCTCGATCGGGCAGCCGTTGCCGGGCGTGGCGGTTGGCTTGCTGATCGGGGGCGCAGTTTTGGGCGCTGTGGCATTGCGCCGCAAGTATCAGGCCAAAAAATTGTAATAATTACAATAAAAAGTAATTAATTCGCTTGAAATATTGTATTTACGGTATATATTAATACCAAAAGAAATACAAAAATAGTTGATATTATATAAATTATATAAATGAGGAGGGAACAAATTATGAAAAAGTTACTTGCGTTACTTGCACTCGTTGTTAGCACATCGTGCTATGCCGCTCTCCAATATACATTGGTCAATACACCGAATCCGACGGCACAGCCTTGGGAATCGGCGGATTATATTACGATTAAAGTTACTCAGGGCGGGAGTTTGTGGTTCTCAAGCTTCGCTTCCAATAAGTGGGGCAATTTGCCGGACCTCAACAGCCTTGCCAATATGACTGCCGGCAACTACGGCGCGGTCAACACTGCGACCGGTGCGGTGAGCTACGGTACCGGTGCCAGCAAAGATGTCGTTTATGACGGCGGCTTCGACAACTGGGACGGTACCCGTCATACTTTCAGCACCCCGGCCTACTACGTCGGCGACTTCAATGCCGGCGACGAAGTGAGCTTTTGGATCACCAACCGCACGACCGGCACCATCGGCGACTCGGTCGGCCCGGTTTCCACCGCCTACGGTCAGCTGCAATCCAGACAGGATAACACTGTTGACGTGTACGGCCAGACCCGTATCAACTTCGGGTACTCCGGTTACGGCTCGATTGAGTTCGTTGCCATCGGCGGCGAACCCACCATGGGTCAACCGCTTCCGGGCGTAGTTGCCGCGTTGGCCTTGGGCTCGATGGCGGTCGGCGGCGTTGCCGCTCTCCGTCGCCGCAGAAACAGCATCGTCGGATAATTGACTCAAACCAAATCCTCTCTGTTGCAAAACAGAGGGGATTTTTTTTACCCTGATTTTTAAGTTTTTTCGCCTCGCAAACCGGTCTCTGGCCCTCAATTGCGACTTTTTTTCAAAAAAAAAACAATTTTGGTTTTTTCGTAGCGTAAAACAATTGAATTTTCAATTTTGCGGTGTTATATTGTATTGGTAAATATTGGTCGGGAGTTCAAAGGGAGAAGATATGGCGGATAATATACGAGTGTTGGCAGTCGACGATGCCGTAGCCAATCTGGCCATCATCAAAGGTTGCTTGCGCAACGGTAATTTTGAGCTCACCACCGAGAGCAATGCCCTCAAAGCGCTGCAAACATTTAAAAAACATTTCTTTGATGTCGTACTTTTGGATGTTTTGATGCCCGGCATTTCCGGTTTTGAGCTTCGCAAACTCATTCGTCAGGTTGATCTTGAGCGCCCGATCATCTTTTTGACCGGCATGGGTGACGAAATGAGCAAAACCATGCTCGAGCAAATCTCTTGGGATCCTTTCACATTTTATCTCGACAAAAAAATCGACCGCGATACCTTGACCCGCAAAATTATGGAAGTCACCCAAGCGCATAAACTGCGCCAGATGGACAAACTTAAAATTTTGCGGATCGAGGAAGAATTGCGGATTGCCGGACATTTGCAGAAACTGTTTCTGCCCCCCTGGTGCATTGCCGATGACAACGTGGTCGCAGGCTCGCTTTACGTTCCGGCGCTGCTGGCATCGGGTGATATTTTTGATATTGTTAAAATATCTGGCAACCGCTATTTGTTTTTTATCGGCGACATTTCCGGGCACGGGATCTCGGCCGCGCTTTACATGTCCACACTGCAAAAATTTCTCAAGGACTTGTTGGCGGAGAAGCCGGAAATCACCGCCAACGACATTCTCAACGAGCTCAACGGTTTTGTCTGCCGCAAAGTCCGCAACAATGTATATCTGACCGCAATGGCGGTCGTTGTCGATTTTGACAAAAACCATCTGTCGCTGCATAACGCCGGCCATTTGCCCTTACTTTGCTGCTCCCCTGCCCGGCGGGAAATTACCAAGTTGGAGAGCGCCTCCGAGGGGCCGCCATTGGGCTGGTTTGAGAGCACCCGTTACCTTGCCAAAGATAACCTCGAGTATGATTTTGCTGATGACAGCGTTTTTGTCGCCATGACCGACGGGGTGCTGCATATGGAGGATGAGTCGCAGCAGCCGTTGCTGCAAGGTCAATTTCATGAACTCTTGGGCAAACTTACCGCCGAAACCGACGCGGTTTTACTCCCCAACCGGATTTTGAACTCAATCCGCCAGCTGGCCTATCAGCGGCAAAATGATGACATCACCATCCTTGCCTTTCAAAAGCGGATTCCCCGGCGGGGCGATTTTATCGAAAAAGTCATCCCTGCCCGCCTCCCCTATGTGGACAGCACCGCCTCCATGTTTTCGCAGATGACCGACAATATGCAGCAACAAGCGCAAATTGAGCTTTGTCTGCATGAGTTTCTCAACAATGTCATCATCCACGGCAACCGGCGCAATGACAACGACTCGCCGATTTACGTCAGCATGCGCAATCTCGGCAATACCTTTGAAATCCGGATTGTCGATTGCGGCACCCCATGGAACTTCACTCATCAAAACCAAGGCGATCAAAGCAAAAGCCAAGACAGCGATGATCCCAATCTGGTAACATCCGGACGCGGGATCTTTATTTTGCAGTCGATTGCCAAAAGCATCACCTACCGCTCATATGACGGCATCAACGAAGCGGTGTTTGTCCTTAACGAAACTGGAAATTAAATTTTTATCTACGACTTATGAAACAAAAAATTATCGATTACTTAAAAGCGACACTGGGGCTCACTGACGACGAAGCGGCCGAAATCTTAACTGATTTTTTTATTTCTTTTGACCAATGCTGCGATCAGTTGCAAGTCCAATTGCAACTGTCCGAGCCGGACTTTGGGATATTGCGCTTTGTTTCGCATACGTTGACCGGATTTTGCGACAATATGGGAGCCACTGATGTTTCCGGTTTGGCCCGGGAGTTGAGTACGGCGGCCAAAGCAAGCGATATCGAGGGTTGCAAACAAAAAATCAAAGCAATCCTCCAACTAAATCAGGAATACCGGCGGTGAGCCGATAAAACATCCCGGCAATACAAAGGAGATGGTTGATATTATGGATACAATCAAAAAAATTTGCATCGTTGTCCCTTGCTATAACGAAGAAGTGATTCTTGAGCGCTCGGCCGATCAATTGCTTGCCAAGCTTGACTCGCTGGTTGCGCAACAGCTGATTTTGCCGGACAGCTTTTTGCTCTTTGTCGATGACGGCTCCAAGGACCGCACTTGGGAAATCATTTGCAGCCTCAATCAACGCCATCCGGTGCAAATTTCCGGACTCAAGCTCGCCGCCAACCGCGGCCACCAAAATGCCTTGCTGGCCGGCTTATTGAATGCCAAGGACAACGCCGACGCGGCCATCTCCATCGACGCCGATTTACAGGACGACATTGATGTTATCGACCAATTTGTCAAAGAGTTTTATCTGGGCAACGATATTGTCTACGGGGTGCGCTCCGATCGGACGAGCGACTCGTTTTTCAAACGTTTTACCGCTGAGAGCTTTTACCGGCTCATGGAGTTTCTGGGGGTCAAAACCGTTTACAATCACGCCGATTTCCGGTTGATGAGTCAACGTGCATTGCAGGCCTTGTCCTCATATCAGGAGGTCAACGTATATTTACGCGGCATGGTGCCGCTTTTGGGCTACCGCCAGTCAATCGTGCTCTACAAACGCAAAAAGGCTGACCGTCCGACCAAATATTCGCTCGGCAAAATGCTGTTTCTCGCATGGGACGGGATTACCTCATTCAGCGTCCGGCCAATCCGGATGATCAGTATTTTGGGCGCGGTGACGCTGCTCTTTTGCCTGGTGATGCTGCTGCGTATTTTGTACGTCAAATTTTTTGGCTATACCGTCGACGGCTGGACTTCGATCGTGGCGCTGATGCTGCTCTTTGGCGGCGTTCAGCTGCTCTCCATCGGCGTCATCGGAGAATACATTGCCAAAACCTATGTCGAGGTCAAGCGCCGGCCCCGCTATAACATCGAAACCGACTTAAAGGAGAAAAAATGAGATATAACTTTATCACGCCGGTGATCCAGTGCTGGGACCGGACGGTCGAAAAATACGGCACCGGGAAATTTTACTTTACCTTCCTGACCGGACTTATTATTGTCGGGTTTGCCGAATTGTTGTACCCGGGCATCCCGGCGGGACACGATCTCGGATTTCACCTTTCGCGCATCGCCGGCGATGCCAAAGGGTTTCAACACGGTTTTATCCCGCCATGGATCAACTTTGACGCGATTAACCAAATGGGCTACGGCGCAGGGCTTTTTTACTCCGACATCTATTTATTTTTACCCGCATTGCTGGTCGCGCTGGGGCTGCCGATCATCCTGGCGTACAAACTCTTTTTGCTCACGTGGGGACTGCTGACCGGCTGGTCGATGTACTACGCCGCCTACAAAATCAGCGGCCGCAACGGGTTCGCCGGGTTTGCCGCCGCATTGCTCTATGTGTGGAGCAGCTATTTTGCCACCGACGTGTTTAACCGCGCGGCGATCGGCGAAGTCATGGCTTTTTTGTTTATTCCCTGGATTTTGCTCGGTTTATACAATATTATTTATGAGAAGCCCTACCACTTTTTACCGCTGACGCTCGGTTTCGCCGGACTTTTCTACGCCCACTCAATCTCGTTTGTACTGATGAGTCTGGCGACTTTGCTCCTCATTGGCCTCAATTTCATCCGTTTTTTTAAGGACATCCGGCGCGTCGGCTACCTGATTTTTGCTGGCATATTGTCTGCCGGGATTGCCGCCTTCGGCATTGTTCCCATGTTTGAGCAGCTGGGACATCTCAAGTTTAACCTGACCGGTCAAACCATGGCTTCCCCGATTGCCGATTTTATGGTACCTGTCACCCGGCTCTTTTTGGAGCTCCCTTATATGAAGCTCGAAAACTGGATACCACCGGGGATCGGCATGATTTTCGTCATCGTCGCCGTGCAGCGGTTGCGCTTGGCCCGCCGCGGCAGCGACGCCTGTCAGGTCTATGCCGATCATATGCTGATCGCGGCCGGCGTTTCACTTTTGTGCGCCACCAATTTTTTACCGTGGGAAGGCATGATGCGCGTATTGGCATCCATCCAATTTCCGTGGCGTTTTTATCTTTTGGCAACCGCCTTTGGAGCGCTCGGCGGCGGCTTGATTTTGGAGCGGCTGACCCGCAACCGCAGCGAAAAACAGCGGTTTTGGTCGTACATCCTGATTTGCGGCTGCGGTTTTGCCTGGTTCTTCAACATTGCCTATGTCTATGCCGCCAAGACTCACGAAAAACAAATGTTTCAAACCTTTGACCGTGATATGGTCCAGCTTTACTCGGCAAGCGGCCAGCATTATCTGCCGCAAGGGGTCAAGCTTGCCACTTTGCGCGAAAGCAAACCCGCGGTCACGCCGCTCGGCAACTTTGCGGCCGGATCGGTCACGTTCACCCCCGGCGAATACGGCAAATATCTGCTGGATATCCGCGATCTTAAAACCGCGGGCAGCCTGACGCTGCCGATCACCCCCTATTGGGGTTACTCCGCCCGCTCCGGTGCGACGCCCATTGAGATCAGATTGACACAAGGCAATTTTGAAGTGGTTATTCCTCAAGCCTTTTCGGGTCAAATGATCGAAATTAGTTATATCAATACCCGCGCACAGAAAATTTCATTTGCAATTTCGCTGATTTGTGTTATTTTAACATTGGTGATAACTTTTAAACGCTACCAATTTAATATGAGGAAAATATAATGTACAAAAACATCTTTTTGGCCAGTTTGATTGCCGTCTCGGTCATGCTCTCAGGTTGCTCGTTTTACAACCGCGGCTACCAGATCGTCACCGTCACCACCGACCCCGATGATGCCACCGTCATTGCCAACGGGATCCAGTACCCCAGCCGGTCGCCGCAGTTTATCGAGACCCGTACCGGCCGCGAATTTTTGCTCAGCGTCTATAAGCCGGGATACAAAGAGTCATTGTATGTGGTGGATTATCAATTAAGCTCCACCGGCAAAATTGACGCGTGGAGTTCGATCCTGATTTTCCCGATGTTCGGTCTTTTCTCCAACGGGGCTTGGGAGCTCAAGGAAAACAACATCAAAATCAAGCTGGAGCCCCTGCCGCAGGAGCCGGCGATGGAAGCTGCCAAAAACAAGGCTGCCGAAGATCGTAAGAAGATTATCGAAGAAATCAATCATATGCAAGCTCCGGCTGCCCCGGCAACCACGGAAGCGGCTCCCACCGACAGTACCGCCGCTCCCGCCGCGCAACCCGCCGTTGCTCCGGCAACTCCGGTCACATCATCCGCACCCGCTCCCAAACCGATCGTAGCCTCACCGGTGGTATCGGTCAATCAGGTGCCGACCGGAGCCGTCGTTCCCGTCATCGTCCCGAACAAAACCGCGGCAACACCGGAAGCCGAATCGGCTGCTGAGGCGCAAGTCCCCGCCAAAGCCGTCAAAGTTGCCAAAGCCATCAAAGCCAAGGATGACCGTGACGATCAAAAGTTGATGCAGGAGGTGCAATCCGCCGGAGTTCCTCCTGCGGGGCTCCCTGCCGCCCATGCCGCGGACGCCGCCGGGATCATTTCCAGTCAACAGCAGTAACCAATCTGCCGGAGCTGATCCATGCTGCTCAAAATCAAATATTTTCTCCGCTCGGCCATTATGGGAAATTATCTTCCCTGTTATGTTTTAAGCCGAAAGCCGATGATTGTGTTTGCTTACGACAGCGATTTTACGGGCAATGCGGCAGAGTTCTGCCGCCACTTTAAGCGATATCCCAAAGTATATTTGTTTTTGCAATTGGGCTGGCAGCACGAGACGGACAATATGGCGTTGCCCTTTGCCGAAAAACTCCGAAAAATCCAAGTCGAGTGCCCGCAACTGGTGATTACCGTATTGGCCAACAGTCCTGCCGAAGAAACCAAACTCAACAGCTTGGGCATCCACAGCGTATTTTGCCACCAAAATGCGTTTGTGGATGAGAATAAATATCCGATTGTAAACATACCCAAAGAGTTTGATGCCATTTATGTGGCGAGAATCGCGCCCTTTAAGCGCCATATGCTCGCGCGCGACATAGCCTCGCTCTATTTAATCGGCGATTATCACAAGCGCGAGAAACCGTACGCCGACGAAGTCTTGGCCGCCTTGCGTCACGCCACCAGGCTCGAAAATGTTTCATCGCGAGCCATGTACAAGCACATTGCCAAAGCCAAAAGCGGGTTGTGTCTATCGGGCGAAGAAGGGGCGATGTTTGTCAGCATCGAGTATTTGCTCTGCGGCATTCCAATCGTCAACACACCCAATTTGGGCGGGCGCGACTATCTGTTTCCCGATTTTGGAGTCAAAACCGTCGAAGCGGATCCGGCGGCGGTGGCGGCGGCGGTCAAAAGCTTTGCCGACAACCCGATCGCCCCGGAGTTAATTCGCAATGCGACCATCCAAAAGATGCGTCACTTTCGCGCCGTGCTGCAACAATTAATTGCCGACGTTTACCGCGCCAATCAACTGCCGGCCGTTCCCGAAAACATCCGCTTCCCGCACAAACTCGGATTGCGCTGCACCAAAATGCCGTGGGTCAATTTTTTCCACGGCCTTAAGCGCGGATAACCGTCAGCGTTGCAGCAACACGGATAATTTGTGCTCGGCGGCGGCCAAAGATTGCATCAACCGCTCACGGACACCCCCGGCCTTGGCCGCAAAATCCGGCTCAGCCAGCAATTGTTGCATCCTTTGAGTAAGATACTCAAAATCGATCTTGTCGGTTGTGCCGCAACAATCCAGACCGAACGGCGTCAAAAAGCTGCGAATCTTGCTTCCCCGCTCGATCCCGACTGCCGGCACCAGTTTATTTAACCCCAAAATCATCAGATGCAAGCGGCTGCTGATGACCAGATGACAACACCCGACTACAGTTTGCACGTCCTCGGGCTCAATAAAACGCAGCAGCAGCGTCGCCTCCGGCCGCTTGAGCTTGGCTTGCAGCCCGGCCATCACGGCATGATCGGTCAAAGGATTCATCGGGATCATCACAAACAAAATATCCGGGGCGGCAGCTATCGCCCGATCTATCCAGGCGGCAAATTTATCAATCTCGCCGACCGGGCTCTGCGCCGAGAGACAAAGCGCCACCCGCTGCCGGCCATTCATAAACGTTTCACGCTCTTCGGGAGACTGCCACGGCAAAGCATCTTCAGGAGTCGATTGTTGTAATATTGCCGAATCAGCGCCGACGCATGCCTGCGGGAAATTGCCGCATTTCCGCAACTCCGCCAGCGAATCGGGGTCCCGCAAGACGATCAACTCACAGCGGCCGACCACCCGCGCCAGACGACGGCGGGTCCGCGAAGTTAAACGGCGCTCCCACGCAGGGCGAATATCATAAAAAAAGAATTTCTTCAGACAAGAGGCCAACAGCAGTTTTTTGCCGGAAAGTTTGAAATAGGCGGGGTTCAAAGAGTCATTCATCCCGACATTCCAAATCAGCGTGCGTACACCGGCGGCCTGGGCAGTCTCCAACAAATCGCAACTCATCTCCGGATAATCCGAGAGTCCGGTTGCTCCGGCCCAAATATACCAGTCATGCTTTTTGACTTCCTCGGCAAACATCGCGAGGGTATTCTCCCGGTCAAAGCCGAACAACGGAGCCGCCTCGACACCGAATTTTTTACGAATCCCGGCCATATCACGTGTTGCCACAGTGAGTTCGGCACCAGGCGCCAAGCGTTTGACAATCCCGATGACACAAGCAATGATCGCCTCATCGCCGATATTATCGCACCCCAGCGGAATGCCTCCCAACAAAATTTTCATCGCTTATTTCTTTCCCAAAGCTTTGCGGCAAACCCAGATCGCCGAGATTAACGAAAAAACAAACATCAACTGGTAAAAATTACCGTATTGTTTCAAACTCCACTCCATCGAGGACTGGCTGAAGTTGGCCAGCAAACCGCCGAATACCCCCAAAATGATACCAAAGCAGGCATGGTGCCGCAAGGCAAACACACATCGAAACGCCATCAAAAAATAATAGCCGAACCACAAAATAAGCGACCCCAACGCCGCCCAGCCGCACTCGGCGGCCACCAAAAGATAAATCGTCTCGACTACCCCGCCGAAAGGGGAAGTATCTTCGGTGATTTTTTTGCCTTCGTACATCTCAATGGCGTATTTGCCGCCGGGCCCGGAGTGCGCGGAGAAGTTATTGGCGCCGACACCCAAGTTGTAATCGTGCGCCATGCGGTAGGCAGCCCAGGCGAGATAAATACGGGTGTTTTTGGATGCTTCCGGCGCGGTCTCAAAGCGTTGGATAATTCGCGGCATGGCAATTGCCAGCAAAATGACCCCGCCCACGATGCCGAGGACGATGAAACTCACTTTTTGAGTGGTAATCCCGTTTAAGCCGATGCTCCCCAGCCCGACCACCGCGATTGCCAGCATAAAACAAAACAATCCGCCGCGCGAATAGGTAAAAATCAGCAACAACAAGCATGAAAAGAAGCCGACAATTAAAACCAAAGCCTGCCAATGGGAAGTTTTTTCATTGAGCATGACCCCCAAAATCATTGAGCCAAAAATCTCCACATACAGCGTCAGCGAGTTTTGGTGAGGCATGGTACTCGGGATCTGATAGTAACCGCCGGACACGTATTTTTGATAAAACCCGACCAAAAACATGATAAATACAATCGCACAAATGGTATTGATGATCGTCCACAAATTTCGGTAATTCATCAAAAAATTATAACTGGCAACAAAAAAGACATACATCCAAAACATCTTCAATACTTCAAATCCCCACGGTTGGGGATACAAAGCGTTGATGCCGGAAATCAGAATAAAAATGTAGTAGATGAAATAAGTCCACCACCCGGGCGGAAAAAAGCGTTTGCTGCAGCGTTTATCAAACCAGATGCTCAAAAAAACGATGGAGGAAAAAATATCCACCATCGAAAATGCAAATCCGCGGGCCGATCCCTTCCAATCCGGCATCGGATTGATATGAATCATGATCATCTTGCAGGTAAACCCGAGCATCAGCATAAATGCAATCAGCCGGACTTTGGGATATTTGACGGCAAAATACGTCCCGATCGGAATGACAAACGCAAAGATCAGTGTAAATACCAGGATTTTTCCCATAATGTAATCTAAAATCCGTTCATGTATCCGCCGGCATTCCCAAACGGACCCGCCATTAAGTTAAGCGACTGCAACGTCGGCAATATCTTGCGCACCATGATATTCCACTCGGACAATCCATCCGGCGGGAAATAAACGATATCGTTGGCCTGCAAAGCGAAATCCTGAGTTTCGCCGCGCAGCATCCGGTTGACATTGACCACATAGACCACCGGATTTTTCATCCCGCCGCGGATGACACGCACATCCGAGCTGTGGGTCTCGCGCAAACCTTGCGCAAACGGGATCGCCTGAAGCAGCGTCATGCCTTCTTTAAACCCGACATAGGTCGGTCGAGTGACCTCGCCCAGCAGCGCCACGTTGCTGTTCATCGTCGACGGGATATAAATATAGTCATTGTTTTTAAGCGGAATGTTGTTTAACGAGTCACCCTCCAGCAGCGCCTTGCGGAAATCGACCGGCAAAATTTCACCGTCTCGCGAGATATAGGCATTGTCCAAGTCGGCCAACTCCACCGTGTCGCCGTGAAACAGCCCTTGAGCCAAACCGCGGGCCGCCGCAATCGCATCAATCAACCGGGTCTTGCCGATGGAAATCGGATAAGTGCCGGGATAATTGACCCGGCCGACAATCGTATAATTGTACCCGTTGACCCGCACCGGGATCAGTGAAACAATCGGCTTGCGAATATATTCGCCCATCCGCGCTCTTAAAAGGTCGGTCGCCTCCACCAGAGTCAAACCGCCAATCGGCACCGGACCGACCAAGGGCACACTGATGAAGCCGTCCGGAGTAACGACAATTTCCAACTGATTGAGCTCGACATGCTCATAAACCGAGATATTAAACTGGTCGCCGGGAGAAATCCGGTAAGGGGACAAATCAGGACGGTGCAACACCTTGAGCCGCTCGGTAATATCCTCTTCGTTTTGCGGCGCCATCGGCACTACCGCATACTCATTGGGTACGGCCATCGGCGCAAAGGTCGGCGTACTGCAACCGCTGACGAGAAAAAGAAGCCAGGCGGCAACCAGAGTAAAATGTTTTTGCTTCATATTTTAACCTTCCGGTGGATTTTTTTGATATCATAGAGCAATCCGAATATTTTTTCCATCCGTTCGGAGCCAAGGCGCTCGATTATATGCAATACCTCAACCTTGGAGGTCATGGCAAACCGCATCGGAACAATCAACATGTTGGCATGATCCAAAAGATCGGTAAAAAGCTGCCAATGCTTTTCGGGTGAAAACGTTTCCCAAATTACCACATCATAACAGCTGAGCCGCTTTTCAAACACATCCAACTGCTCCTTGGACGGCGGCGACAAAAACGCCAAATCATTTAAATTATAATACCAAGTCTTGCCGTTGGCGGCGGGCGGCGGCAACTCTTCACTTAAACCATACAGCATGTCGTTGACCAAATGCTGCGATTTCTCAGACAAATCCTCTCCATCAAGATTTTTAATGACCATGCAATTGAGGTTTTCTTTGACATAGAGCAACTCCAAAAGCTCTTTGGAGATCGTTTCCTCCACTCTGCCGACATTATTGGGCGGAATTACCAAAATAAAGACCGGGCGCTCTTTGACCGGTGCCAAAAAGTCTTTCCCCGCGGCAATTGCTTCTTGCAGCGCACTGTAATACTCGGCCCGCTCTTCGCCGTTAAACGCCGGGATACCGCCCAAAAAGTTGAGGTGCAAGGCATTGACAATATCCGTCCGCGAACGGATGGACAAGTTGGCCGCCTCTACCGAGAGCACCGCAAAAGTGCCGAGCAAACCGCCCAAAACAAATCCGATCAGCGTAAAAATCACTACTTTACGGGGCATCGGGTACAACGGCGGCTGAGCCTCTTCGCGAATCGCCACATCCGAATAGGAGCGATCAAGGAACGATTGCAGTTTTTTGTGCACCAACTCCTGCTGCATCAGTTGGTCTTTTTTGCGAGTGATCTGATCGCGCAAATTATTCATCTGCGGCGTCAAGGTATTTAACAACTCAAAATTAATCCGCAACGCCACCAAACTCTCGCCCTCGCCGCGCATCGCCTTTTCGGCAGCGCCCAGTTCGGCCTTGGTGCGGTTGAGCTCGGTACTGATGGCGACATATTCCTGATTGCGCCCGGACACAACCTTACTCAGTGCCTCATTGTTCTTTTGCGCCTCTTGCTCCAAATTGATAATCAGCTGACGCTGTTTCTCCACCATCGGATTCTTTTCGGTATAAGACTGCATCATGCTTTCAAGCTTCAACCGCGCTTCGGTAAGTTTCTGGTCGCCAGTGGAGGACTTTTCAGAATAGACCACCACCTCGGGAACCGTGTTGGAGAGCTGAATTTCCAACTCTGAAATCCGGCGGCGGATGGCGTCAACATACAACTCGCTTAAACGCAATTGCAGAGAGTCAAGCTCGGATTTGTAGGAAGCCATGCTCTTGGCACTGTTTTCGTAAGTATCCTCAATATTATTGCGGATCATCTTTTTGTACTCATCCAAAAAAACCTGCGCCAATGTGTTGGCCATGTCGGCCGCCATCTTGGGGTCGCGGGCTATCGCCGAAATAAAGAAATAGTTGGAGTTTTTCTCGGCCTGACGGACGGTAATAATGTTAAACATCTGCTCATGGGTCAAATGCAAATTAAGCCGGCGGGCAGTCTCCGACAAACAGATGTGACCGCGAATCATATTAAACATAACACTCAGTTGCACCGGACTGTAGTTGATCGGCAAATCGCTGTGCCGGACATCTGCCACCTCCTGCCGCACCAAAGCACAGCTGCTGGAGTATGTCTTATCCACCAAAAAGTAACGGTAAGCAAAAAAGATCAGACAAAAAAACGCCGCCGACACGACAATCCACCACCAGCGCTTTAAAAGAGCCTGATACCAGCAACTCAAGTCGCGGATAAAAATATCCGCCGGCTTGATCTGATTGCCCGCCGGGATTTCCGGTGTCCCCTGTGAGGGATTTATATTGGTTGTTTCGTTTTCGTCAAGATACATGTCAATGCTCCGGCATGCCGCCAAATTTACCTTGTCCCGCCTCACGGCCATTTTGTTACCAATCCCGGAAAAATAATCATCTGTCCCGAGACCGCCCCCACTCCGCCGCCGGCATTGCCCTGTCGCCGGCCTCCTCACCTCTATAATATTAGGTTCGTTTCATAAAATTACGGAACCAAATCCCGCAAAATATCTTCATATTAAGCTTGAAACTGGCATGATACATATAATACAGCTCGTCAATTTCCCGCTGAAATTTGTCTTTATCTGATCCCAAATACTCGGAGTACGAAAAAATCCCGGGTGCATAGTCGGGGAACTGGTCCAATATGGCTTCATTCTCCGGGTTTACCACCATAATCCGGCTGCCGATCAACCGCAACTTGCCGCGCAATACCAGCGGCAGCAAATGAAACCGGTCAAGGCTCAGCTTGCGGAAATACCGCCCGGCCACGCTTTTGGCCGGTTTGAGATAAAGCCGCAATGCCAGTTTGGCCTTGCGCTGCTGATTCATATAACAATCCACCAGCGTCGCCTTGACCGTCAGCCACGGACGGATCAAAAGAAACGGAACCGCCATAAAGATCAACAACAGCAATGCGCCGAAACGCTGCTTTAACGGACACGTCCAGTAACCCTTTTTTACCAGCTCGGTCAACAAAAACTCATCGACGATATCCAGCGCCACTCCCTCAAAAGGATCGATCACATAGTTGCGGTAAATAATCTTGCGGTTGATCTCCGAATAACATCCCACATACGAGTTGCCCATAATGATCGAGTTGGTAATCTGCGATTTTTCATCAATCAAGACATTGTCGCCGATAATCACCCCGGGTCCGACGCACGTTTCATTTCCGAGTTGGACCGAATTGCCGAAAATCACCGGCAGATTGACTTCCGCCGTTTTGGGCATCACCACGTTGCGGCCGACGATAAATTTAATATGGTCGCCGTAGCCGGGTAAATTATAATTGCCCGTCTCTTTGTATACCAACTCCATGCACCGGACATAAAAATCTCTGATCGAGTCCACCGGAAACGTCGTTAACGGCATCTCCGGCGTATGCGTCGCTTCAAAATCATGCAGCCGCTGCTCGCCGATCAAAAAATAATGATTGTCGGGAGAAACTGCGCCGCCAACCGCCTGATCCGACGCAATCGAAATCGGCGTCATATTGTTTTTGTTGTAATCAATCCAGAAAAAACCGGACAACAAAAGCAAACCATTCTTTTTGCAAAATGCCATGTTTTTTTCGACCACCATCCGCGGCGAACTGTCCGGCATAATCGCCGCAAACGAGAGATTGACGCCATATTTTTTACCGTCGCCCAACAAATCATAAATCTCTTTGCTCGGGTTGTCGGAGGCAATCCGGATGTCGGAAATACCATTTAAAATACAAAAATCGATCAAAAACTCCAAGTACGGCTTATTGCCGAAACGCAATAAATAGGGATCAAGACCCGGGAAAAAATTCTTTGCCCAGGCCACGCTCTTTTCGGGACAGTGAATGATACACTTGATACCCATCTCAATAAGCTCCCCTGCCGGTAATCACCGCCGGTATGGTTTTTAACAAAATAACAAAATCCTGCCACAGACTCTGACTTTTGATGTACTCTTTATCCAGCAAAACCTGTTGTTTAAACGGGATGTCGCTGCGTCCCGAGACCTGCCAGGTACAAGTCAACCCCGGTTGAATCTGCAACCGTTTGCGGTCATCCAGCGAATACAAGTCAACTTCGCGCGGCAACGGCGGACGCGGACCGACCAAACTCATATCCCCCAACAACACATTGACAATCTGCGGCAACTCATCGATGCTGTAACGGCGGATAAACCGGCCGCACCGGGTCACCCGCGGGTCGTTTTTCATCTTAAAAATCACGCCGTCGGCGGATTCATTTTGCTCCTCGAGCTTTTTGCGGCGCTCCTCCGAGTCAATGTACATTGAGCGGAACTTATAAAAATTAAAGTGCTTGCCGTTAAGCCCCACCCGGATTTGCCGGTAAATCAGCGGTCCCGGCGAATCCAGCTTGATCCATATCACTACCATCAACAACAAAGGTGACAACGCAATCAACAATGCCAAACTGCCTAAAATGTCAAAAAAACGCTTGATGCAATACGTGCTTTTAACGGTGAAATTCCACACCTTGATCTTAAAAGCCGTACGTTGCTTTTTGGAAGCGTAACGCTGACTGAGCAAAAAATTCACCAACTCTTCGTCGGTCACTTTTTCTTTTTTGACACCGGTACAATTTTTCATGATTTCGTAAACTCTCTGCATGCTGCCACCGCACTCTCGACGTTGTCATAAATGTCGAAAATCCGATGCGCCTTGGTGATTTCAAAAATCACCCGCGGCTTCTCCTGCAAATTAGCCAATTTCAACACCCCGCGATACTCATCGCAGGTTTTCAGACAAAATACCATAGCACCGAGCCCGGTACTGTCAAGATACACCATATTGGTCAAATCAAATACAAACCGACGGTGATTGCTGAACAATTCAAAAAACGAATTGCGGAATGACTCCGCATGCTCTGCCGAAAACCGCCCCGCTATCTCGAGGACAACAACTTCGTCCTCGATCCGACTCCTGATCTCCATATCCACCTTTATTTGGCCGCGGGCTCCTTGGATTTGGCCGCCGCTGCCTCGCTTTCTTTTTTGCGCCGCTCCAAACAGGTCTTGACGTTGGGATCCTTGGGTGCCAGCCGGAACGCTTTTTCGGCCAACAGCAAACCCTCGCGGGAGTTGCCCAATGACGCCTCAATTTCGGAGAGGTTGATAATAACCATGACCCATTCGGGGTTTTCTTTTAACAATTCACGGTAAACCGCCGCCGCTTCCTGATTGCGGTCGCAAGTCGCAAGCAAATAAGCAAGACGGTAACGGTTAGCCTTATCGGGAGGCAGCTTTTTCAAATAATCGATTGAGCGCCCGTATTCTTTAAGCATGATTTCTTTATTGCCTTTGATTTCGGCAATACGGCCATTGATATAGCTTTTAAGGTAATCGTTTTCGGGCGTGTCTTTTAATGCGCCAAAGAGTTTGACCACCTCATCGTATTCTTTTTGATCCATCAAAAAATCAGCGTAATACTGAAAAACAACCGGGTCGCCGGGATGCTGCTCCCACACTTGGCGGAAACAATTGGCGGCATCTGCATTACGCCCCAAGCTTTGATAAGAAACCGCCCGCCCCATCAGCGCGCCGGAATCATTTTTGGGCAACTTGTTGAAAAACACTAAACTTTCTTTAAGTTGTCCTCTGGCCTGCATGGCGTCGCCCATGGCCAAAGTGGCCAACATATTGTCCGGCGACTCCTTCAATATCTGGGAAGCCAAAATCTCCATTTGGGTATAATCGCGGGACTTGGAGGCGCCGATCAAAGCGACATTGAGCGCAAACAACCGGTCCTGTCCCGGCTTATCGGCGACAATCAGCATGGCATTGGCCACTTTTTCGGCACCGGCAATGTTATTTTGCTTGTAATAATCCAAGAGCAAACCGCGCAAAGCCACGGTCAACCGCTGATTGGACTCCTCGGTATTGACTGTTTTTTTGAGCTCATCCACACAACCGGACAATTGATCAAGCTTACGCCCCGAGAGTGCGGCATAAAAACGGATCAACTTATATACCCGCCGGTTGGACATCGTCGGACACACATCCAAAAGTTTACCGGCGTCGACAAAACTGCCGCTCTCAAACTTGACAATCGCCCGAAGATAGTTAACCAACTCAATATCCGACTTGGTGCGCGGGGTAAAACTGCTCAGCAAGGCATCGACTTTGTCGGGCTGGTTTGTCGAGGCATAGGCCTCGGCAAGCGCAGTTACGGTACTGCCGTCGGCAGGATTGATCTCATGCGCTTTTTCAAACCAGACGATCGCATCATTGAGACGGTCGCGGCTCACATAAAAATCAGCCAGCTGATAAGCACCCAGCTCGGGAGCCGCTTTGGCAAACATCAGATAATACTTTTCCGCTTCTTGATAATTGCCAAGAGTAAAATTGATCGAAGCGATATATGTAATAAGTTTATAACGCAAATAGGGACTTAGGTCGTTGTCATTGATTTTCATAAAAATGCTCAACGCCGACTTGAGTTTTTTCTCCGACAGCGCCTGGACGCCGGAGAGATAAAGCCCGAGCGAGGCCGAGTACTCGCCCACCTTGCTGATCTCGGTATTGAAATCAAGACGCATTTTTTCAAAAAGCGCCGCTTCCAAAAAGAGCGTCTGGGGCTCAACAGCGAGGCTTTTGTTTTCGAAATACATCTTTAGATTGGTCACCACCAAGGGATAGTTGCCCATTAAGCTTAACAAATTGGAATACTGAATGCGCAAATCCTTGTCCAGCGGAGCCAGAGACACCGCCTGGGAGTAACAGTAAGCGGCGCCCTTGAGGTCATACTCGGACTCGAGAATATCCGCAAGCATCCGGAACGCCAACTCATTGCTGCGATCACGACGCAAAATATTGATCAATACATCTTTGGCGCGTTTGTAGTCACGGGATTTGTAGTATATCTTGGCATCCTCGATTTTCGCCGTCTCTTTATGGTCTTTCAGTACAAAATAAACGACCGCCGCAATCACCGCCGCCGTCAAAAGCAGCAATATGATAAAAATAGCGATTCTGAGTTTTTTGAACATAGACAACCCTTCTAAAGTTCGGACGATTGGTCCACTGCTTTTACCCGATTAGTGGATAATATACACGAGAAAAATAATTTTTCAATGCAAATATTTGCAATTATTATAAATAATGTAAAAAATATAAACAAAAAAATTGTAAAGATTATAATATTAAATTTGAAAAAACTGTTTACCGGTGTATTTTATAGCGTTGTGCTGAAACCGGATATTTTGAGCGGCCGAAAATTCCGGGTTGCCGGAGGATAAAAATACCGGACAAAAGTTGAGCGAACTTGCCGACGGCAAAATATTTGCAGACAACCGGCGGCCGTTCGGCACGATCCATGTTTTTTCCGGTGGCAACGACGGATCTGTCTCTGATTATTTGGCAATCAACAAGGTAGAGCGATGGTGCAGTCACTCAAATCATTTACAATCGTAAATTCGCCGGTCAATTATGTCCTCTTGGGCGCGGCGTTGATTTCGGGGCTGCAAATCCTCAGTGTCGATGTCGGGCGGGACAGCGCCGCGGTGCTCTGGTTTCTCGGCGCCGCCATCGCCGCCTACAGCAGCAAAGAGTGCGGCAACAGCAAAAGTGTCTGGGATTATGTCGTTTGTTGGCTATTGATCTTGCTGGCACTCTTTTTTGCCGTATCAGCACCGGCGCTCAATAAAAATTTTTGCATTTTCATTGTTTTTTGCGCTCTCCTCGCTTATTTCGGCAATCTGATTATTTTGCTCAAAACCGCGGTTTGCGGTTTTCTCTTTTTTGTGATCATCCCCAATACCGCCGAGCTCCATACGTTGCTGAGCTCGCCGCTGAGTAAAATCTGTGCGATGTTTGCCGGTTTTTTCCTCGACTTTGCCGGGATTCCCAATACCGTTGACGAGGCGATCATCCGCATCGGCGACAATCAAATTGCCGTCACCGCCGCCTGCAGCGGCATCGAGCTCCTGGAGGCTATGCTGCTTTTGGGTTGGTTTGTGGTAATTTTCAGCAACGAAAAATTTTATCAGAAAATTCTGCATTATCTGATCTTATTTCCGCTGATCGTGGTTTTTAACACCTTGCGGCTGATCGCCGTGATTATGCTGTCGCAAAAAATCGGCGATCAGGCTTTTCACGAACCGCTGCACTCGATTTTCGGCTATACGGTGGTGATTTTGACAGCACTCTCGCTTTACTCAATCGGCCATTTGTTTTATCCCGAGGCACCGCATAAACCGGGATCACCGAGCATATTGATCAAGCCGCCAACCGTATCGGAGCAGCCGCAATGAAAAAATGGAAACTGCTGGTCTTGTTTGTGCTGACGATTCCGCTTTTGATGCGGATGAAATATTTGTATTATGCCTGGCGACAATCGCCGCTGGACCAAAAGGACTGGGTCTTTTTTGCGTTGCCGCTCATTTTATTTACCGTCCACCATTATAAAGTGGCCGAAATCGAAAAGCGGGTGGATCACACCGGCTGGATTTTTATCGGACTTTTTGGCGCGGCCTATGCCGTATTGCTTCACAAAGAAATCAACTCGCTGCAAATCGCAGTCGGACTGTTGCTGGTGTTTTCCGGAATATATCTGTTATACGGACGCAAGTGTTTTGTGCGGATGGCACCATTGTTGGCAATCGCGCTTTTAGGGCTGCCCTCCTCATCTTATTGGGTGGAGTATTTTTTCCGCGACATTATTTTGATGTTTTCGATCAACGGATATTTGCTCAAGCTGATTTTTGCACTTATTTTCGGGCTGTATTTTATTTTTGTCAACTATACCGTCAAACTCCAGACATTGTTTTTGTGGTCGGCGGTCATCGTAATTTCGGGGGTGCTGCTGTTTCACAAAACCATGCCTCAGTACGGAGACCCGCTGTACCCGCTGATTCAGGAAAACAACAACGATTTTTTAATGTATCAGCAGCCGCTGTCCGATATCGACAAACGCTTTTTTGACGGCAATCTGGCCGCGCGTTATATCTTTATGTCCGACAATGCACCCAACATCGATCTTTTGACCGTCAAAGTCACCGGTAAACCCAACGACATCCACCCGGCCGAGCTTTGCCTCAAAACCGCGGGCAATACCATTTTGTCGTTTCGCGAAATCACTTTTGCCCTCGATGCCGGCATCCTCTCCTGTCAGGAGATCATCACCGAGATCAACCGCCAACAGTATTTGATGTACGCCTGGTATGACTCGCCCAAGTACTCTACCGGCAACTTTTTGGCGTTTCGCCAGAGCTGGCACCCAGGAGAAATCTGGTACTCCTACCAGATCATCATGCCGATTACCGGCGACTTTAAAGACACCGAAAACAAACTAAGACGTTTCTTAAATAATATTCTCAAGGTACGTGCAAATGAAAAATAATACCGTCGTAAGCGCCTGCAATCAGGCGTATGTTTGGGGCGTTTGGCTGCTCATTAGCTCAATGCGCAAACACAACATGGACGAGCCGGTGATCATCGGTGCCTACAACTGGTCAAAAGAGTGGATCAATGATATTGAGAAATTTCCGGGTGTCACTGTCGTCGAACTGCCGATCTCGGACAAGCGCAGCGTCACTTGCAGCAAACCGGTGGTGATGCTGAGAGCGGAGACCGAGTTTGCGACCTGGGTCGACTGCGACGGCTTCTTTTCCGGCAACTGCAGCGATGTTATTTGCGCCCGGGAGGACGAGTTTTACATCCGGCAGCGCACGGTGGCCGAAGTCATCAACCTTTACAAACGCGAGCGCTCTCCCGGCGACGACCCGACCAAAGTGCCGCCGCGCATTCTTGAGATCTGGCAGCAGGACGTCGACGAATTGACAACTCCGCGCTACGACCGCGGGGTCAGCGCCGCCTTGATTTCGACCCATCGTAAACATTTCGGTCTGCTCCAACACTGGATCGACCAGATGTATAAAGT
This sequence comes from uncultured Victivallaceae bacterium, assembly GCA_964609825.1. Lineage (GTDB taxonomy): Bacteria > Verrucomicrobiota > Lentisphaeria > Victivallales > Victivallaceae > CAZSSH01. The sequence continues at coordinate 112,173 of CAZSSH010000010.1, read as the reverse complement.
GTTGCCGGCCGACGTATCGATTGTGGATGACAAAAGCATCGCCTATTTTCAGACCGACGAGTCGGTGATCAACTCCTTGCTGCTCTTCGCCAAAGACGCGCCGCCGATGACCGCCAATTATTGCGCCGACAAAGCGGACAAGCCGCATTTCGTCCACTTCGGCTACAACCCCAAACCGTGGATTTTGTGGAACCGCAACTCATTTCACCACTTTGATGCGACGATGGACGTAATCGATTGGGCCAATACCAATGGCTACCGGCCGCAGGCGGTGCCGCCGTTTTCGTTTGAGCGCAAACATAAACATTTGTGCCGTCTGATTTCGTATTTTGACATCCATATCAGCCGTTTTTTAAAGCTTAAAAAAAAATTTCTCCGATGAAAATTGTCCTATTGACCGCGGTGACGCTCCTCACCGCCGTAGTTTTTTCGCTCGCTGCCGGCCCGGTGTCGGATTTGGCCAATACGCCCAAACAACCGCTTGGTGTCACGACTGCGCGCGGAGAGCTTGAAGTTTTCCCGCTGACCAATGAATATTTGGTGGTCGCCGGACTCTATGATGATTTTTTCAACCGGGCGATCACCCAAGGTTATCGCAACCGGTTGACACTGGCCGACCGCTTGTTTCAACAAAAAGAACTACCGGAGTGGTCCTACCGCTTTTTTTACAACTTTGCAACGGTGGACATTCTTAATGATTACCTGCCGCAAATCCGCAAAAACTTTCAGGATAAGGCCTATTTTACGGTCAGCGTCAACGGCCGGGGCATCGAGTTGGACAAGCTCGGGTACTGGATCAACGCGGTCGGCTGCAAGCGCACCCCTTACGTTTCCGGCGGCGGCACCGCGCTCACCACCAGCGCCGAATTGGTTCCATTCGCGTATCTGAAATTCGCCCGGCCCCTCGCCGACGGCGATCAACTTGCGATCACCACCAAAGCCGGTGAGGAAATCAAGTTCACTTATGACAGCCGCCAAACCGTCAGCCGGGCGATCAAAGTCAATCAGGTCAGCTACGCACCGCAGGCGGGGCAAAAATACGCCTATCTCGGGATGTGGCTGGCCGAGCTCGGCCCCTTGCCGCTCGCCGCTTATCTCGGCAAAGAATTTTATGTGTGCGACGAGAGCTCCGGCAAAACCGTCTTTACCGGCAAACTTGCCAAGCGCAGCGATTTGCAGTCGATCACCAAAAATCAGCAAACTATATTGCTCGACGGCGAAGAAGTTTTGGAGATGGATTTTTCCGGCTTTAACCGGCCCGGCAACTATTACATTACCATACCCGGCGTCGGACGATCATGGGGATTTGTCATCGGCGACGACGCGGTCGGACGCGCCTTTTATGTCCAAATGCGCGGACTCTTTCATCAACGCTCCGGCATCGCCAAAGAACCCAAGTACACCCAATGGCCGATGAAAGCCGACCACATGGTCTCCTATCGCGGCAACTTTGCGCCCAACGACCGGCATTACGGCGAAAAAGGGTTGATGCTTGGCAAAGACGGCAAACCGGTCAATTTCCGGCATTTTGAGCTGGTCAAAGCGACTGCGACCGACGAAGTACTCAAAAATGTTTACGGAGGCTGGTGGGATGCGGGGGATTTTGACCGCCGGACTTATCACTTTGAGGTGGTGGATGCGCTGTTGTCGGTCTATTTGTTGTTCCCCGATCATTTCTCCGACAATCAGCTGGATATCCCGGAGTCGGGCAACAACATTCCCGACATTATTGATGAAGCGGCCTGGGGCGTTGACGTCTGGCGCCGGGCGCAGAACCCGGCGGGCGGCGTCGGCTGCTGGCTGGAGGCCACCAGCCACCCCGAGAATCCCGACCCGGAGCAGGATACCCAGCGTTACTATCTCGCCGCGCCCACCCGCGAGAGCACGCTCGAATACAGCATCTACGCGGCCAAACTTGCCCGGGCCTATCAAAAAGCCGGAGCCAAGGACAAGGCCGAACTCTTTTTTGCCTCCGCCCAAAAAGCGTGGGATTATGCCAACAACCCGGCCAACCAAGTCAAAATCAGCGCCGATATCCCCAAAGTCGGTAAAATCACCTACACCGAACCGGTGGAGCTGCCCGCCGAAAACTTCCTAAAAGCCGCCCTCAATCTTTACCTTTATCAGCGCAACGAGCGCTATGCTCAAATTTTGGACAAAGCGGATTTCAAAGCCGCACTGGCCCGGGCCAAAGAAGCCAAGAGCGCTTATTTTTTGAGTGAATTGATCGAGGAGACCATCCCCTATTCCGGTATGGTGTCACAGTATAAACAAATGATCCGCAAGCGGGCGGACGAGCTGGTGCAAAGTCAAAATGTGTTGGCCTACCGGGTGATCAACTGGCCGCTAGACAGTCCTTATTTTTTGTTTCTCGGCTGGGGAGCCGGACTGCCGTTTCAAAAAGGAAGTTATCTTATTATGGCCTGGCGCATTACCGACAGCGAAACCTACCGCGATGCGGCATATTTATGTTTTGATTGGATGATGGGGGCCAACCCGATGGGCCGCAGCATGACCACCGGCTTGGGCAAAGTTTATCCGGTGCGGCTGTTGTCGCTCCCGATGTGGGCATGGCGCGACCGGCTGGTCGACCCGATCCCGGGGATTACGCCTTACACGTTCAGCGGACTAAACAATTACTCGGCCGCCAACATGATTTACAGCCTCAATTTTAAGGAGCGCCCAGATCATAACTTTAAGGGACTCAGCACCAATTTGCTGCCGGATTCGCTATGCAAAGAGCCGACGATCTCAACCGCCGACTGTTACAAGATCATCCAGCAGCAAATCCCGGTCTGGCGGCGCTTTGCCAACGTCGAAGGGTACGCTGTCAACCAAAACGAGTTCAGTGTCTGGGAAACCATGGCCCCCGCCGCCGCCGGATACGGCGCTTTGCTGACGCCGGGTTGGAAACCGCCAAGCACATGGAAAGAGCAAAAACCCGAGCCGGATATCAAAAAACTGCCCGGGTATATCTTTTTACCCTGAGCTTACGACTGACGCCAAAGTTTTAAGGTCAAAACCTCCCACGGCCCCAACGCAAGCTTGAGCTCGCCGTCGGTAATCGTCAAGGGTTTCGCATCGGTTTCCGCCATGGAGACCACGGCCGCCTTACCCGCACCGGCGGCGGTGACCGTGGTCGAAACTTCGGCATCCGAGGGGTTAAAAACACGGACGATGCAGGAGTCTGCCGGATCATCCTCGGCAGGCTTGACAGCCGAAAACCCGAGCACATTTTCGTCAAACACCAGCCATGGTTGCGTGCTCAAATTTTGATTTTTTGGCGTTTTGATCAGATAATCGGGCAATACCGCGCGGCGTTTGCACGCAAGATTGTGCAACTTGGTCAAAGTAACACTATTGTCAAAACATTTGAGAACATAGTTGTAATGCAACTCCTGATTGAGCTGTCCCTCGGTTTCCCCGTTGGTATTGACGGTGCGGCGAAATGCCCGCAGCAAGGTTACCGCAAGCGAATGATCTTCGTCCGTCAATGCCCCGGCTTCGTGGAGCCCCCCCTGCGACAAAAAGGCGATGCCGCCGGCAGCGTCGCGCTTGCCGATGATGCCGTTGAAATTCTTTTCGATGACTTCACTCTCCAGATACGAGCTGCTGGCGTCGCCCAACGTGCGCCCCGGGACGCGGGTATTAAAGTAAAACTGCTGACTGGCAAAATAATCCCCGGCAATCCCGGTCGGGATCATCAGCCGTACCCGGCAGTCTTTGATCCGGTTGTCAACGACGGTATGGACGACGACTTCGTCACTGTCCTTGGCAAGACCGACGCGAGTGGTGATTTTCATCGTTGCCAGCCGGTCGCTCTCGCGGATCCCCTGATATTTCTCATTGATCGTCCCTTCAAAAAGCAAGGATTCGGGAAGTTCAAAAATTTTGACGATCTCATACTCGGCATACCCGGGCCCGTCGACACGCAACTTGAGCCGAGCCGACGACGGCGATAAAACGGTATGGCTCGCCGTCAAGCCGACATGATTCCACCCGTCTCCGATCTCGCGGTCAATCCGGTAATCGTTTTGACGCAAATATTGTTTGCCGGTTCTTAAATCGGTAAGATCAAAGCAGCCGTCGGCGGCAAAATCGATCCTTACGAGACCGTTGCCGACGGCGCGCTGACCGAGGGTCAACGTATCAAAATAGCGCACCGGCGACGACGACGGACGCAGCATAAAGCTGCTCCACGACGAAGCGGCCAGCGGCAGTTTTACCATGATTTCGTACTCATCATATTTACGGGTGTCCTGCCGGTAAAATATTTTGGTCTGGTTGCGCCTGACGCTGACAAGCGAATACGGCAGCTCATTGCCGTCAAGGTCATAGAGTTTAAAGCTGTTGATAAAATCGTAGCAAAACGGCTCCGCCTGCTGCTTGGGGTAAGCCACGGCGGACGGGAAACGCAGCGTGACCTTACGCATATCATTGACCGCAAACGGCAGCGGATTGTAAACGCGCAAAGTGTAGCAGCCGTCAGCGGCGGCTTCCTCCTCGGGACGAGTGTTTTCCAAAAACGACGCCCTTGCCTCCCGGCGGAAATCAAGACCGGTCACCCGCTCGCGGTCTTGGATCACAAACTCCTCCGTGATCACCTGATTGACTCCGGCAATGTCATCAAAGCGGCACTTCATCACCCGGTGCACCGAGTCAATCGAGCAGCCGCAAATGGAGTCATGAGGGTGATTTTTGATCAGACTTTTCCACGCGTGCTTCAACAAATAATTGCCGCCGGTATCGCCGTGAAAGCTGCGCAACGCGGTCAGCGGATCGACCGTGAGTTCAAGCTCATCCTGCAATCGGTCGTTGTATTGCTTGATATCATAACGCGAGCTCAGGGTACCGCTGATCTGCCACCCTTGATATTTGACGGCCGGGTGAATCTGCTCGCCGTGGATACGCTCCGGGACAACGGCGGCAAAGACTTCTTCAAACAAATCGGTGTAGTCGCTGTGGACGATTTCGGCCTCCGGACAGACTTCCTTGACCCAGTCAAAAAGCTCGTCAACCTGCCGGGTGGCAAAGGAGTGATCAAAGGCGTCGGAGAGGACAAAGTGATCGCCCCAATAATCCTTTTTCTTTTGACAATGAGCGGTAAAGCGGGATTGAAAGAGCTCTTTTTCCAAGGGGATCGCCAGCCAGTTAAGAGCGTTGACCGTAAAGTCGGCATAGCCGTCGCCGGGATGCAAATGCAGCGTTTTGACACCGGTGCCGTCGGGGGAACACCACAGACAATAGGGCCCGACCGACTCCGGCACCCCGCGCCAGACCACCAGCCCGGCGAGGCCGAATTTGTGCGCAATTTGCGGCATCTGTGCGATGTGGCCGAAGATGTCGCAAATATACCCGACCGGCCATGCCTCATGACCGTACTCGCGGGCGACTGCCTTACCGATCAAAAGGTTGCGGATCAAGCTCTCGCCCGAGACCAGAAACTCATCCGGCATCACATACCACGGCCCGACGTTGAGTTTGCCGGCGGCGACCAACTCTTTGAGCTTGGGGGCGTAATCGGGGCGCAGCTCGACAATGTCTTCCAGCACCACCGTCTGACCGTCAAAGGTAAATTTGAAATCGGGATTGTCGCGGTAAATCTCCAGCAACCGGCCGCAGACGTCAATCAGATATTTGCGGTAAACCTGAAACGACTGATACCACTCGCGATCCCAATGGGTCGAGTTAAAATAATAAAATTTCATTTTTTTGTCTTTCTCAATGAGTTGATGATCAAAAAATATACCGTGCCGGATTTTGAAATGCAAATCTGAGTACAATTATTTATCGTGCAGCATCGGCATTGGCCCAGACACGGGTACAATTCGGGACTTTTGAAAGAGAGTGGGAGCTGACCGAGGTCGTAAAGCACGCATCCGGCCGCGCCGAGTTGGCACGATTAACGACGGAGTTGTCTGAGTACAAAATATTGACATCACGAAAATCGTGGGCAATCAGATAACTGCCGGGGGTGACGCAGCAAAAGTCCATCGCTACCGCCTTGCCGCGGTTGGCCGGATAAAAATATTTTTTTTGCATCCCGGCGTCATCCGCCCGGTACAAGTACCCGGAGGTGACCGCAACGTTTAGTTTGGCCCACGCGGCACGCACATTTGCCGGGCTCAAACCGGGGTTAAGAGTACAGCCAAACGTTTCGGGAGCAATATGATAGGGATCAATCAACCGCCCCAGTCCGGTCACGCCTAGCCCCGGTGCCCGCAAGACATGGATGCTGCCGGCGGGATAACCGGCGGCGATATGAGGAGAAAAACCCTGCTGATCATTGGCGTACAACGCAATCAATGCCCCAATTTGGCGCAGCTGATTCATACATTGACTGTTACGCGCCACCGTCTTGGCACGGTCAATCGAGGGCAGCAGCATCGAAGCTAAAAGCGCAATGATCCCCAGCGAAATCAAAAGCTCGGTCAAAGTAAAACGCAGCTCTTTGCGTTTGGATTTGCGCAATGACAGCAAATGGATGGACACTGCGAGACCGACGGCAAACAACAACCCCCGGTAATACCAGTTGTCCCACAAAAGCCCGGAAATAAACAGTGCAACCCACAAAAAGATCAGGCTCCGGCGGATCACCGTCACCGGCACGCCGAGGCCGCTGCGGTAACTTTGCAAATAACTGTTGAGATACTCGTTGCCGGTAAGCCACGCATAAAAGCGCGGCGAACTTTTGGCAAACAAAAAGGCGGCGGCCAATAAAAACGGGGTCGTCGGCAACAACGGCAAAAAAATCCCGCATATCCCCAAAAACACACAAAGTATGCCCAAAGCGAAGAAAAGTTTTTTGCGCATGCTATTTGCCGTCAATTGGTTGCAATCGGGTCAACTCAAGCCGCTCACCGTCGCTCATAGCAGCCAACTCCTCAACTTTTTTGACCTCCAATTTGAGCAAAGTCGCCAAACGGGTGCCAAACGAAGCATCAATTTTGTAAAACATGGCGATTTGCCGGTACTGCAACTTGCGGTCGGCAAACACCAGCTGCCCGGCGAGGTTGCTCACGAGCTGCGTCCGCCCGAGATCCTTGAGGACCCGGCGGTAAAATTCGCGCGGTTGCAAATAATCGCTCTCGGGATCAACCGGCCGCCGGCAACACTCGGCGCGCGCCGCCACCAAAACCGGAGACACCGGCTCCGGATTTTCGGCCGGTCGCCCGATGCTGTTGGGCCAATAAGGGGGCAAATGGTGAAATTGGTCAGGGGCTGACGGCGTAACTTTTTTATGATGCTCGCGGTTGACGGTGATTTCCCGGTAATCCGAGCCCAAACGCCAGCGCTGGGCGTCGGCGTAGGCGAGCAACCGCCCATGCAACAAAGGATCGGGCGAAGCATGGATACCGGGGACAAAATTGGCGGGATTAAAGGCAATTTTTTCGACTTCGTCAAGATAATTTGCCGGATTGCGGTTCAAGACGATTTTGCCCAATTTTTTGAGCGGAAAATCACGGTGATACCACACTTTGGTAACATCAAAAGGATCCCATTGACACTTTTTGGCCTGCTCCGGCGTCATGATTTGGACACAAACCGTCCACGACGGCGTTTCGCCCCGCGCAATCGCGTCATAAAGATCGCGTCCGGCGAAATCCGGCTCACTGCCGCTCAATTGTCCCGCCTCAAACGGATCAAGCGTATGAAACCCGGCATCGGCCAGCAAATGGTACTTGACCCAGACATGCTCATTATTTTGGTTGTACCACATAAATGCGTGCGCCGAGTAGCCGTGCATCTCGCGGTAACTGCGCGGCACCCCGCGGTCGGCAAACAAAATCAGCAACTGATGCAGCGACTCCGGCGTCAGCGACATAAAGTCCCAAAACATATTTACTTCGGGTAAATTGTGATGCGGATTGCGCTTTTGCACATGCAGCAAATCGGGAAATTTGGCGGCATCACGGATGAAAAACACGGGAGAATTGTTGCACACCAAGTCGTAATTGCCGTCCTCGGTATAAAATTTGACCGCAAACCCGCGCAAATCCCGAACTGCGTCGCTGGAGCCGCGCTCTCCGTTGACGGTCGAGAAACGCACCGCCAACGGCGTTTGTTTGCCGATGTTATCAAATAATTTAGCCTGACAATATTGACGGAGATCGTTGGTGACCTCAAAGTAGCCAAACGCGCCCGCGCCTTTGGCATGCGCCACCCGTGGGGGAATGCTCTCACGGTTAAACCGCGCCAGTTTCTCCAGCAACCGCTGGTCCTCCAATAAATCACAACATCCGCTCATATTTGGAATGACGGCGTTACCGCCGTCCCGATGCAAATTAGTGACAGACTCCTCCATGAGATTCCCTCCTCCGAAAAATTTGCTTTTCGTCAAGCACTAATATAATCCGGGAAATAAGGAATGCAAGGAGATTAACAATATTTCTCTATTTTGACCGCAGCGCCGACTCGAGTTGGGTCAAAGCCTGCGTTAATACCGAGCGCGGACAAGCGATGTTAAAGCGCTCAAATCCGGCGCCCGAGTTGCCGAAAATACTGCCGGCGTCAAGCCAAAGCTTGGCCCGGTCCTGAATCAAGCGCTCCAGGGCCTCGCCGGGCAAGCCGAGGCGGGAGAAATCCACCCACGTCAAATACGTCCCCTCCGGCTCGATCAGTGCAAGCTCGGAAAGGCGCTCTTTTAAAAACATTTTAAAATAATCTAGATTGCCCGCCAAATAAACATTGAGCTCGTCCAGCCACGTCGCACCAAACTGATATGCAGCCTGACACGCCACCAGCCCCATGATGTTGGGCTGGCTGTAGCCGACGCGGTAGAGCTCCTTGATCACCGCCCGGTGGATTTTGGGGTCGGGGATGATCGTATTGGCAATGTGAAGACCGGCCAAATTAAAGGTCTTGGAAGGGGCGGTGCAAATCACCGAGTTGTTTTGAAAGGCCTTGCTGATGTTGGCAAAGACGGTGTGGCGATGACCGGGATAAATAAAATCCTGATGGATTTCATCGGCCAACACAAACACATTATGCAGAAGGCAGATTTCCCCCATTTTAAGCAATTCATCATGCGTCCACACCCGGCCGACCGGATTATGCGGACTGCAAAGGAGAAAAAGTTTGACCTTGCAATCCACGATTTTTTGCTCAAAATCGGCCCAGTTGACCTCGTATTTGCCATTGCGCAACACAAGATCGGAGGTGACCAGCTGGCGATCGTTGTTGACGATCAAATAGCGAAAAGGGTAATACACCGGCTCCTGGATCAATACCGCGTCGCCAACTTGGGTCAGGACGCGGATCATCGTCGCCAGCGCAAACACCACCCCCGGCATCTGAATGACAGCCGCGGGGTCGATGTGCCAGCCGTGCCGGGTCTGAAACCAGTCGGCCAAAATGGCGTAATAAGCGTCATCGGGCTCGGAGTAGCCGAAGATCCCGTGACGGGCCTTGGCGACCAGCGCCTCCACCACCTCGGGGGGGGCGGCAAAATCCATATCGGCAACCCACATCGGCAGCAAGTCCGGAGAGACGCCGCGCGCTTGGGCAAAATCATACTTTAAACTGTTGGTATTATTGCGCGGGATCACCCGGTCAAAATCATAAACGCTCATGGTTTAATCTCCCAGCGCATGCTTCAAATCGGCAATCAAATCATCAATATGCTCGATGCCGACCGAGATGCGCAAAAAGCGGTCGTTAATCCCGCGCGCCAGCCGCTCTTTTTCAGGCACGTCTGCGTGGGTCTGGAGCATCGGATAGGTGATCAAACTCTCCACCCCGCCCAGACTCTCGGCGTATTGAAAGACTTTGACGTTGCGCAACACATTTTTGGCGGTCCCGGGGGTGTCCACCTCAATGGAGATCATCGCCCCGTAGCCGGTGGACTGCTTTTGGGTCACCGCAAAATTGGGGTGATCCTCAAAACCGACGTAGTATACTTTTTTGACCTTGGGAACGGTGCGCAAAAAGTGGGCGATCTTTTCGGCATTGGCCGCCTGACGCTCGAGGCGCACCGCCAGAGTTTTGATGCCGCGCTCGATTAAAAAGCAGTCAAACGGGGCGAGACAGCCGCCGATGGTCTTGGCATAAAACCGGAGTTTCTCCGACATTTCCAATGTGCTCGGGACCAAAAACCCGGCCACCGTGTCATTGTGCCCGCCAAAATATTTGGTGCCGCTGTAGACAACGAGATCAGCCCCCAGCTCCAAAGGGCGCTGAAACAAGGGCGTCATAAAGGTATTGTCAACAATCAAAATTGCCCCCGCCTCATGGGCGATGTCGGCAATCGCCCGGATATCGGAGACGCGCATCACCGGGTTGGTCGGGGTCTCGAGATAAATCACCTTGGTGTCGGGCTTGACCGCCGCCTTGACCGCGGCTAAATTGGTGGTATCGACAAAGTCAAAGCGGATCCCCGAGGGCATTGAAATATGGCGAAACAAGCGGATGCTGCCGCCGTAAAGGTCGTCGCCGGCAATCACGTGCCCGGAGGACTCCAAAAGGGTCATCATCGCGGTCTCGGCAGCCATGCCGCTCGCAAACGCAATTGCATCGGGCCCGCCCTCCAACTTGGCGATGAGCTGCTCCAAGGCGGCGCGCGACGGATTTTGCATCCGGGAGTAGCAGTACTCGGACTCCTCCTCGACGCCGTGATGGACAAACGTGGCAGACTGATAGATCGGGGTGGCAATCGCGCCGTATTCCCGCTGTTTATCGCGGGCGGAGTGAATACAAACGGTATCTCTTTTCAAAATATGATCTCCTTTTGCTCATTCTCCATTGGTCGAAACATCCGGCACTTGCCGCAACATACCATACAATATAACACAAAAATCAAAAAATACAATCAAAACAGTAGAGATTATTGTGATTTTGTTTTTGTCCTTTGTTTTCAACTGGCAAAAGAGTGTATCCGGTGCTATATTATCATTATGACTGATTGCGATTGCCAAAATTTGCCGGAGCTCATGCAAAAATCCGGCACCGCGCTTTTGACGTTACCCGGCCAGACTTCCGGCGAAAGGCCGGGCTGTTTTGACACGCCGGCGGCGGTTTACCATGTTTTCAATCTTGACGAGGTAAAACCCCTCTTGGACAAGGCGGAAAGATTGCTTGACGCGGGCAATTACCTGGTCCTTGCCGTCGCCTATGAGGCGGCCGCCGCTTTTGACCCGGCAATGCAAACCGATACCGCCGGTGATTTCCCACTGCTCACTTTGGCGGTTTACGATCACCCGCCGCAAATCATCGAGATTCCCGAAATTGATGACGAATTATCGCCGTTAAAGTTGACGCCCCAAATCAATTTTGCGGAGTATCAACAACAATTTTCCTTGATCCAGTCCCATCTCAGGGCGGGAGACATTTATCAGGCCAATTTGACTTTGAGGTTGCGCGGCGACGCCGAGGCCGACCCGGCCAAACGTTTTTTGGCGCTCGCCACACGTCATCAGGTGCCCTACCCGGCCTATTTAAATTTATGGGGAAATTGCCGCATTTTATCGGTTTCACCCGAACTCTTTTTGGAGAGATTGGACGGCAAACACGTTACCAGTTCGCCGATGAAAGGAACAGCCAAGCGCGCCCCGCTGCCGGATGCGGACCGCACCGTCGCCGCCGAGTTGGCATGCGACCCAAAAAACCTGGCCGAAAACTTGATGATCACCGACATGGTGCGCAATGACCTGGGGCGCATCTGCCGACCCGGCTCGGTGACGGTCGAGCCGTTGTTTCACGTTGATACCTACTCAAGCGTCCACCAGTTGATCAGCACCGTCCACGGCGAGTTGACAGCACACAAGACATTGTTTCAAATATTACAGGCGACCTTTCCCCCGGCATCGATTACCGGCGCACCCAAAATCCGGGCGATGGAGATCATAAACGATACCGAGGTCAGCCCCCGGCAGCTCTATACCGGTATCATCGGCTGCGTGTTTCCCGACCGCTCGCTCCGGTTTAACGTGGCAATCCGGACGCTCCTGTGTTTTACCGACCATACCGAGTGCGGTGTCGGCGGCGGCATTACCGTGGGCTCGACCGCCATGTCGGAGTGGCAGGAGGCGTTGCTCAAAGCACGCTTTGCCACCGCGACGCCGCCCAAATTTGAAGTCTTTGAAACCATGCGTTATACCGCTCAAGCGGGGTACTGCGACCTAAAAGAGCACATCAAGCGGGCAACGACAAGCCAGCGGTATTTCGGCCGCCCGTGCGACGAAACAAAAATCACGGCGGCGCTGGCGGCACTTTTGCCCCAAATCCAAAAGGATCCGGAGTGCGCTCTTGACTGCTGCGTCAAATTCACCTTGTCGGCCAATGGCGAAGTTAAAGTTGAGTTCAGCCCGCCCCGCACCCCCGATTGGAGCAAGACCAGGCTCAAGGTGCTTTTGTCCGCGCTCCCGACCGACAGCAACGATGTCTTTTTGTACCACAAAACGACGCACCGCATGTTTTACAATCAGCAATTGCTGCAAGCCCGGCAAGCCGGTTTTGACGAAGTCATTTTCACCAATCAAAAAGGGGAATTGACCGAGGGGTCGATCTCCAATTTACTGTTGCGCCGGGGCGACCTTTGGTTTACCCCAGCCCTGAGCTGCGGCTTGCTGCCGGGCATCTGGCGCGGCAAGCAAACCGCCTTGGAGGCAATCCTGACCGTCGATGACCTCGCCCGGGCCGACGAGATCATCCTCGGCAACTCCCTGCGCGGCCCCGGCCAAGTCCTCAGCATCACCGACAGTGACGGCACCGATAATGAATATCTCCCCCCGCGAATCAGCGGATGTTCCTAAACTAAATGATTGTCGTATTTCAAGAACTAAAATATTGAACTCCATTTTTTATCAGGAAAATTAAATTCCATAAAATAAAAAAATAACATTAATTTTCAACATCCATATTGAAATATGGAGAAACAGTATAATAACTGATCGAAATTAATAGAGAGCAATTTTTATCAATAAACAGGAAGTATTTTATATTTTTTAAGTTTAATTTAAATATATAAAATTTCCTGACAGCGCCGACCGGCAACCGTCCCGTGAGAATTATGCGATACTTGATATTTCTACCCCCCGAGAGGCCGAATGGAGAAGCAAACAAACCGACCGGTGACTGAGCACGAAGTAATTTCAAAAAAGCTTGGCCGAAAATATATTTTGTTGAGAGCAAGGAGTACAAAAATGACTTCATATCACCGGCGAATTGCAGCGCTGTTGGACCGCATTGACGAAAAGTATCCGGCAGAGCGCATTGCCCGCGCCAAACGCAAATGGACACTCTTATGGGATTTAGAGCATCCTTTCGAAGAGCCGCCGATTGTTTTGCACCGCGGGCGCGACATCGACGGCGCCCGGCACCCGGGCATGGCCACCTTGGCGGAGCGGCAGCAGCTTTTGGAAACCAAACTCAATGATATTTTGGCATTGAGCGACATTGATGACGATTACCTTCCGGTACTGCATCTGGACGCGGGAGCATATATCCTCGCCGAAACCTTTGGCGGCCAAACCATCTGCGAAAACAATCTTTATTTGATCCGCCCGTTTTTACAGACTCCGTCAGAAATTGCCAGCCTGCCGCCGTTTGTCCCGGAGCAACCGCACGGCTATGCCGGGATGGTCTTTGATACATTGCAGTTTTTTGCCGAAGAAACCGAAGGCCGGATCGCCGTCAATATCCACACGCCGCAGGGGCCGATGGAGACATTGAGCTGCATGTGTGACAGCAGCTGCTTTTACATGGCAATGCTGGACGACCCGGCGATGCTGATTCACACGCTCAATCATATATTGGACGCCTACATTTGGTACATCAGACGGCAGCAAAAAATTTTGGGAAATCTGGCGCAATTCAACTTTGCCATGAGCTATACACATCGCCCCGACGGGACCGGGATCGGAATCGGCGAAGACATCATTGCCACCATCGGGCCGGATTGTTTTGAGCTCACGTTGCCGATATACCGGCGGATTGCCGATGAGTTCGGCCCGATTTTGCTGCACTCCTGCGGCAATCCGGCACATCAAGTTCCGCTGATCCAAAAAACCGATATTATCCGCGGGGTGCATTTTTCGCAAATCAACGCCGCCGACTTTATGCCGATGCTTACCCGTCCCACGGTCGTACAGTCCCGCAATGACTGGTATTCATTTGACCAACTCCAAGATTATGTGCAAATCGCCCGCCAATTTCGCCAACGCGTTGCCTATCAATTTCAATCACTGGGACAATGTATGCAAATCGGTGCCGACCGTACCCGGTACGACGCCCGGCAAATCAGCGAAATGTTTGAACGGGCCAAAGCAATCATCCGCTCCTAAAAAAAACACCGACGCATCAGGCGGCGGTACGACGATCAGCGATTTGTTTTTTGAGGGAGCGATTTGTATTTGTGTCTCAGGCATGATATCTTAGTAAGACAATACAACGTCCGCTCGGCAAAGCTCAGAGAGTATATGATGAATTCATCCCCAAAAAAATATTCCAAAAGCGAAGAGTTTTTAAACACGGTCTCCCACGGGTTGGGCGGCTTGGCGGTGATTGCGGGGGTCATCCCCTTGGTCATTTTGGCGGCCGGTCAAGGAACAACGGCAGTTTGGGCGGTCGGCATTTACGGCGTTACTTTGTTAATGATGTATCTAGCCTCCTCGCTTTATCACGCCGCCGCCAATGAACTGCAAAAACGGCTGCTCCGCCGCGCCGACCACTGCTCGATTTACCTTTTGATCGCGGGCACCTATACCCCCTTGATGCTGCTGGCGGTCGGCGGAAATTGGGGACGTTGGATGTTGATCGCGGTCTGGTCACTGGCCCTCATCGGGATCGCCGTCAAGTGTTTTACCGTGACCAAATTCAAAAAAATATCGCTTGTTCTCTACTTGATCATGGGCTGGCTCTGCTTGTTGTGCATCCGCCAAATTTTTGCCAATTTAAGCACCCCGGCCATCGTTTTATTGATCACCGGCGGCGTGTTTTACACCTCCGGGGTATTGTTTTACATCAACCGCCGCCCGTATGCCCATGCCGTCTGGCATTTGTTTGTGCTGGGCGGCACCATTTCCCACTTTTTTATGGTTTGGCTGCTGCTGTAAGCCGATGATCGCCTCCGTATTTTCAATAAAATTAACGATTTACGACTTATTTTCGACTTTTGATTTGTATTTGCCACCTTGGCATGATATCTTAACAAGAGAGCAGCGAAAAGCGGACGACGGCAGCCGTCAAAATGACGGTTGTTTTGGTAAACAGTCTTTTTTCGTTGGATATTCTGCTCGGTTATCGTTGCGTAAAGCAATGAAGTTTGATTAATTTTCTTGATCGTCTTGTAAAAAGCAAATTGCTTTTTTCACTTTCTTTCCGGCAAAGTTCAGACCGCAAAATCGAATACGTTTGTCTCGCTTGAACCATGCGGCCAAAGCCGCGAAAGGAAGTCACCATGAAATTATACGTGGGAAATCTGTCATTTAACTCCACTGAGTCCGAAATCCGCACCGCTTTCAGCGAATACGGCACTGTCAACACCGTCAGCTTGATCACCGACCGCGACACCGGCCGCGCCAAGGGATTCGGTTTTGTCGAAATGAGCAGCGCCAATGAGGGCAAAGCCGCCATCGAGGGGCTTAACGGCACCCAGTTCGGCGACCGCGCCATTGTCGTCAATGAGGCCCGCCCCAAAGAAGATCGCCCTGCCCGCAGCAACAGCGGCAGCCGCGGCGGCCGTTGGTAATCCAGCCACACGAAAACGGAAATGCACAACGCGTTTCCGTTTTTTTAACTTTTAATTTCAGGTAAAAAATAATGCTCCCTGATTTTTCGGGAAACACTTACGACACTCCGCATGACCGCCGCGACCGGTGGGCGAGATGGTCGGGCAACTTCCGATACAATTTTTACTTTCAGATTTATTACAACTTTTACCAAATCGGCAAATGCAGCAAACAAGGCCGCTTCGACCGCGCCAATCAAGCCGGATTCAGCGTCAAAAACGCCGATATTCTGGAGCGCTGCGGCGCCAAAATCCACGTCAGCGGCATGGAGCATCTGAGCACCGGACCGGGCCCGTTCGTGATTGCGGGCAACCACATGAGCGCAGTGGAAACGATCATTTTAAATGCGATTATTTCACCGCGGCAGGATTTTACTTTTGTGATCAAACAAGGGTTGTTCGACGTGCCGTTTATGCGTCAGGCCATGCGCGCCATTGACGCCATCGGCGTCGGGCAAATCAACCCGCGCGAAGACTTCAAAATCATCATGGAGCAAGGCGAAAAACGTCTGCAGAGCGGTAAATCAGTATTGATTTTTCCGGAGGCCGCCCGCTGCGCGGACTTTCAACCCGAGCGGTTCAACACCGTCGCTGTCAAACTGGCCAAACGGGCCAATGTCAAAATCATCCCGCTGGCGCTCAAAACTGACTTTTTGAAATTCGGCCGCCTGATCCGCGAATGCGGTCCCCTCTGCCCGCAAAACGACATCCGTCTGGAATTCGGACCGCCGATCCAAATACAGGGCACCGGTCGCGAGGAGCATCTCCAAATCGTTGAATTTATCGGACAACGGCACCAAAAATGGTGTCGGGAGGCCGAAGCAAATGCGTAAGCCGGCGGCCGCCGAAGCAGTCATCCATTTTTATACCCCGCAAGAGGAGTTTTTAAACGCCGTCACCCACGGCTTCGGCAGTCTTGCGGTCATCGCCGGAGTGATTGCGCTGATCATTTTTGCCAGCAGCGCAGGAGCATCGACGATTTCGGCGGTTTCCATTTACGGTTTTACTCTCTTGGCAATGTATCTGTCATCCACCTTGTACCACGCGGCGACCGACGACCGATGGAAACTTTTTTTCCGACGGTTGGATTACTGCTCGATTTATCTTTTGATCGCCGGGACGTACACGCCGTTGATGCTGTTGACGGTCGGCGGCGCCTGGGGTTGGGGAATTTTGATCGCCGTCTGGTCGCTGGCCGCCATCGGGATCACAGTCAAGTGTTTTACGATGAAAGAATGCGGCGGACTGTCACTTTATTTGTACTTGATCATGGGTTGGCTCTGCATCTTATGCATCCGCACGCTCTTCAGCTCCATGAATACGCCGGCAATCATTTTTTTGCTTGCCGGCGGAGCCTTTTACACGGCCGGAATTTTCTTTTTTGTCAAAGAAAAAAACTACTTTCATCTCATCTGGCACTTTTTTGTGCTGGGCGGCACCATTTCCCACTTTTTGATGGTCTGGGCGCTGCTGTAAATCCTACTTTAATTTGATCTCCAATGCGTTGATCGAGCGCGCCGGGATGGTGAGCTTGAGCCCGGCGTCGGTAATGCCGGTCACGGCTTCGCCGGAAACCGTCTCAAAAGCGCCGTCGGGACCGTGCTTGATCGCTGCCAAATCGGGGGCGGTCACCGTCCACAGCCGGGCGGAGGCGATGCCGGGAAGTTTTACCTCAATTGGCAAAGCATTGTCCAAATCTTTGTTTATGACAATCACTTGGATGGTTGAGGGGTCGTCGCCGACGGTCGCCATCGCCGTGACTGCCGAGTACGGCGGGAAGGTTTTGCGCGAGACTTCGGCGATTTTAATATTTTTGTACTCGGCCGTGCCGGTAAAGTCCTGACCGTCCAAAAGCCGCAGCACGAGGCTGATTTGTTTGGCGGTGCTCAGGGCGTTTAAGGTACTTTGCAAAGGCGTCCAGTCCGACTTGGCGCTGGATGCCTGAATCCCGCAGGCACTGTGGGTGGCGGCCCAGCCGCGGGCGTCGGCAAGACCGATCCCGGGGGCGGCGCTGCCCGACTCGGCGGTGATCTTTACGTCGCAGCTGACCTGATAAGCCATCGCGCTGTTAACGTCAAAGGGGGCAAATTCCCAGTAGGCTTCGCCGTTAAAGTGGTCAAACTTGACCGTAAACGAGTCGGGGCCGGTGACTTCAATGGAGTAGCCCTTTTTGGCGCCGCCGTTGCCCAGTTTAAAATCCACATTGCGGACAAATTTCTCCTCCAACTGGAAGTCTTTTTTGGTTCCCAAGGCGCCGTTGCAGCCGCTGAACTCAATCTTGGGCTCGTTGCTGACCTGACAATCGATCAAACTGGTCAGGGTGTGTTGCCCCATAAGTTTAAACACGGGATAAGCCGCCAGCGTCTCGACCTTGGTTTGATCGCCGTTGGTTTTGGTGCGCAGATATCCCCAGTAGCCGTTGAGAAACTGCCAGTAGTTGGCAAAAGCGACGTTGGTCTCAGGCTTGAGCATCTGACGCATATAATCGGCGCAAAACAAGGCCGCGCCAAAGGTGAAACGATATGGGACCGGTTTCTCCTGGACGAAACCGGCGTTAAACTCGGTCACCGCCAGAGGCAAGTCCTTGCCGGTCTCCTGGACGATCAACCGGTGATAGTCGGCCAGCTTGGCAACCACCTGATCGGTAACCGCCATACAGGCCTGCATCGCCTCCCGCGTATCCTCGGGGCCGCCGCCGACCACGTAAGTATGGACGACAAAGTAATCCATCGCATTGCCGGCCAGTTTCAATACCGTCGCATTCCATGGGTCGCTCACCGGGGTACCGGTCCCGGCATGGCCGCCGATTAAAATAGTGTTGTCCTTGGCCCGCATGGCGGCCGCGCAGTCAAGATACCACTGGGCATACTCCCCGGCGCTGCGGCGCAAAGCGGGCTTGGCCTTGTGATTGCCGTGGTCGGACTCGTTGGCCATCTCAAAGTAGCGGACACCGTACGGCTCCGGGTGCCCCCACTCGGCACGTTTGATTGCCCAAAAATACGGAGGCACAGGGGGCATATTGAGGTACTCGACCAAGTCGGCGGCATCTTGAGGAGAGCAAATTTCGCTCACATTCATCAACGGCTCGGCCCCCATCGCCCGGCAAAGCTCAATATATTCATCAATGCCGAACTTGAAATAGGTGCGCTTATCCTTGGGCCCCACCGCCTGATGCCAGTCAAAGTTGTGGGTGAGACACCCGCCGGGGTAACGCAGCATCGCGAGTTTGATTTGCTTGGCCGCCGCAACCACCTCGGGGACGGGCTGACCCAATGCGGGATTCCATGCGCCCTGCCCGTTCACAGGATCGCTGGTGTCGCGGTCGCCAAAAATGTCTTTGCCGTTGGCCGCCTCCATGTTGTTGCCGAAAATCAGGGGGTTGACTTTGCCGACAACAGTGCCGGGATCAATGGTGATAACCGTCGCCGGAGTTTCCGCCCAAGCAGTCGCGGCGGCCGAAATCATACAGGCGGCGAATAATTTGCCAACAATGTTTTTACTCATCTTTGATCCTCAAATTTACCGGTTAACTATAAAAAAAACGGCACTCACACTATTAAGTTAACCGCGCAAGAAAAAAATACAAATCCAACCGGATCAAGATTCGTAAAAAAAATTGATCCGGGCTCTTGACATTTCACTATATTTGTGGTATAATATTTTGTGTAGCAAAAAAAGGCTGTTTTATTTCGGTCTTTTTTTTGACCATACTGCTTCATTATTTGATATCAATATAATGAAGTAATAAATAACAGGAGCACCGTCTTGATCAACGTTACGGAAAATCAGAATCAGTACCGCCCCGGCCGCGACCCGGTCAAGCGCACCGAGTTGGTGAACTTTTTACGCAAACAGATCATTGAGGGTGTCTGGAAAAGCGGTGAAGTTCTGCCGCCGCGCACGTGGTTTGAAAGAGAGTTCAAAGCTTCTCCGCTTACCGTCCAGCGCAGTTTTGAGATTTTGATCAATGACCGGATGCTGCGCAGCGAGGGGCGGCACGGCACGTTTGTCTGCGATCATTTGCCGCATCTCTCAAGATACGCACTGGTGCTTTACGGTACGGCGCGGCGAGAGAGCATGTTTACCCGCACCCTGTGCCACGCCGTCGACGAGCTGGCGCGGCAGGGAAAATACAATTTTAAAATCTACTACGACCTTGATTGCAATATCGGCACTCCCGAGCACGAGGAGCTGACTTACGGGGTCGAAAATCAGCTTTTTGCCGGAGTCTTTTTTGCTTCCAGCCCTGAGTTTTTGGTCGGGACACCGATTTTAAACGCACCCGGCATGCCGCGGGTCGCTTTTATGTCACAAAGCAGCTGCCGTGATTACCCCGGAGTCCTTTCGGTCGACTGGAAAGGCCATGAGGCGGTCAACCGCGCGCTTGACTACCTTAAATCGCAAGGCAAACGCCGGGTCGCAATGCTGATCCCGAGCACTTACTACCGGCATGAGCTTGAGGCGGCCGACCACGCCAAACTCAAATCCAACGGTCTTGCGTGCCCGATCGGGTTTTATCATCAGATCAACCCGCATATCCCGGAGGAGATCAACTCCCTTGTACATTTGCTTTTTATGCTGCCGGAAGCCCAGCGCCCGGACTCTCTTTATATCGGTGATGACAACTTTTTACCCCATGCCGTAACGGCGCTCAAAACGATTTTCGGAGATCTGGCCCGGGAAGCGGTCATGATCACCTCTCACGCCAACTTCCCGCTGCTGCAACAATGCGATTTGCCGGTCAAATATTTTGGGTTAAATGTCAAAGAAGTGATTGCGTCGAGCGTCCGGATGATTGACCAATTGCGCGCCGGCGAGACGGTCGGCAACCAGTTGATCGAAGTATGCGAGTCCCCGTAAAATAACAGATAAAACAGGAAAAACAAATGATGAAAAAAGCAATGTTTACGCTGATTGAGTTATTGGTTGTGATCGCGATTATCGCCATCCTTGCCTCAATGCTGCTGCCCGCCTTGAATAAAGCGCGGGACAATGCCAAAAAAAGCGCCTGCGCCGCCAACCTCAAGCAAATCGGCGCGTATTACCAGATGTACGCCGGGGAAAATCATGACTACGTCCCCACCCACGGCCAACCGCACGCCGGCCATTATGACATCGGCGATTATTTGAAACCGATGCTGCCGCTGCAACCGAACAACCAAGTTTATCAACACAAGGTTCTATATTGCCCGAGTCTGCCAAAAAACAGCGGCGCCAACGGCGACGCGGCCAATTACACCGGCTACTCGTTTGTGGCCGTTTCAAGCCCCGATCCGGTGACGTTTGCCTCATGGCAAAGCTGGTACGGACAGTACTCTTTGTCCCGTTTCAGTCCCGGCGGCATGCCCGGCACCAAGCTGCCAAAATCGGCGGCGGTGCGCGTATTGGCCTCGGACATCGCACGGATCCCCGGCTCAAGCACCTATAAACTTTACAACAACGCCACCAACGGCATTATGTCCGGTCACGAATTTAAGGGCTCCAACAGCGTCTTTGGCGACGGTCACGTCAAGTGGATCGGCAACCCGTTGGGACGTACGCCGACCAACACCAGCGCCGATGTGGCCGCGGTGGCCAATTATTACTACGGCGTCAGCTGGGGCGCCGATTTTATCGCCTGGCGGCAGAAGTGAACAAAGTCATGGTTAAAAAGTTTAAATCGTTATGTCTGACCGCGGCGCTGCTGACCGGCTTTGCAGCCGTTGCCGCACCCGAAAATTTGCTCAAAACCCAATTTGAGTCCGGCAACCTCGACGCCGAAAAAAGCACCGAAACCCCGCGCGAATTTGACGTCCAGGGGCGCTTGCTCCGCTGGCGCAACGTCATGGGGACCAAAGAGCTTTGCCCGACTTACGAGGCCTGGCGCACGCTGGCGGTATCCCAGAGCGACACCAAGCACACCATGAAATTGGCATTTAAGCGCCCGGTCAAAATCGGGACCTTGTTTGCTTTTGCTTATGACAATGTCCCGCAATCCTTCAATGTCAACGGCAAATCCTGCGCCGGAGCGGGCGTTTTTAACTTTGACGCGCCGGTCAATGAAATCAACTTTGCCGCCGAATCCATCGGAGTCAAGGTACAGGAAAACTGGGCCTCTTACAAAAATTTGTCCGCCGCCCCGGCCAATTATCAGTTTGCCTTGCTCACCTTGGCGGCGATTGCGGACGAAGTGGAGAATTTGTCGCCACTCGCTAAAGTCAAGGTCTCCGGCACCGGATTCGGCAGCAAAGCCGAGGAGCTGGTCAACCGGCCCGCCGGACTGATTGACGGCAGCACTTACAACTACTGGCACAGCGACAAAAACGATCCCGCCCCGGAAGCGGTGCTGGAGTTTTCCGCCCCGGTTGCAGCCAAATATCTGGGCTTTTACTTCGGCAATAATGTTTTCGGCGATCTTCCCGAAAAAATCACCGCTTACGGCCGGGAGAATGGCCAGTGGCGGCAAATCGGTGAATTGACCAAATTTGTCAAAGGCCCCCACAATGCGCAGCGGTTTTACTTGTTGGAGGTGCCTGCCGGAAATAGCTTTGACCAATTCCGGTTTGAGCTCAAAGCGGCCAAAGACCGAGTCGCCGTCACCGAAATATTGGTTTTAGGTGCCCCCGGAGCCAACGCAAATCTCCAGCCGATGAGCGCCGATGCCGAAACCAAAGCGGTAAAAAGTTGGACCATCCCCGCCCAAGGCAATGATTACCTCGCCGGGATGACCATCCAGAGCAGCGATGGCAAACGGGTGCGCAACCTCGCCCCGGCATTTGCCAAAGACGGTAAATTTGTGATCAATTGGAACGGGTTGGACGACCGCGGCGAAA
The DNA here is from genome assembly GCA_964609825.1 of uncultured Victivallaceae bacterium. Taxonomy (GTDB): domain Bacteria; phylum Verrucomicrobiota; class Lentisphaeria; order Victivallales; family Victivallaceae; genus CAZSSH01. The sequence continues at coordinate 89,637 of CAZSSH010000010.1, read as the reverse complement.
CCGTTACCCCCGGCGAGTATCGTCTCTCCGGCGCCGTCGCCCCCAAATTTTCCGCCGAATTTGAGTCAAGTGTTTATATGCCCAATCCTGTGCCGTGGGTCACCCCCGGCCGCACCGGCGGCTGGCTCTCCGATCACGTCCCGCCCAGTGCCATTGAGGTAATCGACGACCAAATCTGGATCGGCGCACCGTTTGCCGAAGCGGGCGATACCATTATGTGTCTTAACAGTGACGGCAAAAAGATCTGGGGTGTCCGCTGGCTCAATCTGGCCGGAGCCGCCAAAATACGCGCCTTTGACAACAAACTTTACATTGCTGCCGGCGGCGGCTGGATCGGCAAAAAAGCGGTGGTGACCGAGCTCGATCCCAAAACCAAAGAGTTTAAATCAGTACTCAGTATCGATCTCCCGGCGGGGGTTGCCCCTGCCAAGGATTGGACGCAACCGGTCATCTCGGGGCTCGCGGTTAACGATAAAAATATCTTTTTAAGCTTTTCCGGCACCGATCGGATCATGGTTTTCGGCAAAGACGGCAAACCGGTCAAAGACATCGCGCTTCCGCAAGCCGGGGCGCTGCGCATGGTCAATCAGGAGCTGTGGGCGGTTTCCGTCGCCAAAATCGTGACAGTCAATCCCGAGGACGGAAAAGTCAGCCGCGAAATCATCAAAGCCGGTTTGACCGCGCCGACCGATTTTGCGGTCAAAAGTGACGGCAAAATGATCGCCGTCGCCGACGCGGGAACCTCTCAGATCAAGCTCTTTGCTCCTGACGGCAAATTGCTCAAAGCAATCGGCTCCGGCAAATCCCGCACCGGCGGCAAATACGACCCCTCGGTCATCGAAAAACCGGCCGCAGTCAATTTTGACCGCAACGGCCAAATTTGGGAAGCCGAAGCAAGCGTTCTTCCCAAACGGATCGCCGTTTGGAGCACTGACGGCAAGCTTGTCCGAGAGTTTCTCGGGCCGGGCCGTTATGAGTGCGGCAGCTGGCTCGACCCCGAGGATGTCAACACGTACTACGCCGAGGGCATGATATTCCGACGCGTCAACGGACAATGGCAGCTCGCCAATATTTATTTGGACACCCGATCCGCCACGGTCAAAAAGCTGACTGACAAAGTAATGATGCCCGAGCGGCCGGTGCGCAAAAACGGTAAACTCTTTTTGCTGAGCGACCGCCACTGGTCGGCGCACAGCATCTGGGGCGGCGAAACTGCCTGGCCGGACTTGGTGCTCAAACCGCGTTTTGCCATCGGTGCGGACGGCGGCCGCACCTATTTTTGGAACGACCTTGACCGCAACGGCGAAATGTCACCGGACGAAATCAAATATCTGGAGCAAAAATACTCGTCGCTGCCGTGGAATTGCCGCTTCGGCGAAGATCTCAGTGCTTATTTTGTCCTTGACAACCGTGACTTGATGAAGCTTGAGCCGGAGTGGCGAAATAGTCTACCCGTCTACAACCCCGACAATGCCCAGCTCATTTATGAGCTCCCGGCCGGGTCGTCGGCCGCGGCGGTGGCGCCATTGGAGGATAACAACAAAGTTTTGATCAACCGCAATCCTTTGAGCTGCATCGACAGCGCCAATGGCGAAATTGTTTGGACCTATCCCAATCCTTTGCCGTCCAACTCGCACGACAGCCCATTGCCCAACGAGGGGGATATTTTGCACACCTTAAACGTCGAAGGGGTAATCGATGCCGCCGGATTCGGCAAAGTTTTTATGCTCAACGGCAACAAAGGCGTCCGCTATTTATTCAGCACCGACGGAATCTATCTCGGGCGCCTCTTTGGCGACCAGCGCCAGACCCCGCCATTGTCCATTGAGACGGTAACGCCGGGGCAGGATTTAAGCGGCTACTCGCTGATGGATGAGGCTTTTTGCGGCACATTTGCCCGCGGCGCCGACGGCAAAGTGCGTTTTGCGGGGGGAAAAAACCACCACAGTGTTATGATCGTCGAGGGTCTCGACCAACTCCAGCGGCACGCTGAAACCTTTAGCCTCAGTGCCGAGGACGCGCAAACGGCGACATTGCTTGCCGGGATGCGCCGCCAAAAAGAGCTCGATCAAGCGCTCGATCCGGCGGCGGTGGTCATCAAAGGCAAACTTTATTACCGTTGGAGACTTTGGCGCGACGGCAATGAATTGAAGGGCGAGTTTACCGTAAACGATCCGGCCCGGATGGCCAACTCCGGCGACGACTGGCGAATGCTCTTTAAATCGGGAGGCAGCGTCAATGTCGAGCTCGGGAGCCACAACAGTGCGCAAATCCGCACCGGTGACGTCCGGCTGCTCTTTGGCATGTACCAAAATAAAGCGATTTGCGTGGCCTACCGTTACAAGGTCGATACCGGCGCGGAAGTTAGAGAATTCACCTCGCCGATCGGCAAGGTCACGGTCGACAAAGTGGAAATCCTGAAATCGGCCAAGGTGGAGTTTGACCGCAAAAACGACGGCTACATTCTCAAATTCAGCATTCCGGCCAGTGATTTGCCGGTGTTGGCAAGTCCGACGGTTTACGGCGATGTCGGGGTCATCTACTCCGACACCGACGGCCGGATCAACCGCTACAACCTCTACCGGTACAGCCCGGTCAAAGGCGTCACCGCCGATGTGCCGAGCGAAATTCGCCTGAGCCCGCAATATTTTCAAAAACTCAATCTTAACCCTTAACCATAAAAAGGAACTCAAATGATGAAAAAATATCTGTTAACCCTGTTGCTCGCAGCCGGCATGCTGCCCGGTGCATTGTTTGCCGAACGGGTGATCTTTGTCGGAGACAGCATCACCGGCCATGCCGAAAACCTTGATTACGGCTACGCCCGGCAAATGCGTCAGGCGCTCGCCGACGCCGGGGTCACCGATGTCGAAATCATCGCCCTTGGCGGCAGCGGCCAAGCCTTGCACAGCTGGCCCGGGGTAGTCAAAGAATCCTACGACAAAGACGTTCCCTTGGATTACCCAAAAACCTTGGTCAAGACCGAGTTTGACAAGGGAGCCGATACTCTGGTGATTTTTTTGGGGATGAATGACGCTCTGGCGCCGTATTGCAATATCAACGAATTGGATAAATTTGAGGCCCAATATCAAAATTTGATCGATGTCCTCAAAGCCCGGACCAAATTTAAAAAGCTGATTTTGGCCTACCCGACCATGTATACCGAAAACCCGGACACCTACCGCAATTTGCTGATTGCCGCGATGAATAAAAGCATCGACAAAGTCGCCGCCAACAATGACGCCGCCGTAGCTAAAACCTTTGACGAGTTTGTCAAAGACTGGGAAATCCTCCGGGAGGGCAACCCGACCGGCCGGATGACCAATGACTACGTTCACCCCAACCGGGCCGGACACCTCGCCATTACTGTTGCCATGCTTAACACCATCGGCAAACCGGAGCCCGCCCAGGCTTGGCTCAAAAAAACCGGAAAATCGGTGCTGGGCCCGGTCGCCGACGGCAAAAACGGCTTTTTGACCTACATCGTCAATGGGACCGAGTTTAACACCGTCACTGTCAAGGGCAAAGCCAATGCCGAAATCAAAGACCTTACCGTCGAGCTTCCCGAAAACTGGAAGGCCGAAAAATCGATCAAAGGCGACACTTTTACCCTGACGTTGACCACTCCGGCGGAAATGAGTTTGGTCAATCAGCTCACCGTTACCGCCGACATCAACGGCGAAAAAGTGTCGCGTCCCCTCACCATCAATGCGCCGTGGCTGGTTTGCGGCGATGTCGGCAGCAACGGCTTCCGCTGGTTTAAGACCGAAGAATTTGACGCCGAAAAACTCAAAACACCGATTGATGAAGCCGCACTGGCGGGTAAAAACATCACCGAAGTTGCTAAAAACAAGCTAGGCGACCCGGCGGAGTGGCTGGTTTACTATCCCAACAGCGACGTGGTGGGCGAAAACAACCCCAACAGTGTCGACTTTGCCTCCTTTGCCAAAGCAGAAGCCTTTGACTCAGGCTATATGCTCCGTTACGTCAAAAGTCCCAAAGCGGGAAAAGTGCGGATATCCTGCGAAAGCAAGATTTTTGCCGGCACCATTTTTACCACGGTAATTTTAAACGGCAAAGAAGTCTATGCCGGATTGATCACCGCCAAACCCGGTCGCACCGACGCCGTCAATGTTGAAATCCAAGAAGGCTGGAATACCTTGATTGTCAAATCTAGCCATGTCACCTGGCAGTGGCAAAACAGCGTCGGCTTTGCGGCCGCCGTCGGCGGGATCCCGATCAATTCACTCAAATATGCCATCCAAAAACCGGAATAATTTGCCATGCCTTTCAATTTTTCCCAACATGTGCCCCGCGCCAAAGCGGGGATCCCGGCCTCCCGGATCGTATTTTGCGGCGGCCGCACCGCCGTCAGCATCGCCGGTCACGGCGGTTTCTCTGAAATCGTTTCTTTCGGCAACCAGCGCCACAACAACGGCGAACTCTTTAAAGCCGATCCGTTGTCGGCCTGGGCACAGCTCTTTCGGCCGATGCTCTATTTTGCCGACGGCGAGGCTTATATGCCGGAGTTTGCGGACACGGTGTTTTATCCTTTTGGCTACGACAGCAATTGCGAATTTCGCAACGTAAAATTCAAACACCGGTTGACCGTGATGAATCGCGGCTTTTTGCTGGAAGTTTGGACGAGCCGGGCCGCCGCTGATTTTACCGGTTTCGGCTGCAATTTGACCGAAACCTCGGTCTGCGTCCAAAAAGCGCAGCGCCGATGGGAGCGCTTTGCCTCCGGCGGCGATTATGCCGTCGCCCGCTGCTTTGACAGCTACCCAGTGACCAAAAAGAAAAATGCCGCCTTGACCCAGTGCGACGCCTTTGGCTACCATGAGCCGTTGCGGAGCTCGACTTATATCGCGGTAAAAAGTTCCGGGCCTTTCACGTTTCGGGCAACGGAGACTTATTTCCCCAAAAGTTATTTCTCCACCGCTCCGGATGCCGACGGTTATGCCGCCATCGCGGTCGCATTTGGCGAGAGTGAAGCGCTGGCCTTGAGCAATGCCGATGAGTTGATTGCCGCACCGCGCACCCTCGCCGACCGTGAGCGCAAAACCCTGCGGCAATCGCTTCAAACGCATACCCGACTTGCGAGCAACGACCCGCGGCTTGACTCGCTGGTCGCGATTTTGCCCGAATACGCGCGCTCGATTAATGTCAAGGACATCCCCGGTGCGGTGCGCGCCGCCGACTCCGGCTACTGGGTCTGGGGCTGGGACAGCATGGTGCACACCGACGCCTTGATGTTTGCCGGGGCTCATCAGGATGTTTACAACCGCCTCAAATACTACCGCCGCACCAGCCACCGGCGGCTCGGGATTTTTCATGCCATCGGTTGCAACGGCCGTCCGTTGATGGCGATGGCGCCGGTGGCACAGTCCTTGTACTGCGTCATGCTTTACAATTATTATTTATGGAGCCAAAACCGCAAACACCTTTGCCAATTTTATGATTTTGCCGCCGGAATCATCCAAAATGCGCTCGCAGACGAAGTCGCCGGCACCGGGCTTTGCCGCGGCGTGGCGCTCTACCCGGACTGGCCGGAGGATCTCGGGCAAACCGGCGAAGACATCAGCAGTTTTAACAACTCGATCCTTTATCAAGCCTTGCGGGCAATGGGCAAGCTGGCCGCAGTGTTGGGCAAAGACGCCGACTCAACGAAATTCAAACGCCGTGCGGAGCAACTCCAAAAGGGGTTTCAGACCTATTTGTATGACCCCGCGGCCGGATTCTTTTACGACTCGATTTCGAGTTGCGATCTGACGCCGCGCAAACATTACCCTGCCTACGCGATCCAGCAAGTGACGCCGTTTGCGCTTGAGCTCGCCGCCAACTTGGAGAAGCCGGTCGCCGACTTTGTCCGCAAAAACTTTTTGCAGCGCAACAATGTCCTGATGTTTCCGCGCCAAAGCCCGATCTTTTACCGCGACGGCAATCAACTGGGGATGTATATGCCGGTGATTGAGCGCTTTTGCCGCTCGATTACCGCCGCAAGCGGGGGCGCGGCGCCGGTGCTCGACTTTATGCGCCAAAACTGGCAAAAGCTGACCATCCCCGAGGCGCTCAATACCGAGGCGGTCAACAATGATTTGACGCCTGACAACCCCGGCCGTAAACAGGCGTTTACGCTCAACAGCTGGGTGGCCCAGCTTTACAACAACTTTTTAAACTTGGAGTTCGGCATCGATTTTCTCCGCTGCGGCGCCCCGCTGGAGATTGCCAACGACTGGCAGGTCAAACATTTACAGATCGGCCGCGCCCGGCTTGACATCAATTTTGAGGGCAACGGCAAGCACGTCAAATCCTTGAAGCTTGACAGCGCAACCATTGCGGGAAATGTGCTCAAATATTCAGAGCTTTCTCCCGGATTTCATACCTTGACCGTAAATTTGGAGGATTGATAGAATCATGAAAATAAAATTTGCCGCCGCCTCCATGCTGACCGTTTGGTCGCTGGCCGCCAATGCGCTCGATATTATGGAGGGCAAAATGTTTGCGGTCCCGGCTCCCGCGGCCGGGGTCAAAATCGACGGACAACTGGACGACTGGGATTTGAGCAATCGCGAGTGGCTGGCCATCTCACGCGACATTGCCGACCGTTTTGCCGGTGAAGTCGCCGTGATGTATGACCGTGACGCCTTGTATCTGGCCGCCGAAATCAACACCGCCGGGGGACCGATGGTCAATACCAACAAGCCCGGCGAAAAACCATGGCTCGGCCACGACATCGAGTTTCGGTGCATCGCCGACCCAACCGTGCCGTTTCCGTTAAACGTGGCCAAAAACAATCCAGACGACCCGAGCGTCAAACCCTGGGCCGCCAAAATCAAAACCCTGACCCTCTGGGAGGAAACGGTGACGCATACCCCCCACTTGACCATCGCCTGCGGCCCGCCTTACCACGGGGAGCAAATCGTCGACCCGCCGGAGGCAAAGCTTGCATTTGTCCAAAAGAGCAACCCGGACCGTTACGTATTGGAGGCGCGGATCCCGTGGTCGCTGCTAGGCGTGCCGGACGGTAAAAATCCTTTTTTACCCGGTCAGGCGATGACCGCCTTTTGGACGGTGATGTGGCCGCAAAGCATCACCCAGCGCGCCGAAGCATTAAGGACGGCCCCCACCGGCAACTTCGGCTGGGCCTCGCAGCATGTCAAAAATTGGGGCCAAATCGAGTTTTCGCCCGACAACAACTTGCCCAAGCGTCACGACACGCTGGCCGAATACCTCAAAAAGACCGAGAGTGTCCCACCGGGCGACAAATTTACCGTGGAGATGCCGTTTGACGGCTATCTCGCAGTCAACATCGTCGATGCCAACGGCGAAATTTTACGCGAAGTCGGCGGCCGTTACGCGGACAAAGGCAAGGCGGACTTTTATTTTGACGGCTATGACTGGCGCGGCAACGCATTGCCCCCGGGCGAGTACCGTTACCGGGCCTATGCCCACAGCCCGCTTTCTGTCAAATTTGTCGGTGCGGCAGGGACTTCGGCCAAAGTACCTTACGAAACCACCGACGCCAAGGGCAACTGGGGCGGCAATATGGGTCCGCCAACCGGCGTCGCCGCGACAAGCGACGGCGGCGCATATTTGCTCTGGGGTTCCAACGAGGGTGGACACTCGATTGTCAAAATCAACCGTCAAAACGATGTTTTGTGGCGCGCCACCCCTTATGTGATTGATGGCGGCTACGGCCCCCATATCGCCGTCGCGGCCAATCTAAAATACGCGTACGTGCTCTCCGGGTGGTTCAACAACTTTATCTCCAGATACGATGCAAACAACGGTCTCAGCGCTCCCTTCGGCACAGCGCGGGTGCTCAAACTTGATGACTTCGGGCCGACGCCGCCGCAGCAAAATGAGTGGAATTCACCGATGCCCTCGGCCTCCGGCATCGCCGTCAACGACCGCGAGCTCTTTGTCCCGTTTCAATATCGCGGTGTCGTCAAAGTTTACGATGCCGAAACCGGAATAATCAAGCGCGAACTTGCGTGCCCCAGCCCGCGGGCGGTCGCCTTGGATGACGACGGCAACCTCTGGGTACTCTGCCGCCGCGACGTGACCGGCTGGCACAACCCGCCGACCGAAATTGTGCGCTTTGCCAAAGGCGACGGCCAAGTTCAAAAATATATGACGCTCCGCGACGGCCTCATCGGCAACCCGTGGGATTTGACCGTGGCGCCCGACGGTCGGATCTTTGTCAGCGACAACGGCGACTCCAATCAAGTGTGGGTCATCCGCGACCGCAAAATCATTGATGTCATCGGCAGACCCGGCGGTCGGGAGTGGAGCGGCAAATACGACAACTCGGCACTGCTGCGCCCCGCCGGCTTGAGTTACGGCAATGATCAAAAACTCTGGATTGCGCAAAGTTCGCTCCCTAATGTTTTCAGCTCTTACGAAGGCAAAACCCTCAAACTCACAGGGGAGCTCTTTGGCGAAGTCGGTTACTGTCCGCCCGCCTGGCCGGATGCGGACGACCCGTTAAAGGTCTATGTAAAAGAGTACTACACCAACGGCATGGTACGGAGCCAGCTGAAAGGCGACGGCAGCTCCGGCGGCGCGGACGCCTACTGGCGCTTCAGCCACATTCCCAACTGGCCATACGAGCTCAATGATATCCTCTCAAACTTTCGCCCGGCGATGATTTTTAAAGCCAAAAACGGCAAAAAATATCAGTTCAGCGCCGGGATGGATTTGGTGCCGACCGCAATTTTGCGGATCGACGGCGAAAAATTGACCCCGGTCAACATGGTGCGCAACAGCCCGTTCGACGAAAAAAGCATCGAGTTTTGGAGCGACCTAAATGACAACGGAGAAATCGACGCCAATGAAGTCAAAAGCCTGACTGCCGATTACCGCACCGGCGCTGTTAACATCACGCCGGCAGGCGATCTGTACATCGTCGGTTCGGACAATAAAGTCCGGAAGTTTACAGCCCAATCCGTCACTCCCGGCGGCTCCTTTGTCTGGGATTTGGCATCGTCGGTCACAGTCGCGTCCGACATCATTCCCGGCGGCCGCACCAAGCTTTATTACGGTCCGCGCGAGGAAATCGTCGGGATTGACATTGACTCCATGGGCAATATTTATCTTGCTTTTTCCACCAATTTGGAGTACGCGAGCAAAAAATGGACCGATCTTTTGCGCTTCGGACTCGGTCACACCGGGCGGTACAACGCGGTCAAAATCACCGGGTTCGCCCCCGACGGCAGACGCCTCTTTCTGGCCGGGCGCAAGGCCACCGGGGTCTTGAAGGACGGGGAAATGTATCACCATTGGTGTCAGGCCGGGATGCTCGGCGACAATTATGTGGCGGTTTCATCGGAGTGGACACCCTTTACCTTGTACACCACCGACGGCTTTTTTGTCCAGTCGTTGCTGGCTGACCCCAACCGGGGCGAAACGCCGAGCGCCTACAGTCTGGGCGGCGGTGAAACGTTCTCCGGCCAGCTCAAATACTACCCGGAGCGCAACCAGGCATATTTGTACACCGGCAACACGCACGGCATGGTCTACCAAATCGAGGGTCTCGGCAGCGACGGCAAAATCAAGCAGGAATCGCGGTTTGACGGCGTCATGACCTTGACCCAAAATATCGACCCCTTTGCCGAAGCATTGCCGGAGGCCAAAGTGGTAATCCAGCAATTTGCCGACGACCCGCTCCAAAACGGCAATTGGGGGGACAAAACCGTCCAACTCTATGACAACAGCGGCAACAAACTTGCGCTGCTTGATTTCGGACGTGACCGCGAGTTCTTTTACGCCCGGTTTCGGGTCGCCGACAAAAATGATTTCGTCAACCGCGCCGACGACCCGGCGATGGCGTTTAAACTCGGCGACAGTGTGGGGGTTTATCTCGGGGATAACGCGCGGCTGATTGTCACCGTATTGCAGGGCAAACCCGAAGTCATCGCCTTACTCAAAAACTCGGACTTGAGCGCTCCTTACGAGTACTTTACCACCTCCGGCGGCCGCCACCGTTATGCGTTTGCCGCCGTCCTCCCCGGCAGCCGGGCGAAGTTTGTCAAAACCGTTGACGGCTACACGATGGAATTTGCCGCGCCGTTAAAATACCTGCCAGTGTTGGAGTCGGGCAAAACGGTAAACTTTGAGGCGGAGGTTTTGCTCTCCGGCAACGGCGTACGCGGACTTCAGGCGATTTCGCGCAATCACTTGTTTACCCCGCGCTCGGCGGGTCAGGCCAAAATGGTCGATGACATCCCCAGCGAGGCCCGCAGCTACCCGGAGTATCAGAAACCCGCCGCCATTGATTAAATACGACGGCATCCCCATTGAATCAAACCCCGAAACAGCAGAGACTGCCAAGCCGCAGCGCTGTTTCGGGATTTTTTTACAAAATTCAAAAAAAGTGAATGCAATCGATTGTATTTTTGCTTTTTCGCAATTATATTAAAAAATACAATCGATTGCATTTTATGATCCATAAGGAAAGAAAACATGTTTCAACAAGAATACAAATTACTCGAAAACCGCTGCCAACTCTTTTTAAAGCGCACCGCCAAAGACCGCTTCTTTGCGACCGTACCGCTGACCGCCCGCTTCGGGCACTCGGTCGATCCCGTGCCCTACTCCAAGCGGGCGAGTTTAAGCTACCGCCCGATCGTCGAGGGCGAGGACTGGGGCGCGGCGTGGGAAAGTGCGTGGTTTCACTTTACCGCTGAGATTCCGGCCGAGTGGCGCAACGGCGAAGTCGCCGTAGCCCTTAACCTCTCCGGCGAAGTCCAGATTTTTGACGAAAAGGGCGTGCCTTTTTATGCTGTGACCGGCAACAGCGTGTTTAACACCTGGTATCACAAGGATCTCTTTTTTGTCCCGCAGTCAATGATCAAAAACGGTCAGGTCGAGTTTTGGGGCGAAGCGGCCGCCAATTCGCTTTTCGGCATCCAGCTCGACGAGGACCCGCACAGCTTGGATTTGGATCTCACCGGCAAATTTCCAGGCAAAGTTTTAGAGATGCGGCTCGGTCTCTTCAACCGCGAGGCGTGGCTTTTGCGTTTGGAGTTTGAAGTCCTCTACGGGCTCTTCAGCCAGACATCGCCCAACGATTACCGCAACCGCCAGCTCCTCCATGTGATGAATGCGGCCATCGACGTTTACAGCGACGACGCCCGCAACGCCGCCAAAGCGCGCGCCGTCTTAAAGCCCCAGCTCGATCTCCCGGCCAACGCCTCCGCGCTGAGCGTCGCCGGGGTCGGCCACGCCCACATCGACGTCGGCTGGCTGTGGCCGGTCCGCGAGAGCATCCGCAAGGCCGCCCGCACTTTTTCGAGCCAGCTTGAGCTCATCAAACAGTACCCCGGCTACATCTTCGGCGCCTCGCAGCCCCAGCTTTATGCCTTTGTCCGCGACCACTACCCAGAGCTTTACAGCAAGATCAAAGCCGCCGTTGCCGACGGCAGTTGGGAGCTTCAGGGCGGCATGTGGGTTGAGGCCGACTGCAACATCACCGGCGGCGAGTCGATCATCCGCCAGTTTGTCCACGGTAAAAACTTTTTCATGGACGAGTTTGGCGTCGATGTGCGCAACTTGTGGCTGCCGGACGTATTCGGCTACGCGGCCGCGCTGCCCCAGATCATCCGCAAAGCCGGGTGCGATTACTTTTTGACCCAAAAAATTTCGTGGAGCCAATACAATACGTTCCCGCATCATACCTTTGTCTGGCGCGGGATTGACGGCAGCGAGGTTTTGACCCACTTCCCGCCCGAAAACAATTACAATGCCTTTGTCACCCCCGTCGAGCTCGTCCCGGCGCAAAACCGCTACGCTCAGGCGGACGTGGTCAATGAGTTCGCCAGCCTCTTCGGGATCGGCGATGGCGGCGGCGGTCCGGCGGAAGCCTTTTTGGAACGCGCCAAGCTGGTCAAAAATCTCGAGGGCTGCCCCAAATTCAGCTTCAGCAAAACCGCCGACTTTTTTGAGCGGATTAACCAAGCCCGCGACCAATTCCCCAAGTGGGACGGCGAACTTTATTTGGAAATGCACCGCGGCACTCTGACCACCCAGGCCCGCACCAAGCGCAACAACCGCAAACTCGAGGAGCTCCTCGTCGCCACCGAATTTATGTGGAGCTGCCTCAATTTGTCAGAGTACCCGGCCAAAGAGCTTGACGCACAGTGGAAAATTTTGCTCCTCAACCAATTTCACGACATCATCCCCGGCTCCTCGATCCGCAAAGTGTATGAGGTCACCGAGGCCGAACACGCTGCCGCCATCAAGGTTTGCGGGCAATTGATCGACCGCGCCGCCGAAGCGATGTCGGTCAAGGACGACCATGCCGCGATGCTGGTCAACACCCTCTCCGTCGCCTACAATGGCACGGTCAAGCTCCCCGCCGCGTGGGCCGATGCCGAGGTAAAGGATCAAAGCGGGAAAACCGTCCCGACCCAGTTTGACGGTGAAACCTTGCTCGCTTTGGTCGATCTCCCCGGCTCAAGCGTCATTACCTTGCGCCGCGGCAAGGCCGCCACAGCCGCCGCCGTCCGGCCGCAAAAACAACCGGTGCTGGAAAACGAATTGGTGCGCTATACCTTTAGCGACCGCGGCGAACTCATTTCCGCCTTTGACAAAGCGGTCGGCCGCGAACTGATTGCCGACGGCGAAGCGGGCAACCGTTTGCAGCTCTTTGTCGACCGGCCCAACAATTTTGACGCGTGGGATGTTGACAGTTTTTACAAAAACGGCAATGTCACCGGCGTCGAGTCGGTGACGGTGAGCGACATCGTCACCGGGCCGGTGGAGTCTTCGTTGAAGATCGATGCGGTCATCGGCCAATCCCGCATCGGCCAAAAAGTGACCTTGCGCGCCAACTCCAAGCGGCTCGATTTTGTCACTCATGTCGACTGGCACGAGACGCGCAAATTATTGCAGGTCCGCTTCCCCGCGGAAATCAGCGCCACCGAGGGCACCTACGATATCCAGTACGGCTACCTCCGCCGGGCATTGCACGAAAACACCAGCTGGGATATGGCCAAATTTGAGGTCCCGGCCCGCCGCTACATTGATATCTCAGAGCGCAACTACGGTGCCGCTTTGCTCAACGACTGCAAATACGGCTGCCGAGCCGAGCGCAATGCGTTGCGTCTCTCACTCTTGCGTTCGCCGCTCTACCCCGATCCCACCGCGGACCGCGGCGACCAGTACTTTACCTACAGCTATCTGCCGCACGAGCACGATTTGCTCGCTTCGACGGTGATGGCCGAGTCGGCGATGCTCAACCGTCCGCCGGTGGTGGTTGCGGGCCGGGCCGCGAGTGTGCAAGCGCCGTTTGCCGTCGAGTCGGCGTCGGTTTCGCTCGAAGTAGTCAAGCGCGCCGAGAAGTCCGACCGTCTGGTGATCCGCCTTGCCGAAACCTCTGGCAACCCCGGTAGCGCGGTTGTGCGAACCACGCTCGCAGCTGATTTGGCCATGGTCGAAACCAATCTCATGGAGTGGACAAGCCAAGAGGAGTTCCGCTTTACCGACGGAGCCTTGAAGCTCCAACTCAAGCCCTTTGAAATCAAAACTTTGATGGTCAAAAAGTAAGCCGATGTCCGTCACCATCCACGATATCGCCCGGATTGCGGGAGTCAACGCCTCGACCGTGTCGCGCGCACTGCGCGGCGACGCCCGGGTCAAGGCCGAGACAGTGCGCCGCATCCGGGAAATCGCGGAGCGGCATTGTTATGTACCCAATCGCAACGCCCGCTGTTTAATCTCCGGGCGCACCGGGACGGTCTGGCTGGTGCTCTCGTCGCTGGAGAGTCATTTGGAGCGGGAAATCGCCACCGAGCTGGCGGCAGTCATGCGCCGTCACGGCTACGAGCTATTGATCGCTTTGGCGGACCGCTTTACGGATCACTTTGCAGCGATTGTCGAGCGGTTGCGCCAACGTACCGCCGACGGCGCGATACTGATCGCGTCCGGCGGACCGGCGGCACCGGCATGTTTCAAGGCCCCGGAGCACTTCCCGGTCCCGACGGTCTGCCTTGACCGCTGGTTTGACAACACGCCGACGGTGACCAATGACAACCCGGCGGCGGTTAAAGCGCTCTTGATTGACTGCATCGCCGCCGGAGCCGACGGCTTTTGGCTGGCCGCCTCGGCGGCCAACGCCGTATCGCACGAGCGCATGTCCGCGGCCAAACAATTTCTTGACGATCAAAAAATTCCGTGGGTGACGACAATGGATGAATTTGCCCGGCGGCAGTTTGCCGCACCGGGGATTTTGGCTGACAGCGAGCACGAAATTTTGGTGGCGCTGGAGGAGAAACAACTCTTGACCGCCTTAGCTGGACGCCTTTACTCCGGTTATTTTGACACCGTGGACCCGCTGATGCGCAGCATTTACGCTCACCGCACGGTCTGCATCCAAGACTTTGCGGGCATGGCGGCGGCAGCGGCGGAAATGCTGCTGGCGAGAATTCAAGACCGCTCGGTCCCGTACGAATTTCGCCGCATCCCTTACCTCGAAGTCAAAGAAGCCTGACGCTTATCTATTTTCGCAACTTTCCGTTTCTGCGCTTGTAAATTGCCGTCAAGGTATTATAGTAGACATATACCGATTCTTTAAAAACCGCCCGTTTTACGGGACGGACCAACCGAGGAGGAGTATGATGAAACAGATGACCGAGCAAAACATGATCAATGCCTTTGGCGGCGAGAGTCAGGCCCACATGCGCTATTTGCGCTTTGCCGAAGTGGCCGCCAAAGAAAACTACCCCAATGTCTCGCGCCTGTTTGTCGCCATTGCCGACGCGGAAAGAATCCACGCCTTTGACCACTATCAGGAGCTCAAACACCTCGACACCGGCCGCGTCGCCATGAGCATGGCCGCCTTTGGCCCCGGAAATACGGCTAAAAATCTCGGTTTAAGCATTGCCGGAGAATCCTTTGAAATTGAGGAAATGTACCCGACTTACATCGAAACCGCGAAATTTCAGGGCGAAAACAGCGCCGCGCGGAGCTTCGTCTGGTCATACATGACCGAAATCGAGCACCGCAAACTTTTTCAAAAAGCCAAAGCCGCGGTTGACAGCGGCAAAGACGCCGAACTCGGCACCATCCATATTTGCGCCGTCTGCGGCTATACCATCGAAGGCGACGCACCGGACGCCTGTCCGATATGCGGTGCAAAAAAAGAGCTTTTTAAGGCGTATTAAGCAACCATAAATTGATTGTCTGACGCAACTCGCCGATCCGCACCGACACTCCCCGGAGCTGCGGATCAACTCAACCATTGCCCCCGGCGATTTTCTCCGGGGCAATTCAACGGGAGGACGTTATGGATATCAATATCAGAATTGCCGGAGAAGCCGGACAGGGACTGGTTGTGGTCAACAACATGCTGGTCGGCGCGGCGGCCGCCGCCGGTCTGGCGGTTTTTTCCGGCAAAAGTTATATGTCAAGGATCCGCGGCGGGCTCAACTGGTGCGATCTATGCTTTGCCGACCGCGAATTATTCGGTTTAAAGGAGCAGCCCGATCTTCTCTTGGCGCTCAATCCGACCGCACTTGAGATATTGCACCGGGACACCGCCCCCGGAGCGGTGATTTTGCTTGACGGCAAAGACGAGCGGCCCAAAGTATTGACGGTCGATTTTACCGGGATCGCCAAACAAAACGGCGGCGACGACATCATGGGCAATACGGTGTCCGCCGGGACGATTTGGGGAATGTTGCATTATCCGCTTCAATTTCTGGAGGATTTTTTGCGCCGGGAATTTACCGGACGCGACGACATCCTCCAAAAGAATCTCGAGTGCGCCGGTGCGGGGTATCAAAAAGGTCTGACCCTGCCCAATCAATTAAAAGCGCCCCAACCGGTCGGGGCACCAGCCACGGTGACGACCGGTGCGGCGATGATCGGTCTTGCCGCCGCAACCTCCGGGGTCAAATTTGCCACCGCCTACCCGATGACGCCCGGCACCGCCACATTAAACTATTTGGCGGCGGTCGCCGACCGTTACGGCATCGTGGTCGAGCAGGCGGAGGATGAAATCGCCGCCGTCAACATGCTGTGCGGCGCAGTTTACGCCGGAGTCCCGGCGATGACGACCACCAGTGGCGGCGGCTTTGCGTTGATGGCCGAGGGGTTGTCATTGGCCGGGATGATGGAGCTCCCGATCCTGATCTTGATTGCACAGCGTCCGGGCCCGGCCACCGGCATGCCCACGCGCACCGCGCAAAGTGATCTCAGCTTTGCGATCCATGCCGGACACGGCGAATTTTGCCGGGCCGTTTACGCGCCGGGGACCCATCAGCAATGCTTTGATCTTACCCGGATTGCCCTGACCACGGCGCACCGGTTTCAAGTTCCGGCATTGATCCTTACCGACCAATATTTGCAGGATGCCGAAAAAAACATCCTCCTGCCCGACGCCAAATACCAGCCGATTGACCGCTGTCTGGCCAACGACAAACAGGCAAATTATCTTCGTTATTTGGATTGCCCTGACGGGGTATCGCCGCGGGCGATTCCCGGTCACGGCGTCACGGTGGTTGCCGACAGCGATGAGCACGACCAAACGGGACACCTCTCCGAGAGTTTCGCCGTACGGGTCAGCCAGCAAACCAAACGGCTGCGCAAAAATGCGGGCGTGTTGGAGTCTTTTATCATGCCGGAAATTTACGGCAAAGCCGACGCCGACGTTGCATTGGTGTGCTGGGGATCGACCTGCGGCGCCTGCCGCGAGTACGTGGACCAAATGAATGTTTCCGGGACCAAAAAATTTGCCGTGATCCACTTTTCCCAACTCTGGCCACTGCCGGTCGACCGAATCAAACCGCTGTTGGATCGGCCGAAACGCCTGATTGCAGTCGAAGGCAACGCGACCGGCCAACTCCGGTCATTGTTGCGTGAAGTCGGCATCAGCCGGGAAATGTCCACAATCAACCGCGATGACGGTCTGCCGGTCACCGCCAGATTTATAAAGAGCGAGGTGAAATGATGATTGCCATCGACCAAGCGGATACTCAGCCCTCGTGGTGCCCGGGATGCGGAAATTATGCCATCTTAAAAGCACTTGAGGAAGTTCTTGCCACCGGCAAAATCGATACCAATAAACTGGTGCTGGTTTCCGGGATCGGTCAGGCGGCGAAGCTGCCGCACAATATTCCGGTGAGCATCTTTAACGGTCTCCACGGCCGGGCGCTGCCGGCGGCAACGGGGATCAAAATTGCCAATTACGAGCTCGAAGTCGCCATTTTTTCCGGCGACGGCGATATGTACGGCGAGGGTGGCAACCACTTTATCCACAGTTTGCGCCGCAACATCGGGGTCAAAGTGTTTGTCCACAACAATCAGGTCTACGGTCTCACCAAGGGTCAGGCGTCGCCGACCTCGGACATCGGTTTTGTCACCCCGATTCAGACCCACGGCCAAAAGTTGCAGCCGGTCAACCCGTTGGCCATCGCGATCATCGAGGAGTGCTCCTTTGTGGCGCGCAGCTCAAGTGTCGAACCGGAGCACCTCAAACAAATCATGCTGGCGGCCTTTGCCCACCGTGGCGGCATGGCACTGGTGGATATTTTGCAGCCGTGCGTGAGCTTCAACCGCGTCAATAATTATAAATGGTACAAAGACAGGGTAAAGCCGATCCCGGACACCCATGATTGCCATGACAAAATGAAGGCGTTGGAGCTGGCATTACGCTGGGGCGATGAAATTCCCATCGGGATTTTTTATCAAAGTTCACGCAAAAGTTATGAGGCCGACAACGAAGTATTGGCAAACGGCACCTTGGTCGGCAACTATCTGAATTTGCCGATGAGTAAAAAATAAGTCAACAGCATTTTTTGCTTTGATTTGTTCTTTGCTTTATTGTTTGACTGAGTTAATGGCGCCTACAATGCGAAATCGTAATCTTTCGACGGCTGATCAAAAAATCATCTTGACACAGCAGATATAGAGTGCTATCTTTTAACAGTAGAGAAAGGGATCTATCGGGCCGCCGCACCTGCTGGGTTTCGACTGCGGCACTGCCTCGACTGAGAACCGGAAACGGAGTGACGATGGCGAAAAAACTGATTTATTGCCTGATCGGCGTGATGATTGTGGGGATAATTGCCGGACAGGTCGCCGAACGACTGGAGCTTAATCGCGTTGACTTTCATCCGGATGCATCGTGGTCGCCCACGGCATGGCTTACCCTATGTGCAATAGCGGCTTGGGTGGTGCTGGTAAGCTGGCTGATCGCTGAAGTCGCGTTTCATTGCCTTTGTGGCATTGCGGCGCCGCCATACCGGCAATGCCTGGCAGAGGCGGTGTTGGGAGGTTTTATCGGCATTCTGTTGCTCGGGATGCTGCTGCCATGTGTTTCGTACCGAAACCCGCGCGGCTTTGCCTATGAATGCGGCTGGTTTATGGCGGAAAGGGTACGAACGTGGCAACGTGAACTCCAATCCGACCGTTATCCCGCTACGACCATGGCGGAGTTGTATGCCGCATGGTTGCAAAATCCCCCGACAGACTCATTAGGCAAAAAGACGTCGTTGGAGGATTGGCACAGTGATCTGGAGTTATGCCAGACCATGAGCAGCTACCGACATCGCTCCAACTTAGAGCGCTTGCCAAATGAAGACGAGTTGGCTTACTGCTATTGCGGAGAAGGCGTTTCATTCAATAACCCGGATACAGTTATCTTCTACGAAAAGCCCGGCTTGCACGCCAAAGCCGGCGACATTCGCAACGTCATCTACGCTGACGGCCGAATCGAAAAAGTCCCACCGTCCGACTGGCCCCGGATTGCTGCTAAGATCGAGCGACAGCAGGCGCATTGATATCAAATAAACAATCAATAATTAAAGCATTGTATGGATATTTCAATTTTAGCATCAAAAGTGAAAGCATTATATGCCAAAGCTCCACATTAGTTGGAAATCAAGGATGCAGATGAGTTGAAAAATTTATATGACTATGTTGCGATATGTTCCTTTGAGAGGCGCGAGGGCGTATATTTTAATATGTGACCGAGGAACGACAACGGGCTAGGCGAGAGATTTTACGCGAATCAAAGCAAAAAAAATGGTACACCCAAAGGGATTTGAACCCCTAACCTTCTGGTCCGTAGCCAGACGCTCTATCCAATTGAGCTATGGGTGCACACAGGTTGATCTTGCAGTCAACGTTTTATAATATAGCGTTGTTTTTACTTTTTTCAAGCACGAAATTTAAAAATTTCTTACAAAAATAACAACTTCCCAACCTGATAAACCACCAGCGTGATTCCATAGGCGAGCATTGTCAGCCCGGCGATCTGCAGCATGGCAAGCTTCCAGGAGTTGGTTTCGCGCCTGACCACCGCCACCGTGGCAATGCACGGCATGGAAATGAGACAAAAGAGCATAATGCAAAACGCCTGCAATTTACTGTAATTTTGCTGCAAAAGTTGACGCAGCGAGGCCTGATCATCATCCGCAGTCGAGTAGATAATGCTCAATTGCGAAACAAAGAGCTCTTTGCCGGCGAAAGCACCAACCAATGCCGAACTTACACGCCAGTCAAATCCCAACGGAGCAAGCACAACTTCCAATTTTTTACCAATTCGACCGCCGAGCGAATACTCCAGTTGCTCCAACTTCGCCTCTTGGGGATTGGAAATCTGCATTTTTTGCGGAAAAGTGTTAATAACAAACATAATCACCGAAGCGAGCAAAATAACCGTCCCCGCCTTTTTGAGATACATGATCGCCCGCTCCCACATATGGAGGAGCAAGCTGCCGAAAGTCGGCATCCGATACGGCGGGAGCTCCATCACAAAAACTTCCTCATCACCCTTAAACAAGGTGGATTTGAGTAAACGCGCGATCAACACTGCCAGCAATACGCCGATGACATAAATGAGCCACATCATCAGCGCCTGAAATTTTTCCGGAAAAAACGCCGGGATAAACAATGAGTAAATCGGCAACCGGGCCCCGCAACTCATCAAGGGAAGGACCATGATCGTCGCCAGACGGTCACGCTCGGACTCGATGGTACGCGTCGCCATAATCGCCGGGACTGAGCAACCGAAGCCAAGCAACATCGGGATAAAACTTTTGCCATGAAGACCAAATTTATGCATCACGCCGTCCATAACAAAGGCCGCCCGTGCCATATAGCCGGTGCCCTCCAAAAAAGCGATGGCGAGAAACAGCAATAAAATATTGGGCAAAAAGACCAGTACCCCGCCCACCCCGCCAATGATCCCGTCGGTAATCAACATCCGGACATATTCCCAATGTCCCTGCGGCCAAAGACCGTTGACCGCATTGGTCAAAACGTTAAAAAATCCCTCCAAAAGCTCCATCAGAGGCTCGGAGAAACTAAAGGTAAAGACAAACACCAAGTACATCGTCAGCAAAAAAATCGGCATTCCTAAAAAGCGGTTGAGCACCACCTTGTCAATCCAATCGGAGACCTGACGCTGCTTTTGATTGCTGATCGAGATTGCTTCACGGCAAGCCCCGGCGATCACGCCGTAGCGACGGTCTGCCATCAAGGTTTGACTGTTGACCCCGCTACGGGTCGCGATGATTTTGCGCATCTCCTCCAGACGCGGTGCGAGATGGACAAACTCCGGAGCGCGGACAAACATCGCATCGTCGTCCAAGAGCTTGATCGCAAAGTACCGCGGCGGCAAGTGCTGATATTTGACCGGCAAATGCCCGTCAACGGCAACGGTGAGCTCGGCAATCATGGCATCGGGCAATTGGCCGTAGCCGGGCTTGACCGGTTCTCGCTTATCGGGATCAAGCAAAGCTTCGGCAATCATCGCTTTGAGATCGGCGATACCCTCGGATTTGGAGCCGACCGTAGTAATCGTCAGGGTGCCAAAAAAGCGCTCAAATTTGCCGAAGTCAAATTCCATACCGCGCTCGTACGCCTCATCAATCATGTTAAAGACCAAAATCATCGGATAATTGAGCTCGGCAAGCTGGGTGGTGAGATACAAATTGCGCTGGCAGTTGCCGGCATCGATCACATTTAAAATTAAATCAATATCACCGGCGGCAAGCTCCTCAAAGGCGACCTTTTCCTCGGGAGATGAGGAGGACATGCTGTAAATCCCCGGTAAGTCAATCACTTCGACCGTCATATCCGCCAATGGCAGCATACCGCTTTTACGCTCAACCGTCACCCCCGAGTAGTTCCCGACATGCTGACGCGTCCCGGTCAATGCGTTAAAAATGGTGGTTTTCCCGCAGTTTGGGTTGCCGGCAAGCACAATCTTATAATGCTTTTTCATAAGGCTCCGTTACTCCGTCAATCTGACCCAAATGTGCCCGGCGTCATCGGAGCGCAAAGAGAGACTGCACCCCATTACCTTAATGCGCAACAAATTACCCAAAGGTGCCTTGCCCTCTTTGACGACCAATGTCCCGGGGACGAGACCAAGGTCGGCAAATTTGCGAATGCCGCGCAGATTTTCGGCGACTTTGACCACTACCGCGCTTTGACCAAGCGGCAACTCGGCCAGCGAAATTATTTCGGCCTCGCTGTCGTCAACATTGAGATTGGGCATGGTTTTGTCGAGATACTCACGCAACTCGGCGCAATCGGGGCGCTGGGCAATGGCTTCGGCCAGCAACACGATGCGGGAAAGTACTTTTTCGTGGGCGACATGCTCGATTTCACAAGCAGTTTCGTTGGCCTCACGCTCATCAAGCTTCAACACTTGGGCAAAGAATTTCTTAAGCGCATTGTGCCGGTTGCGAATCACTGCCGCCGCCTCGGCGCCGGAGGAGGTCAGCACAACCGGGCTGTGCGACTGATAATTGATCAAACCGCGCATCGATAACGCTTGCAAAGCGCTGGTAACCGAGGGCATTTTGACATTAAGCTTATCGGCGATATCCTTGGTATGGGCATGACCGTTTTGCTCAATGATCTCGGCAATGGCCTCCAAATAATCTTCCTGACTGCTGGATATATTTTTCATAAAAATTTGCGCAAACTAATTAGCTGTAACTAATTGACGGAATCTAAAAAAACCGTTCAGAGTTTGAACGGTTTTTCGGCGATTCCTGATTATTCTTTGTCTTTGGGAATTTCGATCAGGTATTTGACCTTGTTGGCTTCTTCGAGCTTGGTGATGTACTGCTGAAGAGCTTCTTGGATCTTTTGCATTTTGAGCGCATCGACAATGTCACCCTTGACAGCGTCAAACTTCTCGACCGTGGCCTGTTGCGGGGCATCCTTGCGGATAATGTGATAGCCGAACTGGGTTTTGACCGGCTCGGAGATATCGCCCGGGTTTTTCAGCCCGTTAGCCGCATCTTCAAACTCTTTGACCATCTGACCTTTACTGAAAGCGCCAAGAGAACCGCCCTGATTTTTGCTCGGGCAGGAGCTTTCGTCCTTGGCAATTTGCTCAAACTTGGAGGGATCGGCTTTCAAAATGGCATAAGTTTTTTGGGCTTTGGCCAAGGCGTCTTTAAACTCGGCCTCGGTTTTGGCGGCATAAAGGATGTGAGAAGCACGGATCGAGCCTTCGGGATCGGCGGGAGAGGTAAACTGTTCGGCATTTTTTTCGTAATAAGCTTTAGCTTCGGCGTCGGTGATTTCGATATTTTTGATCACTTCTTTGTCAAGAAACGCCTGAATCGCAAACTGGGCCTGAACTTTGGGATCCTTGGCTTTTTCAGCGATAAAAGTATCAAGGGTTTTACCGCTCATGGCCAATTGCTGCTTAAAGGCTTCCAACTCTTCGGGAGAAGCTTTTTTGATCTGCTCCTGGAAAGTATCGACCACAAATTTTTCGGAAGGAGCGAAACCGGCATTTTTGGCGGCGGTTTCAATCAAAGTACGGTTGACATAGCTTTTAACGATGCCGGGGAGCATCTGTTTGATGAATTCGGCATTGATCATCGGGGGGATTTTGCCGTCGGGCATCTGGGAGGTCATGAAATTGATGATGTCCTCTTTTGTGACATTTTTGCCGTTGATTTCGGCAACCGCGGCAGGCACGGAGACCCAAATATCATCCGCGGCGGGGGCAGCCGGAGCGGCGGGGGCAGCGGGGGCGGCCGGAGCGGCAGGGGCAACCGGTTTCACTTCATCCGCGGCGTACACGGAGCCGGCAAACAATGCGGCAAATGCAATCTTACTGATTTTCATAGACAATACCTCTGTAATCTTTCTGTCGAAATAATCCGATCAATGATACACTATACACCTGATTTATGAAAATTCAATCCGGCGTTTTAAAAATAATACTAAAAAATCCGGACCGCAACGCTTGATTTTTAAAAAAACGCCTCTATATTATATGATGTTTAACAACGGGCGATTAGCTCAGCTGGCTAGAGCGCTGCTTTCACACGGCAGAGGTCACGGGTTCAAGTCCCTTATCGCCCACCATACCTCACTCAACTTCAGTTGAGACGTTTTGGCTCCGCCAAAAGGAACGCCAAGCAACCTCAATCAAAACACACATGTCCGTATCGTCTGTTGCCTTGTACTACCAAGTCACCAAACCTTTTGGTCGCTGTTTTCCGTAAATCATGTTCTACCGGCCATCTACTAAGACGTTTTTAGTATTCTTTGATCCTCACTTGCATGAAACGCTCGGGGATCATATCTCCCAACGCTATTTTCAAGCCCCGAGACAAACAATGGCAAGCCCGCAGGCCATGACCGTCCCGCCCGCAAATTCGGGCGCAAATTTTTCCAGCCACGGGAAACGCAAGATATTCAGCCCGAATCGTCCCGCCGCAACCATGCCAACCATAGTGGCGACGGTGGTCAAACTGAAGACCACCGAGATGAATATCACGCTGATTGAGCCCAGTACCGCCGAAGCAGTTAACAATGGCAGCAGCGCCTCGCAGGGGCCGAGGACAAAAATGATGAAGACCACCCAATAAGAAAGTTTCTCGCTTTCGTGAAATTCGGCGGGAGCGTGAGTGTGCGTCTCGACCGTGCCGTCAAAATGAATATGCCGGTGCTCGTGCGGACGGTGCTTCCAGCGTTTGTGGAGCGAGTGCAGCAGCAAAGCCGCTCCCATGCCGATCATTGCATAGGCGGCGATGCTTCCGCGCCACTCCTCCAGCCACTCAAAATGCGCAGCGGTCAACAATTTTGCAAACAGCGAAAATCCCAGCGCAAGCAAAATTGCGCTGCCCACATGGCCGACACCGCAGAGCACGGTCCAGAGCATGGTTTGAAACCATCCGTAGTTGCGGCTTTTGGAAATGGCGATAAACGGCAGATAGTGATCCGGTCCGGCGACGGTGTGGATCATGCCGGTCAGCAATGCGGTCACCAGCAGCGCCGCAAGTGTTGTCTCCTGATTCATAACGGTGATTCTCCCCAAAGTGATCGGGCCGGTTGCGCCCGATCAACTGTGCTTTCGTCAAACCGACGATCCATTATTGGAACTCAGCCGCGATCTCCGTCATGTATTCCGGGATATCGATTTGCTGCGGACACTTCGTTTTACAAACACCGCAACGGACGCAGCCGGAGGCGCGCTGATTTTCCGGCATGGCATTATAAACCAGTTTGCCGTGAAAGACCGGACCTCCCGCTTTTACCTGATTGTGCAAAGCCAGATTGCGCGGGATATCCACGCCGACCGGACACGGCAGGCAATATTTACACGATGTACACGGGATCGCTCCGGATTTGCGGTAAACCGTAAGTGCTTCGGCAACGGTTTTTTGTTCGGCATCGGTGAGCGGCTCAAACGGCGAAAAAGTCTTGAGGTTGTCTGCGAGTTGATCTGGAGAGGACATGCCGGAAAGGACGATTTGCACATCGGGGAGACTTGCCGCATAGCGCAGCCCCCACGAGGCGATGCTGACGTCCGACTTGGCCTTTTCAAACACTTTTTTCGCGTCCGGCGTCAGGTTGACCAAAGTGCCGCCCTTTAACGGCTCCATCACCGCAATCGGAATACCGAGCTTGACCAGCACCTCATACAGCTCTCCGGCGCGGCAGAGGTCCCAGTCCAAATAATTGAGCTGGATTTGCGCCAGCTCCCACGGGAAAGCTTCCGCAATCTGCTTCAACATTTCCGGCTCGTCGTGAAAGGAGAACCCGATGTGGCGAATTTTCCCCTCAGCCTTCATTTTTTTGACGAACTCAAGCGTTTTGATGTCTTGCGCCTTTTGCCAATTCGCCTCATTGAGACAATGGAGGAAATAATAGTCAAAGTACCCGGCTTTTGTCCGATCCAGCTGCTCGTTAAAAATCCGCTCATTGTCCGCCTCGGTATTCATCATCATCATCGGCATTTTGCTGGTGAGATAATAGCTGTCGCGCGGATATTTGGCGAGGATTTGTCCGACGAATTTTTCACTCTCTCCGCCGTGATACATATAGGCGGTGTCAAAGTAGTTGCATCCGGCATTCATCGCCGTCGCCACCATCGCTTCGGCGGCCGGATAATCGATTTTTTCGTCCTTTTGCGGCAACCGCATCAGTCCGAAGCCCAACAGCGGCAAAGTTGCCCCGGTATTTTTATAGGGACGGCGCGTTACCTGCGGGTTGGTTGCCGGTGATTTCTTCTCCATTTTTTTCTCCTTGTGTTTCGGCGCCGACGAGCCGGATGACCGGCGCGAAGGCGGCAATTATTTATGTATTATTTTAAAAAATCTCATTCGTTTACTTTATCGAAACAGCCCGACCGGAAGCCCTCCAAATCAAGCGTGACAAATTTAAATCCGAGACCGTGCAGCTTTGCCGCGACTTCCAAACGCGACGTGATCAAGAGTGGAATAGCCTCCGGTGAAACTTCAATCCGGCCGATATTCGCATGGACGCGCAGCCGGACATCCGCCGTCGCCGAAACGTATTGGCGGAGGATGTCCTCGCCTTTTGCCACTTGCTCAATCCGATCCGGAGTCAGCAGCGTACCATACTCAAACCGTGTCGCCAGACAGGGCATGGACGGCTTGGAGGAGCAGGCAAGTCCCCGCAATTTTGCCAAAGCGCGGATTTCCGGCTTGGTGAAACCGAGTTCGGCAAGCGGGGAAATGACGCCAAGCTCGGCAAGCGCCTTGCGTCCGGGGCGATAAAGCTTGAGATCGTCGGCATTGGTGCCGTCCATCAGCGTCGCGATGCCGTTGGCTTTGGCATAGGCGCTTAATTCATTAAAAATATGGCGTTTGCACCAGTAACAGCGATCCGGAGGATTGTTTTGGATCTCCGGGATTGACAATGGGTCGCACTCAAAGATTTTAAGTGTCACCCCGTACTTCGCCGCACTTTGTCTGACCTCGTTGATTTCATTTTCGCTCTGAAAAATCGACCGCATGGTGAGTGCCAGCAGCGGAAACGGCGACTCGTCGTGCAACTCTTTTAACACCGCAAGCAGCAAGGTGCTGTCCACCCCGCCGGAAAACGCCAGCGCGATCCCGTTTTGTGCGCGCGGCCGCAAAAATTCTTTTAGTTCATCGATGGCGGGCATTTCACACTTCTCCGGTTTGCTTTGCCGCCTCAAACACTGCTTGAAATGGCATGCCGGTCTTTTCGGCCAGCGCTTTTACGCTTTCGTATTCGGGATAACAGCGCGTCACCCCGTCATAACGGCAGCGTTTGGCCTTGACCGCGCCAAAGGGAAGTTGCAGCTCCACAATTTCGCGCTCCATACACGTGCGCTCCACCGCAAACTTGCGCAGCCCGATGCTGGTGGTCGCCTCAAAAATAATCCGCTCCATCGCCCCAAGGTGCGCCCCGTCCGAAATCACCCGCAAAAGATACGCCGGACGGTTTTTCTTCATAAAACACGGCATGAAATGCACATCCCGCGCCCCGGCGGACATCAGTTTCTCCATGGCAAGCCCCAGCATTCCGCCGGTCGAGTCATCAATATTGGTCTCCAGTACATAAATTTGCTCGGGGTCGGCGACTTCGGAAATCAGCATCGCCCGCAAAAGGTTCGCGCGGCCGAAATCGCGTTTGCCCAAGCCGATGCCGACTTTTTCGACCTTATATTGCGACGGCAAAGCATCGCTTGTCCGCAAGGCGGCGGCAATGGCGATCCCGGTCGGAGTGACCATTTCGCCCTTGACCTGAGTCGAACGCAGTATAATGCCGTACTTTTGCGCGATGTTCAATACCGCCGGGACGGGCACGGGCAATTCGCCGTGCTGGCAACGCACCGATCCAGTGCCCTCGGCAAGTCCGGTCACAATACAATCCGTAATGCCGAGATCATCGGCCAGTACCGCCGCGGAAACAATGTCCGCGATGGAGTCAAGCGCGCCGACCTCGTGAAAATGCACCTCCGCCACCGGGCAATCGTGCGCCTTGGCTTCAGCCTCGGCGACAATTTGAAAAATCTTCTTTGCCAAAGCGCGGGACAATTCACTCATTTCACCCCGGTCGATCACGGCGCAAACATCGGCAAGATTGCGGTGCTCGTGGTCATGGTGCTCGTGGTCATGGTCATGGTGATCGTGGTGATCGAGATCATGATGATGCTCCTCATACTGCAACCGGACATCAAAGTCCAGCCCGGAGATCCCGTAAGATTGCTTTCGCGTAACGGCATAATCAAACCCGTCAAGATGCAGGCTGTTTAAAACGGCGTCGAGCTTCTCCCGGCTCGCGCCAAGATCGAGCAGCGCCGCCACGGTCATGTCGCCGGAAATCCCGGACGCGCCGTCGAGATACAATATCTTTTTCATGAGTTAGCCTTTCTGTTGATCATCCGAATCATGCGGCAAGCCAGCACCCCGGCGCCGAAACCATTGTCAATATTCACAACCGCCATCCCCTCCGCGCAGGAGTTGAGCATGGCCAAAAGCGGCGCCACTCCGCCGAAACTGGCCCCGTACCCGACCGAAGTCGGCACCGCGATCAGCGGCGCTTCGACCAAGCCTGCCAATACACTTCCCAGCGCCCCCTCCATCCCGGCGACGGCAATCACCGCGTCGGCCCGGCGGATATCGTCAACCTTTGCCAGCAAACGGTGAAGTCCGGCCACGCCGACATCGTAATGCCGGGAGACTTTGGCTCCGAAAAATTCCGCCGTCCGCGCCGCCTCTTCCGCCACGGGGATATCGGCGGTCCCGCCGGTGCAGACCGCGACCAGCCCCTTCAGCTCCGGCACATTGCCCCAAGTCGAGCAGAGAATCCCGGAGGTCGCGTCATATCGGACAGGAAGTTTTTCCCCCTGCAAAAAAGCGGCTTGCTCCGCGGAGCATTTTGTCGCCAGCACCGGGATCTCCGATTGGCAAAATGCCGTCATGATCGTGGCAAGCTGTTCCTTGGTCTTGCCGGGAGCGTAGACCGTTTCACCCAAGCCGGTGCGCTCTTTGCGTGTCATATCCAGCTTGGCAAAGCCCAAGTCTTTAAATGTATCCATAGCTAATGCCTCCAATATTACGCATCCATCCTTGCCGTATTTTATCCCCCGGGTTTCATGATTCCTTGTTCAACATAAACGTTACAGTTACTCTATGTCAAATGCTTTTTCGGTTTTTTTTGAAAAAACTTGCATTCTTCTTTTTTGATCTTATGTTAAAATTGCAGTAAAAATAACGGCAAACGAACAGGAATTTTTTCATGCCCCCCCAAAACATCGTTTAAGGGGTTGACCAACCGCACTCCTTAATACACGGTCAAGGAAGTTGCCGAAATAACAAATGGAAATTCGCACTTACAAGAAGCGTCATTACCAAGAACTTCGCTGATTGCCTTCATCCCGAAAATTGTTCCGGCGGCGATTCATTTCTATCGTTACCGCTTGATCTCCAGCAGCGTTCCGACCCACTCTGCAATCACTTTATCCTCGCGACGGACGGAACTGCCGGAGAATGTCTTCGCCGAAAGCACGTTTGCTTTTTCCGCCATTTTACGAGCATCCCGTTCACAATTTTGCATACCGCCGCCGCCGTGACTAAAAAACGGAATTACGGTTTTGCCGGTCAAATCATATGAACTCAAAAACGTTGCCACCGGCGGCGCCATCGTTCCCCACCAATTCGGACTGCCGACAAAGATCACATCGTATTGCTTGAAATCCGCTACCGTTGTTTCCAGCTCCGGCTTGAATCCTTCCCGACATTCTTTTTTCGCCTGATCGACACAGGCGTTGTAATCGGTCGGGTATGCTTTTTGGGGTTTGATTTCAAACAGCGTTCCGCCGGTTGATTTTTGGATCTGCTGCGCCGCGTAACGGGTGTTGCCGCTCTCGCTCCACGAGTAATAAGCGATCAGAATCTTACCGGACTGTGTTTCTATCTTTTTGGCCGGGGCTTCCGCTGTGCAACCGATTGCGCTGAGCAGCACCCCCGCCATTGCCATTGCTTTTTTCATCTGTCATTTCTCCTTCATTAAGAGGTCTTGGGTTTACGGTAAATAAGGCCGATGCCGATTGCCATAGCTTGAATTATCGCCAATCATCGAGGTCCTCTAAAAAAGTTATTTTTCCGGCTTCAGCGGTCCGTAAAAATAGGACGCGGTCGCCCCGCCGTCGATCAAGAAATCAGAACCGGTGATGAATGCGCCCTGCTCCCCTAACAGTAATTCCGCCACATTCGCCACCTCATCCGCCGTGCCGGGACGTCCGGCCGGACAATTGGCAAACATATTTTTATAAAAAGCGCCGCGCGGACCGTTGAACTCGGCGATGGCCAGCGGCGTCACGATGATACCCGGAGAAATCGAATTAATCCGCGCTCCGCGAGTCCCCCACTTGACCGCCTCCGCCATGACCCGTTTTACGTTGCACCGCTTGGCCAACTGGTAAGCTCGAAGCGTGTCGTTGATATTCTCCGGGCGAAGCAGATCCAACGCAAGCAATTCCTCCGTCGGCGTCACGGCGAGCAATTCATTATTTTCCGCACCCAAATCCGGCATCCGATGGCCGGACTGACTGGAAATGGTGACTCCGGCTCCACCGTAAGCGATGACTTTGCCGACCTCCTCCAATAAAACCGCCGTCCCGTAAAGATCGACCTTGAGTATGGTTTCCACCGGGGCCTGACTAGGCGAAACTCCGGCGGCGTTCACGAGTCTGGTAATTTCCCCAAACCCGCGGGCTTTCGTGATCAAAGCAACAATTGACTCCCGGCTTGAGAGATCCGTTACCACCGCAATGGCGTCGAATCCGGCTTCGTTCATAATTTTGGCGGCTGCGGCGGCATTGTCCGGATGTTTGTCTCCGATTACAATTTTCATGCCGGACCCGACGCGACGGGCAATCGCCATGCCGATTTGTCCGGCTCCCGTCAAGATCATGACCCTCTGTTTCATAGGTTCACCATTGTTATATTTTTTATTTCCGATGCCTCAAACTAGTCCTGTTTCTGACTTCTATCAATCAACATAAACGTTACAGTAACTATAAGTCAAGTGGTTTTTTATCCAAACGATAAAAAAAATCGATTTTTTAATGTTACAGTAACTATAGAGAATAAAATTCGGACCGACTTTGCTGTTTTTTTCGACTTCCGGACTTATCTACAGGCAGCTGTTTCGGCAATTCGGCCGTTGCCTCAACTGCCATAGCAAGCTCGTATGCGATGATGATATTACTGGGCAACGGCTAAAAAAGTGATTTAATTTCAAAAAAGTCGCTTGCTTTTTAAAATTAATATAGTATAATATAACCATATGACACGAGTAATATGGAGTAAATCAGTGGACAAGAGCTGCAATAAACGCATTACCGCCAAAGACGTGGCGCTGGAAGCCGGGGTTTCCCGGCCGTTGGTCTCGATGTATCTGGCCGGCAACCCCAAAGCCTGGCTCTCGGAGGAAACCAAAGCGCGTATCGATCTGGCGGTCAAAAAGCTCAACTACCGCCCCAACCTCCTCGCCCAGTCCTTAAAAAGCGGCAAAACCAAAACCGTCGGGATGGTGATGGGCGGGATATCCAACTCGTTCAGCGGTATTTTCGGCGAAATGGTGATGACCGAAATTGAGAAATACGGCTACCGGCTGTTTTTGGCATTGACCCGCTTTGATCAGCAGCGTGAGCATGACGCCTTGACCAACATGATCGGCCACCAGATTGACGGGGTGATTTATACCTTGTCGGTCAATCGTGATCCCGAGTTTTTTCGCCGCCTCACCGATGCGCCGATGCCGGTCGTGTTAACCGAGTACAATCCTCAGCTCGCCTTGCCCTGCGTCGCCTTTGATCTCGTACCGGGCGTCCGGGCCGCGCTGCAAGCCGTCCGCGCGGCCGGGATGAGTAAAGTCTTATATATAACCGGATGGATGGATCAGGATGCACATCTGGTAAAAGATCTGGGCGAGTTTCCCGGTCTCGCCATCGACACCATGCACTGGAATCCCACCGATACCAATACAGCCGCGACGATTCAACGCATCAACGCCTCAAACGCGCAGGCGATGATTTGCCCACATGAGCTGCTCCGGCATGCTCAAGGCAACATTTCGGCCGATATCCGGTCGATCCCGGTCATCCAACTGCCGATCCCCGCGCTTTGCGAGGGAATTTGGGGGGTGATCGAGTGCCCCTTTGGAGCCAACGTCCGCGTGCTTGTAAAAACGTTGATTTCTTTCATCGAAAACGGCGGACCGGCAACCCCGGCGACGAAAATCATGATCGACAGCAAATTTTACCCCAGATCCGCCGTTGCCGCCTGGTACGACGCGCTCTGCCGCGACCCGGATTACGGTCGATATTGTCATTGACTTTGAGTCATATAAAATAGTACCAACAACCAAAATCCGGAGGAAAAAATGAAAACCAAGCAGCAAAGATTTTTTACGTTGATCGAGTTATTGGTAGTAATTGCCATCATCGCCATTTTGGCCAGCATGCTCTTGCCGGCGCTCAACAAAGCACGCGAAGTAGCCAAAAGCTCCAGTTGCAAAAATCAGCAAAAACAATTGGGTCTGGCTTATGCCATGTATGGCGCCGAGCATCAGGATATCGTGGTACCGTCAAGTTATAATGTCAACGGACCTTATTGGAACTCCATCTTAGCCGGCAATAAGTATATTACAAAAAAACAACTGATATGCCCGAGCCGCTCGCGGATCACCAATGCCGGAAGCACTTTTTACGCTGACTTTTACAGCAATCCTACATCCGGCACCACAATGACCGGGTCAACTAATATGACCACCTTTGAGTGGTCGGTGTGCGATTACGGGATCAATTTTCGCTACGCCTCAAGTTATTCATCCTCGACATCAAGCTTTACCAACCCGATCAAACTCAGTCAGCTCAGAAAAAGCTCACAAACAGTGGTGTTTGTGGATAGCATCACGGAAAATCGCAACATGGACACCGGCAAATTCCGGGTACGTAACTTTTATCAGGCCCCCGGGGGCGAACCGATGCTGTGGGCCGCCCACAACGGACAGAGTGAATGCAACGCCACATTTGCCGACGGTCACGTGATTGGAGCCAAAGGAATCGGACGCGGCGAGGAAGCAATCAAAAACCTTTACAATCAAAAAGGCAGCCCACTCTACGGCCCGGCACTCAGCGGCGTCTACAATGATGACAGCAAATGGGTTCGCCATGATGGCGTCATTATGCCCAACACTTAAAAAATCTTGTTTACCCAAACGAAAAACCGGAAAATATATATTGGGATATCCGGCAATCATAACCATCAAAAATAGCAGAAATAGCTTGTCAGCCTATTGTAATTTCCGGCAACCGAAAGGACTTTTATATTGCTATCAACCGGACCATCCCGCAAAATACCACGGCGGGCGATTTTCTCAAACACGGAGACTGTAAATGAAACAAGCGATCTTTGGGGCGTGGCTGCTTTTTGCCATGCTGACACTAACGGCAACCGAGTGGGTCAATGACAACCCCAGTTTCGTTCCGGGCAAACACGGTGACGCCCTCGCCTTTGGCAATGCCTCGTCACGACTCTTTTTAAAAACGCCGGGGTTGCTCAACCCCCGACAAGGGACGTTGCAATTTTGGATTGCATTGCAAAAAGACGCCGTTGCGCTGGAGAGCTGGGGGACGCAAGTTTCAACGCCGTCCTCGCGCCGCGATACCGGATTCTCGACTTTTCACGCATCGGTGATCACTCCCGCCAATCTCGGCAATCAAGCGACCTCGGCCAAGCTCATCGTCGGTTTTCGCAATGACCAACTCAAACGGATGGAAACAGACATCGATTGGAAAAAAGGCGAGTGGCACGCCGTGGCCTACACGTGGAGCCCCGCCGGCGAGGCGTTGTACGTGGACGGCCAAAGGATGGATTACCGCGAGACTCCGGCCGTTCTTCCATATCCCCCCGACTACCTCGCCTTTGGCGGCGGCGCGACTTCCCGCCACGGCATCGTCGGCGAAAGCATGCTTGACGACATTGAGCTTTCAGATCACGTCCGCACTCCCGAATACATCAAACTTTATGCCGCGGGCAAACCGCCGGTACCGGATGAGCACACGCTTGCCTATTTCAGCTGCGACAAAGATGCCGCCGGCTACGCCAAGCCAACGGCGGGTTTGCTCGATCAAGGCGCACCCGAAATCGTGCCTGACAGCGGCATTTTTACCGACAACCGGATTTTCGCAGCAAACAGTACTGCTCAATTCGGTTTTTATCTGTTGAATTTCGGCAAGGAACCGGCGACGTTTGAGCTCTCAGCCGCAATTGTTGACGCTTACGGCAAGGCCCGGGGTGTCGATGAGAGGAAATTCGTGCTGAGCGCCCAAGCGCGTGATTACCAATATTTGCCGTTAAAGTCTCTGGAGCCGGGCTGGTACACCGCCAAAGTCACCGGCAAACGCAACGGCGCGGAAATGTTTAACGGCGAGTGGTCGTTTGTCATATTGCCGGAGCCCGCCAAAGCGGCGGCCGATTCGCGGTTTGCCGGGCATTTGTCGCAGATGCGCAACCGCGATTTTTTTACCCGCGCCGGAATTTTTTGGGAACGGGAAATGACCGCGTTTACATGGAAATGCGTGGAGCCGCAAGCCGGTCAATGGGACTGGTCGCAGGCCGATTATATCGCCAAGGAGGCCCGGCAAAACAACTTACAGATGGTGGCCATTCTCGGCCACCCCGCGCGCTGGGCGGCCGGCAAACTCGCCTCCGGTCAAAACAACAGCGTGCCGCTGGATCTGGAGGCCTACCGCAATTATGTCTATCAAACCGTATCGCGCTACAAAGACGTGATTCACTACTGGGAAATCATCAATGAGCCCGACTGGATTTTTGGCGAACCCGGCGATTTGAGCAAAGACCGCGAGTTTGCCGCTCCCGGCGCCAAATATTTGGAGCTCCTCAAAGTCGGCTACGAAACGGTCAAAGCCGCCGACCCGCAGGCCGTGGTCATCTCCGGCGGCTTTGTGCCGCATTTGCATCTGATCAAATACCTCGCCCAAAACGGCGGCGGCAAATATTTTGATATTTTAGGGATGCACCGCTACCGCCCGTGGTCGCACCTTGAGGAGTACGCCAAGTATTTCCCCGGCAAAGAGGTCTGGCAGACCGAGCATCTGGCCGCCACCCCCGAGGAGGTGGCCGAAGATGTTTTCCAAACTTACAATCTCGGAGTCAAACGCAATTTCTTTTTTGACACACCGCTGATGATGACTTATTTTACGCTCGACACCTTTTCCGCCCACGGCTGGAGCCCGCAAAAGCCCTATTTTGCCATCGCTCAGGCCGCCGCAAAATTGGAGGGCAAAACACTGTCGGGCAAAATCACCTTTGATCGCCTCAACAATCAACTCTTTGGATTATTGTTTGACCGCGGTCAAGCGAGCCAATGTGCGATGATTTACTCCCTTTATGCCGGCAACGCGCCGTTGCGTCTGGCGGTCACCGCTGGAAGTGACGGCGAACTGATCGTCACCGACCTGATGGGGCAAACACAAATATTTGCCGTCAAAAAGGGCGAAAAAATAGTATTTGCAATCAAAACCTTGACCTTTATCGAGGGACCGTTTGATCCTGCGAGTTTTACCGTCGAGCGCGACGAAACCCGGGAATATCTGATCAACAGTGACTTCAAAATCCTCAACGGCGACATCGGGATGGATCAGGCCAAAGGGTTGATGCCCGCCAACTGGCACTGCGAAAAAGAGCTCGGCGACATCACCATTGAGACGACCGAACCCCGCGCGGCCAAGCTCATCAATAGCGGCAAAAAAGAAAAAGAAAACGTCCGCATCCTCCAAAAAATTATTTGCGACACCCCCGGGTATTATGAAATCACCGGCGAATTCAAACGCGTCGCCGGCGACCCGGCCGCGGATCCGATGGCGTACCTATCTTTGACGGAGACTGAAAATCCAAAAAATACCTTTTGGGCCGGTTACGACAAAGTGCCGACCGACGAGTGGATCACACACAAACGCGGCCTACGGGTCGAAAAAGCCGACACTCAATTGCTGGTCCTGGTCGGCGTCGTCCGCCGCGGCACAGTATTGGTCCGCAACCTCTCGGTGATGCGCGTGCCTGATCCCGACAAGGTCAAAAATACCGTCCTCATCGACTTGGGTCCGGCGGCCAACTTAAATGCCGACTTCAGCAATTTTGCCACCGGCTCGACCCGCGGCTTAAACGGCAGCAGCTTTGCCGCCATGCCGGTCAAATTGCAGGAGTTAAAGGGTGCATTGTACCAATTGCGCGACCAAGTGCCGCAACTCCTTGCCGTCGGCCGCGCGCCCGAGCTCGGGATGCCGCTCAACTCCAATATCATCGCGGTCAACGCCAAATGCAAGGAGCTTAGGATATTGAGTACCGCGTTGTACGTCAGCGCCGCCCCCAACGAGCTTTTGGGCCGATGCCTGGTAACTTACGACGACGGCACGACGGCGGAAATCCCGCTTCGCCGCGGCGTCGAGACCGACGACTGGTATGCAATGAATGAGGTTCCTTGGGCCGCCGCCAAAATCGCTACGCCGGACATACGCTATTTGTATCAGGCCGTCTGGCCAAACCCGGAGCCCGGAAAAACCGTCAAAAGTTTGCAATTGACCGGCACCGACAAAGGGATTGTCCTTATCATCGCGATTTCCGGCTCAAAACCGTAGCGCGGCAGCAATAAGGGCAGTGCTTACTTTTTCAGGTTTATTACTTGCAGCACCGATTTTCGGCAATGAGACACAATGACAATAACGGACAAAACGATAACGGTTTTGTCCGTTTTTTGTCTTGCAAATTTGTCTGCCGGCAACTAATGTAAATGGCGACATCCCATTTACCGTTAATATAAGGATCCTCGGAGATGACCGCATCAAATCACAAACCCTTTCGGCAGGCGCACTGGATCGGCACCGGGTTCGGCCACGCCAGCTGGCAGACCCCGGCGCGCCCGGCACCGTATTTCCGGCATAATTTCCATTACCGCAAACCGGCCCAAGCCGCCACCGTGCGGATATGCGGCCTCGGTTATTATGAGTTGTATCTCAACGGCCAGAAGGTCGGCGACCATGTCCTCGACCCGGTGGTGAGCCAATACGACAAACACGTCCATTTTGTCAGCTATGATATCACCAAGTTGCTCAATGCCGGCGAAAATACGTTTGGCGTCATTTTGGGCACCGGCTGGTACGACTGCCACACCGCCGAAGTCTGGCACTTTGACAAAGCCTCGTGGCGCGACAATCCCAAATTCATTTTTGAGCTCCAGTTGGACGGCAAAACCGTGCTTGCAAGCGACGACTCGTGGCGCTCACTCATGACCGAGGGGCCGATCACCTTTGACGGCTTGCGCAACGGCGAATTTTATGACGCCAGGCTTGAGGTCCCCGGCTGGTCAATGCCCGGCTTTGACGACCAAAGCTGGAAAACAGCCGCGATCGTCCCCGGCCCCGGCGGAATTCTCATCGAGCAAACCATGCCGCCCTGCCGCGTCATGCAGACGATTGCGCCCGTAAAAACCATCGTAAGCAATCACCAAAGCACCATTTACGATCTCGGGCAAAACATCACCGGCTGGGCCAAAATCCGAGTCAAGGGCGAAGCCGGAGCGGTGGTGAAATTGGTCTACTCCGAGCGGCTCAATGCCAACGGCGACGATTTGGAGCGGACCAATATCAGCTCCTTTATCCGCTCCGGCGAGACACAGACCGACCGTTACACGCTGGCCGGAAAAAAAGAAGAGAGCTGGGAGCCGCGCTTTACCTATCACGGGTTTCAGTACATCGACGTCATCATTGAGGGCAAGGCTCAGGTAATCGAAATTACCGGGCGCTTTGTCTACACCTCCTTTGCCGCCGTCGGCAAATTTGAGTCGTCCGACACCGATCTTAACCAACTTTGGCAATGTACGCGCCGCAGCTATCTCGGCAACTTTACCGGCATCCCGACCGATTGCCCCCACCGCGAAAAAAACGGTTGGACCGGCGATGCCCAACTGGCGGCCGAGACCGGGCTGTTTCATTTTGACGCAGCGGCAAGCTACCAAAGTTGGCTGCAAACCATGGCCGACACCCAGCGACCCAACGGCCAACTGCCGGGCATCGTGCCCTCAGGCGGCTGGGGATTCAACTGGGGCTCCGGCCCGGCATGGGACTCGGCGTTTATTTTGATCCCTTATTACATTTATCTCTATACCGGCGACCTCGCCGCCGCCCGGACTCACTACCGGGGAATGAAGCAATATCTCGCGTATCTTGCCACCATGGCCAAGGATGACATCCTCCACTTCGGCCTCGGCGACTGGTGCCACCTTGACCGCAAACGGATGGTCACCCCCGCTTTGACCTCAACCGCGTATTATTACATTGACGTCAAAATCGTTGCACTGTTTGCCCGGCTTTTGGGTCACGAGCGCGATACCCAAGGCTTGGACAAGCTCGCCGGGCGCATCCGGCAACGATTTCATCAGACCTTTTACCGCGGTGGCGGCATCTATGCCAACGGCGAAATGACCGCGCTTGCCTGTGCCTTGTATCAGGATTTGTGCCCCAATTCGGAAAAAAGCGCGGTCGCGGCCCGGCTCAACGAGCTCGTTGTAAACAATCATTACCGTGTCGATTTCGGCATTTTGGGTGCCAAATATGTTTTTCGCGCGCTCGCCGATCACGGTTATGCCGATACCGCGTTGCGCCTCCTCACTCAGGAGGAGTACCCCGGCTATGTCCACTGGCTGCGGCGCGGTGCGACCACCTTGTGGGAGGACTGGGAGGGAGGCAACTCGCTTAACCACATCATGTTTGGCGATGTCGCGGCGTGGATGATGCAATACCTTGCGGGGATCGTCCCCGACCTTGATCACCCCGGCTTTACCCGTGTGACCATCCGCCCGCGGGCGGTGACCAAGCTCGACTTCGTCCGGGCAAGTTACCAAACCAAACACGGCCTCATCCAAGTTGACTGGCAGCGTACCGGCAAAAGTTTCACCGTCAAGGTATGTTTGCCGGTGGCGGGGCAAGTCATTTTGCCCGACGGTACCACACTCGAGGTCAAGGCGGGGACGCACAATTTGCAATGTTTGCTGGCCAAAAATTGAGCTCAAAAAACTTGCATTGAGCGTTAAATGTGCTATACTAAGCTAAGGTGTTGTTTTAACCAAGGATCAAACCATGTTTACGCTTAGTGATCACGCCATCGGCGATGTTTGGCCGTTTACCGACGCCTCGGGCGTCATTCACTTATATTTTTTGGTGGCTCCCCTCTCCGACCCGGAGCGGCGCTGGAGCATCGGCCATTTGGCCGGCCGTCACCCGGAGGGGCCGTGGCAATACCACGGTGTGGTCCTGGCCCCCGGCCCGGCGGGCGCCTTTGACGACCGCGGACTGGCCACCGGCTCGGTGATTGCTCACGGAGGACGCTACTTTATGGCCTACACCGGGCACGGCTGCCGCGACCAAATCAAATCCGGCTCGGTCGGCATGGCCGTCTCCGACGATCTCTTTGTGTGGCAAAAATTGCCCGATTTTAAACCGATTGTCATCAACTCCGATTACTATGAGAGCAAAATCACCGGCAGTCGCCCCTTTTTACACTGGCGCGACCCGTTTTTGCTGGCGGACAACGGGCAATTTCATCTGTTTCTCTGTGCCCGGCGGCGCGACGGCGAGCTCAAAACCCGCGGCACGGTGGCGCATCTCACGAGCGGGGACTTGCGGCATTGGGAAATGCACCCGGCACTGGCGGTCGAGCCTTTTTGCGAAGAAATGGAGTGCCCGCAAATTTACAAAATCAACGGCCGGTATCTTCTTCTTTTTTGTACCCATACCGAGCTTATCGATCCCGCGCTTTTTGACGGCGGCGTGACTCCGCCGGGCGGCGGCTTCGGGATGACATCCGATGCGCTCACGGGCCCCTACCGCCGCGTCGGCACCGGTAAAATTTCCACCGACGTCCCCGATGGCTATTTTTACGCCCCGCAACTCTTGTGGTTTGAGGGTCAACCGTGGCTCATCGGTACATTGATTGATGCGGACAAAACTTCGATCCTGGCGCAAGCGGCTCCTCAAATTGCCGCCGTCAGCGCGGGCGCAACTCCGACGGGCTCGTGTTAAATTCGCGGCGGATCACCCGGCAAAAGTAATTGGCATCGGCAAACCCGCATTTTTGAGCGATAACAGCCAGCGGCAAACGGCTTTGCTCCAATAGAGTCAAGGCATGCTGGATGCGCTGCTGCATCAAGTATTGCGACGGACTCTGCCGCATGGTTTGGCGGAAATGGCGCAGCAAGGTCGAGCGCTCAACTTGCAGCAATTCGGCCAAGGTGTTGACATTGAGCGACACCTCGGCATAGCGCTCGCGGCAGAGCGCCGCCGCCCGCATCGCCAAGTCTTGACTGCCGCCGTCATCCCGCCCACCCGCATAAGCTAAAATCTGGGTGATCAAAGTCATCATCTCGCGCCACGCAAACGGCGAACGCACCCGCAGCCGCTTCTCCAGCTCGAGAAACAGCTCCGTCGGGCAGTCGCCGCCGTGAAACCCGGTCGCCGGGTAATCATAAGCAGTCATCATTCCGGCCGCCAAAGCGCCGTCAAAGGTAAGCCAGCGGTACTCCCAAACCTCGCTCAGCACCCGGTGATAATGCTCTTCGCCCGGCAAATGATAAAAGCAGTCGCCGGGCCCCACCGGATAAAACTCACCGTGATAGCGAAACTCCGCCTGCCCGGCGATTCCCCAAAAAAGTTCAACAAACTGTTTTTCCCCCGCCGCCACCTCCTCAATCATTCCTTTGGTCAAATGATTGTGTCCCATCGAGCGGGCGTAAAAAGGGAGCGGCAAATCGGGCAGCGCCGACATCGAGGGGCGCACCACCAAGTGTAATTTGGCGTCTTTGGTCAAGTGATGAAACATCGTGCCGCAAAAGTCCTTTTTCGTGCATCAAAAATGCTATTGATAAATCATTATAACCTTATTATATTATATCATAGCAACCGCAAAAATGCAACTGTAAACCCTGAAAAATGCCGATTATTTGACCACTGGAGGAGAGCCACCTTGACCATCCGTGCCGATACCTTGCCCGACGATCAACGCCGCCGCTACCGGGTTTATGCCTATGCCTCGACCTGGATCGGCGGCTTTTCGGACGTGATGCTCGACAACTCGGCAGTGATCATTTTATATTTTGCATTGTTGCAATCAAGCGATACGTTGATCATGCTCTCCACCGGCTTGATCGGTATTGTCTCCATGTTTTTGCTGATCCCGGCCTCCGGGTTAATCGACCGCCTCGGACCCAAGCGGGTGGTCCAAATTTCGTGTTATTTGGCCGCGGCGGCCTTTATCCTGATGGCGGCGGCGCCGCTCGCGGGGCAAACAATGGCGCCGTACTGGGTGCTGGCCGGGTGTTTCATTTTCAGCATTTCGCGGCCCTTATGTTCGGCGGCGTGGTACCCGATCGTCAACCAATTTTTGCGGACGGAGGAGCGCGGCGAATTCTTTGGCTTCATGCGCTTCAGCTACTATATTATTACGGGGAGCGTCTTTGCGCTGCTCGGGATTTTGACCGGGCCCAACCTCCCCTTGTGGGCGTTTCAGCTCATCCTCGTCATTGCGGGTGCTTTGGCTCTGGGTCGCTACTATTTTATCAACCGCATTGATTTACCCCCGCATCAAAAGACGGGCGAAAATCTTGCCGAAGCCTTTCACCTCTCAACGCGCAACGGCCCCCTCGTCGGCTTCTCGGTCTACAATGCCATGCTCTGCCTCGCTTTTTCGTCCGTGCTGCCGCTGACGCTCATTTACCTCAAAAACGGTCTCAATTTTGGCGACAACCTCGTCCAAATCCTCGCCGCCGTCGGGATTGCGGGGAGCATCTGCGGCTTTTTCGTTTACGGCAAACTCGTCCGCAAATGGGGCTTGAGGAAATTGCAATTGTCGACCCACGCGGCCTTGATCGCGATTCCTTTCGGCCTCTTTTTGTGCGGGCACAATACACCGTTTTTGGCCGCCGCCATCGGATTATTGCTGTTTGCAGGCAATTTTGCCTTCGGCTGCTTCAACTGCGCTTTTTCGCAGGAAATCCTGGCCCTTGCCCGACCCGGTAATCTCACCATGGCGACCGCCTTTGGTCAAACCTACCAGATGATCGGCACCGCCGCCGGCCGGACGCTGGCCTCCCTTTTGCTGAGCAACGGTCTCTTGGCCGCGTCGTGGCAGTTTGGCAGCGTCAGTTTTTGCCAGTTTCAGACCGTCTTTTTGCTGTGTGCATTTGGGGCGCTGTTTTGCCT
The DNA here is from genome assembly GCA_964609825.1 of uncultured Victivallaceae bacterium. Taxonomy (GTDB): domain Bacteria; phylum Verrucomicrobiota; class Lentisphaeria; order Victivallales; family Victivallaceae; genus CAZSSH01. Next base: position 48,092 of record CAZSSH010000010.1, on the reverse strand, counting down.
CGTCTTGATATTTTGCCTCCCCAGCATTAGTAATAACCGGCAAACTTAACGGAGAGTCCGCCATGAAATTAACAATGGAGAAAGAAACCGTCATCGTCCGAGGCATCCGCCCCGAGGAGCAAATGTGGGGGGCCTATCAGTTTCCGCGCCCCTATGATCTCGGGGATAAACTGGTCGTCGGCGTCCATGTGACCAACGACGACATGAAGTCCTTCGGCGAAACCAACCGCTGGTTTGAGAGCCGCGACCGGGGGGCGAGTTGGCAGGAAATTCACGCCAAAGTGGCGGTGAACTGCGGCCTTTTGCTGCCCAACGGCGACAAGCTTTATCTCCCGATGGAGTCGGGGTTTTCGCTCAGAGATTACCGGATGACGCCCGAGTGCATGCTGACCCCCGGCTACGATTTTAAACAGCAGGCCCCGGAGGGGGTATTGCCGGTCCCGGACGGGATCACCGCGTGGATCGACGGCACCGTGATTCGCGCCTACAACGCCGACCGCTTGCCGCCCAGTCTGGCCAAAAAGGAGTGGCTCGCCAAACGGATCAAGGCCGGACAAACCGAGGCCGTTGAGGAGCGCGTCAAAGTCGACTGGCCCAATCTTACAAGGGTGGTTTTTTCAGGGCCGAGTTATGACCGGGTGATCAAGCCCATTTTTCCGCGCGGCACTCCCAAACTCGGGCCGGACGGGGCGATCTGGGTGAGCGCCTTTTCGGGCGAAGGGCACCTCCACCCGGTAACCGGCAAATACAGCCCGTATTACTCGGCTGAATTATTTCGCTCGGAGGACAACGGGCACAGTTTTCAGCTGCGCGGCCATTTGGAGTATGAGGCCAACGGCCGCGAGTACCCGTACCAATCCGGCGGCTTCAGCGACAGCGACTTTGAGTTTATGCCCGACGGCTCGATCGTCTGGTTTTTGCGCTCCAACTGGTATGTCTCGACCGGGCGCGAGTGGTCGCCCATGTACTTTACACGCTCGGTGGATCAGGGGCGCACGTGGTCCAAACCGGTCGAGTTTGCGCCGGTAGGGATTTTGCCGAGACTTTGCACGCTGAAAAACGGCGTGACGATCCTTTGCTACGCGCGGCCCGGCACCTTTGTGCAAGCGTGTCTCAATGCAAGCGGCACCGAGTGGAGCAAGCCTTTGGAGGTAATGACGCCGGGAGACCGCAGTCAACTCGGCAACGTCAAAGTCGATGTCGCCAATTTTCACCAATGGGTGGGGAGCTGCAACAACCCGGAAATTTTGCCCATAAGCGAAGACAGCGTCCTCATCTTTTACAGCGACTTTTATTACCCGGCCCCCGACGGCGTCAAACGCAAAACCATCCTGTGCCGCAAAATCACGGTGCAACAGTAAATTACTGGAAGAAACTCCATTTTTGGCGCAAAATATCGCCAAGCTTATAGGCCATAAAGGAGTTGCCGAGGACGCGCGGGTGCAATAAGTCATACGACCAGCATTGGGACGGGACGTCGATTTCGGGCCCCTCCACGATGGTGATGTCAAAGCCTTGGTTGCGGTATCGATCAGCGGCATCGCGGATGATTTGACGGTAGAGGCCGTAGTAATCGGGCTTATCCGGGGTTTGTCGGCGTTTTTCATCGGTCTGACAGGCAAAGTCGTCAAAGGAGGGAAAGACGGTGATCAAGGCCACCGGCCGCCCCGGCTTGGCGAGTTTGCTTAAAAAGTAATCGACCCGGCGGGTGAATTCAGCGCACTCCATCCCGATGATATTGATCCCGAGCTCCAAAATCAAGGCGTCGTACTCATCCAAGGTTGCCAGATAATCGGCCAGTTTATCCTCGACCTGACAGGCGCCCGCAAGCCCGAGGTTAAGTACATCCACCCCGAGATAATGTCCCAGCAAAGGGGGCCAGCCCTCAATATACGAGTCGGTAATCGACGAGCCGTGGCAGAGGATGCGATATTTGGGAGTCTCCTCCCGGACGGGCGGCCGGATTGGGCAGCCAAAGACTTCAATCCCGCCCCAAATGATCTCCACCCCCGGCAGCACCAAGCGCCAGACATTGGGCGCAAAGCCGAAATCGGCATCGGGACGCAGCACCTCCGGCCGGACGCCCGCCGGGACAAACGCGTCAAACGGCACCGCCGTCATCCGGTCAAACGGGAGCTCGACGCGGCTGTACTCCAAGTTGCCGCACATGACCCGCATCTGGGGGTTAATGGGCTGCGGCCAGGTGTTGAGTTTGCGCGCCATCAAGCGGACGGTAAAAAACGGGGCCTCGGTGACAAAGCGGATTTCGCCGCAATTGCTATTGAGCCCCTGCAAACGCGCCCGCGGATTGAGCTCGTTTCGCACCGCCGCCGGAAGGCGGCAGAGACGCACCCCGGCCGGGTCATCTTCGACCGCCCGGAGGTTAAACAACTCCATATTTTGGTAAATCATCGCAAAAAATCCTGTATCCAAATATTATTTTGACATCATCGCAATTTCGCGGACGCCGATCATGCCGCAGCCGGCCAAAAAGCCCGCACCGCCGTCGGCATAGGTGTCATCCTTGGCGCAAAGCAGTTTGACGCCGTCGACCGACACGGTAAACGCATCATTGACGCACTCGACCGCCAAAGCGCACGGTTGATCGTCGGGGAGCAGAAACTCAACTTCGGCCAACAAGGTCTCGACGCCGTAATGGCGCTTGAGGAGCCGCAGCATCCCGGCTTCAAACACCGCCAGATAATAGCGCTCCAACCCCTGATAGCGCACCACCATGCCGCCGCGCCTGGCGGCATGGATGTCAAAGCGGCAAGCGGCCGTATAGTTGCGCCAGTCGCGCGTCCCGGTGACCATCAAGCGGTCGCCGTCGTTGGCGATCAAATGGCTGAAGTTCTCATTGTCATCGCTGAAGCGGCTCCAAAACCCGTCGATATTATCGATCCAGCCGGGCTGATTTTTGCGCAAATTGGCAAAGTTGACGGCAAAGTCGCCGTTAAAAGCGACCGAGTCCACCCACACCGTCGCCGCATCATTGAACAAAAAGCCGAAGTCGGTGATCACCGCGTCGGCGACATTGGGGATGCGCCAAGTCAAGGTAGCGTAATTTTGAGTGAGTTCGTGCGCGGTATCGAGCAATACCGTCTTGTTGTCGAGCCGGGCAAACATGGTTAATTTGCACGCTGCTTCCGCCTTGACGCGGACGGTGACCAGCGCCCCCGGCGACAAGCGCGGCACGGCGACGACATTGTACCAGCCGAAGTTGCCCGAGCCCGGCGAAACCAAGGTAGAAACCCGGCCGGGGCCCTGGGCGGCGATGACCAAATGATGATGTTGCTGGCTTACCTTAACTTCGCCGTCCTCGGTCATAAAGCCGTGGACGCTCCCCGGGTAGGTAAAGTGGAGCCACGCCCCGTGTTTGGGCCGCTCAAGGGCCGGGTACCCCATGACTTTGCGCCCCATCGCCGCGATTTCACCGGCAATCAACGCGCAGTCGGTGACCGAAAACGTCCCTTCGGCGGTCGGCAGCAAAATCCGGTCGGCAAAGGGCGTCCGGTAATCATAGCCGTCACACAAATGCTCGACGCCGCACACGAGTGCGCTCACCGTCCCCACGTTGGCCGCGTTGCAATCGGTATCCCAGCCGCAGCTGTTGACAATCGTCATGGCCTCAAAGAAATTATCCTGGGCATAACTCCACGCCATCACCATCAAGGCGTGGTTGGGGATCACATGGCAATTGCCGCCGTAAATCTGATAACCGTAACGGGCCTTGATCCGCTCATAAGTACGGTGCCAGTCGTTGTCATGCTTTGACCACTCGCGGACATGGCGGTGAACTTCGGCAATCAGACAATCCTGCGGGATGACCGACAAGGCGGTATCAAGAAGCTTTTCCATCGATTTCTCGACAAAGGCTGCGCTGACCATCGCCGCCACCGCCATTGCGGCATACACGGCCTCGCCGTCATGCGATACGCTGGCCGCCGCGCGGGCGAGTTTGACCGCCAAGGGCACATTGCCGGGAGCGACCAAAGCAAAACCCTCAATAAAAATCTGGGCGCCGATCTGCTCGGCGACGGCTTTGCCGTTGCGGTGCATGGAGCCGGATTCGGGAGCGGGGATGCCGTTTTTGAGATTAAGATAGGCGGTGTGCTCGGTGGACAATGATCGCCCTGCCCACCACAAAATGGTTTTATACTCGATCAAATAATTGAGCCACGCGTTGCCGACGTCAAAAGCCTCGGTGTGCGCAAATTTGCCCGAGTCGGCCAAAGCGCGGACAAAGGTAAACGTGCCCGAGATATCATCGTCGCTGACCACCAAGGGCATATCCAGCTCGTGATTGACGTAGCGGTCAATCACCCCCAGCCGCGCCATGATTTTTTCTTTGGGCCAGCCCTCAAAAGGGCGGCCGAGATAAACGCCGATCACCTTGCCGAGGATGGCGGCGTACACTTGTTTTTCGTAATCGTGAATCATACGCCATCCTCCGTGGGGTTTGGCAGTCAGTTATTGGACAAAAGGCAGATTTTGCTTGGCCGCTGCGGCCATATAAGCATCCAAATCGGCAAAAGTATTGAGTTTGCCGTTGGCATAAAAGTCCTTGTACCACAATGCTGTATGGCGGAACGTCTCTTCGGGCGACCAGACACCGTGCCACTTGAGCTCATGCCGGGCTTTGCTGCAGTCAAGGCGCAGCAAATTGGCCTCGTGCAAGTGCTCGGAACATGCTTGCTTGCGGACATTGACTTTGTCCCAATATTTGGTCAAGCCTTTGGCCGCGTCCTCAACTGTAATGATGCCGCTGTCATCAGGCCCGAAGTTCCAGCCGTCGGCGGCAGCGATATTTTGCTGTAACAACTGCTGCCCCAAAAGTAGATACCCCCCCAGAGGCTCCAAAACATGCTGCCACGGGCGCACCGCGCCGGGGTTGCGAATCTCGACTGCTTCGCCTTTGGCCGCCGCTTTCATAATATCCGGCACCAGCCGATCCTGCGCCCAGTCACCTCCGCCAATCACATTGCCCGCGCGGCCGCTGGCCAACAAAGTATGGTGCTTTTGCCCAAAACTTTGCGGGTGAAAAAAGCTGCGGCGATAAGACGAAATCACCAGCTCGGTGCACCCTTTGCTGGCACTGTAGGGGTCATAGCCGCCCATCGCCTCGTTTTCGCGGTAACCCCAGAGCCACTCGCGGTTTTCGTAACACTTGTCGGAGCTCACTGCGACAATCGCTTTCACGGAGTCGGTCAACCGGCAGGCCTCCAAAACATGCACTGTCCCCATAACGTTGCTGGCAAAGGTCGCCACCGGCTCGCGGTAAGAGAGCCGCACCAACGGCTGGGCCGCCATGTGAAACACGATCTCAGGGCGAAACTTGGCGACAACCTCACAAACTTTGTCCAAATCGCGGATGTCAACCAAATCCTGCGTCATGTCCAATTTGAGGAGGTCAAAGTGGTTGAACTCGCCCTCCATCGGCAGCGCCAAACCGTGGACTTGCGCCCCCATTTTAATCAACCACGCGGCCAACCACGAACCCTTAAAACCGGTGTGCCCGGTAACCAAAACTTTTTTGCCGTGATAAATGTTCTGAAACATAACAACTCTCACTTCCAAAAGCGGGTCCACGGTGCTTTGCCGGAGGCCCACAAGTCGTTAAGCATAATATACTCGCGCTGATTGTCCATGCACTGCCAAAAGCCGTGATGACGAAATACCTGCATTTGGCCGTCGGCGGCCGCCCGGCTCATCGGCGTGCGCTCAAAAATCAGCGACTCGTCGCAGGACAGATATTTGTCAACAAATTGCCGGCCTACAACCATGTAGCCGCCATTAATATAACCCTCGGCCTTGGCCGGTTTCTCCTCAAAGCCCTTGACATCATCGTGATCAAGCACCATCTCGCCGAAACGCGCCTCGGGGTGGACGGCGCTTACGGTAATGAGTTTGCCCGCCGTGCGGTGCTGCGCCAGCAGTGCCGCCAGATCAATATCCGCCACGCCGTCGCCGTAGGTCAAAAAGAACTCTTTTTCAGCCGGCAAAAGATATTTGGCAGCGCGCGCCACCCGGCCGCCGGTCATCGTTTCAAGACCAGTCCCCGCCAAAGTGACTTCCCAGTCGGACTCGTCGTTGTCGCCGTGAAAAGTAACTTTGGGCTTGGTCCCCAAGGTAATCGTGGCATCGGCGGTACGCATGTGGTAATTCATAAAATAATCGACAAAAATTTCGCGCTTGTAGCCGAGACAAAGGATAAAGCGCCGGACGCCGAAAGCGGCGTAACTTTTCATAATATGCCAGACGATCGGCTGCTCACCGATGGGCACCATCGGTTTGGGCAAAAGTTCACTCACATCGCGCAGCCGCGTCCCTTTTCCGCCGCACAAAATGATCGCCGGCGGCATCGGATTCAAATTCGACATACTGTTACCTCAAAATTTTGGTGGATGGCGCCTTTCCGCGGCTGATGCCGGGGGATTTTTTAGAGGAGCCTCAATAATATACCATAACTATCATAAAATACAATCGCCGGATCACTCAAGGACCAGGTCGATATCATACATCCGCCCCAACGGAGCAAGCAACCCCTGCAACTCCTGGTCGGAGACTCTGAGCTCAATCTGCCGGACGGCGGGATTGGCGCGCAATTTTTCGATCAAAGCCGACATATAACGGACAATTTCCCAGTTTTCCATCCCCGCCAGATGCTCACGGCAGGGAATGGTGAGGACGGCGCGGCCGCAATTGTTTTTGCCGATTTCGGCAAGCAGCAGCGGCAGCGAACGGCGAAGGGTGTAGGGCTCATTTAAATAAGTGATCTTTTCGTCACCGGCGATCATTGGGCCGTGATCCTCGCCAATGACCAGCGTTTTGCGGTTAAACCCGAGATTGTCGGAGACTTTGCGCGGGAGCTCCCACTCGCGAATTTCGCTCAAAGTCGGCGGATGCAGCACCAGCAGCAAACGATTGCCCTCGCCGTCCACATAACCAAAGGGCGTACACATAAAGTCGCCAGCCTCGGTGACCCGCACGGCTTTGACTTCCTCGCGGTCAAAATCGTACCCCGCCGAAGTCAGGACAAATTCCAAGGTTTGCGGCCCGTCAAAGCGCGTGCCGTCGAGTTCCATGGCAAACTTTTTAACGGAGTCGCTGCTGTATTTCAGATGTCGCTCATCGGCTTTGCCGGCGATGGTAAAATCAATGCTGCGCGGTGCCATCACGCCTTTGGCCGCCGACGGCTTCACCTTAAGGACACAGGCCATATCCAATGGGAGTTTGGAGACCGCCTCGATTTCAAACGGCAGCACTTCATTGTCATAAACAAAGTCTCCCAGCCACAGTTTAAGATGCAAATCCGGGTTGACCGCCACACTGTCGCCCGAGGAGTAATAAAAGTTGTCGGAAAGCGTCAAAAAACCCGCGGCGTCAAACTTCATCGCTCCGGCTTGCTGCGGTACGATAAAAATCTGATCCGGCGCCGGCGTACCGGTCCGGTCGCCCCAGTGATAAGTCACCGAATTGATCGCCGGGTCGATAAAAGTATACTGCTGCATATCGCTGCGCTCACGCTTGCCGGTAAACAAAACGTAATAACTGCGCTTGGTGATCAAAGGGTATTTGCCGCCGTCGCGGTTGACCAACGCCAGCGGTTTGGCCTCGGGATACGAGGCAAAGTTTTCGCTGTTGAGCATTGCAAACTCGCTCATGCCAGGCTGTTTCCAGTAAATCGCAAAATTACCCTTGTCATAATTGACGCGGTAGATGCTCTTAAAGCGGTGATACCCGGCGGAGAGCTCAAGCTTCACCGTTTCGCTGACCGCTTTATTGTCCTCGTTCCACCGGCGAAACACCTCATTGCCGTCGATCTCCAAAACAGTCAGCGAGTTGGTATCGATTCTGAACTCATACGCCCCCGCCTCCGGGGTGTACAACTGCCCCTCAAAAATGCCGGTAAAAAACTCCGACGTCTCCGGCGGGCGCTGGATCAACTGCACCTCATTGGCATCCGGGCGCACCATATTCCACCGGCGGCGCCCCAGATTGTTAAGGTCATCGCGCAGCCATTTCTCGGGATCCTTGTCAGCGTTTTCGATCTGAGTCTGCCGCCTTTTGAGCTCATTGACCACATATTTGGAGTGCCACTCAAAGAGATATTTAAAATTAAAATAATCCAGATTGAGCCGCGCCGGACGGGCAAAGAAATTGTTGGCATTGTTGCGCTGATTGCGATCACGGTGATACAAGTTAACGAGATTGCGCCGTTTGTCATAAAGGTAGCTGCGCATATTGATATTGCTCAGGTACTCCTCGCGGACGGCGGGCGCCATCAAGACAATGTACATCCTTGTCCGGTAACTGCGGTCCTGCCAAACGGCGCTGCGGTTGATGTCCGCCAACCGTTGATCGATGGCCTCCGCCGGGGTGGTCGGCGCTTTGTTTTTGTAAAACAACAACCGCAAACGCTTGGCATCGGGAGCCTTGCCGCGCCACTTCTCTTTGGGTTGCTCTTGAGAAAAGCCCAAATAAACGTCAAAATATTCGGTTTTGGGGCTGTCGGAGATAAACAAAAAGTAATCGTCATAAAGCTTAAACGACATCTCTTTGGCATTGGAGTCGTAGACCTTGACCGAATTCTCCGGCAGCTCCGGCAAGACGATCCGTCTCAGGTCGACAAACGACACATCCGCCGGATCATACGGTTTGACCCGCAATTTGTACTTGGCGTCCGGCTCCTGCCAGTCGGCCGCACTCAACGCCCAAGTTACGGAGAGTAACGCAATGAGAGTAAAAAGTTTCATGATGTGATGTAACGCGAATTGCATTTATCTAATTTTCTCAAGTTTAAATGCCGTGTCGGCGGTAAACGGCATCACCGGCAACACAATCTTTTTTTGTCCGGCAATCAACAGCTCGGTCTGGCCGGTGCATTTGCCGGTGATGGTATCAAAATACTGCAAGCTGTACCACCCCGGCGGCAGACACTCGGGAAACGACAAAAAGAGATCGCAAACCCTGGGGTAATCAGCGAAATTGTCCTCATAGCGGTACATCATCTCGCGGCAATACACCCAGCCGTAAACCGCGTCGCTCTTGGCGACCGCCATCGCCTCGTAGCGATAGTCTTTAAAACGGCGGCCGGGATAACCGATGACGTCGCCCAGCGTCGGCTTGTCGACTTTGGCCTTGCCCCAAGGTTTGAGATAAAGCTGGGGGGTAAAAAAGGTCAGCTTAAAGTCTCTGAGGTCGACTCCTTTGATATATTCTGCAAAGCCGTAATAATGCTGATAATAAGGCCCGAAGTGGACAAAATCATGCCACCAGAGAAACGGCGTTGAGGCCAAGCGGCTGAAGAGCGAGCCCCACAATCCGCTGTGAATGTCGCCAACGATGGTTTCGCGGCTGCTCCCCGAGGGCGTACCGCCGTACTCGGTGATGAGTTGCGGCTTTTGCCAGCGCATGGTTTGCTCGTATTCGCGCAAATGATCGGTAAAATAAATGTTTTTGTCGCGATAAGCGTCACCCGCCAGGTGAGTGATCTCGTCAAGCTCAAACAATTGCGGAAACCGCATGAGTTTATGGAAATCGCTGCAAATATGGATGGTGACCGGCCAATCGAGCTGACTGTCCCGGCGGAGCTCGGCGGCCGCGTTTTTGGTCCACTTGGTCACCGCGCCGTCATTGTACTGACCATCAAAATTTTCCACCAAATCCACTTCGCTCCACAGCTCAACGGCCATAATATTGGGAGTCGCCCCCCATCTGGCGGCGATGTACCGGGCGCGTTTTGAATTGTTTTTGGCCGCTTCATCGGAGCCAAAAAATTTGCCCGGATCGTCCAAAAATCCGCCGTTGGCAACGGCATAACCGGACTTGGCGTTGATCGGGTTGTCGGCCCACTCGGGGTCGCTCGTATTGCTCAAGCGCCCATGATTGTCAATGACGAGATTGACGTAAATATTATTTTGCCGGGCGGTGTCGATCACCCGGTCAAGCTTCCAAGCCGACTGGAGGTTGTAGCGCCCCACCCCGTAAAAACCGGGCCGCTCCGCGCTTTGCTCCAACGCCATGGTCCAACCGGACATCCAGATTTCGACCGCGTTGATCCCGTTTTTGCCGCAGCCGACCAGATAATCGTCATAATCGTAGGTCCCGCGATCGGGTAAATGACCGAATTTAAAGGAAATTTCACTGCGACGGTCAGTATTGGTGTGGATGTTGAGCGTCACCGGAAAGAAGAATTCACCGCCGGAAAGCTCGAAATAATTGGGCCGGGTTTGCGAAATTTGGACTTTGCCGGCAAGCTTGCTCTTTTCCACCATGATTTGCCGCCACGGAGAGCACACAGTTTCTTTTTTTAGCACATCCCCGGCAATGATCCTGACTTCGTAGGCCCCCTCGGTTTCAGGGGTGAAACGCAGTTCCCAGTGCATCGCCCCGTCAGGAGTGACGATTTCGCGGTTAAAATGCCGTGACCGGACGAAATTTTGAGTATAAAACGCGGGATAAGTCTTAACGCTCCCGTCAGGCGATTTAAGCTCAAAATCGACCTTGACCTCGTCGGGATCAAAGGGGTTGAAAAATTCGCGGGTGAGCCCAAACGTCGAGGACACCCGACTATTGACCTCGCCCGCGGCGGGCAAACGCCAGTCTCTGACCGCCAACGGCTGTTCTTTGCGGACACCCGAGCGGACAAAATTGCGAACCGCGATGTTGGCTTCGCCTGCTTCGCGGCGGTAAACCGAGACGCCGCAATCAAAAATATTGGCGGCATAGTACGCCGAAAACGGCACACTGGCTCCCGCCGAGCGCCAGGCGCGGACATCATCCAGCCGGGCGGTCAAGGTCTGCCATTCGCCGGGCTTGACCGCAAACTCCTGCGAAGATTGGAACCAATTGCCGTCTTTGTCCTTGACAAATAAAAAAGCGCTCAGCGACTGATCGCTTTTAATTTCAGCCGAAAACACACCGTAATTGAAATCCGCCATCTGCGGCCGAAACGTCGCACGCTCCGGCTCATAAAAGATTTGGCTGCTTCCCGGAAAGACGACCTTTTGACGGTATTCGCCGTCGGTTTCAGTCAATTTTGTGCGTGACGCACCGTCACCGGAAAAGTAAATTTCACCGCCGGCAAGCGGCAACAAAAAAACCATGCACCATAAAAGAAGCCAGCAGTATTTTAACATCAAAGATCCTTGAGCAAGCGGTTGAACCGGCTGCCGAAGGCTGCCAGATTAAGTTGATCCATGCACTCGGTCACCGGGATGAATTGCGCATGCAAAAGTTCGTCCGGGGTATTTTTACCCGCCTGGTCCAACGCATTTAAAGCATCGCAAACCGTAAAAGTATCCGCCGGCTTGACCGGTAAAAACGCAACATCAGCCTCATCGGCCACCCGGGCGACCACCCCGGCCGTTTCCAGCGAATTTAAGTAACAGTGTGTCTCCACCGGCGAAAGCATAAATTTGCGGCTGATGTCCGCTTCGCGCACCATACCTTTGCCCTGACTGTAACTGCCGTAAATCAAAGCGCCGATGAGCAATTGGTATTTGCGGATGAGCTTTTTGCTCTTGGACTCTTCGGACTCAAAAAGGCCGCTGTCGATGTTTTGGTGAACAAAGGCGAATTGCGCGCCCAAGAGCGTAATTTGCCACGACCACTGGAGCCACAGCAAAAACAACGGCAACACCGCAAAACTCCCGTAAATGGCGTTGCTCCGGGACAAGCTCAACTGGATAAAAATAAACGAATTTTGCAAAATATGAAACATGATCCCAGTGATCACCCCGCCGAAAAGAGCCGAAGATAGCTTCACTTTGGTATTGGGCACCATATAGTAAATCAGGGTAAAAAGCAAACACGCAAACACCACCGGCAAGAGCTCAAAGCCGAAAGTGATGAAAAATACCGCCACGCCGTTAATCAGCGGATATTTGGCGAAAAAGCCGGGGATTTGAGCCCGGAGAAACACGCCGGAGCTGGAGAGCAGCACCAACAACACGGGAGTAATCAAAATCACCGAGAGATAATCGCTCAATTTGCGGAAAATATTTTTGCGCGGCGGCAACTGCCAAATTGCGTTAAACGAGTTCTCCACGTTAAACGCGAGCCAAAACACCGTCCAGATCAAAAACACAATCCCCGCCCCGGCAATCAAATCGCCGCGCGTTTTCTCCAACGTCAAATCGGCATAATGCCAAATCCAGTTGATCGTCTCGCGGTGGTCGGCAAACTGCCGGTACATGACTTCGCGCAATTTTTCCTTGACCTGAAACCCGTTGGCCACGCCAAACACCAATGCACAGGCGGGCACGACCGCAAAAAGCGTGTAGTACGTAAGCACCACCGCCCGCTGTGCCAACTGGTCTTTGACGTATTTTTTCAGCGCAATGCTGATGATCCGGCAAAACCGGAGAATATCCTTCCAGAGACTCATAATGGTTTTAACATACCCCGCAATCAAGGTTTTTCAAATTTTTTTGGTGCTGAATTCAAACTTTTTCGCGTTTTCATCATAATCAATCTCGACCAATGTCCCGTTGCGCGTCACCGACCCGGCGCAGCACTCAAACGCGCCATGCCCGAAATCATGCAAATAGGGCTTATGCACATGACCGCAGAGCGATAAGTCAAGGTTGCCGTTTTGCAACAACTCAATGATCTTATTTTGGCCGAATAAGCGGTGACGGACGCGCAATACCGGATGATCCTCATACATCGGATAATGCGAGACCAACACCCGCGGCCGCAGCTTGGGCTGAGCGCAAAATTGCTCAATCAATTTTACATCCCGCAGGTCGACAAAACCCCACGAGCAAAGGAGATTGGAGGGACGGCTGCAATTGAGCAAAATAAAGTCAATGTTGCCGACTGTTTTGACCAATGGAAGATCGGCAAAAGCGTATTCGCCGTGCGAGAGATATGCAAACATCTCATTGACCGCATGGATGCATTTGGGACGCTTGACATAACAGTCATGATTGCCGGGCAGGTAAAACAAAGGGATGCCCGAGTCGCGCAAGGGCTGCAAAATCGGCCGCACCTTGGCAAACTCGCCAGGCTGCCCGGTGCTGGTCAAATCGCCGGTACAGACCGCCAGATCGGGCTTGGCCGCCAAAGTATACTCAACCGCTTTCTCAAGTTTGTTTAAATCATGCCGAAACTGGCGGCGGAAACGGTAGTTGAATACGCCCACCCAGCGTTTGTCGAAATAAGCCAGCCAATCCTCAGCCGGGCCGCCGGCGTGGGGGTCGGAAAAGTGAATAATTTTCATCTGCATCCTTGGGTTTCACCGGCCGATCTTGCAACCGGTGCTGATCTTTGCGCAAAATAACGTTTATTTTATATAATTTAGTGTCAAAAATCGATTATGCAAACATTGAAAAAGATTTTTTTGGTGCTATATTAAACAATGCTCCTGTCCGTTGACGAGAGCGAAGCAACACAATTAAACCAGAGGCATCTTAAATAAAAGTTGCCGCAAACAAAAAGGAAATTGCTCAAAATGGCAAAAATCACAATCAATGACCTGATGGAAGCCGGCTGTCACTTTGGTCACCAGACCCGTCGCTGGAACCCGAAGATGAAAGAATACGTCTACGGCGCCAAAAACGGCATCTCGATCATCGACCTTACCAAAACCATGTATCAGATCGCGGCCGCCTGCAATTTCCTGCAACGCACCGTGGCCAACGGCGGCGACGTTTTGTTTGTCGGCACCAAGCGCCAGATCCGCGATCTCGTCAAAGAGACCGCCGATGCCACCGGCATGTATCATGTCTCCGAGCGCTGGCTCGGCGGTACCTTGACCAATAACGTCACCATCCGCAAGAGCATCTCCAAGATGGCGGAAATTGACGCCATCCTCGAGTCCGAGGCGGTCAAAACGATGAAGAAAAAAGAAGTTTCCTCGTTGAGCCGCCGCGGCGAAAAGCTGCACCGCGACCTCGACGGCATCGCCAACATGAAGCGTTTGCCCGCCGTTTTGGTCGTCATTGACGTCTGCAACGAAATCAACGCCGTCCGCGAAGCCAACAAACTCAACATTCCGATCGTCGCCATCGTCGATACCAACGGCGACCCGAGCTTGGTCGATTACCCGATCGCCGCCAACGATGACGCGGTCAAGTCGGTCCAGGTCGTCAGCAACATTATAACCGAGTCGATCAAAATCGCCAAAGAAATTCATCAGAAAAAAGTGACCGAGGCCCGCGACGCCGCCGAAGCCGCCAAAAAAGTGGCCCAGGAGCAGACCGAAGACGCCGACAAGACTGAAAAGGCCGACAAACCCCGCCGCGCTCCCCGCCGCAAGGCCGGTGAAGAAGGCGAAAAGGCCGAAAAAGTCGCCGAAGAAGCCAAGTAATTCATATCTTTTAAGGAGTTATATTATGATCAGTGCCGATATGGTAAAAGATCTCCGCGACAAAACCGGCGCGGGAATGATGGACTGCAAACGCGCCCTGACCGCCGCCAACGGCGATATGGAGCTGGCGATTGAAAACCTCCGCAAATCCGGGGTTGCCAAGGCTGAGAAAAAAGTCGGACGCGCCACCAACAACGGCAAAGTGTTGAGCGCCATCGACGGCAAAGCCGCCGCTTTGGTCGAAGTCCTCTGCGAAACCGACTTCGCCGCCAACACCGATAAATTCATCAACTTCGTCAACGGCATTGCCGCCGCCGCCGCCAAATTGGGCAAAAACGGCGATGTCGCCGACCTCGTCAACCAAAACGAAATCGCCAATCTGACCGAAAAAATCGCCACCATCGGCGAAAATATGCAGATCCGCCGCGTCGTCAACTGGCAGACCGCCGGTGCTCTGGCGAGCTACCACCACATGGGCGGCCGCGTCAGCGTATTAATCGACGTCGAGGGCGAAACCGATCCCGAAGTCTTGAACGACATTTGCCTCCATATCGCGGCCTTTAAGCCCTCTTTCATCACTCCCGCCGATGTTCCGGCCGATGTGATCGCCAAGGAAAAAGAAATCGCGCTTGCCGCCGATCCCAAATTGGCCGGCAAACCCGCCGAAATGATCGAAAAGATCCTCGTCGGCAAAATCAACAAATATTTCGGCGAAGTCTGTCTCATGAACCAACCCTGGATCCGTGACGACAAGACCACTTTGGCGAAATTTAAGCCCAACCTCAAAGTCAAGCGCTTTATCCGTTGGGAAGTCGGCGAAGAGCTCTAAGCTTAGCCTGCGATCCAAAAGCAAAACGGCCGAAAAATGATTTCCGGCCGTTTTTTTGTGCCCGTTTTGCGCTTGCAATTACCACCGATCATGGTATATTAGCAATAAAAGCAAGGAAATTACCAATGATGGCAAATCCCAAATTGTGGCTGTTACTCTCATTGATGGTCAGTGGCATAGTTGCCCAAGCGCACCCGCATGTCACCATTGAGCAATCGCTGGGGCTGGTGTTTGACAGCAAGGGATTGAGCGGCTTTTGGGTCAAGTGGCGCTTTGATTATTTTTACTCGGCGGCCGCCGCCGACAGTTATGATCAGGACCGCGACGAGAAATTGACCCCGACTGAAACCGCAACGGTAAAACAGGAGCTATTTGACCCGATTTTGAGCGAGGGCGGCGTCATTTTTGTCCGGGTCGACGGTGTCAGACAACAAGTCGGCCCGGCGACCGACTACACGGCCGAGTTTAAAAACGGCGCTTTGTGGATGACCTTTTTTGTCCCCTGCCCGGTGACGCTCGACGGCATTGCCAAAGAGCTGGTGATCGACACCTTCGATCCAACCTATTACAACGAAATCATTTTCAGCAAGACCAACCCCGCCTTTGCCCGCGACGCCGACCGCTACGAGATCAAAACATCACTCCGGCAAAGCGCCGACACCGCCTATTACTTTGACCAGATCCACCCGTGGGCGCTGGTGGCAGAGCTCAAAAAGAAGCCATGAAATTTTTATTATTGTCTTTATTTGCAAGCTTCATGCTTACCGCAAGTCTGGCCGCCGACGACCAACCGCTTGCCGTCCAGACCGATTCCAGTTTGCCGTCACCCACCATGCTGATGCGGCTCAACCGTTATCAGGCCAAACTCAAGGAAACGATGGCAAAGACCGTGAGCGACGCCAAACAAGGCAGAGCGACGCTTCCCTTGGGGCTCTTGCTCACGCTAGCCGCCTTGTACGGCGTGGTGCACTCACTGGGGCCGGGGCATGGCAAATTTGTATCGGCCTCTTATGCGATATCACAAAAAATATCAGTATTGCAGGGCGGGGCTTACGGGGTTGGCCTCGGGCTCTTTCACGGGTTGGCCGGAGTCGTATTGGTTTTATTTTTGGCGCTTTTTTTGAAAGACGGGATGCTGGCGACCGGCGACCGGGCCTACCACCATGCGCAATCGGCCAGTGATGTATTGATCGTGATTTTGGGGCTCTATTTGATTGCGAAAGGAGTCCTTTTGCTGCGCGGCAATCAGGACAAACCCGCGGCCCCGACCGCCCCCGGCAACGGCTGGGCCAAGGTGCTGCCGCCCGTGGTCGCCCTCGGACTGGTCCCCTGCCCCGGAGTGGTATTGATTATGCTATTTTTTCTGTCGCACAGGATGCTTGGCATCGGCATATTGCTGGCATTGGCCTTTTCGCTCGGGATGGCGGCGACATTGGCAACGATCAATGTAGTGGCGGTACTGGGCAAACAATTGACCGTAAGCACCCTTGCCAGACGCCGTATCGAGCTTGCCGAGAGCTTTTTTGCCCTCGCCGCCGGACTTGCCGTCACGGTCTTTGGCATTGTATTGTTGAGGTAAAACAGCAGACCGTTAAAAATTATTTCTCGGAGACAAACTCGATGTAGTCGACTTGGGCGCGGGTGTTGCTTTTGGTGTATTGGCTGTTGGCGCCGACGCTGATGATAAAATTGTTGGCGGGCGGCTGGCCGTAGGCCTCCAGATACGCCTGATAGACGTTGATTTCCTCAACGTACCACTCGTTGACCTGGGCCTCTTTGTTGCGGACGCAATGCGACTTGACCGTCATCATGCCGCCGCCGTATTTGAGTAAATTGCTGGCACCGACCGCCGTATTGACTTCCCAACGAAACGCCACGCTTTTTTGCCGAAACAATGTCCCGTCGCCAAAGTACATCACGATCGCCTGATCATCGGGCTCGACCTCGGTCGTCAGCACCACCGGGCGCAAGACCCGCCAGCGCCAGCGCATCACGGGGGCTTTGGCCAAGTCGACATTTTGCGGCGCCGCCATCATAAGACCGCTCGCCTGATTGGACTCAACCAGCAGCACCTTGCCGTCCTCGGCGGTATCGTCGGTGTCAACTTTAAACACCGTCTTGGGCACCATAAATTTGGCGCCCTCAAACTTCCAGTCCTTGTCCAGAGTTTGATTGTCCATAAAATCGTTGCGCCAGGCAATATCCCGGGCGCCCGTGGTCATGGCCACGCCCAAAAAAAAGACTGATATCAACAACAAACGAATCATTTTTGCTCCAAATAATAATCGTATCGCTTCATAATCCGCGTCACATAGTGCCGCGTACTCTTGATCCCGATGCGGTCAATCACCTCACCGTCATACTCCTCGGGTTTCCATTTGGCCGCCCTGCTTTCTCCTGCATTGTATTGAGCCAATGCAAGCTCATACTTGTGATCAAATTTTTCCCAGCGCCGCACCGCCCGCGCCAAATACCAGCAACCGATGTTTAAATTGGTCCTGACATCCATCAGCTCCCGGCTGCCCGGCGCCGGTTTGCCGGTCGCCGACGCCCACTCCGAGACCGAGCCCTCCGGCAGCAGCTGCATCAAGCCGATCTCTCCTTTGCCGCCCACCACCGTCGGGTTAAAGCGGCTCTCCTGAAACACCACCGATCTCACCAGCTCGGGCGGCAAACCGTAACGCTCGGCGGCCTCGCGGATCTGGTCGGCATATTTGGTGTCATCCACCGTCAAGTCGCGCAAATCCTCGCGATAAAAAAACATCAATAATCCCATCAGCAGCAGCGCCGAGAATTTCATCCACAAATTGATATTGATACTGCTCTTTTTTTTCATCCGGTCGGCATCCTATTGGGATAAAATCAACACTGCTTCGCGGTCATTGGCCTCCGCCGCCTGTTTCAAGAGCCGGTAGCCCAACGCTTCATCCTTAGGGGTACCCTTGCCCGTAACGAGACACACTCCGAGCTCGCGGCAAGCCTCTATGTGATTGGCCGCCGCCGCTTTGCGAAACCAGTAGACGGCCGCCGACAAGTCCTGCGCCACTCCGATGCCGTCCAAATAACATTTGCCCAAAAAATACTGGGCCTGCGGGTCGCCCTCGCGTGCGCCGGAGGTATAGTAATCAAATGCCGCCTCTTTGTCCGCCTTGACGCCGTAACCGTTAAAGTAGGCCCGACCCAGCTTGGAGTAAGCCTCCGGGTAATTCATCGTCACGGCTTTTTTGTAAAGCTTGAGCGCCGCCGCCGGATCATGGCCGATGAATTCGCCCTCCAAATAATAATCGCCCATGCGGACCATTGCCGCCGGGATATTGTTGTCGGCGGCAATTTTGGTGTACTCAAAAGCTTTGGCTCCATCGGTGGGGACGCCCTCGCCGTACTCGAGCAACCGCCCGTAAAGGTACATCGCGTTATAGTCCTCCAGCTCGACCGCGCGGCGCAAAAAAATCACACCCTGCTTTTCGTCGATATCGCCGCCGATGCCGTCCAAGAGACACTGGGCCAGGAGCCGCAGCGCCTCGCCGTCATTGGCCGCGGCGGATTTTTCCAACAACTTGCGCACCTCGACCAGCTTGGCCGGAGAATCTTTCTCCACCAAATAAAGTTTGGCCAATTCGCGCATGGCGACCGCATCGTTTTGGTCGGCCATTTTGGTCAAAATATCAAGCGCTTTTTTACGCTCCGAGGCAATCGCCGGGAGCTTGACCAAATCCTCCTGCTCCGCGGGCACCCCATAAAACAACATCACGGCCGAGCGGCTCCGGGCGGGCAGATATCCGGCCTCGCCCGCCTTGCGGTAGGACTCGTAGGCGCGGACGCGGCTCTTGTTGATGCCGATGCCGAACTCCTGACAAAGCCCGAGGTTATACAACGCCTCCAGCTTGCCGTTTTCGGCTGCCTTGCGAAACCAGTACACAGCCAAAGTCGGGTTGGCATTGCGGCCGTTTAACCCGTGCAAAAACTCATTGGCCAAATCCAGCTGGGCCTGCGCATCGTTGTTTTGCGCCTTCATCCGCAGCGGGTCCGCCGGTGCCGCCGGATCCTCTTCCGCCATCATGACGAAAGAAGCGGCCAGCACGAGCGTAATGAGCCAAAAATATCTCACTTGCCGTTAAGCTTGGCTTCAAGCTCTTTGACTTTGGCCGCAAGCTTCTCAACACGCGACGGCAACGTAAAACGGGCCATAAACTCGCGTTGCGACTCGGCCGGAGTCCCCAGCGCAATCGCGCCCGCGGGCAAACTCTTCACCACGCCGCTGGTGCCGGCCACCTGGACGCCGTCGCCCAGAGTAATATGACCGTTGACCCCTGCTTTGGCAGCCAAAACCACCCCGCGTCCGAGCTCGGCACTGCCGGCAATACCGCACTGGGCGACCAAAATCGAGCTTTCGCCGATGACCACATTATGAGCAACCATCACCTGGTTGTCAATCTTGACATTACTCTTGATCCAAGTACGGCCGAAACGGGCGCGGTCAATGGTCGTATTGGCGCCGATTTCGACATCGTCATCAATCTGGACGATCCCGGTTTGCGGGACTTTGACCAAACCCTTGGGGGTCGGGACAAAACCGAAACCGTCGCCGCCAATGACCACGCCGGGGTGGATCACAGCTTTGCGGCCGATAAGACAGCGGTACATCACGGTCACGTTGGGATAAAGCAAGGAGCCCGCACCGATTTTGACGTCATGGCCGATATAGCACCCGGCGCCGATCACGGTGCCGTCGCCGATTTCCGCTCCGGCCTCAATGACCGCATTGGCACCGATAGAGACACCCTGACCGAGCTTGACCGAGGGATCGACCACTGCGCTCGGGTGGACGCCGACCGGATACGCCGGCGGCGGCTCGGCAAACACCGACAAAATTTTACTGAAAGCATAATCGACATTGTCGCAAACAATCAAAGTGCGCTCATCGCTGCTGCTGTTGGCCAAATCGGGACAGACCAAAACGATCCCGGCTTTGGTATTTTGGAGCTGGGTCTCATATTTTTTATTGCCGACAAACGACAAATGACCGGCAGTCGCTTCTTTGATCGAGCTCACGCCGGAGATTTCCCGGTCCGCACATCCGACAATCTTACCGTTGACGATCTCCGCGACCTTGGCCGCCGTTAACACCACTTGATTCATTTATCAGTCTCCTTGCTGCTTTGAGTTCTGGTCCGGTTGAGCTCCTCGATCACCGCGTCGGTCAAATCGACCTTGGCCGGGAAAATGATCACCGAGGGCTGCTCATTCATCGTTTTGCCGGAGGAGTCAAATACGAAATCGTATCCTTCCGCCGCCGACCGCTTTTTGACGCTTTCGAGGATCTCACTGACGATCTCGTTGCGTTTTTTCTTCTCCATATCCTGCATCAAAAGGCCCTTTTCCTTAACGTAAAGCTCAAGAGCCGCCTTGCGCTCGGAAACCATCGCGGACTTGGTTTGATACTCCTGATTGTACTTGTTGCGCTCCTCATCGGAGACAGCAATGTTTTGCGAGTTGTCAAACGCCAACTTTACTTCGCCGTTGAGCTTTTTGATTTGCTCGTTGGATTTGATCATGTAGTTGCGGTAAATCTCCGCCTGCTGCTTGATCTGATCCTCAGCGATTTTGCTTTTATAAAACTCCTTAAACACCCGCTCGACGTTGACCACCGCAATGCGCTGCTCAGCCGCCGCGGCACCGAGGCAGACGAAACAAAATGCGATCAACCAAAATAATTGAATTTTTTTCATCAGTTGCTCGGCGAATAGTTGGGAGCATCTTTGAGCAAAGTAACATCATGGGGATGCGCCTCACGCAGCCCGGCCGAGCTCACCCGCACCAGCTCGACATTGTCCTGAAACTCTTTGAGCGTCCGCGCGCCGCAGTACCCGAAGGAGTAACGCAGCCCGCCGGTAAACTGCACGAGGACATTGGCCACCGGCCCGCGAAAAGGGACCAACCCCTCGATGCCCTGCGGCACCAATTTGGTATCGTCCTCGACATCCTTTTGGCCGTAGCGCTCGCGGCTGCCTTTGCCGGTTTTCATCGCTTCCAAACTGCCCATGCCACGATAGACGACATAGCTGCGGCCCTGATGCAACACCACTTCGCCGGGGCACTCGCCGGTACCGGCCAAGGCCGAACCCATCATCACACAGGAGGCGCCGATGGCAATCGCCTTGGCGACGTCGCCCGAGTACTTGATGCCGCCGTCGGCGATCACGGGAATATCTTTGGGAAGCGCTTTCACGACTTCGTAAACAGCAGTCACCTGCGGGATGCCGACCCCGGCCACGACACGCGTCGTACAAATCGAGCCGGGTCCGATCCCGACTTTGATCCCGTCGGCGCCCGCGTCGGCCAAGGCTTTGGCGGCCTTGCCGGTGGCAATGTTGCCGCCAATCACGTCAACTTTGTCACCAAAGGTCTTTTTGACCCAGCGGACGGTATCGACCACCCCTTTGGAGTGGCCGTGGGCGGTATCGACGACCAAAACATCGACATCGGCATTGACCAGCGCGGTCGCGCGCTCTTCGTCATAAGGACCGATGCCGGCGGCCACGCGCAGCTGATGGCGGGCATCGCGGTTGTAATCAGGCTCCTCTTTGTCAATCAGGGTTTTAACGTCGAGAAAACTGTAAAGGCCGGTCAATTTGCCGGATTTGTCAACCATCGGAAGTTTGCCGACTTTGTTCTCAAGCATGATCTGATATGCGTCGGACATCGGCACCGAGTCCTTGGCGGTGATCGGCTTTTTGGTCATCACGTCCTTGATCTTGATCCTGTAATCGGTCAAAAATTTGATGTCGCGGCTAGTGATGATCCCGACCAGACGACCGTCTTTGTCGATGATCGGAAAACCCGAAAACGAGTACTTTTTGAGCCGTTTTTCATTCATCATCTCCTCAACGGTCGCGTCCTGCGAAAAGACGACCGGGTTGCGGATGATACCGTTGAGGTAATACTTTACCTTGCGGACCTCCTCGACCTGCCGCTCAACGGTGAGGTTTTTGTGAATCACGCCGATGCCGCCCAAACGGGCCATGGCGATGGCCATGGCACTCTCGGTAACGGTGTCCATCGCGGCACTGACAAACGGGATATTGAGCGAAACGTTACGGGTGAAACGGCTGGAAATATTGGTTTCATGCGGCAAAAAGTCCGCATACTGGGTGACCAGGGAAATATCATCGAAGGTAAGCCCCTCAAATTTGAAATGTTCCATAAACCGGTCAAGATTGCTTTGCATAGGAAATCTCCAAAACTTAAAATGGTTTGTTATACCATTTGTAATATAGCGTGGAGAAGCACTTTTTTCAAGTTTTTTCCGTCAAATTTTCAGGTTTATTTTGGTCACGTAAAACCAGTCCAGCGACTTGATGTAGGAGAAGCAATACAATACCTCGCGGTTGACCTCGCGCTGCACCACGGTGCCGAAACGCTTGGACTTGATGGTGCGAAAGAGCTTGGGGTCGTGAAACTTGCGCAATAAGATCTCGCCGGTGTTTTTGTTATAATTGTTGTATTGGTCGGGACGACTGGTGTCAATCACGGTAAGACCTTCTCCGTTAATAACATACTGCGACACCAGATTGCGGTTTTGCCGCTGCTGGTCGCGCAAAAAGTCGGTGAGTTTATTCATCGACATGTCCAGTGCGACGAAGCCCAGAAACGCGTTGTTTTCGCCCTTGATCGGAACCACGCAAGTGGAGATCGGGTTGTGTTTCTCATCGGCGTCGATGTAAGGATCGCTCCAAAAAGCCTTGAGATTGTGGCTGATGTCCCAATACCAGGGAGCGTTGCGGATGTCGTAGTGCTCGGAGAAAAAACTGCCGCCGGGGTAAACCATGATCAAGCCGTCCGGGAAACCGGCATAAATCCAGCGCACCAGCATCCGGTCGCTGATTTTTTCGTCAAACGGGATTTTAGGATCGCTGACCGTCTCCGGCAGCAAATTATTGACCCGGGCAAACAGCTGCTTGATCATATTTTGGATCGGATAGAGCTGATTGACGACTTGATAACCCGGTGCGAGATTGGTTTTGAGGGGAGTGTGGAAACTCAACTCCGCGAGCGACACATACTGGCGGTAAAAGTTGGAGTAACTGACGTCGGCGGGCGCCTTGACCGGATCCTGCAAATCGGCGTGAAAATACTTCTTATAATCCGGCTGCCTGATGTCAGAGTGTGTCAAAAAGAATCCGGCCTGATTGGCAACCGAGTTGAGGTCGCACATAATCCCGTAGGCAAAGCGGTCCATCCGCCCGGCGACATCGTTGGTTGAGGCGTAGCACTGGGCGAGCGCCCGCTGCTGGTACTGATTTTGCAATGCTTTGTTGAGGTGGTCAAAGACTGCGTAAGCGGCGGCGGCGGCGATCAAAACCAAGAGTGCGGCAAGGCAAAAAATCAACAGCTTGACATGCGCTTTGCAGCGGCGGACTATTTTGCCGAAGAAACCGTCGGGATGGGCCAAAACCTCCTGCCCGTCAAGGTAACGGCGAATGTCCATCGAGAGCTCTTCCACGGTCTGATAGCGCAAATTGCGGTTGTTGCGCGTGGCCTTGCGGATGATCGCTTTTAAATCGGCGTCAATGGGGGCATTGAAACGGTGATCGACCTCGGAAATTTCATTGTGGCGGATGTAATTCATCACATCGTTGTAGTTTTCGCCGGTAAAGGCGGGCGCCAGCGTAACGAGCTCAAACAAAATCACCCCCAGCGAAAAAATGTCGCTCCGCTGGTCGATTTTTTCGCAGCGGATGACTTCGGGAGACATATAGCGCGGCGTCCCGGAAATCTTTTTGGCGGGAGCGATATTGTTGACGTTTTTGGCGATCCCCCAGTCCATCACGTAGGTTTCGCGAAATTCGCCGATCATGATGTTTTCCGGCTTGAGATCACAGTGGATGATCCCCTGGGCGTGAGCATAGTTCATGGCATCGCAGATTTTGAGAAAAATGTCGAGCCGGTAGAGCAAGGATTTGCGCTCGTCGTACTGATTCATGCCATCCAACTTATAAAGCGAAATCACCCGGTTGAGATAACTGAAAAGGGTCTTGCCGTTGATCATTTTCATCGCCAAAAAAAGGCCGTTTTGCTCATCGTTGTTGAGACTGTAAATGGGGACGATGGCGGGGTGGTCCAGCTGGGCGGTGAGCTTGCTCTCGGCGATGAAATTGTTGCGCGTGTGATTATCAGTGAGCATCTCTTTGCGCAAGGACTTGATGGCGACCTGCCGGTTGAGCACCCGGTCGTTGGCGGCGTAGATAATCGCGTGGCCGCCCTCGGCAACCGGATTGTTGAGATCATAAAGATCGTAAAGATTGGTCAACTCGCCCAAATCCACCGGTTCGTCGGCCAAGGTGGGGGAAATCGTCTTTTGGGTGAGATTCTCACTGTTGTTAATGAGCTTGTCCACATCCTTTTGGCGTCCGAAGATCCGCGAAAAAGTGCCGGAGTAGCTGAAAATCGAGGGAACGTTGAACAATGAAACAAAACGCGAACGCCGCGGCTTGGCGGCAGCGGCGGAGGCCTTGCCGACAATCTCTTTGGAGTCCATCTGGATGGTGCGGTCGACCGAATCCTGTCGCTCGACGTTCCCGGTCCGTTTTTCGGGGGCAGGCTCCGTATTTGGCATGGTGTTTCCCTATGGTTAACAAAGGAGCGGGCGGCGGCAAAAAGTTGCGGCAGCTCAAGTTCTCCTCAAGTCTTTATGAGCTAATATACATTAATTTTAGCAAACTTCAAATAATTAATTTGTATTTTTTATTTGTTCTGCTATAATTAGGAGTAGAAAGACAGAGATTTTTGCCATGCGCCAACCTTTGAGGCGGCTTTTAAGCCTGTCCGCAAGGGAGACGACCAGTCGTTTCAGGCCCGGCGGCTTTGACTGCCGGCCTCACATAACCATGAAACTATGGGGGATTAAGTATGTCAAAAGCATCGGACACCAGGAATTTCGTCATCGCCGGCCACTCCGGCAGCGGTAAAACCACGCTTTGCGATTTACTGCTGTACAAAGGCAAAGCCGTGCCCCGCCAGGGGAGCGTAGATACCAAAACCAGCATCTCCGACTTCACGCCCGAGGAGCAGGAAAAGCACTCCAGCATCTACTCCGCCATCCTCAATTGCCAGTGGCAAAACACCGATTTATTTTTTATCGACACCCCCGGTTACGGTGAGTTTGTGGGCGAATACGCCGCCGCCGTCCAGGCCGCCGATGCCGCTTTGGTCGTTCTTGACGCGGTGGACGGCCCCCAGATCGGCACCGCGCGGGCGTGGAAAATGTCACGCTTGCAGGGCATTGGGCGCTTTGGTCTCATCAACCGCCTCGACAAGGAGCGCGCCGACTTTGAGGCCACGCTCGAAAAAATGCGTCACAACCACGGCCGCAATGTGGTGATCCCCCTCACCTGGCCGATCGGCAAAGAGGGCAATTTTAAGAGCGTAATCCATGTTTTAACGGAGCAAAATCTCCCCGCCGACATCAAGGAGCAGGTCACCGAGTGCCGCAGCTTGTGGATGGACGCGATTGCCGAAACCGACGAGGACTTGATGATGCGTTACTTGGACGGCGAAGCCCTCACCCCGGCCGAAATCGAGACCGGGCTCAAGGCCGCCATCGCGTCCGGCAAAGTCATCCCGGTCTTTGCCGGGAGCTCGACCAAAGACATCGGCATATCGGAGTTGATGGACTATATGGTCAAACTCTTCCCGAGCCCCTTGTCGGCCGCGCGCAAATTTGTCAATGCCAAAGGCGATGCCATTACGGTCAGCGAGAGCGGCCCGGCCATCGGTCTCGTGTTTAAGAGCGTCGACGACCCTTTCAGCGGCCACCTCGCCTTTGTCCGGGTCGTCACCGGCACCTTTAAGGGCGATGTCGATGTCGCCAATGTTTCGCGCAGCGCCAAGGAGCGCTTCGGCCACTTGCTTTTGATCAACGGCAAAAATCAGACCGCCGTCGAAACCGCCGGGCCGGGCGCGATTTTTGCGATGGCCAAACTCAAGGACACCCACACCGGCGACACTCTGAGCAGCGCCGCCGACACCGCCCCCCTCAAAGCCCTTGAGTTTCCGGGCGCGGTGATGGCCTACGCGGTCACCGCCGCCAAGAGCGGCGAGGACGAAAAAATTGCCGCCGCGCTGCACAAAATCGCCGAGTGCGACCCGACTGTCCGGCTCAAGCGCAACGATGAAACCCATGAGTTCATCCTCTACGGGATGGGCGACCAGCACCTCGCCTATGTCGGCAAGCGTCTCAAGGAGTATTACAAGGCCGAGGCACTCTTCAACACTCCCAAAATCGCCTACCGCGAAACCATCACCGCCAACGGCGAAGGGGACTACCGGCACAAAAAGCAAACCGGCGGCGCCGGACAGTTTGCCGAAGTGCATTTACGGATTTTCCCCAACGAGGGCGGCTTTGAGTTTCATAACGATGTCGTCGGGGGGACCATCCCCAAAAACTTCATCCCGGCGGTGGAAAAAGGCATCAATGAGATGATGACCAAAGGCCCCTTGGTCGGCTGTCTCGTGGAGCGCGTCAAAGTCTCCGTTTACGACGGCAAATACCACCCGGTGGACTCCAACGAAATGGCGTTTAAAATCGCCGCCCGGATGGCGTTTAAAGAAGCGATGAGCAAAGCCAAACCCGTATTGCTTGAGCCGATTATGAAAGTTGACATCCACATCCCCGACGCCTACACCGGCGACGTGAGCGGCGACTTGAATCACAAGCGCGGCCGCATCTTGGGGATGAGTGCCGAGGAAGGCATGGAGGTCGTCCAGGCCGAAGTACCGCTGGCCGAAATGCACAAATATGCGACCGAGCTGCGCAGCATGACTCAGGGCCGCGGCTCGTTTGAAATGGTCTTTGCCCGCTACGAGCAAGTCCCGAGCCAGCTCGCCAACGAAATCACGGCCAAACATCAGGCCGAAACGGCCCACCACGCGGAGGAATAAGGGAATTGGAATACACCCCCCAATATCCGGTTGGGTATTGGGGGGAGTTTTTTTGTCCGACATGTCGGACCGGGAGAAAGAGACCGGCGGCCTTATGTTTAGGTGGCCGTTGGGACAGATCGTGGTTGTCGGCCACGCGACGACGCATACTTCCGCCCATAGCCGGCCGGGGCATGCTTTGTTGCCCCGTCACGCCACCTCAACGCGGGACCGCTGCGCGCCCGCTACGGCGGTGGAGCCTTCGTTCGCTTCGCTCAGCGGCGTCGTTCCTCTCCTTGTTGCCATCGCATACGCTCGGCAATCCCTTCGCATACGCTCACGGCGCTAACCGCGCTATTGGTGCGAGGAGACATTGTTATGCGGCTTGGCGTTGCGAGAAGACTTTTTTGTGCGGACGGCCTCACGGCGCAAATCCGCGTTAAACGTGCGAGAAGACGCAGTTGTTGGGAGAAA
This sequence comes from uncultured Victivallaceae bacterium, assembly GCA_964609825.1. GTDB lineage: Bacteria > Verrucomicrobiota > Lentisphaeria > Victivallales > Victivallaceae > CAZSSH01. The sequence goes on along the minus strand of CAZSSH010000010.1, from coordinate 20,553 downwards.
GAATTTTGCCTGACCAAGTTCCGAAACTCCCGATTTTTCAGCAATTTGACTTGCATTTTGCCGAAAAGATGATATATTTGTTAAAATCTATTGCCGACTTATTTGGAGAGATGGTCGAGTGGTTTAAGGCAGCGGTCTTGAAAACCGCCGGGGCGTAAGCTCCCGTGGGTTCAAATCCCACTCTCTCCGCCATACCTCACTCAACTCTAGTTGAGACGTTTTTGCAAAGCAAAAAGGAACGCCAAGAAACCTCAGCTCAAAACATCAGTCTGTATCGTCTATCGCGTTACGCCTTGCCACAGCGTCGTTTTTCGGTCACATACAAAAGTATGCTTTATTCGCGCCTCCTTGGACAAAACCCGACATTTCCACCCGCGGCTGCGCAAAAACCTTTATTTCTGACTTCATAATGAAAAAAGAAATGCAAAAGTAATTAAACAGCAACTTGCTTTTTATATTTTTCATGATATTTTTTGTTATTGCTTTTGAATTACTATTCCCCAAAAATTGGAGTAAAAATGAGCATTGCTGGCGGACGCTCTAATCGCGGAGATATATATCAACGTTATATCGCGATGGATTTGACATTGACCGTTCTTAATGATCCCGATTACGAATGGATTGAAGTCGATTCCGTAACATATGAGGTTGACGATATTGTCGTTGGTAAATCAGATGGAAGCCTTATTTGCTGTCAATGCAAAAAAAATCAGCCCAACTTCAGAGCGTGGTCAACGACTGAGCTTTCAAATGAACTCCAAAAAACATGCAAGTTACTAAATCAACACAAAAACATTAATATTCGCTTTTATTCACGAGATTCCTTTGGAGACCTTGCCAAGCTAAGAGAATATAGCAATGAAGCGCCGAATGAAATGGCATATAATCGGAAATTGCCTAAAAATTTACAAGAAGTTAATCAGTTTATTTCAACGCAAATTTGCCAGCATGCTCCCCATTTAACTTCATATGAATTCATTACTCGAATTAGCTTTGAAACCAGTAATAATTTTAGCTCGCTGGAACAAAATCTTCGTGAACGGTTACGCAACATGGTTATTTCTTCCGCCACTGTATATGACGCCTTATGGCAACATCTAGATATCCTTGGAGCTCACATGGGAAGTGATGGAATAATCCCTCAACACCGGTTAACTAAAAGCGACCTAAAAAATATTGTGCAAAAAGCCGGAGGTTTCTTTGCGCAACCAATTGATGTTGAAATAGTCAAATCATCTTTTGCCAGAACATCTGCAATAGGACGATCATGGAAGAGAGACATTGCAGAGAAACAGCTTCCAATATCTGTTTTAAATAATTTACTTACGGCAATTGACAAGAAACATAAATCAATTCTTTTGACAGGCCTTCCGGGGTCAGGAAAAACTTGTGTAATGTTATCTTTACAAGACGAGTTAGAGCGACGCGCAAGAATAGACCCAAGTATAACCCCATTATTTATTCAGTCAAGAGAATTTGCAGATTTTGCTACTGCGGAAGAACGCAATGCGCAAGGGCTTCCAGACCAATGGGTCGAATACGCGGCAAGACTCGCCGAAAACACGCATGTTGTCGTCGTAATTGACTCGCTGGATGTACTATCGATTGCCCGAGAGCACAAAGTACTAAGTTATTTTTTAGCTCAAATAGATCGGTTGTTAAAAATTGCTAATGTGACCGTTGTCACAGCTTGTCGTGATTTTGACCGAAATTATGATCGCCGAATTGCCCAACGACAATGGGATTGCGAATTTGAATGCGGCCAATTAAACTGGGAATCTGAGGTCAAGCCACTCCTTGAGTCCATCAATATCAATGTCAACTTGATTGACGACGCAACCAAAGATTTAATTAAAAACCCGAGAGAACTTGCATTGTTTGCTGAGCTAACAAAGAAAACAGACATTTATAATCCTGCAACAAGTATAAATTTAGCTCAGCAATATCTTGGTTCAATTATAAAGCAAGACCCACGCCTAGGAGATGCAGCATTAATAATTATTGAAAATATGGCAACAGAAATGCTCAAAAAGCGAAGTTTGTCCATTCCTCAACAACGAGCATCAATTCCTGACGCAATCAAATCTTTATTACTCAGTCTCAATGTTATCCGAGAGACCCAAAACAGAGAATTAACGTTTGGTCATCAAACGCTCCTTGATGTATTGATTGTCAGTGGAGCAATGCGCAAAGGTGTAACACTCAACCAATTTATTAATCAATTACCACCAGTTCCATTTGTAAGACCCAGTATTCGCAATTTTCTAAAGCAATTGGCTTTAGGAAATCACCGTGAATATAGAAAACAGCTGCGAACAGTATTAACCGGCAAAGCGGCCTTTCATATTCGCCGTTTAGTGGCTGAATCGCTATCGGAACAAGTACCACAAGACGAAGATTGGTCACTGATTCGCGAACTACGAAACAACCATCAAGAAGTATTTCAAATTATTTACTTTCAATCAATTAAGGTCGAATGGTTACATTTCTGGAACAAGCATTTGGTTCCAATTTTGTTCGAACAAAGAAACGCCCAAGGATTAACTCAACATTTACATATTATTTCTCGATGGATCAATGAGGAGACAAAAGTAATTGTTGATTTTTACGATCAGTTGCTTACCCTCGATTACATGGATAAACCCAATCTAATAGGAGGTATATCATTAATCCTTGCTGATAATGCCAAAAAAAATCTTTGTGAGATAGTTCCATTGTTTAAAACAATGTTAACATTATCTGAAACTGAACATCATTTTTTGGGAAAGCTTGCTGCAAAACTTGTTTCAGCAGAAGCAATTGATGATGTAATACTTTGGCGATATATCACCCGAGATATTACCGAAGATGATATTATTGGATTCAGATTTAACAATAAATTACACTGCCAATCGCATGATCTCGGGAGCAATACAAAAGATTTTCTTTATAACCGCATGATGACATCAGAAGTTTTACTAAATCTGGCAATAAATTCTTTTGAAAACTGGAGTTTGAAAAATTCATCTATTCTCGGGATAAAGGGGAAAAAATATAGTTGGCATTTTCTTCACGAAACAACATATGATAAAACACATAGTAAAAGTGACGGCCACTTTTGTAATAGAGATGAGAACATCTTACTTGATGCCATTGAAAAAGCAATTAACTTTCACGCGGAAAAACAATCCCAGTGGTGGCAAAAAAATTCCGAGCGCATTTGTTTCAATTATGAAGGAGCCTTGCGTTATTTTGGCATTTGTGCTTGTTGCAACTACCCGCAAACTAATCTCACGCTAATTGCCGACTTGTTAACTGATAGAGAATTACTGGAGTCAAACTTATCTTATGAGCTCGGGTTGCTGATAAAAAACAGTTTTGTTTATTTAGACTCGTCAACCCAAGGAAACGTAATACAAACAATTTTATCAACCTATAAGGAAGAAAACAACAATGATACATGGTCATTACGTGAACGGCTAAAATTATTTTCATTTATCCCGTGTTTTATGCGTTCTCCGGAAATCCAATTATTTATAGATGAATATGAAAAAACAAATGGAATACTAATTCCTGCCCCAGACATCCTCTCGTGTGGAGGTCAAGTTATTCCACCATTTTCATTTGAAGAATTTTTGCGCATAAGTGACAATAATGTACTGAAACTTATCAATCACTATTCAGAATACATTAAAAAATCTGACGAATTTCTTGTCGGCGGAGAATACGAAGTCAGACAACAATTAAGTAAAGCTTGCTCATATCAACCGACTAGATTTTTAAATATTTTATCAACTCATTGGGACAATATCCCGCCCTTATTCCGTAATGATATTATGGATGGTGTTACAACCTATCTCTCCTGTAGCTTTGGCAACCTCCAACCTGATCACGGGTGGAAACCTATTGAAAGGCCGGAAGGTGATAAATTTGCCATTCAAATCATCAATGAATTGGAAATTCATCCCGAGCATTGGCACCATAATAAGTCTGCCGCGTCAGCAATTAAATCTTGTTCCCATGTCATTAATGATATCACTAACGCTAACCGTTTGATATCATTAAGCTGTGACTTTGAAGATTTTCAAAAAGAAAATTTTATTAGTGGATCCAGTGACCTAGTTACGATCGGAATTAACACCGTAATAGGAAAAATTATCCAAGCGATGATGAACCTATGCAACAAATTGCTAGAAAACAACAAAGATTTACCGAAACAATTACCGCCAATGTTAATTCGACTTGCTCAAAGTCAACATAAAGCGCATAAAACATTAATCTTATTGGAGCTTCCATATTTGCAAAGCAAAAATTACGATTTAGGATGGCAAATATTTGATGAAGTAATGAAAGATCCAAAAGACTTATGGAAATACGCAGAAACATGTTTATATTATTCTTATAATAAACACTTTGACAAAATTAAACCAATTTTGAAGCAGCTATATAACAGCGGCAAAGACAAAGAATTAGAGATATGGGGACGAATTTCAGCCTTAGCTTCATTATGTGATTTAGTGAGTCATACTGATTTATTTGATGATTTAAGAGCTCAAAATAGCACTGATGCATGGAAAGGAGCTGCCCAAGTTTGGACAAATCATGAAAATATCAAGCAACATGAAACTCAATGCTTTATATGTATTGAATCAAGCCTTAACGCAGAAAATATCCACGCCATTATCATTGCCAGAAAAGTTCTACAACTTTTTTGTAATGAAGATGTAATGCAAAAAATTCCGCTAGAATTAGTCCAACGTTGCTTCACTATTCTAGAAAACACACCAATAGATAGAAGAGCAGAACTCTTTGGAATTGCAGAATGGCTCAACAAAGTGAGTCAGAATGATCCTATCTACGCACTGACCGTAGCGGAAATTTATTTGAGTTATGCTAATAAAGCGAGTCTTTATATCTATGACTCTGACAATAATTTTTTACAATTAATAACTCGGCTTTTTGCCGAAGCTGAAGAATGCGAAGAGACAGATAACGGCGAAATGTTGCAAAGAGTCGTCGCATTGCAAGACTCATTATTAGCTCAAGGTGTCAGCGGCATTGATAAATGGCTAAAAGCCGCCGAACGTCCATAACTGTTATCTCAAGTTCTCACTTCCCTTCCGCCATTTTCAGGAGGTAGGGAACGGCTCGAACGCCCGAGGTGCGGGAGATTTCTTTGCCGTCCTTGAAGACGATTTCGACGTTGAATTGCTTGGCAAGGTCGGTTGACTCGTCAATATTGACCCTGGCGATTTTAACGTTGGCGGCAACTACAACTCGGTCGTCGCGTTGCGGGCTTTGCGATAATGGCTGGGCGACCGCTCGTGATAACGCTTGAATTCGCGGGAAAAATGAAACGGATCATTGATCCCGATGCGCTCACAGATTTCTCCGATCGACAAACTGGTGGACTCCAAGAGTTGCGCCGCCAGCGCATACCGGATATTTTGCAAATAGTGATACGGCGTCACCCCCATGGTTTGGCGAAATCTCCGCATAAAGGCGTCGGCCGAAAAACCGTATTTTTGGGCCAGCTCCTCATTGCTCCAATGGTGGGCCGGATCATTTTGCAAATCTTCACACGCTTGCCGGATCCGGGCGTCCTGCTCTCCGAAAGACAAGGTTTCCGGCGGCAGCCGGGTCAACGCCAGCGATACCAAAGCAATGGCGTAAAATTGCGACACCGGCGGCGCCGGGTGATTTCGCAATTGCTCGCGGAGGATGCCTCCGAGTTGCAACATCGGCTCGGAAACCGGCAGCGAAAGCAGTGTTTGCGGCATTGCGCAGGAACAGCCGTTGAGCGTAAAATGCACAAACAACTGCTCCGGATTGCCGCAGCAAAACGAGGAAACTCTCAATCCGGGCGGGATCAGATAAATCCGCTCAGGGATAAACTCGACTTTGGGCAGCCCCTCGGGGATGATCCCGGCCCCCGTCGCCGAGTGGTGATAGAGCCGCCAATGGATGCCGGGCAAGCTGGGGCGGGTCCACCACTCGCCAAGGGTTTCGACATCGGCAAACTCAATTTGCAGCTGAGGGGACAATACTTTGGCAGGCCCGGTTTTCTTCATGTAATATCCGTTTATATTCATTGGCATACCCTTGCAAATATTCATCCTTTACGGTATAATTAATATAACATTAAAAGTCCGGCTGTCAAATCAAATCATTTGCAAAAAGGAAAAACAAAGATGAAACGGATCTGCACGATAACTCATTTCACGCTGATCGAGCTCCTCGTCGTGATTGCGATTATCGCAATTCTCGCCTCCATGCTGCTCCCGGCACTCAATAAAGCGCGCGATGCGGCAAAAAGTTCACATTGCATGAACAATCTCAAACAACTCGGTCTCGGTTATGCTCAATATCTTGGCGATAACAGTGATTTTTTAGCACCGACCGGAAGTCAAAGCAACGGTCTCGGATTGGAGTGGCACCAGCGGTTGGTCACCAAATCCAACACTCCGTTGGCGGATAATACAATATCGAAATTGCCGTCAACCGGCTACGTGCCGTGGAAAATTTTCTATTGCCCCAAAGTTTCTTTTTTCCCGGGACCAAGCGACACGTTCAGCCATTACATCTCTTACACGACCAACAGTGCTTTTATCGGTGCAAGCTCCGGGGATATGTCAACCAGCAGAAAAATCTCGCGTTACTCCGGGTTGCCCTACATCTTTTTGGCCATGGATTCGGATGCTTATTCCTATGGCAACGCAAATTGGTGCAAACAGGGAATTCACCGGTCATTTGATGCCTACCCCGGGGTACGTCACAATCAAAAAGCGAACACTCTTTTTATGGATATGCATGTAGCGGCAAAAGGGGTTTTCGCCGCGGATTACTATAAAAAACTCAACCAAAACGGAAATAACGCATCGGATGCGCAAACACCGTTTATCCGCGCCTATTTCAATAATCTTGTCGCCGGTATGTCGCAAAAAAGTTCTCTTCTCGGCAGTCAGTAGAGTTAACAATGTTAGTTTTATCAAAGTTGAAAGAATCAATCAAAATGAATTGTCGGATTTCTCGAAAAATTATTTGGTCGCTGGGAATATTATTTGCGGTCGCCCTGACAACAAAAGCCGAGTTTGACAGCAACGGCAATGTGTCTGTAAGACTGGGCAACGATACATTTCTGACCCAGGATTATGTTACCTTACAGGAAAAAAACACCAAACAACCGGTCGACCGCATCGATTGGCGCACCCGCGGCGCGGTTTCTCCGCTGGACGGAACGGTGTCCCGCAAAGGGGTGGAAAGTCTGCTCAATGTAAAAACTTTGGTCGAAAAAATTCAGGACGGCGCCAAAATCACTTGGACATGCTCGATGCCGGAGGTCAAAAGCCAGGAAAAGATGATTGAGTTGACGGCTCCGATCCCCGCGGAAGCATTGAGCTTTATTCCGCCGGGGAAACCATGCTCCATAGCGGAGTTCGGCGCAACTCAAAAAGGGACGATTGAAGGGGATCGCTATTTTTATCATTTTGATGTCAGCGAGTCCGATGTAAAATTCAAACAGGCCGGGGTCGAAGATTTCAGAGCGGCGGATTGGTTGAAAAAATTTCGCTTAACCATCAGAACAGACTATTTCTCACAACCCTCGGTCAAAATCGTCCTCAAAGTGACCAGAACCGTGAATGACAAATTTTTTCAGAAAGGAGAAAGCTCCCCTTTCCTTTTCCTCCCGGTCGCTCAAAACGGCAACCGTCCGCTGGTCGATCAAGTGGAAAACGACGGCAAAGGCGGCTGGACCGATCAAGGCACCAACGACATGAGTACGCTCAAGCCGGGAATGATTGTAACTCAGGGAGTCCCGTTTGAAATCGGCGACAAGGCCATCATCCTCAAGGGCAAATTCCGGCAGTCGTTCCCGGAAAAATCGCCGGTGATCCCGGTCGGAGCAAAAGTCGAGCGTCTGGCACTCTGCCACACCGCCGCGTGGAACGCCACCGGCAAGACCGGGTTTGTTTATCAAGTCACCTATGAGGACGGGACGACAGCGGATATCCCGGTGATCGGCGGACTCGATGTTGCGGACTGGGCCGGCTTGCTGCCGGTGACCGCCCGGGTAAAAACTGCGTGGAAAGGCAACAACAACGATCATGCCATCCATCTGGCGCACATGCAATGGAAAAACCCGAAACCGGAGATCGCAATCCGCTCGGTGCAAGTGCTCTCCGCCAATGATGAAACGGTCGGGATTGTCGTGGCGATTACAGCGGTAAAGCAGGAAAAGGCAACACCTGCACTGACCCAGTTTTTAAATACGGAATACGCCGCTTTGGACAAGGTCCGGGAGTTGCCGGAAACCAAAATCGATTGGTATGAGTCGACCATTCCCGTAAACCGCAAAATTGAGCCTGCCAGCGCTTTGGATGCTTCTTTTGTCAATCATGCTCCGGCCGGCAAATACGGTTTTGTCAAAAAAGTCGGCAATCATTTTGAGTTTGAGCAGCGCCCAGGAGAGCGTGCCGTCTTTTGGGGAACTTGCTTCGGCTGTAAACCGCCCGAAAAGGAACAATCGACAAAAATCGCGGAGGCTCTGGCCCGCGCCGGGATCAATATTGTAAGAATCCACCTTTGGATGAACAATTTCGTCCATCCCCAGTACCCCAAAGAAATTGCCCGCAGTTTTATTTTGCCGGGTGAAAAACTCAATCTCCAGACCCTCGACGATTTTCATTTCTTTGTCGCCGAATTGTCCAAACGCGGCATCTATATTTACATGGATAATCTGGGACCGGCGCGCTGGATGGAGAAACCGGGCAACTTCATGCTGCAAAAAGAAAAAACCGATCAATGCAAGGAGTTTGTCAAAGAGGTCTTTCTCTCCGTCAATCCCTATACCGGGAAAAAGTTGGTGGATGATCCGGCCTTTGCCTTGACCGAGATCGTCAACGAAAACAGCTTGACTTACGGCGGGGATTTCAAAAACCACTTCCCGGAAGCCCAGAAAATTTTATCGGAACGCTGGGAAAAGTGGCAGCAGAACAATGGCATCACTTCTCCCAAACCACTCACCGGCACCCCCATGGAGGGCAATGGAGCGGAGGGCCGTCGGTTCTTTGCCGCCCAGCAAAGAGCTTTTTTGGAGGATTATTATAAGTTTTTGCGCGAAATCGGAGTCAAAGTACCGATCTGCGGCACCAATCTCGAGTTGACCGCCGGGGATCTTTGGGCAAGTCAAAACATGGATTTCATGAATGACCATACCTATTTCGGCTCCTCGTCCTGCGGCGGCGGTTTTTGGCAGCCCAATGATGTAAGTTGCGTCAAACAACCTTTAACCGGGGTCTCATTGTTCGGCGAAATCATCCACTCCCGATTGGCGGACAAACCGATCGTCTGTACCGAGTGGAGTTTCGTCTACCCCAATATTTACCGCGCCGAGGGGTACCCGTTTACCGCGGCATTTACCGCGTATCAGAGAATCGATGCAATGTTTTCCTTTGACTGGAGCGGAGCTTATCTGCCCAGCCTGCAACATGTGGTTGACGACCACCGGATCGTCTGCCTCTCACAGATGGCGGACCCGAGTACTTGGGGTTTGAATCAGGCGGCCGCCATTGCGGTGCTTCGCGGCGACATCAAGCCGGCGCAAAAAGAAGTGGTGTTAAAATACTCGGAGGACGACATTTGGAGCAATCGCCGTCAACTGGCACTCTCGGTGTCATTTCTCTACCAAATGGCGATGGTATCCATTGAGCTTCCCAAGCCCGGGGCAAAAAACGAGTGGCCGCTGGGAACCGGCAAGGATACTAAAACATTGTATCAACAAGCGATCCAAAAACTCGGATTGGAGTCCGGACCCGATTACATCGTCTCCGACACCGGAGAATTGATCCGGTTTGCCGACCCCTCCTTGATGCTGGTTGACACCCCCAAGTCGCAATTCGCCACCGGAGCACTCTCCAGCATGGGAAGTGCGCCGCGCCGAAACCTCTCGGCATTTAAAGTTACCTCAAGCATGCCGTTTGCGACGCTGACCTTTTCCAGTTTGGACAATCTGCCGCTTGCCGAGAGCAAACGCATTCTCTGCTGCGCCGTCGGCAACTCGGCCAATGCCAAAGCGGTCATTGACAAAAATGGTTACAAGGAACCGGCAAAAGGACCGGTGTTAAGCGAGCCGTTTTATGCGATCATCTCTGCCAAACAAGTTCCCGGCAGCACGTTGAAAGTTTATAAACTATCTCCGGACACCGGCGAACGCACCGGAGAGCTCAAAACGACAGCAGCCAATGGCACCGAATCGTTTGTTATCGACAAAGAGACCAAAACCATGTATCTCGAGCTTGTCCGCCAATAAAAACATATTGTTACCGGCACGGAAAAATCCCCGTGCCGCCAAACACTATAAACCTGTACCCACGTCAAATAATTAATCATGAGCTTACCCTACCGTCAACTGCATCTGGACTTCCATACGTCGGGAGAAATTCCCGGCGTCGGAAGCGCGTTCGATCCCAAAGAGTTTCAACAAATGCTGCAACTGGCAGCCGTCGACTCGGTCACTTGCTTCTCCGTCTGCCATCACGGATACAGCTACCATCCGACAAAAATCGGAGTGATGCATCCGTCACTCGCCTTTGATCTCCTCAGAGCTCAAATCGACGCGGCGCACGGGATCAATGTGCGCGTCCCGGTTTATCTCTCCGCCGGCGGCAATGAGGTGGCGGCGGCAGCCCATCCCGAGTGGTGCGAGATCAATCCTCCCGGCGTCAAAGGCTGGACCGGCGGCAACAACGAGCCCCCCGGCTTTCAAAAGCTCTGCTTTAACTCGCCGTACCTTGATTATCTGTGTGCCTTGATTGGGGAAACCGTAGAGCGCTATCCCGACGCCGACGGCGTTTTTTTGGATATTGTGCTGCAGCGGCAATGCGTCTGCCCGCGTTGCGTTGCCGACATGCGCGCGGCCGGGCTCGCCCCGGAGTCGGAGCATGACCGCAAGGAGTTTTCGGACCGGGTTCTGCTGCGCTATTATCAGCGGACCAATGCGGCGGCGCGCAAATTGCGGCCGGATATGCCGATGTTTCACAATTCCGGCAATGTCGACCCCGGCCGGCCCGAGCTGTTGCAATTTTTCAGTCATCTTGAGCTGGAGAGTCTGCCGACCGGCGGCTGGGGTTACGACCACTTTCCGTTATCAGCCGCCTTTGCGCGCACCACGGGCAAGGACTTTTCCGGCATGACCGGAAAGTTTCACACCTCATGGGGGGAATTCGGCGGCTTTAAGCACCCCAACGCATTGCGCTATGAGTGCGGCGCCATGCTTGCCGTCGGGGCGCGCTGCTGCGTGGGCGATCAACTGCACCCGTCCGGCAAGCTCGACGCCTCCACCTGTGAGCTGATCGGGCGGGCCTATCGCGAAGTGCGGCAAAAAGAGGAGTTTTGCCGCCACGCCGCACACCTTGCCGAAATCGCATTGCTGACCGCCGCCGCCACCGGCGGCAAAAATCAGGACGGCGACATCGGCGCCAGCCGCCTTTTACTGGAGGGGCATTTTTTGTTTGACGCCCCCCTGCCCGACGCAGACTGGAGCAAATACCCGGTATTGCTACTTGCCGAGGGCATCCGGCTGACGCCCCGACTGGCAAACAAGATTGCCGACTTTTATCAGCAGGGCGGCAAAGTAATCGCTTCAGCAAGCACAGCCCGAAATTTAGCAGTCGATTTTGGCGCTAAAATCGGCACGACGGCAAAGTTTTCGCCGACATACGTGCTTGCCGACGCACAATTCAGCCCCGATTTTTTGTCCACGCCATTTGTCATGTACGGTGCCAACACCGAGTTGGAGGCAAACCCCGGCGCGATTTCTGCCGGGGAAGTTTATTATCCGTATTTCAACCGCGCACCGGGACACTTTTGCAGTCATCAGCATACACCCAACCATCCGGAAGCGTCCGGATTTTCGGCGGCGGTCATGACAGATCAAACTCTGCTGTTTGCGCATGAAATCTTTGCTGTTTACCGCTCAAACGGCTCCGCCGTATTGCGACATTTTGTGACATCGTTACTCGAAACCGCCGTCGGAAACGACCGGATATTGCAGAGTAATCTTCCCAGCCTTGCCCGGGCAACGGTCACTTATGATCCATTTGCGCACCGCTACATCGTTCACTTGCTTTATGCGCCGACGGTCAAACGCGGACACGGCACGGAGATTATTGAGGAGCTGCTGCCGCTCCCGGAGTGCCGTTTGCTTCTCCGTAATGTCACATATATCCATACAGTCCGACTGGAACCGCAGGGGATAACTTTGCCATTTATATGTACCGATGCCGGCACCGAAATAACTGTGCCCGCCTTTACCGCCCATCAAATGGTGGCGTTTTATAATTAATCAATATACTCTACTTCCCCTCCGCCATTTTCAGGAGGTCTGACGTTTGTTGCACGCCGGAGGTGCGGGAGATTTCTTTGCCGTCTTGAAAGACGATCCAGGTGGGGACCATTTCGACGTTGAATTGCTTGGCAAGGTCGCTGGCGGCGTCGATATTGACTTTGGCGATTTTAACGTTGGCCGGGAGCTGAGGGACGGTTTCCGCGATGATCGGCATTTGCATGCGGCAGGGGCCGCACCACTCCGCCCAAAAGTCCACCAAAACGAGGCCCGAGGCGGTCGCCGCCGCAAAGTTGGCCGAGGTGAGGTTTTCCACCCCCGGGATGTCGTGGATCACCGGCACATTGCGTGATTTGACAAACTGGTGAACCGCCCAAATCACCACCACCACCGCCAAAATCAAATACAAATACCGGGCATAAGGGCACACTGTGCAATTTTCCATTTTAACCTCCGAAAGTTGGTTGATGCTCAATATATCAATATATTATGATATTTTGATATCTCAAGCCGAATCAAAATAAAAACCGATTTTTTTTCAATTTGCTCTTGACTTGCGGGATCATATTTGCTATACTATAAAAAAAGAATTGTTCATATTGTTCGATTTTTTTTAAAAACATTGTTTATATTGTTTGGTTAATAAAAAATGGTCAGTCTCAACGAAGAAGAACAAAAGCTCGGGTTATCCCAACGAATTACCGAATATTACCGGGCGCGCATCCTTGACGGCAGCATCCCGGCAGGGAGTCAGCTGCCCTCGACGCAGGAGTTGGCCAAACGTTTCGGCGCCAGTATTGCCAGCGCCCAACACGCGTTGTCCAGCCTCAAGCACGAAGGATTGATCACCCGCCGCCCGCATTACGGAACGATCGTCAACGAGTACAAGCCGGAGCTTAAAGTGGTGGCGATCATCGTTTTTGCCAAATTGCAGGTCGGCCCCAAACCTTACGAGCAATCGCTCTGCGGCGAGCTCATCAAAGAGCTGCATGAGCACAATTGCGAAGCCATCACCATCATTGAGGATGTGGACAACCCCAACATCAAACGCATCAAGGATATCATCAACAAATTCACCGTCCGCGGCATCATCCCGCTGGCAGCGCCGAAAGAAATCTTTGAAATGCTCAAAGATATCAACCTGCCGTCAGTGACCAATTCGGGCGGCAACGCCGACAGCCATGTCAAACTGGATATGGAGAAACTCCCGGAGCTGGCAATCAATGAATTTCACAACTTGAACTGCAAACGTCCGGCTATGATCACCTCCTGCGAGCGAAACATTGTAAACAAGGCATATTTTGAAAATTGGCAGAATTTGATTATGAAAAACCAAATGGAGTTTTACCCTGATTTTGTACAAGTCATCCCCGAGAAACGTTATTTTAATGTCAAGGAATATTGCGATTTTGCCTTTGAGGCATTTGACCGCCTGTGGAGCAATCCCAAATGCCGGATGGACAGTCTTTTTGTCTTTACCGACAACCTGATCCCCGGGGTGGTAGAGGCGATCCACCATCATCATATAACAGTCCCCGGAGAGCTCAAGCTTATTATGCATAAAAATCTCGAGATCGATGTTTACTGCCGGTTGCCATTTATCCAAGTGATAAACAGTACTGCCGAGCACGCCGCCGCCATGGTGGAGCAGCTCTTTGAGCTTTTTCACCATCACAAACCGGAGGACCGTAAAATTTCTTTCAGGATTATTAAACCATGATTATCCTGGATACAAACAAAAACCCAAAGGAGTGCCCCATGCGAAAACAATTGTTTACACTAATCGAGCTCTTGGTAGTGATCGCCATCATCGCCATTTTGGCCTCAATGTTGCTCCCGGCGCTGAATAAAGCGCGCGACCGGGCCAAAACCATCAGTTGCGCCGGCAACCTCAAGCAGCTCGGCATGGCCCTCACCTTTTATGCCAACGACAATCAGGACTTTATCACGCCGTGGCGAATCGCCTATTCCGGCGCCAACGCCACTTGGGATTATCTGCTCTGCCGTTATGTCCCGGTAGCCTCCAACCAGTGGGCGTCGTCAAGCAGCCCAAACAAGTCCGACGGCAGCGCCAACGACTCCTGGAAAACCAAAAAGAGCCCCTATCTCTGCCCGGCCAATGTCAGCCCGTATTACAGTCAAAGCTGCAAGACGCCGTTTAACGGCCAGGTTTTTTGGGACAGTTACGCCATAAACCGTTGCGTCTCCGCCGATCTGGGGACCACTCCCGCAAGCTGGACCACCCCGACCAAACTCACTCGGCTCAAGTGGGCGAGCCGGTGCATCGGACTCGTGGACACCAGTGACGGCAACAGCGGCGTCACCGGCGACTACACCAATACCGCCACCGGCGGCAACGGCTGGCCGGCCATCAATTTCTTGCACGACGACCGGGTCAACATCGCCTTTCATGACGGCAGCGCCCGTCCGATGTCGCTGGGCGAGATCCGCTCCGCTGTCGTCGGCTCCACGTTAAAACAAAATTTAAGCTACGGCAGACCGTTATAAAAATAAGGATTACCCGTGATGAAGACTCTTACCATACTCTTTGCCGCCGCAGCATTTTCCCTCGCCGCCAGCGAGCCGCTGGTGGTTACGCACGTCATGCACCAGATGTCGGTCGGTGTGGATACCAAACCGGCCGACGCCCTGATCGCGGTTGAGCCCAATCGGGCCAACGGCGTCAAAGCGCTGCATTCGCCTGATTATCTGCAATACTACGCCATGCCCGAAGCGGCGGCCCGTTATGACGTCAAAGTCATGCACAGTGGCGGCATCGACGCAATGGGCCTGTTGCTGTGCAACGGTCACTTAAAAAGTCAATTCGGGCCGGTGATTAACGCTTATTATCAGGCGGCCAAAGCTGACGGACACCTCAAAATATTTCCGGACAGCTGGAGCGATGTCACCAAGCCGGAGGGGCTCAATGAAATGTACTCCGAGCTCTATGCAAAATATCCGGACGTCTGGCTCAAGCGCAACGGCAAAATGGTCATTGCGCTGATGCTGCCCCGGAGCAATGTGCCGTCGTACCGGGCAACCGTGGACGCCATGTTTAAGGGCCTTGGCGGCAGAGACAAGGTATTTTTGGTGCTCTATGACCCGGTGCGACTGCAAAAAGACAATCCCGACTGGTTTGCCGAAGCCGACGCCTTTTCCGCGTGGCCCACTCAGTCCTACGGCGAATCAGTGCGTGAGCTGGCCAATTTTTATGAAACCGCCCGTGCTTCCGGCAAAGAAATATGGGCGCCGGTGGTGCCCAGCTTTATGCAGTCGCGCTACCCGCATGAAAACGGCAAATTTGTCCCCAATTTGAGGGAAAAACTCGGCGTCGTCAACTTTCGCTATGATTGGCTGGAGGCAATCCGCAATCGGGCGCCGGTGGTGATGGAGATAACTTGGAACGATCTCACGGAGGACTCCGCCATTATGCCCGAGTCCAACCACTCCGATGCGGTCTATGAGCTCAACAAACTCTTTGTCGATTTGTATAAAACCGGAAAACTTCCGGCGGCGAATCAGGAAATGGTGTTCCTCTTTCACCATCCGCAATTGGTCGAAAATTTGAAACTGCCGGACGGGGTTTCGGCGATTGAGAGTTTTCCGGTTTCCCACGGCAAGACATTCGGCTCGGAGCGTTACAACCGCACCCCGTCAACCGATTACCTTTGCGCCGTCACCTTTTTAAAGGAACCGGCCCGCATCACACTCTACTCGGGTGCCAAAGCTCTTTACAGTTATGAGGCCAAGGCGGGATTGCAGTTTCAGCTGGTTTATCAGCCCCGGTCGCTCAACGATCCCCAAAAACGGTACGGCTGCAACGAAGATCTGGTTTACCCCAAATCCGAGGGCGATCTGACCGTCACGCCGATCAAAGACCCGCTCACCGACAGTCAGCTTTATGTGAAAGTCGAGCGCGGAGACAAGCGTCTCGGATTTTTCCGCTCCCACAAACCGTTGAGCAGCGCCGCCGGATGCGGCGACATGACCATGACCGGAGACTGTTTCCGGCTCAACAAACTCTCACAATAGTAATGAAATTGTTAATGATATAAAATAACCAATGAATTCCGGCCGCCGGGAGCCTCGTCATCTCCCGGCAACCGGATATCAATCGCCGGAAAGTATGAAAAAAATTACCATTGAGGATGTAACCGCCGGTCAGTCCGCGCGCCGTGAGCTTTGGCAGCAAAAAGTGTATTCGCTCGTTGATGAGTTGTTTCACACCGACGGGAGCGGCAAATACTGTTATATGAATCCGCCGTGGCGCGAGCCGTTGTGGCTTGCCGGGACCTTGTTTCACGGCTCGGACAGGGAAATCGGTCTCGCCAACCGCGTCATCGCCCGTTACGGCAACTTAACTGCCAACGACCACCGGAAAACCGGCGTGGTCGACCGGGACATCACCAGTTTGGAGTTCAATATTTTCAACTCGACAATTTGCGCGTGTTTGCTCAACATCCACCGCGACAAGCTCAGCAAGGAAGCTCTTGAGGTAATAACTTACCACACCAAACTTGCCATGCGCACTTACGACGGAGCCGGGGCCCCCGATTACAACTTTCACGGCTGCAACGACAACATGCCCTGCATGTCCACCCGCGCGTTGCTGTTGGGCGGCGAGGCGCTCGGCGACCCAACCGCCGTCCGGCAGGGCAAGTGGAAGCTCCGGCAGCTGGCGCGCCACCTCGGACGCTGTGCCTGGCTGAGCGAATACAACTCCTCGACCTACACCCCCGTATCGATGCTGGCATTGACCCAGATTTACAATCACGTCAACGATCAAGAGTGCCGTCAGATCGCCAAAAAAGTCATCGAGCGGCTGTGGGCGGAAATTTTGCTCCACTTTCACCCGGGGACCAAACTTCACGCCGGGCCGCAATGCCGCGGCTACGCGGTCGATCAGGCCGGGCACACTCACAGTCTGTCGATCCTCATGCACACCGTATTGGGCCCGGAGTACTGCGGGCGCGACATCGTTGAGAGTTATTTCAACAATGACGGCGTGGAAATTCTGCATTTTAATCAGTCCAAATATCAAAATATCGCCGAAGCCAGCGATTTTATCGACGAAAAATATTATTTCCCAAAAAAGCTGCTCCGACTGGTCAACAATTGCCGTTATCCGGCGGTCACCGCCGGCAGGACCGAAATGCTGGCCGGGTTTGCCGGGGAAGCCGCCGAAACCTATACCCGCAATTATATGGAAAAGGAGTTCTCTTTGGGAACCAGCGGCCAGCCGCTCTGCGGCGGCGCCCAGACATTGAATTTTTTTGCCACCTATCAGCGTAAGCCGGTGGTGACCTCGGCCAAAGACTCCGGCACCGTGTTTTGCCGCTACCGGCTCGATGACGCCATGCCGAGCGGCACCCGGGCCGACAGCACGGACAGGCTCAACCGGGGCGAAACCTTTATCCCCAATCAGGGGTCAATTTATGCCGTAAGTGAGCGCAACCAAGCCTTGGTCACCACATTTTTAAGCCCGGAGCGGGACTTTGACAGCGACAATCTCGCCCTCACAGTCGTATTTTCGGCCCACTACGGCCGCATCGGCGAGTGGATCATCGGCAACCATAAAAATGCCGCAATCAGCGACAAAGCGGAGCCGGTTTCTCTAGCCGCCGGTCAGGTTTATATTTTTATCCAGCCGTTGCTGCCGACCATGCTCCAACGCAACCATGCCGTCGAGTTTCGCCAGCTGGAGCATTATCAGGAGCTGCGCTTGATCAATTACGAGGGCCCCCGACGCCACTTTACCGGTGCGGAAATCGAGCTCGTGCAAAACGGCTTCTGGTTTGTCATCGAGCCCAAGCACCGCTATCGGAACTTGGCGCAATTTCATCAACGGCACGCCAAAGTAAAAGTGCTGGACTACTTTTTCTCCAACCGGCGTTTTTTGCGCGTTGATTTGGGAAAAACCCATTTTGAGCTGGTACACTCGATCCGTCCTTTTGGCGTCAATCACGAGGCGGTCAACGGCCGGGTCCTTGCCAAGCCATACTTTGAGTCCACCCGGCTTGACGTCAATACTTTGCCGCTGGTCAAGGAGCGCCCGCAATTTGATGATTTGTTTTTCGGCTGGGGCGATTCCTTAAAAATGGCCAACCTTCGCGGCAGTTGGCAGATCGGCTCGGACGGACAGGGGGAAAACTACCGTTTTCAAAGTCACGGCATGGAGTAAAAGAAATCGGGCGCGGCCTTTTTGATCGCCAAAAGTTGGTTGCCGCCTTTTTGAAACTCGTAGGCGACCGTCTTAACTTCAAGTGCGCAAATGCGCTCAAAGTGGCGGATGACCCGGTCCGCCAATCCGGTGGGCTTGCCGTCCAAATCGACGATCGGAAAGATCCTCACTTCGCGGCAGACCCGCAGCATTTCCGTGATCGACGCCACATGAAAATCGTAACCCAAGGCCGGGTACAACAGCAAAAAGTGAGAGCTTAAGCCCAAGTCAAAAGTGCCGTCGGCATAAGGCATTTTGGCCGGGAGCTCGTGGCAGACGTAGCGTTTTTGCGCCTTGCCAAGCTCGTAGTCGTGCAAAAATTGGGCCATTGCCGCCATCCGCACCGCTTCAAGCTCAGCCAGCGAGCGGATGTGCCGCCAAAGGTAATTCTCTTGGTTGGCCGCCATTTGCCCCATGACGATGGGGCGCACTTCCTCAATGCGCCGGCGCAACTCATCGGCGGAAAATTGATAAATCGCGTCAAAGGAAGTAACGCTCCAACCTTGCTTGGTGGCCTCAAAGTTGAAGCTCGCCGGGCCGTCGCCGAACCCGGCGATTTTTAAGGTGCGGTCGGCATCCGAGAGCCCAAACATCAGTTTATACTCCTCAAAATTGCGTCCCCACGGGACTACCTTTTGCAGTTGAAACGCCATTGACCGCCCTTTCCTGTAAACATCTGCCAATTAAGTTAGCGCCGGTTTGATTAAAAAGCAAATTGACGGCTCCGGTTTTTATATAAATAAAAAAAACGAAAAAAATTTTAGCTAACATGTTTCGGGCGCTTGAAATTGATTTATCCGATGCTATGTTAGAGTTTGACGGTTAGCGTCCCTGTCATGTACTTATGCGAATTTTTATGCGTGCCGGGAGATAAACAACAACGGGATTTCAATCAATGGCGGATGTCAGTTTTTCGATCAAGTCGGCCGATACGGCCAATCAAAATATTGCAATCAAACCGGCGGTGGCTCCGGCAAACCCGGTGCCCCCGGCGACTGTGCCCAAAGAGGCTCCGGCGCAACAATCGATTTACGGCAAAATCCCGGACATCCCGACACTCAACGCCGTGGAGGGGATCAAGTTTGACTTTAATGACGGCATCCGCATTTTGTTTCCCCACAACGGCAAGAGTTACCGCTGTGTTTTCAGCGACATCGACACCGGGATCATCCTCTACTCGGCCGACACCGTGCCGGGCGCGTTTGTCACCAGCGTCAAAAAGTTTTATATTAAGTTCCGGTTGCAGATTTTTGCAAAAGGCGGCAGCGAGCCCATCTTTACCCACGATTACGACTGCAAGGACAAAGAGGTGATGATCCAGCTTCCGGTCGGGACCATCGGCGACTCGATCGGCTGGTTTTCCTACGTCGAGCGCTTTCAGCAAAAGCATCAGTGCAAAATCATTTGCGTGATGCTGCCGTGGATTTCGGATTTGGTTAAGGATCAATACCCTGACATCACTTTTATCGCCCCCGCCGACACGGTCAAATACAAACCGTATGCCACTTATCACATGGGGTTGTTTTTCAAAGGCAATGTCGACAACCAGCCGATTGACTTCAGGTACATCGGCTTACATCGTACCGCCGGATACATTTTGGGCGTCGACCCTGCCGACATCCCACCCCGCTTCGATTTGTCTCATCCCCGCCAAATCAAGGAGCCTTACGTCTGCATCGCCGCCCAGAGCTCCACGCAGGCAAAATATTGGAACAATCCCTTTGGCTGGATTGAGATTGTCAAATTTTTAAAGGCCAACGGTTACCGGGTGTTGTGCATCGACAAGCAGCCGGTTTACGGCATTGGGCTTAATTGGAATTTTATCCCCTACGGCGCCGAAGACTTCACCGGCGATATCCCGTTGCAGCAAAGGGTCGATCTCATCAAGGACGCCGACTTTTTTATCGGGCTCTCCAGCGGCCTCAGCTGGGTGGCGTGGGGGTGCAAAGTGCCGGTGGTGATGATCTCCGGCTTTACCCACCCCACCAACGAGTTTGAGACGCCTTACCGG
>CAZSSH010000009.1:0-439063 GCA_964609825.1 uncultured Victivallaceae bacterium | reverse complement strand
GTTTTTCTAAGTTTTTCTAAGTTTTTCTAAGTTTTTCTAAGTTTTTCTAAGTTTTTCTAAGTTTTTCTAAGTTTTTCTAAGTTTTTCTAAGTTTTTCTAAGTTTTTCTAAGTTTTTCTAAGTTTTTCTAAGTTTTTAATTTACGATATTTATAAAAAATAAAAGCTGTATGAGACATAAAAAACACTATGACTTAAAAAAAAGTCAACTATAACAACATTAAAAGTTTTTTTTATGTTGAAGTAATAAAAAATAGCACAAAGCGACTGACGATACGAACTCATGGGGGTTGATCGATGGGTAACTGGCTTTCCTTTGGGCTTTGCCCAAACGTCTCAACTGAAGTTGAGTGAGGAATGGTGGGCGTAACAGAACTCGAATCTGTGACCTTCACGATGTCAACGTGACGCTCTAACCAACTGAGCTATACGCCCGATGCGTTATATGGTTTATAATATAGCGCAGTTTTTACAAAAAGCAAATCGATTTTCGCAAAAATCGGGGGAAAATGGCTATTTTTCGAATACCAAATCACGGATAATTACTCCGGAATCCGCTCCCGTGCCGCGAAATTGCAGCATAATCCCGTTGATTTCACTGATCGGCAATTTGTCCAGATTGAGCGACTTCAAGGGAATGATCACCTCCTGAAAGGTCTCCGGGTCGTTGTCGATCGCTTTGCCGTCAATGTAGTTGTCCAGGGGAACCATTTTGCTCGCCGCCACTGCCGTCGGTTTGCCGGGCTCGTATTTGCAGAGCTGAAACTGGAGCTTTTCCTTGCCGCTGTCGTTGCCGAATTTGTCCTTGCCGCCGTTGATGAAAAAATGGAGGCGCGCGGTTTCGCGGTCGGCCTCGGTGAGCGCCGCCGGAGCATGGTTGCGGCTCCGGATGATAAAGCCCGCCCAAGGCCCGGTTTTTTCGCTGACCGAGACGGTGATGAGGTTGCCGGCGATTTCCGCTTGGGCATTGCTGAAGCCGAGGACTTCCAGATTGGCGAGCGGCACGGTCTTGTACTCGACAATCGCTTTGCCGTCATACTCCTCGGCGGTGATCCCGATCACGATCGGCACGACTTTATTGTTGGCTGAAATGATGTCAAGACTGCGGACTTCTTCAGCGGGTTTGGGGTTGGCCCAGCGCCAGCAGTAAAAGCCGCGGCCGTCAAGATTGCGCCAGGCGATCAAAGATTTGTCATTGCCGTTGTTGCCGACCCACCAGTCCCAGATGTTGATGCCGCAGACCACCGGGACGTCGAGCGTTTCGCCGGAAGCATAATGAATCCGGTAAGTCATAGCCGGAGCCTTGTCGGCATACCAGCCCACCGCCTGAAAGAAATACAAGGCGCGCACTTTGGCATTGACCGGGATGTCTTTGACTTCGGTCGGCAAATTGCCTTTTTGCGATTTTGAGGCCAGGACAATGCAAGTTTTGTTGTCGTTTTGGTCGTAGCGGATCAAGTCGCAGGGAATCCCCAAAAGCTCGGTGACGCCCCACGGGACACCGATGAGCGAATTTTCGCGCCCCTGATCGGTCCAGCCGCCCGTGCCGTCATCGGAAACATTGTCGACAAAGCCGCGGTTGCAGAAACTCCGCAGATCGATTACTTTTAAGCGCGAAAGATCGGCTTTGTAGCGGAATTGCTGCTGCCGCTTTTTTTCACGATCGGCGGCGAGTTTTTGATTGAGTTCATCATATTGAGCCGTGAGTTTGGCCGCGTCCGCCGGGGCAAAGGGGCCGAATTGGGCGCAGTCGCCGACGCCGATTACCATCCGCTGCATCGGCTCAAGGAGCACCAAGGCGCCGTCGCCGTCCACCGGGAGCTCGGTTTTGCCAAAAATATCATAGGCATTGCCGGAGTAACCGGGGATTTTGACCCGCACCAGCTTGGGGTAGTTGTCCCAGTTGTAAAGAAAGGCCAACGCCATGTCTTTTTGCCGTGAAATGTGAGCCTCAACATTGACCGCCAGATCTTTCTCCTGATCCCGGGTGATCGAAATCACCGGCTTCAGTTGACTTTGAGCAAAGATACCGCCCAACACCGAGGCAACCGCATAATCCTGCAGCTCGGGTGTGATCAGGTAAATTTTGCCTTTGCCAAACGATTTTTCTAAAACAGCGGGCATTGCCCCGACTGAGCCGACAGTTTTCCAACTTGCCGAAGGGATGATCTCTTTGCCGGTGCGACACTTGATCGATCCGGGCAATCGCGAATCCTGAGCAAAGGTCAACTGTAAAACTCCGGCCGTCGCGGCATTTTCCTTGACCTTAAAGTCCAACAACCCTTGCCAGTCTACCCCGTTACCGTACTCGTCACCTTGCATATAGTCGCGGGCCAAAATCAGCACCCCGCCGTCTTTGACGTATTTGATCAACATCTCCACGGTCCCCGGTAACAGGTTATTGACCCCGGCTGCCACCAAAAAGCGGTATTGCTTGAGCTTGTCAGGAGTAAACTCCTCGTTGACCAAAACCGTCCACGGGTAATGGGCAAACTCCAAAGCGCCCGCATAGGCAACGATCTCATTTTTCTCCGTTTTTCCAACCCCGGCACTGTAGCGTTCGGTCGGGTAAGAAAGCATCAAAGCAATTTCCGGCTTGACATGCCGCTGATTGCGCGCAAAATATTTTTGGATTTTAAAAATCTCTTTTTTTGCGTCCATGATCGAACGAAAGTCTTCGGCCGGATACGCATAAGGATTGAGCACCATATAGGGAAATTGTTCGGCGATCTTTTTGCCGCCCTCGGGGGTACCGGCGGGTTTCCAGTCCCACGCGCGCTTGCTCCATTCAAACAAATACGTGGCATTGCTCCCGCGCATGAAATCAAGGTAAATGTTGTTAAACGTCGCCTTGTAGTTGCTCCCGATGTAGGTTTCGCCGTTTTCAATCGGTTTGCCGTCTGCGATAGAGAGGTAAAACTTACGTTGCAAAATTCCTTCGTTAAATCCGGACGAGTTGGCCGGGGTATTGATCGCCGCCTCCGCGGGAGCATCAAAGCCGCGCCCCGATATCCCGCCGCCGGTGGGCAAGGCGATAACCTCCATAAAACGGTTGATTTCATAGATATTAACATTGGTGTGCGGCAATATCCGGTATTGAGATGGCCCTAACATCTGGACGCAAAACCGGGCATTGGGATCAACCGCGCGGATGGTGTCAACACCCAATTTGCATAAATCGGTGAATCCGGCCTCCATAAATTTGGACCAGTCAACCCGCAAACCGGCGCACTCACTTTTGTTTTTAAAGTTGCCGATGCTGGCAAAGTCCGGGTATTTGCTGTGCCACACGGCATTGAGCTTGTCAATCGTGCCATATTTTTTTTGTAAAAAATCGACAAAAAGCTGACGATTATAAGCACCGTCGTCGTCGTAACCGGGCTCGTTAAAAAGCTCGTACATCAAAAGGTTGCCGCCCAAGCGTTGGTTTTCCTCGGCGCCTTTTTTCCAATAATTGACATAAGCCTGACGCCCGGCCGGATGAAAAATATTATAAGGGACCCAGTGGTTATTTTCCCGGTCGCGCGACGGGTTGACCGCTTCGGCGGCCAAAACGTCGGTGAGCGAGCCCGCCCCCCAAGGGAAACAGGTAAAATCGAGCTGCGACGGGAGGCCGCAAGCGCGTAAATCATCCCACGCTTTGACGTTTTGGGGCGACAAGTCGCCGTATTTAAGCATGGGCTTGAGTTCGCTCAAGTGTTTCAAGGCGGCAAAGGTCGAAATCGTGTCAAACCCGAGCCGCTGGGCGCTCTCATAATTTAATGGCGTCTCGTAGAGCCACTTGAGCTCCGCCGGGTAGCCGGAGGTCGGCGCGACGTCGGTGACCGAAGCCCCGGCGGGAGCCTGTACCCCCAGCAAATAACGCGTTTCACCGTTGTAAACATAGTTGCCGTCGGCATCAATGGTAATTTTGGCTCCGGCGGGCAGACGGTATTGGTCCGGAACTTCACCGAGCTCCGGAAACGTCCCCGCCACCGAAGCGCCGACCAAAATAAAAGTGGTGAATATCGTAAGAACTTGGCGATTCATCATTTGACCTCCATGGGGGCAATCGGATAATTAAAGTTGGCATCGGGGGAAAACAACGGAAGCTTGATCGCACCATGCTTGCCGCGCATCTTGAGCATCAGCATATATTCGCCCGGCTTGACGCCGGTCACCGAGAGAAACGCCCGTTCCTCGACCGTGCGGCCGCCGTCCCACCCCAGACTGGAGGTCGGGATGATCGGCTTCACGCTCTGCTCAAAGACAATTCGACCGTTTTGATCACTCAAAGCGTAAACGATTGAGAAATCCTCGTACGCCATCACCGACCCTAAGTTCTTCCACCAAGAGTCAATATAAAACTCTTTACCCGACTCGACCGTCTGCGGGAATCGGATCTCCGACGGAAAAAAGCGGTAACCGGCAATCCGGGCGGATTGTTTCAAGCTCTCATGGCGGACCTCCGGGTGTTTCTCGGTATTTTTAACATAATACCACTTGCTCAACGGGTCGTGCCGCTCAAAGGGGCGGAAATAATCATTGTTGATGGTGTCGATCTGACACTCGGCCAAGCCCTGACGCTCGCTGCCGTGGTTGGTATAAGTGGCATGACACGTTGCAATGGTCGGGAGTTCGTTGGGAGCGTGAAAGGTGGCAATGTTTTCGATACAGATTTTTACTTTGTGGTAAAAGCTCTCAGCATAGGCGTTGAACCAACCCTCGGAGTAAAAATCCGTACCGCGGCCGTCCCAGTTGGCCCCGATGCTGTTGCACTTTAAATTGATGTTGTTTTCGACCAGATAGGGGACAATTTCGCGCGCTTGGATGATCGACATGGGCCCTTTGCCCAACGCTTCGTCAAAATTGTTGTACGACGGGTTGCTGAGCTCCTGAAAAATCGGTTTGCCGGGAAACGCGCGTTTGTAAGCCTCGGTCTGAAATTTCATCGCTTTAAAATAATTGTCAAAATTAAACCCGGCCTCGATCCACGGCCGGATCGGCGTATGCTCGGAGATGTGCATCTCGCCCCAGCGCCCGACGTGGCCCGGCATCACAAACTCAACGGCATCGTTTTGGTTGTAGCGTTTGCCGAAAGCTTCGACCAAATTGCCGACTTTTTCCAAATAGATATCATCCCAATAAACCGGGTAGCGCAAAATTTCATCGCTGTACTCGCTTTTTTCGTCAATGTATTTGGCGCCGGCGTCAAACACCCACTGGGGGACGCCGTCGTCATAAAGAGTGCCGCGCGTACTCATGCTGCGAACCTCCAGGGCTACCTTGAATCCGGCCTTGATCCACGATTCAAAACAGCCCTCAAACTCTTTGTGCTCCCAGCAAAATTCGCCCTCGCGCGGCTCCACGAGACACCAAGGCACATCAATGGTAATCTTGTCGGCCAAACCGTCCTTGAGAAACCACTCGCTGCCGGTTAAGTCCGTATATTTTACCTTATTGTGCCCGCGCTGGATCAACAGATAACCGCTGTCGGGGTTTAACAATACATCATTGGTCGGCGTCGGCCGGATTACTCGCATCTTCATATTATTTCTCTAATGAATTCTTCTAGTTGCCGCAAGCCTGACCCCAAAAGTACACATAGTACCCGGCAGTCGGCACTTTAACTTTTTTCATCCCCTCGACGTGACCGTCAATCATCCCGAAAATCGCGCCATTGTTGTTTAAATGCCGCCAGCCGATTTTGGATGTCTGCTCGATGTACGGGTCATCGGAGCCGGTCGCCAGCGGCTGCGATTTATCCGTAATCAAAAAGCGCTTGCTTGGAGTCTTGATTTTTTTGTAATAGCTTCCCAACAACCGGTCGGTGGTATTTGCCCCGGTCGAAACAAAGTAATTGATTCCGTAATGATTGTTGAGCAAAAAAGCTTTGGTAAAGATATTTTCGTTATTGGACGGGCAGATAAATACACCGTACATTTTGCGGGTAGTCATAGTGGCGTCGGCAAACGGCATAAAGGAGTCGGGGTCATTGCTTTTCAGCATCCCAGAGTAGAGATACGGCAAAATCGCCGATTGCCATTTGAGGTAATTGGGGTTGGTGGCAGTATAACCGTTATGCCGCGGGCCTTGCCCCTTGTTGTCATCGGCATACTGCAAACATCCGAATACCAACTGTTTGACATTATTGGTGCACTTGATGTCACGCGCTTTGGCCCGTGCCTGATTTAAGGCTGGCAACAGCATTGATGCCAAAATTGCGATGATGGCAATCACGACCAAAAGCTCGATCAATGTAAAATTCACTCTTCTCATTTTTCTTTTCCTCCGGTTGGTTATTTTTTTATAAAAACGGGATCGATGATTTCACTTTTCAACGGTTTGTGCTCCAATAAACGCTCGACCATCCGGGTTGCCGCAGATTTGCCCATTTCGTAACGAAAAAGCTCAATCGTATCCACCGCCGGCGTCACATAATTGCCCCAGTCAAGATTGTCACAGGAGATTACCTTAAGGTCCTCGGGGACACGCACTCCGGCATCCTTAAAGGCTTTAAAGGCCCCCAAAAGCAATGTATCTGAGCCAAGCAATAAACCGTCGGGCAGCTCCGGGTTAACTTCGAGATATTCCTTGGTATAACCGTATGCCAGATTGAGCAAATGCTCGGAATGGGCAATCAGGTTTTTATCACAAACAAGACCATAATCACTCAATGCTTTTTTAAAACACTCCAATTTATACATATCAATCCCGCAATGAAGGTTTTGATTGCCGAGATAACCGATACGCTTGGCACCCTGCTCGACAAAACGGCCGACTGCCTCGCTCATCACTTTTTCAAACGCAGGATAAATGGTCGGCACGGTCTTATCATTAACTTTTTCGTGCACCAAAATAAATGGGATGTTGTACTTACGCAAGTGCTCGATATACTCATGACGCGTCGTCCCCAGCAAGATCACCCCGCCATTGTCGCGCAAATACTCCGGGGGTTCGCTCAAATCAGGCAAAAAAGTCGAGTCGATGTGGCGCTGATCAACTACCACATTATCGTACATCGACGCCACATCGCAGATGCCCCGCCACATCTCACCCCAAAAATCATTGTGCTGCAGCGGAATTACTCCGTAAGCGATCACTTCGATATGAAAACTGTGCAAAAAACCGGTCACCATCGTCGGTTTTCCTTGCGTGAGCTCAACAATCCCCAAATCTCGCAACGATGCCAATGCCAGCGATACCGTATTTTTACTCACTTTAAAATCAAATGCCATAAACTCAATCGACGGCAAGGCGGAGCCGGGCCGGAATTTCCCGTTGCGGATTTCCGCAATCAGCCTTTGTTTGACGTATTCACTTTTTGACATTGCCTGAATCATATTTTCCCTTACCATCTCACTCTCTCAGAGAGTATCCTTATTTATTATAGCAAAGATGGAGCGATTTGTCAATAGCAAAATCGAAAAATATTGATTAATTGTCAAAAAAAATACCGCAAAAGATCAATTCCTTTGCGGTATTATGTGGTGTGGGAAAAAATATTATACGCGGCACGGCCGCCGGGTTTTATACCGGATCACCGTTGCGATTGCGCCAATCGCGGCAAGCAGCCCGACCAGACGCCATTTGCCGCCCGGCGAGGTCCAAAAATAGTCCCAAAGCTGCGGAAACAGCATCGGCGGCCGGTCAAAATCGGGCAAATGCGCTTTGACATAAGCCTGCCGGAATTCATCGCGGCCGGTGACCTTGGTCACAGACGCACCGGCGGGCGCGGCAAACTTACCGGCATCGAGCGCGGCCGGAAACTCCACCTTGCCCCAGGAGCCGAAACCGACACGGACACCGGCCGGGTTATCGGCCGTAAAGGCATAGATAAACGGTTTTCCGGGTGTCTTGTCAATCAAAAGCTTGATCGTGGCAAAATAATTGCTGCGAAACAGCTCGGGCGCGGCGGCATAAACCTCGGGCGCAAGATTGCCCGCCAGCAATTTGCCGTCACGGTCGGCAAACTGACGAATGTTGAGGACATTAAAGTGCCAGGCGGGAGCCGTCGCAATCACCGCGTCGCCGACCGGATACTGCGCCGTGAGCTCATAGCACGGTTTGCCGTCATATTCACCGTCGGCAAGTGAGTAGGCCGCCTGATCCAAGCGATCTTTTTGGCGCATCGCTTTGACGGTAAACATCCAGTTCCAATACCCGGGAGCATCGGAGACGATCACCGCCGTCGGCGTTTGCGCCGACTCGTCTTCAAGCCACAAGGCTTCGTTTTGAGCCTCAAAGTCCGAAATCAGCACATGTTTGCGCTTGCGCACCTTACCGGTATACTCAAAGCGCACTTTGCCGTTGGCGCCGTAAAGCACCGAGTCAAGCGGCAACTCGACACCGTCCACCGGCCCTTGGCCCAAAAACGCGGTTTGGGTCGAGTAATCGACCGATTTTTGTAACAAATTCCCCATTTCTCTCTGACTTTCGGCCGGACACCACACCGGCCCCATGCATAAAAAAGTCAGAAACAAACGACCACAATTTTTCCATAATTTCATTGCAAAAACCTCCTTTGCTATCCGGGTAATATAACCTTTTTATCGTCGAATTTCAAATCCGGGATGACCGGCATATTATTTATTACTAATAAAATAAAGTATTTTATTGACTCGGAATCCCCGATTTGGCGGCAATAAAAATTACCCATAACCGTTTTATCCAGCTCAAACTCAAAAAAAACCGGTTTTTTTTACGGGATTTGCGGTTTTTCTGTATTTTTTTTGTGGCGGCAATTGTAAAAGCGCGGTTTCGCCGCTATATTGCAATAAGCAAAAGCAGACGACCTTATATGGAGAAAAATATGGAAAAGTACCGGACCAATATTCATAATAACTGTGATTTCATCCCGATGGACTCGTGGCGGATTTTGCGCATTATGTCCGAGTTTGTCGAGTCGTTTGAGTACATGAGCCGCCAACCTGACAATCTGGTGGCGGTCTTTGGTTCCGCCCGCACCAAACCGGGGACTCCGGAGTATGACGAGGCTAAAAAGTTGGGAGAATTGCTGGTCAAGGCCAATTACGGCGTCATCACCGGCGGCGGCAACGGGATTATGAATGCCGCCAACCAGGGCGCTTTTGAGGCCGAAGGAAAATCCATCGGGCTCAATATCGAGCTCCCGATGGAGCAGCACCCCAACCAATTTCAGACCGACAGTCTGTCGTTTCACTACTTTTTTGTCCGCAAGGTATGCTTCCTCAAATACGCGACCGCGGTCATCGCCTTTCCGGGCGGTTTCGGTACGATCGACGAGCTCTCCGAAGTGCTGACAATGGTGCAAACTTCCAAGATCAACCGTATCCCGATTATTTTTGTCGGCAAAGAATTCTGGTCGGGGCTGGTCGAGTGGTTTCAAAACCAGATGGTGACCAATCACTTGATTTCCCCCGAGGACATTGAGCTCTTTCACATTGCCGACAATGCCGAGGCGGCCGTGAGCTACCTCAAACAATGCCACCTCTTCGGCGCCCGCGGCACCGTCAAGCCGATGGAGTAAATTTACAGCAGCGCCTGGGCGTCGACATCGGCGTAGACTTCGACGTCTTTGGGGACGACGTGGTGAAAAATCAGCGCCTTGGCCGCCTGCCGCAAATTTTTGATCCGGTTGCCGCGAATGATGAGCAGATAGCGGTATTTTCCCTTGATCCGCTCGATGGGAGCCTTGGTGGGCCCGGCGATCTTGACCTCCTCATGCGCATATTTGCGCAATTCGTCAGCAAAATAAGCGGCATACTCGACCACCTTGTTTTCGTCCGCACCGCGAAAATGGATGGCCATCAAGTGAGTGTAAGGGGGATAGTGCAACAGTTTGCGGATCTCCAGATCAAATGTCTGAAAGCCGATAAAGTCCTGCTTGGCCGCATACACAATGGTTTCGTCCTCAGGGTTGTAGGTCTGGATCAAAACTTCGCCCCGGATGTCCCCGCGGCCGGCCCGGCCCGCCACTTGCGTAATCAGCTGAAATGTCCGCTCGGGAGCGCGAAAGTCGGGCATCTTTAGCCCCAGATCGGCATTGATCAAGCCGACCAGCGTCACCCCCGGAAAATGCAACCCTTTGGCTATCATCTGGGTCCCGATCAAAATGTCGAGCTTTTTAATCTTGAAATCATTGAGTACGCGCTCGTAATCCTCGGCTTTGCGCATCACATCCGAGTCCATGCGCCCGATCCGCGCGCCCGCAAAGAGTTTAACGGCGGCGGCTTCCACTTTTTCGGTGCCGACGCCGACGTATTTGATGCTCTCCGATCCGCAAACCGGGCAGACGCGCGGGGCCTCAATCACCGCGCCGCACAAGTGGCAGCTCAAGAGCTCATTGGCCCGCGAATACGTATAGTTGACCGAGCAATCCGGGCACT
This sequence comes from uncultured Victivallaceae bacterium, assembly GCA_964609825.1. GTDB lineage: Bacteria > Verrucomicrobiota > Lentisphaeria > Victivallales > Victivallaceae > CAZSSH01. The sequence goes on along the minus strand of CAZSSH010000009.1, from coordinate 428,719 downwards.
TGGCCTCAAAGCCGCAATCGTGACAGATCATCACCCGGGCAAAGCCGCGGCGGTTGAGAAACAGGATGACTTGCTCGCTGCGGCGCAGCCGGTCATATACCGCCTCCACGAGAGGCGGGGAAAAGAAACTCCCCTGATTGGCGTCATTTTTGCACAAATGTTGATCAATGATGCGAATCACCGGCGGAAGCTTGTCTTCCACCTGATGTGCCATCTCGGCCAACAGGTATTTTCCCGAGACGGCATTGTAATAACTCTCCGCTGACGGAGTCGCGGAGCCCAAAACGACGACGGCGCTTTCCAACTTGCCGCGCATGACGGCAACATCGCGCGCCGAGTAGCGCGGCGCCTCCGCCTGCTTGTAACACCCTTCGTGTTCCTCGTCGACGATGATCAGCCCCAAGTTGCGCAACGGGGCAAACAACGCCGAGCGCGCACCGACCACGATATCGACCTCGCCCTCGTTGATCTTGCTCCACTCCTCAAAACGCTCGGCGTCGGTGAGGCGGCTGTGCAGCACGCTCAGGCGGTCGCCGAACCGCGCACGGAACCGCCGAACCGTCTGCGGGGTCAAGGAAATCTCAGGCACCAGCACAATCGCGCTCTTTTGCCGCGCCATCGTTTTGGCAATGGCTTGCAAATAAACCTCGGTCTTGCCGCTGTTGGTAACGCCGAAAAGGAGCATGACATGCGACGAGGTTTTGCCGTCCAGCATTTCCTCAATCTTCGCCAATGCCTTGGCCTGATCCGGCGATGGTGTCATCGGTTTGGTGGCCAACACGTGACCGGCAAGTAACGGGTCGCGCCGGACGGTCTCCAGCTGACAGCTGACAAGTCCCTCTTTGACCAGATTTTTGAGCGCGTTTTCGGAGAAATTCTCAATATTGTAAACCATTTCCTCCAAAGGGAGCCCGCCGCTCTGGGTCAACAGGTGCTTCAAAATGGCAAGCCGGCCCACCTGCCGTTTTTGCTCATGATGACCGGCAATGAATTTCTCCGCCGCTACCGCATCAAAAAGAGAGTAGACTTTGCGGGTCTTTTTTTTGATTTTGCCGGTGCGTACGGCGGCGGGGAGCAATGAGCGCACCGCCTGCTCAAAGCTGCAGCAATAATAATCGGCGATCCAGTTGCCGAGCTTGACCAGTTGGTCGGGAATGTGCGCGCCGTGGGAGCACAGTTGGGTGATTGCTTTGAGCTTGTCCGAGTCGTAACTCGACTCGTCGGAGGTCGACACTACATACCCCTCGCGAAACGCCGAGCGGCCAAAAGGGACGATGACCTGACTGCCAACTTTGATAAACGTTTGCAACTCCTCCGGCACGATGTAATCATAGGCACGGTCAAGCGACACATTGATGATGACCTGGGCAAATTTCATTGCCGAACAATCCTTCCCGGGCGGAGCCGCCCAAATCAGCGCTTGATTTTGGGGATCAAATAGTTGCAGTTGATCTCAAAGTCCTCGGAGATAACCAGATCCTCGGCGCCGATGCGGCGAAACTTCTCCGCCTTGTCCTCCGGGATCAACGAGCCGGTGGGGCGTCCGAATGCGTTGATAGTCAAGCGGTAATTATTCTCATCGGCTTCGACGATATTAACGGAGAGTTTGCGGCAGTTGAAACTCCGGAGCGAGGTTAAAATCGGCCGCATTTTACTCATCGAGCTCCCGGACAAATCGACGTACTGCTCGATTTTCTCCAGCTGGATGGTCGAGATGTTGCTCCCTCCCAACTCAAGTTTGAGATTGCCGTTGTACTCAATCTTGCCACTGGCCCGACCGCTCACCAGCGCCTGCGGCAGCCCCAGACTACGCAAAAAGTCGTCCAGCACAATGTTGTTGAGATTGAGCGCGAGATCATATTGATTGACGCCCTTGCGGAAGTTGATCGGGTTGGCCAAACTCACTTTGCCCTGCCAGATCGTACCAGACAAGCTGATGAGGTCGCATTCGTCAAAATGCGGATAACGCGCCAAAAGTTCGCCGTTGATGCCGTGGGTGTCGCGATAATTGAATTTGCCAAATTTGAGCCGGGCCTCGGATTTGACATTAACATTGCCCGGGTCGGCAAACACAAGATCACCGGAAGCGTTTTCGATGCCGAAGTTTTTGCCGCTGATGTCGGCGTTTTCGAGCCCAAGGCGGCAATCCCACTGGATGTTTTCATGGTCGACCATATTATTGATGTTGACGCCGACAATCCCGTTGACCATGACTTCCTGCCCGAGATCGTTGAGCATGGACAATGCAAACGGTTGATTCATCTTGGTTTTGGGCATGTCAAGGCGATTGGACAAAACAAAGTGCTCATTTTGATAATTCAAATCGCCGGTAAGCTTAAACTGCTGCGGCTGAAAGTACCCGGAGTGGACCTGCCCGGTGAAAAACAGCCGGTCCCGCAAATAAATATTGCCCCCAGCGCTGTCAAACAAGTCGATGTTGGAGTCGATTTTTTCGATCTTCCAAGTACCGATCTCAGATTTGGTAAAGTCCGGAAAACGAAGCGGTATTTTGAGCTCCATCCCTTTGAGATTAAACAATTTTTGATCATTGTTGGTGACTTGCAGATTGCCGTTCAAAAGTTCGCACTGTCCGGTTTGCTCGTGACCTTGATTGGCAAATTTGAAATTGAAGCGGTCCAACGCCATCGTCCACTTTAACAATTGTTTTTTGTAATCAAGCTGGGTAAACTCGATAAATTCAACCGCACCCTCCACTGTATCAATCAGATTGTTTTTGACCGCCAAATGCACTCCGGCCTGTCCGAAACTACCGGAGAGAGCGCTGCTTTTAAAGGAACCCATCGGAAAACTCCACTCGATAAGGAAATTTTCGGGTGTAATATCCTGTTTGCGCAGCGAGCTCGTGACCTTGCAGCTGGCGTCGCTGTTGGCAAAATCAAAGCCCCAAAACTTGGAGCGCGGCTCACTCACGTCAAAGACGGCGCTGAAATTGTCCCCGGCCAATTGCTCGCGATCGAGCTTTCCGTCACCCTCGACGCGCTCGGTTTGCAACACAAAGTCGCCGAATTTAAGATTGCCCGGCCCCGCCGACAACGAGAAATCGAGCTCCTTGACTTTGCCCGACTCGGCCAAATCGGCCTGTGCCGCAAGTTTGATGTCGCTGAAACTTCCGACGCCCAGCGGCGAATTAACCAGATTGGCCCGGCTGGCGACGATCAAGCCGCCGATGCTATCCGGCCAACGCCCGAAATTGTCGGCACGCAGCTGGGTGGAGAGTTTGCCGGAGATATTCTCCAACCGGATTTTGGGCAGCGAGCCGCCGACCATGTTGACGGTCGCCAAAAAAGGCTCAAGGTCCAAGAGCCAGTTTTTGTCCTCCAAGTCGCGGTGCAAAGAGTAGCGGATCTGGCACTTGGTAGAGTTCCACAAACACTGCGGGTCGGGCCACTCCAATTTGCTTGTATTGATTTCACCGGCGACCTCGATGCGGGTTTCACCGTTGTCCTCAAAGTTAAATTTGCAGACGCCGGAAATATCGCCGTTGTCCGCTTTAAAGGGCACACTGTCCTCGCCGACGAAAAGATTGAATTCATCAAAAATAAAGCTGTAATTAACTTCCCCCTGTCCGCGCTTGCCACTGCCGGATATCCGCGGACTTTTCCAAATTGAGTCGACGATGGCAAACTGGTTTTTGTAATTCCATTTATTGGTCTTGTTGGAACTCTCGCTCTGGAAAAACTCCCACTCGCCGGTGTCGCGGTTAAATTTACCGTTGAGCCGGATGCGCCCGATGAGCTCGCCCACCGGCGGAATGCTCTCAATGACAAAGTCCAAATCCGGGTCGGAGCCGTTGCCGGAGACGGTCAGACTCCCCAGGGTAATGGCATACGGCTTGACCACCTCGGCATCGGGAAATTTGATCGTCCACTTTTTATTGGGCCCGCGCCAGTTGAAATGAAATTTGCCGCCCGGCATGATCTGGAAAAAATCGCCGTTGATCGACGCTTGATGCAAAAATGTCCCGTCCAAAACCAACGGCGCGGTAAACTCAAACGTCCGCAAATTGATTTTGACTATGCCGTCATAGGTGAGATAACCCGGCAAATCCATGTGGATCGGGGTACGTATCCCGGCATTTTTTAGAATTTCACCGGAAATCTTGCCGTTGAGCTGGAGCCGCATGTCGCCGGATTTGCCGTCATATTCGCCGTTGAGATGGATTCCCGGATCGGGAAGATTGAGCGAAAAATTGTATTTCCCCGGCTCTCCCTCGTTGAAACGGAGCGAAAAATTATACTTTTTCAGTTGCTTGTTTTCGTCCGGGCAGTACCAATCGCCGATTGCGTTGACCGAAACTCCGGCATTGGCGGCGACCATCTGGGGAAGCACATTGACGATCAAAGCTTTGATGTCATATACAGCTAAATTGGTGATATTAACCGATTTCAACTCCGGGACGCCCCCCAACTCGGGCGTCTGCAATTTTAAGCGCAAGCTCTCGGCCGATGCGATCTTTTGGTGATCAATGCTGTACTCGACATCATACAAATCAAGGCGAACGGCCGAAATCTCCTGAATTTTGCCGACCTTGACGCCCTCGACCGACTCGATGTAACTTTTAATCTCGCGCCGGACGGTACGTCCGGTCAAAAAATAGCTGTACAACAGTGCGCCGATACCGACGATGATGATCACCGCAAACAAAAACGCGCGCGCGTGCTTCAATTGGTAAGTAAGCCAGCTCATACTTGTACCGCGACCTCCAAGTTGCCGTCAAACTCCACCGTCCGGACTTTGACGCCCTGATAATAAAGCTCATGCCCTTTGATCTCATAAAGCCCGGCGGCAAACGCCTCCACCACCGGCGGCAACACGACATGATCGCCGCGATATTTCAAGTTTTCCAGATTCTTTTGGGCAACTTCGCGCAAAATATCACGGTAAGGGGCATGGATGCGCACCTTGGCGCAAGCGGTCAACTCGGACAAAGTGTGGCCAAAGAGATCGACCGGCACCGCCGGTGAAATTCCCAATACCGGTCCGGCGTCCATCTCGGCGGCACCGTTGCCCGCAAAGGGCTGCGCCAAAATCACGCTGCTCCGCAATGACGCAAAGCCGCGCAAAATCGCCGTCTCCACCGGCTTAAAGTGAAGCCCGGCCAAAATCCGCACATTGTTTTCCTCCACCGTCAAGTCGCCGGGGTGGACATTGAGGCACGGGTAATCGGCAGTGATGTTGCACAACGGGACAAAACCTGCCAGCACCGCAAAATCGATGTGATAGGGTTGCAAAGCGGCACGGAGTTTATCCGTCCACTCCTCGCGCAGCTGACAGCGGCGGGGCGAGCTTAACGCAATCGACTCTTCGCCGCGCGCCGCGTAAAATTTGCGGATATCCAACGCCACCACATCCACCCGAAAGCGGTCGGCGAGTTGAAAGGTGTTGCTACCCTCCGGGTTATCGGTCACCAGCACCGCGATTTCGTAAGCGGAGTACTCCCTGCAGCTTTGGAGCAACACTTCGGCATTGGTGCCGGAGCCGCTCATAAAAACAGCCACGCGCCGGCGTGACTTATGATATAAATTCGATGCAGTCATCGGTATTTTTTGATCCTGTCGTTTTGTCTTAGCTATAGTATACACTCTGGGGGGACAAAATTCAATTTTTTTCGGGGCTTTCCATCGCTTTTTTGAGTCTTTCGCCCAACAGCGAAAAGCGGGGAGCCTGATGAATGTTTTCCACCGCCATCCTTACGGGTTGAACGCCGCCGATGACGATCAACAGTTTTTTGGCGCGGGTCATCCCCGTATAAAGCAAATTCCGCTCGAGCATCATAAAGTGCTGGTTTAATAATGGGATAATCACCGCTGGAAATTCGCTCCCCTGCGACTTGTGGATGGTAATGGCGTAAGCATGCGTCAGCTGGTCACACTCGTCAAAGCCGTACTCGACCTGGCGGTCATCGAGGTGGAGCATGAATTTTTTGTCCTTAAAGTTGATCCGTCCAATGCGGCCCATATCGCCGTTAAAGACGTTTTTATCGTAATTGTTGGCGGTTTGCATAACTTTGTCGCCGGTCAAAAAGGTACGGTCGCCGTATTTGAACTGCGGGCGGTCGCCGGGGTTTAAAATTTTGTGCAACGTTTCGTTGACCGACACCGTGCCGCAGATCCCCCGGTTCATCGGGCACAAGACTTGCACGTCATCGACGCTGTCAAGCCCGAAACGCTGCGGAATGCGCTCGGTGACGAGTTTCACAATCATCTCCAAGACTTTCTCCGGCTCATTTTGCTCGATCCAGTAAAAATCCGAGAGCTCCGGCCCGGCCGCTTCGCGCTCGGGCAAACGCCCGGAATTGACCCGGTGGGCATTGACGATGATTTTGCTCCCCGCACCCTGACGAAAAATTTGCTCCAATTTGGTAACTGCAAACAACTGCGATTGCAAAAAGTCACGGAGCACCGTCCCCGGTCCCACCGAAGGCAGCTGATCGGCATCGCCGACCAAGACCACATTGGTCCCCGGCCGCAGGGCCTTAAAGAGGGCAAAGGCGAGCAAAAGGTCGAGCATGGAGATTTCATCAACGATCAAGAGATCGCAGTCCAGTGGATTGTTCTCGTCGTAATTGAATTTACCCGTCGTCGGGTCAAACATCAGCAACCGGTGAATAGTTTTGGAAGTCAAGTGCGTCGACTCGGACAAGCGCTTGGCCGCGCGCCCGGTCGGCGCCGCCAGAGCGATGTTGAGTCTGGCCGCCTTAGCCGAGCGGACGATCGCCCCCACCACGGTGGTTTTGCCCACGCCGGGACCCCCGGTGATGATTGACAACGGATAACGCGCCACATTGCGGACGGCATTTTGCTGCTCGTCGTTTAAGACCGTCCCCGGCAACATCGCCATACGCATATTGCGCCCGGCAAAGTCGGTGACATTGGCCAAACGGACGATCAAGGCAGGAAGCTTGCTCTCGGCGCGTAAAAGCTGCGGCGTGTAGATCATCCCGGAGTCGGCAACAAGTAGATGCCGCGCCAAGGCGCTTTTGAGGCCGCCGCGACACTTTTCCAAATCCTCGCCGGTGAGCTCCGTACAGCTTTTTAACAGCTCCTCCTCGGGGCAACACGTGTGACCGTTTTGCAACAGTTGATTTAAGGAAAACACCGCCGCCGCGGTTAAACGGGCAATCGAGTCGCGCCCGATACCCAAGGCACCGGCGATCTGATCGGCTTTTAAAAACCCGATCCCGTCCACCTCCTCGGCCAACCGGTAAGGGTTGTCGCGGACGACGGCAGGGGCTTCTTCGCCGTAAGTTTTAAACAGTCGAGCACAATAAGCGGGCGTAATCCCCAACCCCTGCAAAAAAATGTAAGCGTCGCGCCTTGCCTCGGATTCGCGCCAGCCTTTGATGATCATGTCGGCCTTTTTTTTGCCGATGTGGGGTACTTCGCGGAGACGCGCCGAGCTGTTGCGCAAAACATCGAGCGTCTGGTTGCCGAAAAAGTCGACGATCAAAGCGGCGGTCTTTTCGCCGATGCCGGGAATGGCCCCCGAAGCCAAAAAGCGCTTAATCCCCTCCGGCGTGGAGGGCAAGGTGACCTTAAACTCCTCAACCTTAAACTGCATCCCGAACTCGGCATGCTGCTCCCAGACCCCCGAGAGCTCAAGGTGCTGACCGACATTGAAATGCGCCAGCGCCCCGCGGACGACATGCTCGGCGCCATCGGCCTCTTTGAGCTTTAAAACGGCAAACTGACCGTCATCGCTCCGAAAAACGATCCGGCTGATTTCACCGCGCAAATGCGAGCGGGTCAAGGTTTGAATTTCCGCCATAGCCATTACGGCGCAAAGCGGTTTCCCGGAAACCGGAGAAACCGCTTTACCCCTTCCTTGGGTTGAAAGGTTATTGGACGCCGGACATCTCCGGCCGTCAAAAAAATGCTTATTTTTTGGTCTTGAGCTGCGGAAAAAGCAGCACGTCGCGGATCGACTCGGCGCCGGTGAGGATCATCACCAGCCGGTCGATGCCGACGCCCATGCCGCCCGCCGGGGGCATGCCGTGCTCCAAGGCCACCAAAAAGTCCTCGTCAACTTTGTCCTCAAGTTTGTCGCCCGGCTTTCTGGTGGCTTCAAACTGCTCCATAAAGCGCTGACGCTGGATCACCGGATCATTAAGCTCGGTGTAAGCGGGGGCGACTTCGACTCCGTTGATCCCAAGCTCAAAGACGTCCACCAGCGACGGGTCGTCGGGACAGGCTTTGGCCAGCGGCAACAATTCGGCCGGGAGGCGCATCACAAAGGTGGGCTGGATCAAGGTGGGCTCGACCAGTTTTTCGTACAACTCATTGGTGATATCCAAATCGGACATCCCGAGATTGACATCGAGCTTGAGCTCCTGACCGCGCCGGACGCGCGCTTCTTTACTGATATCAAACCAGTCGTTGCCGCCCTTTTCTTTCACGAGCTCATGATAAGTGGCGCGGCGCCACGGCTTCTCCAGATTGATGATTTTGCCGTTGCCGTGATCAATCTGCAAGGTGCCGACCACTTTCATGGCGACGGTGGTGATCAACTCCTCAATCAGCTCCATCATCGAGCGGCAGTCGCCGTAGGCCTGATAGACCTCCATCATGGTAAACTCGGGGTTGTGACGCCGCGAGAGGCCCTCGTTGCGGAAATTACGGTTGATCTCATAGACCCGCTCAAAACCACCGACCAAGAGACGCTTCAAAAAGAGCTCGGGGGCGATGCGCATATAGACGGTCGAGCTCAAGGCCTCGTAAAAGGTCTTAAAGGGGTTGGCCGAAGCACCGCCCGCCAGGGATTGCAGCATCGGAGTCTCGACCTCCATAAAGCCGCGATTGTCCATAAAGTTGCGGATTTCGCGGATGATGGCGATGCGCTGCAAAAAGACTTTGCGGCTCTGATCGTTCATGATCAAGTCCAAGTAACGCTGACGGTAACGCTGCTCGACGTTGGCCAGGCCGTGAAATTTCTCCGGCAACGGGCGCAAGGACTTGGACAACAAGGTGAACTCCTTGACGCGGATCGTTAATTCGCCCATTTTGGTAATAAAAGTCTGCCCGCGAATCCCGAGGATGTCGCCGATGTCGAGGCGCTTAAACATGGCAAACGCGTCGTCGCCGAGCTCGCCTTTGTTGACAAACAATTGCATTTTGCCGGAGCTGTCCTTAAGGTCGGCAAAAATCGATTTGCCCATCACCCGCATCGCGGTCATGCGACCGGCGGCGATGACCTCGGGACCGTATTCACCCTCGGCGGGTGCGACGAAACTTGCCCGGATGTCGGCAATTTTTTGGACATCGTCAAACCGGCGGCCAAAGGGGTCGATCCCGGCATCTTTGAGCTCGCGGACTTTATTGAGCCGCTGCTCAAACAATTCATTCATCTCGACTTGCGAGATTTCTTCATTTTCCAAATTGCTGTTGACTTCTTCACTCATTGCTTAACCTCTTACGTATTGCAGCACGGCACCACTGTTACCGGCGATTTCCACACTTCCGTCCGGCAAATGTTTGCCGTACAGGACACTCTCGAGCCGCCATTGGCTCGTCAATTTTTCGACCACTGTTTCCGGGGTGTTGTTGACCGCGATCACGACCAGTTTGTCCGCGCCGAACATGTGCTCGGTGAGCGTGATTTGATCGTTGGCGCGCGTTACGCTACGGTGAATCCCCGCCTGCGCCGCGGCCTCGGCATATATTTTGTAAAACGCCGGAGCGCCCGGCAAAAACGAGCGCAACGTGTTGACGGCGATTTGCTCCACCGGCACCGAGCAAAAGAGCACGCGGCCCTTGCCGTAATCGGCAACGGTCAGCACCGGCTCCTTGTTTTGATCGACAGCGAGCACCCGGGCGCGGTTAGCCTTGAGGTGCACGCGAAACTCGCTCTTGCAAGTAAACTCGTAGCCGTTGCCGGTCACAGTCAACGGATCGACCGCTTTTTCGCGGTAAACAATGTCCATGCCGAAAACTTCGGCCAAGGGCTGCAACGAGCCGCCGTCGGAGGTGACGAGCAAGGTGGCCCCGGCCTCGACTTTGGATAATAACTCATAATAACGCTCGCGCGGAATCACCCGGGTCTCGCGAATCGACGGAAGCAAATAAAGCTTGGCGTCGCGGATGGGCTGGGTGCAAGTCTGGTACTCGATATCAATCCCGGCCTTTTTGGCGAGCAAAAACGTGGCGTAGCCGACGCCCCAGTTATCCTGATCCTGCGACATGACGGCAACCGCGTCTTTGCGGAACTCGGGAAGCTTGAGATTGAGCTTTTTCACAATTTCAGCAAACTCGCTCATGACTTTCAAGGTCGGTTTGGGCTGGTGATTGACGTCCAAAAGCCCGAGCTCGCGCTCCATCGCGTTCCACACATAGGGGGTCTGCTCAAGCTTGGTTTGATCGTTGGCGCACCACCACAACAAGCCGCGGCAGTTGTGGCCGTAGGCATTCCACAGCATATTTCGCAAATACTTGGAGGCAGTCTCGTCGCTGGAGAACGTGGGTCCGAGGCTCCCGGCCTCCTCGATGAAGCTCACCGCATTGCCGATGTCACCGTACATTTTGGTCTCGGCAACCGCATGAAAGGCATTGCGGAAGGTATTGACTTGATCCATATTGCAGTAAGGGGTAAACAAGGGGTACGGGTGGGTGGTCAAGACATCGGTGATTTCGCCCTGATCCTCGATCAGCCACTTGGTGTGGTTGTCAAAGCAGACCAAGCTGTGCATCCCCGAAACCACCGGCCGCACCGGGTCCTCGACCTTGATCGCCGCGGTGATCGCGTTGCTCCACAACCACGCCTCCTCAGCGGTGGTCACGCTGCCCATACAGTTGCACTCGTTGCCGAGATCCCAGGCCATGATCGCCGGGTGATGTTTCATCGATTTGACGAGATAGCGGACCATCCGTACCTGCCACTTGATTGCGGTGGGGTCGGTCAACACATTGACATTGTAAAAGGCGGGCGGGACATACATCCGGCCGCTCATCCAGCCGGTGACCAAACCCACCACCAGTTTTAAATTGTATTTGGTCGCAAGGTCGCAGAAATTGCGAAAGTGATCGACCATCGCTTCGTCCACCCCGGCGCGGCCCGCCTCGGTGTCCGGCAGCGCTTTGTCCTCAAAACGCATGTCGCAAGGGAGATTGGCCCACTTGGCGTGCATGTGAATGGGCTGAAAATCCGGCCATAAAGGAAACATCCGGATCACCTGGACGTTGTTGCGGTTTAACGCGGCAAAGTCTTTTTCGACAATGTCCTCGCGGTAGTTGCGCCACATGTACGTCCCGGCGTGGCTCGACCAGTAGTTGCAACCGACAAAAAAATCGTCCCCGGCAAAATCCTTAAAATCAACCATAATTTAATATCCTATAAATGAATAAAGTATCGTCAGCACCGCATTGGCGATTACCACCAAAAAAATCGAGTCGACCACCGCCGACGTCGCCCCGCGCCCGACCCCCTGAGCATCCGGGTCGGCCATGAATCCCGCCCGGCACCCGGCCAGCGTGATCAAAAAAGCATACACAAAACTCTTTAACGCCCCCATCACCAGCGTCATCGGCGTCAGCACCGCCACCGACCGCGCCCAGTAAGCCGAGGCCGGAATGTCGAGATAGGTGATCCCGACGGTCAACCCGCCCATCAGCCCCGCAAAATCGCCGAAGACGGTCAGCACCGGCAGCGCAATCAGCATTGCCACCATTTTGGGCAAAATCAAAAAGGCCTCGGGCTTGATCCCCATCGTCGAGAGGGCGCTCAGCTCCTCCTCGGCTTTCATGCTGCCGATCTCGGCGGCAAACGATGAGCCGGCGCGGCCGGTCGCGATCATCGCCACCATCAAGGGGCCCAGCTCTTTTAAAATCGAGAAACCGACCAAATCGGCCACGTAAATTTCGGTGCCGAATTTTTTCATTTGCAGCGCCGCCTGAATGCCGAGGATGATTCCCATCAGCCCGCAGATCACCAGCACAATCGGCAGCGACCGGCTGCCGCACTGATCGAGGTAATAACCGACATCTTTCCAGCGCATTTTACGGCGCATAAAGATACAGGGGAGCACCGCGGAAAATTTTCCGATAAAGATCAACAGCTCGTACAAATATTTGCAGAGTGATTTTACCGGGTCGGTCATGGTTAAAACATCCTTTGCCGGGGGTCGCGCTGCGGCTTGACCTTGGGCTCCTCAAGGTACAAGGAGTACCACATGTCGCCCAGATTGGCGTTGTTAAAGAGTTTGGCTTTGCCGTTGACCAGCCGCTCATAGTTCTCCAGCAACACCGGGTTGTCGGAAACCTTTTTGGCTTTGATCAAGGCGTCCAACGCGGCTTTTTCATCATCTTTACGGAGCTTGATCCAAGCGTAAAGACAAGCCAGAAAGGCGGCATCCTCGCCCTTGAATTTGGCGCACTTGCGCTGATAAAATTTGTCGAGCGCCGCGTCGTCCTTTTTAAACATCCGCACCAATTTAATCGCAAGACTGCGGGCGTCCAGCAAAAAGCACTTGGGGAGCAATTGATCCACCGCATCAAACTCCTTGAGCTGAAAACGGAGCTGCATTTTCATCGTATTGATCTGCTTTTTGAGCAAATAATTCCAGCGGTAATAACGGTCAAACTGACTGGTCGCGGCCAAGGTCTCCAGGACCGCGTCGCGCTGAATTTTTTCCAAAATCTGCTGCGCCGTCTTGACGCTGCCCACCGGGCGCTGCTGAAACTGGGTCATCTGGCGGTTGATCTTGACCTGGGCCGCCTGCATGATGCCCTGTAAACTTTCGTTGATCTTGTTGACCTTTTTGCGGATCAATAAACCGATCACGATCTGGACGAGGATCCCGGCGCTGACGCCGCAAAAAATACCCCAACCCATGCCGAGATCACGCGTTGTCAGCATGCCGACCAATACCACAAGCACGCCCGAAATGATGAAACTGTACATCGTTGTCTTACTCCAAAATTATCGTTTGTTGCGCTTGCGCTGCTTTTGACGCTCTTTTTTCTGCATCTTGGCAATCTTCTTTTTGTGGTCCTGCTCCTTTTTGGAAACGGGAGCCGGACCGCCGCCCAACAAGCCGCCAAAAGTGCCGGGGACATTGCTCTCGGGCATGCTGCCGCCGGCCATCAACCGGCCGAGCATGCCGTTGGACTTCATCATTTTGCGCATGGTTTCAAACTGGTTCACCAGATTGCTCACTTGCTCGACCGGAACGCCGCTGCCTTTGGCAATGCGTTTTTTGCGCGAAAAATTCATCAAGTCAGGATTGGCGCGCTCCTCCTTGGTCATCGAGAGGATGACCGCCTCCAAACGCGAAAAATGCTTGGGATCGACATTGCCCATCATCCCGGCCAGCTGACGGCCGCCGGGCAAAAATTTCAAAATGCTCTCCATGCCGCCCAACTTGGCAATCTGCTTAAATTGAGCGAGGAAATCGTTGTAGTCAAACTGGTTTTTACGCAATTTCTCTTTGAGCTTTTGCGCCTCTTCTTCATCGATCTGGGCGGCGGCTTTTTCCACCAGCGAGACCACGTCGCCCATGCCGAGAATGCGCCCGGCCATGCGCTCGGGGTAAAAGACCTCGAGGCTGTCGAGCTTTTCGCCGATCCCGACGAATTTCACCGGACAATCGGTGACTTTGCGGATCGACAGGGCGGCGCCCCCGCGGGCGTCCCCGTCAAGTTTGGTAAGAATAAAGCCGGTGAGGCCCAAGGCTTTGTGAAAATGCTCGGCAACCGACAAGGCCTCCTGTCCCAAAGCAGCGTCGGCGACGAGCAGCATTTCGGAGGGGTTGACGGCCTGGCGGATGCGGACCAGCTCCTGCACCATGTTTTCGTCAATCTGCAAGCGGCCCGCGGTGTCGATGATGACCACGTCAAGCTGCTGCTTTTTTGCCTGCTCGACCGCGTTGACCGCGATCGCGGAGACGTTGATGCTGGTGCGCTCAGAGTACACCGGTACATTGATCTCTTTGCCGATGATCTCCAATTGATCGATGGCGGCGGGACGGTAAACGTCACCGGCCACCAGCAATACTTTTTTGCCGTCGCGCTTGAGCTTGAGGGCGAGCTTGCCGGAGGTGGTGGTTTTACCGCTCCCGTGCAGACCGACCATCATGATCACGGTCGGCTTGCGCGAAAAATCGAGCTCGGCGACCCCGCCGCCCAAGAGCTCGACCAATTTGTCATGGACAATTTTAACGACCTGCTGGCCGGGAGCGACGCTTTTGATCACCTCCTGGCCGATGCACTCGTTTTTGACCGAGTCGATGAACTCGGTGGCGATTTTTACGTTGACGTCGGCGTCCAAGAGCGCCAGACGGATTTCGCGCATGGCATCGGTAATGTTGCTCTCGCTCAACGTGCTTTGTCCGCGAAGTTTGCGGAAAACATCATGCAGTTTGTCGCTTAATGACTCAAACATATTTTTTTGCGTGTTCCTATATTTATATTAATACAATAATCATCGCATTAATATATACGCCATCTTAAGCAACTTCAAACCGCAAAACAGTTTTTTATCACAATTTTATGCTCTTGAATGCGGAAAGATATTCTTTGTTGGCCGCAAACATATCATTGACCATATTGCGTGTTTCCGACAGCGACAACACCGCCATGGTGAGGGGGTCAAACATGACGGCGTGATAGATCATCCCCGGGTCGCCCGCCAACGCTCCTTCGACCGCCAGCTCCTCGCAGCGCGCCGAAATATTGTTGAGCAAAGCAAGTTGCGCCGGAAGCGCGCCGACGTGGGCCGAGCGCAATTCGCCTCGGGAGGCGATGACCGGCACCTCGACACAGCAGCCATAAGGAAGATTGTCGATCAAATTAAAGTTGCGGACGTTGCCGTTAAACTCATACATGGTGTGGTCGCCGAAGACGGCGTTAAAAATATTGCTTGCATACTCGTGGCCGCGCTCAAGTTTGATTTCCTTGGCCAGCTCTTCTTTGATGAGCTCCTGCCAATTATTTTCGCGCTTTTCGTACTCTTTTACAATGTAGGCGTAGAGGCCCGGGTTCCAACCCGTGCCGGTGGTGCAATATTTCTCAATCAAGTCGGGGCGCTTGCGGAACCACGCGTTATACTCGGAGTTGTGCCCGCTCGACTCGGTGACGTAGTAATCCAAGGCGAGAAACATCTCGTTGCGGACGATTTCCTGATTGTAAACTTCGGCGCGCTCGGTGATCGCTTTGCGAATCAACGGGTAGACATCCTTGCCGTTATGCTTGTACTCCAAATAAAACGCCTGATGATTGATCCCGGCGCAGGTGTAAGTGACTTCCGACATCGGAACATCGATCCACTTGGCCAACATTTCGGCCGTCCCCTGCACCGAGTGGCAAAGCCCGGTGATACGCAAATTGGGATACACGCTCTGCATGCCGCGGCAGAGCATCGCCATCGGGTTGGTGTAGTTTAAAACAATCGCCTGCGGGCAAAGCTCATTGACATCTTTGCAGATGTCGAGCATTACCGGCAGCGTGCGGAGCATCCGGAAAATTCCGGAGGGGCCGCGGGTGTCGCCGACGTTGATGTCAACGTTGTACTTTTTAGGAATCTCAATGTCGTGGCGAAACACCGACACGCCGCCCTGCAAAATCGTGATCAGGACCCCGTCTGCGCCCTTCAACGCGGCGCGGCGGTCAAGCGTGGCCTCGACTTTAGCGGGATAGTTGCCCTTGGCGACAATCTCATCGACCGCGGTTTTGACAAAGGCAAGCTTTTCTTTGTCAATGTCCATCAAGGAAATCGTGGCGTCGCGAAACGCCGGAAACGACAAAATGTCGCGCACCAAACCGCGGGTGAAACCAAAACTCCCGGCACCGATAAAAGCAATTTTCTTCCCCATTTTTTCTTCCTTTCAGGATGTTGCAAGGGTAAAATCGACCTTGACAACATTGAATATATCACAGTACGCCGGGAAGTAAATCCTAAAAATATGCTTTTTAGGGTAATTTTGTGCTTTTATCGCAAAATGAGTGCGATCAATTGTAAGCAAAAAGATAATTGTCTTTGCTCTCTTCGCCAAACCAGCCCATGTGGTATTTTTGCTCGTTGCCGCGCGAAAAGGTCATCTTCTCCGAGTCGACGTGGCCGTCGATGTAAGTAACGTTGGCGCGGTCGCTGTGGCGGAAATGCATGGTCGGCGAGGGATCGTAACCGGTCGCCTTGGGGGCGGAGAGCATGTAGTTCTCAATCAAGCGGTTATCAGAGGTCAGCGAGGCGGAGTCACCGAAAGCGAGGCACTGCGACGGGCGCTTGACCTGATTGAGTTTAACTGTGGCATAGCCGATCACCGAGTTGTAGCCGTAGCCGCCGGTGCCGGCGTTGGTGCTGCCCCAGCCGGTATCGCCGGAGGCGTCAAACAAGGGGTTGTTGGGGCAACTCTTGACGGATTTGCTCTTGCCGAGATACTCCAACAAACCGCCCTCGGCCTTAAAGGGATCGGACAATGTCGCACGCGAGCCGAACCACATTTTGCGTTCGTAATTCACCGGATCGTAATCCATCGGACTCAACATGCCGTGATTGTCCTCGGCATATAAAATCAAAGCAAGCCCGAGTTGCTTGACGTTGCTTGAGCAAGTGGTGGCCTTGCCCTTTTCTTTGGCTTTGCTCAAAGCCGGGAGCAGCATCCCCGCCAAAATAGCAATGATGGCAATGACGACGAGGAGCTCAATGAGGGTAAAATGACGCCGGGATGGAAAAGTGTGCAGCATGATGAATTTCCTTTCATGTGTTTCGCGCACAATTTGCAAAAGCGGACGCAAGCATACCGTATGCTTGGCGAATTCAGGTTCCGGCTTGGTCAAACAATTGACTTCACGGTTGCGCGACAGCCCCCGACTTACACGGGGTTCACTGAGGATTCACCTGTCCTGATCTATAATATACTATAAATGATGTAAAAATGCAAGTCCTTGATGATAAAATTATGGATAACATTCCACAAGATGGAAAGCAATAATATTAAAACAAGAAATATTTGCCTCTGAGACATCGCGATGTCAAACTCCGTTTTCACTTTTCGGCATTTGACAAAATAAAAGTCTGGTGTATAGTTACCGTTATAACATGGTCAAAATTTTACACCAACGTCCACCAACTGTTGACAACATGGATTGATAAAAAATAACGGGCAAACAATCCAGATTATGAAAAAATACAACCGAGGCGCTGACCGCGCTATTGGTGCGGAAAGACATTATTGCGCGGATTGCCCCTTAGCGAAAAGACCTTGTTGTGTGAGTTACAAGAGCTTCATCATTTTTGGCATTTGGTACTCGATGGACTCGGCAAGTTTAAACTGGTTGCGGCAGCGGTCGAGGTTGTGGCGCTCGTGCTTGACCTTAAAGTAAACATCGCCCTCAAGGTAATCGGTCAAAAAGCGCATCCCGACCTCCAGCGTGATGAGTTTGCCCGCAAACGGCAGATTTTCGCGCTCAGCCGGAGTCAGAAAACCGCCGGAGCTCGCCAAAAAGCCTTTGAGCATTGCTTCAAACATACTGAAACGCATCCCCACTTTGGAGAGATCGACCTCGTCCTCCTCCGCCGGACTGGTGCCCGCCCGGACCATGTCGCCAAAGTCGTACAGCGCCAAGCCCGGCATCACGGTGTCGAGGTCAATCACGCAGATCCCCTCGCCGGTCAGGTCGTCAATCAAAATATTGTTGACCTTGGTGTCATTGTGGGTGATCCTCTCGGGAATGTCACCGGCTTGATTGAGCTTGATGAGTTTGCCCGCATCGGCTTCGCGCTCAAAGACAAAATCGATTTCGCGCCTGACCGCTTTGGCCCGGCCCATTTTGTCCTGTTTGACCACTTCGCGCAAACGCTCCAACCGCTTGGGAGTGTTGTGAAAATCGACAATCGTTTCATGCAGCCGCGGCCCCGGCAAATCGGTCAGATCGCACTGAAATTCGCCGAAGGCCTTGGCAGCCATAAAGGCCTGATCCTCGCTCTCCAGTACCTCATACGAGCGCGCGTTTTCGACAAAGACATAGGCGCGCCAGTGGTTGCCCGCGTCGTCTTTGACGTAGGGATGGTTGGTAAACGTGCGCAAGAGCCGCAAGGTACGCTTTTTGGTCTCAATGTGGCGGTTGCGGATTTTGTGAAGCAAATGGTTGGTCACGCGGTCGACGTTTTCCATCACCTGCACCGGGTTTTTAAACACGTGGTGGTTGATCCGCTGCAAGGTATAGTGGAGCCGCACCCCGCCCTGATCGTAGGTGACTTGATACGTGTCATTGATGTGGCCGCTGCCAAACGGGACGGCGACCAAAAAATCGCCGTAAATCGCAAATTTGGAACAGATTTCCTTGAGTTCAAGCTGGGTGCGCATTGTTTTTTCTCCCGCTTACCGGTGGTAGAGTTGCCCGGGGTACGCCCCCTTGGTGATCAAAGCGCGGATGGAAGCTTGCACAAACTCCTTGTCCTCGCGGTAAGTTATGCCGAACCAACTGTCGCGGCTGCGGAGCACCGTAATCTCGGCTTTGCCCGAGTTGATCAATGTATCCACGATGCCGGGGAGATAAAATTCACTCTTGAGCTCCGTCCCGCGCGCGGTTAAAAACGCGACAAACAAGCGCTCGATTTCGGGCATAATGGAGGGCAAAAAGCCCCAGCTGTTCATCGAGACCAGCTCATCGCCAGTGAGCTCGACCTTGTGATTTTCATCGATTTCGCTCACAATCTTGCCGCCGGCGCGGTAAATCTTGGTGTTTTCCACCACTTTTTGGAGGAAGTTGTCACCTGAGGCGCTGCAAATGCCGCGCGAGACCGAGCCGTTTTCGCTCAAGGTATTGCTTAAGGTAAAGCCGCAGATGCACCCTTTGACCAAGCTGCCGCCGGATAACTTGGTCAGGCAGCCGGCAATCTGTTGATAGCTGTCGCGGCCGTAAAAATCGTCGGCATTGATCACTGCAAACGGGCCATCCAGCAATTCGCGAGCAGCGTACAGAGCCTGCCCGGTGCCCCACGGCTTCTCGCGTCCGGCGGGGACGGTGAAGCCGCCCGGCAGATCGTCGATGCGCTGAAACGCGTAATCCACCTCAATCAACTTGTCATATTTGCTGCCGATGCTTTGGCGAAACGCCGCCTCGATGTCGCGGCGGATCACAAATACCACCCGGGTGAACCCGGCACGCATCGCGTCAAAAATCGAGTAATCCATCACCGTTTCGCCACTGGGGCCAACTTCATCCAATTGCTTGAGCCCGCCGTAGCGGCTCCCCATCCCGGCGGCCAGTACAACTAAAGTTAATTTCATGGTTTTTCCTTGGGTAATCAATGATTT
This sequence comes from uncultured Victivallaceae bacterium, assembly GCA_964609825.1. GTDB lineage: Bacteria > Verrucomicrobiota > Lentisphaeria > Victivallales > Victivallaceae > CAZSSH01. The sequence goes on along the minus strand of CAZSSH010000009.1, from coordinate 409,452 downwards.
TTTCGTCGTCATAATATAGTTGCAAAGCCGAAAAAATCAACACTTTTATCGGCCTTTTGCTTGAAATAAAATTATTTTGAGGTAAGTTATTAAAAATAATTGTGTAAAGGTGCAAAAAGATGATAAAATACTCCATAGTGATACCGACACTGAACGAAGCCGACAACATTGTCACTTTGATCAAAAAGATCGAGGGACTCGGCCTGGCTGATTTTGAAATCATTGTGGTGGATGAGAATTCCCCCGACGGCACCGCCGCCAAGGTCAACGAGTACGCCGCCACCCATCACAAGGACAACATCAAAGCCATTCTCAACGACGGCGTCCCCGGGTTGAGTCCGAGCATCGTCAAAGGGTTCCATGCCGCGCAGGGCGAATTTCTCTGCTGCATGGACGGCGATATGCAGCACGACGCCTCCGCCTTGACCGGCATTTTTAAGATGATGGAAAACAACGACTTTGTCGTCGGCTCGCGCTACACCCAGGGCGGCGGCTTTAAAGAAAAGTGGAATCCGGCACGCGTTTTCATCAGCCGCAGCGCCACCATGATGGCCCATGTGATTTTGAGCGTCAAAGTACTGGACCCGATGTCCGGTTTTTTCGCTATCCGCAAAAACGTGTTTGAGGATGTCGCCCCCCGGATGAGTCCGCGCGGGTTCAAAATCATGCTCGAGCTCTTGTATTTGGTGACTCACGCCCCCGGCCGCCACTACCGCGTGGCCGAGTACGGCATCATTTTCGGCTTGCGTCAGCACGGCAAGAGCAAACTCTCGTCCAAAGTCATCGTCGATTACCTCTCAATGCTCGTCAAACTCAGACTGAGCAAGCGTTAACATTCGGAAATCAGCCATGTCAAATGAAAACATTGAGATCCGGCAACGGATCATCGCCTCGTCGCGGCAGGTTATCGTCAAAGCCGGAACGCGCCTCTTAACCAGCCGCGAAGCCATCGGCACTCTGGTCAAAAGCATCGACTTGTTGCGCCGCCATGACAAACGCGTCTTGCTCGTCACTTCCGGTGCCGTCGGGATGGGGATGAAAGCGCTCAATCTTGACCGCCGCCCCAAAGAGCTCGCCCAAGTCCAGGCGCTGGCCGCCATCGGCCAATGCCGGTTGATGGCGATTTATGAGGAGGAGTGCCGCAAATACGACATCCGAACGGCGCAACTCTTGCTCACCGCCGCCGATTTGCGCTCCCGAGAGCGTTATTTGAATGTGATGAATTGCATCAATGCCTTGTGGGACAACAATGTGTTGCCGATCGTCAACGAAAACGACTCGGTTTCCGTCGCCGAGCTCAAATTTGGCGACAACGACTCGCTGGCCGGGATGCTGGGTGCCTTGACCAACTCCGAGTTGACGATTATTTTGACCACTGAGCAGGGCCTTCGCAAAAGCGAAAACGGCGAACTCAAAGAACGCATCTCCGTCGTCGGCGAGCTTGGCAAAGAGCACCTCGACATGGCGCTCGGCACCGACAACGCCGAGCTCTCGGTGGGCGGCATGAGCTCCAAACTTAAGGCGGCCTCGATCGTCACCCGCGCCGGGGAGTATTTGTGGATCGCCGACGGGCGGCGCGCCAACATCATGGAGTCGATCCTCAACGGCGAAGATGTCGGCACCGTCTTTTTGCCCCGCAAACACAAAATTCCGCACCGCAAGCGCTGGATCAGCTTTTTCAGCAAAATTTCGGGCACCATCACGGTGGACGACGGGGCGGCCAAAGCCATCCGCGACAACGGCAAAAGTCTGCTCCCGAGCGGCATCAAAGCCTTGGACGGCAGTTTCAAGCGCGGCGACACCGTCGAAATTGCCGACCTTAACGGCATCGCCTTTGCCCGCGGCCTCACCAATTTTGACCGCAACGATTGCGAAAATATCAAAGGAATGCACTCCGATCAAGTCTTTGCCAAGCTGGGCGACGTCGATAATGTGGTCGTCCACCGCGACAATTTGATTGTGCTGTAAAAAACATGAGCAAGTTTGACCCCATCCGCCACCGCGTCGAGTACGCGGTCATTTTGATCCCCTACAACCTGTTGCGTATGTTGCCGCATGGCGGGGTAAAACTGCTTGCCAAATTGGCCGGGGCGATCACTTACGCCATCCCGATGTTTGCCAAACTCATCAAAGGCAACATCCATACCGCGTTCCCCGAAATGCACCCCCGGGAAGTCAAACGCATTGCCAAGGCCAGCTGCTTTCACTTGATGTACAATTTGTTTGAATTCATCTGGATGGACGGCAACCCCAAGCGCATCGAGCGCTGCTGCGTATTGCCGCCCGACGTTACGGCCCAATTGCAAGGCCACGTGGCGCGCGGCGAACGCATCATCTTTGTCAACCCCCACCTGGGCAGTTGGGAGGCATCCGGCGTGATGGCCCCTTATTACGGCAACGTCAAAATGGTCGCGATTGCCAAACCGGTGCGCAACCCCTACATCAACAATTTGTTAAATCACGGCAACCGCGAAAAAGTCAACGGCTTGCGGATTATTTTTTCGACCGGCGCCGTGCGCGCCTCGGTCAAAGCCTTAAATGCCGGGCTGAGCGTCGGCACCTTGATCGACCAAAACACCCGCATCCGCGACGGCGGCGCTTTTGTCAACTTTTTCGGCTTGCCGGTCACCAGCAGTCTCGCCCCGGCAGCATTGATGAAATACTGTGTGGCGCACCATTTGCCAGCGGTCATCATCTACGGCAGCTGTCTGCGGGGCAAAGACGACCGGCTGGTCGCCCACTCGGAGTACCTGAGCAAACCTTTTGCCCAATATGATAGCGAGGAAGCGGTCATCCAAGAGCTGATGGATATCTCGCAACAATACATCCGCGAGTACCCGGAGCAGTATCTGTGGATGTACCACCGTTTTCAAAACATTCCCCCGGGTCTCCCCGAGGAAATCATGCGGCGCTACCCGTATTACGCCAAAGTGGCGCCGCCTAAATTTTTCTCCAAGCACTGATTTGGTGCATTTTGGTGCAGCAGAAATTACACTCGACGGATTGACAAACCGCCGGATTTGTAGTATACTTTGAAGACAAGTTACCGTAAAGAGTCCGCAGCAATCAACCCCGAAAGAGAGGATGCCCATGTCACTGTCCGTCAAACTTACCGGCGTATTGGCCGCAATCACCGCCGCCGTCGCCCTGACTGCCGCCGATGTCGTCTGGTCGTTGGATCTCGACGATCCGGCGGTCAAAACCCGCGTCGCCCAGTGCCCTTACGCCAAAATCGCCAAGGATTACGAGGGAACCAATGTCCTTACCATCAGCATCCCGCCGGGCGAAGACCAAGCCTCCTTTAAAGGCGCGGTGACCATTCCGTTGGATATTGCGGCGATGAAGCTTGACGGCGGCGGCATCTACTCCTCGGGCGACATCGAGTGCACCAATGTGACTCAGCCCAAAAATCCATGGAACGGGATCAAATTTATGGTCACCTTTACCAGCAACGGCAAAGAGGAGTACCCCGACCTCAACCCCGGCTGGCAGCGCAACATGGGGACGCGAAAGTGGTACACCGCCAACAGCAATCTTGCCATCCCGGGCGATGTAAAAAAGGCCAATCTGGTGCTCGGGCTTCAGCAGTCCACCGGCACGGTGTCGTTTCGCAACATCAAGTTTTTTAAAGCCAACGCCAGCCCGGTGTCCACGTTAAAGCAAACCCCGATCCCCCAGGCCAAATATACGATGGATCCGACTGTCCGCCGCGGCGTGATGTCGCCCAACTCGTTTAAAGAAGAAGATTTTGCGGAAATGGAGAAGTGGAACGTCGGCCTTGTCCGCTGGCAGCTCAACCGCAGTTTGGGCCGCGAGTACACGCTTGACGAGTACAAGGCCGAAACCGCCAAAAACATCGACAATCTCGCAACTGTTTTGGATTCCGCCGCGCGTCACCACATCCATGTGGTAATTGACCTCCACCCGTTTGAGGGCGGCAAACTGGTCCTCGGCTCCGCGGCCGGGCAGCAATATTTGATCGACGTCTGGCAGGAAATCGCCAAACGCTACGGCAAGCACCCGGCCGTCTGGGGTTACGATATCCTTAACGAACCGCACTCGCGCAATCTCAAGCCGGGCGATCCGTCGTGGCCCGAGTTGGCCCAACGCACCATCAAGGCGATCCGCGCCGTCGACCCAAAAACACCGATCATCATCGAGTCCGACCGCATGGCAAATTATGACGATCTGGAGTTTTTGCCGGTATTTAATGAACCCGACATCATTTACAGCATCCACTTTTATACCCCCGGTCAGCTGACCCACCAGTTGCGCCCCGACCAGAAACCGTTTCAGGGCTACCCGGACGAAAGCAAAGGGTACAACAAAGAGTATCTGCGCAAAGAATTAGCCAGAGCGCGCGAATTTCAGCAAAAGACCGGCGCCCGGATCTACGTCGGCGAATTCGGCTGCGTCCGCTGGGCGCCCGGCGCGGCGGATTATCTCAAGGATTTGATCGATATCTTTGAGGAGTACCACTGGGACTGGAGCTATCACGCCTTCCGCGAGTGGCCCGGCTGGAGCGTCGAGTACAGCGACGACCCGGAGGTCAACACCCCCGTGCCCAATACCAAACGCAAAGAAGTATTGCTGGAGGGGCTCAAAAAGAACGTAAAATAAGCATTTGCTTCAATCATCGGCGTTGACCGGCGCCTTTTGCCGTCAACGCCGTTTTTTTTGCCGAAATAAAAAAAAATGCATTTACGCTTGACTTATTGGTTAATTTCTGCTATAATATAACTATTCAAACGTTTGAACAAAAATGGAGTCGCCAATGAAACGCAGCACTTTAGCCGATATCGCCAATGAGACACAAGTCGATGTCTCAACCGTTTCGTTGGTGCTTAACAACAAAGCCTTGGCCGGCCGCCTCAAAGCCGAGACCCGCCAGCGGATCATCGACTGTGCGCAAAAACTCAATTACCGTCCGCAAATGGCCGGCCGGATTTTACGGAGCGGCAAGACCAACACCATCGGCTTGGTGGTCGGCGATATCTCCTCCTTGTTTTACTCGCAATTGACCGGCGACGCATTGGTGGCTGCGGCCGCGCGCGGCAAACATTTGCTGATCTCCGCCACCGAGTGGTCACTTGCCAAAGAGCATCAGGCGTTAAAGAATCTCTTGTCTGTTGGAGTTGACGGGATCATTTATCTCCCCGGAAGTTTGGAGAAACACGCGGATTTGCTCAAAATCATCCGTACCGAAAAAATTCCCACGGTGGTTTACAATTATCACCCCGAGGGCACCGCTGCAGTATTTTGCGATCACAGCCCCGGCATGGACGAGCTGATCCGACTCTGGAGTGTGCGCCACCGCCGAATCGGCTATATCGGCCACTTGACCGAGGAGTCCAATAAAATTGAGGCACTAGAGACCGCCGCGGGCAAGTACGGTTGCACGGTCGAGTTGCACGACTGCCATGTCAATGATCACTTGTTTTGCTTTGACTTTGACGAAACGGCCATCACCCGGCCGGATGCACCCAAAGCGTGGCTGGTGGGCGGCAGCGAGTCGGCGGTGATTTTGTCCAACCGTTTGCAGCGCCGCGGACTAAAAATCCCGCACGATATCGAAATTGCCGGGATCGGCATCGCCAAAATCGGCAAATTGCAAATCCCGGCATTGTCACACCTTGCGGTCGACACTCAGCAACTGGTTGACAATATTTTTGAGTTGCTGGAGCACCGCTCGCAGGAGGCAAAACATATTGCGTGTTTATTTACCCCGCAGGAAACCACCCAATAACATAAGGATATTTGTATCATGAAAAAACTTTTTACCCTCATCGAGCTCCTCGTCGTCATCGCCATCATCGCCATTTTGGCATCGATGCTGTTGCCCGCCCTCAACAAAGCGCGCGACAAGGCCAAAGACATCAAATGCGCTAGCAATCTGCGTCAGGTCGGCACCTACATGATCATGTACGTTGACACCAACCGTGTCGCCCCGGCGTGGAACGGCAACATCGGCCCCACATACAACGGCAAATGGCAGGATATGCTGATGCCTTACATCCAACAGGGGATCAACGTCACCGACTGGTGCTACGCCAAATATATGGGCCCCAGCCGCTATATTCCCAAAGGGCCGTTGGCCTGCCCGTCCTCGCGCGAATTTGACACCACCAAAGAGTCGATCCACTACGGCATCAACGGCTACATCGTCACTCAAAACGGCGGAAGCGCCGCCACCGCCAACCCCACATACCGTCCGTGGAACAAAATCAAACACCCGTCCAAAAACGCGATGCTCTTTGACATGTACCGCATCGGCGGTGCCAACAGCTACCCGGACGGCTGTGCGTGGAACAAATCGACCATCATCCAAGGTACCAATTTGTGGCGTCACCTCGGCAATGCCGGGGCCAATGTCACCTTTATCGACGGTCACGTCGAGGGGATGAAAGGCGTGGAAATCCCGGAAACTACGCCCAATTATTTTTGGGACGCACGATAATTATTTGCCGCTGTCGCCGGGATGCCGCCGGTAGGCCGTGGGCGACATCCCGAATTTTTCGGTAAAGACCCGGCAAAAATAGTTGCTGTCGTTGTAGCCGCAATTTTGGGCGACTTGGCTCACGGAGAGCTTGTAGTGGAGTTTGAGAAACCCCGCCGCCTCGGTGAGCCGCCGCTCATTCAAGAGTTGGCGAAAGGTTTTGCCGCTCTTTTTTTTGAGCAATGCTCCCAAATAATTGGCATTGAGCTGCAAGACCTCGGAGAGATCGCTTAAGGCAATGTTTTTGCGGTAATGGCGCTCGATAAACCGGTGACAATTCTCCAAATAAAACTCTTCCGTGTTTTGCTTGCAGTCAAGGCCGCCCCCGGCAATGAAAAGCCGGGCCTCCAGCTCAATAAATTTGCGGATAAACGCCCCGGCGCGCCGGACCAACTCCTTCTTGGCCGCCGTGATCACCTCCGGCTTGCGCCCGGCAAAGGGCTTGATGTACGATGGCGGCGTCAACTCGCGCTTGGCTTCGCGGAAATACCCCAAATAGAGAATCGCCGCCGTTTTGCCGTCGATTTTGACCGGCATTGCCAGCTCCCAGATCCCGTGCGGACAAACCCCGCAAAAGGAGTGGCCGCGCCCGGCCAAAATCATACTGTTCTTTTTATTTTCGGCGCACTCGCCGTACCGCGCCTGCTGCTTGATGTACATGCAGTATTCGCCGCGGTGGATGTATTGGTCGGGCTCGAGTTTGAGACTGTCGCACTTGTAAAAAACCAAATGAAAAATCTCCAGACTCAATAACCCGCCGGTTTCCAACTCCGTCAAATGCAGCAACTCGGATAATTTCATACTTTTTCTCCAAACCTGTGATAATTTAAGATTAATTCTCAAATAAGTCAAGGTTTTTTCCCAAAAAAACGTTAAATTAAAGATTGTGAACATTAAAAAATGCCGTTTCAAACGGTAAAAACGGAGGATTTTACGATGAAATTCGATTTTGTGGTTGTCGGCGGCGGCATGGCGGGATTGTGCGCGGCGGTGAGCGCGGCGCGCAACGGGATCAAAACGGCGATCATTCAGGATCGGCCGATGTTTGGCGGCAATGCGTCAAGTGAAGTAAGGATGTGGATCTGCGGCGCCCATGACGTCAAGGAAACGGGATTGCTGGAGGAAGTCCAGCTCAACAATTATTATTACAACCCAACCTTGCGCTACACGATTTGGGACGATGTCATGTACTCTTTGGCCAAAGAGGAAAAAAATCTCACCATATTTTTAAACACCACTGTCCGCAAAACCGTGGTCGAAAACGGCAAGATCGTCGCCGTCAAAGCATGGCATCTTTTACAATACGAGGACTATCTGATTGAGGGTACTCTCTTTGCCGATTGCTCCGGCGACAGCATATTGCGCAGCTCCGGTGCCCGTTACCGCCGCGGCCGCGAGAGCCAAAGAGAGTTTGACGAGTGCCACGCCCCGACCGAATCCGACGCCAAAACCATGGGCAACAGTATCTTAATCCAGCTTCGGGCGACCGATAAGCATATCCCGTTCCGTGCTCCCGCATGGGCCTACCATTATGACGAAAATACCTGCCCAAAACGTGACATGCGCCCCACCGGGCACAATTTTTGGTGGATGGAGTTCGGCGGCTTAAAAGACACCATCAAAGATGCCGACGCAATCCGCGACGAGCTCTTTAAAATCGCCTACGGCACCTGGGAGTACATCAAAAATCATCCCGACAAGCGCGGCCACAACTGGGAGCTCGACTGGATCGGGAGTCTGCCCGGCAAGCGCGAAAACATCCGCTATGAGGGCGACCACATCCTCTGCCAAAAAGAAGTCGAAGCCGGCGGCGAATTTGCCGACAAAGTCTGCTACGGCGGCTGGTCGATGGACGATCATCACCCCGAGGCCATCTATTACCCCGGCGAGCCGACGATCTTTCACCCGGCGCCGTCCCCCTACGGGATTCCGTACCGCTCCTTGTACTCGGTCAACATTGACAACCTATTTTTCGCCGGGCGCAACATTTCGGCCACCCACATGGCGATGAGCTCGACCCGGGTGATGGCCACTTGCGCCACCATGGGTCAGGCGATCGGTACCGCGGCCGCCTTGGCCGTCAAATACGGCACCACGCCGCGCGGCGTCTATGAGCAGCACCTCAACGAGTTGCAGCAAACGTTGATGGATCAGGATCAATTCATCCCCGGTCTCCGGCGCGAAGTCTCGGAGCTCTCTTTGTCAGGCGAGCTCGATCACCCCGTTTTGCGCGACGGCTTTGACCGTGACTGGGAAAAGATCACCCCGGTTAAACGCAAAAGCGCCAAACAGTCCCCGGCGGAAAATCACGATTTCCCGCTCGTCGCCAACGGCTTTGAGCGCAACTGGGAAAAAATCAATCACGGCAAAGAATTTGCCCGCAACGAGACCGCGACCTACCAATTTAAAAAGGCCGTGACGGTAAAGGGCTGCCGCCTCGTCTTTGACAGCGATCTCGATGATGTCAAGCGCCAGATGTGCGTCGAGGGCACCCCCGAGTTGCGCGCCATGCCCGCCAAACTGGTGCGCGATTTCGCGATTGAGGTATTGGACAAAAAGCAAAACTGGGTCGAAATCTACCGCAATTTGGAGAATTTTCACCGTTACGTTCCGGTGTCGTTTGCCCCCGTCAAAACTGCAGGTGTCCGGCTCAAGATTTACTCGAGCTGGGGCGGCAAAAAAGCCAAAGTTTTTTCGTTTGAACTCAAATAAGGGATTATTTTATGAAAACCATTACCGAAAAATCCCGGGAAATCCCGGTCGTTGCCAGTGTTGAAGTTTTGGTTGCCGGCGGCGGCCCCGCGGGCATCGGCGCCGCCTTGGGCGCAGCCCGCACCGGCGCCCCCACGATGATCATCGAGCAATTAAACACGTTGGGCGGCATGGCCACCACCGGCATGATGTCCCACTGGTGCGGCGGCACCGAGTCGCCCTTATTGGACGAAATCACTCACCGGATGCTCTGCAAACAAGCCTTGTCCCGCACCCAAAATCAGGTCGATTTGTATTCGATCAGCCATGAGTGCCTCAAAAATGTGTTTTTTGACATGATGGAGGAGGACAATGTCCAAGTCCAATTGTATACCCAGATCGTCGATGTGATCAAACAAGACAATAAGGTCGTCGGCGTCGTGACCGAGAGCAAATCCGGGCGCGAGGCGATTATGGCCAAAGTGGTGATTGACGCCACCGGCGACGGCGACGCTGCTGCACGGGCCGGGGCCGAGTACATTTTGGGGCGCGAGACCGATCACGTGTGTCAGCCGGTTACCTTAATGTTCCGCATTGGCGGCGTGGACTACAATCAGGCGATTTTTCCGGGCAGCTTTGAGACCAAGGTCGATGTCCCCAAAGGGGAAATCCAGGCCCTCGCCCGGCAGCATTTGCCGCACCCGGCGGGCCATGTGCTTCTTTACCCGGCGCGCTTCCCCGGCGAAGTCACCGTCAATATGACCAACGTGATCAACATCGACGCCACCAACGTCCGCGATCTGACCAGGGCCGAAATCATCTGCCACCGGCAGATTGAGAAAATCATCGACTTTTTGCGCGAATTCGCCCCCGGCTACAAAAATTGCTACTTGGTGAGCACCGCCCAAAACGTCGGCGTCCGCGAAACCCGCCACTTTAAGGGGCTCTATTGCCTTAACGAAAACGACATTGTCGAGGCCAAACTCTTTGACGACTGGATCGCCACGCGCAATTTCTTCAACTTTGACATCCACAGCCTCAAAGGTCCGGGTCTTGATGAGCACGGCGCACAGCACCACTTTGTCGCCAAGGGCAAATACTCGATCCCGTACCGCAGCTGTGTCCCCGAAAAAATCGACGGGTTACTCCTCTCCGGGCGCAATATTTGCGGCACCCACAAGGCGCACTCCAACTACCGGGTGATGCCGATTTGCCTCAATATCGGTCAGGGCGTCGGCGTTGCCGCCGCCGTGGCCGCCCGCCAAAACATTCAAGCGCGGGAGGTCGATGTCAAGGCGGTGCAGCAGATTTTAAACTCTTTCGGCGTTAAAGTCTAAAAAAATATTTGAAAATTTCAAAAATCGGTGTATCTTATTTCTTTCGGAGTGCGGCACTTAAAATCCGCATCATGCCGGGCCGTCAAGCCGGGCAAAAACCTTGAAGGATCAATGAGATATGCCGATTTTTAATTTTAAATGCGCCCAATGCGGCAAACAAAGCGAATTGCTGCTCCCGCGCTTTGACAGCAACGCCGTTTGTCCCGCTTGCGGCACCAGCGATATGAAAAAACTCCCGGCGGTGTTTGCGGCCGTGGTCAAAAGTGGCGGTGCCAAACATTGTGCCGGCAAAGACAGCTGCCCGGCGGCCGACACTCATATGTGCGGCGGCGGTTGCTGCCATGGCGGACACTAGATGAATAAACAACAATTATTAAGCACCATGGAGTCGATCGGGATGCGGCCCGGCCGCGGGCTCGGACAAAATTTCTTGCTCGACGGCAACCTATTGGACGCCATCGTCCGGCTGAGCAATCCCCGGTCGGGCGAAATCGTCCTTGAGGTCGGTCCCGGCTTTGGCTCTTTGACAAAACGGCTCTTAAAAACCGGGGCGACGGTATACGCTGTCGAGTTTGACCACCGCATCGCCGAGTACTTGCGTAACAATTTGAAGCATGACAACTTGATTTTGACTGAGGACGACGCTTGCCGGGTCAATTATGTGGAGCTACTGCCCAAAGGCAAACCCTTTCGGGCGATTGCCAATTTGCCGTACTCGATCAGCACTATATTTATCGCCCGGATGCTGGAGCTCCCGGAGGTGCCGGAGTCGATGTTTTTTATGCTCCAAAAAGAAATGGCTGAACGGCTGGCGGCCCAGCCGGACAGCAAGGAGTACGGCTCCTTGTCGGTGCGGACCCAGCTTATGTATGATGTAAAAATTGAGAAAAATGTGCCGCCGGATGTCTTTTTCCCGCCGCCGGAGGTGGATTCGGCGATTGTCGGCTTTTACCGCAAACAGGAGCTCCCCGACCCGGAAGTGCGGCGTTTGCTCCCCGGAGTCGTCAAGACTGCGTTTGCCCAGCGGCGCAAGCAAATGGGCAAAGTGCTGGCCGCCAATTACGGCAAAGAGAAAACCGCCGATGTGTTGGCCAAGCTCAATATCGCACCCGAGATCCGGCCGGACAAACTGGCGTTGGCGGATTTTATCAGCATAACCAAAGGATTGTTTGATTTATGAAAAAGCATCGTTACCACTTGTTTAGCGTGATCCTCTTTGCGGTCCTCGCCGCTGGGTTTCTCTATCTCATGAATTACCTCTTTGAGCACACCGAGTTTGTCAAAAACGTCTTTTGCGGCACCAAGAGCGCCGAGGTCCTCGGTAAAGTCGCTCCCGACTCGCCCAACAGCGTGGCGGCACAGGAGGAGTTTACCGGCAAACTCTCCATGTACATTTTTTCGGTCATTACCGTGATGCAGTTTGTGGCCTTGTTTATCGCCATCAAAGTAGTCGGGCATATCCGCCACAGCCATGACTCGTATAATCTCAAGCTCAAGAAACTTGAAAGCGCCGACGTGTTTTTTGACGTACCGTTGTACATTGGGCTCTTTGGGACGGTGTCGGCCTTTTTGGTGATGACGTTTGCACCCCAAAGCAGCCGGGTGATCGCCTACTCGTCAACCTTGATCGGGATTATTTTCAGCTTGATTTTGCGGTTGAGTTTGCTGTATCCGCTGCGCCAGAAGTTGTTAACCGGCCAGGAAAAACACGAGGTCTAAGGTGAACCGATCGATCCTGATTGTCATTTGCGACTTTATCGTTTCGGCGATGCTGTCCTTTTATACCAGCACCCCGCCGGTGACCATGCCCGGCGCCGGTACGGGCGGTGTTTTGGACACCAACACCGCCGCGATTATTTTAAGTGAACTTAGTCTCCGCCAACAGCAGCTCGAGGAGGCCAAATTAAAAATCCGCGAAGCTCAAAAACAAGAGGGCTTCTCCGAGGCGCGCGAGGCGGCATTAAAGACGATTACCGAGCAATTGGCCGAAACCATGGCCAAAAAAGAAATTTTGGAGCGCAAACTCTCTTTGACCAAAAGCACCGCCGGCGCGATGAGTCCGGCTGAGTTGCAGGACCAGATCGACAAAGAGATCAAGGCCCGCGCCGCGCTTAAAATCAAGCTCGAAGAGTCCGGGGCCGAGCTCACCGAGCTTAAAAGAATCCATCAAGCCACAGCTGGGGATTTGAGTACGTTGCGCGAAAATTACGCGGTGGCGCGCCAGCAGCTGGCCGACTCCAAAGAGTCGCTCAATCAAAAGGAGCAAAAGCTCGAGGTTACCGGGGCCGAGTTACTCAAGACCAAGGAGAATCTGGCCGCCCGCGAAGCGGATCTGACATCGACCAAAACCGCCCTGAGTGAATATGTGCTCAAGGCCGACAAGTTGCAAAGCAAAACCCAGGAATACGAGAGCGATCTCTCCTTTACCCGCGGAAAACTCAACAACACCGAGCGTGACTTGGCCGAGTTTAAAAGTTTGTACGAAAAGAACCGTAATCTGGCCGCCGCCCGCGAAGCCGAGTTGAGCGACGCCAAGCGCAAATTGGAGGACATGCAGGGCATGCTCAAAAATGCTGTCACCGAGCTCTCCAAAACCAAAACCGAGCTCTCCACCACCAAGCAGGCGGCCGAAAACATCAACCGCGAGCTCATTGAAAGTCAGGGCAAGGTCGAAAACACCGAGGCCAAACTCGCCACCACCCAGGAAAAACTCACCGACGCCGAGGCCAAACTCCGGAGCGACGTGCTTAACAAGTACAACGCCGCCACTGTCAAGCTCAACATCAAAATCAAAGAAAAACGCATGCTCATCGACATCGACGGCGGCGGCGATTATTATCTTCCCGTCATCGCCGTCAACGGCAAAAATTATCTGATTGCCTCATTTGACACTTTGGTCGGCGCCAAGGGCGACAAACCGCTCACTTTTGACCGGGTAAGCGACATCGATTACCAGATCAACGGCATCCGGCTCAATACCCCGGTGATTATCTCCAAATTTGACCCCCGCGTCGCCATTTTGGAGATCCCGTCCGAGATCAAGGCCGCCCCCATCGCAATTTTGGACAGCACCAACCTCAGAAACCGCGGGCTCGACAATCTTTATTTGTTTAAAACCTCCTCCTACGGCAAAGAGAGCTCCAACCTCAACGGCCGCTGCTCGGTCGACTTTGCCAGCAAGGATCCTTACATGTTTATCCGCAACGGCAACCGCTCCAGCAACCAGCTGGCCGCCGAGACGGGTGATTTCGTCCTCAACAAACAAGGCGAATTCATCGGGGTCGTGGTCGCCAAACGCGCCGATGCCCTCGGACGCAACGAAGAGGCCAAATGTTTTATCTTCCCGGACAATTTCACCTTGCAGGGAGCAGGAGCCTTGAGTACCTCCAGTCTGCAAACCGAAGCCTTTGCCGCCGGGGTCAAAAAGAATCTGGAAATCATACAAAATCTGAATCCATAAACAATGACCGAAATCATCGACAACGAACGCACCATCATTTACGGCGAAAACAAGAAAAATCTGATGTCGCCGGAGGAATTGCGTATCGCTTTGGGGTTGCACGACGGCGAAAATATTCAGGATTACGAAAACATCCGCACCATCGGCATTGGCGGAGTCGGCGCAGTGCTTTCCGCCTACGAGCCGGGGCTCAACCGCGAAATTGCCATCAAACTTTTGCGCCCGCAGTTTCGCGACAACGCCAAGCACATTGAAACCTTCATCCGCGAGGCGCGCGCCACCGCCCAGATTGACCACCCCAACATTGTGCCGGTGCACCGCATCGGGGTCTTTAAAGACGCCGGGGTCTACTTTACCATGAAAAAAGTCGACGGCGAAACTTTGCGCGGCATTCTCAAAAAGCTGCGCGACGGCCAAGCCGACTCCCGGCGCAAATACCGGCTCAACCGCTTGCTCGAAATTTATGTCTCGGTTTGCAACGCCGTCGCCTTTGCCCACAGCCACGGGATTTTGCACTGCGATCTTAAGCCGAGCAACATCATGATCGGAAACTACGGCGAAGTGCTGGTAATGGATTGGGGCATGGCCCAATACCGCGTCGAGATGGACAAGGGCGCCCAATCCGGCAACAAAATGGAGCTCGACCTCAACTGTCAGCTCGACAAGGAGCGCACCGTGCGCGAGCCGCTCACCTTTGGCGGCACCCCCGCCTTTATGGCCCCTGAGGATCTCCTGCAAAAAAACGCCGGGCCGACGCAATACAGCGACATTTACAGCCTGGGTGCGATTTTATACACCATTTTGTGCTGGGATATTTCACCATTTGACGCCAGTGCCACCATCGACCAGATCGCCGGACAGGCGATTGCCGGCAAAATCGTCCCCTTGCGCAAACGCGTGCCCAAAGAGCAGCCGCTGCCGCTGGAGCTCGAGGCCATCTGCAAAAAAGCCATGCATCTCGACCCCAAACAGCGTTACGCGAGCGTCGACGACCTCGTGCAGGACATCCACAACTACCTCGACCAGTATCCCGTGTCGGCGTATTCGCCGCCGCCATTTTACCGGCTCAACAAGCTCATCTTGCGCCATCCGCTGATCCCGGTGACCATCATCGCCGCTATTTTGACCTGGCTCGGGTTTTACGGCTTTGTCCAATTAAACAATATTTCGCACGCCAACACCATCATGAGTCAGGCCGAGTACTCATATGCCCAGGCGTCAGAGCTGTATTTTCAGGCCGTCCGCAGTTTGCGTTTGCTCAAAACCGACGACGGCGCGGAAATCAACAGCGATGCCGAAAATAACTTTTACCGGTTGTTGAAAGAATACGAAAACAACTGCAACCTCACCATGGAGCTTTTGGGCCGCGCCGCCGATTACAACCGCCAGCATACCGATATCGACCGCATGGTGCGCGATATTTTCAAAAATCTGAGCTATTTATATTTGTCCTCCAACAATTTTGAGCGGTTGGAGCAATTCCTCCAAAAGGCGCGGTCACGCTGGGGCGAATTGTCGCAAACCGCGATTGCCAACGATTACGAGTTGCGCGCAATCAACCGGCGGCTCAACCGTAATCTGGGCAAATTAAAACTCCAGCTGCCCGACAACCAGCTTTGGCAGTGCATCCTCATCGAGCCGGACCGGCGCGAGCGAGCGGTCACCCAATCCGGCGACATGGATCTCGCCCCCGGCAAATATCTCGTCAAGCTGACCAATCAGAGCAGCCGCAAAGAGCTGTTTATCCCGCTCAAAATCAACTCCATCGGCGAGAGCTCGCTCAACCTCGACAATTTGCCTTCCGAAATCCCCGATGACATGGCCTATATCCCGGCCGGGCCGCGTATCGACGGCACGCATCAGGACAAATATTACGTCAGCGTCTCCAATGTTCCAGCCTTTTTGATCAAACTTGATCTGGTGTCATTAACTGAATATCTCGAGTTTTGGCAAACGCTCACCCCGGAGCAAAAAGCGCGCTTCACCGCCCTTGACATTGACAAGACGCCGTTGTGGAACCGCGACGGCAAGCTCAAAGACGGCCTTGTGCCGGAAGCACCGGTCACCGGCCTCGCCCCTGAAGCGATCATCGGGTATTGCAACTTTATCGGCAAAAAGCTCAACGCCGCCGTCCGGCTCCCCTATTTGTACGAGTGGGAAAAAGCCAACAACCTCATTAACATGGACAAACCCGCGGATGACGGGGCCGATAACGAAAGTCATTTGCGCGAACTGGTGCTCCCCTCGGTCACCAACAGCGACGAGTATATCATCATCGGCAATCTGGCCGGACAAAACATTTCATCGTTCAACACTTATTTTTTGAGTTCTCATGCCAAAAGGGTCGGTTTCCGGTATGTGGTGGATTTAAAGCCGTGACGATTTGCCAAAAGCGGTTTGACGGTGTATGTTATCTGGATGGTAAATTGTTGATTAATTTGTGGATGTTATGAAAACTTTAAATTGGTATGTGACACGCGGCTTTTTGCTCGCGTTTTTTATGGCGATCGCGATTTTGACCTTTGGGATGACCGGAGCCAATCTTGTCAAGGTGCTGGACTATGTTTCGCAGGGGATTTCCTTTTGGACGTTTGCCGAGTTTACGTTGTGCATTCTGCCGATCGTGCTGACATTCACCGTCCCATGGGCGGTGATGGTGGCGGTGATGTTGGTCTTTGGCCGGATGTCCGCCGACTCGGAGATTACTGCCATGCGTGCCTGCGGGGTCTCGATCATGCAGATCGTTTCACCGATTTTGATCATCACTTTTTTACTGACCATCTTGTGTTTGTATCTGCAAGTCGAGGTCGGCCCCCCCTTGTTGGGCAAATCCCGGACGTTGATGACCGATGCCGCCATCGATCAACCTCTCGCCATTTTTGAGCCTGGCAAACCGATTGACTGGGACAATGCGATTATCTACATCGACGACAAGCAGGGCGACGACAAAATCCTCGGAGTCCAGCTGTATTTGCTCAACAAAGACGGAAAAACCGTCAATCAGGACATTAATGCCGCCAGCGGCAAACTCGAGGTCGACCGCGCCAGGCAGCGCCTCACCGTCCGCCTTTATGACTGCGTCGTCAGCAACCACCAAAACGACGACGGCGAAAAAGACGGCAAAAAATCGTTGCTCCCCGGCCGCTTTTTTACCAAAGAGCTGGAGTTTGGCTTTGATTACGGCGAGCAAGCCAACAAAGCCCGCTTGTCAAGCCGCCCCAAATTCATGCGCTTTACCGACTTGATGGCCAAAATCCGCATGACCAAAATGGTCAACCGCGATACCACCGAGCTTGAAGTCGAGCTCAACCAGCGGATCGCCTTTGCCTTGTCGCCGATCGCCTTTTTGCTCTTCGGCCTGCCGCTGGCGATCCGGACGTCGCGGCGCGAGACTTCGGTCGGGCTGTTTTTGAGCGTATTGCTGGCGGGGGTGTTTTTTCTCTCGATCATCATGTGTGAGCAACTCTCAAGTTTCCCGAGATTGTATCCGCAGTATCTGTTGTGGCTGCCCAATATCATTTTTCAGATCGGCGGGGCGATTATGACCTACCGCATCTCCCAACGCTAGGAGGACACCCAAAGTGAACAATCACTTTTATGTCAAATTTTTGCTGACCGTGATTGCGCTGGAGATTCTCTTTTTTGGAATTCTCGGGCTCAACAGTCTCGACCGGCTGCGCGAAAGCGTCTTAAAGCTGCCGGATAAAATAGCCAATACCGCCGTCAGCGCTCCGGCCCCGGCCGCCGCGACTGCGGTTACCTCCGCAAATGCCGAAGCCTTTGCCAACCGCGAATTTTTCGTCCCCGGTGCTCCCGAGGGCGGTGAACTCATCCAGACCATCAGCGCCGATACGGCCAATCTGAATCCGATCGTCAACAATGAGGCCACTGCCTCGCAATTCAACGGTCTTTGCTCGGCGACACTGGCCGAGCGCAATTATGCCAAGCCCGAAATCTGGGAGCCCTTGATGGCCGAGTCGTGGACGATTTCGCCTGACCACAAAGTGTATCACATCAAGCTCCGCAAAGGGATTTTGTGGCATGACTTCGTTGACCCGGTGACCCAAAAAGAGTTTAAGAACGTCGAAGTCACTGCCAACGACTTCAAATTTATGGTCGATGTCATCAAGGACCCGGCGGTCAACTGCGAGCCGCTGCGCATTTATTACCAGGATCTGGAAAAAGTTGAGGTCATCAACGATTACGAGTTTGTGGTCACCTGGAGCAAAGAGTATTACGGCTCGGTCGCCTCGACGCTCGGGTTGTCGCCGCTCCCCCGCCATTTTTACGATTACGGCGGCAAATTTGACGGCAAACAGTTCAACGACGACCATGTGCGCAACCGGATGATCGTCGGCTGCGGCCCCTACCGGTTTGTCCGCTGGGACAAGGACCGGCGGGTGGTTTTTGAGCGCTTTGAGAACTATTTTGGCAAAAATTATCAGGCGATGCCACCCTTAAAAATGCTCACGTATGAGATCATCAAGCACCCCAATACCCGTTTTCAGGCGATGCTGACGGGCGAAATCAACCAACTCAATCTGCTTCCCGACCAGTGGGTCGACCGGACCAATGATGGTAAATTCAAGACCGGCGAAATCGCCAAGTACAAATACCTGACGCCGGTGTACAGCTACATCGGCTACAACTTAAAAAATCCGCTTTTTGAGGACAAACGCGTGCGGCAGGCCCTCACCATGCTGGTTGACCGCGAGCGGATCCTCAAGGATGTCTACTTTGGCTTGGGCGTAATTACCAACGGCCCCTACTTCCCGGCAAGCGCCTACTACAACCAATCGCTTGCTCCGTGGCCTTACGATCCCGCACGAGCCAAAGCGCTTCTCAAGCAAGCCGGTTGGGAGGATATTGACCACGACGGAATTTTGGAGAAGGACGGCAAAAAATTCGTTTTTACCATTTTGCAAATTGCCAATCACCCGACGCAGGAGCGGACTTTGCCGATCCTCAAGGAATCGCTGGCGGCGGCCGGAGTGGATATGAAAATTCAGGCCGTCGAGTGGTCGGTCTATACCCAGCGTCTGGAGGAGAAAAATTTTGAGGTGTGCATGCTCGGATGGCAATCAAGTTTTGATCCTGACTTGTACCAAATTTTTCACTCAAGTCAGGCCGATTTGCCGGGGAGCAGCAACCATGTGAGTTTCAAAAATCCGGAGGCGGATCAATTGATGGAGGAGATGCGCCGGACGTTTGACATGGATAAACGCATCGAGCTCGCCCGCAAGCTCGGCCAAATTCTCCATGACGAGCAACCCTATACCTTTATGTTTGTCCCCAACACGTTGACGGCGATTGACGGCAAGTACAAAAACGTCCGGGTATTTCCGGGCGGGATTTACGAGTCGATTATGTATCTACCCAAAGAATTCCAAAAGACTTCTGCAGGTTTGTAACCACAATCAGGAAAGGAGCCTCCAAATGATCAAAACCACCCTTTTTGCCGGAGCTGTGATGCTGCTGGGCGCGTTGTGCGCCGAGGAAGCCACCACCACGATTCTGCCTGTCAAAGTGACACCCGATACCGTCGCACCGGGAGACAAGATGGTCATTGCTTACGCCTGGGATGCCGAGAAACCGTACACGCTCGACTACAAAGCCTTTGTCCACTTCCGCCCGGCCGGAGACAATAAAATCGTCTTCGGCGCCGATCACAAATTACCAAAAAACACCGCCGCTGCCGAGTGGCAGGGGCCCATCAGTTATGAGCTCCCGGTCAATGTTCCCAACAATATACCTGAGGGCAAATACGACATTGTCGCCGGTCTCTATGCGGGCAAGGACCGCGCCCCCTTAAAGACGGGTGACGGCACCGTTTCGCGCGGCGGCAACAGCTTTTTGATCGGGACCTTTACGGTCGACGCCTCGGCCAAATACCCGACCAAAATTTTAGCCGCCAAAATCACCCCGGAAACGGTCGCCCCCGGCGGCACGATCAAGATCGAGTACTCGTGGGAAGTTGCCAAACCGTTTGACAAGAGTTACAAGATTTTTGTCCACATCCGTCAGGAAGGCGATGCCAAAGTCTTGCTGCAAAACGATCACGCCGCCCCCGCGGACACCGCCTCAGCGGATTGGAAAGGGCCGTTCCGTTACGAAAAATCGGTCAAAATCCCGGATAGTTTCGCCCCCGGCAAGTACACCGTCTCCGCCGGGATGTGGTCACAGGACGGGACCCGTCCCGTGTTGCGCACGGGTGACGGCGTCACGTCTCCCGGCGGCAACAGTTACGTCATCGGGTCGTTTACCGTCGACCCTAACGCCAAATAATTACAAGGAAACACAATTTTTATGATTAAAGTCACCGTAATCGGCGCCGCCGGGCGCATGGGAAGATTGCTCATTGCCAACATCGCCGAGGCCAAAGACATGAAACTCTCGGGCGCCGTCGAGTATGCCGCGTGTCCGCTTCTCGGCCAGGACGCGGGCATCGTCGCCGGCGTAGGCCAGCTCAACGTCGCCATCACCGCCGACCTTGAGGCCGCGTTGCGCAACTCGGACGCGGTCATCAACTTTGCCACCGGCGATGTGGTCAAAAACACCCGGTTGGCCGTCGGCCACGGCTGCGCGGCGGTGGTCGGGACTACCGCTTTGACTGCCGAGGAAAAAGCGGAGCTGAAACAGCTGGCCCAAACGGGCGGGCGGATCGTTTTCGCGTACAACATGAGCGTCGGCGTCAATCTTCTCTTTAAGCTGGCCAAACAGGCCGCCGCAATCCTCGGGACCGATTACGATGTCGAAATCGTCGAGATGCACCACAATCAAAAGAAAGACGCCCCCTCCGGCACCGCCGTACGATTGGCCGAAGTCATCGCCGAGGCGCATGACTGGAATTATGACGAAGTCGTCCGGCACGGCCGCGATGGCATCGTCGGCGCGCGCACCAAAAAGGAGATCGGCATGCATGCCGTAAGAGGCGGCGACGTGGTGGGCGATCACACCGTAATTTTTGCCATCAACGGCGAACGCGTCGAACTCACGCACAAAGCCTCCAGCCGCGACACCTTTGCCAAGGGCGCGGTACGGGCGGTGCGTTTCCTTGCCGGAGCCAAAGCTGGACTCTATGACATGCAAGACGTACTCGGACTCAAATAATGAAAATATGGATCTTATCAGGGGAAGCCTCTGGCGACGTTTACGGCGCCAAGCTGGCGCGTGAGTTGCGGCTCCTGGGCGAGCAAAACGGCCAAATCGTCGCCGTCGCCGGCATGGGCGGCCCGGAGATGATCAAGGCAAATGTTGACATCCGCGTCGACTCGACCGAGCTTGGCGTGGTCGGCGTGGTTGAAGTGTTGAAACACATCTTTACCTTTGTCCACATCTTTTTTAAGCTCGTCAGGCAGGCCAAAATCGAGCGCCCGGACGCGGTGGTATTGATCGACTACCCCGGGTTTAATCTTCTCTTTGCCTTGATGATGCATTTTCACAAAATCAAAGTCGTCTGGTATGTGTCCCCGCACTTGTGGGTCTGGGGCAAATGGCGGCTCCCGGTATTGGCCAAAATCTGTGACAAAATGCTGGTGATTTTCCCCTTTGAGATTGAAGTTTTTGCCAAAACCAAGCTCCCGACCGAGTTTGTCGGCCACCCGCTTTTGGACATCGTCAAAGAGCGCACCAACCCTGCACTTGCCCGCGACGAGCACAGTTTCGTCCTGTTGCCGGGCAGCCGGACGATGGAGATCACCCGCTTGCTGGTGCCGATGCTTGACACCATTACGGCATTGCACTCCCAGCACCCGGATTTAAAATTTTTCCTCTCCGCGCCGCGACCCAAAATTGCCGACTTGTGCGAGTCGATTTACCAAAAATACTGTGAAACCCACCCCGAAACCCCCAAAGTTGTCATCAGTTACGGCGACACCCCCTACTGGCAGCAGCGCGCAACGGCCGGATTGGCGGCGAGCGGGACGGTAACGGTCGAGTCGGCGATTGCCGGGCTCCCCTTGGTGGTCGGCTACAAGCTCAACTGGGTGACGATTTTGCTCGCCTCGCTGGTGGTAAAGCTCTACCGCGGGTACTTTACGATGGTCAACATCATTGCCGACAAGACCGTGTTTGAAGAGTATTTGCAGCATCGCTTTTGTCCGGCCAATCTCGTCCCGGCGATTGAGCGCATCCTCCCCGGCGGCAGCCGCCGCGCCGAGGTCGAAAGTGACATGATTAAGCTCAAACAAACCTTGACTCCGCAGAGCAGCAGCGCCGCCCGGCAAGCCGCCATCGCCTGCTATCAGGCCGCGGGCGGCACGGTCAAAGAGGAGTAAATTTTGATGAAAGCGTTTGCCCGGACCGGCGCCATTTTACTGCTGCTCACGAGCGGCCTCGCGTGGTCGGACACGTTGATCAAGTTTGGACTGACGCTCCTTTCGGAGCAAAACTTGACCATCGGCTGTTGCGTCTTGTTTATGGTCATCTATCTTGCCAAAAAGGATGACGCCCGAAATTTGTGCCAAATTTTTTGGCCGATGGCACTCAACTTGATTTGGATCTTTTTGCCCTTCCCGAGAGTGAGCGCCATCTTTTTGGCGGGAACTTCAGCATTGACCGTGTACCGCTGGCTCGCCGCCGGTTACGGCTCCAATCTCCGTTGGCCGCAAAAATACGCGTTACCGCTCACGATCGCTCTCACTGTCACCTTTTGCGCGGCGGGGATCACCGCATCGATTGACGCTTATCAAAAAATGTTTCTCATCATGTCCGACTGGGGACTGTATGCGCAAACTTCGCTCAACACCTGGCACGGCGAAATCATGCGCGGCTGTTGGCCGGTGCCCAACTTCTCAGAGGGACACTTTATGCCCGGCTTTTTCTTTTTGTTTGCGCCTGTTTACGGACTCATGCCGTCGCCCTACACCGCGTTTGTCACGGTTGCCCTGCTCTTGTGGGGAAGCGCTTTACTGCTGTATTTATTGGCTCGTAAAGTCGATCTGACACCGTGGCAGAGTTGCGGCTGCGCCGTCGTCTGGCTATTGTACCCGTCAGTGTCCAACATGAATTTATGCATGTTTTACGGGTTTAACGCGATTTTGCTTTTTATCCCCGTTTTTATCCTCTTTTATCTCTGCTACCAAAAGGGGCATTACAAAACCGCCTTTACGATCTTTTTGTACAGCTTACTGATCAAGGAAACGATCGGCGTCTTTTGGTTCGGCTGGGGCTGCGTCACTTTTATCGAGGGTCGGCGCAAGACCGGCATCGCGTACGCCGCCATCGGCGCGGCAGCGTTCCTGCTTGCCTCCAAGGTGATCATCCCCGCATTTGCTCCCGAGGGGTATATTTTTTACGCCCAATACGGGAGTTTGGGCAACGGCATTTTTGACATCATGCTCTCGCCCGTCATGCGCCCGGAAGCCTTTTGGAGCCAGATTTTGCGATGGAACAATCTCTTTTTTGTGGTCATGATCCTCCTCCCGGTGTTTCCCGCAGCCCTCAACCGGCCGTGGCTGCTGCTGGCCGGGTCATTGATCGTTGTGTTTAACTTTTTGCGCGGCAGCGAGATGATCGTCAACATCATCCAGCAGTATCAGACGGAAAACATCATCATGCTCGCCATCGCCATGATTTTGGGTTTGCAGCGAGTTGCAGCCGGTCAACGCCTGCCCAAGTGGCTGGGTGCCGGTCTCCCCGTGCCCGACACGGCGACAATCAAGCGCGCCATGCTGGGCGGCACTTTGGCGGCGGCGGCGATCTGCCATTTGTTTTACGCCGAGGCCGGCCACACCTTAAACCGCTACCAGATGATGCAAAATTATCAAAAAGTGGACAATGTGGCCGCGGAGATGAAGCAAATCGTCCCCGCCAATGTCCCCCTCGCCGCCGATCAGGTAACGGCGCCGCAATTTTTGTTCCGCAATCCGCTGCACGGTCTCGCTTATCAAGGCAGCGACTACAAGACCTTCGGGCTCGGCCATTACGTCAATCCCAACCCCGACGACCTCCGCGCTATTGTCAACTCCGACGAGTGGGAGTTAAAGTGGCACAAACATCAAAATCTGCGGAGTTTTTACGTCTACCAAAGAGTGGGCCGCAAAACCGAAGTCCCGCCCAAACTTCCGGTCATTCCGCCGTCCGATTTTTTGCGCAATCCCAACAAAGTAAAGACTAACAGCCCGTATGACGAATTTTTTGCCGTCACTGTGCAGCGCAGGGCTGACAGTCTCCAAATCTCAATTTGCCAGTTAAAACCGTTTGACCAATTCATCGGCTTTTGGGTCACTGCCGCCGACCAAAACGGCAACATTTATCAGGAGCAGAAATTCTTTGGCGACGCACTCACTCCCCCCGAAAAAATCCCGCCCTTTTCGGTCGATGTGATCACGCTCCCCCTCCCCGCCGATGCGCAAATCCAAAACATCGCAGTGACACCGGTGTTGCTCTAAAAACATTTCACCCATGTTTCAGATTAAGGCATGATCCATTAAGATTTATCCATGAAAAAAATATTTGAAATGAAAAAGACCGCGCTCACCTTCATTGTTTTAATGGGGGTGGTGAGTTTGTTTTCGGACATTACTCAGGAAGGCGCGGCCAGCATTATCGGCGCCTATCTGAGTTTGGCCGGGGCCTCGGCCGCCGCTATCGGCTTCATCTCCGGCCTCGGCGGTTTCCTCGGGTACTCGCTGCGGCTGGTCACCGGGGTGATTGTCGACCGGACCGGCAAATATTGGACCATGACCATTCTTGGCTACATCGTCGATTGCATGGCAATCCCGGCACTGGCGCTTATCCCCCAAGGCGGCTGGATGCTGGCATGCGCGCTCATTGTTTTGCAGCGGCTCGGCAAAGCGGTCAAAAAACCGGCTAAAGACGCAGTGCTGTCTTTTGCCGCCAACCAATACGGTGTAGGAAAAGGGTTCGCCATTCAGGAAGCTCTGGATCAGATCGGCGCGGTGCTTGGGCCGATAATCCTCTTTTTGGTATTGTGGCTCAAGCGCGGTCAGGATCAATTTTCCGCTTACAGTATGTGTTTTCTGATTTTGGGTGTCCCGGCCATGATCACGATTATTTTACTCTTTTGGGCCAAGTACCATTTTCCCAACCCGGAAAAATTTGAGCCCGAGATTGCCAATCCGGCCAAACTCACCATCGACAAAGCCTTTGTTTTTTACTTGATTGCAATTTCGCTGTTTTCGCTCGGGTTTCTGGATTTTCCGCTCATCACCATGCATGCCGCCAAGCAAAATCTGATCCCGCACGACACCCTGCCGCTGCTTTACGCCCTTGCCATGCTTCTGGACGCCGTTGCAGCCTTGTTTTTCGGCTGGCTGTTTGACAAGTTCGGCTTGCGGACGCTGATGGTTTCGACCTTGATCGCCGCACCGTTTTCGTTATTCATCTTTGGCGGGACAACGCCATGGGCGCTTTGGTGCGGGGTCGTTTTGTGGGGCATCGGCATGGGGGCGCAAGAGTCCGTCCTCAAGTCCGCGGTCGCCTCTATCGTCCCCAAAAAGAGCCGCTCGACCGGCTTCGGGATTTTTCATACCGCCTTCGGGATCAGTTTGTTTGCCGGTAGCTGGATGATGGGGATTCTTTACGATGCCTCCGTGCCCTACCTGATCGTTTTTTCGATCGCAGCGCAACTGGCGGCGCTCCCCTTCTTTTACCTCTCGTGGCGAAAAAAAGCGGAAAAAACCAACTGAAACAACTTGCAGATCGTCCGATCCCGGTCTATATTAAAATGAAGGGAATGAAGTGCTCCCCGGCAGCCGGACTGCCGAACCGCGAATGACGCTGATGACTTCTGCACAAAGTGCAGAGGTCTTTTTTTTTGAAAGGATGACATTATGTTAAGCAGTTTGGCCTGTATTTTTGTCTTTGGTCTCCTGGCCGGGTGGTGCTTCGGCAAACTCAAGCTGCCGCAGCTTTTGGGGATGCTGGCGGCGGGGATCGTCCTCGGGCCGCATGCCGCCGACTTGCTGTCGGAGAGCTTGCTCAATATTGCGCCCGATTTGCGCAAGATTGCGCTGGTAATCATCCTTTTCCGCGTCGGCATCGCCCTGGATTTGACCGATCTCAAAAAGGTCGGGCGACCGGCCATGCTGATGAGTTTTATCCCGGCCACACTGGAAATCCTCGGGGTGGCGTTGACTGCGGTTTGGCTCTTAAAATTATCCTGGGTCGAGGCCGCGCTTTTGGGCACGGTATTGGGCGCGGTGTCCCCGGCGGTGGTCGTCCCCGGCATGCTCAAACTCCTGGACCGCGGCCACGGCAAACGCAAAAGCATCCCCCAACTCCTGATGGCATCGGGTTCGGTTGATAATATTTACGTCATTATCCTCTTTGGCTCCTTGCTGGCCGTGGCCGCCGGGGGTGCGCTCGGCCCCTTGGATGCGCTGAAACTCCCTCTGTCCATTGCGGGCGGACTGCTGGCCGGGGTGGCGGCGGGGAAACTCATGATCGCAATTTTCCGGCGCTGGCATTTGCGCGATACGGCCAAAACGTTGATTATTTTCAGCATCGCCTTTTGGCTGATCGCCTTGGAGAGCCGCAATTATTTCCCCTTCTCGGGGTTGTTGGCGGTGATGTGCATCGGATTGGTGATCCGCAAGGATTACCCCGAGCTGGCCGGACGGCTGACCGGCAAATTTGCCAAATTGTGGGTGGGGGCCGAAATCATCCTTTTTGTGCTCGTCGGCGCTTCGGTTGACCTCCGCTATGCCGTCGCGGCCGGGCTGCCGATTTTGCTGGTGATTGCGATCGGCCTCGGCTTTCGCACCTTGGGCGTCTGGGCAAGTTTGGCCAAAAGCCGCCTCAATCATGCCGAAAAAGTCTTTTGCGTCCTCGCCTATTTGCCGAAAGCGACCGTCCAGGCCGCCATCGGCTCGGTTGCGCTGGCGATGGGGTTGCCCTGCGGCCAGACCGTATTGGCAGCGGCAGTGATCTCAATCTTGGTCACCGCACCGTTGGGCGCAATCGCGATTGATATGACGGGTCATAATCTCTTAAAGGGCGACCGTTAACGCTTCTTTTTCAAAACCTCAATTTGCGGACGGCGCTCGGCCAAGCCGCGATTGACGCTGATCACTTTGCCGTCGGGGGCTTTGCCGGTGTAGTACATCGCCGCCCCCATGGTCATCGGCAGCGGGATGTAGTCCTGTACCTGCTGCAAACTCCAGCGGCTTTGATTCAAAAAATCGTCCACAACTTGCATCTCTTTGGTCGTACAGCCGGGGAAATTGGAGATAAACAACGGAATAATGTACTGCTCTTTGCCGCAGCGCTTGCTCTCTTTGACAAAAATCTCCATGATCTTGTAAAACTCCTCGGCGGAGCTTTTGCGCATCAATTTCAACACCTCCGGGTGCAAATGCTCGGGGGCGACTTTGAGATGCCCGGAGACGTGATGGGCGACGATTTCGCGGAACAACTCAGGCTGCTTTAATGCCAAATCGAGACGAATCCCGGAGTTGATGTAAAGATGCTTGACCTTGGGGTTGCGCCTGAGTTTACGCAAAAGCTCCAATAAGCGCGTCCCGTCGCAGCGGTAATTGGGGCAGATCGACGGAAACAAGCAACTCGAGCGCTTGCATAAGGCGCATTTGCTCTCATCCGTGGCGCTGCCGTAAATATTGCCCGCCGCCCCGCCGACATCGCTGATCGTGCCGCGGAAAAAGGGGAGTTTGCATACTTCATTGATTTCCCGCTCGACCGACTCGTCGCTGCGGCTCATCACCTGCCGCCCCTGATGGACCACAAGGCCGCAAAACGCGCAGCCGCCGGGGCAGCCGCGGACGACTTGCACCGAGTCCTTGATGGTCTCAAATGCGGGAATGCGCCCCTTGTACTTGACATGCGGCCGGCGCATGTACGGCAACTCATGGACACGGTCCAACTCGGCCGGGGTCAACACCCCCGGCGGGGGCTCGATCACCATCAGCCGGTCGCCGTACTGCTGGATCAACCCTTTGCCGGCAAAGGGATTCATTTCCGCTTCGACCAATTTCGTCGAGATCATCAAAGCGTCGCGGTTGGCCAAATGCTCCTCATAGCCGGGGAGCGTCACATATTTTCCCTCGTTTTTAAACTCCAAGGCGGCCTTTTTGCCGAGCAGCGTCGCGGTGCCGGGGATATGATCCAACGGCAAATCCTCGCGGAAACGGCGAAATACCTCCAGCACCGGGCGCTCGCCCATCCCGTAAATTAAAATATCGGCCTTGGCGTCCACCAGCGACGACGGCCGGATTTTGTCCTGCCAGTAGTCGTAATGGGCGACCCGGCGCAAGCTGGCCTCCAAGCCGCCGAGGGCAATCTTGATCCCCGGAAACGCTTGCTTGGCGAGTTGCGAATAAACGATCAGGGCATGCGGCGGGCGCTTGTTGATTTCGCCGTTCTCCGAGTAGGCGTCCTCTTTGCGCAAGCGGCGGCCGACGGTGTAAATATTGACCATCGAGTCCATGTTGCCGGAGGTGATGCCGATGCCGATTTTGGGGCGTCCCATGATCTGCAATGCTTTGGGGTCGCGCCAATCGGGCTGGGCGATGATGCCGACCCGGTAGCCCTCGGCCTCGAGCAACCGCCCCATGATGGCGACGCCGAAAGACGGGTGATCTACGTAGCAATCACCGGTGATGAGCAAAATATCCAGCTCGTCAATATTCTGCCGCTTCATCTCCTCCCGCGTGGTGGGGAGAAAGGTGCTCATTGCGACACCTGCATATTGCCGGCGTCAGGCACCGACGACGGACTGCGGAAGCTCCCTGACTTGATATTTTTGACCGGGATTTCACGGCTGGCATTTTTTTCGGCGTAATTGGCCTTGAGATTCATCTTTTCGACCGCATCGAGCCCGACTTTGGTCCCGTCAACGACAAAGAGCAACGCATACTTTTGATTGGGGTCAAGCCCCTTCAGCTCCTCGGTGGTGTAAGTAAAGTCATCGCCGCCGTTGCGCAAAGCGATGCACGGGTAATCGCGGCCGAAGAGCTCAATCGAGTAATCAAAAATCGAGAGATTGCGCCCGCGCTGCGGCTTGATGACCACGGAGACGTAACTTTTGCGGTCAAACGGGAGCTCAAAAGCAAGCGGATTCTCGTTTTTGATATTGGGTTTCACCGTGCTCAGCTCGGCCTCCAACACATCACCGGCCCGAAACTCCGCCTTTTCCGCCCAAACCGAACCGATTACGACCAACGCCGCAAACACGCCCAACCAACTTTTTTTCAACATTGTAAAAATTCTCCGGTCAAAAATTATTTCATTAAAATATACGTCTAAATCCATGGTTTTTCAAATTTTTATCATTGAAAAAATCGATTTTTCAGTTATATTATAGCTTCTAAATCTTTTTCACGGAGTATTTTAACATGGCAGCCATCAATTTTGAAGTCAAATCGCTCGGCGAAGCGACGATCGACTCCCCGTTGACCGGGGTCAAATTCGTCGGCCCCGAAGCGCGGGTGATCTACAGTCAAGACCCGCAAAAAGTGCTCGAAGAGCTCAAAAGCACCGGCTCCATCCAATCGTTTGAAAAAGCCGGTCCGCGCGCCAAAATCTATCACGACCCGGCCTGGACCCACGCCGCCATTTTGACGGCGGGCGGTCTTTGCCCCGGGCTCAACTATGTGGTCAAAGGGATCACCCGGACGCTGATGCTCCGGTATAACGTCGAGGTGGTTTTCGGCATTCGTTACGGCTATCAGGGGTTGGATCCCGCATTTAAGCATGAGCCCGTTTTGCTCACACCGGATAACGTTGACTCCATCCACGAGTCGGGCGGCACCGTCCTCGGGAGCTCACGCGGCCGTCAGGACGAGCGCATCATGGTCGAAACCTTGAAGCGGATGAACATCAAAATTTTGTTTTGCATCGGCGGCGACGGCACCTTGCGCTGCGCCCACGATATTGCCTTGGAAATCGAACGCCGCAAGCTCAACATCAGCGTAATTTGCATCCCCAAAACGATCGATAACGATGTCAATTACACCGACAAAACTTTCGGCTTCGAGACCGCAGTCTATGCGACCAACTCGATTATCACCTCCGCCCACAACGAGGCCAAAGGCGCGCCCAACGGCATCGGCCTCATTCAGGTAATGGGTCGCGACTCCGGGTTCATCGCCGCCTACGCGACCTTGGCCAACACCCATGTCAACTATTGTTTGGTGCCCGAGGACAACTTCAGCTTGTATGACGGCGATCATGCGTTGCTCCCGAGTTTGGAGCGACGCTTGCGCGAGCGCAAGCACGCAGTAATCATCGTCGCCGAGGGTGCGGGGCAATATTTGTTTGACAGCGAGTCCTGTCGCCGCGACAAGTCGGGCAACCTTTTACACAACAACATCGGTACGTTTTTGCGCGACAAAATCATCAGTTGGGGCAACGAAATCGGTCTGGATCTCTCGGTCAAATACTTTGACCCGAGTTACCAGATCCGCAGCTTGCCCGCGCACGGGACCGATGCCGTGTTTTGCGAAATGCTCGCCCAAAATGCAGTGCACGCGGCAATGGCCGGACGCACCGACATGGTCATCGGGCACTGGAACGATCACTTTACCCACGTCCCGATCTCGATGGCCACGAGTTCCCGCAAGCGCATCGACATCAAATCGGGCTTTTGGGACAGCGTCAAATCGGTCACCTGGAAGTAACTTTTACGGCAACAAAAACCCCGGACAAATCGCAAGACTTGGCCGGGGTTTATTTTTTGGGCACACTTACTGAATGACGCACCACTCAAACTTGCTGCCTTCCTTGCCGTCGGCGCCGCCGCCAAAGTGCATCAGCCGCACCCGGCGCCCGCCGTCGTTGTCATTGGCGATGAGTGAAATCCGGAAACGGGTGCCGCGAGTCTCACTCACATTGATTTGCTGGAGCGGGATCTGAAACGAGTACTTGGTCAAATCGCCGTCACTGCGAACCGAGAGCGGCAAAATCTGCGCGCCGATGGAGTGATTGTAGGGAGAGAGTTTGCACCAAAAGAGCGTATCATCGCCGGGAGTACCGGAGACGATGAACTCAAAGCGTTCGCCTGCGGCATTGATGATGCCGAGCTCGACGGAGTCATTCATCCAATTGTTTAAGCCGTCGTCATACGGGGTCGAGTGATCCTGATCGCGGACTGTGGCTTCGACCAGCAAATTACCTTTGTCATGACTCAAGCGAAACTCGGCCGACAAATCTTTGGCCCCATTCCATTGTGGCGCGGTGTCGTCGGCAAGCTCGGTTACAGACTCGCGGCTGTCAAGCACGATCGGCCGGATTTTTTTGGGCGAGCCGACCGGCAACGCCGCCTGATAGGGCAACTCGGTCTTGCCCGAATAAAGGGTGCTGCCGTTGGCGGTCGTCAACTTGACTTTGGCCGTCAGCGTATTTTTGCCGAGCTCGACCGACTCGGGCAATTCAAGACGAAAGTGGACGTTTTTGTCCGACTCGGCATTTAAGGACAGATCAAACGACCACCCCCCGACCGAAAGATCGCATTGGGCGGGCTGGGCAAACGGGTTGACCACCTTGACCATAAGATCATTGGAGACTCCCGGCACCAACACCCGGTCCCCCATCAAAGTTACCAGCGACTCGGCCACATTGGTCTCCGCAACCGCACTCAAAGTACAGCAAAATGCCGCCGCCAGCCATATCCGTAAACACATTATTCCCATATTTTGCTCCTGTTGACCATCTGAAACAATTTTTTGTCATATCATATGCTTTCAGCAATATCATACCACAAACTTTGCTTTTTTCAAGCGGCAAACACATGATTTCGCGCTTTTTAAAAGATTTTGAGCGTCAAGACTGCAATTTATGGCAAAAGGATTCGCGCCAATGGATGGTTTCCTCGAGATACTCTTTGCTCACAGCATCACTCCCCGCCAGCTGCGACTGCAAAATAGCGGCGGCCCGCGCCCCCATCAATTTGGTGGGAATCTCGACCGAAGTCAACGCCGGAGTCAGAAAGGGCAAAAATGAGCTGTTGTTCCATCCCACCAGCGAAATATCCTCGGGAATGCGCACCTTTTGGCGCTGCAACATTTTCAATAAATGGCAGCTGATCCGGTCGTCAATCCCGATCAGCAGGGAGAAGTGTGATAAATCTTTGAGCACCGCCGCGAGTGACGGCGCCTCCAGATTGTCCACCGTCAGGACATCGCAATCACCGGCGATTCCCGCCGCCGTCACCGTGTCGGCAAAGCCGCGGACGCGCTCGGCCACCCCGATGGACCGCAATTTGACCGTCACCAGGCGGATGCGCCGGTGCCCGGCAGTGATACTGCTCCGGGTCAAGGTCACCGAGCCGCCGTAATCATCGCCCTTAACGAACGAGAGGGTGGGGTTGGCGGTCTCCTCAAAGAGCACCAGCTTGATCCCCGCCGCCGTCAACGCCTCCAGATGCTCCTCGCTCCGGGAAGCAGGCTGCAAAATGATGCCGTCAACGTTGCGCCGCCGGAGGTTTTGCAAAATATTCAACTCTTTGTCCAAATTGCCGTCGCTATTGCACAAAATCACGCTGTAGGTGTCCTGAAGCGTATCCTCGACCGCCTTGACCACCCCCGACCAGAAATCACTGTCGATGCGGTGCAGGACCATCGCCACCGTGCCGGTGCGCCCGAGCCGGAAATTACGGGCCTGCGAATTGACGGAAAAACCGCATTGATCGGCGTATTCACAGACTTTGCGCCGGGTTTTTTCGGCCACACGCGGGTCCTGATTGAGTGCAAGCGACACCGTGGCCGGGGAGAGCCCGAGCTCGTCGGCCAAATGATGAATCGTCAGTTTGCGGGGTGAATTCGCCATTATTAATTACAATATTTATTATATTATTTAAATCGATTTAAAAATATAAAATATCACCAAAACCCTGCTTTGTCAAGGGGCGAAAAAATCATTTGCGGTATATTTTATAAAGCGCTTGCATTTGTCTTGGCGGGCCGCTACATTAATCTTCCATAATTCAAAAAAAAAGGAGTTTGTTTATGTCATTATATCCTAACGCCCAACGGGATCAACGCGTGCGGGAGTATCTCCCGGTGCAGCGGATTGTCCTGGCCCAAGACATTGCCAATGAGCAAATATTGGTCAACAGTTACGCCATCCAGCCGGCCATCGCCGGTGAAAGTCAAGTCTGCCGTCCGCAAGCCGGGGGCTTTGTCGTCCTCGACTTCGGCATTGAGCTTCACGGCGGAATAAGACTGGTCAACCGTTATAAAGCCGGGCGCATCCGCCTGCGTTTCGGCGAGTCGGTGAGTGAAGCCATGCAGACCCCCAATCAGGATCACGCCATCCACGACACCGAACTGGCGGTCCCCTCGATGGGGATGCTCGAGTACGGCAATACAGCCTTTCGCTTCGTCCGAGTAGACTTTTTGGACCAAGGAATGGATGTCATCAATATTGTGGCGGTGGCGCTGTACCGTGATTTGACAAGAGGCGGCTCCTTTGTTTCGTCGGATGCGCGGCTCAATAAAATATGGGACGTCGGCGCCTACACGTTACAGCTAAATATGCAGGATTTTATCTATGACGGCGCCAAGCGCGACCGGCTGGTCTGGATGGGGGATTTGCACCCGGAGGTAAGGACGCTGCTGGCGGTTTTTGACGATGCTTCGCTGGTGGCCGACAGCGTCGATTTTGTCCGTGACCATACGCCGCTGCCGCAGACGATGAACAATATTACCAGCTACTCGATCTGGTGGGTCATTATCCAGTTTGAGTATTATCTCTACCGCGGCGATCTCGCGTATCTGGCAAGTCAGCAAACTTACCTGGCCGAGCTCGTCAAACAGCTTGCCACTTACGTCGATGACTCAGGAAGCGAAATCATCCCGCCGCGGCGTTTCCTCGACTGGCCCAACAACGATGTGCCCTTGGCGATGCACGCCGGGTTGCAGGGCTTGCTCACTTGGGCCTTTGCCTGTGCCGACAAACTTTACCTGGCATTGGAGCTCGATCCCGCCTTGCCGCGCGCCATGCACCAAAAGATGCAACAACATGTCCCCGACTGCGGCGACAGCAAAGCCGCCGCGGCGATGCTGACCATCAGCGGCCTCGCCGACCGCCGGGATGTACTCTTAAACAATCCCTTTAAAGGAGTCAGCACTTTTTACGGCTACTACATGCTGCTGGCCCAGCCCAACGCCTCGGCGCTGGAGCTCATCCGCCGGTATTGGGGCGGGATGCTCGATTACGGCGCGACCACCTTTTGGGAAGATTTCGACCTCGACTGGCTCAAAAATACGTCGCCGATCACCGAACTGCCGGTGCCGGGCAAGGATGATCTCCACGCCGATTTCGGCAACTACTGTTACAAAGGCTTGCGCCACAGCTTGTGCCACGGCTGGGCCTCGGGGCCGACGCCGTTTATGAGTGAGCGCATTTTGGGAGTCAAATTTCTGGAGCCCGGCGGGCGCAAAATGGCGGTCAAGCCCGATCTCTGCAATTTGGAGTATGTGAGTGGCTCGGTGCCGACCAAATTCGGCAAAATCCAAATTTATTGCGACCGGTCGGGCAAACTGCAAGTTGACGCCCCGTCGCAAATTTCGGTCGAAGCGTAAGAATCAGTCGAGCTTCTCGACCGTGAGGTTGCCTTTGAGCGTTTCGGCGACAAAGGTGCAGTGGTCGGTCCAGCAGCCGCAATTGAGGTAGCGCAGATTGTCGATGACGATATCCGACGGCGCATGAATGTGCCCGCAGATGACGCCGTCGACATTTTTGGCCTTGGCTTCGGCGGTGATCGCCTGCTCAAAATCGGCGATGACTTTTTCGGAATCCTTGGCCTGATTTTTGAGGTAATTGGCGGGCGACCAGACATCGCCGCGCAGGTGTTTCACCAGTTTCAGCGGCCAGTTGAGCAACTTGGCCAGACCGTACCAGCGGCCGCCCAAGGTATAGAGCTGCCACATCGTCTGATAAAAAACGCCGTCAAATTTGTCGCCGTGCAACAATAAATAACGCTCTCCTTTGGTGGTGGTGTAGATCATCTCCTCGGCGATGCGGATCCCGGCGAAATTCATATTGATGAATTGATTGAGATTGCCGTCGCGGTTGCCCGCAATGTAAGTAATTTTGACGCCCCGCTGGGCCAGTTTGAAAAAGCGGCGGATGACGGTATTGTGGTGGCAATCCCAATAATAATTGCGGCGGATGGCGCTCATGTCGATGACGTCGCCCAAAAGATAGATTTCCTTGCACTCGCAGTCTTTGAGGAAATCGCCGAGCTCCTTGGCCCGGCAGGACTTGGTGCCCAAATGCAGATCGCTTAAAAAAATGGTACGGTATTCGTTGCTTTTACCCATATCAACTCTCCTTTTGCCAATTAATATAGCCGGAGAGCATTTGATCAACATTAAAACAATATTAAAATCCGGTTAATTCACTCCTTTTTTAACCGGAAATAAACAATGATTGACGGCAACGCAAGCCCAACCCCCGCCAATGCTAACCAAATTGAAATAATCAAATAAAATTGTCCGGTGTAATGTTTGTTACTTTTTAAGCTTGAAATAAGTGATCATTGACGGCAGCGCAAACAGCAGGCCCGCCAAAGCAAAGCCGAGCGAAATGTAAAAGGAAAACATGCCGTCGCGGAAATTCAAACTGAAAACCGATCCCCACAACTCCCACGGCGGCCGGGCCATTCGCTCCAAGTCGGAGCGCACCAACGATGAGACAAATCCCGGCAGTGCGCAAAACAGGAGTCCGGTGCCGATCAGGCAACCGACCCCCGAAAAACGCAACGTCCAATGCTCAATCAAGCGGTTGAGAAAAATAGTGAATCCGGCGTAAAACACCATATAGCACCCGACGCCGATGATGCTGTAACCGTTCGCATCCGACGGCGATACCGCCAGCCGCCCGGCAACACCCGCTCCGAGCAGCAGCAACCCGAGCAAAAAACCGGACACCGCCGACCCCGAAAACAACCGTTTGAGCCAGTAAATCACGACATTGGACGAACGCACCTCCGCCAAAATCCGGCGACTCGGCATCCCCGGCTCGACCGCCGCGGTCAACAGCAGCAATCCGGCAAACAAAATAATTGAGCAAAAATACTGACTCCCGAAATGATCTATTTTACTCCGCATGCTCATGGCATAGAGGGAAATCAACAACGGAAACACCAAAACCGCGCTGGCAACAATATAAATCCGCAGTCCGCGCACCCGGTTGGAGTTGATGTTGCCCACCGCCGCCAGCGTCAGCACGCCCAAAAAACCGAGCAGCCACAATACCCCGGCAAAAATCATCGGTATAAAATCAAAACGGGCAACCAGCTCCAGCATCGCCATCACGTAGCCGTAGAGAAAGAAGAACAATATGACAAAGAGCACCACGCTGCCCTTTTTGCCGCCGGCGCCGATCAGCAAGCCCAGCATAATGCAGGGCAGAATAGCCGAAAGCAGCACCGCCGACCGCAACAAAATACTGCTCAAATCAATCCCGCCCAAGTAATAAGACATCACCATAAACGGCAGACATAAGCTGAAAAGCATCAGCTCCATCACCAGCGCCGAAACAAATTTGCCGATGACAATCTGCGACGGGCTTAACGTGGTGATACAGGCCAAGTCCAAATCGCTCTCGCGCTTTTCCAGACTGAAACGCTGGCAAAATACCGCAATCAGGATAAAGCTGCCAAAAATGAATACGGCCAAAATTACTTTAAAAAAGCCCGCGCCGGGCTCCTTGTCATTCATATTGACGGCAAATAAGTACAAGGACAAAAGCTGTACCAAGAGCGCCGCGCCGATGACCAAAAGTGCGGAGCGGCCGCGCAGCGATTGGCGGATTTCCTTGACCAAAATCGGATTCAAACGATCATCCAAATTGGCAAACCATGCATTCATAATCACCTCAAATGTTATTGGACTTTGCCCTTGGTTACTTTCATAAATACTTCTTCCAGCGAGTGATCGGTGATCGCGAAACCGCGCACCGTCACCGTTTGACTGATCAGCGAGCCCACCGTATCAGAGACGCATTTGACATCGCCCGCCACCGTAAACTCGATCCCGCCGCCGGCCAGCCGCGCGGATTTGACCTGAGCCAAAGCATGCAACAATGGGAGCACAGCATCCGGATTCTCCACCGCGAGACGCACCGACAGCAGCGCTTCGGCCAGCGGCTGATACATGTCGTTCAATCGCCCGGAGCTCAAAATTTTACCCTGCTCAATGATGATGGCGCCGTTGCAGATGTCCTCCAGCTCGGACAAAATATGCGAGCTGATCAAAATCGCTTTGCCCTCCCCGGCCAAAAAGCGAATCATCTGCCGCAGCTCCAGCCGCGCCCGCGGATCCAGCCCCGCCGCGGGCTCGTCCATCACCAAAATTTGCGGCTCATGCACCAGCGAACGGGCGAGGCACACCCGCTGCTTCATGCCTTTGGACAATTTGTTAATCTCTTTGTCCCGCAAATCGCCGAGCTGGGTAAACTCCTCAATCTCGCGGCGGCGGCGCAACCGCTCCGGCCCCTTAAATCCGGCGGCGCGGACAAAAAAGTCAAGATACTCCCAGACCAAAATATCCTGATTTTGCGGCAAACTGTCTGGCATATAGCCGATGATTTTACGGGCTGACTCGGGATACTCGAGAACGGACTTGCCGTCACAAAAGACGTCGCCCGCATCCGGCTGATCCAGGGTGGCGATGATCCGCATGGCAGTCGTTTTGCCCGCCCCGTTAGGACCGATGAAACCAAAAACTTCGCCCGAATTAAGCTCAAAAGAGACATCGTCAAGGGCTTTGACTTTGCCGAAATGGCGAACCAAATGCTGGACTGACAACTTCATTGGATGCCTCCGATTCTGCCGGTAATGACGGTGCTCTCGGTCAAATGATCGGTTTTGATAAAAATCCCGGGCGGAAATACCTGTCCGGCGGCTTGGGCCCGGAAACACAACCGGAAATCTTCGCTGCCGGTTACGACGTTTAACGTAAACCTCCGGGCGCAGTGCGCTGTCCGAAACTTCCGGAGTACGGTTTTGTCGCCGGTCAAAACTTCGGGCGCGGCATACACCATATTGTTTTCGTCCACCAGCGTAAAATTGGTCAAAGTCGCCGGGTAATTGCTCACCAACTCGATCCGGTCGGCGTCAAGACGCTTAAACTCAAAATAATCGGGCAAAACCGCCGGGTACTGATAATATGCATAAACATAGTTTTTGTTCCGCGACCGCAGACAGTTACTCCAAATTTGCGATTGACCGGTATCCTCTACTTGGATAAACTCACGGCCATAACCGCCAAAATGCGAATTGCCGAAATCAATGTTGGCCCCCGGGGCGACCAGCAAATTGCCGGGCGGCAGCACCGAGCTGAAAAAACCGTACACCGTAAAACCATAAGCCCGTTTGCCGGGAATATCCAAAAAAATCCGGTTTTGCCGTTCGCCGATCGACTTCCAGCCCTCACTCCAACCGATGTAGCCGATCAACGCGAGCGCGTAAATAACCGACAACACCGGGATCAGCCAAACCACATGCACCAACTTTTTACGATAACTGCAATAAAAATAGACGCCGGGACCGATCAACAGCGAAACAATCAATAAAATGACAAACACAGTACGGATGTCAAGTTTGCGCGCGGGAATGGAAAAATCAAATGTCCACTGCTTCGCTTGCGGAAAAGAATATGAGCCCAGCCAGTACAGTTTTTCCTCCGGTACCGGATCAACCGGAGAGAGCACAATGATACCCAAACCGGTATCGGTGACCTGACTTTTTGCAACGGCCGGATCAAGTACGATCAAAGCTCCGCCCGCGGCGGCATATGTTTTTAGCGTTTGGTGTTGCGCCGGAGTCAGCGATCCAAAAGCCTTGACGGAAAATACGATTTTATCGACGCCAAAATAATCCTGCGCGTTTTCACTGATCTCCGCCGGGTTAAACGAGGTATAATCCAAATTGTCATTGTTTTTTCCAAATACCGTCCTTACCGATTGTTGAGCCAGATCCGAGCTGAATAATATATCAGTCTTTTGCCGGCTGCCCGACAATTGCCAGTTTTGATGCTGCCAGACCACTCGCGACCCGACCGTCAACGACAAATCAGCCAGATTGGAGACAATATCCTGCGGCATAACGACCCGGACAAGCGTCCGTTCGCGCGGGCCAAGCGTAACATCGCGAATCCAACGGTTGTCCGGGTATTTGGAGTCGATGTAAATTTTACCCGTGACTTGCACCTCGTCCGAGTTATTGAGCTCAAATACCAGCGTCCGGAAATCGCCGACTTGAAGCCTCGGCTGACTCACCGACACCTCGACATTGGCATAAGCCGCAAACGCCCACAGAAAAACCGCCACCCACAAGAGACACTTTAAGCGCATAAAAAATCCCCCCGGCATGTTATAAGATTTTGTCACTCGAGATATTTGATCGCATCCATCGCCGCGCGGCAGCCCATCCCGGCGGCGGTAATCGCCTGCCGGTACACCGGATCGGCGCAGTCACCGGCGGCAAAGACTCCGGCGAGCTTGGTCTTGGAGTTGTTGTTGATAATAATGTACCCCGCAGCGTCCAAGTCGAGGTAATCGCGGACCAAGGCGGTGTTGGGGGTGTGCCCCAAGGCGGCAAAATAGCCCTGACACTCGATGGTTTTGACCGTATTGTCGACCGTATTGCGGACCACCACGCCGGTAACCGATTTTTCACCTAAAACATCCTCAACTACCGCGTTAAGAATCATCTCAATTTTGGGATTTTTGCGCGCCCGCTCGACCATCACCGGCGAAGCGCGGAAACCCTCGCGGCGGTGGATCAAGTACACTTTGGAGGCAAATTTGGTGAGAAAGGTCGCCTCCTCCATCGCCGTGTCGCCGCCCCCAAGGACCACCACCGGCACATTTTTATAAAACGCGCCGTCGCAAGTCGCGCACGCCGAAACCCCGTGATTGCGCAAACGCTCCTCGTTGGCCAACCCGAGATAGCGCGGGCTCGCGCCGGTGGCGACGATCAGGGCGTCGGCTTGGATCACGTTGCCATTGGAGAGGTAAAGCGTTTGCCCCTTACCGTCGGTAAGCTCAACTTTGTCGATCTGATCGTACTCAATGCGGGTTTCGAGGCGCTCGGCCTGCTGCTGCATTTGACTCATGAGCTCAAACCCGTTGATCCCCTCGACGAAACCGGGGAAGTTCTCCACTTCCGAAGTCTGGGTCAGAAGCCCCCCCGGCAGCGAGCCGGAGATGACCAAAGGTTTTAAATTGGCTCGGGCGGCGTAAATCGCCGCGGTCAGGCCCGCCGGGCCGCTGCCGATGATAACCAAACGCTCTTTTTGCATATTTGCTTCCTTTATCTTTATGATGATTTTGTCCACTTGGCGCGGAATTCGCCGGGGGTCATCCCTTTGCGGCGGCGAAACACCCGCGAAAAATAAAATTGATCCTTAAAACCGGCCTCATAAGCCGCCTCGCTCACCGTCCCGGCGGGATGACGCTGCCAAAACTCCTCGGCGCGCAGCAAGCGGTAGTCGATCAACAATTCTTTAAAATTGGTATTGTAATTTTTGCGCAAAAACTGGCTGACAGTCGAAACGCTTTTGCCGAGTTTCCGCGCCATTTCGGGGAGCCGGATCTCCTCGGCGTAATGTTTGGCGATGTAACAATCGATGTCCTCTTTGAGCTGGTCATTTTGCAAAATCGCCAACTCGCGATCGGAAATGTAGTCGATCAGCATTTTAAATAACAGCAACACATGATTGATCTTTTGCTCGCTCAGTCGGGGCAGCCGGTCAAAGGCGGCGCTCAATTTTTGGCGCGCCGCCGCCGGAATCGCGGGGTCGGAGAGATATTTGGGGAGCTCGTCGCCCAAGCGAAACTGGCCGATCATCAGATACCCGGCCAATTGACCGTGCACCATCACCGGCGCAATCGCCTCATGCAATCCGGCGTGACAGCGGTAGTGCAACAGCTGCCTGCCCGCCGCGGTCTGCTGCCGCATCCGGCAATCAAGCGCCAGACAGGCGTCGAGTTTGCCGAGCTCGTTCTGGACGATTTCACAGTAGTCGGCGTTTTTCATTTGCGAGCCGCGCCGGACCATGTCGCCGTCGAGCGAAAAAAAAGAAACCCGCAGTTCAAAGAGCTCGGCAAAACTGTCGAGCAGTTTTTGCACCTCGTCATTGAGCAAGAGTTCGATCGGCGGCCGGTTGTTTTTCATCGTATTTTTGATCCATCGGGTTGCGGTTTGGGGTAATATATAACAAGTTTGCCGGTTTGTCCATAAAGAATATGATTTTTTCCATTTAAATTTTTTGATTATTTGTTACATTAATCATGCAATCATTTACCCGAGAGGATCATCATGCACGATTTTAAAGAAATATTTGAGCAATTTCAGCTTTACGGCAACTTTGTCATCGCCGTACCCTACGGTAGCGGGCACATCAACGACACCTATTTGCTGACCGCCGATCAGGGCGGCGCGCTGGTGCGCTACATTGTCCAGCGGGTTAATACCGATATCTTCCGGCAACCCGCGACACTGATGGACAATTTTGTCGCCGTCACCCGTCACATCGACCAAAAAATCCGGCAGGCCAAGACGCAGAACCCGGCCCTCCGCCGCCGGACGCTGCAAGTGGTGTTTGCCCGCGACGGTAAACCTTATTGGGAGAATGGGTCCGAATTTTTCCGCTGCTACTGCTTTGTCGAAAATGCCCGGACTTATGATATTTTGGAGACTCCCGAGCAGGCATGGCAGGCGGCTTACGCCTTTGGCCAGTTTCAATCCGATCTCGCGGATTTGCCGGTACGCTTGCATGAGACCATCCCCGACTTTCACAACACTCCGGCCCGACTCGCCCAGCTGGAGGCGGCCATTGCCGCCGATGCTTGCGGCCGCGTAAAAACCGTAAGCGCCGAAATCGACTTTATCCGGTCGCGATGCGACGACTGCGGCGTATTGCTCCAACTTCAGCAATCCGGCGACATCATTGAGCGCGTCACCCACAATGACACCAAGCTCAACAATGTCCTCATTGACGACTTGACCGGTGAAGGCTGCTGCGTCATCGACCTCGACACAGTGATGCCGGGGCTCCCCCACTACGATTTTGGCGACATGGTACGCACCGGAACCAGTCCGGCCGCCGAGGACGAAAGGGAT
This sequence comes from uncultured Victivallaceae bacterium, assembly GCA_964609825.1. Lineage (GTDB taxonomy): Bacteria > Verrucomicrobiota > Lentisphaeria > Victivallales > Victivallaceae > CAZSSH01. The sequence continues at coordinate 367,417 of CAZSSH010000009.1, read as the reverse complement.
TTGACCAAAGTCACCATGCGTTTCGGCATGTACGAGTCGCTGCTGCGCGGTTTTTTGGCCGGAGCGGGCTCGTTTTTAAGCCCGGTCGAGCGGGAAATGCTCCCGTTTGCAGGCCAACTCATTACTCTCGAGATCGGTATAAGGTTTTTGACCGATTATCTGGCCGGCGACCGTTATTTTAAAATCAAACGCCCGGATCACAACCTCGACCGCTGCCGTACCCAGCTCAAACTGGTGACCTCAATCGAAGCACAAATGCCGCAGATGCAAAATTTGTTGAAAAAATGTTAGCCTCATACAATAAATTCTTCCGAGCCGCCGTTTATTGTGCAAAGCAACGGAGAATTTATGAATGAAAAAACAGTTTTTCACCTTAATAGAATTGCTGGTGGTGATCGCAATCATCGCAATTTTGGCCGGTCTTTTGATGCCGGCGCTGAATAAAGCAAGAGAAACGGCTTATTCGGCCAGCTGCAAAAACAATCTGCGCCAGATCGGCATGATGATCGGTGCCTACCAGATCGATTACAAGGTACGGCCCTATGCCCTGATCATGCCGTCGGTCGACCCGACCGGGGCCACCGGGATTCCCGGAATCGCCGAAATTCTCAAGGACTACGGCGGCGGCAAAGGCTCCAAAAGTTTCTTTTGCCAAAAAGATAATTTGCCAGAAAAAAGCTACAATGCCGACGAGGACGATGAAACCGGTTCTTTTACCGAAAGCCGCACTTTTTATCAGGCGGAGTACTCAAGCTACATCTATTTTAACGATTTCCGCCGCCGGATGATGAGTTCGACCAATGACACCAAGCGCGTCCAGGCCGCCGACTTCCGTTATTTCCACGGCAAACCGGCATCGCCCAACTCGATCAACCACCTCTTTAACGATTCGCACGTCGGCGATTTCGAGTAACCTTTTCCTCTGAAAATTCAAAATGAAGCAAAACGCAACAAACTCGACGGCCTCAAAAAAGACGACCAACAAGAGCAAGCAAAAAATGCTTTTGACCGCCATCGGCGCAGCTGTGCTGCTGATTGCCGGAGCCATTATCGCGGTGGTACTCTTATCACCGACCGCGCCGCCCGATCCGCGCACAAACCCGGAAGATGCCAAAAAGTTTTTGGCCGGCAAAGACTTTAAACGCCTGAGCAATGCCGAAAAAGTTGCTTTTATGAAAAAATTCGGCAACGAGCGCGGGATGTTTTTCCGCCCGTCCGACAATGATAATTTAACCGAGGAGCAAAGAAAGCAGCTGCGCGACAACATGCGCGCGATGTTTGAGGCCATGATGGCCGAACGAATGAAAACTTTTTTTGCCGCCAGCAAAGAAGAACAAAATAAAATGCTCGATGAGGACATCCGGCGCGACGCCGAGCGCGAAAAGCAAAAACCGCCGGACGGCGGCCCGGGCGGTCCTCCACCCGGAGGCAAGGGCGGCACTCCGCCATCCCCGCCCAGCGCTCAGGAGCGGCGTGATCATGAAGCAAACTCAAACCCGGCAATCCATGCGCAAATGCAAGTTTATATGACCATGAAGCAGCAACGGAAAAACGGTCAACTCTGAGTTGCGGCATCAACCGGAGACACTGCAACCGCTGAACGCCGGTAACGATCGAAAAAAGAGGGTCGTTTGTATCAGGATAATTTTTGGTTGCATTTTGGCGGAATTTATCGTGATAAAATCGTTTTAAAAATTTGACGCGGCGCATGACAGCAGATATATTATCAATTAAGGAGTGACTTATGATACCAAAAACGACACCATCAACCGTTGCCGGCAAAGCCGCCGCGGCCGGAAGATCCGCCGCCAAAAGCGCTCCGCCGCCGCCAAAAAGCAAAATAAAAATGTGGATTCTGATCGGCAGCGCGGTCGTCCTGGTGATTGCCGGCGGCGTCACCGCTGCGATTTTGCTCTACAATCCGACCCCGCCGGACCCCAAGACCAATCTTGAGGGTGCTAAAATTTTTATGACCACCAAAGGCTTCCAGCGTCTCAACAACACCGAAAAAATCGCCTATATGTCACAATTCGGCAATGAGCGCATCCGCCCCAACGATAATATGAGCGATGCCGAAAAAGCACAACTGCGCGATAATATGCGTGCCTATTTTGAGGCACAGATGACCGAGCGGATGAAAAAATTCTTTGCCGCCAGCAAAGAGGAACAAAATAAAATGCTCGACGAGGACATCAAGCGCGATGCCGAGCGTCAGAAACAAATGCAGCAGCGCGGCAATCAGGGCGGCGGCCCCGGCGGCGGTCCCGGCGGCGGTCCACGCCCCGCGCCGACGGCCCAGCAGCAGCGAGACCGCGAAGCCTCGTCCGATCCGTCCACTCGTGCTAAAATGCAGGTTTACAATATTTTGAAACGCCAACGCCAGAACGGTCAGCGCTGATGAACGTCAAATTTTTAAGTCCCGCATTGGCGGGTGAACTCAAACAAGCCGGATTGGCGGATACCCCGCAATTCGGCGTGCGTTTTTCTCAATCCTTTGCCGGACATCCCGGCGAAGGTTTTTTGTTTTTATACGACAGCCGGCTGGTGCTTGCCGACAAAGAGTTCGGGAAAACCAACTTTACAATTACTTGCATTGACTTATCTCAGGCCTACTGTACTATTATCAAAGACGAAGGCAAGACGCTGGAGTTTCAACTGACCACTGCCAACAATGCATATCCGCTGGCGGTCTCCTTTGTCGAGTACGATGACGCCAAAGCGATTTTATCCAAACTCCCGGACGCGCCCGAAACCGAGGCAAAACCGCAGGCAGTACTGTTTACCGCCGGGCTTGTCTATGCCGCCGCGGCCGACAGCGCCGACAGTCCGGAGCGGGAAAAAATCCTGCAATGCATGGCCTTGCCGGGAACGTTGGCGGCGGCACGCGAGTATTGCGCAAAACACTCATTGGACGAATATGCTGATGCGGTCAACGCAACGTTTTCCCCGGCGCAAAAAAATTCGCTGCTGGCCAATTTGCTGGAGTTCGGAATGGCAGATTTAACGCTTCACAGCGATGAAACGAAGTTCTTTTATCACTTGGGAGAGTTGCTTCATCTCGACCGTGACAAATGCCGGACGATTTACCAGATTCTCTTTGACAAAAACAACATCGGTCAATTATTTTGCTCCTGATCCGATTTGCCGCCGCCGAAAAATAAAAACAATGATTTTTTTTGATTTTTCCCGATTTCGGGTTTGCAAAAAACAATTTACTGGCTATAGTTATCATTAAGGGGAGGCAATCCCTCTCCGGAGACTCTTAACAAAAGGAGATCACGAAATGGTTACAGGAATTGTCTTAATCAATGTCGAACGCAACATGATCACCCAAGTCATCAACGGCCTGCAAAAGATCCCCGGAGTTTCGGAAGTATACTCCGTCGCCGGCGAGTACGATCTGGTCGTCATGATCCGCGTTAACAGCAATCCCGAGTTGGCCGACATCGTCGCCACCAAAATGACCCATGACATCGAAGGAATCATCCATACCAAGACCCTCGTCACCTTAAACTCGTACTCTAAAGTTGATTTGGCAAAAGTCTTTTTAGGTTAATTTAAGTCTGAAAAGTTAACATAAAAAAGCCGACCATCCCGGTCGGCCTTTTTATTTATAAGGAAATGCAATTGAGCTCTTATTTTTTGCGCCACTCGATCAAACGCTGCACCACCACGTAAAAGCACGGGATCAAAAGCGTCCCGCCGATGGCCGCCACCAGCATCCCGCCAAAGACCGCTGTCCCCAGCGACACCCGGCTCGCCGCCCCGGCACCGGTCGCCATCACCAGCGGCATCACGCCGAGGATAAACGACACCGCCGTCATCAATACCGCGCGAAAGCGCAGCTTTGCCGCGTATGCGGCGGCTTCGACAATCGGCATATTGTCCCTTTCGTGGCTCTCCTTGGCAAACTCGACGATCAAAATCGCCGTCTTGCACGCGACCCCAAAGAGGAGGATAAAGCCGACTTGCGTATAAAGGTTGTTGGTGACATCGCCCCAGTACAAAAACAATAATGAGCCGAAAAATGCGATCGGCACCGACAGCAATACCGCCATCGGGATCATCCAGCTCTCATACTGGGCAACCAAAAAAAGATACATAAAGAGCATCGCCAAGCCGAGGATGATCGCCACCATGTTGACCGACACCGGGCCCAAGTGCACCGGGGCATTGGCTTTGGCCTCCTGATACGACATATCGGTCCACTCATACTTCATACCGCCGGGGAGATACTCTTTGGCCAGCCGCTCCATCTCGGCCATCGCCTCGCCGGAGCTGTATCCCGGGCGCGGCGTGCCGTTGAGCGTGACCGAACTGTACATATTAAAGCGGTTGAGATACTGCGGGCTCAAACGCGTCTCAACCGAAACGAGTGTGCCCAGGGGCACCATATCGCCGTAGCTGTTTTTGACGAAAAAGTTGTTGATGTCGGAAATTTTTTCGCGGAACTGCTTTTGCGCCTGCATTTCAACTTTGTAAACTTTGCCGAATTTGTTGAAATCATTGATATATGAGTACGCGGTCAAACTCTGCAAGGCTTGGTTGATGTCATCCATGCCGACACCGAGCTTCATCGCTTTTTCGCGGTTGATGTTAAGATAATACTGCGGCACTTTGGCGCTGAACGTGCTGAAAACATTGTACAACACCGGGCTCTTGTTGGCCTCCATGCACATGGTTGCCACCGCCTGCTCCAGACGCTCGGGGTACGTCCCCGAGGTGTCCTCAATAACAAACGAGAAACCGCCCGTATTGCCTACCCCCTGAATCGTCGGCATGCCGAAAACCGCGATCACAGCCTGCGGCATTTGCAAATATTTGGCCTGCAAGGTACGCATAATCCCGTCCTGATGCAACGCGGGCGTCTGGCGCTCGCTCCACGGTTTTAAGTTGACGATCACCAATGAGTTGTTGGAGGCCTGCGAGCTGTTTAAAATGCTGAAGCCGGGCACCGCGATCACCGAGTCCACCCCCGGCGTTTCGCGGGCGATTTCGCAAACTTTTTCGGTCAGGGCAATCGAGCGCGGCAGCGAAGCCGCGTCCGGCAGTTGAAGGTTGACAAAAAGTTTACCCTGATCCTCGTCGGGGATAAACGCGGTCGGCAGCTTGCCGTACAAAAAGTAGCACCCGGCGGTCAAACCGGCATAGCATAGCATGATCAAAAAGGCCCGCCGGACAATCACTCCCACCACCGCCGAATAACCGCGGGTGAGAAACTCAAACATATCGTCAAACCAACGGAAAAAGATGAATTTTTTGCCCTTCGCCGCCCCACCCGGCTTGAGAATCAAGGCGCTCAGGGCCGGACTCAAAGTCAAGGCGTTGATGCTCGAAATCGTCACCGCCACCGCAATGGTAATGCCGAATTGGCGGTAAATCACCCCTGTGATCCCCGGCAAAAAGCACACCGGGACAAACATCGCCAACAATACCGCCGTGGTGGCGACCACCGGGCCGGTGACTTGCTCCATCGACTTGATGGCGGCGTCTTTGGGAGAAAGTTTTTCCTCGTCCATCAGGCGGTTGATGTTCTCAATCACCACAATCGCGTCGTCCACCACGATCCCGATCGCCAAAATGAGGCCAAAGAGGGTGATGAGGTTGATCGAAAAACCGATGACTTGCATCACCGCAAAGGTCCCGATGAGCGACACCGGGATGGCCACCGTCGGAACCAGCGTCGAACGCCAGTCCTGCAAAAACAAATAAGTGATCAAAATCACCAAAAAGACCGCTTCAAACAAGGTCACCACCACTTCGTCAATCGAGGCGGTGATAAACTGTGTGGTGTCAAACGGCACCTGGTACTCGATCCCCGGCGGGAAATAAGCCTTGAGCTCGTCGAGCTTTTGATAGCAGGCCTTGGCGATGTTAAGGCCGTTGGCGTCATTGAGCTGGTAAACCGCGAGCAGCGCGGCGGGTTTGTTGTTAAAAGTCCCGGTGGAGGCGTAACTCTCGGCCCCAAGCTCAACGGTGGCGACATCGCCGATTTTGACTTGTTCCCCTGAATCGGTCGAGCGGATGACGATCTTTTTAAACTCCTCGGGATCGCTCAACCGGCCCTGTGTCTGCAAAGTGTAACGAAAGAGCTGATTTTTATCGGTCGGCGCATCGCCCAATGCCCCGGCGGAAACCTGAACGTTTTGCGCCTTAAGTGCTTGCTGCACTTCGCCGACGGTCATCCCCAGATAAGCAAGTTTGTCCGGGTCGAGCCACAGCCGCATCGAGTATTTAAGCTCGCCCAGGATCGCCACATCGCCGACGCCGGAGATACGCGCCAGCTCGTCCTTGATGTAAATGGAGAGATAATTGTTGAGAAACAACGAATCGTACTCGCCGTTGGGCGACGTGAGCACGATCACCAACAGCATGTTGGGTGATTTTTCCTTGACAATCACGCTCTGGCGGCGGACCTCCTCGGGCAACTGCGCCGACGCCCAGTTGACGCGGTTTTGGGTATTGACGGTGTTGAGGTCGCCGTCGGTGCCGATGTCAAACGTGACATTGATCGTCGCCGAGCCGGTGTCGGTGGCGGTACTCGACATATAGAGCATCTTTTTGACCCCGTTCAGCTGGGTCTCAATCGGCTGAATGACGGTCTCCTGTACGGTCAGGGCGTCAGCGCCCGGGTAGACGGCGGTCACGCTGACCACCCCCGGGGTGATATCGGGGTACTGATTGACCGGCAAAGCCCAAACGGCGACCAAGCCGGCGATGGTGATCACAATCGAGATCACAAACGCGAAACGCGGGTGCTCGATGAAAAATTTACTCAGCATGTTTGGTCTCCGCTCCCATAATCGCAACTTTCATCCCCGGCCGCACCTTTTGCTGCCCGACGCTGATTACCCGGTCATTCTCCGCCAAACCTTCGGTCACAGTGGCATTGGCGGCATTTTTACTCCCGACATCAATGTTGCGGCGGCTGACCTGATTGTCGGCACTCAGCAAATAAACATAATCCCCGGCCTGATCGGTCAAAATCGCGGTCAGCGGGATCACCAGCGAATCCGCCGGATGCTTTTCCTCAATCTCAAGTTTGATAAACATGCCCGGCACCAGATTAAACTCGGGGTTGTCAAACAACGCCTGCAATTTCAAGGTTCCGGTTTTGCTGTTGATCTGATTGTCGCTGTAAGCCAATTTGCCCAGGGTCGGGTACTCGCTCCCGTCCTGCAAGTACAACCGGACGTTGATTTTGTCATTGTCGACGTCGGCCGAGTCGCGTTTTTTGAGCTTCAAAAGATCCATTTCAGTGACGATGAATTCGGCGCGGATCGGGTTGAGGTTGACAATGTTGGCCAGGCGGCCGCTCTGCTGGTTGACAAGATTGCCCTCGCTGATGCTTACGAGACCGATCTTGCCGTCAAACGGGGCCAAAATTTTCGTATAATTTAAGTTGAGCTTGGCAATCGCGAGGTTGGCCTCGGCGACCTCGACCTTGGCTTTGGCCTCAAGCATGGCAGCCTTGACATTGTCGTAGACGCTCTCACTGGTGGCGTTTTGCTTGATCAAGCGGTCATGGCGCTGAAACTCTTTGTTGGCATTGTCATAAACGATTTTGGCACTGTCCAACGTCGCCTGCGCGTTTTCCACCTCTGCTTGATACAAATCAGGCTCAATCTGGTAAATTTGCTCGCCTTTTTTGACCATCTGGCCTTCGGTAAAAAATTTCTTTTGCAAAAAGCCCTCGACGCGGGCGACGATATCCACCTCGTCCATTGCTTTCACGGTCCCGATGGCGCTGAAGCTCTCGGGGATTTTCCCCTTGACGACGGCGACGGCCCCGACCTGCGGCAGACGCTGCACCGGCGGCGCGGGTTTTTCTTTGCAGGAGGCGCACAACAACAGTACCAAACAACCAAGTCCGATGATCCTTTTCATACCCGACAATCCTCCCTCAATAAATTTTCCGCCACCAATACCATCAATTGTTGCCGAGACATCCCTTGCCGAAAACTCTCGACCGCGCCCGGTATTTCGCCGGGGACATTTGATAATACTGGTGAAATAAATGATAAAAACGGCTTAAACTTTTAAAATTGAGCTCCCACGCGAGCTCACCGATGCCGATTTCGGAGTCGGCGAGTTTGCGCGCGGCGTAATTGATCCTCAACTCGTTGATAAACTCGGTCGGCGACAAATTGAGATAACGGCGGAATGCTTTGCATAAATACTCCGGCGTATACCCAGACAAGGCGTACAATCTCGTCAAACCGGCCTTAAAATTCTCCTCGCGCCGCATCAAAACGCACAATTTACGCAGCCACTCGGGCTGATACTCGTCGCTCAATTTTTGCTCCAGAAAAAACTGCGAAAACAACTCCGCCAACGCCACCTTGATCTTGATCTTGCTGATCTCGCTCCCATAACAATCCGAGTTCACCGAGAGCAGCCGCACCGAGAGCTCGTTGAGCTTGCTTTGGTCCATCGCAAACGTCCGCGGCACCGGCGGCTCGGTGTACAAGTGCAGAAAGGCGTCATTCTCCAAATAGGTACTCAACGAAAGCAGCATCTCCAGCTCAAACGCCAAAATGATGATCTCACAATTGCTCTCACTCTCCGGCGGCAGAAACGAGTGAAAATCATCCGGCCTTAAAAACACCACCGAGTTGGCGGACAACTCCTGTGTTTCGCCGTTAACCCGGTGCCGCAGCGCGCCAGAGAGAACAAACAAAATCTGCGCAAAATCCTTGCTCTGCTCCACCGTCCCGGCCAGCGGCAACACGTGATAGTGAATGTTGCCGCCGGTTTTAATGCTCGACGGGCGGATGCTCCCTTTTTGCCAGCTGATGGCGTGATAGGACACATCCGCTCCGATGCTGCGGTCGATGAAGCCGCCCGCTTCCATTATTGTTTGCGCCGCTCGCAGGCTTGGACGGTATTGTGCATCAGCATGGCGATCGTCATCGGCCCGACGCCGCCCGGCACGGGGGTCATCGCCGACGCGACTTTAGCGACATCCTCAAAATCGACGTCGCCGACGATTTTGGTCTTGCCGGTCTCGACGTTGGGCACGCGGTTGATCCCGACATCGATCACCACCGCCCCGGGTTTAACCATGTCACTCTTGACAAAGCCGGGCTTGCCGATGGCGGCGATCAAAATATCGGCCTGGCGGGTCAACTCTTTTAAGTTACGCGTCCCGGAGTGGACGCATGTCACGGTGGCATTGGCCCCCTTGGCCTTTTGCAAGAGCATTGCCGTCAACGGTTTGCCGACGATATTGGAGCGGCCGATCACCACCGCGTGCTTGCCGGCGGGGTCAATCCCCGACTTTTCCAAAAGCACCATCACTCCGTGAGGTGTACAGGGCTTGAAGCCGTCCTCTTTGCCGATCAAAAGTTTGCCGACATTGATTTCATGAAAACAATCAACATCCTTCGCCGGATCAATCGCGGCGATCACCGCCTCCTCGTCAATCTGGGGCGGCGGCGGCGACTGAACCAAAACGCCGTCGATGTCGGGATTTTGGTTGAGCTGCCGGATGAGCGAAATCACCTGCTCGGTGCTGGAGTCGGCCGAAAGCTCGTGTTTCTCGGAGTGGATTCCGAGCTCGGCACACATCTTAACTTTATTGTTGACATAAACTTGCGACGCCGGGTCGTTGCCGACGAGCACCACTGCCAGTCCGGGGGTCTTATGCTTGAGTTTCAACGCCTTGACTTTTTCCGCGGTCTCCAGGTTGACCATTTGCGCAATCGCTTTTCCGTCAATAATTTGATTCATTTTTTTGATTTATCCTGTGGTTAATCCTGTACGCTGCTAAAAATATCATCATTGATTGCAAAAATCAACTTTTATCTTAAAAAAAACCTATTTTTGTTTGAAATTAAAAGCGTCCGGCTTTATATTTAAAGAGTTGCATGAGATCGCTGATTTTTATCTTGCGCAATTTGGAATCAGACAAAAAGCTCACAGAGGTCAAAATGGCGGAAGTTATCTTGGAAAACGTCTATAAGATTTACGACGACTCCTATGAGGCGGTCAGAAATGTCTCGCTGGAGATCAAGGACCGCGAATTTATGGTCTTGGTCGGCCCCTCGGGGTGCGGCAAATCCACCACCTTGCGGATGATCGCCGGGCTGGAGGACATCTCCAAAGGCACGATCAAAATCGGCGAACGCACGGTCAACCACGTGGCGCCCAAGGACCGCGATATCGCGATGGTCTTTCAAAACTACGCCTTGTATCCCCACATGACCGTTTACGACAATATGGCCTTTGGCCTCAAATTGCGCAATTTTCCCAAAGACGACATCCACTACCGGGTGATGGAGGCGGCCAAAATTCTCGGTCTTGAGGAGCATTTGGAGCGCCGCCCCAAGCAGCTCTCGGGCGGCCAGCGTCAGCGCGTCGCCGTCGGCCGGGCGATTGTCCGCAAGCCCAAAGCCTTTTTGTTTGACGAGCCGTTGTCCAACCTCGACGCCAAAATGCGCGTCCAGATGCGCACCGAGATATCCAAACTGCATCAGCACCTCGAGAGCACCATGATCTACGTCACCCACGACCAAACCGAGGCGATGACCATGGGCGACCGGATTTGTGTGATGAAAGACGGCGTCATTCAGCAGGTGGCTTCGCCGATTGACCTTTATGACAACCCCTGCAACAAATTCGTCGCCGGTTTCATCGGGACGCCGCCGATGAATTTCTTTGACGGAGTGATTATCAAAAAAGACGGCAAGCTTATTTTCAGCGAAGGCTCCTTCAGCTTTGTCATTCCTTTGGAGTGGTTGGACAAAGTGGCGCCGTATACCGACAAAAAAATGATCTTCGGCGTCCGCCCCGAGAACATCGGCTCGGAGAAAGCCGAGCGCATGGCGGCCTCGCTGCCGACCATCTCCGCTCAGGTTGAAGTCATTGAGCCGATGGGTTCGGAGTCGTATATTTACCTCAGCACCGGCGAGAACTCATTTGTCGCCCGTATTGACCCGCATAAAATGGTCAGTGTCGGCGAAACCGTTAATTTCCCGGTCTATTTGCCCAAGACGCATCTCTTTGATGCCGACACGCAAAAGACCGTAATTTAGGATTTTACAATTATCATTATGAAAGAATTGCTGCACCGCGAGTACCGCAACAAAAAAGCATTGCACACGTATCTCGACTTTTTCGGCGAAGACAAAAAACGGTTTCCGTGGATTTGGATTGTTTACATCATCAAGGCGGCGCCGGTTTACGTGCTGCCGATTTTGACTGCCGAAACCATCAACCTCATCACTCAGCCGCATACGGCGGCGGAGTTTAACAGCAAACTTACGATGCTGATGACCGTCGGCTTTATCGTGATTGCCCAAAACATCCCGACCCATATGTATTACGTGCACCTGATGAGCGTACCCTGCCGCCGGGTCGAGAAAAATCTGCGCCTTGCCCTTTGCACCCGCTTGCAGCATTTGTCCATCCCGTACCACACCACCATCAAAGTCGGCTCGCTGCAAAACAAAGTCACGCGCGATGTCGAAAATATCGAGATGATGAGCCGGATGCTCCTTGACACCTTTCCGATGTTTGCCTGCTCGTTATTGGTTGCGATCACCATGACCATGATCAAGGCGCCGATCTTTTTGATCTTTTACGCCGCCGCCGTGCCGATTGCGGTCATTTTGTACGTTTTGCTGCGCGACCGGATGAAAGAGAGCAACCGCGAATTTCGCAAAAGCGTCGAGGAGATGTCCGGGCGCGTCACCGAGATGATCCGCCTCATCCCGATCACCCGCGCCCACAACGTCGAGGACGCCGAGATCAACAATGTCTCCAATAAGCTTGAGCACATCCGCAAATCCGGGCTCTATGTCGACTACATCAACTCCATCTTCGGTTCCCTTAACTGGGTTGTCTTAATGCTCTTTAACCTGGGGACGCTCGGGATGATCGCTTATTTGTACAACATTAAATTTCTCGACATCGGCATTGGCGATATCGGGTTGTTGACCGGGTACTTTGCGAGTCTCACAGGGACCGTGCTCGGGATTATGAACTGCCTCCCCGCCATCACCAAGGGTCTCGAGTCGGTCAAATCCATCGGCGAAGTGTTGGAGTGCCCTGACCTTGAGCTCAACGCGGGCAAGCCGGCGGTCGACAAGGTCAAGGGCGACTTCAAGTTTCAAAACGTGAGCTTCCGTTACCCCTCCAGCGACTCGCACGCGGTCAAGGATATCAATCTCCATGTCAAAGCCGGCGAAACACTCGCGCTGGTCGGCTTCTCGGGGGCGGGCAAATCCACTTTAGCCCATTTGGTCATCGGCTTTGTGCGCCCCACCGAGGGTAAAATTTTGCTCGATGACAACGATATGAATGAGCTTGATTTACGCACCTACCGCAAAAACATCTCGGTGGTGACACAGGAAACCTTGCTCTTTGACGGGAGCATCCGCGACAACATCTGTTATGGGGTCAACCCGACAGCCAAAGAGGTCGAGGACGCGATTGCCAACGCCAATTTGTCCGAATTTATTGATACACTGCCCGACGGCATCCACACTCAGGTGCGCGAAAACGGTGCCCGGCTCTCCGGCGGCCAGCGCCAGCGCATCGCCATTGCCCGTGCATTGTTGCGCAACCCCAGCGTGCTCATTTTGGACGAAGCCACCAGCGCGTTGGACGTCGAGTCCGAGTCACAGATCAAAGAAGCGCTTGACCGCCTCATCAAGGGGCGGACTACCTTTATCGTCGCCCATCGGCTCTCGACCATCCGCCACGCCGACCGCATCGTAGTAATGCAGGAAGGGCAGATCGTCGAAATCGGCACCCACGACGAGTTGCTCGCCAAAAACGGCGTCTATACTCAAATGCACCAAAAATTCAACTCCGCCCACTGAGGCAAAGCAAGGAACAATATGAAACGATTTGAACAACTGTTTGACGAGCTCAAAACCAAAATCGCCGCCCAGGACCCCAACTCTGGCACCGTCCGCGAATTCAACAAGGGCAAACACTTCATCGGCAAAAAAATCATTGAGGAAGCCGGTGAAGTGTGGATGGCCGCTGAGTACGAGGGGAAAGAAAAAACCGCCGAAGAAATTTCCCAGCTTTTGTATCACTTGCAAGTGATGATGATCGCCAATGATCTCGAGCTGGATGACGTTTACAAATACTTATAAGGAAAACAATATGCTGCAAGTAGCCATTCCCAACAAAGGCGCGCTCTCCGAGGACGCGGTGCGCATTCTCAAAGAGGCCGGGTACCGCTGTACCCGTTACAGCCGCGAGCTGGTTGTCTCCGACAAGGAAAACGAGATTGATTTCATCTTTTTGCGCCCGCGCGACATCGCCTTGTATGTCGGCAACGGCATCATCGACATCGGGATTACCGGCCGTGATCTGGTGATTGACAGCAACGCCGACGTGACCGAGTTGATGAGTCTGGAGTTCGGCCGCTCACGCTTTTGCTTTGCCGTCCCCAAGGACTCGGGACTGACCGTGGACAAGCTTAACGGTCTCCGGATCGCCACCTCGTATCCCGAGCTGTTGCAAAAAAATCTCGACCAATTTAAACTCAACTCCAAGATCGTCAAATTGGACGGCGCGGTGGAAATCTCCATCCGTCTCGGCGTCGCCGACGCGATTGCCGACGTGGTGGAGTCAGGGGCCACCTTGACCGAGGCCGGCCTCGCGATTGTCGGGGAGCCGATGCTTTTCTCCGAAGCAGTGCTCATCGGCCGCAACAAGTCGATGATCGCCCACGCCGACGTCAAACGGTTGATGGCGCGCATCAACGGGATCATTTTGGCGGGCAAATATGCGATGGTTGAGTATGACATCCCGCGTTCTCACTTGGAGAAGGGCTGCCAAATCACCCCCGGCATCGAGTCGCCGACGATTTCCCCCTTGTCCAACCCCGACTGGGCGGCCGTCAAGTCGATGATTTTACGCAAAGACGCCAACCGCATCATGGATCAACTCTACGCCGCCGGAGCGCGCGGCATCATCTTAACCGATATTCGCTCCTGCCGGATTTGAAATTATGAAAAATACGATTATTGAGAGAGCCCGTGAGGTTTTTGACATCGAGATTGCCGGGTTGCAAAGTGTCCGCGACCGTTTGGGCGAGGATTTTGAAACGCTGGTCAAGCTGTGCATCGAGACGTTGGACAACGGCGGCAAGCTCGTCTTTTCCGGCATCGGCAAAAGCGGCTACATCGGCAAAAAGATTGCCGCCACCTTGTCGAGCGTCGGCTCGACTTCGATTTTCATGCATCCGGTGGAGGCTCGCCACGGCGACTTGGGGATGCTGCAAAAAAACGACCTGTTGATCGCCTTGTCCTACAGCGGCGAAACCGAGGAACTGCTGGTGGTGTTGACTCCGGCCAAGCGACTCGGAGTAAAGCTCGCCGCACTCACCGCCTCGCGCCAGTCGAGCCTCGGCAAAATCAGCGACCTCGTGGTCGAAATGCCGGTGCCGCAGGAGGCGTGCCCGTTTAATCTGGCACCGACCACCACCACCACCGCCTTGCTCGCATTGGGCGACGCTTTGGGGATGGTGCTCCTCGACCAGCAGGGTTTCACCAAGTCCGATTACGGCAAGCTGCACCCCGGCGGCGCCATCGGCCGCATGGTCACCATGCGCTCAAGCGACATCATGCGCAAGCTCGACCGGGTGGCTCTGGTCAAAGCGGAGGAAAAAGTCCGCGATGCCATCATCAAAATGGGTCAGGCGCGCTGCGGCTCGGCGGTGATTGTCGGCGACGGCAATCTGTTGGGCGGGATTTTTACCGACGGCGACTTCCGGCGTTGGGCGGAGAAGGATCTGAGCGTACTCGAGCGACACATGCACGAAGTGATGACCCCGAGTCCGGTTACCGTCAACGGCGACTCGCTGGCTGTCGAAGTCATGAAAATTTTGGAAAAACGCAAGATTGACGACATCATCGTCGTCGACGGCGAAAACCGGGTGATCGGCCTGATCGACGTACAGGATCTCCCCGGCTTGAAACTCATGTAAAGGGAAAAAATTACGTGATCACACTCCGCGCTTTTTATATTTTTACAACCTTGTTGCTGGCGGCAACCGTCTGGGCCGACGACAATGAATCGCGCATCGTTTTTGACGAGGGCAAACAGCTTGAGGCACAAAAGCAACCATATGAGGCGGCAAAAAAATTTGCCGACGCCGAATTGCTGGCGGACTCGTCGGTGCTCAAAGCCAACGCCCTCAAAGCGCAAATTGCCGCCTACAAAGAGTGCAACATGTATTATCGCGAATTTGAAGCGATTGAGCAACTGTTGAGCCGCTTCCCCGAGGAGGCCGATTATGCGGCAATGGTCAACCGCGAGTATGAGCTCGGCGAACTTTATTACAGCGGCAAGCGCGAGCCAGCCTACTGGGGGTTGCGCTGGATTCCGTGGCTGGAGGGCGCCGACAAAAGCAAAGAGATTTTAGAAAAAGCGCTTGAGCGCGCACCCTTCTCCAAGCGGGCTCCCTCGGCCCGGCTGCGTCTCGCGTACATCCTCGATCAGGACAGCAAGGTCAAGGAGTCGCTCGACCAGCTGCGTTTGATCATCAAAAATTACCCGGACAGCACCGAGGTCGAGTTTGCCTATCTGGCCTTGGCCGACGGCCTTTTGGTCATGGCCCAGCGCGGCGACGGAGACGGCCGGTACAGCAGCGAGGCGATTGAGGTGTTTCATGAAATCATCAAAAAATATCCCAACTCCGAGCACAGCGAGTGGGCACGCAAATCACTTTTAAAAGCACAGGACATCCAGGCCGGGCGGTTGCTCACCATGGCTCAGTTTTACCAGCGCACCGGGCGCACGGACGCCGCCGAGCGGTATCTGGCGCGGGTTGTCAAAGATTTCCCGGAGAGCAAGCAGGCCGACCAGTCGGAAAACATGCTAGCCAATCTCGATAAAACTTATTTGCCCGACGGCTATCGGCCGGAAGTCGAGGATCGGCTGATTCCCTATGAAATGTACGCGATCCCACGCGAAGCCAAAAAATTGCTGGTCGTCCCCGAGGCGAGCAACGGCAAATATCTGCTGCCCGTGTATGACCTCAATCTCAACAACAAACCATAAAGAGTCGATATGAAAAAACTGGTGCTATTTTTATTGATTGCGGCGATGGCAAGCCTTTCCGGCGGCTGCGGCTACCACATGGGCAGCATCATGCACCCGCAAGTCAAAACCATCGGCATCGCCCCGGTGGTCAATGAGACCGTTTATTACAATGTGGCGGCGCAAGTCCGCGGGCTTTTGAGCGAAGCGTTTATGGTCGACGGCTCCTTAAAAGTCGTCGATCAAACCAAAGCCGACTGTATTATCTATGCCCGCGTCACCAATGTCACCTACACCGAGTCCGGCTGGGCGATTGCTCAGGAAAACCGCGACTTTAATGTCCCCAATCAGTGGAATGTCAGCATCACCATTGAGTATACGGTCATCATTCCGGGCCGGGCCGAGCCGTTGTTAAGCAAACGCTCAGCCACCGACAATGCCGATTTTGAAACCGGGCCGGATATGGAAACAGGACGTAATTACGGGCTTCGCCAGGCGGCTTACCGCACCAGCAAAAAAGTGGTGGTGGGCGTCACCGAAGGATGGTAAACCTATGATTTTCAGCATCTTCAGAAAAAGTCAATCGCTTTTTTTGCTGTCCTTTGCGCTCTTGATCGGCGCCGGGACACTGTTGCTGAAACTGCCTTGGGCTTATAAGGCGGGAGTCTTGAGCTGGGTTGACTCATTGTTTATCTCCACCAGCGCCGTGTGCGTCACCGGACTGTCGACCGTGCCGACCAGCAATTTCACCATTTTCGGCCAATTTTTGATTTTACTGCTGGTACAGTTGGGCGGGATCGGCATCATGACCTTGAGCGCCTCGATTTTGCTGATGATCGGGCGCGGCTTGTCATTCAGCGACACCATGCTGATTGCCAACATCAGCGAAAACGTCTCGTGGCGCAGCACCGAGACCTTTACCAAAACCATTATTCACTATACCGTAATCAGTGAAGCCATCGGATTTTTTATTTTGCTGCCCGGGTTTATGGCACATTATCCTTTTTTGCAAGCGGTCTGGTACTCGTTTTTTCACGCGGTTTCGGCATTTTGCAACGCCGGATTCAGCCCGTTTGACGACAGCATGGTCAGTCAAAGCAGCTATATCAAACTGGCGATCGCTTCTTTGATCATTTTGGGCGGCTTGGGGGTGTATGTGATTTACGACTTGGTGCTGATCCTCCAAAAACGGCAGACCAAACTGCGCGTCCACTCCAAACTGATTTTGTCCGCCACCTTTATTTTGCTGGTTGCCGGGACGGTGCTCCTGTGGATTTCAAGCAATGACGGCAGACATGTGCCGATGAGTTGGATCGATGCATTTTTTCAATCCACCACAGCCCGCACCGCCGGGTTCAACAGTGTCGATTTGACCACATTGTCCAATGAGAGCATCACTTTGATGATTATTTTAATGTTGATCGGCGCCTCGCCGGGATCCACCGGGGGCGGGATGAAAACCAGTACCGTGGCATTGGCCTTTATCGCCATTGTCAACACCTTTAAAGGCAATCAGGATATCCTGCTTTACAAACGCAAAATCCCTTACATCAATGTACTGCGGGCGTTTTCCATCATCGTCATGTTTATTATTTTGTGCTGCTTTGGCGCAATTATGATCCAGACTTTGAGTCCCTCCTGCCACGATATGATGACCGCATTTTTTGAGTCGGCGTCGGCGCTGGCGACGGTCGGTCTCACGCTCGGACTTACTGACGATCTCACGGGGCCCGGCAAATTATTTGTCATCTTATTGATGTATATCGGCCGCGTCGGGCCGTTTACGATCATGCTCTTTTTGATGCAGCGCGAAAAAAAGGCGCATTTGAGTTATCCGGAAGAAAGAATCATTATAGGTTGACGCACCGGCGCCTGCGGGCAAACGAGTGCTGTCGGGAAGGAAAAATATTATGGCTGGCAACAATTATGCGGTTTTCGGGATGGGCTCTTTCGGCTCCAAGCTCGCGGTGGAGCTGGGCAAAAAGAATACGGTGGTCGTGGTTGACATGGACCAGCAAAAGATCGACGATCTGCGCGACAAAGTCGCCGAGGCAATCGTCGCCGACGTGAGCAACGAGGAAGTGATCCGCGAGCTTGACGTCAAAAAATTTGACTCAATCATCCTCGGGATGAGCTCGCACTTTGAGGATCAGGTGTTGGCATTGACCTTGGTCAAGCAGGAGGGCGCGCGCAAGGTGATTGCCAAGGCCAATACGGTTATTCAGGAGCGCATTTTGTATCGTCTGGGCGCCGATGAGGTAATCCAGCCCGAGCAGGACGTGGCCGAGCGCTTGTCGCGGCGGCTCTCTTTGGACAACATCACCGACTTGTTTGAGTTTAAAGGATCCGCGATTGCGGAAGTGTTTGTGCCCGAGCGCATGGCCGGCTTCTCCATGCGGCAGCTGGATTTGCGCAACCGCTTCAATATCACCGTACTCCTGATGAAAAAGCCGGGCGGCAGCTCCGAGTCGATTTTAAGCCCCGACACCATCCTCGACAAGGGCGACCAGCTGACCGTTTTCGGCAGCCAGAAATCAATCATTGATGTGTTTAAAGGAAAATAATTTATGTCCAACTGTATTTTTTGCAAAATCATCGCGGGAGAAATCCCCGCGACCAAAATTTACGAAGATGAGCTCGTCTTTGCGTTTCTCGACATCGGTCCCATCAACTTCGGCCACGCGTTGATTATCCCCAAAGAGCACCATACCTCCTCGGCGACCATACCTGAAAAGGTCGCGGGCCGGATGTTTCACATCGGCAGCCGCATCGGCATCGCGCTCAAGCGCGAGCTTGAGTACGAGGGTTTTAACCTCCACTTGGCCGACGGCACCCCGGCCGGTCAAGTGGTGATGCATGCGCATTTGCATGTGGTGCCGCGCAAGGTTGACGACCAGTTTCACTGGAACTGGCGGCAGCTTGAATACGCCAACAATGACGAGCGCGCCACTGTCGCGGCCAAAATCATCAAGCGCCTTGAGGCCAAAGAAGCGTAATTCTTTGCGCACAAAAATGCCGCCGGTCAACCCCGGCGGCTTTTTTGTGTACTGTTGTCTTACTCTGAATAATATTTGTCACCGCCCCACTCCATAATAAAATGGTGATTGGCCTGCCGTCCGGCGGTCGAGTCGGTCTTGCTCCCGATGGTTTCCTCAAAACGATGTGTTGCGGCATGACCGTCGGCAAACAAATAATTGGCGGCGTCGGCATGACGTTTTTTCTCGATGTGCCCCTCCCAGTCGCCGATCGGCTTCATGGCGTGGTAGCACTGGTGATACAAGGCATTGCGGTCATCGCTGTTGGTCGCGTTGTCGCCGCCGCGCTCGGCTAAAATGATGTAGAACCCGGCATGACGCAATTGATCGCGCTTTTTATTAAAGGTGGTCATTGCATTATTCATGTAGCTCTGCCGTGCCTGCCACCAATCTTTGGAGGGATCGTAAGCGGGGGTATGATCGGGGATGTTGGCATAGTCGTCACACTCGGAGTGCTCGACAAAGTTGGAAAACACCGCCGGGTCCTCCGGACAGCGCAAATGTTTGGTTTCCAAACCGTAATTGGACAAATAACCGTACCACTGGGGCTCGGGGTCGAGCTCCTGGACGTTGTCATAACTGCCGCCGTGGACGACCGGGTAAAGCCCTTTCCACGCATCGCAGTAGAAATTCATCGCCAGGCCGCACTGGCGCAAGTTATTGAGGCAGCTGGTGGTCTTGGCTTTACCGCGGGCTTTATTTAAGGCAGGGAGCAGCATCCCGGCCAAAATGGCGATGATGGCAATCACCACCAAAAGTTCGATCAAAGTAAAATATTTCTTCATAAATGTTTTTTCCTGAATTGTCAATCAAAATGAGAGAAGATCAAACACCGGTGCGACAATCGCTGTCGTACCGGTGAATGAGTGTGCATTTTTAAATCGAAAATCAGAAAAGCGGAGGAGCGCGCACCGGCGGCAAATGCCGGCAGGCAAAGAAGGGGATACGAAAGTCCGTCACCAAAACGGACGCAAGGACAAAAACAATCGCCAGCGCGATGGCCGATACCGGGCAGTCAATCGCATACACCCCGGCGCAGTACTGGCAAAAACCGTCATAACGGTCAAGCACCGCCGCATCATCGGCAACAGTGATTGCCGACACCGCAGCGGAGCTGATGACCAAGTCGGACTCGGAGCAGTGCCGGTGAAACAACGCGTGCAAGGAAACACTGCCCAGCATCAAGATGCCGAGCAGCAGCGAAAGCAAACGGTAACTGAAACTTTTCCTCATCCGCACTCCGTAAAAGGTGATAACGAAATATCAATATAATCGATAAAGTTTAAATATCAAACGCTTTTACCAAAAAATAACGCTCCGAGGCTGACCGGAGCGCCAAAATCAATGACTTCACTCTTTTTGCCGCAGCTCAAAGCGAAGATTGCGCAAGGTGAATGCACCCGCGTCCGCTTTGCCGCGGACCTGGAAAACCAGCGCTTTTACCGTGTCCCCGGCGCTCTTAAAATCTTTGACCGGAATTGCCAGCGTCAACGGGTCATCGACGGCAGCCGGGCGCTTGCCGTAATCCTCCAGGTAACGGCGCATGGAGGTTTGATTATTTTGATCCACCAACCCCACTTGCAGCGGCAAACCGGCGGAAGCGCCCAAATCAAACACCAAAAAGGAATCGGCAGCAAGCTCGGGCGCAACTTTGAATTCGCCGCCAACGGGCGCGTTGAGCTGAACCCCGGCCCAGTTGCCGCCGCCGGGTTTCAACACCACTTGCAAATCCTGCGCCGTGCCGGAGAGGGTGACTTCGTTGATCGGTTGGGTCTGCCAGTCCAACACCGTGGAAGTAATTTTAACTTGCGGCATCTTCAAAGCTTTGGCGGGGAGCTCCAGCCGAAGGTTGCTGAGCGCCACCCCCGCCTCGGGAGCAATCCCGGTAAACTGCAAGGCGAGCCCGGCAATCCGCCCGGAAACGCCGTTGGGGAAAAATACCGTTAAAGGAATGTTGACCGCTTGCGCCGTCGCCGGGTCGGCGTCAATTACTTTGCCCTCAAGATAACTTCCGAGCCGCACTTTTTCCGAAGTCTTTTCTTTGCCGCTGTCAATGGTAAAATAGAGTTGAAACGATTGTCCTCCTGCGGTCTTGCCCCAGACGTCGGCCAAGGAGTTGACCTCAAAACACAAACTGCTTTGCGCAATCCCAGCCTTGTCAAGCTTGATGGCAAGATCGGCGGGGAAAGAAATCTCCACTCCGCACCAGTCTTTGACTTCGGCGCCGAACACCGTTTTCAAAACTTTGTTGTCCCACTTGGGCGAGCAGCCGAGCCAGCCGCGCCCGGCGAGATCGGCCAGCGGATAATCCACCGTTGACGCCGCCGGATCAAGCCCCTCGACCGTGATCGCCACCACTACCGGAATCACGTCGCCGTTGGCGCTCACAATGTCCAGCGATTTGACTTCGCGCATGGGGAATGGGTTGCTCCAACTCATGATGTAAAAACCGCGGTTGAGCGAGTTTTTAAACGCCGCTTGTTTGCGGAGCAACGCATTGTCGCCGCGGTCGAGCCACCAGTCGCCGATGTCGCGCCCGGAAACCACGGGGACGGTCACCGTTGTGCCGTCGGTGTAATGGATGCGGTAGTCGAGAGCCTTGGCCCCGGTCGCGCTCCAGGCGGCGGTGTGAAAGAAGTAGAACCGTTTGACCAATTGGTTGACCGGGATGTTTTCGGCCTTATCGGCGCCGAAACCGGGGCGCAGATGCCTGGAGGCGAGGACGAGGCAAGTTTTGTTTTCCACCTCGTCAAAACGGAGCAAATCCGCCGGAACGCCGCACAAAATCTGCGGCCCCCACGGGACGCTGTCCAAGGAATTATCCGCACCCTGATCGGTCCAGCCGCCCTGACCGTCGCCGGCGACAGAGTCCATAAAGCCGCGGTTGCACCACGGCCGCAAATCCAAGGTGCGGGTGTACTTCATATCCGGTTGATACATCACTTGACTCGAGGTTTTGACCGCGCTTTGCTGCGCCTTGCTGACGGCTTCGGCATATTGGGTCTTTAATAAATCGGCCGTTTCCGGCGCAACCTTGCCGAAGCGTTTGGCGACTGCCGCCGCCGGGCCGCTCACCAAAATTTTAACCTTTTTGGGCGGGAGCAAAATGCGTCCGGCCGGATACGCTTGTTTGGTCAAGGGATCGATCAAAGTATCATCGCCGGTAGTCAAAACGCCGAGCTTGGGATAATTGTCAAAGTTAAACAAATAGTAGCCGTGCAAGTCCCCGAAATCAAAGCGGTGCATCTCGACATTGGGCAAAAGCTCGGAGGATTGGTCCGGCGTCAGCGCCGCCAGCGGCCGCGCCTGACCGGCAGCGGCGATGCGCTCAACCAACGCCGCCAAGTGGTAATCCGCCTGCTGCGAGGCGATAAAATAAAGATACCCCTTGCCCAGCTTTTTGCGGACGACGGCGGGGGTATTGTCCAAGGCGGCGACGACTTCCCAGTCGGCGGACAACGGTTGCGGTACGAGATTTTGCCGGGCCTTGACCGGACCGGGAAGCCGGGCGGTTTCGGCAAATTTACCGCTTAAAATGCCGGACTTTTCGGCCACGGCGGCAAGTGTAAAGTCAAACCAGTCGGCGGTCGGGAGCTTTTTTCCGTACTCATCCTCCTGCATCGGAGCCAAAGCGGCGACCAGAGTGCCGCCGTTTTTGACATAAGCAATCAATTTTTCGCGGCTCCCCGGCGCGAGATTGCGGACTCCGGCGGCGAAGATCAGCCGGTAATGTTGCAAGTCGCCCTGTAATTGCTCCTCAAAAACGACACCGAAAGGATAATGGAGAAACTCCAAGGCGGCGTCAAAGTTGCGGATTTCATTTGGGCGGCGCTCGCCGACACTCGGCGCATAACGCTCGCTTGCGTAACTGAATAATAATCCAACTTGCGGCGCGGCGTAATTCTGGCGCGGGACAAAGATATCGTCCACGCTTAACATCTCTTTTTTGACGTCCATCACCGCTTTGATCCCGTCAGTCGGAAACGCCCACGGGTTGAGGATATGAAACGGCATCAGCTCGGCCAAGCGCCGCCCGCCCTCCTCGGACCCGGCGGGTTTCCAGCGCTCGTCCCACGCGCGTTTGCACCACAAAAACAAATAATTGGCATTGCCGCCCCGGACCAGCTGCTGCCACAAAATGGCATGCAATGCATCATAGTCGCGCCCGGAGTAGGTTTCGCCGTCGTGGATCGGTTTCCCGGCCGCCAACGAGCGGATAAACCGGCGCATCAGCAAGTTTTCCCGGGTCGAACTCGAGGGAAACTGGTTGTCAATTACTTGTGCAGTAGGTGACGTCGCGCCGCCCTGCTCGATAAAGGTACCGCCCCCCGTCGGGGTCGAAACCGTCTGCATCGTTTGCGCGATATCCCAATAATTGACATGATTTTTACTGATGGTGCGGTAGCCGTCGGCCCCGCCCAGCTGGACGCAAAAGCGTGCCTCGGGGTCGATCTCGCGGATCGCCTTCATCCCCTCCTCACACAGCGACAAAAAGCTCTTTTCCATAAATTTGGACCAGTCTACATACAGCCCCGGGCAATCGGTGCGGTCGTTAAAGGCGACCGCTTCGTCAAAACTCGCATAGGATTTTCCCCATACCGCGTTTAAAGCACTGACGCTCCGGTAACGCTCCTGGAGAAATATCTGAAACATCCGGCGGTTGACCGGACTCGGGTCGTGGTAGGCGGGCTCATTAAAGAGCTCATACATCAATGCTTTGCCGCCCGAATTTTTAAGCTCCAATGCGCCAAAGCTCCACATTTTAAGATACAATTCGCGCCCGGCCGGATCATTGATGCTGTAAGGCACCCAGTGGTTGCTGTCGCTCATTTCGCCGCGGGTGTTGAACACGCTCTCCGGGAAGTTGATTTCCTTTTTGTGCTGCATCGAGAGAAACATGCCGTGCGACCACGGGGCGCAAGTGTAATCAACTTGCAACGGCAATCCGCACTCGCGCCGGACTTTATCAAGAGCCCGGATCGTTTCAGCGTCAAATAAAAAGCTCGTATAGTCCTTTTTATACTCCTTAACCCAACCCTCGGAGGCAAAGTAGCTCAACGTGTCAAAACCGACGCGCTGGGCGTTTTGATAATTGATGACCTCCTCATAAAGCCACTTCAAATCCGTCGGATACCCGGCCGTCGGCGCCATGCTGCCGACGATTTTGTTGGGGATTTGAGCTCCCAGCAAAAAACGGGGGCGACCATTGAGGGTGTAGTTGCCGTATTGGTCGACTTTTACCTCGGCGTTGCGCGGAAACAAGACCGGCGCCTTCAAATCCTCAAAGCGGTCAAATTCGACGGCGGCCAAAACGCCGAAAGAACTCAATACCACGGCTAAAATCTGTCGTTTCATCACTCTATTTTCCTCATATTTCAATTACTGAAGCGTCATCAACCCGGGTTTGGCAACGATTTGCGAGGCGAATAAATTGCCCACGTGCCCGTCCAAATACGAAATGTTGCATCTCGTGGCGTGACGCCCGGCCGGATAACGGGCGGCCAGATACGGGTTGCACTCCTGATACAGCGAGTCGAGAAACAACATCCTTGACGAAATCGGCGATTTTACCTTGGCCAAGTTAAACTGGGTATTGCCGGGATAATCCTTGGTGTTGTAATTAACCCCGTACGAAGTCGTCCCCAAGTACTCCGTACCGAAGTTCGGCAGACTGAACGGCTTTACGTCCGACGGGCACTGCCAGCTGGCGCTGCTTTTGTTGGCGGTGGCAAGATACAAGGGGTAAACTCCGGCGATTTCATGATGGACGAGGTTGTGAATCCAATAACCGTTGTTGCCCACTCCGTAATATTTGGGCGGCACCATGCTGTTAAACGAGGCAAAATACATGCCGGTCGCGAGGCCGATCTGTTTCATATTGTTGGCACAGCTGATTGCCTTGGCCTTGTCGCGCGCTTTGTTCAACGCGGGCAGCAGCATCGACGCCAAAATCGCGATGATCGCAATTACCACCAAAAGCTCAATCAGTGTAAAAACCAAACTCCGTTTCATATTACTCCTCCTTATGGGTTGATTGCATTTGTTTCAGATCTTTACCATGACGGAAAGCGACGCTGTTGCCCGAGCTCCAACAGGGAGCGATCATCTTGCACTGCGGCAAAATAATCCCGGTGTCGCGCTGCTCTTTGAGGACCTCCCACAGGCCGTTGACGATCCCGTCAAAATTGACCAGCGTACCGCTGATTTTAAACGGGAAAAAGGGATTGATCCAACTGTAATTGCCGTGATTGACCACCGAAATATCCTCCGGGATGCGAATTTTGCGCCGCAACAGCTCCTTGACTGCCCCCATAATCGAGCGGTCGCCGAAGCCGGCGATGGCATCGAGCCTACCGCCGCGTCCAAGCAAAAGATTGATCGCATGGATCCCGTCCATCTCAATCCAAGGTGCGGCGGGCGCGATCAAAGCGGGGTCAAACGGCAAGCCGTACTCGGCCATCAGATTTTGATAAATCCGGTAAATGATCTGATAGTCCTCACTGTCCACCGGCGCCGCAATCATGCCGATATGGCGGTGCCCGGTGTCGAGCAAATGCCGCAGACAATACTCAATGCCGAGCGCGGTGTCGGAGCCGACCATCGGGTAAAGATTGATATCGCGCCGGGGGTACGGCATCACTACATGGGGGATGTTTTTTTCGTGCAGCATCCGGATGCTCTCCAACGTAAACGGGCAACGCAAAATAACACCGTTTAAAAAGGTGCACGGGATCGCGTTTTCCTCCAAAAAGGTTTCCAGCGTGGCGGGCGGAAACACTGCCGAGACGGTCAGCGAAAAATGGTTGCGCGCCGCCACCTTGGCCAATTCGCGCAAGAGCAAACTGTCATGCTGGTCAAACTCCTCGACGTTATTAAAAAAGAGATTCATCAAATGAATCGTCCGGGCATGGGACGACTTGTCCGGTTCGGCGAATTTGCCCCGGACAAAATAACCGCTCCCGCGCACCGCCTTGACCAACCCCGCGTCGGTCAGCTTGCGGATCGCCTGCCGCACGGTAAAGCGCGACACCCGATACTCCGCCATCAGCTGATGCTCGGACGGGAGTTTTCCGTCCGCCGGCAAGCTACCGCCGCGGATCATTTGCGCTAATTTGTGCTCAATAAAGTCGGCCTTGGTCTGTTTTTGCATTTGCTGTCTTGTCCGTTTATCCGCCCCGCAAAATCTCGGAGCAAGGTTATCTTCACACCCATATCATAGCATATTTTAAACTTCATGTCAAGAGGATACAAGAGAAAACCGGATGCTTTTGTCATTAACTTGTCCGTACAACATGCCAAGCGGTATTTATTTTGCCATCTTTCACTTTTTTTCATTGATTTATGTTGCGGCCGATTGTTTTTTGATTTTACCGGCGTTATATTGCTTTTAAAAGTACAATCATCAGGAGTCGGGAGATGTCAAAAAAGATCATGGCAATGTTATCAATCGTGCTATTGGGCGGCCTCAATGCCGACGAGCTCACGGACAAGGCAAACGAGGTCCATCAAATCATCTGGAGCCGTTTTATCGGCAAGGATATGGTGATGTACGACTACGCCGGGCTCAACGGCGAAGTCATTTTGCCGACCCCGGAGGAGTGCGCGCAAAACATCCCCAACGCCTTGGGCTGGTGGACGCCCGTGGAGAACGGCGGATTTTTTAACGGCATGTATTTGGCCGCGTTGTGCGACCGTTATCAGTTTGACCCGTCGCCGAAACTCAAAGCCGAAATTCAAAAACTGGTCGCCGGACTCTACAAGCTGCAGGACGCGGGCGCCACCCCCGGCTTCATCGCCCGCGGCATCGGCAGCGACGGCAAATGCCACTACGCGGCCAGCAGCAACGATCAAAATTTCCCGTGGTTTCTCGGGCTTGGCAAATATCTGGAGAGCGGCATTCCGACCGCTGACGAACGCCAGACATGCACGGACCGGCTGGTCCGTCAATTGGATGCACTCCAAAAAAATGAATGGCGCATCCCCGGCGACCAGCCCGGCTTTGTCCGCGGCTGGTGGCTCGACGGCGAATACGCGGCAGTCGTCCATTTGCTGACCGCCTGCCATGTTGTTTATCAGGCGACCGGCGACCAAAAATATTTGACGATGTATTACGATTTTTTTAACGGCACTTGCCGCAATCAAAAAACCCGCAAAGACGTTTTGCTCGCAGGCCCCCACAACATGGCAGAGTGGGCCTGCTGGTTTTTGAGCAACTGCCAGTATGCGGTGAGCGAGCTCAAGCGTCAGGAAACCGACCCGGCAGTCAAGGCGGCACTGCTCCAATCCTTAAAAGTCACCGGCAAAATGGCGGCCCCTTACATCGCTTATTATCAGCGCTACGGTGATGTCAACAAGCCCTCAAACTTCACCCCCGACTGGCATTTGATGATGCCGCCGTGGAGCGCGCAAACCAACGGCGACGAGGCGCAAAAGCTCGCAATGGAGCAGCTTAAAGTCTGGAGCAAAGCCTGCCCCGCCGTCGCCCGCGAAAAAAGCAGTCTCAAGCCCGCCTGGTGCGCCGGCTGGATGGTCGTCCTGAGCCAGGACCCCGAGTTGATCGCCCAAAATCAGGCTCAAATCGAGGAGGCGATCCGTTATGCCGACTATGACAAACTCTATTACGCAACTTTGTTTTACATCGAAAATCTGATTTATACGATGAAACTCAACGCCAAATAATCGTTTGCGTAAAAGTCCATAGTTTCCAATGGTTCCTCCATTTTTTTTTGGCTCAAACCGGTTATATTATATAGCGAAAACCAACAGGAGTCACCCCAAAATGGAAGTTATTATCCGTCCCGATACCGCCCGGGCCGTCCAATTGGCCGCCAGGCTGATCGCCGATACCGTCAAGGTGAAGAGCGCATGCAAGCTTGGGCTGGCCACCGGCCACACCATGGAGGCCGTCTACGCCGAGCTCGGCCGGATGCACCGCGACGACAAACTCGATTTTTCGCTCGTCCGCACCTTTAACCTTGACGAATACATCGGCTTGGCCGCGACCGACCCCAACTCCTACCGCTACTACATGAATCAACATTTGTTTCGGCACATCAATATCGACTTACGCAACACCTTTTTGCCCGACGGCATGGCCGCCGACGAAGCTGCCGAGGGGTTGCGCTATGAGAGTTTGATCCGCGACGCGGGCGGGATCGATTTACAATTATTGGGTATCGGGAGCGACGGGCACATCGGCTTTAACGAGCCGATTTCATCCCTCGCCTCCCGGACCCGGGCCAAAGCGCTGACCCCTGCCACTTACGAGCAAAACAGCAAGTATTTCAATCCCCCCGAAACCATGCCCAAACGCGCCTTTACCATGGGCGTCGGCACTATCATGGACGCCAAGCGCATCATTATGCTCATTACCGGGAGCGCCAAGGCGGAGATTGCCGCCAAAGCCATTGAGGGCCCGGTGACGGCCATGGTAACAGGAAGCGCCTTGCAGCTCCACCCGTCGGCGGTGGTGATCCTCGATCAGGCCGCCGCGGGCATGCTGACGCAGACCGATTACTATAACTGGGTCTTTGCCAACGAGCCCGAATGGGCTGATTACCGGTGAAAAAATGATGGAAATTTGTGCCAAACATTTGCCCGAATTGGACAAGGGATTTGTTCCCGCCGCGTTGTGGAGCCGCGCCTACCGTCAAAAAGTCGCGGCGACCAAGGATTGCTTGCCGGTCGCCGTCACGCTGCAGCGCGGCAGCGGCACCATATCTCGCTACGAGACCCGGATTTTGCCGGAAACCGAGGCCAACAACGCCGACAATTTGCTGTATCTTGAGCGCACCGTCAAATTTCTGCTGTGGGCCAAAGGCGGCAACCTTGTCACCGTCGCCGGTTGCCCCAAGCTGGCGGCAATGCTTGCGGAAATCTATTCCTCCGGCGGCAAACGCTCCTTTGACGCCGATATCATGACCAAAATTTACCGCGCGCAATTTCGGGTAATCGGCTGCGCGTACCCCGAGGCACCGCAGGCCAAAGAGATCGATATCGCCTTGGGCGGCCACTTTGACGGCTGCCGCGTCGGCTTCGATTTGGGCGGCTCCGACCGCAAATGCGCGGCGGTACAGGACGGCCAGGTCGTCTACACCGAGGAAATCGCCTGGGACCCTTATTTCCAAACCGATCTCAATTATCATATTGACGGCATCCGCGAGTCGATCGCCCGGGCGGCGGCCAAGCTCCCGCGACTCGATGCCGTCGGCGGCAGCGCGGCGGGCGTGTATGTGGACAATCAGCCGCGGGTGGCGTCGCTCTTTCGCGGCATCCCGGAGGCGGTGTTTGCGCAAAAAGGCGCGACCATTTTTGACGATTTGGCCCGTGAGTTTGACGTACCCATGGTGGTCGTCAATGACGGCGAAGTCACCGCGCTCGCCGGGGCGCTAAGCCTCCAAAAGCACTCGCTTCTCGGGTTGGCCATGGGAACGAGTGAAGCAGTGGGCTATGTGAATTGCGACGGCAAAATCACCGACCACTTAAACGAACTGGCCTTTGCGCCAATCGATTACCGGCAAACCGAAGCGCCGGTCGACGAGTGGAGCAAAGACGCCGGGCTCGGCTGCTCGTATCTCTCTCAGCAGGCAGTCGGCCGTCTGGCCGGCAAAGCGGGCTTTGACTTCGGCAAACTGCCGCTCCCGGAGCAATTAAAAGCATTGCAGCAGGCGATGGCGCAAGCTGACCCGCGCGCCACCGCTATTTACCGCACGATCGGGTGTTATCTCGGCTACGCCGTCGCTCATTATGCCGATTTTTATGACTTGCAGCACTTGCTGTTATTGGGGCGCGTCTCCTCGGGCACCGGCGGCGAAATCATCCTCAACACTGCAAAGCAGGTGCTGCATGATGAGTTCCCCGAGCTCAACATCATCTTTCACATCCCCGATGAAACTTTTAAGCGTCACGGTCAGGCGGTTATCGCCGCCACCTTGCCGCAACGTTAAATCGCCTCCTCTCTGCAAGTCCCGGCGCCGACCCTTTTCGGCGCCGGGACTTTTTTGCCTTCTGGAGGCAATCGGCGGACAATTTGTTCACATTTGTCACTTTTTACTATTTTTCCGCCAAAAACACTTGACAAAACCACTTTTTTTTGCTATAATATACCATAGATTTGTTTATATTTGTACACAGGATAGAACAAAAGTGGAAGCCAAAAATAAATTTTCCGGCGCAACCATGCCGGGGTATCACCAGATCCGCCAATATGTCTTCGGGCTCTTGTCGGCGGCTGATTCCACCGATGCAATGGTGCCCTTGACCACAGAGCGCGAGCTTTGTGAGATATTTAATGTTTCGCGCGGAACAGTGCGACGGGCCTTGCAAATGCTGACCGACGAGGGGCTCCTTGTCAGGCGGCCGCATTACGGTACCTTTATCAGCCCCGACGCGGTGCGGTCCAACACCCACGGTCAGGTCATCGGTGTCGTTGCCGGCGACGGCGAAATGACTTATATGGACGGGTTGACACAACAAATGATCTGCGGGGTATTTAACCGCATGACCGAGCACGGTTATTTTTTCCGCCTCATCAATTTTTTCGGCAATGCGGAAAAGACGCTCAAGGCCGAGCTGAGCGGAAAACTGGCCGGAATTGTTTGGCTGTGGATGCCCGAACATTTGCGCCACTTGCAGGAACATTTGTCTGACATTGATTTTCCTTACGTTCTCAATATGCCGATGTGTGATATCCATCGCGGCGATGTAGTCACTTTGGATTTTGTCGATTACGGCTATGCTTTAACCAAAAAACTGTTGGAGCACAATTACCGCGATATTTTATTTGTCGATCAAAATGCCAGAAATAATATCCAACAAAAGATAATCGGAATCCAAAAAGCGTTTGCCGAATTTGGGATCAACTGGAAGCCGGAAGAGTACGTCCATGCCAGCCACGGCGAAGCCATCCGCAGGATCCGTCAGATTTTGAGTGAGAAACACTATCATGTGATCAACTGCAACGGTCCGGCGCTGTCACTTCAAAGTGAGTTTCCCGATACCATTTTTATTTCCACCGAAACCGAGGGCAAAACCATCCACATCAACCCGAGCGGAGTCCAGCCGGTGATCCCGGCTGTCGCGACCGGCGAAGCGGCGATGGAGATACTGCACCGCAAACTGACACGGCAATCAACACAAGAAGAACACATAAAATTAAAAATGAAATTTGAGGAGGCTCCCAAATGAAAAAGTTTTTGTTTACTCTTATTGAGCTCCTGGTAGTGATTGCCATCATCGCCATTTTGGCGAGCATGCTCCTGCCCGCACTCAACAAAGCCCGTGAAACCGCAAAAAGCGCCACCTGTAAAAGCAACCTCAAGCAACTCGGCATGGCCTTTTTTATGTACGCCCAAGACAACGCTGACCAAACAGTGCCGGTAACCGGTTTGCAAAATACCAGTTTCAATACCCGTTTTTGGGACGGGACGCTCGTAATCAATAAATATGCCACCAAAAAGCAGTTACAGTGCACCCGCAACAAGGACAACATCCCGGATTATTATAAAACTTTTTGGGCCAGCCCCACACAAGGGTTGACCACCCCGGATGATGCCGGCTGGCAATTCCCCGACTACGGGATCAACGCCAAATTCGGCTTCAGCTCCAACACTAGCTCCCGCGGACTAAAAATTGTCAAAATGAACATGTTTCGGAACGGCTCTGATACCGTGTTGGCCATCGACTCGGCATGGCCGAACCGCACTGTCGGCGAACTTGCAACCCGACCGTATTTTTATGTCAATACCTATCCAGACACCCCCGGCAACGGCCCGGTTTTGTGGCCCGCGCATAATAATTTCAGCGAAGCCAACGGCGTTTTTGCCGACGGTCACGTCGCCGGTGCCAAAGGTCAAAGCATCGGCCAGGCGGCCTCCGACAGTTTATATAAAAAAGGCGCGGCGTTTTACGGAACTTATACGCCGGACAACGAGAGTAAATGGGTGCGTCACGACGGCGTATTATAAAATTTATAACAAAGGGGGAATTATGAAAAAGTACGTATTTACACTCATCGAGCTCTTGGTGGTGATTGCTATCATCGCCATCCTGGCGAGTATGCTTTTACCGGCACTCAACAAAGCCCGCGAAACCGCCAAAAGCGCCAGCTGTAAAAGCAACCTCAAACAAATGGGCATGTGTTTTATCATGTATGCCGGCAGCAACGGCGACTATATGCCCTTTGACAGCTACAACGGCGGCACCAACAATTTTTGGAACTACACGATGTGGTACAACAATTATATGACAAAAAAACAAATGCGCTGCCCGTCCCGGACCATGTTGCCCGACAGCGGCAGTGACTGGTATCTGCAATTTTGGGATACTGCCAGCTGGGTTAATGATAAAGGGAGCAGCAACAACTCCGCCACCTCGTCCAACTGGGCAGTCTGCGATTATGGGGTCAACTTCCGGTATGCGACTTCCTCATCCGGCAGCAGTTATTTCCGTCCGGTCAAGCAAAATATGTTCCGCCGTGCTTCCGCTACCGTATTGGCGGTGGACTCCGCCCGTTCCGAAACCAACCGGGCGATCTCAATGAAGCCTTTGGGTATCTGGCGCGTGGACAATTATTACAACGTGCCGGCCAGCGGCCCGGTATTGTGGCCCGCGCACAACGGTTTGGCAGAATGCAACGCGGTGTTTGCTGACGGCCATGTCATTGGCAGCAAAGCCCCCAACGGCAAAGGTGAAATCGCGGCCCAAAGCCTCTTTAACAGCCCCGGCAGCAAGCTCTACGGTCCGTGGATTACCGCGGCAGCTCCCAATGACAACAGCAAATGGGTGCGTCATGACAATGTGGTCTATTGAGTAATTAATCGAGAAATGTAACCAAGGCGTGAATTTTCACGCCTTTTTTTGGGTAAAAAATGAAAAAAATATCACTTTTGATCCTTTTGCTGCTCGGCATCGCCGCATTGGCCGCCGAGGACGGTCTGCGGTTTTACCCCACACAAGGGGTGTTTAACTTAAATCAGGGTGCGGTCGAAGTCACCGTCACCCCGGCGCAGGACGTAAAAGACATCCGCAACGGCTGGTTTTTCGCCTTTCTCGTGCCCGGCAAGGATAATAACAATGCCACGCGCACCATCCTCGGCATTTACACCCCCTCCGGCAACCCGGAGAGCGAGTACGGCATCCGCGGCATGGGACGCGGGAGTGACAAACAAGTCTGGTACGTAAGTGATCAAAATTGCGCGGTCAAAGCCGGGCAGACGGTCAATATGGCGATCACCTGGGGCCCGCAGGGATTCATTTTTTACATTGACGGCAAATTGATCGGCAAACAAAATTTTAAGGGTAAACTCCTCGAAATGGCCCCGATGTTCCGCGTCTGCGACGAGTTTCCGTTTTATACCTCAAAAATCAAAGTTTCCGCCAAGCAGCTCAACGAAAAAGAGCTTCAGTTTGACGCCGCCAAACCCTTCGTTGCCGACAGCGAGTGCACCTTTTTGGGGAACGACCTCGATCAAGTCCAATACTTCATGGCCCCGGCCCTGAAAGACACGGTTTCCTTGCTCCCCTACGACCGGCTGGCCAACCGCATCGTCTATGACGATCAAAGTGTCAATTTGCAATTGATCGGCAACAACTTCACCGACCGGGCAGTAAAGATGCCGGTCAAAATGGTGATCACCACGCTTGGCAACAAAGCACAGACCGCTATCGAAAAGAGCGTCGAAATCGACCCCAAAAGCTTGCAAAAAATATACACGCTCGACTTGGGGAAAATGCCCGGCGGTCTTTATAAAATTGAAATCACCGCCGGGAGTCAAGTCATGCGCTTCGTCAAAGTCTCGGTACTGCCGCGCATCGACAACGCCCCCGAAGGAAAATTGAGCCAGTACCTCGGCTTGGCCAACAACCGCGAACCGGAGGTATTCAAAAAAATCAATGTCAAATGGGTGCGCTTGTGGAGCGGTGAATTGAATTGGTTTTACGTCGAGCCCGCTGACGGCAAGTTTGACTTCCGCACCTCCGACAAAGTTATTAATGGTTATCTCGCCAACGATGTGCAAGTATTGGGGGTCCTCGGCTATCCGGCCATGTGGGCCGCCACGCCGCCGCCCACCGAGGGCGACCGCGCCAAATTCCGCTACCGCCGCGGCGAGCCCGGCCGCTGGCAGCCCAAAAACGTGGAGATTTGGAATCGCTACGTCGAGGCCGTCGCCAAACAATACAAAAACAAAGTGCAGCACTTTGAAATTTACAACGAAGTCGACTTCCATCCCCCGGGTCTTGCTGAAACCTTTTCGGGCACCACCGAGGATTATTTTGCCCTCCTAAAAGGAGCCAGTGAAAGTCTCAAAAAGGTGGATCCCAAAAATCAGGTATTGGTTTCCGGTTTCAGCACCACCCCGACCGTCTGCGATACCGAAATGCCTCAAGAGTTGGTCAAGCTCGGTGCGGGCAAATATGTCGATATCTGGAACATGCACGCCTACCGAGCCCGCGTCGGCGCCGTCGAGATGAAAAAACTCGCCCAGACCGCCAAGGCGGGGATGCCGATCTGGCAAACCGAGCAAATGTGGCACGTGATCAACGACCCCGACCGACTGCTGTATTTAACCGCCGCCATCAATCTTTGGTTCCTTGACATGGGGTATGAAAAATTCTTCGGCTTCGGCTGGGGCCGCGACACATTAAGCGACGAGCACACGGCCTCCCCCGAGGGCCCGCTGCATATCTTTGCCGTCAACCAACAGTTTTTGGCCAAGTGCGACCGCTTGCTTGGCGTGCAAAAGTCGCTCCCGGCGGGCGAATTTGACATCAATCATTTGTTTCAGCGCACCGACGGCAGCTACCTTTTGGCCCTCGGCAGCAGCGCGGGCAATTATAAAGTCGCCTTTCAAAACAAGGATTTGCGCTGTTTCGACATGTTCGGCAAAGAAATCAAACTCTCCGGCAACACCCTCGAGACCAACGGTCTTGCGTACTACCTCATCACCAAAGATGCCCCCCTGATCACCTCGGTCAAACTTGAGTCAAGCGGCCAATTATTGCCCAATCCCAATTTTGAGGACTTGGTCGGCGATACCCTGGTCGGGATTGACCAGTGCAAATTTGCAGGCTGGCTCTTGCGCGACAAATCTTACGACCCGCAAGGCAAAGTCGCTGTGACCGACAAAAACGCCAACGGCAAATATACGGCCGAGCTGACCACCTCCGGCAAAGGGCGCGTCTATGTTTTCAGCTATCTCAAGCTGTCGGCTCCCGGCACCTACCGGATCAGCGCCAATTTCCGCAACGTTTCGGGCAGCGCCAAACCGTATATTTCGACCTTTGACACCACGCCCAAGAGCAAGCACTTGACACGCAAAGATTTTGCCACGCCGCCCGCCGACCGCTTCGTCAAGTACGAAGTGTTGGTCAAGATCGACAAGGTGCCGGATGACAATCTCGCCGTGATCTTCGGCATCGACGGCGGCGCCGGGACGGTGCTTTTGGACGATGTCGAGATGATGCGGGTCGAGGTCCCGGCTGTTTCCGACAAGGATGCGGTCAAGGTCCAACTCCAAGCCGTCGACTTTAACACCGAGCTCAAATCGGCCAAAGGAGTGATCTCGCTTGCCAATTTGCTGATTTTGGGACAGGGTCAAAAGTTTTACGCCTCTTACCCGTTTTTGTTGAACGGCAAGGGGTTGGTCGCCGCTGACTCCTCTTGGCAAAATGCGGACGGCAAAATTTCGCAAAAGGTAGAGCCCGGGCTCTACCCGACGCTGCTCATGCTCGGCTGCGCCATGTATGTTAGTAACCAAACCGGCGTCAAGCTCGCGGATTTGGTGTTGACCTATCAGGACGGCTCCAGCGCCGCCATCGCGCTGCGTAACAACATTGAGCTGCGCGACTGGTATTTAAACGGCAAACCTCAAGGCGGCGCGCCGATTGCCCCGGCCGTCACTTTTGACACCGCCGATCTGCAAAATTACGGCTTGTTTGCCGCCCCGTTGGCCAATCCCGAGCCCGGCAAAACCTTGACCCAAGTCGATTTGGTATCGGCCTCGCCGGGAGTGGTGGCGATTGCCGGACTGACCTTATGCAAAGTCGATTTGACCGCGGCCAACACGCAATAAATAATGCAGCTGTGTACCTCCCGCCCGTGATCCGGGCGGGATTTTTTTATATCACGGTCAACAACAGCCCTAAAATGACCAACAAAAGTCCCGCAATTTTGGGCAACGACGGCGCTTCTTTGAGCACCAAAACTCCGGCCAAGAAACCGAGCGGCAAGCTGAGTTGGCGAAAACACTGGATATAGGTGACATTGTCGACGTGCTTCATCGCCAGCAAAATCAGCCAATAGGCGCCCGCGCTGCACAGCCCGGCCAGCACCGGATAAACCGGGCGGCATAAAAATGCCAGCCACAACTTGCGCTCGCGGGAATCGCGCCAGACCAAAAAGGTTTCCATCGTCACCATCAGACACTCGATCAGACACAAATACCCGAGTGCTCCCACAATCCCGTCGCCGCCAAAATTTTTCAAAATCCGCAAGGCTTCATAATCGATCAAGGTATACCCGGCAGTCCCGGCGGCGGCAAGCAAAATGTATTTGACCGGCCCGGCAAAATAACGACTGAAATCAATCCGGTCAAACGCCGCAAACGGCATGACCAGACATCCCAGCGTCAGCACCGCCATCCCGGCAAATGCGAGAACTCCGGGTGACTTGCCAAACCCGAACATGAGTGAAATCACCGCAATGATCAACACCGGGAGAGTCCGCGCGGCCGGATATACGAGCGAAATGTCCCCCCTCCGGTACGCACCGGCAAGGCCATACATATACACGGTTTCGCAAATGCCGCTGGCGAGCAACAAGCCGTAAAACGCGAGCGGCAACTGCACAAAGGGAAATCCCCCCAGCCACAACACCGGCAACGTCGCCAGCGCCGCCGCCAAGGCCATAAATGAGCAAAATGCCAGCGAGGGGCGGACGCTCTTGGAGAGCATATTCCATGTCACATGCAATCCGACCGACAGCACAATCAAAATAAAAGCAACAAGCGTCATCGTTGTCCCCGGCCGTCAAATAATGTCGGATTGATCCGAATCAATAAATCATGACGAAAAATCGGCAACGACTTAAAATAACTCATAAAAACTCCTTATCAAGCAAGCATTTTTCTGTTTGACAGCATATATTATAACCATTGCCACCGGCAAATGCAAATCATATACGGCAAATAAATAATGTCGAAAAGTTACGACATAACGGAGAAACACTGATGAATTTCATTGATCAACTCAATCAGCTCGGGCTCAACGGCCGCCAAAGCAAAGTGTATCTCGCATTGCTCCAGCTTGGCAGCGCCGGAGCCATCGAGCTTGCCAAAAGTACCCGGCTCAAGCACCCGACCGTCTATGATGTGTTGGATGTTTTAAAAGAAAAAGGCCTCGCCGCCGAAAGTACTATTGACAACCGCAAAGTCTACACCGCCGGCGATCCGGCCGAGCTGCAGGCCGCCGAAAACCGGCGGCAAAACGCCCTGGACCAAATTTTACCCGACCTCAAAGCACTGTATCTTGCCGGGGAAAAACGTCCGCGCATCCGCATTTATGACGAAGCGCCCGGCTACCTCAAGGTGCACGAAGAATTGCTCACGGTAAAAAGCGGCGAATATTTTTACTTTGGCTCGGTACGCGAAATGTTTCAGCTCAACACGGAGGAAACCTTGCGGGAGTTTTACCGGCGGCGCATCGGGCGGGGCATCCGCTCCAATGCCATTCGCAACTACAGTCCTGATGAGTGTGCGATTGACTACATGCAGCCCGGCGAGCACAATCTCCGCCAGGTCCGCTATCTGCCGACAT
Source organism: uncultured Victivallaceae bacterium (assembly GCA_964609825.1). Taxonomy (GTDB): domain Bacteria; phylum Verrucomicrobiota; class Lentisphaeria; order Victivallales; family Victivallaceae; genus CAZSSH01. Next base: position 329,564 of record CAZSSH010000009.1, on the reverse strand, counting down.
TGATCGCAGGAGACATTGCCGGCCTCTATCTCTATGACGGCAAAATCGCCGTACTGTCGGCTCTCAAAGAAAAATACGCGATGATCATCGAGAGTGAAGAACTTTTCCGGTTGCTCAAGACAGTATGGGATTTATTATGGCAAATTTGCATCCCGCCCGAACAAGCCGGACAGTATTTCTCTCACCCCAAAGCTTGACAAACCGGATTCCCCCTGCTATATTGTGACATCGGGTACGACAGGCGTTGCCCAAATGACCAAAGCAGGAAAGGAAACCATCACCATGAAAAAAACACTCTTACTTTTGACAGCGTTTGCCGCTTGCGGCCTCTTCGCCATCGATCAGGGCCGACTTGACATTGACGGCACCAAAGACGGGATCAGCATCACCAAAGTCAAAACCAATTGCAATACCCAAAATGCCACCTGGGGTGCCGAGGAAAAACGCAGCCAGATTTTGGTCAACACCATGAAACCAGCCGCCAACGGCGAATGGCAGACCATGGAAGTCGTCTTCACCGTTGACAAGCCCGGCAAAGTCAATTTCAGCGCCGCCGGCGATTGGGCCCAGACTGCCGAAGAACGGCTCTTTTACATCTACAAAAGCGCTGCCATCGAGCCCGTCTCTAAAAATGCCGAATTCACCAAAAATGACGCCGGCAAAGCCGACGGCTGGTGGATTGCCGACAAAGCTTCGCTGGTGGACGGCGGGGTAAAGGTCAACCATGACGCCCGCGCTTCTCAGACCGTCGCCGTCGAGCCCGGCAAAGAATATACACTCAAGGCCACCTTTAAAAAGGCGGAGTAATCCTTTTATTGGTTTATCATTTACCAGCCCCGTCATCCGGCGGGGCTTTTTTGCGCCCCGGAGACGAGGGCACAGGGCGACAGTGCCAACCATTGTTTTCCGGCCGGCATATCCCGGCAAAAAAAATGCTGCAACCATTGCTGGTTGCAGCTCTGAAACCGATGTGCCCGGACTTTGAGGATCCGGGGTGATCGCGGATCTCCGAAGGGAGATTACAGAAATCGCGAGATCATCACATCGAGGATCATACACAGTGCCCCTCCGAGATGGAGGGCGCGCTCCTTCATTTGTTGTTTCAACAAACGCTCCATAGCTCATCAATCCTTATCGGGGTCGAGCCAGTATTGATCAAAGCCGTAAGCACTCTCGATCGCCAATTTGTCCTTGACGAGATCGTGGCTGGCAGCCTTGGCGCGGATCTTTTCGGCTTCTTCCTTGGTCGCATCGTCAACCTTGGTATCCGGGTTGACCGACTTGACGGTAATCACCGCGACGATCTGGGTCTTTTTGATCGACTCGTTTTCCGCCGAGAAGACGAAACCGAGGAACGGGATGTCACCCAAATACGGAACCTTGCTCACGCTGCGGTTCCAGGCCACTTTGTCGAGACCGCCCACGTAGAAGGTGGTGCCGTCGGAGGAGACCTGCAAATTGGTGCTCAACTTAGTATCGCTGGTACGCGGTTCGCCGTTGCTCTTAAAGCCGATCAAGTTGGTGTTTTTCATATCCAATTTGATGATCGAGGACTCGGTATTGACTTCCGGAGTCAGCGCCATATAGAAGCCGAACTCTGCCTGCTTGGTGACACGGGTGTTATCCTTTTTGATGTCATAAGCGTAGGCATTGCTGTAATTGTCCACCGTGGTGGTCACCGGCGGGATTACCGAGGTATCGGTGTAGGTCACGCTCACATCATAAGCTTTGGCAATGCGACCGTAGTTTTTGCCGTCGGAGCGGACAAACGAAGCGCCCGAGTGATCCAAAGACATGGTGTAATAAACGCGGTTGTTAAGAGTGGTCTTGGTGATCACAACTTCCCCGGTGTATCCGGCGGGGCTGATCGCCAACGGCCAGCCTTTGTCCTGGTCGATCGCACTTAAGGTATAATCGCCGCTCCAGGCGCTGATGGTCATCGCCTGACTGACGGTGGTCTGCGAGGCGCCGTATCCGGCAACGGTATCACCGGTCTCGATGATCGGCATACGGGTCACGCTTTGGATGCTGCCGGTGGCGCGGTTCATGATGTTGATCTTACCGGTCGTAATGACGCTGGCTTTGCTCTTGGCCACGAGGAAATCCAAATATTTGGCATTCCACTTGGGGTTAAAGTTGATGACACTCGAACGGGCCTTTTTGACCATGTTGTTGGCAACGTTGTTGTTGGTAAAATCCCAGCCGTTGGCATAGCGGGCGCCGGCGGCAAAGAGGTCGGCGCCGGGACCGTTTTTCCAAGCCTGGAAGTCAACGCCGAAGTTGCTGTCCCCTTCGCTGTCGAGTTCATAAATTTTGTACTCGATCAAAGCTTCGGTGGTCGGCGCGTCGTATTCCTTGAGGATCGACTCAATGTTCTTTTTGCTGAACGGGGTGGAGTAAAACATCAGCGCGTTGAGCGAAGTATCCGCCCGCACGGTGTCAATACCGCCCTGCAACTCAACGGGGTCGTTGGCATGGGTCAAACCGACCCGGCGGACGATCGTCGCCAGCGTGGTCGAGTCAAAATACTTGGGATAATAAAGGAAGAACTGGCGGCCGGCCTCCGAAGACAGATTGGGGCGGTCAAGCTCGGCGATGATTTCGTCAAGACTCTGGCCGGTGGCCAATTTGTCAAAGCGGTATTGCTCCGCCGAAACGATCAGCATACCTTTGCCGTCCATGTATTTGATGGCTTCCACCTTGGTATCATTGGTGTTGATCCGGCGGGCCCGGATGGCGGCCATCAGATAAGGGCGGATTTCATACGGGTCGGCGTGCTTGAGCTCGTAGACACGGGTGTACACAAACGGGTCGTTGTTGGTGTTGATAAAGGTGATGGCTTTGGTGTCGTTCTTTACTTCGACATTCAAAAGGGGCAGCACCTGGGTCGGTTTGGCCGGGGGGGTGGGGCTGTTCCACTCATTGGGCAGCGCGTGGGCCGCGCAAATGACACCGCCGACGGTCAAAGAAGTCAAAATATTTTTATAAGATGTAAACATAATTCACAATTCCTTAATAATGGATTTTGTTCGCCGCCGCAAGTTCCGACGCTTCAATCACGGCACCGGCCTTGGGATCAGGAATGTTTTTGGTTTCCACGGGAGTGGCCGACATGGTCACAAAGATATGAAATTTGCTGTCCACATTGGTTTGCGCGCCAAAGAGGTACTTGAGCACCGGAATTTCACCGAGGAAGGGCATCCCGTCATATTGCTCAGTGACCACATGTTTGTCGTAGATTGCCAGCAGTTTCTCGGTATTGCACTGCAGCGTCAACGCCGAAGCAAAGGTGTTTTGGTCGACCGTGGTCACGCCCATGTTGTCGGTTTCAACGGGATCGTTGACATCGAGATTCCAGGAGCACATCAGCGTCAAGGCCTTTTGGGCGGGATCTTCGCCGAAGCAGATGATCGGAGTGCTCAGGTAAAACGAGTACTCGGTGGCATCCAGAGCGACGATGCTGGTGGTCTGCTTGTCATCTTTGACGATGTTTTGCAGCTGCGGGGTGAATTTAAAACGATAGGTGGCATCATCCCACGAAGTCGCCGCCGGACTGGTGAAATCGTTGATCAAGGTCAAAGTCGCGGACGAAGCTTTCCACGCCTTGCCCTTTTGGGCCAGCATGCGGAGGAACGTCGCGTCAAAGTTGGGGGCCACCATAAAGCCGCCGTAACCGGTGGCAGAGGAGACCGGGCCGTCCGCCAAAATATTGGTCGCATTGCTTAAGCGGTCAACCGAGTAAAAGTTGCTGAAGTCAAAACCGGTGGAGAAAAGTTCCGCGCCGGGACCGTTTTTCCAAGCCAGATAGTCGACGCCCAATTCACGGAAGTTGTTGTCAGAGACAACATAGACGTTAAGCTGGACTTGCATCTGCGGGACGGGACGGTCGATGGCCTGCAAAAACTTGAGATATTCGTCGCCCTCGGACTTGGAGCTCTTCCAATAGAACATATTGGTCGGGAAGTCAAAATAACTGGTCCCCGAGGAAAACCCGCTGGCAAAGACCTGGCGCAGTACATAATTCATGTTTTCGCTGGCGCGGTATTTGCTGCAGTAGACATACCGGTAGATGCCGTCGCCGCTGACGATGGAGCCGGCTTCGTCCACTTTGGGAGAGGGGTAATCAAGTTTGGCGATCATATCGTCGATCAGCGGGATGATGTCAACCCCGGTGGAAATGACGATAAACTGCTTTTTGCCGGCCTCATAATCCAAGCTCTGCACTGTCGACTGGGTGTCGAAGCGCTTGATCGCACCTTTGATAAAGGGCAATACGTCATGAGCCTTGACATACTTAAGCTCATAGACTTTGCTGGTCATGTAGTGCTGGTTGCGGTCTTCGTTAAATGTTATTGTCCGCGCTCCCGGGTCCTCACCAAGCATTTTGGCGGAACAGACTGCGGCAATAACAAAAGTCAAAAACCATTTGTAATTGCTGAAGTGATTCATTCTATCCTCCCTGAATTTGATTCCCGACGAGGACCATCCCGCCGGCTTGTTGATATTTGATATAGCAAAAGCCGTGCCAAGTTTTTCAAAAATAACTCAACTATCATCAATATAGCTATTTACATCAAATCAAACCCAAAACTGACAAGCTGTTTTCTTTTCACAATTCGTATAAATCCGGGATTCTCCATTTACATTTTCGTAAAGTTTTTAATTTTTCCGGTCTGCATCTGCTGAAACCGGGTTGTTTTTTACAATTACGGGTGTATTTTATCAAAAAACGCAGAAGAGTTTCGGATTAAAACAAGGAACCGGTTATGAAATTATGGTTTGCCGCCCTGATGACGACCGCAGCCGCCTGGCTCGGCGCCATCGACCAACAGGAGTTGATAAAAATGTTTGACATCAATTATGACGAGAGCTTGATTGTTCCCTACACACTGCCGCCCTTGCTGGAAAGCAATGGTCAACCGGTCACCACCGCCGCCGATTGGTTTAATGTCCGGCGGCTGGAAATCTTAAACCAGTTTACCCGCGAAATGTACGGCCAAATGCCACCCTTGCCCGACGCGACCGGCTATGAGCTTTTGAGCCAAAAAGACGACGCCTTGGGCGGCAAAGCCGTGCGTAAAGAGATTCGCATCCATTTTGCCATGCATAACGGTCGTACCCATGATGTTGACGTATTGGTCTACTCCCCCAAAAATGTAAAAGGCCCGATACCGGTCTTTATGGGGCTCAATTTTAAGGGCAATCACGCGACCACCCCCGAGACCGATGTCCGGATCACCGGCCAACAGTACCGGAGCAAGCCCAATTTATCCAATGACGCGCGCGCGAGCCAGACCGGCCGCTGGCAAATTGAGCAGCTCATCGATCACAACTATGCGACGGTAACCGCCTGTTATCAGGACTTTTTCCCGGACGAGGTTGACGGCTGGAGCCGCAGCATTTATCAGCTCTTTGGAGATTATACCGGTAAAACCGGCGCTGATGACAACTATACCGCCATCGGCGCATGGTCGTGGGGTTTATCGCGGCTGCTGGACTTGACGGCGACATTGCCCCAATTGGACAGTCACCGGGTCATCGTCCACGGCCACTCCCGGCTCGGCAAAACCTCATTGTGGGCGGGGGCCAACGATTTGCGGTTTTACGGCGTTATCAGCAATGACTCCGGGTGCGGCGGTGCCGCGCTCTCCAAGCGGGTCATTGGCGAAAACATCAAAGCTATCACCGGTCAGTTTCCGCACTGGTTTGTCAAATCCTTTGACCAATACAGCGCAAATGAGGCCAAGCTCCCCTTTGACCAACACATGCTTTTGGCCCTGATCGCGCCGCGTCCGCTGGCAGTGGCAAGCGCCACCTTGGACACCTGGGCCGACCCCAAGGGCGAATTTTTATCGGCCGTCGAGGCCGGCAAAGTCTATGCTCTCTTTGGGAGCCCCGGCCTCGGAGTTACCGAGATGCCGGCGCCGGACGTCTTTGTCACCAATATTATCAGTTACCATATCCGTACCGGCAAGCACGATCAGACGCCGGAGGACTGGGAACATTATCTTCAAATCTTTGACCGTTACTGTCAAAACCGATAAGGTATATTATGCGCGACGCTTTTAAAATGCAATTAAAAAAGGGCTGCGCGGCCGAGTACCGCCGCCGCCACAACGAAATCTGGCCGGAGCTGGTCAAAGCCCACACCGACTGCGGCATCAGCGATTATACCATCTTTTTGGACGAGGAGACACTTACCTTGTTTGCCGTCCGGCATCTCACCAGTAACAACACCGCCAATGACATGGGCCAGCTGGCCATTGTCCAAAAGTGGTGGGAGTACAACAAAGATCTGATGACGGTCAATCCCGACAATTCGCCGGTATTCAAGCCCCTGGTTGAAATCTTTCACATGGATTGATTTCGTCAAAAATTATCAATTTTATCCGTAAAGCATTTGCAATCAAACACACACCATGCTATTGTATACAGTATACAATAAATTGCAACCAACTTTTTTGGAGCATGTTATGAGTGACAACCGCTTGGATTTTGACGGCACAATGGAGATGATCACCATTGAGGAGTATCATCACAACTACAAAGAGATCAAAAACTTGCGCTATTACAGTGAGGAGGAGATCGGCGGCGACGAGTACAAGCGCGAACGCGCCCGGCTTGACGTTTATTATCCGGTGAACCGCAAAAACGTGCCGACCGTGATTTTCTTTCACGGCGGCGGTTTCACTGACGGCGAGCCGGGGGTGCCGGATGTTTACAAATTGATGGGCTGTGTCTTTATCGCTCCCACGTACCGGTTGTCGCCCAAGGCCACCTGCCCCGCTTACCTTGAGGACGGCGCCGCCGCCGTCGCCTGGGCGGTCAAACACGCCAGGGAATACAATGGGAGCACCGACAATATCTTTATCGGCGGGATTTCCGCCGGTGCGTATTTGACAACGGTATTGTGCACCATGCCGCGCTTTTTGGCCAAATACGGCTTGTCGCCCAAGGATTTCAACGGTTTTTTGTCGGTAAGCGGCGAAATGATTACCCATTTAACCATCCGAGCCGAGCGCGGGATCGCCTTTACTCAACAGTTGTTTGACGAGTATGCCCCATTAAATTACGCTTCGCCCGACTTGCCGCCTTTGTTGATGGTGACCGGACAGACCGGGCTCGAAATCGACTGCCGCCCCGGCGACAACAAACTCATGCGCGATGCGCTCGTATTTTGCGGCAATCAGCACGCCGAATACTACGAGCTCCCCGGCCAAACCCACTGTGACATCGGCATCGGAGGAATGATGTATTGTCTGTTGTTTATCAGGAAACACTTGAAATGCTTAAAAAAATAACCCTGGCCGATCAGGCCTACGACCGGCTGTTGCGCCGGATTGTCTCGGGGTCGCTGGCGGCCGGGACCCGCCTTGCCGAGGAGGAGCTATCAGCCAAGCTCGGCATCAGCCGGACCCCCGTGCGCGCGGCCTTGCTGCGCTTGCAGCAGGAGGGCCTTTTGGAGGCTCTGCCGGGGCGCGGGTGTCAGGTCATGTCCTTTGAGCCCGACGCGGTGCGCGAACTTTTTGAGTGCCGCGCGATTTTGGAGGAAAATGCGCTCGATCTTGCCTTTGCCGCCTTGCCCCGCGAGGATTTGCTCAAATTGCGCATCCTTTTGACACAGCCGGGAAGCGGCGACAAACAAAAAAAAGCATCGCTCGAAGCGGACGAAAAACTGCACGCCTTGATTGCACAATATTGCCCCAACCGCTCTTTGTCCGATATGTTGGGACAGCTCACCCGTCAAACCGCCGCATTTCGCAACTACCGGACGCTGGCGACAGAGAGTGAATACACCAAAGCCACCAACGAGCGGCTGGAAATCATCGATGCCATTTTGTCCGGCCGCCGGGCCACGGCGCGCGCGTTGTTACGCTCTCATGTCGAGCGCGGCGGCAACCTCGCCGCCGATCCGTCCGGAGAAACTCAATCATGATCAAAAAACTATTTTTGCCGGTCGGGATGATTGTCGCCGTACTGGCCGCCTGTTTCATCCCCGAGTGGGGGACTGCGCTCAAAAAAATGGGACTGAGCAGTTACCTCATTGTCGCAATTTTTTTAATCTGCGGTTTGCAGACCGACACCAAAAATGTCAAATTTGAGCGAAAATTATTGTTGATCATGATCCTTGGCGGCATTTTATCACTGGTGATTTCGCCGCTGTTGGCCTTGCTCCTGACCAAGCTCTTAAGCATCGAGGCATTGCCCGCGGTGGGCTTGATCGTGATTGCAGCGGTACCGCCGACTCTCTCCAGCGGCATCGTGATGACCGAAAACGCCGACGGCAACGTCTTTTTGGCGATGACGCTCACCATTGTCTACAGCCTGGCCGGAGTGCTGACTCTCCCTATAATGCTCAGCTGGTGCCTTGAGCACAACGGCGACATCAACACCAATCCCTTACGGATGTTTACCGATCTCGTACTCTTGGTGGTATTGCCCTTTATCGTCGGTTGCGTGATGCGCAAACTGGGCAAAAAAGAGTTGCCGTCATGGTGCGGATATGTGCCGAGTTTGTGCGTGATTTTGCTCGTCTTGGCATTTTTTTCAAGTTCTCACGATCTCGTTAAAAGCTATCCTGTCTCGGCGATGCTGCTCGCCGCCGCCGGAAGCTTGATTTTGCACTTGGGGTTGATGACGATTTTGTGGTTCGGCGGCAAATTTTTCCACTTCGGGAGTGCCGACTGCAAAGCCTTGATCTTTACCGGCGGCTCCAAGACCATTACCTTGGCGTTGGCCACGCTGGCGATTTTGGGCGCGGCCGACGGCGCGGCGGTGGTGCCGTGTCTGGTGTTTTACTTTTTGCAAATGATGATCGACTCGTCCCTTGCGGGAAAAATGGGCCTCGCCCGGCACCGCAAGCACGTAAATTAATCTATTGCAGAGCAGAAACTTCAAGCAAAATATCACGGCAGCCGTCCATGACCGGGGGCGGCGTCAGCTCCTGCCACTCGCCGGTGACCTCAAGGCGACTTTGACGCAATATTTGGCCGGAGACCGGATGCACCCAGTCGAGCTGCCACTGCTTTGCCGCAAGCAAGTCGCAATGAAGCTTGAATTTGCGGGCCAAGGGGAGATAAACCCACGCCCGGCAGCGAGAGAGATTGCAGCATGCGCCAATGGAGTCGGCACCGCGGCAAGCCTCATTTTCGCCAATAAAATAATCCACCGTCTTGCGGTCGGTAAGCATGTTTTGAGCCGCCAAACGTTGTAAAACCGGCGACAACTGAGAGCTCCCCGGCAGCAACAATGACTCCTGCCAGGTCATCCGCGGGCCGTTGAGCGGCAAATAACGCTTGCCGTCATAAAACTGCCATAACGGATGATTGCCGTAGGTAAACCCCGCCCCCCCGCCGACAATCGCCCAGTAAAACTCGCGCCGGACGTCATGCGCATCCAGCCAGCCCAGACGCCCGTCCTGAAATGCGCACGGATGCTCCTCATACGGCGGCTCGCCGTTGACATACGGCCGACGCGGGAATAGTTCGCGGTCGAGCTGATAATGGCGGCGCGAAACATCGTCGCGGTTGTGACACGCCTGCTCCATGTGAAAATCGATCCACGGCTCGGCCGCCATGTGCCACGACGAGCTGCGGCCGCCCGGCGGATGCCAGGTCATCAGATGGTTGCCGCCGTCACCCTCGCGCAACCCCTCGGCCATCGCGCGCTGGATGGCCAAATGTTGAAAATTGTCTACCGCACGGTCGCCGCCTAAAATCCAAATCAGATCGGCATCGCGGTAGCGCCGCCCCAGCAACCGTCCGTAATTGCGGGCATTTTGCTCGGTAAAAATTTCCGGCCCGGCCCCGCCGCAACAATGCCATTTGTCTCCCCAAGAGGGCAAAAAGCCGACATACATGCCGGATTGATTGATTTTGGCGACGACTTGGTCGATATACTGCCAGTAGGGCTCGTTGAGCGACTCGGGGTTGAAGTCTTTTAACGCATATTCGCCGTAGACATTGGCCGTCCGGAGTCCGTCCAGCTCCGACAAGGCAACGGCCTGAATCACGTTAAACCCTTTGGCGGCGCGATCCTTGAGATACAACTCCGCCTCTCCCAACGTTGTGCGGTGAAACAGCATCCAAGCGGTATCGCCGAGATAAAAAAACGGTTGCCCTTGTGCGGTGCAAAAGTAACGGCCGGTGCTATCGACCTGCAAAGCGGGAAGTTTCATTTGCGATTCCTTAATCTTAAAGCGTATGGCAAACCCAGCCGCCGGGGATCAGGATCAACGGCTGAACATCGCCGTCGAGCTTTACCGTCACGGTTTCACGGCCAAAATTGACAGCAAAGCGCATGGTTTCGGCGGCGCTTTTGCGCAAATAGCTGAGCACACACTCGGGGTGATCATTGTCCACTTTGACCGTGACGCCACCGGTCAGCGCCGGGTGTTTGCGGCGCAAAGCGGCCAATTCGCGGATCAGCGCCAAGCGCCCCTGCCCGTCCGGCGTCAACGCCTTGGCCCAGTCGATCACCAGATTTTTGCCGTAATCGCGGTTGCCCCAGATCGAGTGGCGGCGACCGTCTGCGACCTCCTGACCGTTGTAGATAAAAGGAACGCCGTTGAGGGTAAAAATCACCGCCAGAGCAGCGTCGGCGCGATGACTGCGGCCATTGCTCTCGGGGCGGTGATCATAGTTGTCGTTGGCAATGTCGTGATTGTCAAAACTGCGCAAAAAGCGGACGGACGGATCGGCATTCAACGTTTGCTCATCCCAAACGCGCCAAAACTCGGTCAACGGTTTCTCGTTTCTCACCACGCTGTCGAGCATCAAGGAAAATGAGAACGAGTAATTGACGTCAAACGCATATTTTTGCTCGGCAAGGGGCTCCTTTTCGCTCTCGGCCACCATGATTAAATCCGGGGCCAACAGAGTCAACCGGCGACGCGCCTCCGCCCAAAAGTCAAGCGGTATGCCGAAACTCACATCGCAGCGGTACCCGTCCACCTTGTGCTCGCGGACAAAATGCTCCATATTTTGCCACAAATATTCGCGCAAGTCAGCTGACTCAAAATTGAGCTCGGGGAAATGCCATGTGCCGTAAATAATCGCCCCCTTGTCATCGCGTTTGACAAAGTCGGGGTGCTCTTTGAGAAACACCGCATGACCGCCGCAGTGATAATAGACCAAGTCCAAAATCACCTTGAGTTTGAGGCGGTGGGCGGCGGCGACAAACGATTTCAAATCCGCGTCGTTGCCGTACTCGGAGTCGATCTTGTTAAAATCGCTGATCCGGTAAGGGTTTTGCGGGTTGCCGAGCTTGGACTCCTTTTGCCGCGGACTCCAGTGATCAAAATCCGCGTCGGAGTCGGCCTCAACAATCGGGCAAAGGTAAACAATATCCACGCCCAAAGAGGCGATATGAGGCAGCATCCCCTCGGCGGCACACAATGTCCCTGCCAACGTAAACGGCCGCAAAAAAAGTTGATAAATGACACTGTGCTTCAAGCGCTGACTCATCTCTGCCCCCTTATCGGTGATCAATTTGGCAAGTAATATAGCCCCCGCTGTTACAAAATACAAGGACTCGCGGATATTTTATGCCAAGTTGACCGCCAGCGAGTACCCGGTATTTTTGAGGCCTTTGCCGTTGTCGGCGGAAGCAATTTTAACGGCATAACTGCCGTCACCAAGGGCAAAACTGCCGGTTTTGTCGACTTTGAGCAAGGTTAAGACGGTTTTGCCGTTCTTTTGCGTCACCCGGTAAACCGCCAAAACCGCCGCCTTGTCAACCTCGGCATTGAGCGAAAAGCGATAATTTTGGGCACCGTCGGCAATCTGAAACTGATAAAAATCAACCGCGTCGCCGTAACCGACCCACTCGTCGGCAAGACCGTTGGCCAAATCCAGCGTGGCAATCCCGGCATCACCCCAGTTGTTGTTGGCCAACGTGTTTTTGGCGTTGTCAAATAAGGAGCCGCCCAGATTGAGCAAATAATCGCTATTGGCCCCCTTGGCGGCGCCGGTGGCCTCGACGGCGAGATAATAGGGCTTGCCGGCCGGAAGCAACAGATTGTTGATCGCGCCCGAGCTGTTGCCGATGACATTGCCCTGTTTGTCAAACTTGGGGGTGACGGTGATCGATTTGACCACCTGCAACGCGCCTTTGGCATTGACGGTACAGACGGTCAATTTGACCGCATTTTGCAAATTGCTCAAATTAAAATTGTAGACCCCGGAAACAGAGATATCGAGCTTGCGGTAATCGATTTTGTCACTGTATCCCACCCAGTCGTTAATGCTGTCGCCGACACCGACCGTCCCGGCGGAGGCGGGACGCCAGTCATCGTCGGCAACCAGATTGGCACGGGTAAAAACTTCTCCGGCCCCCGTCACGGTAAACGCGCCGGTGGTTTTGCCCTTGTCGGCGGAAATAACGCCCAGCTCATAAGTGCCGGAGTTGAGCAATAGCGGGGTTTTCCACACCAGTTTGCCAGCCTTGTCCACGGTGGCGGTGGCGAGAACTTTGTTGTTGTTTTTGACATCGTATAGCATTACTTTGGCATTGGCGGCAAACGTGCCGCTAAAGCTGTATTTGCCGGCGGAGAGCTCAAATTCGCCCAAGCGCTGCAACGTTTGATTGCTGATTTGCCCGGTAAAATCATAGGGCAGCACAACGGCTTTGATTTGAAATTCGCCAACTTGGCTCCAGTTGGAGCGATTGCCCGCGTCGTCGACCGCCGCCACCTGCCAATAGTATTTGCCGTAAGCGAGATGTTGCAGATAATCGCTGCTCACCGAAACCGCCACGCCGTCGCCCGACAAGTCGGCAGTTGCGCCGTAACGCACCAAATAGGAAACTACCCCGACATTGTCCGAGGCATCCAGCCAGTCAAGCTCCGCGGAGCTCCCCGAGACCTGCGCCGAGAGCCCGGCGGGAGCAAGGGGGGCAATCCCGTCCGTAACTTCAAATGCCTCCGGCTCAGAGTAACTGCTGACATTGCCCGCCAAGTCATACGCGGCCAAACGGCAATGATGAGCGCCCCAATCAAGCTTAAGTGTATAAGTTAAAACGTTGCCGACATCAATCGCCGCGCCGCCGTCAATTACCAGCATATAACCGGTCACCGCCGTATTGTCGGCGGCGGCAGCCCAACTGATCGAGACTTTGCCGTCGGCCGCGGCGAAAACTTGCGGCAAACCGGCAAGCACCGGCGCCAAATCATCGCCAACAACCGTGAGTTTGAGCTCGTTGTTGCCCAAACTTAACGCATATTGCCGCCCCCGGGAATCCGTCACGCTTTGACCGAGACCAATATTGCCGATGACCTGACCGGCCAGATTCAAAACTTTGATTGTCCCGCCAAAGAAGCTCAATCCGGTTGCCAGGATATAAACATCTGACAGCTGGCGGTCGGCGGTGACGACCGAGTAAGCGCCGCCCGCAATCCCCGCGGTTTGGCTGATCAATGCCCCATCCGCCGCCGTGCGGCCGGACAAGTCAAGCACCAGCGTCCCCTGATTGCTGACCGAGCCCTGACTCATCAGCACATTGTGCCGGAGCACCAGCGTTGCTCCGGCGGCGGTCGCGAGATTGCCGCCGACCGTCAACGCTCCGGCAAAGACGACGGTGCCGCCATTGACCGCAAGCGAGTTGGCCGCCAAATTAAGCTTAACATCGTCGGAGAAATACACGGTGCCCGCCACCGAAATCGTCAAATCATCGCTGCCGCTGATCGTCGCCGTGCCGCCGCTTTGGCACTGTACCGTGATCGTCCCGGCGCTTTTTGAGATCAAAGCGCCGCTCGCTTGGCAGTCGCCCAAAAGCAACAATTCGCCGTCCTCCCCCGTTGCGGACGAAACCGCCGAAAAGGCGGACACAAGTGCGGTAAACGCATTGACGCCATAGCGGCGGCTGGTGCCGTCGCCCAGTGTCAGCATGTCACCGAAGGAGTAACCGCCGGTCGTCCAGCCGTTGTCAAGCGCCACCTTGCTCCGGTCGCAAGTTGCCGAAGTACTGACATAAAGATTGCCGTCATTGATAATGTACCAGAGATCGCCCGCACCGCTCACCGTCACATTGGTATTGTTGTAATCAAGCGAGATTCCGCTGCCGGTTTTGACCACAACCGACCGCAGCGCATCGGGGGCAAAATCGGCGCCGACGCTCAAATAAAGATTTGCCGTCTTGCTGTTGACCGCCAAACCGGAGTAGGTGATTGAGCTTGCCGCATCGCATGCAATGCTCCAGGAGCCGGTCGAGCCAAAGCTGACCGCCCCGGCCGACAGCGTCGCCCCGGCGGCAATCACCGTCTGGTTAAAAAAACTGGAAGAGGAGGCGCTCAAACTCCCGGCCAAATTGAGCCGGTTGAGATACATGGCGCCGCTGACCGTCACCACCGCCCCGGCGGCAATGTCGGAAGCGACGCCGTCGACGCTGAATGTCCCGGCAGTGACCACCCCGGTCGAAGTGACCGTGATTGCCGAGTTGGCGGCAAGACTGCCGCTCACGGCAAGCGTACCGCCAACGGTAATCCGCGAGTAAGTCTCATTGGTGACGGAAACATTTTTGGCGCTCAAACTTGCCCCGGCTTGGACGGTTAAAATACTCTCAGCGGTATACACGCGGTTGCCGTAGCCGACCCCGGTAAAATCATCCACCCCGGAGACGCTGATCCCGGTGCCGATGACCAAGCCGGCATCTTTGCTTGTACGCGTCACCGTCCAGTCGAAATTGCCGAAGTCAAGCGCGGCAACAATGGCGTCGCCGCCCAAACCAAGCGCAAGCTGAGTGTCAAGCGACACTGCAAAATTGGCCGACACCGCGAGATCGGTATACAAATACAAGCGATTGCCGTCAAGCGCGGCCGCCCGCGTCAGGGCATCGGCAAAAGAAACAAAGGAGTTATCGCCGGCAATATGATTGATGACGTTGCCGTTAACCGTTTCCGTAAAATCGGCGGCAAAACCAGAGCCCGCGTAAATATCCGTATTGCTAAAATCTCCCAAAGTATTGACATTCCATGATTTGCTCCGGGCCGGGACCGGATTTGACATTACTTGACTAATGAGAGTAACAATATAATGTTTTTGGCCCAAAAATCAAGACGAAATCCGGCAATCGGGACAATATTTATATCAAAACCGGTACTCTTGACCACTCTTTTCCGCGGCCGGGCTTGCATTTTACAATTGCCGGAGCTATACTATGCCAACGCCGTCAATTATTGACCTCAAAACATGTCATTTTATGGAAAAAACCAGTTTTACCCTTCATCATGACGCCACCGGCGCAGTCAACCAGCTGCGTTTGGAGTTACTGGAGGCAAGCATCGCCAAAATCAATTGGCGCGGGCGCAACCGGTTTTCGTTTAACCGGTTGTTTTTGGTTGGCCGGGGCCAAGGTCTGGTGATCAATCACAACGATGGCCGCCGCTTTGTTTTGGAGCCTGAGACGGCGCTGTTTATGCCCGTCGGTGCGGATCTGGAGTTTGAGTTTAATGAAAAATTGGAAATTTTTGCGTTTCACTTTAATACCGAAATTTTGCCCGGTTTTGATTTTTTCTCTGGGTGTCAAAAATGTCTCCAATACCGGATCGGCAGCGGACTGCTGACCGAGCTCAGCCAACTTTACGCTAAAAAGATCGAATTCCCTGACGCAATGCAGCTCACCAGCTGGTTGTGGCGCGAAATCAGTTACATCGGACGCACCCTGACCATCGTCAACCCGATTCTCAAACATCACGAGAAGTATCGTCGTCTGGCTGAATATCTCCACCGCAATGCCAGCGCCGGTTTGTCGGTGCAAAACATTGCCCGTGCAGTTGGAGAAAATTACGATACACTGAGCCGGGAAATCAAAATGGATTTGCATTTGACGCTCAAAGAAATGCTCTTTCGCGAGCTCCAGCGCCGGGCCGAGGTGTTGTTGCTCTCCGGTGACATCACCGTCAAGGAGACGGCGGCCAAGCTTGGGTTTGCGAGTGAATTTTATTTCTCCAAATTCTTCAAACGCCGCACCGGTCTGCCGCCCAGCCGTTACCGCAATCTCATGCCGGTCGTAGTCACATCTTAAATACGCAAAAAAACGGCGACCGCCATCTGACGGTGCTGAAAGGCATAAAATCACCGTTAATGAGCGCATAACTTTGCACCGCAAGACCGATTTGCTTAAAATTGCTGGTACAACTGATGGTGCGCGCCCGTTTCCGCGCCTGATTCAACGACGGCAGCAACATTGCCGCCAAAATCGCGATAATGGCAATGACGACCAAAAGCTCGATCAGTGTAAAATTTGATTTTTTCATACGCGACTCCCTATTAATTCACCGGTTAATATATATCCCGGAGGTACACGGTACAATTTTTTTGGGTTATTTTTTGATGACTCATTTTTGATGCAATTGCAGCATCAAACCATTCTCCGGCGCAACAATGACGGCTTGGTCCAACACCACGCGGCGTTTGGACTGTTTGCAACTGATGCTCCTTTTGCCGAGAGCAACCTTTTGGACACGCCACCCTGGCGGGAGCACAAAACATTGCAGCTCAAGTTGACCGTACAATACCTCCAGATTGACTGTGTTTTTGTCAAACCGGACCGTGCCCCACCCCGAGTCCAAGCTCCAAAAGCATTGAAAGGGCCGTACTTTGACCGCGGGCGAAAAACCGACTTCAAGCTTGGACATGTCAAACGAGAAGCCGCTCAGGGCATTGAGCAAAGCGTAGCTCGCCATCGACCGCGCATAATTGCTCCCGCACTCCATCTCGTTGTAAGGGTTGCGCCGGATGCCGTCGTAACGGTCGCGGACGGCTTTGACGACTTGCAGGCCTTTTTGTACCATGCCATGCATCATGAGGTGCCCGGCAAACTGGTACTCAAAGCCGTGCATGGTCTCCGAATTGTAGGTTAAGGGGATTCCCGGCATATCGCCGTGCGGCCAACTGCAAATCAAAGTTCCTGCCTCATCCTCCAAGCCAAAGATGCGCCAGACATTAACCACATCGCCCAAGTGTTTGACAAAATTATACTTGTAAATGCTCGTTAAAGCGCTTTGGAGTTTTTGCGGCTCAAAGATTTCACCCAAGCCGCACAAATCGGCATGCCACTGCGCCAGCACCTGATCGATGGCGCAACCGTTGGCGATCTGATACTTGATTTCGCCGGTTTCCTGATTCCAATAATAATCGGCCTTGAATTGGTCGATAACCGTTCGGTCCTTGAGGTCGATTTTTTGGTTGAAGTATTCGCCGTTAAACAATTCATTGTTGAGGTAGGCCTTGCCCCTGGCGGCAATCCTCCGGCACTCGGCGGCAAAATCCGGGTCGGACAAATGCTCCGCGATCGCCGCCCCCGCCAGCAACGCGGCATGATAAAACCCGCTCAGCCATGAATTGGGGCCAAAGAGCTCGACATCCAGCGTGTGATGCTGCCGCCCCTGCAAAATCCCGGTTTTATCGGGATCCCACTGATGAAGATTTTTGGGACTCCAGACGAATTCAAGCGACTGGCGGACAAAGGGGTACTGCCGCTTGAGCCAGGCGTCGTCGCCGCAAATTTTCCAGTCGCGGTAAACTTTAATGACCCCGCCCAGCAAGCCGTCGGCGCATTTAAGGCGGTCAACCTCGTTTCTCAGAGGCAGCGGCAAGCGAAAGCCGAAGCCGCCGTCGCTGCTGTCGTAGTTGTACTTAAAGTCCAGCTCGCGCATTGAGCGCTCCAGCTTGGGAAACAAAAAGGGCAGCGCATAAGCGTAATTCCAGACATGGTTGCACGAGCCCTCGCAGCAGCCCTCGTTGCTGTGACAACCCTCGAAGCCGTAAAAACCGCCGTCCTCCAGCCGCAGACACGTGGGCGACTTAAGAATCGACAGATTGGCGGCCACGGCGTCAATGACATAAGGAGGCAGGGTCGAACCAAACAACGCATTTTTAAAGAGCATGCTCTCCTCCCGCAACCGGTCAAAATGGGTAAAAAAGTAATCATTGACCGCCAGCGCGCCGGAGAACTGCGTCGCGTAATAATTGCGCCACGACAGGGAAGCCACCTCGGGCGAAATACTCCAATCGTTGCGCACATTGGGGACAAACCAGCTGAGGACAAAAATCACCTCTTTGCTCTCGCCGGGCGCGAGCATGATCGAGCCCGCCACCGTACCGGTATCAATCCCTCCTTTGGCCGCCGGCGTGTCATAACGCCGGTCGGAAAAGCCGCCGGGACGGCTCAACTCGTTCCAATACATATTAAGGTCATCAAGCCAGCTCCCGCGAAACCAGTGCGACTGCACTTGGACCGACTCCGCCCGGCACCCCAAAGCGAGTTCACCGTATTTGAGCTCGACCGGTGCCGACGGGCTCTTGAGCAAGAGCTTGCCGCCCTCGCCGCAATTGACGCCTCCGGTAAACAAATTGGAGACCGAACCTGCCACAGTACAGCGCAAATGCTTCGCTGTCGGGTTGGCGATGCGAAACACAAACACCGCTCCCGGCAGCGACGAGTCAAAATCATTTAACGGGATCAGGGGATTAAATGCCGTCATGGCAATTTGGCATGGAAATTTGGGGTCGGCAAAGGCGATTTCGGCAAACGGGTACTCGCCCTTAAATTTGGCCTCCTCAAAATGCGGGACGCCTGCCAGCGTGGAGGCAGGGACGCCGAAACCGAAGCCGCTGAAGCGTCCTTTGCCGCTGCCGGTATAGGGCGGCGGCAACGGCCCGTTGAGGACACGGCAGTCAAGCACATTTCCGTCCTCCTCGAGTTTGACCGCAAAGTGACTGAAGCGGTTGCAGCTCTCCTTATCGGGACGGTTTTGGATCTCCCAGTCGATCAACCGTCCGGCGGCGGAGAGGCCGATGCTGCCACTGCCGATGCCGCCCAGAGGAAAGGAGACGCAATTATTTTGTTTGACTTTCATGGTAAAGATTTCCTTTTTCAAATTTTCAGTGACAGTAAATAGTATACTTCACAAAGCCGGTTTTGAGAATGCAATTTTTTTACAAAAGCATGTCATTTTATGGAAAAACCGTGATCAATCCGCCATGTTTGCGAAATTGCCGCAAATCCGGGTGTCGGCCGCTTGACAAATACGGCCCGACAGCATATAGTATTGCAAACCCCGAACCCCCCGGTCGCCGATGTCAGCAAACAGTGAAAAAAACAACTTCCCCGAGACGCTCGCGGGCGGCTTTCCCCCCAAATATCTCTTTGCCTTTATTTCGGCCAACCATGAGGGGATCGCCCACCGTCACGATCACTTTGAGCTCGTGTACCACGCCGAGGGCAGCGGCGTCATCGAGTACCCCGACCAAAAAATCACTTTCGGCAAAGGGAGCTGGTCGCTGGCCGGACCGGGCGTGATGCACCATCAGATCAATACCGGGAGTTATGAGGATGTGTGTTTGCTTTTTTCGCTCGCGGGTGTCAAACTCCCGATGCTGCATTTTGAGCTTCGCCCCTCGGCGGAACTCCTTAACGCGGCAGAGGAGCTCCGCACCTTGGTCCAATGCGGGTTGGCGGGCTCCGACCGCTGGCGGCAGCTTGAGCTAAATTGCCGGACGGGGGTCATTTTGTCCAGCATCTTGCAGCGCCGGCAGAGCCCCGAGTCGGCGCAGCAGCCGGGCAACCCCGAGTGGTACGCGACGCAGGCCGAAAAAATGATCCGGCGCAACGGCTTCACTGACGTATCCATGGCCGACATCGCCCGCGAGCTCCGCATCGGCATGGATCACTTGCGGCACACTTACCGGCAAGCGCGCGGCCGATCGCTCAAGGCCTTTTTTACCGAAACGCGATTGCAATATGCGGCGCAGCTCCTCGGCTATGGCGGACTCACCGTCAAGGTCATCGCCGACCGTTGCGGCTATGCCTCGGCCAGTCATTTTTGCTCCGATTACCGTAAATTTTTCGGAACATCGCCCGGCAAACAAATGTATAATTACGGCGAAGAAATATCAAAAAACGGCGGTCAAGTTGGCAATTAAGGTTGGTATCATGTATACTTTACTCCAACAGACAACCAACTTTTGGAGGAACAATGAGTACTGCCCAACGTTTCGTATTTACCGGCAAATCGCAGGTAGCTTTGGAGAAGTTTACGATCAAGGCGCCCGGCCCGGAGGAGGTCGCCGTCGATATTACGGTATCAATGGTGAGCTCTGGCACCGAGGGGATCGTCTTTGAGCGCAAATTCAGCGCCGGCAACCACTGGGACAACTGGGTCAAGTACCCGTTTTACCCCGGCTACTCGGCGGCGGGGGTGGTTTCGTCCGTAGGGAGCAATGTCAGCAAGTTTAAAGTCGGCGACCGCGTCATCACCCGCGCCGGGCATGCGTCCAAGGCCGTGATCGGAGAGGACGGCTGTTTTGCGATCCCCGCGGGGATTTCATTTGAAGATGCGCTGTGGTTCGCCTTTGCCAAAATCACCGCGATGGGCGCAAGAGTCGCCCAGTACCGGCTGGGCGACAACGTTGCGGTCGTCGGCGCGGGGCTGATCGGCCAGTTTTCGGCGCGCTGGGCCTATGCCTCGGGCGCAGCAAAAGTGGTGGTCATTGACCCGGTGGCGGCGCGTTTGGAGATGCTCAAACAAGCGGGTGCTTTTGTCACCGTCAACGATTTTTTGACCACAGAGAGCATCGCCAAAGTGGAAGCGCTGCTGGGCGGCAATTTGCCCGACATCGTCGTTGAGTCGACCGGCAACGCCAAGGTGTTTCAAAACGCCTTGCGGACAGTGAAGCGCTTCGGCAAATTGGTGCTGATGACCGACACCGGTACCCCGGAGGAACAGCGGCTCTGCGGCGAAGTCATCACCCGCGGCCTCCACATCGTCGGCGCCCACGACCCGCAGGAAAGCAATGAATGGAACAGTGCGATCATCTCCGCACTGTTCTTCCAAATGCTGCTCGACGGCCGGATCAAACTGGGCGATATGGTCACCCACCGTTTCGGTTACGGCAACCCGGCGGAAATCTACCGCGTCTGCTGCGAGGAGCGCGATAAAGTCATGGGTATGGTCATCGATTGGCAAAAAGCATAATTTACAGGAGCAATAAAAATGAAATTCAACGCCCACTTGGATACCATGTTTGCCGGGCAAACCCCGGAGCAAAAAATCAAACAATTTGCCGAACTCGGCTTTGACGCGTATGAGCTCTGGTGCCACTGGCAGTACGATCTTGACCAATTGGCCGAGCTCAATCAAAAGTATCACCTTAAAACCGTCGCCGTCGCGACCGAGTTTATCCCCCTCACCGACCCCGCCAAGCGCGCCGAGTATCTGGCCGGGCTTGACCGCGCCGTCGTTGCCTGCAAAAAACTCGGCTGTAACGTCATCATCAGTCAGGTCGGCAATCTCTTGGCCGCGCCGTCGGCCAAGGAGCAGCAGCAGTCGATCGTTGACGGATTGCGCTTGGCCGCGCCAAAATTGGCCGGGACCGGCATTGTTTTGGCAGTCGAGCCCTTAAATACCCTGGTCGATCACGCCGGGTACTTTTTGGAGCGCTCCGACGTCGCCGCCCAAATCCTTGAGGCGGTCAATGCCAAAGAGATCAAAATGCTGTTTGACATCTATCACCAGCAGATCACCGAGGGTAATTTAATCAACAACATCCGCAAATATCTGCCATTGATCGCTCACTTTCACGTGGCCGACCACCCCGGCCGCCATCAACCGGGCACCGGCGAAATCAATTACCGCAATGTCTTTGCCGCGATTGACCAAGCCGGTTATACCGGGTATGCCGGGCTCGAATTTTTCCCGCAGGGCGACACCAAAGCCGTGTTGGAGCAATTCATCGCCGATTTCCATTAATCTATTGATGATGCAAAAAAACAATGCGAGAGAGGAAAACTTTTTGGGGTGGCATTTTTTTCATTGGCAAAAGCCAATGGAAAAAATGCAGGTCAAGTCCGCATTGATCCCGGTTGGCTTGCCGATCAGGTGAATGCGGACTTGAAAAGATTTGAAAATAAGGAAAAGGGGTTTTCCAACAAGACGTTTGCATCACCAACTAATCGACGAACAACGCTACTGCTGCAGCGAGAGCGGCAAAAAGCGATGATGATAATTTTCACTTGCCTTGGTGTACCGCGACGGATAATTGCGATAGGCCAAGGGGGTAATCCCGTATAGGCCCTTAAATTTGCGGCAAAAATAATCCGGATTGGCAAAACCAGTCTGCCGAGCAATCTCATTGACATTGAGATCACGGTTCATACACAGCAGTTGCCGGGCGTAATACATACGTACCTCGGTCAAATACCGTCCGATGCTTTGATGAAAATATTTCATAAAAAATTTCATCAAATAAGTCCGGCTCACCGCCGATGCGGCAATAATTTCCGGCACGCTCACATTTTCGGCATATCGCCGCTCAATAAAGGCGACAGCCTGTAACAACGGCCGCGGATAATGCCGGGTGTGGCTGCAAAACTCCATTTTTTTCTGAATGCGCCCTATCAACAACTCCAATAAAACCTCGGCCTGACCAAGCGCATTTTCGGTTGAAAGCGCTAAAATATCGTCAAACCAGTGACGAATTATATTGTCGTTGCGAACATCAATCTGGACAATTTGGTCGGAGATGCTCACTCCGGCAAATACCACGTACCGGGTATAACAGTCGGCCGTGTTCTTTTTTTGCGCATGGCGTATCCCGGGCGGGATAATGCAAACGCTCCCCGCCGTGCCGTGCAATGAATCCATGCCTTTCAACTCCGTCAGACAACTGCCGCGGCAAATGTAAACAATCTCGGTACCGTCGTGAAAATGCTCGGCGACATCCTTGCTGCCGCGAAAATAGCCGTCGTAGAGAATGTGCGCTTTTTCTCCGTTGATCATTATCCCCTCTCTCACAGATAAAATTCCATATTTCACTGGTATATAAAATAGTTATCATTGCAGAAAATTACAAGCAGACAGTGTTATTTTTTACAGTTTCTTTGTCAATCTTTACAGTCGTCGCATATTGTTTTTTTGATGAAGCTGTGGTAAAATTATAGTAAACAATATTCACACGGACAAACAACCGCCAAAAGGAACAAATTATGAAATCAACAACCCCGCAAACGCCGGACCGACAGAGCAATTTTACTCTGATCGAGCTCCTCGTCGTCATCGCCATTATCGCCATTTTGGCCTCCATGCTGCTCCCCGCCCTCAATCAGGCACGGGAGCGGGCCAGAGCAACTCAATGCATGTCTCAAGCCCGACAGATTGTTTCGTCCGAGCTGATGTATGCCGGGGACTACAACGACTGGGCCGTTGCCGAGGTGGACGACAACGGCCGCAACTCCGGCTATGTGACACTGATCGACAAAAAATATCTGCCCGAAGCAATCATTAACTGCCGCAAAACGGAGCGGCGGGCGGATCAGGACATCAAAGATTACAGCAATCACGGCACTCTCGGACTCTTTGGCGGTCCTCGCTGGGATACCGAGGGATTTTACCGCAACAATGTCGACAAGTGGGGTGCCTACGCCGATCCGCAATCAGCCAACAATACCGGGACCGGTACTTATTACCGTTTGAGCACCATGAGAGCGGCGGGCAAAATCCCGCTGGTAGGCGACAGCGCCTGGTCCGCAAATAATTTGAATAATATCTACATTTCGTGGGGCGACAACGCCACCTACGGCAATGCCGCGTTGCGCCATTTGCAACAAGCCAATCTTGGATTTGCGGACGGCCACGCCGCCGTCCTCTCCAAGGGAGAACTAAAAGGACTCGGGTTTCATCGTTGTTTTGTCCCCGGAATTTTAACACAGGTAGTATTATAATGCAATCTTTCCATTGTATCATCCGCGGATTTTTGGCCGCTGTCATCATCCTGCCGTGGATCGTCCAAGCCACCCCGGCAACCGAGCGGCCGGGACTTCTATTTTTTACCGGTGACAATCCCGAACTCAACATGCCGGAAGCTACCCCCGGCACTCCGTTTACCGTCATTGACCATCAAGGTGCCCAAGTCGCATCCGGTCAAACCGGAGCAGCGGGTGCCGTCATCATCGAACAACTCGGCCCCGGTTTTTACACCGTCAAAGCCGCAGGCACGCCGGACAAAAATTTTTCAGTGATCATTTCTCCGAAACAACGGCAGGTTGCCCCCAATTCGCCGTTTGCGGCGGATGTCGCGGCCTCCATGATGGAGTCGGTATTGGCCATCGCTCCCGGTGATTACACTAAATCTTACGGTTATTTTGCCGATATCTGCCGCAATGCGGGGATTGTCAACGTCCGCGAACGCATTTCATGGGGGATGATTGAGCCGGAAAAAGGGAAATTCAACCTGGCTATGTTTCAAACTCTCGGCAACGCCTACGCTCAAAGAGGCATCCGGGTAAGCGCCACCTGGCACGACATACCCGCTTGGAGCGCAGCCGCTGATCAGCCGCCCGACAATATGTTTGATCTTTACAACTTTGCCAAACAACTCTCCGGCAGCTTCGCCGGCAAAATCGACACTTGGGAGTTTTGGAACGAACAGGACGCCGCCACCTTTTTTAAAAACACCCCGAGCTGGCGATTTGCCGTCATGGCCAAGGCCGCTTACCTCGGACTCAAAACGGGTAATCCCGATTGTACGGTCATGAGCGGTGCTTTTTGCCTGACCCCGGGAGGATTTTGGCTCAATTTGGTCAAAAACGGATATCTTGACTATATTGACGTATTTAATTTTCATACCTATTCGCCGCCAGACGCCTACCAACAGGAGATGACCATGCTCAAACGCACACTGACGGCAGCAAACGCTCCCAATCTGCCCATCGTCATCACCGAAAACAATGTCAAAATCTATGCTGACGGCAATACTCAATTTTTAGGTAAACCCAAAAAAGTCCAGACTCCGGCACAGGAAATGTTGGCTGCCGAATACAACATTAAAGGACAGATCGAACTGCACGCCTTCGGCGCCGACCGGGTCTACACCTTTGTGCTGCCGCCCTACAATGAGGATGGACTCGACTGGTCACTCGTCCGCTATGACTACACCGCCAAACCAGCGCTGACCGCCTTTGCCAACCTGACCGATATGCTGGGCGATACCCGCTATCTGGGAGAAGTCACGCTGCCCGGCAAAAATCTTCACGGTTACCTCTTTCAAAAGCCCGACCAAACCAATGTTTTGGTTTGCTGGAGCGACGATATCGACAAGCTGGTACGCTGGGCGGCCGACGATCATGCGACAATCGTGGATATGTTCGGTAAACGCACCCCGGCAAAGCTGACCGGCGATGTTGCCGAATTCACCGTCGGCCGCCGCCCGGTGTATTTGCAACGGGCCAAAGCTCCGAACAATTATAAAACATTGCCGCGTCAATCCGTCGCCGGGCCGGGCAACCTTGCCGCCGACAAGACCGTGGTACTGGATCTGCTGCCGGGCAAAGAATTCACCGTAACCAGTTCGCGACTGGCGCTGGAACTCCCGGCCAAGGCATCCGACCGGTCATTGACATTGCGCATCATCAATTTCAGCGACCAAGACAAAACGGTGAAACTCACGACGACAGCGCCGCTGCCGGGTCTTCCCGGAGAGTTCGCAGTCAAGGCCTGGGGGACGACGGAGCGGACCATCACCTTACCCGAGCATGCCGACGAATTTTACACCGCCACCCAGATCAACGGCACTGCTGACGGCAAACCGATTTCGCCGCTCGCCTTTGCGGTCATCCGCCACGATGCCGCCTTGCCGGAGGGCAAAGAAATTGCCGCCATGCTGAAACCCGAAAACTGGCAGGCAAAATCCTCCGGGCAAATGACCATCACCTATGACGCCAAACGCCGGGCGCTCCGTTTTGAGTGCGAGTTCGCCCCCAACTGTAACGACCGCTGGGCATACCCAATTTTTGAACTCAAAAAGGCCGGAGTTTCAGCAAAAAACTGTCTCGGCATGGTCTTTGACATCACCACCGAGCAAACCCGGGCAGAAGTGCCGCCGATCAATAATCTTGTCATACTCAACGGCGATTTTATCTATTACACACCGAGCGCCGGAGAGCCGGTCCGCAATTTTATTGTGTTTCCGTCCCCCGACTCGCTGCAAACCATCGCAATAGGCATGAATCCGACCAAAAACCGGATTGTCTGGTATTTGAGCAGGGTCCGCTTCATCCCCAACAGTGAAACCAAATAATCCGGTCGTCGCAGTCAAACATATTGAGCGGCAAGACAGGCTTCATAACCCATCATCGCCCGGATGCAACTGCCAATGTTTTTTCGCCATCCATTTGACATGCCAATGAAAGATTTTTCTATGAGTAACTTTGATCTTACCGATTTTACCGTCCGCTCCGGCGCACTGCCGGTGCCGGTTATCCTTGACACCGATACATACAACGAAATCGACGACCAGTTTGCCCTGATCTACTGCATCGCGGCTCCGGATAAACTCAAGTTGCGGGGAGTAACCGCCGCTCCGTTTTACAATGACCGCTCCACCGGACCGGCTGACGGAATGCAAAAAAGTTTTGACGAAATCAACCGCATCCTTAAGTTGACCGGCAAAAATCAAAGCATCCCTGCCCGACGCGGCGCCGACCGATTTCAGGGTGACCGTCATACCCCGATTGCATCAGCGGCGACGGACTTGATCATTGCCGAAGCGAAACAGGCCAAAGCCGACGGACGACGGCTCTTTGTCTGCGCCATCGCCGCCTTGACCAATGTGGCCGGAGCACTGTTGCTAGCCCCTGAAATCGCCGAATCACTCGTGGTTGTCTGGCTGGGTGGGCATCAATTGAGCGAAACGAAAAACCTGCGGGAATTCAATTTGCAGGGGGATATCCCGGCGGCGCAAACAGTGTTTTCCTGCGGGGTGCCGGTGATTCAAATCCCCTGCAACCATGTGGCAAGTCAACTCTACACAACCTCGGCAATGCTCCATCAAAGACTCGATGATACATTACCAATCAGTTGTTATTTGCTGCAAATTTATGATGAATATGTAACGGAGCGTCAGGCGGTCAATAAGGTGATCTGGGATATCGCGGCGGTTTCTTATCTGACGTTGCCCCAAGCGGGCTCCTGGGAGCTTGCGCCGACACCGATTCTCTTGGACGACTGCCGTTGGCAAGCCGATCCCGGCGGACGGACAATGAAACGCGCAACCAAACTTGACCGGCAACTCATTTTTGACGATTTGTTTGACCGCATCAACCGATTGGGTTGAAATCCCGGCGCAAAATCGGTCCCCAAACAGCGTTCCGGTATATTTTACCATCTCCGGAGCTTGCAATCTCCATACATTGACGTTATACTTGCGATAAACCAACATTTCAAGCACGCCTTGCTCCGATTGGTTTGCCAATCGGAGCAGGGCGGCGCCAAAAGGTTTGCAAATAAGGAAAAGGGTTTGGGAAAAACCTTAAGAAAATTTCCTCAAAATTTTCTTGTGGGTTCTCCCGAAAAAGACGACTAATCGACCGTCAGCACCACCTTGCCGAGATTGCGGTCGCGGCGCAGTATTTGATGCGCCTCGTCGGCTGCCGTCATCGGCAAGGTTTGGTGGATCATGACTTTGAGCCGCCCGTCGGCAAAGGCGGGCCACAATTTGGTCTCCAAAGCGGCCAAAATATTACCTTTGACCTCGTCGGTGCGGCTGCGTAAGGTGCTCCCGATCAAACGGACGCCGCGCTTAAAAAAGTCGGTCATATCCAGCTCGCAGCGGCCCCCCGCCAACGTCGCAATCACAATCCAGCGGCCGCCGCGCGCCATGGTGGAGAGACACGCCCCCAGCTCCGGCCCTGCCACGCAATCAAGCGCAATGTCAACGGGATGCAAGCGCAACACTTCGGCGATTTTTTGCTCCTTATAATTGATCACCACATCGGCTCCCAGTTGGCGGGCAAATGCCGCTTTTTCGTCCGAACCGACCGAGGTGACGACCTTGGCACCAAAAAATTTGGCCAATTGGATCGCAGCGGAGCCGAGCCCACTCGCCCCGGCCTGAATAAAGACGGTGTCGCCCGCCTTGAGCCCGGCCTCCAACACGAGATTCAAATACGCGGTCGCAAACACTTCCGGGATTGCGGCTCCCTCGGCCAACGAAAGATTGGCGGGCAACGGCAGCACCATATTGGCGGGCACCGCCGCTTTTTGGGCATAACCGCCGCCGCCCAACAAAGCGCAGACTTGCTGTCCGACTTGCCAGCGGCTGTTTGCCGGAGCCTCGGCGATGACACCCGCAACTTCGAGCCCGGGCCACTCCGGCCAGCCGGGGGGCGGCGGATAATTGCCGTCAACTTGCATCAAGTCGGCGCGGTTGAGCGCGGCTGCGCGGACATCGATGATAACTTCGTGAGGCTTGCGGACCGGATCCGGTACTTGCGACCAGACCAACTCTTTATTTTTGATCAAAACAGCATGCATGTTATACTCTCCATCGGGTATAGCCGGAAGCGGCCAGTAATATTTTTTGTACCAGACAATCGTGTGCCGCATCAAAGCGGTCGGCGGTTTCGCCCCGGATCATGGCGGCAAATTCGGCCATTTGCTCCTCGTAGCGGTCGCGGCGCGGGGCAAAGGTGAGCGTATGCTCTCCCGCCTTAAATTCGCCGCTGTCCACGGCAAAGCGCAAATGCACGGTCAACGGTTTCCCGTCAAAGCGCTCCAGCGGAGTCAAATGTAACGACCCTTTGGTGCCGCGAATCAGGAGCTGGCGGCGGTCAAGCCCGTCGGGGCTCAAACTCGTCGCCTGCAAGGTCACCAGCGTATTGCCGTACTCCAAAATTGCCATGGTATTGTTTTTGACCCCTGGCGTCGCCGACATTAAAAACGGCGTCACTTGTTGCGGCTCGCCAAGCATGAGGACAATGAAATCGATCAAATGACACCCCAAATTAAACATGATCCCGCCCGCAAAGTTCCCGAGATACGTTTGATAGGCGTCGCCCCCGTAATTGTGATTCATATCCGTTTCGACGGAGAGAATCTCGCCCAGCGTGCCGTTTTTGACCAGCTCGACCGCCCGCAAAATCGCCGGGTTGGCGCGAAACATATAGCCCATCTGAAACGGGATGTGTTTGGCCTCGCACTCCTCGCGCAAGGCGGTAAAATCAGCGTAATTTTCGCCGCCGGGTTTATCCATATGCATGGCAAGCCCCTGCGCCAAAACGCGTTTTGCGGTCGGCACCAATTCGAGATTGGGCACCTCCACCGTCACCGCTTCCAATCCGGGAATTGCCAGCAACTCCGCTTCGCTCATCATTTTGAGCCCATCGTAGGGCGTCAAATCATCCCCGGCAAAACGGGGAGTCTTGAGTTGGCGGTCATCCGCCACTCCGACAATTTCAAAGAGATCCGGACGCAGCCGCAATGCTTTTATTTTGCCCGCGGCATGCTCGTGGCAGACGCCGATCTGGCCGATTTTAATTTTTTTCATGAGATCAATCCTTTGAGTACCGGCAACATCGTTATGCTTTTCTTGGGCCCAAAAGTCTGCCGCCGTCAATGATGTAATTTACCCCGGTGATGTAATCGCCGTCGCCGGAAGCCAAAAAGCGCACCATGTGCGCGGTTTCCGCCCCCAAGTCGCCGGAGTATTTGAGATACGTCCCCCGGTCGGGCTCGTCCGGATAAGCATTGAGCGCCCCGGGGGAAATGCAATTAACCTTGATGTTGTGTTTCCCCTCCTCCATCGCCAGCGCCTTGGTAAACGTGATCACCGCCCCTTTGCTCGCCGAATAAACCGCCATGTTGGCAATCCCGCCCACCCCGGCGACGGAGGCGATGTTGATGATTTTTCCGCTTTGCCGCGCCTCCATGGCGGGCAGCACCGCCCGGCAGCAGCGCATCAGACCAAGGAGATTAAGGTCCACCATATTGACGCACTCTTCCTCCTGCCAGTTGACAAAGGGGGCATATTGCCGGAAAATCCCGGCATTGTTGACCAAAAGATCAATCACGCCGAATTCGGCAAGAACTTTTTGAAATCCCGCCTTGACTTCTTCGTCATTGCGGATATCGACTTTGACCGCCATCGCTTTTGCCCCGGCATGCGCAATTTCATCGCAGGTTTGCCCGGCTTTCACCAAGTCGATGTCCATGATTGCGATTTTCGCTCCCGCCTTTGCCAGCTCCAGCGCAATTTTTTTGCCGATGCCGTCCGCACCGCCGGTCACCACCGCCACTTGATTGGTCAACATCAATCATATCTCCTTATTTCTTTAGATATGCGTCCATGTTTTGCCAGATCCCGGCGGCATCCGGCCACACCGTGTCGCGCGGCAAGGCGGCCAACTCCATCGCCAGCCCCTGTTTCAACGGCATCAGCTCCGACTGCTTGAGGCCGGTGACACGCAAAATTTTGGAGTTGTCAATGATGCGTTCAAACAACCGGTCGTAGCACAACTGATAGCGGGCATAACAGCTGCCGCCCATGATTTTGATATAGTCGTCGGTGTCGGCGGCGACGTACTCCAAGCCGATCAACTCTTTGTAATATTCGGCAATTTCGCCCCACGTGTGGTGTTCGGCGGTGGCCAAGGTAAAGCACTCGCGGTACGCCCCGGGGTTGAACAAAAGGCGCGAAAACATTTTGGCGACATCCCCCGCCCAATTCATTGTCCCCTGTACCGTCAAGGCCGCTTTGGGAAGCACAATCGGCAAGCCTTTCATAGTACGGCCAATCACCACCGGCGCCTCCAAGGTGGTCAGCTGGTAGCGAAACTTGGAGTAGGTAATCGCCGGACGGACAATCGTCCAGTTGGTGAATTTTGAGGCCTGCAAAATATTCTCCTGCCGCGCTTTGTACAAGGAATAATCCTCGGTTTGGAGATACTCTTGGTCGGTCGAAACGTCAAGCAGACGCGGCGTACTCTCGGAGACCGGAACCCCGCCCGAATAAACGCGGTAGCTGGAGAGAAAAATGTAGTGCGCCGTATGGTTTAAAAAGATTTCATAGCGGGCCCGAAACTGCTCCGTCCCGTAAAGCATAAAGTCGATCACCGCGTCAAATTTTTGCCGCATCAACTCCGCAAGATAATTGTCGTTAAGGGCGTCGCCTTTGACATACGTGATCAAAGGGTCATCGGACACGCGCTCATCGAGCGACACCACGCAGACCTTGCAGCCGTGTTTGGCGAGCTCGGGGACAACATAAACCCCCATCGCCCCGGTGCCGCCAAGGACCAACACCCGACGGCCTTTCAATTGTGACAAATCCATCATTTTCTCCTGTTATTTGAGTTGCTGCCAGTCAAACATGATCCCCAGTGGCGCCGCATGACCGCGGTCGGCCAACGCGGCGTAGACCTCCGGGGCCGCCAGCGGTGACACCGTTTCCGTGATCAGCGATTTGGCCTCCAGACGGCCCGCCGCCGCCAGCTTAAGGATGGTGCGGTAATCGTCAAACTCGGTCCAGCGCCCCGGCGAGGACTCCAATTTGGCCCGGGTAAAGGTATGCGCGCCGACCAAGGTAATCCCGCGCCGATGGACAAACTTATAAAAATCAATCGGTTCATCCGAGACACGGGTACAGCCCAGCAAGGAAATGCGCCCCTCCCACGCGATGTACTCCAAGGCCTGCTGCAATGCCACCGCTGATCCTGTCACCTCCACCGCCGCATCGGGACCGTCGCCCCCCGCGGCGGCCTTGACCTTGGCGGCCAACTCCGGCTCAAGCGGTGAAAACGCCGCCGTCGCCCCCAAACGAAGCGCCAAAGCACGCCGCGCCGGGTCCAAATCCAGAGCAATCACCTCGACCCCGCCCGAGAGCCGGGCAAACTGGACGGCAAACGCGCCCAAAATTCCCATCCCGGCCACCGCGCAACTTTCTCCGAGCTCCAATTTGAGCTTGCGGACACCGAGAAGCGAAAACGAGGCGATGTGCGCCAGCGCGGCATCGCGCAAATCCGTGTTGTCATCGGCGATAGGATATACTTGCGCCGCCTTTTTGACCGTATACAACCGGTGGCCGCCCCACGGCACAATCACCCGGTCGCCGAACGTCAGGGTCGTCACCGCCGCTCCGGTTTGGATCACCCGCCCGGCGGTACTGTACCCGGGGTAGTGCGGAAACCCGTACTCGGCCGTCACCGTATTGGGCTCGTGACGCAAATTGGCGCCCTCGGTCCCGGCGCTGACCGCGCTGTACACGCTCTCAACCAAAACCTCGTCGGATTTGAGCTCCGGTACCGCCTCCTGCCGCAACTCGGCACGGTTGGCGGACGGAAATACCACACAATGATTGATCAAAGCTTTCATGATTATTTGCCGTCCTCCAGCTGCCAGTGGAGATTGTCGAGCACCGCTTTCATCGCCGCCACGCTCGGTTGCGTCATCCCGGCAAGTTCATGGTGATAAACGACAAAGGTGATATCCACCCCCAAGGCGGGTCCGATAAAGCGGTGCAAGCGCCCGAATTTGCCGTTGTTGAGAAAAATAAAGGGCTTCGTTAACTCGCGGTGCAACAGCATGGTGGTACGCACCGCCTCGGTGAATTCTTCATCCGTGTTGATCGCGGTAACAATTTTTAAAATATCCGCCCCGCGCGCCTCAAATTGCCGCAAATGCGCCAACACATCCCCGGCCTTCAAGGCTTCATTCATGTGTGACGACATCACCACTTGCGCCCCCAGATCGTGAATTTGCTGAATCAAATCTTTTTGTTTGGCAATCGCCTCAGGGCAATAAGTAATTTCGCGCGGAGAAGCGTCAAACAAATCGCCCATCACGTCGATTACCGCCGCCCCCGCCCTTGCTGCATCCAGCAATAACGGCTGACGCGAAACATCGGTAGCACTTTTGTCGAGCTGATCGTTGCGGTAATAAAAAAACATGAAGGGCAAATCCACCGCATTGATCACCTGAGCCAGCGCCGCTTGGTTGCGGTGCTCCAATTTCAATGCCGCCAAATCGACGGCAATCGCCTGCGCTCCGGCAAACTCGGCGCCGCGCGCCTGACCGATCAAAGCTTGCGGCGTGTCGGCGGCCATGATGGCGGTCATTACCGGCCGCCGGGCGGGAGAAAAAAACGTTCGATTCATGACTTGCTCCTCCGGTATTTTAACTGATCACTTTAACATAACCCGACAACCCGACAAATCAAATCAAAATTGAAGTTTATATGAAAAGGATAATGCAAAATTAGATTTGCTTTCAATTATTTCCATGCTATATTGAAACATTATCAATTTTAAGGAAACTTTATCATGACCATTTATGAAATCGCCCAGCTGGCCAAGGTGTCGCCCGCCACCGTGTCGCGGGTCTTCAGCAATCACCCCAACTTGAGCAGCGAAATCCGCGAGCGGGTGCTCGCCATCGCCAAAATTCACCACTACCACCCGCGGGTGTCGGCCAAGCAGCGCAATGTGGTGATTTTGCTCCCTGGCGATGAAATTTACCCGATCCGCAACTGCCTTGAGATGGTGATGATGGCGCTGAGTTTTGTCTTGCCCAAGCGGGGGTTTCGCATCGAGGTGCTGCCGATGGACAATCTCGACCGGCTGGACAGCATCCAGTTTTGCGGCGCGGTGGCCATCGGGGCGGAGCCGGCGGATTTCCGTGACTGGGATCAAAAGTTTGCAGCGCCCCTGGTATTGATCGACCGCGAGCGACCGGGGCATGCGCCCAATTTATTCAGCGTAAGATCCGATGAAATGCAAGGCATGGCCCTTGCCATCGACCACTTGTATGAGCGAAACTGCCGTAAAATCGGCTGTATCATCCACGGGATGCCCGGCTCGGGCAACGCCGACTTGCGCCATGCGGGGATTGTCAAAGCCCTGACCGCGCACCAACTCCCCGCCGCCGAAAACTTGATTTACTTTTGCGATCACGACAACTATGTGGAGATTATCGGCAAACTCCTCAAGCAAAACATCGACGCCTTGTTTTGCCCCGGCGGCAACGCGGGGATCGTCACCGCCTATGCCTTGTCGCTCTTTAACCGGCAAATCCCCAATGACATCTCCTTGATCGCCTCGGAGCAAAAGATTTTCTCCAAATACTCGACACCGCCCCAGACGACAATCACGCAGGACCACATCCGCCTCGCCGAAATCACCGCCGACATCATTGATACGTATCCCGCCCCCATCCACCCGCCGCAGACGGTTTTGCCCTACAGCCTCCACCGCCGTGACAGCGTCCGCGAGGCAAACAACGGATCCCCAAATCAACAGTTTACGGTCTAAAAATTAAATTTTTGCGGCAAAACCGGCAATCATCGCCAGCAAATCCGCGCGGGTAAACGGCTTCTGCAAAGATGCGTCGGCGCCCAACGCACCGGCGCACTTGAGATAAAGCTCGGGAGGGACTTTGCCGCCGCCGGACATCGCCACAACTTTTACCTCCGGCCGGGATTTTTTGATTTCGACGATGGTCTCAATGCCCTCTTTTTCAGGCATGATTAAATCGGTGACCACAATCGCAATCTCCGGGTCGGCGGCAAATTTTGCCAAACCGGCTTTGCCGTCACCGGCCTGCAACACTTCATAATTTGCCAGTGCCAATATTTTTGCGACATACTCCAAAACCGCCGCATCATCGTCAATGACCAGTATTTTCATTTTTTCGCCTCCCCATGATTAATCAATTCTGCGACCGTCGCGGCCAAAAGTTCAAATTTCACCGGTTTTTTCAAAATCTGCCGGATGCCGAAACGATTGGGCTCATCCGGCAGATCGATATTTTTGCCGTAGCCGGTCACGAGCACAATCGGCAACTTGGGCTCCAAAGCATGAATTTTACCAGCAAGCTCAATCCCGGACAACTCCGGCATGGTCAAATCCGAAATGACCAGATCAAATTCTCCCGGCTGATGCACCACCGCCGCCAGCGCTTCGGCCGACGAAGTCTTGCCGGTCACCAAATAGCCGATTTTGGTCAGCATCGCGCCAAACACCTCCACGGTAGATCGCTCGTCGTCCACCAAGAGTACCCGGCCGCCCCCAGGCTTGATCAAAGTATCGGCGGATCTCTCCTCAACGTTCTCATCAATTACCGGCAAAAACACCCGAAACGTCGCGCCTTGCCCCGGCGTGCTCTCAACCGCAATATCCCCCTTGCAGCTTTTGACCACACCGTACACCACGGCCAATCCGAGACCGGTGCCCTTGTTGACCGGCTTGGTGGTAAAAAACGGCTCATAAATGTGCTCCATCGTCGTTTCGTCCATCCCGATGCCGCTGTCACTGACTTGCAGCATTAAATACGTTTTGCCGGGAACACACGACCGCGGGCAAAGCGGCGAATCGGTCACCTCGCTCAAGGCAATCGTCAACACTCCGTTGCCACCCTTGTCCTCCATGGCCTGAAAGGCGTTGGTGCACAAATTGACGATCATTTGATGAATTTGCGACAGATCGGCCAAAATATTGCGGCAATTCTCATTTATCAGGAGCTTGATGTCAATATTGGCCGGGATCGATGGCCGCAGCAAATGCAGCACCTCATTGAGCAACTCCGGCAGCGATACCGGCTTGGGCGCGCTCTCGCCGGGACGATTAAAGGTCAAAATCTGCGCCACCAGATTTTTGGCTCGCTCGGCGGCGCTCATAATCCGCTCAAAATAGTCATGCAAGGGTTGATCCGTATTGGTCTCGGCCATTCCCATCTCGGCGTAACCGAGGACCGGCACCAAAATATTGTTAAAGTCGTGGGCAATCCCGCCGGCCAGCGTCCCGATGGTCTCCAAGCGCTGCCGCTTGCGAACGACACTCTCCAACTGCGCTCTCTCCTCCTCGGCGCGGACGCGCTCGGTAATATCAAGCCGGATGCCGTCGATTCCGAGGTATTTCCCGTCCTCGTCAAAAATCGAATTGCAGCGGTCCTCCACATAACGGACCGGTTGGTCGGCTGCCGTCATCACCCGGTAAATCAGCACCAGCGAAGTTTTGCGTTGCCGCAAATCAGCCAGCGCCTGCTCGAGAACCCGTCGGTCGTCGGGATGAATTAACGTCATCTGCTTCGCCGGATCAACCACCAACGCCTGCGACATCTTATCATGAGGGCTGAAAAATGAAATATTGCCGTCTGCCGAAATCCGGTAAACCGTCCCCGGAATATTATCGATGATTGAGCGCAAATTTTCGCTCACCTGCTTTTGGAGCGCGCTTTCGCGCAAGGCCGCCTCGGAGCGCAGCCGCTCGCTGATGTCGCGGCAGATGCCGAAAAGCACCGGGATATCGTTCCACCGGCCGTAGGTGACCACAGTCTCAATCGGGATGATTTCTCCGAATTTGGTCAACAATGGAACAACGCAGGTATTGCACTTGTGAGCCACCATATTTTTGAGAACGGTCTCCACCTCTTTTGCCCGATCCGGCGGGTGAATCTGCACTGCGGACATCAATTTAAGCTCATTGGCGGTATAGCCGAGCCGTTTTTGCGCCACCGGATTGGTGTGCAATATTTTGCCGTCGGTATCATAAATAAACATCAGATCATCGACGGTGTCAAACAAATTCTGCAAATTTTTGTTAGCAGTGCGGATATCCTCCTCGTGCCGCGAGTGGACGATCGCAAACCCGATGTGCGGCAGCACCGACTCCAATACCTTGCGCGAAAACTCCGGAATCTGCGATGCGACACGCGACGCCACTTTGAGGCAGGCTACCACCGATCCCTGATAAATTACCGGCAATACGGCGATCGCCTTAAAGTCGGCATGCCTGAGACAAAGCGCAACGTCAGCCTCGGGGTGGAGATAGCTTGAATAAACATTATGCCCTTTCATCATCAACTGATATTGCGGTGTTTCGGGAGTGAATACCCCGGCGGCGACCGCTTCCGGCGGGAAGTTGACATGCTGCACCAGTTTAATTTTACTGTAATCCGGCTCCATCAAATAAATACCGCCGGAGTCCATCCCCGAGATATCCAGCGCGGCCTTGAGACATATTGCCAAAATATCGCTTAAGGAGCGCGAAGCGTTGAGCTCCAGCGCCAGATCGAGCTCTTTTTGGATCAACTCCTCGCCGCGTTTGCGCAGCAGCATATTGGTAATGATCCCGGCGGCAATTTTGAGCACCGCCACCGTTTCATTGCTCCACTCGCGCTGAACGCGCACTGCTTCAAAGCCGATAAAACCCATCCGCACAGTGTCCGCCGACAAAGGCACCAGCACCAGCGACTGGATCGACTGCTCAATCATCAACCGACGCTCGACTTTGGCCTCCTCCGGCAACTCATCGATGGAGCGGATAATGACCGCATCGCGGGAGATTTGACGCATAAACCACGGCAACTCATTGGTAGGCATCTGCGGCAGACGGCCGATTTGCGATTCGACGCCCTCAATACACCACTCGTAAGTGTTGCTGATCATCTGCATGTTGTCATAAAACTCAAAAATATAACCGCGGTCGGCACAGACAAATTCGCCGATGCTTTGCAACGTCTCATTGATCACCGTGTCGATATCGTCCAAAGCGACATTGATGAAGCGGTTGGACAGCGAGGCGATCAGATGCTCAAATTCGCGATTGTATGCCTGCAGCGCCTCGGCATGTTTACGCGCGGTGATATCCTGATGCGAGCCGACCAAAAGCAAAGGCTTCCCATCCTTATCATACTCAAACACGCTGCCCTGATCGCTGATCCAAACCCATTGACCGTTTTTGTGTTTCATCCGGTATTGATTGACAAAAGCGGTTTTTTCGCCGGCTGCCACTTGCTGCAACAAACGATTGGCCTCGGGGAAGTCATCGGGATGCACGAGATGTTTCCAGGTGTCATAACAAATCGGCGACAATTCCGCCAAAGTATACCCAATCATTTTGACCCACAATTCGTCCAAAATGACCTCATCGGTCTTAACATTCCACTCCCAGACGCCCAAACCGGTGGCATCGGTCACATTTTTTAGCCGCCATTGACTTTTTTGCAGTTGCACCCCGGCCTCTTTGCGCGCGGTAATATCCTGATAGGTTCCTAAAAGCACCAGCGGTTTCCCGTTCTCGTCGCGGACAAAAACACCGCCGCGGTCATTGATCCAAATCCAGCGGCCGTCTTTGTGTCTGACCCGGTACTCGCACTCATAACCGGGCTTGAGATCATCAACAACTTCCCGCACCTTGGCTTCCGCCAAAGCGACGTCGTCCGGGTGAATCAACCTGACCCAGTTTTCGTAACTGAGCGGCATCAACTCCTCAAGCGTGTAACCGATGATTTTGGTCCACATCTCGTCGTAGACGCTCTCGCCGGTCTGGACATTCCATTCCCACACCCCGAGCCCGGTGGCATCAATCACGCTTTTTAAGCGCCAACGGCTTTTTTGCAATTGCTCCTCGGCGAGTTTCCGCTCGGTAATGCAACGGCTGATCCCCAAAAGACCGAGAAGTCTGCCATCCGAGGCCATCAGCGGCGCTTTTAAGGTCTCGATCAACTCCCTGCGACCGTCATGATAAGTAATCCACTCCTCGTTGCGGGAAATTTGCCGGGACTGCATGACGATCATGTCATACTTGCGGAACCCCTCGGCGACATCGGGGCCGAATAATTCATAATCGGTGCGGCCGACGATCTCTTTACGGTCTTTGCCGGCAAATTCGGAAAACGGAGGATTGCACCCGAGATACCTGCCCTCAAAGTCCTTAAAAAAAACGATGTCGGGGATCGAGTCAAGAAGATTGGACAAAAACGTCCGCTCGCGAGCCAGATTATCCTCAAACTCTTTGCTCTCGGTAATATCACGATTAATGCCGAATGCTTCAACGAGTTCCCCTTGCAAATTGCGCCTGGCATGAGCCAAACTCTGGAGATAGCGGATATCGCCCGCAGGCCGGACAACGCGAAACTCCTGACAAAACTCCTGATCCTTGCCGGCGGCAAAGGCATCGACCTCCTGTTTACAGCGCAGTTGGTCATCCGGATGCAACCGGCTGTACCAATAACCGATGGTACCGTCAAAATCCGCGGGACGAATCCCGTAAAACTGAAACATCCGTCGGTCCCACTGCACTTTGCCTAAAACGAGGTTATAATCCCAAATCCCCAAGCCGGCGATCCGCGTCGCCAGCTCCAACCGGTCATTGGCGCGATGCAAGTCCATATTGAGTTGGCGCGCCAGTTGCCGCGCCCGCCAGCGGGTATTGGACAGGGCAGCAAACAACCCGGCCAGCAGCAGCGAAACCGCGACGCCGCCGACCAGCACAAACCACGCTTTGGCATATTCTGTCGAAAAAAAGCCAATGGCCGGACGGCTGAACACCAGAGACCAGACTTGACCGTGAAGCATCATTTCGCGGTTAAACCTGATACAGTTGCCTTTGCGGCAAACGGTTTTGCTGTCGCCCGGCGGCTTGCTGTCAAACAACAGCGTCTGCGGCGTCATTTTCTTATCGCCGAAAATCTGCAAACGCATTGGAGACAAAAGATTCAAATCTCTTTCACCCAACACGCCGGACAAAAAATCGCGCAAATAATAGGGAATATTAACCCAGCCGACGATGGCCGCGCGACGTTCCGCCACCGTCGCATGCGGGGCCCCGGAGCGATACACGGGAATCAGCAGCATCACTCCCGACTGGCCAAAGGAGCCGTCCGCGACCAAATTGATTTTGTCCGAGAGAATCGCCGCATTGGAGTCGCAGGCTTTTTCCATCGCACTTTGCCGTGTCGGCTCGGACAAGAGATCAAAGCCGAAAGCCGCCAGATTGCTTCCCTGAAACGGTGTCTTGTAAACCACCGGGGCATACCGCGGCCGGTCGCCCTCCGGCCAGACCCGATAGGCCGGAAAGCCATCAGCGCGGATGCTTTGGACATGCTCCGTTAGTTTTTCGCGCGGCACCAGCATGATGAAACCGATATTTTGAAGTCCGTTGTCATAGCTGTCGGCACTGATCCGCTCGGCAAACTGCCCCCATTTCTTGCGGTCAATGTCCTTGGTTTCTTCGTAAAACGCGGCACAGCTGCGCAAAATCTGGCCGTGCAAGATCAGCCGCTCCTGAATTTGGGAGGTGACTTCATTGGCGATCAGCTCAAACTGATCGGCCATCGCCCGGTCAACATCGGATTTGAGCGAATATGAGGCGATGCCGGTAACGATCAACCCGGCGAGCAGCAAAACATAAGGGACCCCGAGCCAGAAACTCCATCGCCTGCCGGACAACGATCCCTCAAAAGAACCGGCAGAGCCGGATTTACTGGCTTCCAAATGCGAATCGGCCAAACTCATTTTTGACCTCCATGAGGTTGCAACTACTCCTTACTTTCCGGTACTAAAACATATAATAACACGGTAAAAAATAATTGCAAACAAATTTTGCCGATAATTTCATCAAAGTATTTGCACTCCGGCAATTTGACCGGAGCAACGCCGTCAAACAAAAGCCGCCTGCAGCCGGACCTGCCGTATACCGAACGGGATTTGCATGTAATCCTCGGTCCATGCCGAGGTATCGGGATCGCGGTGATCGTACCAGTCGGCAATCGGCAGATGCGTATACTCGTCCTCGGCGCCGAGCCAGGCAAGATTGGGAGCCTCGTAACCGCCGCCCCAACATTCACCGTATTCGCCTTTGGGCCGGTGCCACGGCCCGAGGTAATTGCGCAAGGTATTGATGATTTCGAGCTCAAGCACGTGCTCTCCGGCGGCCATAGTGCCGAGATTGAGCCAATACGGGTGCCAGGCAAGGCACCCCATGTCAACGTGATCGAGACGGACTTTGACCGCTGCGGCGTTGACCCCGTCCAAGACGAGAGTGACGTTTTTCCCGGCCAAAGCGGGACTGAGCGTAAATACTTGCGAAAGCACCGCATTGCCGGTGTAAAACGGAAACCCGGCGTTGACCAACTCACCATTCGCCGTCGCCGGTGTCGCCGCCAACCTAAAATGGCAGTCCATCCGCATCCCGACAGCGTTGAACACATGCTTTTGCTGCGACAAGACGGCAAAGTCGCCGATGACGGCAACGGCTTCCAGCTCGACGCCGCGCTGATGCTCAAACAATGAGGTGATCGCCGAGCGTGCCCTGGACAAGGGCCGGTAATCGCGCTTAAGGGTGACCGTGTGCCCGCCCGCGCCGAAATCAGGCAGGGCGACACACTCAAACTCACGCGCCCAAAAATAACCGGCAACCGTTGACGG
This sequence comes from uncultured Victivallaceae bacterium, assembly GCA_964609825.1. Classification (GTDB taxonomy): domain Bacteria; phylum Verrucomicrobiota; class Lentisphaeria; order Victivallales; family Victivallaceae; genus CAZSSH01. Next base: position 288,594 of record CAZSSH010000009.1, on the reverse strand, counting down.
CACAGCCGTATCATCAAACCAGATTTGCTGATCTTTGGGCGACTCCAGCACCAGTTGCGTGTTTTTAATTGCAACTTCGGCGGTAAAATCAAATTGCAGCGTCAACGGCCCGGCATATCCCTGACGGTTGAGGATTTCATCCACCGCCAGCACCGGGTAAAGGCGTGACCACTCCTCGCCGTCCCCGCGCTTGAAACGGCAAAACTCCAATACCAATGCATTGGGGTGTTTGAGGGTCAGCCCCCAGGGGCCGGACAACGGTTGCACGCTGTAAAGGGCGGCGGAATTGGCGGCGACAGCGGGAGATTGGCCAAAGCGGGCGAGCGCCATCAATGAGCCGCCCGCCGGGAGCGTCAGCATAAAATGCGATTGTTTGTTATGCGTTTCGCCCGCAACCGGCTGCCAGGCGCCATCCGCACCGGCGACCGAAACCGACGCCGGGCCGGAGAGCGTCAGCGTTACCGTCTGCATATTAACGCAATCGGCGTTAAAGATGAAAAAGTAACCGCAATCCTTGTCGCGCCGGTAATTGACGAGGATGGATGTTTGATCGTCCCGGCCGGTAAGCGAGTACTCCCGAGGTGTTTGCAGTAAAGCATCGCGCAAACTGGAGCGGTCGGCAAAATATTTGGCCGCCGCCAACGCCTCGGCGGGCGAATCGGATTCCCAGCCGTCCACCCATCTGGGCGCCTGACTAAGGACGTACACTTCGCCGCCCGCGGCCAAAAACTCGCGAAGCAGCTTGACGGTCGATTTGGCCACTGCCGTCAAAGCGGGAAGTACCACCACCAAATAACGCATTTGCCCGACTTGTAAATATGCTTTGCCGTCAACATTTCCAACCTCTCCCCACATGGCGAGCGTATCCTCGTCGGCAAACTCAAAGTCGCACCCGGCATACAGTAAATCGGTTTGCAGCGACAAAAACTCGGTGTCGCGCAAAGTCAATGCCGGACTCAGGCCGTCGGGCGCTCCCGGAGCACGGTACTCGACCGCTGCCGAGCTCAAAGGATGGATCACCGCCACCGGTTTGACCGGCACGCCGCAGCTGATAAAGTAGCTCGCTCCGGCGCAATAATCGGTGAGCATCCGGTACTCTGCCCAGTAGGGCTGATAATAGTTGATATGAGGCGGATACGCCCGTTTGCCGCGTCCGCGCAGCGAGTAAAACAGCCCGTGCACCGAGCGGTGATTGATGCCCAGCGCGGCAAAGTGGTCAAACATGTTTTTTTGATCGCGCATGGTCAAATTTTGCGAGCTTACGCCATACATTTCGGCCAAAATATGCGTCTGCCCGGCCTGATGGGCGGCGGAAGTGCACTGCAACGGCGTGGTATACATAACCGGCCGCGGCTGCGGCAAACCGAAACGGTCGGGCAGCGGCATATCTTTAAACTCCATCGCCGCCATCAGACAATCGATGCCGGGGATGTCAAAATACTTGTAATACGGCATCGCCGCCGCCGCCCGGCGCAATTGGAGCTCCAAGGTATCCTCCATCATCAAATGGCCGCTGAAGAGCAAATTGTTTTGTTTGCACCAATCGCGCACCTGGACAAAATAAGCGTCGCGCAGCAAATCCTGCGCCGTAATCCAATAGTGATAACGGACGCTTTGGTAATTGCCGATGTCAAAAAAGAGTTTGGGAATCTCGCCGGCGACATCATAACCCCAGCGCACTTTAAATTTTTGTAAAATCACCGGGCTCCACGGCAGCGCCGCGGCGCTGTAACTGGGCTCATCCACCCAAATCGAGCTGATGGTTTTGCCAAATTCATCCTTAAAGTCGCACCACATATCCTCGTATGACTGTTTGAGATAAAATTTGCATGCAGCCGGGCTGAACATGTCCAAAAAAGTCCCGGTATTGACAGCGACAAACGCATAATTTTGATAACGCGCCAAAACCGGTTGCCCCGCCGCTTCCGCTTCGGGAATCACCTTGAGGTTAACCAGCGCCATAAACGGCGGCAAGTCCAATACCGCCTCCGGCATATAACCGGCCTGTAAAAACAATTTGAGCCCCAGTTCCCGGGCGGTTTCGACAATCAAGCGCAATTTTTGCTTGAATTGCGGCCCCGGGTAATCGGATTTGAGCCCGATGTAAGTGCGGGCGATGAAACTTGCCACGCCCTGCTCTTTCATTGCCTTGAGCTGAAAACGGATGCCCTCCTCATCCAAAGCATCATTCAGCATCCAAAAATCGGTCCCGCGAAAAGCGGCGGGCGGATTGCGAAAAGCATCAAAATTAAACATGCAGCCAAATTCCTTATACTTTTTACGGCATTTTTTGCCGTTTCACTGTGCCGTATTGCGCGGCGTCTTTGCCGCCGCCGATACCGGAGGACCACTCGATATACTTGCGGCCGCCGCCGTCATTGTCATTGACGAGCCATGACCAGCCGAAACTTTGCGCGTCGCCTTTCAAAGGATACAGCTCGGCAAGCGGGATGGAGCCCTCATAAAACAAACCGCCCGCCGACGGCACAATCACCATCTCCGCACCGGCAATCACACCGCGCCGGGTCAGATTGCCGGGAAGCTCCGGCGTCCAAAAGTTGGCGATTTTATAAACTGCCGGGCGATTTTGGCGGTCACGGCACAAGATAATTTCGGTCGCATATTTCCCCTCATTTAAGGGATCGATGCCGATCTGGATCGAGTCCTGCTGCCAGGAGTCGGCAGCACTTTCGATCCCCGGGGCGATCACATCATCGCGGACAAAAAATGCGAAGTAAAGTTTACCGTTGCCAAGCATGAGTTTGCACTCGCCCGAGAGGTCATCCGGCCCCTGCCACGATACTTTGGGCGATAATGTGACATTGGCGCGACCGGCAATTTTCATCCCCGGCACGTTGGCCCACTTGGCCGGATCGCCGTCAATTTTGATATCGGCCGGAGCCGGAGCAAAGACACCGCGGCACAATGCTTTATTGGCCGACATGTTGCCCTCGAGGCGGACGACCGAAATACAGGTGACCTCGATTTGCGCCTCCGGCAGCTGATGATTGGCCAGCAAGCCGATTTTGAGCCACTCCGCGCCGGGAGTGTTGATCGCGATGACTTCGCTTTTGGTCACCCACCCGGAATCGGCGACTTTGACAAACGCACCGTTGATCCCCGGCTTGAGCGGAAACACTGTTTTAGCGTCGTTGTCCAGCAAGGAGTAGGCAAATCCGATCGTACCGTCGCCTTTGACCTTGTAGCTCAGCAAATAACGCTCCCCGGCGCGCACTTTGGCCGCTCCGGCCGCGCCAAAAAAGCAATTGCCCTTGATTTTTACGGCAGCAGCGCCGTCGGCCCCGGCGACAAGCTCAAACGCCTGAGGTGTTTTGGGGAAAAACCAAAAATTGGTCCCGTCTTTAAAATCGCCGTTGCGCAGCAGATTTTCGCCGGGCTCACCCGGCAAAAGCTCCAATACCAAATTGCGGTTGACTTCGCGACCATCCACTTGCAGCGTTAATAGGGCATCATAAAGCCCCGGCTCAGCCTTGGCGGGAGCACCGATACGCCAATCGGTTGACCGCGTCGCCGTCCAGTTATCGGGGACGGTGACGGCAATGATCTTGACTGACGGCGGCAGCCCGGAAAAATTCACACTTTGCCCGGGACGCACGGTCAACCGCACCGGCAATGACCGGACGGCATCGGCGAGCTGCGTCAAAAAGTTGCCGTCGCCACCCTCGATAAATTGGGGAAAGTTCGCGGCTTTTACCTTGACTTTGCCGTCAGCGGCAACGAGCGGCAACTCCGTGTCCATGAGTGAAACCAATGCTTGCGGCGCCGCACCCAGATCAAATGAAAGCTCCATATCTTTGTCGCTCCAAAAGACCAGCACGGGGGTCCCTTTGCGATCAAACAAATAGGCTTCAAAATCGGCCCCGGAGAGGTTGCCCGCATAAGTTGCATCCTCCAAACGATGGGTCATGGCGCGATAGGCGGCATAAGCCGGATACGGAGCATCGTTGAGGTCAAAAAAGGAATAGCGGGAGTTGCTGTTGTCGTCAAACATCTGAAAGCCGAAGGTCTTGACCACCCCCTGCGCCGCGTCGCGAACATAACTTTGGACGACATTGGCGGCAATTTCGGCATCCGTGACCTTGCCGTTGCGCCAGCTCATATCCTCCGAGTTGACAATCGGAGTATGGATATTGCGGGCGGCCAGCATGGCGCGCCAGTTGGTAATATTTTCCGAGCCGCGGCGGCTGTTACCGGGGTAATGGATGCTCATCAAATCAAAATACGTTTGATTGTCATTTGTCTGCAGCACTTCCTCAAAAAAGCCGATGGAAAGAGGAGCGCCGGACAATACCTTGGCCGCCGGGTCGGCAGTTTTGACCGCCTCATAGCCATATTGAAGCATTTGGGCAAACTCCTGCGGCGAGCCGCTACCCCAAAACGCCGAAGCATATCCGGGCTCATTGCCCAGCTCGTACCACTGGACGCGGCCGCGGTAACGGCTTGCCAGCTGCCGCAAAAACTCCGCCCAAGCCGTAAAATCTTTGGGGGCATAAGTAAAACGTTGCTGCTCGCCGCAAACGGTAAGTTTGGAGTCCTCGGACGGAGAATTCCACCCCGGGACATAAACCACATTCCACAACGAATAAATTTTATATTGCTCCATCAAGGCCAACCGCTCATCCATCCCGCGCCAGTCATACTGTCCCCTGACGGGCTCGCGCAACGCCCAGTTGACCAAGTGATAACGCGCCCAGCGCGCTCCGGCGGCGGCGGCGCGGCGCGCTTTGAGCCGCGCGCGCGCTTCATCCCAAACCATCAGCGTCGCGGCATAATTGTCGCCGTAATAAGCATGACAGCCGAAACGCGAATCAACTTTCCACTCCGGTGTCACCGCCTCCAACACGGCATAACTCGTCGTTGCCGCAGTGCCGCCAAGTTTAAACTCGATTTGATAATATCCGCGCACTTGTGTCGGCAAACCGAATGTTGCCTCGCCATTGCGGACTTCCACGCTGCCGGACCCGACGGTTTTCCCCCAAAAATCGCGGATGAAATACTCGCCGTATCCGGCTTCAAGGTTATACAGTTTTACCGTGCACCCGGCCGGGACGCCAACCGTAAAAATATTGCTCTCATCATTAAGCTTGAGCTCCGCCACCGGAGTCAACACTGCCGGAGCCTCAGCAATTTCCAACTTCAGGTAATCAAAACTCAGCCGGTAATGCTTGGCGCGGGTAACAATTTTGAGGGTCAACTCGTTCACCCCGGCGTTGACCGGAAACACTGCCGAGTACTCTTGCAGCCCCGCGGTTTTTTGCGACCCGGCGGGCAAGTTAAAGACAACGCGGCGCCCCCCGGGGAGCAACAGCAAAATCCCGTTTTGCCCCAAGTGCTCATTGCTCCAGTCGGCGGTGCGAAACACCAGTTTGCGGTTGCCGTCCGTTTTCTCGCGCCATACCAGCCGCAGGCCCGAGACAATTTCCTCTTTGGGCATAAATTGCGCGATGGACGGAGTATTGATGGAGCTCACCATCGCCGGATTGACGATGACCTCATTCCCGGCAATCATATAAGTAAACGTTCCCGTCGCGGGGTCCATCGCCGCCAGATTTTTGAGATACGGCGCGCGGCCGTACTCCCAGGCGCGGTACTGATACGCAAATTCGCACGAGGAGTCATCCGCCACTCCCAGCTGCCACACCGTCGCCGCCGGGACGGCCCCGGCAAGCGCCAAGAGTCCCAAACATAAAAATAATTTCACCGTTTAGATTCCTTTAAAAAATTCATTTAAATCGGCGGTCGGGACGCTTTGCAGCCACTGCCTCGCCACCGTGCCGACATGCCCGTCAAAATATTGGACATTGATAGCGTCTCCGGGGTGGCGAAACCATACCTGAAGCAACGCCGGAGTGCCGCTGTCATCCGCACTCGGACGGCAATCCCACCACTGACAGGAGCCATCGCGTTTGGCGCAGTAATCGCCGGAGTGGACCATCCGCGAGGGCTTGCGAATGGCAGTGCGTTTTTGCCGCCCGGCCATCCCGCCGGCGGTGCGCGGCAAAGTGTAGCAGGAGTAAGTGTTGAAATCAGCTCCGGTCACCCCGGCCGAATACACTCCCAAGTCATTGCGGGTCAACACCAGCGACGGACAAAAAAAGCGGGTCGCCAACGGGATATAGGGGGCGATGGAGTTATACGGCTGGACGCTTTCGCGCGGATTCCATTTGACCCCGACGGCAAAATTGGCGCCGTCGTAGAGTTTGACCGAGTAATCGTTATTGTCGCCGGAGTAGAGACTGTGCCCGGTGCCGATTTGCTTTAAGTTGTTGAGACACGAGAGCGACTTGGCCCGGTCGCGGGCCTGATTCAAAGCGGGCAGCAGCATGGAGGCCAAAATGGCGATAATTGCAATTACCACCAGTAATTCAATCAGTGTAAACAGTCTTTTCATCATCGTTCCTCTTTGTTTAAAATACCACTATTTCCAGCGCTCGACCCGGAAGCGGGCTTTGCAGCGTTCGGCAACGGTTTCTCCGGCAAACTGGCGGGCGAGCTGTCCGGCCAGAATGGCGCCGATTTCGGCGATCGGATTATAACGGACGATTCCTTTAAAATCGGGCATCTTGCGGACACTGCCGTAATCGGCAACGACAGTCACGTCGCGATACGGATCACGCCCGTGTTTGATTAACTCTTCCCTGATAAAATACACAAACTCCGAATGGGCGTAAATCGCATCCAATTGACCGCCCCCTGCTAAAAATTGCGGAAATTCGTTGACGAATTGATACGGAGAAGTCCATGTTTTGATGTCGGCTTCGGGAAATCCGGCCGCTATCGCGCCTTGCCGCGCCGCCTCGTTCCACGGATCAAAAGCGCACCAGACCGCTTTTTTGCGTCCTCCAGCCAACAGCTGTGCGCCGACCTCATAACCCATACCATGATAATCCGCCTCGACGCCTGGCAGTGTCATATCCTCGGTATAAATGACCGCCAACGGCATTTTTTGATCGCGCAAAGCATGCAGCACCGGCAGCATTTCCGCAGGCGGCATGATCCAGACAAGGCCGTCGAGCTGAAGCAGATTAAGCTCCTGGACGATCAATTTGGGATCGCGCTCGTTAAAAATAATCGGGCGCGGGTGGCCGATGTCCGGGATCAACTCGGAGCCCACCGCCGAAAATATCCCCCACATGGTATAGTCAAAAAACAGCCGGCGGCTGTCCCCGGTGATAATCCCGATGATCCGGTTGCCCGGCATATTTTCAAAGCAATCGATCTTCGACGGGTTGGTAAAAGTGCCAATCCCCCGTCTACCGATCAAAAATCCCTCATCCACCAATAATTTGAGCTCATCGGTGACCGTGCAGCGGGCGACGTCGAATTGCTCGGCCAGCTCCACCGAGGTGGGGATCTTAACCGAAACACCGGGATGGTGAAAAATCAGATTAAAAATCGCGTTGCGGATTTGCAGCCCGACCCGGATGTCACCGGTCTTATTATTTCTTTTCAAACGTTGCAATTGCTTTATCCTGTATTGTTAAATCACGATACCATACATTATACCATACAAAGTATCCATTGTCAAGAGCAATTGTAAAAAAAACAGAATTTTTTATTGAATTCAGCGCAAAAAAATAACCGCCGCTCCATTTTGATCCGGAGCGGCGGTTTGGTCAATAATAACTTGGAATTCCGGCGGTCACCGAGGAGCGACGGCAAAGTTTAAGGTCACGCTGCCTTCTTTTTGAGCGGTTTCCATCGTCAACCGATATTGGTCGGGCATTTTGGGGCGCTCCAATTTTTCGGTTTTAAGCGTCCAGCCGTCGGGCACAGAGAAGGTCATTTTATTCTTTTTGCCCTCCACGGTGACATTGCGGCCGTCAACATTAAACGGATACGGCGAGAGCAAAAACGACACCGCCTTGTCCGCTTTGCCGGTCAACTGCCATGTATCGGTGACGGTCAGATGGTCAGGATCGGCGGAAATCCACTCGCGTGAACGCGCAGCAAACAAGTCGGGCCAGGCGGGCGCGAGGTCGATTTGGGCCCGCAAATTTTTTTCGTCGCCCGAGGCAATGAGTTTTAAGGGGGTTTTGCTCAACGATTGATTGGCCACGTTGCCCTCTTTGGTCACCGGTGCCATCACATTGTGGCGGGTCGGCCCCTGCAAAACAGCGGCGGCGGGGTAAGCATAGTCGCAGATGCCCGAGTCCATCAGCAAGGTTTCGCCGCGCGACTCCCAAATAAAGGTCCCCGCATCCATGTGCCGGTGCGCGGCGGGCAAAATATCGCCCGAAATCATGATTTTGGTCCAACCGTCGCCGTTTTTGCGGGTCGACGTTGCCGAGGCGATCGAGTCGATCAAAAGAAACGGCGTCAAGGCAACCTCCGGGCGCTTGGTCCCGGCTTGACCGGCGAGATAGCACCAGTATTCTTTCACCGGCGGCATCCCGTAAACTTGCTCAAAGCGGTTGGCTAAGCGGGCAAAGGGACTGTCGGGCATCACCGCCGCAAACAGCATCGCCGCCGCGGGGTGGATGTAGCTGCGGCCGTCATTCAAAGGAAGCGTCCCTTGGGTATCGTCGGTCGAGAGGATCATTTCGGCAAAGCGACCCGATTTTTTCAAAACTTCGGGCAAAACGTCAGCCGGATTCTTGCCCCGGGCTCTCGCGTAGAGGAAATAGGCGGGCAAGGCGCTGCGGAAGGTAAATTGAAAATAATGCGCCCCCTCCTTGTACCCGCCGTCAGCAAGTAAAAGCAGCTCCATGCTTTGATTCAGATCGGCAATCGCCTGATCGGTATAAGGTGCGACATGTTTCCACCCCGATTTTTCAAGGGCGAGGTAAGCGGCGACGCGGCCGCCGGAAAAGTGGCCCATCTGGTTGCAGGCATAAATGTAATCCCACTTCCAACAAGTGTAATTGATGGCGCTCAAACCTTTTTCGCACAAGGCGCGCAAAATCAGCTCTTTGCCGTTGTCGGTAAAGAGATCGTTGCACAAGTCAAGGATCATCACCAGCTGCTCGACAATCTCCACCTCGTCAAAGCAGCGGTGCTCAACAGTCGTCCCCGGCAGCGAGGAGTACATCCCCGCGCCCCAGTGGGGGGTCATCGCCAGAGCAATCGCCCCTTTGGCGGCGATTTTCATAAGCTCGGGGTCCTTGAGCAAAATCCCATACCACGCGGCCTCGCCGACATGCTGGCCGCCCAACGCCAGATCGCGGTCGCGGACAAAGCGCCGGATCTCTGTATTGTAGGGGCGGATGCGCGTCTCGGGCGACGGCAGCGCCTTGATGCGCGCGGCTTCGCGCTCCAGATCGGCCTTGATTTTGGGGTCGCTCAAAAGCTGTTGGCGGACGCGCTCCACATCAGCGGCGGAGCCGTACAGCCCCCAGGCCGGAGTAAACTTGGGCGCGGCATCCAAATTAAGTTTGTCACGCCAGTCCATTTTGCCCAAGTCGCGGTAAAATTGGTCGAGATTGGCCAATTCTTTGCGGTTGGCGGCGATCACCCAACGCGGCGAAATCTGGCAATTGCCCGCGCCGGTGACCTCGATATTGATGCGGTTGATCACTTTGGCTCCGTTTAACGGGACAGTGAACTCGGTGACCTTTAAGGTGTCGTCAGCGATGACGGTGTCAAATTTGAGCTCGCCCTGATCGGTGTCAACCTTGATCGCCAAAGCCGCATTTTTGGGCAAAAACAAAGAAAACACCAAGTCGTCGAAATTTGCGGCGTCAAACTTGGTCTCGCGGGTCATCACGAGCCGGTTTTTAAAATTGATTTTGGCATCGTCCTTAAAATTGATCTTGACTTCATCGCCGGTAATGGACCATTCGCCAAGCTCGTCGGCGTGGTGCATAAAAGGAACAATGATCGTTTCCGCCGCGCTGACGGGCATGATCCTTAACGGGGTGTTTTTCACATTTTCACTCGCCGCCAGCACCCAGACGACACCGGCGATTGCCAAGGTTATAAAAGTTTTCTTTAACATGATTTACAGATTTCTGGTGGAGTATTTGGGGGCTCCGGTTTTGCCGAAAAGATCCGCCGGCGGCGAACTGCGAAACGAGTCGGTATGCCCGTCAAGGGCCACAAAATTGGCGCTGTCATTATGCCGGTAGCCGATAATCCGCGAAAAACGGGTGGCGGTAATCACCGTTCCCCACGGGTCATTGTACCAACCGTCCAACTGCGACGGATTATACGCCTCCAGCATATTATCGGCAAATACAACCATTGAGCTTGGACGGCGCACCCGCTTTACCGAGCCAAAGCAGATGGTATCCACGGGCGACTTCATATTGGAGTTATAAGCATAGTCGGTGCCGACACCGCCCGCCACCGGGACAGCGGTCGGGCAATCCAGGATGCTCCCGGCATTTTGCTCACTGGTGGGAGAGTTGATCTTTTTGACCTTGAGATAATCCCCGGCAAAGGGGTTGCGGTGGTCATACCAGTTGTAAGCATTGGCATAGCGGGTGTCGGGGACCTCTTTGGCATCGTTGATGTACAAGTTTAAATACGTCCCCAATTGCTTTAAGTTGGAGTTGCAGCGGATCGTCTTGGCCCGCTCGCGCGCCTGATTCAAAGCGGGCAAAAGCATCGAGGCCAAAATAGCGATGATCGCAATCACCACCAAGAGCTCAATCAAGGTAAATACTTTGGCGGCATTGGTCCCGGCGGCGGGGGAAATCGGTTGTTTCATCATGCGTTTCCTTATTTTGGTTTATTTGGAATTTCGTCCAATGGTTTCCCGGATGACCAGCGTCGGACGCAGTAACGTGGGGGCGTCCGAGAGGCTTTGATTTTGCATTACATTGCGCAAGGTGGCAAAGACACGTTGCGCCATGACGGTATGGTTGCACTCCAGTGTCGACACCGGCGGGTAACTCATATCGGCGCAGCGCGAAGTCATGAAACGGCCGCAAATACTGATGTCCTGCGGCACCTTGTAATTATGGGCAAACAAGCAAGTGATCACGGCGCGGGTGAAATTATCCCACGGAGAGAGAATGGCGCTCGGGGGATTGGGATTGTCCAATACAAGTTGCCGGACCGCCTCCTCAACACTCTGCCGAAAATCTTTGCGGTCGTCAATCACATAATGGAGTGACTCGTCAAAATCGCAGTTGAATTCTTTCACCGCGCCCGCAAAACCGCGCCATGCGTCGCGGTTGATGTGATACTGCTGATTGGCGCTATCGATGTAGCCGATGCGGCGGTGGCGCTGCGCCACCAGATATTGGACCGACTCGGCGACGCCGGAGGCGATGTCAAACTTGACCGAGTGGGGCCCGTCTTCAAAAACTTGCACGACGGGGAGCGGCGACTGCCGCAAATATTCGCTGATGCGCGGCGTCGGAAACCCGACCAAAATCACGCCCCCGGCCATGCCGTTGTAAAGGAGTGGAGGCAAATGATCGTTGTTCTGCGGGTCGCAGCTCTCGATGTGAAAACGGAGGTTGGCTTTTTCGCACAGCGACGCCGCTTCGGCCATGATTTCCAAAAAGTCAAGCTGATAATCGCGCGCCATCACCAGCATGCCGATGTCGGGATTGTGCTTGCTCTTGAGAATCCGCGCCGCCGGGTTGGCGGTATAGCCCATCTCCTCGGCCAGACGGCGGATCTCCGCACGCTTTTCGGCGCTGACGCCGCCGACGTTATCGCGCAAAGCATACGACACCGTCACCGCTGAAACCCCGGCCGCTTCCGCAATATCCGTCATCTTGACCCGTGCTGCCATCGCTGCTCCTATGCGTTTAGTTAATCGATTAAGTATATTGATTATATATTTAATTATACTACATAAAAATAAAAAAGCAATATTATTTTTAAAAAATATTTGATTTTTTTTAAAAAGCGATTATTTTAAACATAGAAAACAATCATTTCATCCATACCACCGAGGACTCATTATGCTCAACATTGCAATCATCGGCGCGGGCAACCACTCCGCGGACCACCATGCGCGCGCCGTCGAGGCGCTGCGCTCCAAGCTCGGCCGGGTCACCGTGGCCGACCTCAATCTTGCCGCCGCTCAAAATTACGCCGCGCGCTTTCATTTGGATGCGGCCTACGGGAGCGTCGCCGAGCTCTTGCAGCACGAGCACCCGGACGCGGTCGTCGCGGTCACCCCGAGCAGCGTCACCGGCAAACTCTTTGTCGAATTGCTGCCGGCCAAGCTCCCTTTATTAATGGAGAAACCCTTTGGCAAAGACGCGGCCGAGGCGGCGCACTTGTGCCAAATTGCCGAGGCACATCAGGCCCGGGTGATGATCTCTTTTAACCGCCGCTACTCGCCCGCGCTGCAAATGGCCAAGGATTTTTTGTGTGACCGCCCGATCCGGCTGATTCAGGCCAAAATGCTGCGGGTAAGCCGCAGCGAGCCCATTTTTGCCGCCGAAACCGCCGTCCATTTGATCGACGCCGCCAATTTTTTGGCCGGAGATGTGCCGACGGGACACCATTGCAGCAAAACCGGGAGCTTGCGGCGGCTGGATGTCGATTACCAGAAGGGACTCCGGGCCGAGCTCCTGATTGATCCCATGTCCGGCGATCAGGCCGAGGAGTATGTCGTTTACGGCCCCGATTTTGTGGTCGAGGTCGATTACTTCCGGCACTGCAAGATTTACCAAAACGGTAAAATCGTCAAGGCTTTGGAGTATACCTTAACCGACACCCAGGCTTGGCGCGACGGCGCGGTCAACGAGCTTGACACCTTTGTAAGTCAAATCGAGTCGGGCCGCTTCGCCTTTGCCTCCGTCCCGGCGGACGCGCTCGCGGCGGCAAAACTCGCAGCGGCGATCGCCTGACCGGAGATTTTTTCAAAATCACTCCCGTCCGGGTTTGCATTTTGCCACTTGGCCAAGTATAGTAAATTACAGATTATCAAGTCCATAACCCAATCCATAAAGCCTTCGATTTTCATGAAAAAATCAATCATTTTACTCGTCATCTTTGCCGCCTCACTGCTTTCCGGCGCGGAGGATTTCTTGCAAAGTTGCTTTGACATTTTATATGCCGAAAACACGTTATACCTCAAAATCAACGATGCCCTCAAGGCGGGTAATGTCGAGCGCGTCAAGTATCTGACACCATTGCTGCCGCACACGAGCTTCCGGATTTTGCACTGCTACACCGACGGCGACAGCGACCCCAAGCTGCAGGCGCAAGGCAAAATTTTTGATTACTATAACCGGCAATATCTGCAATTTATCGCCGCCAATCCCGCGCTTTTGCCGGCCGACAACCGGGTGATGATCCACACCGTATTGTATTTGGACAAATTCGCATCCGGCAACGACAAAGTCTTAACCGGAAAATTGTTGCAACAATATCCTGCCGCCGGACTCAAAGACGCCCAAAGCGCCTTGGCGGCCATCACGCCGGAGTGCACCGCCTCCATGCTGAGCGGCCGCGACAAGTTTCTGATTTCCGCCTTGTTGCTGCAAAATTATCAAAACTTCATCACGCTTTTGCCGCTCATCAAGGACGGCGACTACCCCTTGCTGCAAACGATGGTGCTTGACAGCATTGTCCTCAATCAGCATCAGATCGATCAAATTCTCCGCCTCCGTCCCGATCTGGCCGCCAAAAATGAATATCAAAAGTATCTCGTCGAGCTCAAAAAAGCGATCGACGACGCCCCCGCCAATCAAGGAAATCAGCCATGAAATTACCCCATGGGATCCTGTCTTTGGCGGTCGCCTCCGCCGGTCTCCTGGCCTTGGCGGCCGGATGCCAAAGTTTTGATTATGACGAAGTTCCTGAATTCAAGGATCAGGACCGGATGATCCATTATTGCACGGCGCAAATCGAGGACACCCCCGACGACCCGCGGTATTATTACTACCGCGGTGTGGCTTACTGCGTCAAAAAACAACCCGAAACGGGTCTCCCGGACCTCAATCAGGCCGCCAAACTCGACCCCGAGTACGCGAGAGGGTACTACAACCGCGGGTTGTGCTATTATCATTTGCAGAAATATCCGGAGGCGGCGGCCGATTTTGAGACCGCGCTCAAGTTGTCCCAACGCTGGTTTCACAAGAGTGAAACCATGCAGCTCAAGTGCTATAATATGCTTGGCGCCATCCGCTTGCGCGAGCAAAATTATGACGGAGCGATGACCTTGACCAATCAGGCGCTGGCGATTTCGCCCCTCAATCAGGCGGCAATGCAAAATCAGGCCGGAGCCTATTACGGGCAAAAAGAGTACCGAAAGAGCTTTGAAATTTACCGCATGCAGGCGGTCAAATACGCGCAGGACCCGGAAAAAGTATTCAACTACGCGCTGGCTCTCACCCTTTGCCCCGACCGGACGCAGGTCAAAAGTGACGAGTACCAAAAGTTTGTATTTCACTACTTTGACCACTTTGAGCACACTTATCAATCCTACTTTTTGCTGGCTCAATATTACCAAAGAGCAGGCAACCCGGCTGAAGCCGACAAAAATTTGCAGCAAGCGATCAAACAATATAACCCCACGCTTTATCCAGACTTGCAGCCGGAGATGCAAACGTTGAAAGCGACGCTGACCGCCGATCAAACCAAATCAAACCAAACCAAACCGTGAGGAATCAAATGTCATTGTTGAAACTGTTTGCCTTGTTCGCAGTATTGGCCGGACTCATGCCGGGAGTGACGGCACTGGAGATTGCCGACCGGCCGTTGGTCGAATTTAGCGCCCGCGGCGGTTTGCCCAACTTTTTTGCCAAGGCCGAACGCGGCGACACCGTCAAAGTCGCTTACCTCGGCGGCAGCATCACCGCCCAGCCCGGCTACCGGGTGCAAAGTTTGGATTATTTCAAAAAGACCTTTCCCAATGCCAAATTTGAGGAAATCAATGCGGCCATCGGCGGCACCGGCTCCGATTTGGGGGTTTCGCGCATTGAGCACGATGTGTTGCGTTTCAAGCCCGATTTGTTATTTGTCGAGTTTGCCGTCAACGACGCCGGTGCCAAGCCGGAGGAGATCGTCAAATCCATGGAGGGCATCGTCCGCAAAACCTGGCGAGCCAACCCCGAGACCGACATTATTTTTGTCTACACCCTGACCAAAGGACTGCTGCCGGATCTGCAAGCGGGCAAATACAACCGCTCGGCGGCGGTGATGGAGACGGTGGCCGATACCTACGGCGTCCCCTCGGTGCACATGGGCCTTGAAGTCGCCCGGCTGGAGAAAGAGGGCAAACTTTTGATCAATGCCTCCGGCGAGGGGATGAAAGCGGTGAGCGGCGACTCGTTAAACGCCAACTCGCAGGCCAAAGTCAACGCCGAAGGCAAAATCCCGTTTTCGGGCGATGGCGTCCACCCCTATCCGGACACCGGCCATGTGTTGTACATGGAGGCGCTGGCGCGCGCATTGCCGCAAATCAAGGCAGTGAAAGCATTGCCCGGCCCCCACGGCATCCCGGCAGCGATGAATGCCGGCAATTATCAAAATGTCGTCATGCTTGATTTGGATCAAACAACCATGACCGGCAAATGGACCAAACTGCCTCTGGATCAAGGCTGGCCGCGCTCGTTTGCCTCCCGCATCGACGGTTTGTGGAAAGGGGAGACCGATGCCGCCCTTACGTTCCAATTTAAGGGCAAAAGCGCCAAAATTTATGACTTTTTGACCCCCGACGGCGGCAAACTCGAAATTACGCTCGACGGCAAGCCCTTTAAGGTCAACCGCTTTGACGGCTATTGCACCTACAGCCGCTTGAGTTTGCTGGTCATCGGCAACAATCTCGACCCGGCCGTCGTCCACACCGCGACCGTCAAAGTCTTGCCGGACGAACTCGACAAAATGAATATTTTATTTGAGCGCAACCGCCCGGACATGGAAAAAAACCCGGCCAAATATCAGGAGCGCAACTGGTACGCCGGAGCCGTCTTTATCGACGGCGAGCTGGTCAAATAACCGGTCGCTTCCTCACTTGACCCGGAGCTCGTAGGCAAATGCGCCGGTCGCGCCGGGGTCGGCAGTAAAAACGATATTGCCGTCGCACCGGACAAACTCGACCGGGCCCAAATCCCGGCCGTTGATATCCAACGCCCGCAGCGTCGCCGTGCCGGCGGCTTGACTGGCAAGCTCAATGACCGATGCGCCCCGGCGCATCAGATAAAGCGACGGTTTGCCAAGATTGTACATCATCATTTGGCTCCCCAAAAGTGCGAGGCGCTGACCGGAGGCTTTGACATCGGTCAAGTGCAATATCAGCACCCGGCCGGAGGCGGACAACTCGGCGTCGTCGAGCGCCCCCGCAAACACCGTTGCAAAGACCGCATTGGAAGAAACTTTGAGGCGTTTGCCCGCGAGCGGCCGGCCGGCCGGGATGACCAAGGCTTCGCTGCGCGGCGTGATCACTTTTAAGGTCCCGGCCTCGCAATCGGCAATGAATTCTCCGGTCGGCGACTTCACCGGCCGGGAAAGATCGACCAAAGGTTCCCCCTTGAGCGCGTTTTCAACCGGCATCCCGTTGGCAGGGACATTGCCGGTGACGGCCATCCCGGTACGGTAAAGAAGCCCGAGTTTGGTAAAATTCTCCGGCACCTCCGAGCTCCGGCGCTTGGCCCAGTTGGCATAACCGGCGGCGGCGGGAAGCTGCCATACCGCCGGAGTCACCGTAAGCACCCGCGACTCGGGGAGCACGGCCACGTCGCCCCGCAGATAAAACAAGGCGGTAATGCGCTCAGTGAGTTGCATCACCGGATCATTGGCGGCGTTGAAAACCCCGAGCTGGCCGCCGTTGCCCACCGGATCAATCTTCCAGCTCCGCTGATACGAGCCAAAATCAAAGCGGAAAATCCCGCTCCAGTTTTGCATTGCGGCCATCGCGCCAATGACCGGCCCCGCCTCCGAGCGCTTATCGTTAGGCACGCAAAAGTTGAACTCGGTCAACATAAACGGTTTGCCGAAAAGCCGCACCGAGCCCGCCTGCAGCGGCACCGGAAATTTGGCGGCAATCACGCTCTTGTTATGACTCAAATAAGGCGGCTGAAACATGACGCCGGGAAACTCCGGATGGTCAAAGTAGCTGTGATTATCGACATAATCGTACTCGCTCCGCGGCAATGCCGTCGCGTACAGCGAGGTACAGGAGAGATCCGACAAGGGCTGTTTGACGCCCATTTGGCGCAGTGCGTTTTTCATCTCCATAAAGACATCGCGCTGGTGGTCGAGCATAAAGCGCATCCACTCGTTGTCACTCGGGAGCTCCTGATACTCGAGGTGATTACGCTCACACCACGCACGATAGGCGCTTGTCATATTGGCCTGCTGCAAGGGGTCACGGTTGGGGTATTTGTACTCCTCGTGGTGGGTAAAAAGCGGGTCCTCGTTAATGATGCCGACGGAGATGAGCGCCGGGTCATCAGCCATTGAGAGCCCGGTATAAGGATTGACCGCAAGCAGCAGATTGCGGGCAAAATCGAGCACATTTTGCCGCATTTCTGGATCAAACATCATCCGGCTTTTGACGTCAAACATGCCTTTGTATTTTTGCGAAAAGCCGTTGTTGCGCATGGTATAGAGGTCAAGCGTGAGATAAATCCCGCGTTTTTTCAACGCTGCAAAAAGGTAATGCAATTTGTCCAGCATCCCCGACTCAAGCTCCGGCGTCGTCGCCTCCGGCTTGACCAAAAAGCCGTCAAAGTGGTGAAAGCGCACCGCATTGTACCCGCAAGCGGCAATGCGGTCGGCCAAAATTTGACTGTCGGCATGTTCCAAAAAATTCATCTCCTCACAGATACTGACGCCCAAAAACCGCACCGGTCTGCCGGGGCGCAACGCAAACTCAAAGTTTTCGCCTTTGATGACCACCGGACCGTATTTCCCGGCGGGCGCGTCCAAGAGCCACGAGAAATCCAAGGCGCTCCCCTTGACCGGATTTTTGTCAAAAGTGAATTCGCGGTAATCGGCAGCATTGAGCGTATAGGGTCTTTCCTGGACATCCTCGAGCGCCGGAAACGGGATGTTTGACTCGCGCACCAAAGATGCCCCGGCGACCAGCCACACCGAATTGTCAGCACTCACCAGTTTGACCGACTTGACGCCCTTGCGCGCCAACGCAAAGCGGCTCAGATACATGCCGATGACCGAGCTCGGATTTTTGCCCTGATAGACCACGGCGGCGTTGACCGCCCCGGCGGGCTCCCACCAGTTGCCGACGTCGCGGCGGTCGGTCACCTCAAAGAGGGATTTGGTGTTGTCAACATAAATGACCTCGATGGTCCCGACCGCTTTGCGGTTGCACCACGCCGCCGCGTGAAACAAATACAACCATGCGTAAGTCTGACCGTCCGCGGTCAATTCGGCGGCGGCGAGATAATCCGGCCGCGCCGGGTTGCGGAAAGCCAGCACGCTTTTGCCGTTGTTTTGCGCCGGATCGATGACCGTAAATTTGACATTGCCAAACATTTGCGCCCCCAAAGGCATCATCGCAAAATCGTTGTCCGGCCCCTGATCGGTCCAGCCGCCCTTGCCGTCATTGGCGACAGCGTCCGCAAAGCCCACATTAGCGGCGGCGAGATTGAGAGGAGTAATCTGATACGGGATAAAGCGCGCCGTGATTTCAGCGGCGACTTTGCCGTCAATTACCGGCAGCACCAACCGGAGGTTGCCGACTCTTTCGCCATATTTGCAAATCATCACGGGAGATTTAAATCCATCGAGCCGCAACGTGCCGAAACGGAGCGGAATGTCGATACTCTCCGCCGTGTGCCCCGCCGGGCTGCTCCACACCCAGCCGCCGTTTTGTCCGACGGCAATGGTTTTTTGATCGTAATAAGTTTTTTGTTTGTCGTCGTTGAGCCGGAATTTAATCTCCCGGCCAAGCAACGGATAGTTGAGCCGGAGCGACCAAAAAATTTCCTTGAGCGCCTCCGGATTCTCCGGGGTGACGGTAATTTTAAGCGTGACGGCATCCATCCCGGCCGGGACAGCGGTCATGGTGTAGCGGCTGAGGACATTGGTTTTGGCGTCTTTGAAACTCCCGGAGCGCGTCAAAGAATCGGCGGCGACCGTGTTGGCCGCATTGTCCGAAACATCGCAAAAATCCAGCTTGACCCAGTCGTCATTTTTGGTAAATTTATCCGCCTCAAACAGACCGGTGATGCCGCTCTCGCGGTTATAGATATCGAGCCGGGCGGCGTCATTGAGGCGCATCACCGGATTGAGCACATTCCCGGCAGTCAACATCAGCGCGGCCGCCGTCGCAAACACTGTCAAAAAAACTTTCATCATGGTCATATCCTCAACCGCTAAAGCGTCATCGGGACAAAGTTGTCAGTGACATAAGCATCCCCGGCATGCTCCTGCTTGAGTTGCCCGATGTTGTAACTCTTGACGCTGCTGTCAAGCATCACCGCGTTGGATTGATCCATGTGACGCATATGCACCTGACCCGCCGACCAGTAATTTAAATAAACGCTCTGTTTTTTGCTGGTCGCATTGACGCTGTCGCCCGCCAATAAGGTTTTGGCGGGATTGTTTTTGATCACCCAGCCCTGTGACGGCACCTTGAGGCAGGCCCGCGAACGTTTGACCGTCGGCCAGACGCCGCTCACCGGCGCTCCGGCGAGCCATGAGTTTAAACCGTAGGTTTCATAGGGAAAATCCCCGGCGGCACTACTGGTGCGCGGCAACATTGGGCAAAACAAATTGGAATACGCCGCCTGATCATAAATGCTGATGCCGACGCCCCCTGCATAATGGCCGTTGTACAAATATGATCCCCATGAGCCCTGCTTGACGGCGCCGGTGGAGAGGATCATCGTCCCGTCGATGCGCGGGATGAAATCATTGTTGTCGTCACAGTAAAAGTTGATCATATTGCCGACTTGTTTGAGGCGGTTGACACACTCAATGCCGCGGGCACGGCTGCGGGCTTTATTTAAGGCGGGTAACAGCATACTGGCCAAAATGGCGATGATCGCAATCACGACCAGGAGCTCGATCAGGGTAAATATTTTTTTATTGGGCATAATTCATCTCCTTATTTTTATCGTTGCAATGATTTTATTTTCTGCTCTAAATTATACCGTAAATCTTGATGCATTACAATTTATTTTGCCGCAATTTGAGTAAAAGGAAGTTGAAAAAGTGTAAATTTGGTGTAAATTTAAAACAGGACGATATTTTCGAGCATACAAGCTTAAATAATCAACGAAGCAACAAAATGAAAAAACCCACGTTACAGGAAGTTGCCGACCGGGCAAATGTTTCGATCGGGACCGCGTCCCGGGCGATCAATTGCCGCGCCCGCGTCTCCGACGATGCGCGCCGCGCCGTCAAAGAGGCGGTCAATCAGCTCGGGTACGCTTTGCCGCGCTCGCGCGAACGGGTGATCGGGGTCCTGACCCCGACCTTGGAGGCATTGGAGCTCGACCACTATTTTATTCTGATGTTTAACGCGTTGCGACAGGCGGCGCGGCGGCGCGGCTACCGGCTGATCGTGGTGGCGATGGAGGATTTTATGCTGCTCAACGAGTGGCAGGTCAACGGCGTACTCTCGCTCGACTCGACGGAGAAAATCAGCCGCAAATTTCCGATTTTAAAAAATATCCCGTTGATTTGCTGCAACGACCGCGCCAACCACCTTGACAATGTCTACTCGATCAACAGCAATGCCGAAAAAGTCATCGGCGAAGCCGTGGATTATCTGGTCGGTCTCGGTCACCGCCGCATCGGTTTTATGCGCTGGAGTCCGACCCCGAAATCGCTGTACGCTGATTATTTCACGGCGGCCATGGCCCGCCACGGGTTGCTCAATCAAGCCTATCCGTTGTTGTGGAACCGCGATGAAATCCCGCTGCATGACGCGGTGGCGATGCAGCTTGCGCGCCCGGTGACCGCGTTGATCACCCTGGACTCGGCGATCCAGGTGGACCGGCAACTCAAACTGGCCGGGAAACGGCTGCCGGAGGATTTCTCGCTGGTGGCCGGAGATACCTTTAATGCAGAATACATGTTTCCGAGGCACACCACCATCGCCATTGATTACCCGCTTTATATGGAGACGGCGCTCAATATGCTCGAAACCGTCTGGCGCGGCGGCGTTTTATCCAAGGACGTCTGGATCAATTCCAAATTGCGCATCCGCGAGAGCACCGGCCCGGTGCCTAAGGAGCGGTAAGCCATTGGCGGTCAAACTTGGAGAACATCAAATAATTATCGTCAAACATGCCATTAATGACACCGCACTCATAGAGACAGCAAATCCGCCCCTCGCGGTCAACCGCCAAGTCAGAGTAGCCGGAGGGCCCCGGCTCGATGATTTTTTTGCAACTCCAGCTCCGGCAGTCGTCGGAACTCAGTTGAACGGTCAATTGTTTGCGGTCGCAATTTGGTTCGCGGATTACTCCGCCCCAGCAGCTTTGCATGGTACGCTCAAGGTTGTCGGGATTGGTAAAGATGATTTCATTGCCGGGCAGGCGCAGCAAACTTGCCATGCACACCGGCTCCAGCAAAGTCTGGTCAAAATACGGCTTCGACCACGAGTGACCGCCGTCACGGCTGATGCATATCATCCGGCGATGGGCATCGCTCTCGGAGCGGATGTTAAACAGCACGCGACCATCAGATAGCTCCACCAGCGCGGTCTCATTGGGATGGCGAAACATCCCCTCGGTCTTGGCCGCCAACTCGCCGCGCTGCCAACTCGCGCCCTTGTCATCACTGTAAATAGAGCCCACACACGAGGGGCGGTGGCCACGGTGGCCGGGCCCCATGTCATGCGCCGAACCGTCAGAGAGCCAGACCGGGGCGATCAACCGGCCGTTGGCCAGCTGCAAACCGTGCCCCGGGCCGACAGCCACGACCACCCACGGATAATCGGAGCGAAATTGCTCCATCGTCGGCGTAATTTCCCGCAGCTTGCTCCAACTGACGCCCTCGTCATTACTGCAAATATAAAACGTCCGATTGTAATCGTAGCAATACAGCGCATGGACCGTGTCGGTCGAGCCATCGACGATCGGCACAAAGTTGCTGACCGCGCCGCGCCCGTAATCGCGACTTTTGATCAAGGCGGTCATCGGGGTCCAGCTTTGACCGCCGTCATGGCTTCGCCTTATTACAATATCATTGGAGTCATAATCCCCGCCGCCGCCCCGCCGGGCTTCGCCGGTCGCCAATATCGTGCCGTTGCGGGTCACCGCGATCGACGGGATCCGGTAAACATGGTAGCCGCCGGTCCGGGCGGTAAAAATCGGTTGTTTCTCAAATTGCATATTTTTGATCTCTCAATATTTAACCAAGGTTGCGCCGGTAAGCTCGTACTCCACAGTGTAATTTTCCTGAAAATTGTCACGAAACTCGGACAAGGTGTGAAACCCGAGCCCGAAGCGGGCGATTTTATCCAAATCAAGCGAAAACAAAGGCTCGTCGGGCACCGAATCGTAGTAGACAAAGTCGGCAAACAAAAGCAGCATCCGCGTCTTGCCCGGCTGGTCAATGACAATCCGGTTGCTGTGATAGCGGCTCCCGGCGGGCTCGGTCAGCGAGACCATAAACCATGTCCCCGGCCGGGTTGATTTGACCTCCAAATCAAGCAGCAAGCCGTCGTAGCCCGACCAATCAAGCGTTTGGACGGCCAATGGCAAGGTTTTCAAGGTCGGCCAAAACATCCGCTGCCCCGGAGAGATGAAATCAACCTTAAAATCAATCCCGCCCGGGGTCGCCGTGATTTGCGGCTTTAAAAGTGACGGATCAAAAGCATTGGCCTGCCAGAGCAACTGATTGACCGGAACCGCAAACGCCGGTGCGGTTTTGGCGGGGGAGAGCTCCTTGGCCGCCAACGCCAGCCGGACGGCGTGAATGGCGTCACCGCTCTTAAAAACAACGATAGCATCCTGCCGACCGGCGGTGCGCTCCAAAGGTGCAGTGGGAGACGCCGCCGGACGGGCCGCGCCACGACGGCTGATGGATGAAAAAGGCGGTGTCACTCGACGGTCAGGGGCATCTGATCATCCAAACCTCACGCGAAGGCGACAAGATCATCGACGGCTGCGTGCGCACCAAAGGGAAGTTTGCGCACTCTTTCGGCTACTACGAGGCCCGGGTCAAGTTGCCGGATGAGTTTATTGTGGATCATGTCCGCGTGTACGATCTTGCGGACCAATCCGCCGCCCAAGCCCGATAACCGCAAGCCGTAATACTCCGGCGATGTTGAGAGCAAGCGAAATTCCCGGGTTGCAAAAATTGCCTTGTTGTGCTATAATAATCAAGAAATGCAAGCGATATCATAACAATTGCGGCAAAAAAGGTAATGATGCAACCGGAAATTTTGATTTTTTCTGAACACAAAGCGTATAAGCATGTCGCTCTGGCGCTGGGGTATTATGACTATTGGATCAATGTCGGTATTGCCCGTTTTGCCCGTGAGCACCATTGGCGGATCGACAAAATATCCGCCGTGCCGCAAGGGTTGTCGCCGCAAAAATATGACGGGATTATTTGTCTTTTGACCCCGCAGACGCCACTTTTTATGCTTGAGTTTGTCCGGGCGGCCGAAATTCCGGTGGTGGATTTGGTCGATGAGCACCGGGAGCTGGCGGTGCACCGGGTGATTTACGATAATTTCGCCATCGGCGAATTGGCCGCCAAACATTTTTGGGAGCGGGGGTTTGAACGATTTATTTATTATCAGATGAGTGATGCCGAGGTCGAGCTTGAGCGCAAACGCGGCTTTGAAAATCGGATCAACCGTCATGGTTTTGAGCTTGTCACCTTTGACCTTGCCGCCTCCGGCATCGATTATACCAACCGGGAGGACCGCATCGGCTGGCTCAAACAGCAATTGTCCAAGCTGAAATTTCCGGTTGCCGCCATGACCCAGTGCGACGCCAACTCTCAGGAGCTCTTGATGGCGTGCGAGGAGGCGGGCATACTTTTGCCTGACCAGCTTGCCGCCGTCGGCGTCGATAATGATTTAATCACCAGCGAGTTGGGGGTGATGCCACTTTCCAGCATCGATAACAACCGTGAGCTGTTGGGGTTTCAGGCGGCCAAAATGCTTCAGGCTTTGATGGCAGGGGAACCGGTGCCATTGACACCACTCAAAATACCGCCCAAAGAGATCGTCATCCGCGCAAGCAGCGACATTTTGGCCGTCGAAAACGCCAAAGCCGCTCAGGCCCTCCGGTTTATCTGGAAAAATTATCCTCAAGACATTACCTCCGATACCGTCGCCCGCGCTGTCGGGCTGAGCCGCCGCGGCTTGTTTTATTTGTTTCAAAAATACTTGCACCGCTCCATTGCCGGCGAGATTCTCAAATGCCGGATCAATGAAGCCAAGCGTTTGCTGGTCGAAACCAATCAAACCATGGATGAAATCGCCTCGCTCTCCGGGTTGAAGCATGCCGAGCATCTCGCCCGGGTATTTCGCGATCACTTGCGGCAAACCCCGTCCGATTTTCGCAAAGCCAACTCCAAGGTTGACAAATAAGACATTGCCGCATTTGTTATGTTTTTTGCATCAGGCGTTAATGATCGGTGCAAAAAGTGCTTGAAATCAATCATAAAATCCCTTAGATTATTGTCAGATGAAAAACTCGACAATCAACCATAAGGAGATGTTATGATGTGTGCCGCCAATCATTTTGAACTCAAGCGTTATTCCCATGAGCCAATTATGCTGCCCTTGCCGGAGAGTGTGTGGGAGTGTGAAAATGTGTTTAACCCCTCGGTGATTTATGTGGATGGCACCTTTCACATGCACTACCGGGCCGAGGGCAAAGACTGGGTGAGCCGCATCGGCTATGCGGTCAGTACCGACGGAATCACGTGGAACCGGTTGCGCGAGCCGGTTTTGAAACCCTCGTGCCAATACGATGCCAAAGGCGTCGAGGATCCGCGGGTTACCTTGATCGACGGGACTTACTACATGGCTTATTGCGGCAACACTTATTACAGCGGCAAGGGGGTCAACTATTGCGGCAGTATTTATCCCATGTTTGCCAAAAGCAGCAACTTGCTCACCTGGGAGGTCATTGGGCCGATGGTTGAGGGGGAGGACAACAAAGACCACATGCTCTTTCCCCGCAAATTCAACGGCCGTTTTTGCTCGTTTCACCGCCGCCGCCCCAATATCTGGCTGGCTTTCTCCAAAGATCTCAAGGATTGGCCGGAGTCGGAGATGAGAGAGTTGTGCGGCGCCCGCCCGGAAGTTGCCTGGGAGGGGAAATACATCGGCATGAATGGCGTCCCGATTGAGACCCCTGAGGGCTGGCTCGCTTTTTATCACGGCGCCGATGTTAATCACGTTTACCGGCTGGGCGTGATGCTGCTCGACAAAGACGATCCCTCCAAAATCATTGCCCGCCCCAAATCCTTTATCCTTGAGCCGCGCGAACGCTGGGAGCTGCGCGGGGATGTGCCCAACGTGGTGTTCAGCAGCGCCAATCTTTTGGTGGGTGACACGGTTTATGTTTATTACGGCGGCGGCGATCATGTCATCGGGTTGGCCACCGCCAAGTTGTCGGAGCTGCTTGATTTTGTCAAACAAGGGTGAGTTGACAAGTCAAAATGCGGCAGTTTCAAAAAAATGCAAAAAAGTTTTTGGAAGCGCTTGACATTTGAATCAAAATAGGGTATAATTATAACAGCTTCTCACGAGTGAAGCAAACAAGAAAGCAAATCCGGAGTACTTGGTATGAGCAATTTCCTGAATATGGAGCAAATGGCGAACGAGTTGAACTTGAGTCGCCGGGTGATTTCCGCCGTGCTCAATAACCGTGCTTCGGATTTGCGCATCTCACAGGCGACGGAGAAACGGGTGCGTGAGTACCTCGACCGCGCCGGGTACGTCCGCTCCAAGTCGGCACTTCAGCTCAAAAACGGCACCTCCGATGATATGGTGGGCATCCTCTACTGCGGCAAGTATCTTGAGCTGGAGTATATGACCGCGTCGTTGGGGATTTTGACCGCCGCCATCCGGCAGCGCTGCGGCTTTGCCGAGATCAACGGAGTGGAGTCGTCGCAGCTCCATCAGGGGGTGCGCGAATTTATCTCCAAGGGGGTGCGTAAATTGATTTGGATCCACGCCAATCCGTCGCTGGAGGAGTTTATCAACGCCGAGTTGTTGTTTCCGCTTTTCAGCCGGCTCGAAAAAGTGGTGATTTACAAGTACGACTTTTTTTTTCAGGAGTTGACGGCGAAATATTTGGAGCACAACGTTGAGCTGGTCGGCTTTGACAGCGAGAAATCCTATCGTCAGGCAGCCGAGCTTTTGGCCGGCGCCGGTCATACTAAAGTGGCGATCAACGATGTGTATTATGACTCCAATATTCCCTTAAAGGGCAACCAGCAGCTGTTTGATACATTCAGCCATGCTTCGCTGGAAGTGAGCGGGATCTACCCCGAGGAAGAAGTCGATCCGGCGGATTTGCCCCAAGTCATCGCACAAAATCTCATCCGCCTCCACCGGGAGCACGGCGTCAAAGCCGCCTTTCTCCGCAACGATTTATTGGCGGCTCAAGTCATGGGGCATTTGCTGCAAGCCGGATTAAAAATCCCGCAGGATATTGCGGTCATCGGCTTCAGTGGCTCGCGTTACTCCAAATGGCTGCCAGTGCCGTTAACCACCTTTGAGCACCCCATTGAGGCAATGTGCGGGCGAACGCTCGATTTAATCTGGTCAACCGAAAAACATGACAAGGCGCAATGTCATATTTTCGACAATCAATTGGTTTTAAGAAACAGTCACTGATCAAACCCAAAAATAAAGGAGTATCCTGATGAAACGCTCTCCATCTTGGCACCGCATGACATTTACTTTGATCGAGTTATTGGTTGTGATTGCGATCATCGCCATTTTGGCCTCGATGCTGCTTCCCGCCTTGAATCAGGCACGGAGCAAAGCCAACGCCACTCGGTGTCTCGGCAATCATAAGCAACTCGGGGCCGCGTTGCTTATGTATACCGCCGATTACAGCAGCTGGTTGCCCACCGCCACGATGAGCGGCGGCACCCCGGGTTACTGGAAACTTCAGCTTGCACCTTATTCCGGTCGGTTTCAGTCAAAACTCTGGGCCGATATGACAACGGACAACAAGGGCTTCGGTCAGATGAGCGTTTTCGGCTGCCCTAATTGGACCGGAGTGCCGGATGCCAAGATCGGCTGGCAAACCTCGTCTCCGGGACTGTACAGCGGCCTTGGCTGGAATCGCTGGCTCAGTTATAATCCCACCTTGACCGGCACCGGCAGCGACCGGGCTCAAAAGATCACTTATTTCAAGCGCCAGCCGGCGATGACCGCTCTTCTCGGCGATGTGCCGGACGGCACGGTCCATGTTGTCAGTTACAATGATAATTATCTGACGATTGCCCGGCAGGATGCCGCGACACCGTCGCGTATCGCCAATCGGCACAGCAAAGGCGGCAATTATCTGTGGACAGACGGTCATGCCGGGTGGCGGTCGCAAGTCGAGATGCAAAACGGCAGAGGCACGGTTGCCGACTGGTATTTTAAGGCACATTAAAACTTCGGTCATTTGTAAAAATAAAAAAGGAATTACAGATTTATGAAATCAATGTTATCAGTGGGATTGGCAATGTTGGGCATGTTATCACTCTCGGCGGCGTCGCTGATGCCGGAAAAAGGCAAGATCAGCATTGCCGGCGGCGACGGTTGCACCTTTAAAGCGCAAGACGATCATCTCGTAATTTCCCGGGAGAAGCCGGGGATTCAGCAATTTATGCGTGGGATGCTGCGCTTTAATCCGGCGTTGGACAGCAATTTTGCCACGTTTGACACTTTGGTGCTGGAGCTTAAAGTCCCGCAGGATATTACGTTGCGCACCCGTTGGCGCAAGACCGACAAGACCATGCTTGGAGTTCCCGATACCCAGATCAAAGGAAGTGCCGAGTTTCAAACCGTCGCCGTGCGGCTCCCGCATGCGCCGGACCGGCAGCTGGAGTCGCTCTCTTTGGAGTTTTTTCCGGAGCAGCCGGAGATATTGATCCGCAAAATGGCGATTGAGCAACCCGCCAAAGTCACATTGGAGCAAACGGGAGATATCACCAAGGTGCAAAAAGAGCTCTCGTTGCGGGGCGTCACCGCCGAGCCGAATTCGGAAGTGGTGATTGCACTTAAAAATTCACGCGGCGAAATTGCCACCCGTACCGTCCGCAGCGATGACAAGGGCGTTTATGAGCTAAAGTGGCCGCGCCCGCCGGTCAATATCTGGTACTGGAACAGCGTCTCGGCCGCCGTCAACGGCGGTAAAAATGCCGCTGATGTCTCTTTGGAGCTGCCGGTCTTTGGCTACTTTGTCGCCGACTCGCACATTTGGCTCAAGGTCAAAGGCAAACAAATTGTCACGTCGCCGGACGCGGCGGGCGGCGAGCAGCCCTTTGTCCCGGTCGGCATCGGTTACGCCCGCGATGTCATTATCCCGGCGCAGGACGAGCAAGTCATGAAGTATTGCAAGGAGCGCAATCTTAATACCGTGCGCTTGCCGTTTTACACCCGTTTTTTCAACAACCGCGATACCGAGCCGCTGAATATCGACGAGCACATCCGCGACTTTATTGTCCCGGCGGTCCAGGCGGCCAAGCGCAACAATCTTTATGTGATTCTCGATGACCACGGTTATTTTACCTCCGCCGTCGATGAATCCAAGGCCCGCGAAAAGCAGCAGGCCGCCCGCTGGAGCGAAGAGGGGGTCAATGAGTGGATTGCGCGTTGGGTCAAAGTCGCCGAGTACTTTAAAGACGATCCGACCGTCCTCGGGTATGAGTTGCTCAATGAGCCGCATGACATCAGCCCCGAGCTCACTTGCGAGTGGTACACCCGCTGCTTAAAGGCGATCCGCAAGGTTGATCAGCGCCATATCATCATTGTCGGCAACTGCGACTGGTCGCATGCGCGGGCAATGGACAAAACCTGGGGGGGCGACCGCCGCCACCGTGGATGCACCGTACAACAATGTCGTCTTTGCTTTCCACGATTACCCTGAGGACAATCACCCGTGGGATGTGGCCAAATCCATCACCGCCTTTCGCGACAAATACAATGTTCCGGTGTTGTGCACCGAGTTCGGCGCCACTCATTGGAATAAAGGGGAAACCGTTTGCCGCACCTTTATCGGCGGGATGCTGACGCTCTGCGCCAAAGAGGATGTCGGCTGGATGATCTGGGCGCTGCATCCCCTTAAGGATAACCCCCGTGCTCCTTATAACAATGTTGACAATGTCGGGATCAATCCGCCGAGCTATGACTCCTGCAGTTACAGCGATATGTGGATCCCGGCCGCAAAAATCATGGCTTCGCCATTCCCGAAAGCGAAATAAATAAGATGAATCGTACCGCGCCCTTGCATTTGCATATTGTTTCCCATACCCACTGGGACCGTGAGTGGTATCAGCCCTTTGAGGGATTCCGCTTGCGTCTGGCGGATCTCGTGGATCATTTGCTGGAGATTTTTGAGAAGTACCCCGATTATGTGTTTGAGCTTGACTCGCAGACCGTGTGTCTGGAGGATTATCTGGAAATCCGCCCGGAGAAGCGCTCCATATTATGCAAATACATCCAAAGCGGCAATTTGCGGGTCGGGCCGTGGTACGTGCAAAACGATTTCTTTTTAACCAGCGGCGAAGCCACCGTCCGCAATTTGTTGTTGGGGCGGCGGCTGGCCCGCGAATTCGGCCGCTGCGGCGCCGTCGGCTATGCGCCGGACCAGTTTGGGCTGATCCGGCAATTGCCGCAAATACTGAACGGCTTCGGCATCGACAGCTGTATCTTTGGCCGCGGTTATGACGGCCGGGCCAAAAACGAGTTTTATTGGCAGAGCCCGGACGGCTCGCGGGTACTCGCCTCCTATTTGAGCGCTTGGTACAACAATTTGCAACGGCTCCCCGCCGATCCCGACAAAGCGCGCAACTACGCCGCTTTTGCCGTCGCCCAACAGGACGAAACGGCCTCGACTTCACACCGCTTGCTGATGAATGGGGTGGACCACTTGGAAGCACAGGAGGATTTGCCGGAGGTGCTGAAATATCTGCCCGGTTTCAGGCAGTCAACCTTGCGTGACTTTATTGACGGCGTCGCCGGCGAAGCCGGCGATCGCCTGTCAACCGTTGAGATGGAGATGCGCCAAGGTAATTGTAATGTCTTGCTCCAAGGTACGCTCTCGGCCCGGGTGCCGGTCAAGGTTGCCAATGTCACGGCGCAGGCGCACTTGGAGCGCGAGCTGGAGCCGTGGAGTGTCATGCTGGCGCTGGCCTCCGGCGACTGGAGTTTTTACGAAACCGCTTCTTTGCGCTATGCGTGGAAGCTTTTGCTGCAAAACCACCCGCATGACACCATTTGCGGCTGCTCCACCGAGCGTGTCAATGATGATGCTTTAAACCGTTTTGCGCGGCTCGGCGATGTCTGCGACGCCTTAACGTCGCGTCTGACCCGCAAATTTTTTGAGCGGTTGGACCGCAATGGCTTCGCGCCGGCAGAGTATTTGCTTGGCGTATTTAACTTGTTTCCCCGCCGCTCCCGTGAGGAGCTGACGGCCAAGCTCTATTTCCCGCTCGCGGAAAATATTACCAATTTTGAACTTGTATCGCCGGACGGCAGTGTGGTCGAGTATGAGGTATTGTCGCAAACCAAACGCGGCTTCTCCAATTATCCGGCGATCAATCTTCCCGGTAAAACCGATTGCTGCGAGGTGGATATCCGGTTTGCGGCATGCGATTTGCCGCCGATGGGGTACCGCGTGTATACGATCCGCCCGCAGCCGGGAAATTGGCCGACCCGGCAAAGGCAATGCCGGATGGCAAATGATTACATTTCCTTTGCGGTTGACGCGGCGGGACGTCTTACTTTGACC
Organism: uncultured Victivallaceae bacterium; assembly: GCA_964609825.1. Taxonomy (GTDB): domain Bacteria; phylum Verrucomicrobiota; class Lentisphaeria; order Victivallales; family Victivallaceae; genus CAZSSH01. The sequence continues at coordinate 257,818 of CAZSSH010000009.1, read as the reverse complement.
GACCGGGAGACCGGCAAAATTTATCCCGATCTGGTTTCATTTCGCAACGAGTCAGACCGCGGTCACTCCTATAATTTTATCGCGGCCGGGCAGGATTCGGAGATCGATTTGGCGGATGTCAGCCAAATTAAGGTAACTATTGAGGCCGATTCTGTCGCGGTAAGCTATGATTTTATGCTGCCAAAGGATTACGACTTTGATCGTCAGGCACCGACTGCGGAAGCGGTCGCAAACCAACTTACCGTACGCTATCGCTTGGGGAAATTTGACCGGCACTTGTCGATGGATATCTCAGTTTGCAACGCTGCCGCCGCGCACCGGCTGCGGTTGTTTGTGAGGACCGATCCCGCTGCCGTTCCAGAGGCCTCGGCACCTTTCGGTTTTGAGAAGCGCGCGGCCACCGTCGACGGCCACGGCATGCCCGACAGCGGCATTGTCAAAATCGGCGATCTGGCAATTTTTAATCATGGTTTGTATGAGTACGAGCCCCGGACCGACGGCTATGTGGCACTCACGTTGATCCGGTGCGTGGGGCGGGTGACCAATACCGATTTTGCGCAGCAGACCTCCGGCGTGGCCGAACCCTATGAGTGGGAGGCCCCCGGTGCCAATTTGATCGGCGAAATTTGCTTGACCGCGGCGCTGCGCCCCGGCCCGGCGACATTGGCCGGATTGGAAAATGAGTTCCATAAATTCATAACTCCCGCCGTTACCGTCTTTGACTCGGCCGATCCGTTTAAATTCACCTCCGGCCGCCCCTGTGTCCAGGATACGGCGCTGACCGAGCTCTTTTTCCGGCCGCTTCCGTCCGATTGCCGGTTGCTGCCGCGAGAAAGCTCGTTATTGCAGCTCTCCGGCGATGCGGTCTTTTCGGCCTGGAAAAAAGCGGAGGAGCAAGACATCGCCATTCTCCGGGTGTACAACCCCGATTTTGAGCGGCCGTGCCAATTATTTGTAGATGACCGCTATCTTTACCGACGCTGCAATCTTGCCGAGGAGCTGCAAGCGGAAAACAACGAAAATTTCACCTTGCACCCCGGCGAAATCGCGACTTGGCAAATGCTTTCAAAGTAAATAAAAAATCAGCGATCGGCGGAAGACGGGAAATTACCGGTCTTCCACCCTTTTTTTGTATCACATTAGGCGACTGAGAGTTTTTGTGATAGACGATACCGGCTCATGGGTTTTGATCGCGGGTTGCCTGGCTATCCTTTTTGCAGAGCCAAAACGTCTCAATTCAAGTTGAATGAGGTATGGCTTGCCAAGGCGAAAAAAAAACCGATCAAAATGACCGGGTTTTTGAAGACTGGTAGAGCTGAAGTGACTTTTATATTGCTCCCATTGAAAAGTGTGCTAAATTAAGAGAGTGTCAGAAAGGGGCAGTATTGTCCCCGCTCATTGCCCGGGCGACCTTTGAGGCGCGGCGGCGGTTGCTGGACATCGCCGTTGACAATGTGCATAAGTTTTTGAGCAATCAACCCCAAAATATGGTGTTGTAGATGGAAATTATCATCAGCGCCGCCACCGCCGGCGACCGGCCTTGGGAAACCGTTTCCTGACCGCGAGCCGGCAATTATTGATCAGAAACGGTTGAAGACTCCCCGCGAAAACGGTGCAACAAACGTCTGGCCGGACCCGAGGATGGTTTGACATCATAAAGTTGCTCCAGATCAACCCCGGTATCGTCCTCATAGCGGCGAAGCATGGTTTTCAGTTTTTTGCCGGCTGCCTCGGGGTCGACTTTTTCCAAAGCCTGAAACTCCTGCACTTCTTGGGGGTAGCGCTCCCGGAGTTTATTAATTTTATCCTCCAGCGCCTGCGCCTGCTCATTTTTTTCTTTGTGCTTTTTGATTGCCCGGGCGGCATTAAGCCCGATCATGACACCACCCGCGGGCGATGGCTCCGCACTTGCCAACGACATCAAAAAAACTGCCGCAGCCATTATCAGGCAATAACTTAAACCATTTTTACGCATCGTTTTATCTCCTTTGAGATTAATATAAATCGCAGTTGCCCACCCGTCAAGCTCTCAAACGCTCAAAGACCCAAAAATCCCTTTTCCCCAACCGCTTTCTGCGGGATTAAAAAAAATCAAAAAAAATATTTTTCAGGACTTGTTTTCAAAAATTATCATGCTATATTAAAGCTTATCATAAGATAGCTATAAGCGATAAGGAATCAAAAATGTCCCGAAATCTGCGAAGTGACAGTGTATACCCCGCCGTGGCCGCCGAGTTGCGCAACCGGATTTTGTCCGGCGAACTTACCGGCGCCTTGCCCGGCGTTCAGCTCCTGGCCAAAGAGCTCAATGTCAATTTTATGACCGTCGACAAGGCGTTGAATCTGCTGGCCGAAGAAGGACACGTCCACCGGGTACCGCGCAAAGGAACTTTTGTCAGCAAATTGCGCACCATCGCGCTGGTGATGCAAAAACTTGACAGCTCTATTTATCATATTCCCATTTATATGCAGTTAACCACCCGCTTGCAGGAAGCGCTGAGCAAACGCCACTGCGCGCTGGTGCTTTTCGACCTCTCCACCGCCGATGAGCATCAGGCGGTGATGCTCGCCCGCCGCGTGGATGCACTGGTGGTGGTCGGCGGCGATCAACAGTTGCCCGAGGCGCTGCGCAAGCTCCCGGCGGTATCTTTGCTCGGCCCCGCCGGACAAGCTGCCGCGATTGACCAATTTACCTACGACAGCGAGTTGGTCGGCAAAATTGCCGCCGATTATCTGTCAGCTCAAAATTGTCGCCAAATGATTTATCTGAGCCTCAAGCGCGGACCGGCAACCGCCCTCCGGCAGGACGCCTTTTTGAAGCGTGCCGGAGAGCTCGGAGTTGCCGCCAAAGCGTTTCACGATCTGGATGACAGCAGCGATTTCTTTGGTGCGGTCTGGACACTGCTCCAAAAATGGGAGGCGAGTCGTTTTGAAGCCACCGGCATTTTTGCCTCCAACGACCAAACCGCGATGATCGCCACCAACTATTTGCTGCTTAACGGCAAACGGCCCAACCGCGACTGCTTTGTGATCGGTTGCAACAACTCCGGCGACAACTCGCTGCCGCCGGAGCTCCGTCCGGCCAGCATTGATTTAAATATGACTTCAATGATCAATGCCGCCGCCAACCGGCTCTTTCGCCGGATCGACCATATTGAGCTACCGACGACGATCGAAATTGTCAAACCGTTTTTAATCAAAGGCGGCATATTATGATCAAAACCATTTCCCTGGCGGCAGTCACCGTACCGTTGCTCTTATTTGCCGGAATCAATGATGCCGAGTCATTGATTTTTACCCTGCCCGCTGCCGGAGATAAAGTTGTTAAAGCCGAAATCGCCGGCAAATTCGGCCGTGCCGTCGCTGTCGGCGACGCAATGCGGCAAACTCCGGCACTGGTATTTGCCGTCAATGACGCACAGGGAATTCAGAGCCAAATTCAAATGGTCCGGCCTCAGGCCGACGGGTCATGGCAACGGCAACTTGAGCTTGCGCCCGGGAGCCGGGTCAGCATGACAGTGACCCCCGGCTATCTTCATCAATATCAAGTCAGCGGTCTGGATGCCGCCGGGATTGAAGTGTCGCGAGCACTGATGCCCAAAACTTCGGCGGAAACCGAGTGCTATTTTGTCCGTTATGCGGCCAACGCCGCCCCCAAGACGGTCACCCGCGGCGACGCCCGGGTCAAGTGGACCGAATTGGAGCCGGGATTGGCCAAACTCGAAATCGACGGTCGCGGCCAATGGGCGCTTGACGGCGACAACACAATGATTTTTCAGAATTTAGAGGCGGCCAAAAACTTTCCGGGGCCGATGCAAATGCCGATCCTGAGAACGCTTGCCAAGGCTGCCGCCACGCGTCCTGCCAAACAGTCCGGCAAAGTGCTCGACACCGCCAAATTTGCCGCCGCCCCCTACAGCGGCTTTTACCTCGGCAATGACGGCCCCTTGAGCCACGCGCCGTGGCTGCTCGGCCATCCCGGCGAACACGACGCGGCATCGACACTGGGATTGCTTTGGGTGCTCGACCGGCCGTTTAATCCTTACTTTAATGATCCGACGCTCAAAGAGCACTATCTTTACGGAGAGTTCCGGTATCTTGCCAAACTCAAGAGCAACGGGACGTTTAATTTTCACGAAAGTTTCAATCCCTACGGCGGCGGCGACGGGCTCAATACCTTGTCGCACTACATTGCGTTTGCCCTGACCGCGGCCAAACTCAATGCTGCCGAGCGCAATTTACTGTACAGCGGTCTGGCAATGCCGGTCAACCGCTTTGCCTTCGGCCGCGTGAGCTGCGAAAATCAATCGACTCACTGGCTCCTTAATTTGTATTTATTGTATATGGGCTCCGGCGAAAAAACGTATCTTGAGCTGGCGCAAAAATTTTGCGCCGACATGGCCGACCCGGAGCTTAATCCGGCCCAAAAGACCGGTTACCTTGAGGAACAGCACGGCCCGGACGGCACCTATCAGGGGCTGGCCGCCTGCAATCTGGCATTTTATTACCGGTTGAGCAGCGACCCCAATGCGTTGATTATTTTGCGGCGCATTTATCAACTTTATAACCACACTGTCGCTCCCGACGGCATCGGCTGCAGCGGCTACGCCCACCGTACCATGGGATCGTGGCAGGAGCGTCAATGGCGGGGCGGCTCGCCGCTGTTGCGCGGCATTTTGCCGGAAGCGGTGGCGGTCGATGTGCCGCGCGGCGACGGCACCGAGCGCTTTGCGGGCGGAGCCAAAGCCTATGCCGATGAGTGGTACCGCGAGCCGGGCAATGCCCGTTGGCTCCATTCTGTCGAAAACTGGGTCAGTTTTTGGGGCAACGAGTATTTTCGTCAGGAGCCGCTGGCTCCAGCCGCGCTCCCGGCCGCGCGGCGCGACGGCACGACCGCCCGGCTGGGCAATGACTTTATTGCTTATTACGGCAAAAACTATTACGCGTTATGGTATGTCAACGATACGCCGCAACTGAGTAAAAAAGCTCCCGACTCGCCGTTGCCCGACGGTTGGAGCGAGAGCGACTCCGGGTTGATCACCGGCGCCAACCGCAAAAAAGGCTGGCAGCCGTTGGCCGGGATGCAGCTGCTGTATTTCCCCGGTTACGGCACCGCGATTGCGGCGATGAACTGGGATTTGTACACCCACAACACCATCCGTACCGATTCCGGCGACCGGCCGGACATCAGCGAAGTCAAGGTCAAGTTTGATGAATCGGCAAACACATTGATGCTGACCCAAAAATTGCGAAAATCCGCGGAACCGGTCCGGCGCACCTATTGTTACGGGGACAACGCCCTGAAGGTTGAAATCAGCGCTCCCGGCGCGGCATTGGAGCAAATCCCGTATGTCCGGCGCGACAATGACCAAATCACCGTTGACGGCGACTCCTTTACCGTCCGCAACGCCGCCGGGGCCGGATACCGGATCAAATTCACCGGCGCCAAAACCATCGCCAACCGGCGCATTTCGCGCAATTTCGGCGACATCGGCACGCTGGAGATCAGTTTTGACAAACAATTGCAATATACGGTCGAACCGTTGGAGAAAAAATGAAAACAAGCTGTCTCTTTGCATTATTGGCTCTGGGGCTGACCGCCGCGGCGGAAGAATACGCGTGGCAGTCGCTGCCTGATTACTCCTTTGCCGGCTACCGCCACGGCCAGGAGCCGATCTCGGTGGTCAACCCCAAAATCTTTAACGTCCTTGATTACGGCGCCAAACCCGACGACGAAGTCAGCGACACCGCCGCCATCCAGCGCGCGATTGATGCGGCAAGCGCCGACCGTGGCGGCGTGGTTTATCTGCCGCGCGGCCGCTATCTCACCAATACCGAGCGGGGCGGCGAAGAGCTGATCTCCGTCAAATCCGACAACATCGTCATCCGCGGCGACGGTGCGCAAAAAGGCGGCACGGAAATTTATCAAGTTCACCCGTTTCTCAACGGCAAAATGGATGACCCGACCCGGATGCATCTCAAAAAGTCACTCTTTATGATCGGACACCCCGAGGCGGAAAAACCGCTGCTGTCACAGGGGGTACTCGCCAAAGTGACCCTACCCGCCGCGCCCGGCGACCTCAAGCTGACCGTCGACAATGCTTCGGGCCTCAAACCCGGCGATATGATTTCGCTGGCCGCCAAAAACCGTGCGATCATTGACGAGCTGACGCTGCCATATAAAATCGAGCCCGAGTGGACGACCACCACCGGCAATCAGGCGGTCACCGCCGAGCTGCATCAAATCGCCGCCATTGACGGCAATGAGCTTACCTTTACCGAGCCGGTGCTGTACCCGGTGAAACCGGAGCACGGCTGGGAGCTGCGGCAGGCCAAGCTGCTCGCCAACGTCGGAGTGGAGGACATCGCTTTTATCGGCAACCATTATGCTCCTTATATCCACCACCGCAGCGACCGCGACGATGTCGGCTGGGCGGCGATCAAGATGAAAGGAGTTTCCGACAGTTGGGTGCGGCGCTGCGCTTTTATCAACGTCAATCAGGCGGTCTATATGGGGTTGTCGCGCCAGTGCTCACTGTTAAACATCATCATTGCGGGCAACCCGGGGCATCATATCCCGCGCGGCGCATATCTCAACTACGGCTTATTCGGCGGCTTCATCGACGACCGTGCCGGTTTCAGCCACGGCCCGAGCGTCTCCGGAGCGAGCGTCGGCACGGTATTTTACCGCTGCGACAGCGCCGGCTCAATCGACAGCCACGGCGGGCGACCGTATTACTCGCTCTTTGACTGCAACACGGGGGGGAAAATCGACTCCTCGGGCGGCGTCCGCGATTACCCGCAACACTTGTCGCAATTGATTATCTGGAATTTTTGCAATACCGCTCCCGGCGTGGTGCATTACAATTTTTGGGAACCCGGCAAAAACAACCGCTTTGTGAAACCCGTGATCATCGGCTTTCACGGCAACCCGGCGGAGTTTGCCCCCGATTCGGTCGGCTTGCTCGTTTCTCCGGGTCAGGCGGTCAAGCCCGACTCGCTTTATGAAGCGCAACTCACCCGGCGTTACGGCAAACTCCCCGAGTGGCTGAAGGAAGCCAAGCGCCAACATGAGATCATGCAAAAAATGGAGCTTCCCGACTACACGGTCATGGGAGATCCGGTGAAGGTCGGCTATGTCTATTGCCAGCGCTTTGACCTCATCGGACTCATGCGTGAGTTGTGCGGCGTTTCGCTCCAGATGTACGGCTCGGTGCCGTTTGAGCTTGCGGCCGAGCCCGCCCAACTGGAGATGACCGGCGATCAGGTCCGCCTCGGGCATGTCATTTACATGCTGATGAATGTGATCGGGCGCGAAAACATCCGCACCGGCAATCAGATCTCGGCGCAAGCCGCAAACGGTAACGTCACCATTATTTTAAGCTCCGGCAAATTGACCAAACCGGCCAAGTTGGATGCCGGCGGCCACCTCGCGGCGGCACGGGCGCTGGCCGCGCCGCTGCGAGGCACCATTGACATCACTGAAAACAACCATCAAATCATCATCCGGCTGGAATTGCCGGAGAAAGGGCAATCATTGTGAAACCGGTTATTTTATTGCGCTCCTCGTGGCAAACCGTCAACATCGGCGACATCGCCCATACCCCGGGAATGCTGGAGATATTAACCAAACAAGTCCCCGAGGCACATATTGTGCTCTGGCCCTGCCATGTCGAGAACGGCGTCAAAGAGATGCTCATGCACTACTATCCCCAAGTTGAGATCGTCGAGGGTGAGCGCTACACGCCACAAATCGACGCATTGTTTGACCGTGCCGATTTTTTGCTCCACGGCTCCTCGCCGATGATCATGATGGAGGACTTGACCTACTGGCGCAAACACTCGGGCAAACCTTACGGCTTTGGCGGCATCACCATTGAGTCGCTGTCGCCGGAGCAACGCGTTTTCGTCGATGAGGCGGCGTTTTTCTTTGCCCGCGACTGCACCACGCTGGAGTTTCTCAAGCGTGAAAAGGTCAAGTGTCCGATTGTCGAATTCGGCCCCGACGCGGCATTCAGCATGACCAAACACGAAACCGGCGCCCTCGACGGATTTATGAAACATCACGGGATCGGCAATCATGATTTTTTGGTGATCATCCCGCGGCTGCGTTATTCGCCATATCACTTGTTTAAGCCCGAGCATGCCAACGATCCGGTACACATCAAGCGGCACGAGACCAATTTGTTTTATCAGGACGGCGACTTGGCGGCGGTGCTCAATCTGACCAAACTCTGGATCAAAAACACCGGCAAAAAAGTGGTATTGTGCCCTGAAATGGTCTACGAAATGCAGCTCAACGACGAGCAAATTTATGCCAAATTAACTTCGGAGGAGCAAGCCGCGACCGTCGTCTATCCCGAGTTTTGGCTGCCCGACCGCGCCATAGAGCTCTACCGTCACGCCCATACTTTGATCAGCATGGAGATGCATTCGCCGATCATGTCACTCGCCGCCGGCATCCCGAGCTTTTATCTGCAATTGCCCACCGACAGCTGCAAGGGACAAATGTGGAACGACATCGGACTTGCCGACTGGATCTATCGGCTGCCGGAAAAATCCGCCGCCGAAATCTGGCCCGCGCTGGCCCGGGTAATCGCCGATTATCCGGCAGCGCAGCAGCGCGCTTGCGATGCAATGGCGCTCGTCGCCGCCCGGCAACGCCGCATGGCCCAAGTCTTTCGTGAAACGCTTACCGAGTGTGTCATCTTAACCGGAAAAAAGGAGAAGTAAAATGAAGTCGTCAGCAATCAGATCGAATTTGTTTCCCCGCCCCACGCTTTTTACACTGATTGAGCTCTTGGTTGTAATTGCAATCATCGCCATTTTGGCCAGCATGCTCTTGCCCGCACTCAACAAGGCGCGCGACCGGGCGCGCGGAGCCAATTGCCTGTCCAACCTCAAACAAATCGGTACGGCCTTTGCCATCTATCAGGCCGACAGCAAAGATGATGCGCCGCCGATGCAGCTCTACGATGCGGCAAGCAGCCGCTATGATTTTTGGGTCAACCGGCTGATTGCCCAAACCTTGATCAAACCGGAGGTTTTTTGGTGTCCGTCCATGCGCGACGAGCGGGCCAATGAGTGGAAACGCGCCAAAGCCTCGACATTTCGCAACGAACCGTATACCGCCACCACCGAGTCACTCGGCCGCTACCCTTCCTACGGCATGACCCGGGCCTTGGAGGGTACGAGTTACAACGGCGGCAAGGATCAACTCAACGACAAATTTAAAATCAGCCGAATCAAAAACGCATCCCGCGCCATGTTGGCGGTCGACTGCTATGCAATGGACCGCTGGGTCAATGAGGGCATCCACGTCGGCCGCTACCGGGTGGTGGTTAATTTCCCGACAAACACCGGCTGGGGCGTTGTCGACACCCGGCACGGTTCGTCAGCCAACATCCTCTATATGGACGGCCACACCGGCTCGGAGAAAATTTCCGGCAACGGCGATTTCCGCACTTACACGACCGGCTACAACCCGTATAAATTTGTGCCTTTTGCCCCGATCACCTCTGAGTTTTGGGTCCCAAAAATCTGAAAAAGGACATATTGTCATGACTAAATTTTTATTTGTTTTAACCCTGGCAGTGTCATCAATGCTGCCGCTTTGGGCGCTCTCGCTGGGTGACAATCTTGACCGTTTAAAGGGGGAGCCGTTAAGCGCCGAGCAGCGCTCCTGTCTGGAGCAGGCCGACGCCATCCTTGCGCAGCCGATCATCCGTCGGGCCGCCACGATTGAGGAGTTTGCCAAGCTTGACGGAAAATGGGGCCGCGAAATGCAGCCGCACGCCCGCGAAAAAATGATGACCAACCGCGAAAATGCCCGATTGTTTGTCTGCGCCAGCGCCGATGTGTCGGCCTCACGCTGGCTGTTAAACGAGCTCCCGCTTTTGGCCGCCGCCTACCGGCTGACCGGCGACCAGCGTTATTTGGACTACCTTGACCAGCAACTGGCGGAGGTGACGACCTGGGATCCTTTGCAGCGCCCGGGGTGGACGCTCCGCCCGGATTCGGTAGAGCCCCTCAAAGCGGGGGGCGACGGCGTTTGGCTGGCCACCGGCAACACGATTACAGCATTGGTCCTGATGCTCGACATTTTGCCGCCCGATTCGCTCAAGCCGGAGCTCAAAACCAAGCTTGACGCCCAACTCAAGCGCGAAATGGAGCGCACGCTCAAGGACTGGCAGGACCAGCGCCCGTGGTATGTCAAACAGGAAAAAGTAGAGTCCAACCAGTGGGTCGTCCCCGCATCCGGCATGCTGCTGGCGGCACTCACCCTCGACAAAAATCAGTACCCGGAAGCCTACGCTGTTGCCAAGCAATCGCTCAGACGCACGCTCGACAACCTCGGCGACGAGGGGGCCAGCAGCGAAGGCATCGGCTATGCCATCGAGTGGACGATCCCGGCATTGCAACTGTCGGCCTATTTTATGGATAAATACGGCGACAAAGATTTTTCCGGCCACCCGTTTTTGACCAATTTCCCGACGTGGCTGGCCACCGGGTACCAACCCGGCGGCAATGTCATCAACTGTTTCGACTGGTGGGGCGGCAATCGCGGGAGTTATCGATTGTTTGCCAACAAAGCGGCGATGCTGGCGGTGTTAAGCGGCCACCCGGAGCTGCAATGGACACTGTTTCATCAGCACAAACAAGTTCCACGCGATGTTTTCGGCCTCCTCGCACTGGGAATGCCCGCCGGAAAGATGAAAACTCCGCCTTTGTATGCCGTCTATCAGCGCGGCGCCCGGGCCAGCTGGCGCTCCGGTTGGGAGGATGACGCCGACGGGGTTTGGGTGCGCGGATTTCACGAGCTTGATTTCCACGCCCACGATGACGCCGGGCATGTCAATTACATTAAAAACGGCAAAATCGTGCTCTTGGAGGCCGGGACCGGCGGCTACAGCGACCCGCGCAATCCCAAAGAGTATCAGAGCCGTTACGGACACAATGTTTTGGCGGTCGACAACGACAATACCAAAGAGCAAAAGCTCAACATCCCGATCGAGGTCAAACAACTCGATGCCTCGGGCGGTGAACTTTTACTCAAAGCCGGGAGCGCCAACGCCGCCACCGGACAATGGGACCGTCTCGTCAAGTGGGATATCAAACAAATGACCGTCATTGATCAAATCAAAACCAAAGACGCCAAACCACGCAATTTATTGCTGCGCTGGCACCTCGGCACCGAGGAGGCGGCCCAATTGACCCCCTCCGCCGACAAACGCGAATGGCAAATCAGCATTCCGGCCGGATCCGTCACTTTCCCGGCGTGGTACGGTGACTGGTTTGTCGACGGCTTCCCCAAACCCGAGGGCAATGAGGTGCTGCCGACACCGACGATGGAAATCACGGTCAAATCCGATATTCCGGTCACGGTCAAAGCGGCGAAACAAATCGATCACACCTTTAAATTTCGCGCCCGCTATCACGAACACACCACGCTGTTGGTCAAGCCGTCGGCTCCGGCCGCCGTCTGGAGCGTCATCACCAAAATCAAGGCGGAGTAACACATCATGCATTTGTCTTTGCTGGATTGGGGGATTGTCGGAGCCGCGCTGTTATTGGTCCTCGGAACGGCCGCTTACACCCGGCGTTACACCCGGGGTGTCGCCGACTTTTTATCGGCCAACCGCTGTGCGGGACGCTATTTGATGAGCGTGGCACAGGGGATGGTCGCCTTCGGCGCCATCTCGATGGTGGCCAATTTTGAGCAATTTTATCAGGCCGGTTTCGGCGCGGCCTGGTGGATGATGATGCTGATGCCGGTCAGCATGCTGATCACGCTGACCGGGTTTGTCATCTACCGCTACCGGGAAACCCGGGTACTGACGATGGCGCAACTCTTTGAGCTGCGCTACAGCCGGCCCTTTCGGCGGTTTATGGGGATTGTGATCTTTGTTTCGGGCTTGCTCAACTACGCGATTTTTCCGCAGGTGACGGCAAATTTCATCGTGGCATTTTTTGGATTTCCTAAAAATATTGCGATCTGGGGGATGCAAGTCCCCTCGATTGCCCCGGTGATGCTGGTAATTCTCGGCTGCGCCATTTTGATCGCCTGCTGCGGCGGTCAGATCGCAGTGATGGTCACCGATTTTTTGCAGGGACAAATGGTAAATATTACCATGATTGTGATCATGATTTTTTTGCTGAGCATGTTTTCGTGGGGCACCATTACCGAAACACTGATGACCGCTCCCGCCGGAGCCTCGATGCTCAACCCGTTTGATCAAAACATCGGTAAAATCAAAGACTTCAACATGTTCTTTTTTCTAATGCAGCTCGTGCTGCTCATTTACCAGACCCGTGCGTGGCAGGGAGGGATGGGCTATGCCACCTCGGCAAAAAGTCCGCACGAGGCGCGCATGGCGTTTGTCATCGGCGAGTGGCGGAGTATGATTACCGGACTGTCGCTGATGCTGATCCCGATTGCCGCGTGGGTATTGATGCGCGATCCGCAATTCAGCACCGCCGCCGCGGCGGTGACTTCGTCGCTTACGGATTACGCCGACAACCCGCAGATGCAAAAGCAGCTTCTGGTGCCGTTTGCCCTGTCGCAAATGCTGCCGGTGGGCCTGATCGGGATGTTTGCTGTCATCATTATCTGCGCTGCGATTTCAACCGACGACACGTGTCTCCACTCGTGGGGAAGTATTTTTATTCAGGATGTGATTATGCCGTTTCGCAAAAAGCCGTTTACCCCCGAGACCCACATGCTGCTGCTGCGGCTGTCGATCATCGGCGTGGCGGTGTTTGCCTTCGTCTGGGGGCTCGTTTTTGAAATGCGCGAATATATTTTGATGTACCAGCAGATCACCGGCGCCATCTATATGGGGGGCGCGGGCTCAATCATCATCGGCGGGCTGTACTGGAAGCGCGGCACGACAATGGCAGCATGGCTGGCCATGATTACCGGCTCGGCGTTGGCGATTGCCGGGATTGCGATACGTTGCCGATTCCCCGAGTTTCCGCTCAACGGGATGCAGTTCAGCTTTCTCTCCGCCATCTCAAGCATCGCCGTGTATGTGACGGTCTCGCTGCTCAAGCCCGCGCCGCCGTTTGACTTGGACAAGTTGCTCAACCGCTCCCCGGGCAATGTCGAGCGCCGCCGCAGCTTTATGGAGACACTCGGCATCAACAGCGATTTCAGCACATTTGACAAGTGTCTTTATTTCTTTAAAATGAGCTGGGCTCTGGGTTGGTTTGCAGTGTTTATCATCGGGACGACGGTCAATCTCATTTGGCACATCCCGGACTCCATTTGGGCGGCGTATTGGAAATTTAAAATTTATCTCACGCTCTATCTCGGCATCGGCACGGCGGTGTGGTTTATCTGCGGCGGCGCCCGCGATATGATGCGGCTGTTTCGACATCTGGCCGAGTGCCGCCGCGACACCCGCGACGACGGCTGGGTAACAGAGTCGTCCGCCACCGACAAACCGCAATGATACGACGAAATCAAGCGTCAAGGCCCCGGGGTCTTGACGCTTTTTACTGTGCCAAACGTTTCAATGTATATTCAGCGTTGAGTTGCTCCGGCTCTCCCACAATGCTTTGCGATGCCGCTGGGCATCGGCGATTTCGACCGCATCCAGAGATAACTCCAAATCATTGTTGACGACAAAGCCGTTTCTCAGCGCATCGATAAAGGCTTTGTTTTCGGAGTATATCCCATTGGTCAAATAGAGTTCATGGCCCCAGGGATGTGACGGTATTTCGATTTCCTTTTGCACATTGCCGTGATGATAAAACGTAACGCTGTCACAATCCGGGCCCATGGCAAGGTTGATCTCAACCATAACCTTGCGCGTTAAAATGGTGTAACGCTCAACGGTCGCCCCGGTCATCGGAGCGACGGAGATTTGCGCCCGGATGCCGTTGCCCAACTGGCAGACCATAAAAGTGTTGAAGATTGCGTGCCCGATATCGTTGCGCTTGATATCCTGATGAAAAAGGTCAACTCTTTGGTATCTCGCCCCGGCCAAATGGCGCACCGCGTCAATCACATGGATGCTGGTGGTGGCAAAATCGGCATCGTCGCGCTCGTGGCGATATTGCTCGGCGCGGATAAACTCGATCTCCTCCTCCGGGAACTCATGACTCAATATCTTGGCAGCAATGTTTAAAGCCGGCGAATAACGCCGGTTGAATGCCACCATCACCGCTTTACCGGAAGTTGCGGATATCGCCATCAGCTGCTCAATTTGGGCGCGATTCCGGCCCGGAGGCTTTTCCAGCAAGACCGGGAACCCCATGGCGGAGACCGCACCGCCGATTTCGGCATTCAAACTTGCCGGAGTATAAATGGTCACGCCGTCGGGTTTTTCCGCTTCCAACATCTTATTTAAATCAGTATAATAACGTTGATAGCCGAAGTTTTCAGCAAACGCTTTGGCTTTGGCCTCAACCAAATCACAGACGGCGGCCAGCTCCAAAGCGCTGTCTTCCCGGGTCAATTGCCGCAATGCCGGTCCGTGCTGGCTTTCGGCAATGCCTCCGGCCCCGATGGTGCATAATTTAATTTTTTTCATGATAACTCTTTCGCGGCGGCGGATTGAGAAAGATTGAGTTTTACCACCGGGTCGGGCGCCGTGTAATTGGCGTCGCCGCCATACTGGATGAAATAACGATATACTTTAATGGTTGCATAAATTGAGATCAAAGCCAGCAATGTCCCCCACAAAAAAGTGTACCGGTATTGATTGCCCGCGAGATCCAGATAAAAACCCAGCACCGGCGCCAGCAAGGTCAGCGCCAGCGCATTCATCATAAAAAATGCGGAGTTGAACTGGGCAAACAAGGCACGGGGAAACAACCTCAAATTATATGAGGCCGCGCCGGTATGAAACATCCCGGCGACAATCCCGTGAGCGATGAAAAATACGACGAAGGACACGGGCGTACCGGCAAACCAAAATCCGCCCAGAGAGACAATGCTGTAAAGGATCATGCAGACGGTCGCCATCCGCAACGGGTGAAAACGGTCCGCCAGCGCTCCCAGCCAGTAACACAAAAAAAAGGAAACGATATAAGTCGCCGCCAGACTGTAACCCACATATTTTAAGGAAAGTCCGATGCTTTCGGCGTAAAGCAGATAAAAAATGTTTACCGGCATGGTTGCCATCGAGCACATCACATAAGCGACAATCACCCAACGGTAATAGGGCAAGGAGAAACATTCGACAAAATATTTTTTCACCGCGCCGCCCAAAGAACCTTTGGCGGAGTCCGCGTCTTCATTTTCCGGGTACTCCCCCTCTTTTACCTTAAAGCACAATGAGGTCAGCCCCACGCCGTAAAGTACCCCCAGAGCCAAGCACATGATCAATGAGTACTCTTTAACCTGATCCAAAAGCACCGCGTTGAAAAAAATCCCGGCACCCAGACTGATCGCTCGGAAAAAAGCGAAAAAGCGCCCCAGCAGCTCCTGCGGGACCACGTCGTTTACCAGCGCATTAAAGAGAGCGCCGTTAAGCGTCGTCCCAAAGTCCAACGAAATCCAAAATACCGCAAACACCGCCAGCTGAGCTTGCTTGACCGTCAAAAACTGCTCTCCGGCCGCTCCGGCCAGCACCGTGCCAAGCCACGGCGAAAACCCCATCCCGATCATACCGATGACGATAAATGGTATGGTAAACATCAAAAACGGAATCCGGCGACCGTATTTCCCGCGGTGCCGGTCCGAGATATAACTCACAATCGGCCCCAGAAAAATGTTGGTAAAGCTGGGAAATGAGACAATCAAAAGTGAAAACGTCAGATCCGAGATGCCGAACGATTTCACCATCAATGTGGCAATGCTGCCCACCGCCCGCTCTTTCATCGACCAGGCGAAGTCCCCCCACAACATCCAGCAGAACAATACCACAACCGCACTTCCGGTGTATACCAGCGTACCGACTTTGTACGTCTTGTTTGTTTCTGAAGTCATTGGATCGTCCTGATTGGCGTGTCAGCAAAATCAAAGACGACTTCAACGGTTTGCTCCAAGGCATCGGCATCATAACTGATTGCCAAAACGCTGATGTTGCGGTTTTTGTCCTCGTCTTGACGCGGACCCGCGCCGGAAATTACCGAAAAGACGGCTTTGGCGGGGGCGGTGATTTGGGCGGTAAGCTCTTTTTTGCCGATGGTCAGCACGGCGTTGCGCCCGGAGTCGTCGATTTTGATTTGGGCCGGAGTGTACATGCGCCAGGTGATTTGAGCCGGCACTTTGCTGAGGGTAAACTCATCACGAATACCGGCATGGTTGCCGTTTAATTGCAGTGTGCGACGGAATTTTCGCGCGACATCGGAGTAGGCGCTGTCCAGCGTTACGACGGCGGTATTGGAGTCTTTGCGGAGCTCCACCGGATTGGTTCCGGCGACTTGCATCCGCGAGTTGTCAATTGACACAAGGTTGTGCCCCAAGTTGTTGGCCCTGAGATAATCCCAGCGCTTGCTGTTTTGGTCCAGCGCCCAAGTGTCTTTGCGGTCATAGATCGCCCGCTCCGCTCCGAGATCAACAGCCCAGCGCGTGTTGCCCATCTCCAATATGAAACTTCCGGCGTCGAGGTGGCCGTGATTGACCTTGACATCGCCGCCCTTGACGCCAAGATAATTGCCGGGCGCACGCAATACCGCAAGCTCAACCTCGCTTTTGCCGTAATAGGGCTCATTTTCGGCTGCCGTATTTGGCTGATTGAGCTCCGGGCGGTACCAGATCAACCCGAGCCCCATCAGATAATTGCCCTTGTTATCGAGGGCGTTTTCCCGTGTCCACAAAGTTTTGACCGCGGCATTGTGATATTTGTTGCGTTGCTGTAAAAAGTCATAGTAAAAATGAAAAACCAGCGGACTTGCCTGCGGAACCCCATCGGCATAGTTAAAGCACAATTTGGCCGGCGTCATCATCGCCAGCACATAATCAAAACTCTCCGCAAACCCCGGTTGCCCCCAGATTTGCGGCCAGGGCTCCAGCCCGGCACTGCGGATGGCGGCATCGGTTAAAATCGAGTAACTGCTGCCGTATCCCCAATACCCCAGCCCCTCCGGGTAAACTCCGCTGGAAGCGTACGGCTCCAGACCGAAGTGAATATTATCCTTGGCCTGAGCCATAATTTTGTCGGCGGTCACACGATCGTATTCATAGACCGCCAAAGCCCCGAGAACCAAGCCGCCGTGACAAACCTGATTCCAGTTGTTGCGATGCTTGATCCACCAGTTTTTTTCGTCCAGCCCGGTTTTGAGCCCTTTGTTGATAATCGCCCGTGCAAATTTTTGGCGTTGATCTTCGGTTAATTTGTCGTAGGACCAATCCAAGCCGAGCGCCAGCGCCGCCGTCATCTCCGCGGCATCCAAATAATGCTCCGGATGCCAGTCCGGAAATTCGCTGATGGCATCGAGTTCCGCAATGAGCCGTTTCAAATATTTCTCATCGCCGCCCAGACGATAGGCAAGCCCGAGCAAAATCACCCGCCGCTCGGCTTCGCGCGACGTCTCAAGCATCCGGGGCAACCCGCTGCCGACGAGTTTGCGCTCCACCGGCGGAGTTTCAACAATTTTATCGGCGCTGATGATTATTTCCTGAAAATATTTTTGGACGACGGGGTCATTAAGGTTATTTTTGATCTCGTTTTCGCGCTCTTTGGTCAACAGCAAGCGCGGATGCTCCGACAATGCCGCCGCGGTCAGGCCGAGGCAAATTATCATCATGGAAATCAACAATTTTGTCATGGAATCCTCAATAGTGCGGTGTTACAAGTTGGCGTTGAATGCCGGCGATGCATTGCCGCCCGGAAATTTCCGGACATACGCATTGACGATATTATTATACAGCTCCGGATCAATGTTAAACCCGCTTGGGACATTGTCGACATGGCCGTCGGCGTAAAGAACATTTACCGACCCGGTGTGACGGGCGGCCAAATACCCGAGATTGCCGGCTTGGACATAGTATTGCTCGTAAAGATAATAGTAACCCAACGCCGGCTCGTTGTTGACTTTGGTTTCCCCCAGTAAAATCAGTTTGGAGGCGTGTCTCGCCCGGGTCATCTTGCCTTTGATCCCCAAAGCGTCGCTGCGTCCGATCAAACGGTTGATCCCGTAATGAACAAAGTTGTGACCGTTGCGGCTGGTGCCGGGATCCTCAAAGTCGCGCTGCCAATCCTGTACGGAGTAACCGCTGATTTTATAACGGTCGTTGATGTTGTTGGGACAGGCGAGTACTTTGCCGGAGAGCCCGTATTTCCACCCGATAAGCGCCGCCCAGGCTTTGGGGCGGGCCGGATTATTGGGGCACGGGATATCTACTTGCACCAAGGTGTCATTGGAGTCGGCGGTATACATGTGCAAGGCCATGCCGATTTGTTTTTCGTTGTTGAGGCAATTCATGCTTTTGGCCCGTTCACGCGCCTGATTCAAGGCGGGAAGCAGCATTGAGGCTAAAATGGCGATAATCGCAATCACCACCAAGAGCTCAATCAAAGTAAAATTGCACACGTGCCGGCAATTGCCTGGCGTCAATGATTTCATTTGTTTCCGGGGTTTCACTTTTTTACCTCCACAAGTTGTTGTTTAAAATTATTATGCCATTCTTTTGCAGGAATCAATCTCGGCTTTACCTCAAGCTTGAGGGGCATTAAATTGGGGTGGCGCAAGCGGCTGGCAAGTTGCATCGCCGCAACCCGGCCAATTTCAAAGGCGCAAATATCAATCACCGTCGGCGTGGGGCGCATCAGTGAAATCCGGTGATAGTCATTGTCGCATGTGACGATTTCCACCTCGCGCCCGGGTTTGATCCCGAGGTTGTAAAGGACCGGGTAGACCATCGAGGTAATATAGTCCGACATGATAAACAACGCCGTCGGCACTGGACGCTTGCCGCAAAACATTTGCTTTAACGCGTTTTCGAGCAAGTCCGGCGAGTAAAAGTTGGCGCCTTCGCCGTACGCCGGGACAAAATCCCGCCCGGCGGCCTTGATCAGTTTGCCGAAAAGTTCGCCGCGCTGCACAAAAAAATCCTTGCCCTGATTGCATAAGCAGCCGATGACCTGATGTTTGGGAATCAAATATTGCGCGGCGACCCGCGCCATTTCCAAATTATCATAGGTGACATGATCGTGGGAGGCCGACGGATCAATCATATCCATTGCCTGAATCCACGGCAGATTGCCGACCAACCGCTTCTTTTCCTCCGACAATTTGCCGATGACAACGATCCCCGAGGTTTCAAACGGCACCGAGTAACTGTCCTCGCTGAGCAAAATCACATCCGTGCCGAAGTTGCGCAACTCGAGCTCAATCCCCTGACAGACTTGGCCGTAAATCGAGTCGTCAATCCGGCTGTAGACGCCGTCGATTAAGAGTACAATTTTATCCTGACTCGAGCGGAGTCCGGCGCAGCGCTCGAAATTTGCCGGCCGTCCCACCACGGTCGGGCGGTAGTCAAGCGTTTTGACCGCCGACATCACCCGGTCGCGAAGCTCCGGCGACAGGCGGACTTTGGAAGTGCTGTTTAACGCCACGGATACCGTGGATGTGGAGACTCCGGCAAGTTCGGCCACATCGCGAATGGTTGACTGTTTTTTCATTTTTTCCCCGCAATTATCATTACTTTGTTCCAACTGCCGGAGATTGAGAGGCAACTTTGGGCGGTGACTGACGTGAAAAGGGGACATCATAAAAAACGACGCCATTGATCTCCACCGCCGGGTCATCGCCGCCGATTTGCAATTTGCTGTTGCGCTTGGCAATGTCGTCATCGATTTTAACGTCCAGCACTTCCCGGTCATCCAGCCGGATGCGGCAGATTCCCCGGTCGGCAGCCTCGAGTGTCAAACGATAAGTGCGGTTGGCCTTGATCCGGTCATTGCGGAGAGTCGCATCCAAAATAATTTTATTGTCCTGATTCCAGGCGTAAAAGCTCAGGGTGAATTCGCCGCCGGGATTCGGCGATGCAAAGAGATGCCACTCATTGCCGTTGACCCGCTTGCTGAGTATATTATAACGGGTCAAACCGGTCACCGGATTGATCTTGAAACTCAAATTTGCGCTCCATACGGGCATTGACGGCAAGTCGACCTGCCCTTCCTTGCCGGAGAATGCAGCGACCGGTCCGCGGTTCTCAACCGGGACGACCAGCTCAAAAGTCAGCGGCGAAACTTTGGCGGCGGCGTACGCTTCTGCATTGAGCCCGGAAATTTGTCGGTGCAACTCGGCAACGTTGTCCCGTCGGTTTTTGTAAATCCGGTATTGATACTCGGCGTAAGCATTCGGATTTTTCTTGAAACTCTCGGTTTGATATTGATCGACCGCCTCATGATCGCTGACATCGACTTTTCCTTGCGTTTTGAGATCGGTGAAGAATTCAACGGCGACGACGCAGCGCTCCTCGCCGGCAATGGCGCGCGCTTTTTCGATCAACGCCGCAGCCCCTTTGGCCGCGGCCATTTCCGGTGTGTCGCAGTGGGTCAGGCTGACTCCGGCGGCAAGTTCGGATTGTTCAAAATTGCCGATCCAAGCCCCGTTGATTTTGACCCCGTACCGGCCGGGGGCAAGGTTGGTCAATTTCAAGGTTTCGGTATTAAAATTTAACGGCACTATTTTTTCGGCCTCCACAAAGTTGTAGTCGACCGGATACGGCAGCGCCGCCGGATTGATGGTGAAACTGCGTTCGGTTTTGGCGTCAAACGTGTAACTGCCGACTTCCGGTGAAATATTTTGCGCCTCAAGGAAGAGTTTTGTCATGATCAAATGGCCGATGACATCCGGGTGAATGCGGTCAGTGCGGTTGATTTTATGGTCCGGCAATTTTTGGAGCAAACCGGTTAATACCTCATGAAACTCCACCAGCTCCAAATGGTATTCCCGGGCCAGTTTGCGGGTGATTGCCGCCGCCGCCGTCAAGCCGGAATTGGCGTCGGATAAGTTGTCGCCGCTCTCTAAACTGTACTGGTCATAGGGCGTCGGCGTAATTAAAATGATCTTTGCTTTGGTTTTTTCTTTTAAGGTTTCAATGGTTTTGCGATAGGAGGTTTCATAATCGTTTAACGCTTGAGCGCGTTTGCCGGCGTTGACTTCATCCGGAGTGCTGTTGTTGTAAAGATTGATGTTGACATCATTCATCCCCATCATGATTGTGACGACATCCGGCTGCAAATCAATGACATCTGTTTGCAGACGCTTCAGGCTGTTGGTAATGTTGGATCCGCTTAAGCCGCGGTTAAACCACTGTATTTTGCGCTCCGGAAACCTTGTGGTATAAAATTTCTGCAAAAAATAAGCATAGCCCCCGCCAGGAGCGGTGATGCTGTCGCCGTAAAAACATATTTTTTGCCCGTCTTGAAATTGCTCTGCGCCGCATAACGTCAACGTCGCAACGGTCAATAACGTAAATAAAACTCTTCTCATTTTTTTGTGTATCCTCAGGTGCTGCAACGATATTTCAAATGATCCCTATGATTTTGATTTTCTGTTTATAAGTATACATCAGAAACGAAAATAAACCAAATAATGTTCGAAAAAAACCTTAAAATCTTCCGATTTCAAGCTCAATAATTCATAAAACATTTTCGAACATTTTTTATCTTTCCGACAAAAAAAGATGAAGTACCACTCTCCGGCGACAAAAAATATGCCGTTTAAGCGAAGAGTTACCCCCAAAATAAAAAAAGCCATCCGCAAAGACGGATGGCATAAAATCAAAATATCGCGGACATTAAATTGTTTGTCCGTGCGATCACACAATGTTAGCTCTAAAATAACGATTGACCATTGGATTGTCCGGACGGTCAATCGGATGGATTACATTCGGATCACCAAAGAGTTGGCCCCGGTAAACGTTTTCTCCTTGCCGCCGGTTTTCAGCACGGCTTCGATCACCGGCTCGGCTTGAAGCTTGACTTTGACCGCCAGCTCGCCCGCGCCGGGGATATTGATCCCGGAGACTTCAATCACCTTGCCGTGATGACGCGCCGAGACCATTGGGGAAATGGCAATTTCCCCGGATGGGGCCGCGTAGTCGATCCCAAAAATAAATTTGAGCAGTATTTCCAGATACTGGGCCGCCGTCCACGCATAATCGGGCACCCCGTTTCCGCGCCCGGTTTCGGGGTTGAGAAACTCGGAGTAATTATTGTCAAATGCCGCGACCGTCCGGTCGGCCAACTCCGCCGCCAACGCCAACTCCCCGGCGTCAATCAAAGCGCGGACGGCCTGCTCATTAAGGATGCTCCAGATACTGCCGCTCCATGAAGGATTGCCTTGATATTTGCCATCGGTGATGGTAAAAGTCCGGTCCTGTTGATCCACCGAGTTTAACGGTATCTTTCCCCAATTGAAACGCGCCGGGTCGGTGAGAAGCCGAAGCAAGTGTTGCTTTTGCCCGGCATCCGCCATATTTAACCGCATCGGAAAAAATGTGGAGACCATCAAGGTATCCACATGACTGCCGTCTTTCAACGTATAATTATAAAAAGCTTTTCGACGGTCATCCCACAGATATTGACGCACCGCCTGCATGATTTGGCGCTGCTTGTCCAGCAAAAACGTCTCCTGCCCGAGATCCCCCAGCCGCGCCGCGATTTGGGCGACACAGCCGCAGCCGTGCGCAAGCTCCACATTGGTGTCAACCGGCGCAATTTCTCCGGCATAGCCCAGATACGGGACAAAGGTTTCCTCAAAGACCCCGGAAATCAATTTGGTCTCCGGGTCCTGCCGCTCGACAAAAAACCAATTGAGATAATTGACCAGCACCGGATAAATCTTACGTACCATCGCCAGATCATTGGTGCGGCGGGTGATTTGCCAGGCGGCGTCAAAAAGCTTGGGCAGCGAACTCACGTTTTCTCTTTGCCGGGAGTGCAGCGGGGTGCCGGGCGTCAGATCGTTGCCCCAGAGCGGGATCCGACCGTTGCTCTTTTGCGCTTTGCAAAAATTGAGCAGTGATTTTTCGCAAAATTGCTGATCCAGCCACAAATATCCGGTGAGCGCCAGCGAAAAATCCAGCTGCCACCACATGTAACCGTAATCGCCGCCGGGGCTGAAAAACTCGTAGTCAAAGCCAAACTCCGGCAACGGGGACTGTCGGCAAATTTCTAAAACCTCAACGGCTTTTTTGACTCCCGCCGGTGTAACGGACGGGTGATTGATTTTAATATCCATTCTTTTTCCTAAGTAAAGCATCAACCTTTGCGATAAAAGTACAGTTGGGAAGCGCGCGGCGGCAAAGCGACCGTCAGCCCCGTGTCCATCAATGTTTGCCCGGCATACCCGACGACTTCGCCGTCATCGGCATTGCGGAAAAAGTACTCCGCGTCGGCATCCAGCGCCCGAAGTTGCAGCGCCGCATTGGTCATCATACTTTCCTGCCGCCGGAATACCATCACCGCCCCCTCGCCGGTGACCGGGTTGTGCAACTGCCAGCTCATCCAGCAATCGGGGTTTAATCCGCCATCGATCAAACTGTAAAAGTCCCCGGCAAAATGGCGGCGCAGCTCTTTGGCGTCATCGAGCATTCGCCGCAGCCAAGCCGTATTATCAGCCGACATCGGCCGGTCGAGATTGCCGAATTCATCCAGACTGAAAACCAAACCGTCGGCCATGCCGGAGCGAAATTGGTAAGTGTCACCGGCGGAGCAAGCCGGGGAAACCGAGTTGGGTATCCCCCACCGGGCCAAACCGGCGGTCTGACTTTGCAGCGCATCGCAATTGAGATTGGCAAAGCAATTGTAGTCCGTCCGCCACAGTACCAGTGACCGGCGGATGGTTTCAAGATCGATCCGACGCCCGCCCGAAGCGCAGTTGTCGATGATCAAACGCGGAAATTTTTGCAACAAATCGTCCCACAAACGGTAAAATCCCTCCACCCAGCGCATTTCCTCCATTCCGCGGCGACCGGGGGCATCGGCTTGCCGCAGCGCCTCCAGAGTGGACATAAAGTTAAAGTCTTCGCGATAAAGATCCACGCCGTTTTCGTCAATAATTTTGGACAAAGTATCAAACGCCCATTGCCGGGCCTCCGGTTTCCCCAAATCCAGCAAAACACTTTGATCGCGGACAAAATCTTTGCCGTCCCAAGTCAAAAACCACTCCGGGTGCTGCAAGGTTACCGGGGTGCCGTAAATCGCCCGAGCGGGCTCCACCCACAAGAGAAATTTAAGCCCGGCCGCATGAAGTTTGTCGCTGATCATCCTCAACCCCTGCGGATGGCGGAAGCGGTTGACCTGCCAGTCGCCCGCCTTTAAGTGCCAGTCGCCGACAAACACGTTGGGACACGGGGTATCGCCGTCGCCGTACCACCCGGCATCGATCCAGTAATACTCAAACGGCAATTTTTCGCCGACGATCCGGTCGATGGACTTGAGGTGCTCGACACTGGCCATCCCGCCCCAGCTGGAGGCGCAAACCGGCACCTCGTCAATTTTGCCGTCATGCCGGGGCCGCAAATAATCGCGGATAAAGCATCGCAACAGATTGTGGCCGCGGTCAAAGTCACCGTTAAATGCCAGATAAAGCGCCAGCGGCGAACGGATTTCCTCTCCGGGGAGCAAATACGAGTCAAAATCCGCCAGCCCGATGTCAATGGCAACGCGGTTCTCCGGACTGTTGACCACGGCGGTCTGCCAGCGCATCGACCAGCCGATGGCGGTGGCCAGCCCTTCTTTGCCGTTGCCGAGCACAAAAAACGGCAGCCAGGCATTGGACGAGCGGCCGTCCGCGCCTTGCAACAATGCCGGGCTCACCGAGTCGCCGGAATTCATTTTGATCGACAAATGCCCCCGCCAGTCACGGAGCGGCTCGACCGAAAACAAAAAGTCCGTCGCATGCTCGTCCGAGCCGCGCGAGCGGTGCAAGATTGGGGTAAGCTTATCCTCCGCCCCCTGCCAGTCAAGCGCCATTGAGCGAATTTGCGAAATCGGCAAACTGTTGTTTGAACCGGTATTTTTAAGCGTAAAATGCCACTCCAACGCCGGAAAACCGACGTATTCGTCAATCATTAATACGCAATCCAGCGCAAATTTCTCCAAGTGATAGCATAGACGGTGCCGGATAACGCCCGGACGCAACTCGGCGGAGCTGACCGCCGGAGTGATGGATTTTAATAAATCGGCGGCGCATTCCGGGCCGATCTTAAAATCGATTACAGTTTTTTTGCCGTCATAAACCGCTTGCTTGAGGGAGGCAATTTTGGACAATTCGGAATTCTCGGGGACGGGGTGCTGCTGCATGATTTACCTTTGTTTGAATTAAAAATATTGAATGACTGATTTTACTCAATCCATTGACTCGATGACCAGCGTATCCAGCGGCGGTACGGTGCAAGCCAACCGGCCGGCGGTGGTCAACTCCTTGCGGTCCCGGCCATGAATCAGCCGAACCCGGCACGGACCGGGAAACCAGACGGTTACATCCTGCTCGGTTTTACTCATATTGCCAAGGACTTGCGCACGGCGGCCGTTAAAACTCCAACTTGATGCGAGTACAGTCGGCAGTGTCAGCGTGCGCGCCGGAGTTTCACTGGTGGTCATCGACCATTTGGCACATTGCACCGGGACGCTCTTTTCCATCCGGCCAAACACCAGATAATCGTGGCCCTCCTCGCGACGACAGCGGTTGAGATTACCGATCAGCCGGGTCATCAGCGCTTGATCGGGAGCATCCTCATCCCACGAGCAAACCCAGGCCCAGTGCATTTGACCATTGTCTTTGAGTACTGCGGAGAGCACTTCGCCGGCAATAAAGCTGTAAACGGTACGGTACTGCAAAAAGGCCGGATCCCGGCGATGGTCAAACCAAAAGGCCATGCAAACGCCGTTGCCGGTAAAACTGTTGTTGTACTCATGAAAGAGCATCGGATACGCCGGCACCGCCCGACCGCCGTACCCCCACGCCAAATGGCTTCTCAAATCATTGAACGGCAAATATTTGATATATGGCTCGGCGGCGGCATTTTCGCACCCGAGGATGGTCTGCCGGGGGCCGGTTTGCGCCGCCAGATCGGAGCAGGCGAGCAAATGCTGCATTGCCCGGGTCAGCCAGGCTCCCGGCGCGGGCTCATGACCGTGAGCACGGCTGTAGCAAAAGGGCGCGCTGCAACCCTGATTTTGGTCAAAATACTGCATGTAATCGACCCCGGCGGCGGCGACTTTGGCGACCTCGGCGCAAACGGTATCGACCGTAAAATCACACTCGGGGCACATCTCATAACCGATGCGCTGTCCCTTGCCGGGTTCGCCGTTGCACACTTTGGCAAACATCTCCCCCTCGGGGCCGGTGCACATCACGGTTTGCAGATTCTTTTCGGCGAATTCCTCTTCGCGGGTATAGCCGACATCCAGACTGCTCCGCTGCGTCCAGCCAATCCCGGAGCAGTAGAGCCCGACGAGATTACCCTCGGCATGCAATGCATCGACAAATTTGCCGAACATTTCCTCGCCGCCGTAGGGCGGCCAGACATACGGCGGCGCCCAAGGGGCCGTCCCCTCCCAGTGCATCAACAAGGCCATAATTTGCGAGTCCCACGCTTGGGCATAACGCCGGATCGCCGGCAAGGCGTTGGAGTACGGAAAATACTCGTTACCACTCACGCTCCCGGTGTCAAAGCCGCGCCCCTTGACCGGATAAATCAACACCAACGGCGAATCCTTGAGCCACTGCGGCACCGCCGGATTGACGGCAAGTTTGGGCGGCAGCGAGCTGTCGTTTTGCTCCATCCAAGCGCGGTAAAATATGGCCGCGTCCTGCCAGTCGCCGTCGAGACCGCCCAAGACCATATCAAAATCCATACGGTAGCTGCCGGCCGCCCCGCCGCAGAAATTCTGAAAAAAGCTCTCCATGATCTCCGGGGAATGCAACAATACATCGATCCCCTTGGGCGTGTGCCCCGCGTCGTGCGCGGCAAAATAAAGCCCGACACCGTCACGGTTGTAGTGGACAAATTGCATCGGGCAGGTGCCCGGATAGTAGCCGTGGAGTCCATCCAACGGGTAACTCAAACGACCGCCCGTAAACGGCGCATTGCCGGTGCGGATGTCGAGCCGCTCAAAAAGCGTGCCCTCGGCCCCCGGCCAAAAAAATTCAGCCGTGCCGCCGTTGCCCCGGAGGTCATAAGGCAGATAAAGACGCGGACACTCCTGATACTCGAGCTCAAACCCGGCGGCGATATTTTGCAGCGAGAGCCGCCAAAATGTCATCGCCGAATCATCGGCCAAGTTGACCGCAATTTGCGCGCAAAGC
Source organism: uncultured Victivallaceae bacterium (assembly GCA_964609825.1). GTDB lineage: Bacteria > Verrucomicrobiota > Lentisphaeria > Victivallales > Victivallaceae > CAZSSH01. The sequence goes on along the minus strand of CAZSSH010000009.1, from coordinate 230,596 downwards.
TCCGGCATGGCGGAGTGACCGGCGAAGTCAAGCATCAATATTTGCGTTGATTTTTGCCGTGTCAAATTTGCGCCGCGCCGGACAAAATCGTTGCTTGTCAGCAGCAATGCCTTGCCGCCGTCGGAGCGGTCGCGAAACTGGAGGACAAAGAGCGGCTGACCGCCGCTGACCGCCCCGGCAAGCATGGATTGGTTACGGTATACCATTTGACACAACTGGTTGCCGGGGGCAAACTCCAACGAAATAAGCGCATTGGCAAGTTTCATCTCTTTTTTCTTTCCGGTCTCCCGCTCATGCTTCGATGCGGAGCGAGACAATTTCAAATTTATGCAACGGCAGCACGACGCGGCCGTTGCTGTTCTCCAGCTCCGACAAAGTGTGCCACTCCAATAAATCAGTGACAAACACTCTGGCTCCGGCGGGCATCGTGAGCTCAACTTCGCCGCTGCGTCCCGATAACTCGACCACCCGGGCGATCAATGCGTCGGATTTTTGCGCCCGTTTCAAGGCCTCCAGTGAAGCCGCGCCGCGAACGATCGCGACCGGTGGAGCTCCGGTACCGGACAAAGCAAAGTGATCAAACCGGAACGGCGGCCGGTTAAATGCCGCTGCTTCGGCCATGACTTGACTGTCGGCAAGAGCATGACGGTGCGGCAAAAAACAATAGGCAAATTGGTGTATGCCCAAGTCGGCGTTTTCGTCCGGCCAAATCGGGCTGCGCAATAAATTTAAATCCAGCGTGCCGCCAAAAACTTTGCAGCCGTATTTGCCGTTGTTCAGGAGGGCGACCCCGTAATTTGGCTCGGAAATATCCATATACCGCTGTGACGCCACCTCATACATGGCGCGTTCGCGCGAGGTATTGCGGTGAGTCGGACGCCGGATGTGGCCAAACTGGATGTCAAAGGCGGCCTCATCGCTGTCAATGACGGTGTCAAAGGCGACCCGCAGCATTTTGCGGCGCTCGCGGTAATCGACAACGTTGTGAAACTCAAGGCGTTTGCTGTTGCGGGCCAAAGTGACCTGCTGGCGCACTGTCGATTGGCCGATGGTAAACTCAAGCTCAAACTCCTGATAGTCCCGGGCAATCCGTTTGGGCGAAAAACCGGTCAAAGTTGCTTCGCAAATCTTTTCGTTTTCGTATGCCAGATCAATATCCCAAGCTTCGTTGGCCACCGGCATATCGACATACAAGCTCAAACGGTTGCCGCCGGTACGCATAATTTCGCGGCCGCACTCCAAATCACAGGCACTCACCAGCAACCCGTTGCGGTCAAACGTATAGCGAATCAATTCATTTTGAAGAACGAGATCGTTATCCACCGTCTCCGGCACAAAGACCGGCAGATCCGGCGGCAGCTCGACCGCGCCGCCCGGGGGCAAGGTCACCAGCCGTTTGCCGCCGGGTAAATCAATCAGCTGCTCATAATTGCAACTCAAGGTGTTGACCAGCACGCAACTGCCAAAGTTGCTCCGGTACAGTTGCCGGGCGGCCGATCCCAAGAGCTCCGTAACTTTGGCCCTGATCAATCCATAATCCTTGCGCGCATCCTGATAAACCCGGCCGACGGAAGAACCGGGGAGAATGTCGTGAAACTGGTTGACCAAAAGTTTTTTCCACAAGCGGTCAAGCTCCCAGCGCGGATAGTCCGGCGCGGGCAATTGCGAAAAAATAAATTCGGCCCCGATCAGCAGTTGTTCGCACTCGCGGTTGGCTTTTTTGATCCAGCCCTGCGAAGTGTAGGTGCCGCGGTGGCACTCCAGATAAAGTTCCCCGTGGTACTCGGGCAACTCGTTTTGACGCCGGGCAAGACGTGCCAAAAAATCATCGGCGCGCGAAAACGACACCTTGGGGCAGCCGCTCAGATCGGCACAGAGCTTGGCCCGCTCGAGATACTCGTCCTTGGGGCCGCCGCCGCCGTCGCCGACGCCGTACAAGCACAAAAATTCATCCAAAATATCGTTTTCGGACAAGCTGTTGGCTCCGAAATTGAGCTGATCGGGGACCAGCATGGCATTGTAATTTTCTTCGGGCGGGAAAAAGGAGAGCAACCCGGTGCCGTCGAGGCCGTACCAGGTAAAGGCGTGATAAGGGAATTTGTTGTATTGATTCCAGCAGAGTTTTTGCGTCACAAAGGAGTCGCAGCCCGCCAAACGCGAAAGCTGCGGCAGCATCGCATTGTATCCGAATACATCCGGCAGCCAGAGGTTTTTGACCTCCACACCGAATTCATCGCGAAAGAAATTTTTACCGTATAAAAATTGGCGCACGAGCGCTTCGCCGCAACTTAGATTGCAGTCGGCCTCGACATACATGCCGCCCTGCAGCTCCCAGCGCCCGGCCTTGACATAAGACTTGATTTCCTCAAAAAGCTCGGGGTAATGCTCTTTCGCGAGCTCGTAAAGAAACGGCTGCGATTCGCCAAAGATGTAATCCGGGTAACGCCGGAGCAAACTCAACTGATTGGCAAACGTGCGTCCGATCTTGCCGACGGTTTCATCGATCGTCCAAAGCCAGGCAATGTCGATGTGACAGTGGCCGACCGCGGCGGCTCTCATCGTATCGCCGGATGCGGTTTGCGCCAAAATCCGCCGCAGCACGGCCCGCGCCGCCGGAGCATTGGCAGGGTCATCCTTATAAGCGTCGACAGCCAGCATCATCACCCGGTAAATCCGGTGCTCAAAATAGGAGTCCGCCGGATAATTGCGGGTATTGGCAATACAGTTTACCCCCTGCCGCATTTCGCCGAGGAGCGCCAGTAAAATCTCAAACTCCAGCCGCAAGTGCCACACCTCGGGGTGAAACACTCCGTATTTGAGTTGGCGCATCACGCCTACTTCGCAGGATACCCCCGGTTTCTCAAAATTGGTTTCCGCTCCGAGATTGCCGGAAGCTTGCACCTCAAAAAGAAGCTCCAGCTCTTCCGGCTCGGCGCTCAAAGTGTGGTGATGCAGCTCTTTTTTATACTCGGCCTCAAACACGCAAGTACTGGTAAAACCGCAAACCGCCGATCCGTTGCGGTCAAACATCAGCGCCTCGCCGCCAAAATTGAGCAAAAACGAAACCGCGCACCCGCGCCACTCCGGCGGGATCGACCCGCGCAATTTGACGTAAGCCTTATCCCAAAGCTTGCCGTAAAACTCATCCTCGGCAATTTTTTGAAACGGCAACTGCTTGATTTGCGCATAGGCGAATCGCCGGTCAGTCAACGCGATTTCCGCTTCAAACGTGCGCGTTTCGCCAAAAAAGTGTTGGGGCAAGCGGTAAAAAAACTTTTTTGCGCGCTCGAGTTGCAGTTTTTTCTCCATCGGGTTCATCATCGTTGACAGCAGCCTTTCTCTATCCGAAACCATTGGTAATATTATTGTTTACGGGACAAATTTCAATAAGCCAAATAAGCTGGAGTCTTTGCTCCCCGACTCAATGCCCGGGGTCCACTCCAGACTCTCGCGCTCCGCCGCGCCGTTGCCGTTGGTCACGCAAAAGTCAAATCCCATCGAGGCATCGGGGGCGCCTTTAAAGGGCGTGATGTCATCCCAGGCGATCATCCCGGTGTAGGTGCTCATTTTGGACGCTTCGCTGCGCATAAATTGAAATTTGCTGTCTTTGCTCATGACGTCGGATTTTTTTAACCCTTTGATATAACAATACCACCGGGGATTGCCGCCGCGCGAAGAAATGCCGTACTCATATTGGGTGCAGTCGTTTCGCATCGACTTGGCCGGGTCAAAAGCAAAGGTCACACTGTCCTGACGCCAGGCCTCCTGCGGCAAATTTTCCTGTACGTGGACGATGTCCTTGACTTTGATCAAAAACAGCAACCCCTGATCATTCCACAAAAATTTGGCGGAAACGCCGAAATCGTCCGTTTCAAAATTGCCGTTGCGCGCCATTGTCACGGCGGCAGCGCGGTCCCAGTCGGCGGCAGTCGGTTTGGCGCCGCACCGCCGCACTTCATACTCTTTGCGCGCGGTTTCGGTTTTGAGCAGCGGGACGGCGATGTAATCTTTGACCATCCCCTGTTTGTCACGGGCGGTCAGTACCGCCTCAAATCCGTAATTGCCGACAAAATAACCGGCAACGTCAAGCTGCCATACTGACGAAATTTTGCTCCCGGCCGGGACGGTAAAACTTTGCTTTTTATCCGGCTTGACCGTTATCTTGCCGGGGACTTCCAACTCCAGATCAAGATCGGCCGTCTCATCGCCGAGGTTAAATAAATCGACGGTCAGCGAAAAATTTTTCTCGACATCGGATTTGATCCGGTAGCCGCTGCGCACGGCGCGGCCGCAGCTCAACTCCCGGTCATTCATCACCGCCGCCAGCACGACCGGCGAAACTTTTGCCGGCGCCAACGGCAGTTTGCTGCGCTGCAACAATTTCATTGCCGAGGTATTGGTCTTAATTAATCCGCCGATTTTTGCCGGGGTCAAATGCCAATACATCACCCCGTCGCGGTTGCAGACGGTGGCTCCTTTGGGCAGCTCACGGCCGTCAAGCCCCTCAATCCGGGCAACGGGCAAATTGGGCATCCTGAAAGTTGCTCCGGTAGCATCGGAGTAAATCACCGCGATGTACTCTTTGCCGTCGCTCAAAACACGGGCCCGATTGACCTCGGGCACGTTGATGTTAAGATCGCCGACATACTCAAAATTGGCCAGCCGGGTGGCCAGATACGCATACGCTCCCATCACCGGCAGCGGCGAACGGTTGGCGCGGATCATGGAAAAATCCAGCGTACCCTCGCGGTAATCCTGAGCAAAAAACGGGTAAAACTGCGCCAACCCGCAAGCTTTTCCCTCAACCGCCTTGCCGATGATGTTTTTGGCCGCCTCGCCCGTCCACGGCCAACCGCACTCGGTGATGTACAACGGCAGCGATTCGCGGCCGTAGGTTTGCAGCAAATCTCGGTAATAACGGATCGACCCCTCAATAAAATACGGGTCGGAGTAGTTGTGATAACTGATGGCGTCCACCACCTCAAACATCCGGTTGCGCATTGCACTTTCGCGAAAAACATCCGGGGTCAGCTGTGAGTACGAGCCGCCGACAATCGGCACATGGGAGTTGGTTTTTTGGTTGACATAAGCAATGGTCTTGACCGTGGGCACATAAGCTGCCACCGGACCGTAATTGTCGTCAGGCTCATTCCACACCTCCATCCCCCCCAAATATGGGGCGAAGCGCGGAAAATAATCCAGCCACTGCCGGTAAGCCGCCAATTGATCGCTCGGGAAACGCGAACTGTTGTGCGCTCCGTTGTCAGCTCCGACCGAGGCCGGGGCATCCTGAAAGCAATCCAGCACCTTGATCCCGTTGGCGCCGTGCCGCTCGCGGACACCGCGATAGCGCCGTCCCTGACCGGGACTGCCGGGCCCCCAGGAGTCCGGCGTTTTATCATCGGCGATCTCGTGCCATGACAGACGCTCGCGGACGTTGACAATCTTGACCCGGCGCAACGCATCCATCATTGAAATTTCACAGGCTCCCCAAGGGAACCACGAATAAGCCGCATCAATGGCGAAATATGGGTCCGCCATCCCCGGCCGGTTGGGATAAACCACCAATCCAAAGTCCTGATTGACGGCGGCAACTTTTAGCGTATAATATCCCTGCGGCAGTTGCAATGCAAAACGGCAGCGGCCATCCTGACCGACAATGCCTTGAGCGTCTTTTACCGTCGCTCCGGTGTAATCAAGCAGTGCGGCGGCAAATTTGTCGCCGGGGGCGACATCTTTGGCGGCCAAGTCCAACTCATACAAAACGTCGGCAAAAAAGTAGGCCCGGCCGGGCTGATCCAGCTCCAACTGGGCCGCCGCCAAACTACCGGTCAAAGACAGCGCCGATAACATGATCAAGCACACCGCATCTATATATTTACCAAACATATCCGAATTTCTTCCTTTATTAATTACTCGGCACTGTCGTAAAGCATGATTTCGCCAAACAGCGAGGGGTCTTTGCCCCCGGCCGAGGTGATTCCCGGTGTCCACTCCATAACACTCTTGTTATTGGCGGAGTTGAGCGACTGGACACAAAAGGTCAAGCCGATTTTGCGGTTGACTTCCCCGGTTGCGGGTTTCAAATCCTCCCAGGCAAGGTTCCCCTCATAGACCGTCAGCTTGTTTTGCTCATCACGAATCACGCAAAGTTTGCTTTGGGGGGAAATTGCCGGCATCCCGGCGGGTGCAATCCAGCGAGACCAGCGCGACTCGCCGTCTTTGAGAGACAGCCCAAACTCATACTGTGTCCCGTCCATTTTGCGGTGCTGCAGGGTATCCACCGCCAGCTGGATGCAGTCCTGCTGCCACGCGAGATCGGGATTGGCGGTCTGAATGTGTTCTTTTTCTTTGACCGCGATCGCGAAATTGAGTCCGGCCGGACTCCACGCAAAGCGCGCGTCGCACTCGTTGCCGTCCTCGCCGGTCAGATGGATGACTTCGCTGCGGCCCCACTCTGCCGGATCGATCCGGCCGTCGACCGTGATCCGTTCCCCGCGCGACAATGCCCGGTAGGATTTCTCCACCGCGTCCACCCCAAAGACCGGGGCGACGGTATCGAGTGTTTTTCCATTGGCATCCAAGGCCCGCAAAGGCAGCGTCACAGACTTGTCCGTTTGCAGCGCCCCGGCAATATCCACAGTAAAACTCACTTTTTGCATTGACTTGGGAGCAAGAGCAATCTCCGATGACGACAATCCCGACACCCGGACATTGTTTGGCGAATCCAGAACGAGCCGGATTGTTTGCGGCTCATTGCCGACATTAAAAACATTGACTTGATACCGCAACGCGTTTTGCGCCTGATCGGTGACAAAAAAACCTTTGGTGCGTTTGAAATCACAGACGAATTGCTGCGGATCCGGCTGAAAGCTCAGCACCACCGGGCTCATTTTTTTGGGCGGCAACGGCAAATGCGCCCGCCGGTAGAGCTCCATGTAAGGGGTTTTTACATCGATATACCCGGAAAAATCCGCTTGGACTTTGGCTCGGTCAAGGATGACAAAACCAATTCCGTCCGGGAGCGGAATCCCGGCGGACGAAAAATCCAAACTCCGCCCGTCCAAGCCGCGCACCTCACTTGCCGGGGCAGCGATGACAATTACCGCGGCCGGGTCGATCGCAAGCGAAACCGGCACGGCGATATAATCCTTGCCGTTGTCAAAAACCGGCACCACCAATCCCGGCGCGCCTTGTGCCTTGAGATTGCCGACGTATTCGGCATCCGCCAAGGTGATGGCGGTATTGTAATAACCGGCCAGCTGACGGCGCGGCGCGCTGTTGCTGTCAAGCATCGAAAAATTCATCTGACCTTCGCCGTAGCTCTGGGCAAAAAACGGGTAGTATTGCGCCAGACCGCAGGCGCGGCCGACCACCGCTTTGGCGGCGATGTAAGCGGCCGAGCGCGCCTGCTCGGACGGGCTCTCGTTGGAAAAAGGCCGCCCTGCCTCGGTAATGTACAACGGCAGCGACTCCCGGCCGAAGCGGGCAAAGAGATCACGGTATGTGCGAATTTGTTTCTCCGTCTCGGCCGGACCGGAGTAAGTATGAAAACTGACCGCGTCAACCACGTCATACAGACCGTTGTCGCCGCAACTTTTGTAAAATTCCGGAGACGCGAGCTCACTGAATACCCCGCCGATCAGTCTTTTGTTGTATTTTCCCTCAAAATTGACCCAGGCAATGGTTTTGACCAGAGGCGGGTAATAAGTCGCCGGACCGGCGCTGAAGCCGTCGGGCTCGTTCCAGATTTCCAGCTCGTCGATGACCGACGACAGCCGGGACAAAAGATTGGACCAGTGACCGGCCACCAGCAAATAATCTTTGGGATAATCCGCGCTTGACCACGCATGCGGTTTTGCACCGGTAGAGGCGGGCGCGTCGTGAAAACAGTCAGTCACGTTTAAGCCGTGCGACTTAAGACGGCTCCGCACCCCCAGATAACGCTCGGGGTTGCCGACACGCCAGTCGCCGCCGGATTTGTCGAGACCTTCTTGTAACTCAATATAGGACAATCTTTCGCGCACAAAAGCGATGCCGTGATCCTTGTGCGCCTGCATCATGGCAAACTCTTTGACTCCGCCCGGAAACCAGGAGAATCCGGCGTCAATGCCGAAAAACGGATCGGCAGGACGCTCAAATCTGGGTGCGGCAAAGAGCCGGATCAAGGATTGATTGTCTCCCAATATCAGCTCATAAAAGCCGCGCGGCAAATCAAGTTTGATGGTCAGCATACCGTCGGCGGCAATCTCAGCCGTGCCGCGCCGGATAATATTGCCGACATAATCGCGAATACAATAGTTGACCGCCGTCCCCGGCGTGTCCGCCGTTTTTAAGTGAATTGCCGCTTCACTCCGGGGTGTCATATAAAATTCCGAATAATCCGTCACCGCAAACTCGCCGGCGCCCAAAGCGGCGTTGACAAGCAGCAGCATACCAATGATGCTCTTTTTGTAATCCATTTTTTTTATCATATCATCAATATCAAGTTTGAAAAACGCGGTACCTTTGCGGTAAAGTCGGACTTACTCTTGCATCGGACAAGTCTTTAAAAAGTATCCAACGTCTTATTGTACGGGCTCAAAAACCACTTGTCAACCCCGATGCTGCCGGGAGTATTGCCCGCCTGAGCCCGCAAACCCCAAGCTTCCCGCTGTGATACACGCGAAGTATGGCCGTCGCTGTAGAGCATATTGCCCTTGTCGCCGTGCTCCAGCGGCCAAGTCGCCCAAATGCTGTAACCGGCGGTATGATACAGCCCGTCATCGGCTACAATGACATGACCGGGCTTGAGCCGCGACAAGGGAATGCCGGGACTGGTGCCAAAGAGGTTAAATTGCACCTGCCGGTCCTTTTGCGAACTGTCGGCGCGCGGGTGGGCATAGGTCATCTGGATATTGCCGGTGGTATCCTGGTTGGTCCATTTGTTCTTAAAATCCAAATACGGATTGTTTTTGGCGGTGGGACAATAAAAAATCGCCGAATCACTGATATACCGACTGCCGTAGATGGTGCCGAGACCACGCCATACGCGCGGATCGCCGGGCAACGCAACCGTGCACTCATCGCCTTCACCGGCGGCCAAGCGTACCGAGGCGTTGCGGGCATCGCCGACGTACATGCCGACGCCGAGACCGATCTGCTTAAGGTTATTGGCACACTTGGTGGATTGAGCGACAACACGCGACTTGTTCAACGCCGGCAGCAGCATCGAAGCCAAAATCGCGATAATCGCAATCACGACCAACAACTCGATCAATGTAAAATACTGTTTCATTGTACCCTCCTGTGGGTTAACTTGTTTCGGTTTCGTTTTTTCATTATACCAAAAGAGAAACTCTTATCTTTATGAGCCAAACAACGTCACGTACCGTTGTTTGGCTCAGCAACACGTTGCAAAGATCCGTCACTGCTCATGCTCAATTTTCCGGCGGCACCGCCGAGTCACGCACAATCAACCGGGGCTCCACCTCGACAATCAACGGCATGTTGGGCAATTTTTTGCGGCAGCGGCCCAATAATATCTTACCGGCTTCGAACCCCATTTGCTGAAACTCCGGGCTGACGGTAGTGAGGTGGGGCTTGACCCACATCCCTTTTTCGATGTTGTCAAAACCGACCACGCTGATATCCCGGGGGATGTGATAGTTATGCTCTTTGAGCATTTGCATCACGGTCATGGCGATAAAGTCATTGCTGCAAAAAATTGCGGTGGGCCGGTCCTTTTGGCCCATGATATTGACGATGTAATCCTCGATAAACGAGCAATTTTTTGCGCCGTGCGAGGCCGAGCTGATCCGGTCATTGTCCGGCACCACGCCAAGGAAACGCAACGCATTTAAATTACGCCGGTTCATGGCGAGAAAAAAACCGCCCAGACGATCATTGATGCTGGTGCTGCCGGACTGGACGGTCAGATAGGCAATCCGCCGGTGTCCGAGCTGATAAAGGTAATCCACCATCAGCTCGGCGCCCAATTTATTGTTGATGCAAACGCGGTCGCACGGCAACTCGGGGAAATGGCTGTCCACCAGCACAAACGGAAAATTGTCCCGCTTGTAGTAACCGAGAATCTCGATCATTTTTAAGTTGTCGCTCGGCCAGATCACCATTCCGCGACTAAGCGAAGAGTCGTGGGTGCGGAGCAACTTGATGTTTTCCTCAATGGTGTTAAAATACTCGACGCTCAAACGGTAATTGGAGTCGCGCAGCGCCCGGTACAGTCCCTCGTCGATACAGTCTTTGACCATCACCACTCCGTCGACCGTGGTCGGCAGTGTGATGTAGCGAAAAACGCCCGACTCGTCATCAAGATTGGCCTCGGACGGACACTCGGCGCAAACATAAGTGCCGCTGCGCGGTTTGCGGACCAAAAACTGCGATTGCTCCAGCAAGCTCAGCGCCTTGGCAATGGTTAAGCGGCTGACCCGCAACTCCTCCTCAAGTTTGCGGTCCGACGGCATCCGGGAGCCAGGCGGATAGATGCCGGCCAAGATCCGCCGCCTGATTTCTTTTTCGACTGTTTTACAGGTAGATTGCTTATTCACTTTTGATGATTCTTTATTCGATTGGTTATGCCATGTCCGATGTCAACAACTGATTGCTAATTACATTTTAGCACAACCCGGCAATAATGGCAAGAGCCGAGTATCTGAATTGGCCAATTTTTTTAGCAATAAATAAAACTGGATTATCCACATAGCTCAGATTTGTATTTTTTAAGTCGCCATCTGGAATACTATATCTGGCTTGTTATTGAGATAATTTTGACTGTAAAATAAAAAAAGTGATCCAAATATTGATGGGTAAAACATGCCACATAAGTAACAATAAGCCAGTTTTTTGGATTGACCAAAAACAAAAACAGCGGATTTAACGCCGTAAAAAGTGTATTCCCGGTTGTTAAATCGTGGGGTGTCGCCCGGATCATTAGGCACCGGATAAAACGTCTTACAGGGGGTGATAGAGCATTATTTACTGGAAACAGCGACCAGGCGGTTTTGTGACTTGGTAAAGCGTGGCGGCAGACGATACTGACTCATGGGGTAATGAAAGGATACTTGGCTTTCCTTATGACGGAGCCAAAACGTCTCAACTAAAGTTGAGTGAGGTATGGGGGGCGTTGGGGAACTTGATGCATAAATCGTATTTCGCTCAAAAACTCTCATTTAAGCTCAAAATAACTATTGATGATTCGATTTTCCGGAAAAAATGACCACTAAAATGTTAACTTCGGGTACTTTTACTCACAATATGGTACTGAATGGCACCTTTTTTGACATCAAAAATCAAAGAAAATAGTCTTGCCGCACGATAGTTGCCCCATGTCTGATATTGCTCAAAAACACAACATCAATACAACTACCATCCCTCTCTTTAAAATGGCCGTTTAGATGTTCTTTGCCCAAGTACTTACTGGAGGTATTTTTGATCATTTGAAGTTAAGATATTTTGATCGATCTAAGGTTGTTGAGAGTCGTCGGTTAAAATATACTTGACGATGTCGGTGCTGCGATATCTTACGGCATGGCCGACCATTTTGCGTTTGAACGGCAAGAGATGCTCCTGTTTCTTAAAATCAGCACACCGGCGACGCGTTGCGTCACTGCGCCGGTGTGCCGCACAGCATCGCCAATGCCGGCGACACCGGGGCCCTCGGATATTTATTGGTTACGTTCGGCAGCTGAAAATTCACCGGGGCGAATGTTCCAGTAACGCTGGAAGGCTTTGATAAAATAACTGTCATCCTTGAATCCGCACCGGGCCGCCACTTCGCGGACGGTCAATGGTTCGCGGCTCAAAAGCTCGCGCGCCGCCCGCATCCGGCGCATGGTCAAATAGGCGCTGAACCCCATCTTGGCGTGTTGATGGAACAAGCGGCCCAAATGCCCGTCGGAGATGCCGAAGTGTTCCGCCGTCGATTTGCGGCTCAACGGTTGCGAATAATGTTCATCGACGTAGGCGACAACCCGGTGAAACCGCGCCAGACTGAATCCCGGTTCTCGTTCCGGCTCGCGCAGAATTTCCAGCAGCAACCGCAACAACAACTCCGGAATCATCCGGTTCACCGGGTCGTCGGGGGCCGCACCGGAACGGGCGGTCAGGACGGAAAAGAGATGAAAAAAATCCTGATGCGCCAACACCCGCTGCCCGGTCAGAATATCCGGTTCGCGCACATAGCGCCCGCCGCCGGGGTTGTCGTTCCACGATAAAACGATGTACTGCTCGTAAATCATCATGCCGAACCGACGGCAGGGGAGATCCCAATAGAGCGAATAATCGCTTTTGCAGTTCAAATAAAGCACTTCGCCGGGAACATGGCAATATTCGCCGTTCACCCACCCAACGCGCTGGGAGCCATCCAGCAGAAAAATCAGACAGTCGCGTTCAGCGCGTACATTCGGCCCGGGGGCCGCGTCCGGCCCGACAAATACCACCCGGCGGCACAACCGCTCCGGCGCACCCGCCAGCAATTGCCCGATGATCGGAATGAAAAAACCGGTGTCGCTTTGCCATGTCATAATCATACCGTAACACTCATTTTTTGATAATACAACCATAAATGTTTGTTTTTTACCGTAAATATTCGTTTTTTACCATTGTAAACCGAATATTTTCCGCTATAATTAATAACAAACCAACTGAGGAGTTTTGATGAATCAGCAGCGAACTGACTGGTTTTACCGGTCACGATACGGATTTTTTCTTCATTTTCTGGCCATTCCGGCGAGCACGAGTTCGAGCGTCGGACTGAATGCAAATGACTGGAATGCCCGGGTCGAACAATTTGACGCACCGGGAGTCGCCCGGCAATTTGCCGAACTCCGGGCGGGATTCGTGTTTCTGACCATCGGCCAAAACTCCGGCTTCTATTGCAGCCCCAACCGCTATTACGACGAACTGGTGGCGCCGGGATACTGCTCGAAACGGGATCTGGTCATGGAACTGGCCCGGGAACTCAAAGAGTATGAAATCCCGATGATGGTCTATTTGCCCTGCGGCGCGCCGATGGGGTGCGACGAGGCGATCCGCCGGCTGGAATGCATTCCGCCCTGGGATTTCTCGCAATGGAGCCCCATACACATGAAAGAGTTGCAATCCGCCGGAACCAGTGACGAACGCTTGCGCGCGTTTCAACATCATTGGCAGAACATCATCGCCGAATGGTCGCAACGTTGGGGCGAACTGGTCAAAGGGTGGTGGTTCGACGGCGCGTATTTCGCCGACCGGATGTATCGCCACGCCGACGAACCGAACTTCAATTCGTTCGCCGGGGCGGCGCGGAGCGGCAATTCGGATTCGCTGCTCGCGTTCAACCCCGGCGTGGTCTACCCGCCGCGGGAACTCGATGCGGTCGAGGATTTCACCGGCGGCGAAGCCAACGACCCGTGGCGCATGGCCGATTGCGACAATCGCGAATTTCGGGAGCAACTGCATGTGCTCTCATATGCCGGGCGCTTCTGGGGGAGCGGTCCGTTGCGCTATGAAGCAGGAGAATTGGCCGCGATCACCGACACGCTGTTAAGCCGCGGCGCGGTGGTGACTTGGGATGTGCCGTTCCAATCGACCGACGGCCGGATCGCCGACGCGGACTTTCAGGAGCTGAAACGCTTCGTCGAGTTGCTGCCCCCCGGCCGCAATTCGGCCCCGGCGCTGCCGCCGTTGCAACTGGATTTGGTCACCCTCCCCGTCGCCGACTGGAACACTGGAGTCACCACCCCCGGCTTGGCGACACTGGGCAAAAAACCAGTGGAACTGCCCGCCGATCAACAATTCCTGAAGATCAGGCAATCGGGTTTTTTGCGCACATTCGAGTACCCTACCCAAGTTCATCTGGCCTTATCGGCGGAATTTACCCGGCCGTTCGAACTTCGCTGCGGCGACCTTTCGGCGGGCCGCGTCGCGCTGGCGCTCGCCGATGGCGACATCCTCTTTTCGGGCGAAATCTTCGACTCGTCCCCCCGTATCGCCGAAATCGCCTGGATGGGGTCAAGCGTGGAATTTTTCGCCGTCCGCAACGGAAAAATAGAGCAAACTTTTCTGGTTCCCGGGACCGATGACCGGACAAAGTTGACCGGCAGCGGCTACCGTTTCGATTTCCGGTTCCCATTCGCCGAACAGATTGAAGTCAAGGTGAATTTCTTTCACCCGCGCGGCTTCGGCGAAGCGCGCCTCTTCAAAGTCGCTGCGTTATTCAACCCGGAATCATATCGGATGTCATTGAGAAAACAAATTTTACCGAAAGGGGGCTCCATGAAGAATTATGGTTATTTTACACTAATAGAATTGTTAGTAGTAATTGCGATCATCGCGATTCTCGCTTCGATGCTGTTACCGGCATTGAACAAGGCACGCGACAAAGCCAAGGCGACACAATGCAGCGGGAATTTGCGGAGCATCGGCCAAGGGGCGCTCATGTATTCGGCCGATTATCAGGATTATGTGCTGCCGGGCAACCTGACCAAAGGAACCGACCTCTATGCCAAAGGCGGATACAATGCGTCGGAATATTGGTTTTATCGCTTGATTCCATATCTGGGGTCGTCGCAATTTTACGAGTTCGATGCGAATGCGACGTCGCCGACCTACTGGAGTTTCCCGCGCGACAAAAACCGCAAACGCAGTTGCCCGGCCAATCCGTATCCCTTGAACGGCAAAGGAACCAATCTGGGGTGGAACACATTGCTCGGCTGGTGCAACCCGGCCACCGGAGTTCCGGTCAGCGACGACCGGAGACCGCGCAAGCTGATCAGCATCCGCCGTCCGGCCAGAATCATCTGCGCCGGGGACGCCACCAGCGGGTTCAATTTTGATCACACCTTGCCGACGATTCCAATTATGGGGGAAACCACCCGCGTCACTTTCCCCCACAGCGGCGTCAGCGGCAACTTCGTCCACATCGACGGGCACGTCGAGTCCTACAGCTTCGGCAAAATGCAAAGCACCCAAAACATTTTCGGGTGGGAGAGCAAAACGAGTGACAACGCCATCTATTACGTCGGCCGTTAATCCATAGTTAAGGAGTATTATGAAACGATCGGGAATTCTCGCACTCGTGCTGCTGGCGCTCACACTGGCGGCGCAAAAATTCGACTTCAAAACCATGCAGTCATTTAAGCCGGACCCCATCGGGGAGACCTACGTCAACCCGACCGGGAACTATGCGCTGGAACCAGGTTCCGGTGTCCGGCTCGCCCCCGGCAGCCGGATCATGATGGATTACAAAACCATCACGCCAGGCAAACATTATCGCCTGAGCGGTCGTGTCAAAGGTTCCGGAACCATGAATATGCAGATCGAATGGCTCAAAACCGCCACGCCGCAAAACAATTACCAGTCGCTCAAACTCAACGGCCAACCGCAGAGAATCCTCATCGACGCGGTCGCGCCGGAGGGGACGCAATACTGTTACCTCATCTTCTACCCGGCGGGCGAATCGACCGTTCTTGTTGAAGAGATCGACATGGTAGAAATCACCGTCGATCCCGATGCGCCGCTGCTGGATTTTGAAACTCCGCTGCTGCAGCCCGGTTCGGTCGGCAACTATTTCGTCAACCCGATCGGGGAGTTCCGTTACGACGACTCCGGCAACCACGCCAAAAACGGCGTCGGCGCCATGCAACTCAGTGCCAACGGGCGCATCACCATGGATTACAAACCGGTCACCCCCGGCAAACGTTACGAGTTGAGCGTCTGGATGAAAGGCAGCCGCCTCGGATTCGCCCAGATGCAATGGATGGGGTCACTCGAAAAACCGCAGTTGGATACCAAATCCATCCAGCTGACAAGCGAATACCAGTTGCTCAAAGTTTCCGGCATCGCCCCGGCGGGCGCGACCCACGTCTATTTGCACCTCTTCACCGACGGCCAGCCGGAGAGTTCGCTCTATTTGGATGATGTCCGCTTCACCGAACTCGCCACCCCGGCCGCCGCCGCGACAGTCATCGATGCGGTGTTCACCGATGGGCACGAACGTTTCAGCGTCTACCGCGACGACGAACCGGTCCGGCTCCAGATCACCGGCCGCGGCCTCGCAATGCCGGATCAACTGCAATGGAGTGTCACCGACTTTCAGCAAAACACTGTCGCCGCCGGAACCATTCCGGTGACGCCGGAGTCGCTGACTGCCGGAAACGTCCTCGAACTCCCCCGGTTGCCCGCCGGGAGTTTCGAGCTGGCGATGAAACTGAAAAATTCCGGGGGAACCATTCCGTTCAAGGGCTCCCGCCAGCCGGGATTCGTCTCCTTCGGCGTACTGCCGATGATAAAATCGCTGCCGCTGGCCACGCCGGAAGCATCCCGGTTCGGCGGTCAGGGCACCAATTTTATCACCGGCGGCGAATTCATGAAGGGCGACCCGTACGCGCCGTTTTACCCAACCGTCGGCATGAACTGGACCTATTTCGGCGGCGGCAACCTCGCCGAACTCGAATCGACGCCGGGGAAATTTCAGCCCAAAACCCGCGAAGAATATCAACGTGCCGGCTCCGCCCCGTTTACCGCCGTCAACCGCATGGCCGAACTCCACGATCTGCATGGAGTTCCCCGCCACTTGCTCAAACTGCCGCCGTACCTTGCGCCGGACGCGAAGTTGAACAATACGCAACTGCAATCCTACCCGTTGGCGGATGCGCCAACTTATGCCGAACTCATCGGCCGGGTGGCGCGCGATCTTGCGGCACGGCGCGAAGCATATTTCCCACAACGCACCCACAACTACTTTCAGTTGCACTGGGAGCCGGACTGGCACTGGAACGGAACCGACGATGAATTCCTCCAATACTACCAAGCCGCCTACCCCGCGTTAAAAGCCAACGACCCCCAAGCGTTGTTGCTCGGCCCCAACTACGGTGTCATCGCCCGCGGTGACCGAAAACTCGAAACGCTGTTTCAAAAGGGCCTCGGCAAAGTCCTCGACGGCGTGCTGATGCACCTCTATTTTTTGCCCGTCCGCAGCGAACCGGAGGCCGCCGGACTGCCGGAGGATTGCCGGAAACTCCGAAAAATGGTCGATCAATACATCGCCCCCGGCGCTCCTTTGATCAACACCGAATGGGGCGTCGATTATCGCGGAAAAGACACCGCCGACATCACCCGGACGGATTTATTGAATCACCTGAGCCGTTTCACCCGCGGCCACCTGATTGCGCTCGGCGAAGGATTCGATGCGACTTGGTTCTTTTACACTGCCGACTATTGCACCTATCAGAGTACATCCGGCGAACAGGGATATGGAATCGCCTACAACACCTCCTCTTACATCAACCAACACCAATTCGGTGCCGCCTCGATCGAACCCAAACCAACCATGATGGGGGCCGCCGCCATGACCCGTTTGCTCGAAGGAACCCGCACCCTCGGACGACTTGATCACCTTGATCCGGCGATTTACGCCTACACCTTCCGGCGCGGCGACGACAACCTCGTTGCGGTCTGGACGCCCGGCAAACCCCGAATTTTCCAACTCCCGACCGGCAACACCGCCGTCACGGTCTACGACATCATGGGCAATCCCCGAACCATCGCCACGGACAACGGCGTATTGACACTGGAGCTCTCGCCATTCGTTCAATACATCACCGGCGTGGCCGATTCCGTGCTGCCGACCGCGCAACGCACGCCCGACAGCCGCTTCAAACAATCCCGCGCCACCGTCGCGCCGGGAGGCGAACTTGCGCCGTTATGCCGCACGATTCCGGCCAAACTCGAACTGGTGAGAAACGGCGAAATCACACCGCTCACCACGCCGAATATGCCGGAAAATCTCGCCGCCGGGTGCTACGAACTGCGAATTCCCGGAGTCGAATCCATGCTGATCGACCTCACCGGCAGTGCCGCAATTGAACTCCCGCGCCTGAGTAGCGGCAACGTGGAGTTCGCGGTGGAAAATCTCACCCGTCTCCCGCGTTGGCTCACAGTGACCGCCCGTTACGACGGCCGGGAGTTTCACCGCGAAACCCGGAATTTCCCGGCGGGAAAAACGGTGCTGACCATCCCGTTATCCCGACTCCCCTACGACGGGTTATCGCCGCAACTTTTGAGTGTGACCGTCGCCGACGAACACGGCGAACAGGCCAAATGCGAACGCAGTTTCGCCGCAATCGACGTCCCGGCAACAACGGAGCCACCTGCATGGAGCCGTTTATTCGGCAAAGAAACGATCACCTATCAGGCGAAACACCATCGGGGAATGGAGGATTTTTCCGCCCGTTACGCTGTGTCGGCCAATGCGGAAACTTTGTTGCTGACCGTGCAAGTAACCGATGACCGGGCGCTCGACACCGATTTACCCGATCAACCGTGGCGCAACGATTCTTTGATCATCGCCGTCGGCACCGAGCCGGACGATCAGGGGGAATTCGCCAAGGTGCGCAAATTCGCCGTCAGCCGTCAACATGGCGGCGCTCCGTTGGTTCAGGAGATTTTCGGCACGCCTCCCAAGGCGACGCTGAAAACCGACGCGATCCGCGCCACCCTCACCCGCGATGAAGCACGCCAGCTCACCCAATATCAATTGGAAATTCCGCGCGCCATCGCCGCCGGGCTCGGCATCACCATTCACGACGTCGACACCCAAGCCGAAATCACCGGTGATCTTCACCGCGAAATGAGCCTCGCCGGCGGAGTTCCGCTCTTCATGGGCAACGTCAAATTCGCCATGCTCAACTACCGGTGATTGCGGAACCAAAACGTCTCAACGAGATGAGCGGAAGAGCATTATTTCCGAGGAAAAGCGACCGGACTGTTTTGTTTTTTGGTAATGCAAAGTCGCAGACGATACAATCAGATGGGGTTTGATCGAGGGGTGCCTGGCTTTCCTTTTTGCTGCGCAAAAACGTCTCAACTAAAGTTGAGTGAGGTATGGTGGGCGTTGAGTCGCTTGTCCATAGGATCATTTTGAGCACAAAAATTCCAATTTAAGCTCAAAATAATCGTTGATAACTTGAGTCCTTGGCAAAAAACAAGCCCCCAAACGGTACTTTTTGGTACTTTCAGCTCTCAAAACGGTACCGAACGGCACCTTTTTTTGGCGTCAAAAATCAAGGGGGAAATCCCGTCATGCAGAAGTAAATCAGTGTCTCTGATCGATTAAAATATAATATCAATTTGGCAATGCCGTGCCGTAACGGGCGGTCACCACCGCTTTGACAGAGGTCAGTAATACCGGCAGCAAAAGGCGGCGACACCGGCAAGCGAATACGCCCGGCAGGTGCGCCTCCGTGTACGGAAATGCTCAAGCATCACCACCTCTTTAAACGCTTATAGTGGCTCAAGCACATATCGGCGGCAAAACAAATAAAGTTGCAGCAAGAGCTGCTGATTTTTTTCGTCGTTGTCACCGATAAAGCTGATATACCGGCAAATCCGGCAGATATTTTTGAATCAACTTGCCGTCAAACCCGTTGTTTTCAATAACCTCCCGCAAAAAATAGGAGCTTGGTTTGGGTGTCCTCTCAAATGTTTTAAAATTGACATCAACCAAACCAAAGCGGGGAACAAACGAGCTCCATTCGTAATTATCCAACAGTGACCAATGTAAATAGGAGCGAATATCACACCCTCGTTTTGCGGCATCGGCCAACGCCGCCAAATCTTGCGCCAGTTTGACAATCCGCCAGCGGTCGTCATCGGCGGACACGCCGTTTTCGGTAATATGGATGGGCAAATCGCGCAGCCGCATCAGCGAATTGGCCAACCCCTCCGGGAAAAACTCCTCGAGATAAAACGGCTGATCAATCATCCGCACATGCGTGGCAGTGTACCAGTCACCATCAATGTTTTGCCGCCGAGCTGAAATCATCCGCCGGGTATAATAATTGACCGCCCAATAATCCATCGCGCCTTTGAGCTCGGGGACAAATTCGCCGTCGCGATACGGAAAGACGATTTCCCCGGTGCGCACGGCGTGAAAAAAGAACTCGTTGCACAGCCAGTCGTCCAGCTCGGCGAACTGCCGGTCAAAGCGGTCAAACGGATCCTCCGGCTGGCAGTAGCGCAACGCATGGGCGCTGCTGACCGGCGCATTGCTGTACTCTTTCATAATGTGATAGCCGCGGGCATGGGCGACCAACGCATTGGCCCGGTACGGCGCCGCCGCGACAGAATCACCGCCGCCAATATTGAACTCATTGATCACCATCCAATAATCAACCAGATCTTTGATCCGGGGGACCACACGGCGCAAATAACGCTCAAAATATTTGAGATTGTCTCTTTTGTTGAAATCCCCCATTTGGGTGAACCACTCGGGATGTCCGCCGTGCGAAAGCGTGACGTAAGCCTTGATCCCGGCGTTTTTGAGCCGGCATAAGATATCAAGATAGCGGACCAAAGCGCTCTCGTCCCAGCGCCCCTCCTCCGGCTCAATGCGCGCCCAGTTGATTGAGAAACGGTAAGCCTGATGGCCCAACGTTTGCATCAAAGCGATATCCTCGGGATAAAGCTCCCAGTGATTGCAGGCTTTACCGGAGCGCTCACGGTAATTTTGTCTGATCTCATTATGATAATTGGCCGAGTGGATGTTGTCTCCCTCGATTTGATGACCGGCGGTAGCACTCCCCCAAAGAAAATTCTCAGGAAAGGCAATTTTAGGAAATGATACAGTGTTTAACATAATTTTCTCTCTGAAATAATATAAAATGATAGTTTTACTTGATGTAAAGAACAACATTTACCCATCTTACAATCAGGTAAAATCTCGGATTGACGTCAACGTCAATCGTGGTCGGCATGGTCGCGGCGGGACGACTCGGGCTGAACATTTTGCGCTTCCCGCGGCTGGAAAAATTTGCCCGCTAATTTGCGGGCGATAGTCATGGGGTGCGAACTTGCCATTGTTTGTCCGGGGGGTTATGAAAACGGCGCGCGGGCTGTTTATTTCATCATCAGCGACACAGTCATGCCGTCCTCCAGCTGATCCCATGCAATAAACGGGTGATCGGACGTCACGCCGCCGTATGAGAGTTGCAGTTTTGCGCCGCCGCCGCTGCGGACAAAAGACAGTTTTTTGCCCCGCAGCACAAGGTTGCGAATGGCGAAATCTTTTTTGCCCGGCAGCGGTTTAAGGTGAATTCCGGTCAAATCCCAGCGCAACCCGAGATTGAGATCGACCGCCGCCGCCGCCCAGGATTTCGCCGAAAACAGCTGCTTCATCCCCGGCTCGTCTTCGTACAACGCGGGATCGACGTTGACCACATCGGTGGTTTCCCCCTCTGGATAAGTGCAATTGCGCCAAAACGCGCTGACGATCCGCTCGTGATCCTCAATTGATGCGGAGTCGCCCGCCGCATTCATCATATTCCAGTAATAGCGGTCAACGGCCGGGAAATATTCCCCGATTTGTCCGCCGTCGGCCATAAAGCCCTTTCGGTCCGGCGGCAGCATCCAGATGCCGTAGGTTGAGAGCAAATGAGTTTTCATAAATGCGGCAATCCGTTCCCGGTCCTGCTTGTGCGGCTCCAGCGCAAACGGCGAAATGTAAAGTTGCCCGAAGACCGGATAATACCGGCGCTGCTCCAGAGTGTCCCCGTCCAGAGAATCGATCCACATGCCTTCCTGATCGTCAAAAAAGCGGTTGAGCGCGTTGCCGAGGATCTCGGTTTCCGCCGCGAATTCCCCGGAGAGTTCGGTCCACGCCCGCATCCCCTGATAACAGACTGAGTTATTGATCACGCTGAAATCATGGTTGGTGAGCTCGATGCAGTGGGGGTAATCCGGGAAATAACCGCGCTCGCGGACCAGTCCGACACCGGGGACCAGCGCATTGGCAATCTTTTGCGCGACCAGATGCGAGTACGGGCGGAGGCGCTCCAATGTATCCTTGTCGCCGGTCGCGGCATAATAATGGTAGAGCATGACCAGGTAAAATCCCTGCACCGGCGCCGGTTCGGCGTGTTTTGACGGGGCGAGGTCCGTATTGTAACTCATATGGATGCCGTATTGGGGATCGGCCGTTTCCATAAAAAACAACAGCATGCGGCGCACCATATCAGTATAGCCGGTATAGATCAAGGCATCGCAGTGGACCATGCTGTCCCACCCCCAGACCCAGTAAAACGGGGAGGCCCGAAATGCGCCCGGATGGCCCGGCACTTCCAGATATTTCATCAGCAGCGGCGTAAAGCGGATCGCCGAATCGTAGGCGGGGTTGCCGGTGGCGAACTCCGCCCCCTGCCGGTACAGCTCCTCAAATTCGGCAAACTTGCAGTCAAGTCTGGCGGAGCTCAGATCCCGGTCCGCCGTGCCGTTGAACGTCAGATAAAACAAATGCTCGTCCGCGGCTTCGGCGGAGAGCAAATACGCCTTAAACTGGTGGGTGATCGGTTTGAAAATGCCGCGGCCGGAGCAACCGATCCGCACCGACGTACTTTGATCGTAATCCGTGATAACCGTTGACAATGTACCGTGGTCGAAATCGCGGGTCCAGTCGCGATGGGTGCGGCCGTCCCGGGGGGCAAACGCGGAGTAGGCCTGACAGATCCGGGCGGTGACTTTGGCGCTGCCGGGGTTGTCGAGTACCCGGACCCGGTGAAAAATGGTGTCGTCATCGGCGACCAACTCGTGCCGGATCAGCACTCCGCCCAGGCGGCACTCGGAGCGGTAGCCAAACGGATAATGGGTGGTATGGTTGAATTCCGCACGGTAGGCGATGTCGTCAATCAGGATGTGAATCCGAAACAACTGATGGAATACGGCGGCCTCGGAAACGGTGAAGAGATCGAAATTATTCCATTTCTGGCTGCCCAGATATCCCAGCCGGAAAATGCCGCCGTTTTCGCCGACGGAAACATTGATGCGCCCCGAAACATAGACGTTTCTCTTGATCCCGAACCCATGTTCCGCATACGGGAGGCTGTCGCGAAATTGTGTAATCATATTTTTCCTTGAATTGGTTGATTGATTTATTGGTGATCGGTGGCGCCTTGACCCAGCGTCACTTCCATATAGCCCCACAAATTATGTCCGCCGTACAGCAAGGGGACGACGGCATCATATTCGGCTTGTCCATCGTCGTCCGCATTGGTGCGAATCGCCATCATGGTGAGCCGATCTCCCGGACGCGGCGGATTGCCCCGGTTATAACCGGGAACCAGCGTCCACGGTATTTTCATCTCCAAAGAATAACCGTCCGGGTCGCGGCTGCCTGCGCATTCCACCGGGGTTGCTTCTCCGGGGAAGCACAAGCGGGCGGAGGTGAATGTGCCGTAACGGTTGTTCATATGCAACGCATGGTAGGAGTCCCCGCTGAACGCCCCGACCACTTCGCAGTAAACCTTGTCCCGCAAATCGGGACAGATAAACAACTCGAGCGCGTCGCCCGTCCACAAATACGGTTTCCTGACCACGGGGTTTGGGTCGAAAAACCGCACCGCGCAGTAAAGATAGCGCTCGCTCCAGGCAAATTTCCAGACAGAGCGCCGATCCGCCATTTTGGTTGAGTTCAACGGATATTCGCCTTTGAACTCAACTGCCCCTTGCCAGTGGCAGGCGGCGAGGCGACCGTCAAGGTTGAAGTCCGCGATTTGAGGAAGGACGAACTTTGGGGGTGTCAACTGCCATTGCTCGCCCCGACGGATGTCGTCACGCAAGGTTTTGAGCTCTTGCCGCGTTTGCTCCAAACTTTGGCCGTCCCGATCGATCTCGTGCCGGAGGCGAAAAATGTTGTGGGGGCCGTACTCCGCCGTCTGGTTCACGGCGTAACAGGCCGGGCTGTCCTGCGGCACGGAGCCCCACACCCCGACGTCTTTTAAGAGTTGGCGGTCTTCGTCCGAAAGACCGTCCGGCCGGCAGCCGCACAGACATGACAGCAATGACACGGTTGCGATAAAAACAAAAATACGCATAAAACTTATTGCTCTTTGGTGACTTCGATGGCGTTAAAATGACGGATGCTGCTGTTATCTCCCGACGGGATGCACGCAAGTGTCAACAAACCATCCGTCACCTCAATCCCGGAAAATTTCAAGATCACCGGGCACTTGATATCCCCCTGCATCGCCTGATACAAATCCAGATCTTTGACCAGAGTTTTTCCCTGCGCCGCCAAAGTAAATTTGAGCGGGATGTCCGGCTTGAACTTTGGCTCATAGGCAAAGCGCAGATACAGTGTCACCGTATATTTGCCGTTTGGCACGCGAAAACGGTAACCGTCGATATCCCACGCCTCGGTTTCAAAAACACCGGCAACCTCGGTATTTTTGAGCCCGTCAATGTTGCGTTTGCAAGTTTTGTGCTGACCGAAATAACCGTATGTTCCCTGACGGCTGAATTCGGCGTCCGGAAAGAAAAGTCTGCCGTCGGGAGCCGAATAAAACTCATCGCCGCCGCAATTGACGGCAATACAGTTATCCTCCAGCATCTTTTGCATTTGGGCGATTTCGCGGATGTTTTCGGTCGATTTCATAAATTTTTGCAACAACACCGAAAAAAGCAACCGGTGCGCTTCGGCATACTCCCCGGCGGCAATGCAATTTTGCGCGCGGAGAAACACTTCGTTTTCGGCCTTGACGGCAGCTTCGCCGCGAATGCGTCCGACTTCCCGGAGCCGCGTCCGGATATCGTCGGTGAGCGTATGATAATAACCAGTCGTTTTTTCCGGCACGGTCACGCGGACCGACTTGACGGCAGCTTTTTTGCCCGGTGCCAAAAATGACCGAAGCGCAAACGCATCCAACTCGAATTCTCCGGATTCGAGCATCCTGCCGGAGCTGAGATCCCGGTACGGAGCCGGATCGCCGTCAAACTCGACCGTCACGCGGACCGGTGACCAAAGCATGTTTGCCAAATAAAAATACGTGCCGTTGGCGGTTTGCAAATAACGGACGGCAACCGGATCATTGGCCCCCGGAGCATCCGTAAACGGCAATGCCGGAAGCGCCCGGTAGGCCTGCGCAAATTCCCGGGTTTCCGCCTCGCGCCCCAGCGCACCCAACGGCTGGGCGCCGAAAACAATATTTTGCGCGTCGGACGCCGCGACCGGATACGTCAACTCTTTAAGGAAATACCGTCCCCAGGGCTTGACGTCGGTATCCTGAAAAAAGCAGGAGTATTTTTCGGGCAGCAGCGTCGGCGACGGATGCTTGATCCCGATGCTCTCAAAATAGTCGTGGTAAATCCCGGCCAGTTGGCGGCTTTTGCCGTTCCGCCGGAAAAGTTTGCGGTCGGCGGCCGGATAATAAACCAACTCGTTAAACGGCTCCAGCCGATTGTACTGATACAATTTTTCCGGTTGACCGCTCGGCAAAACCTGAGGAGTAAAGTAGACCCGGTCCAATTGCTCCAGTTGATCGATATCCATCCCCAGATTTTCATAATAGCGAAGTTTGCGGTCCAGGGCGATATCAATCTGATCGATGAGCTGCCGGTTGACCGGCTCCAAAAAGGCGGCAGTATCCTGCGGAAACAGAAACAACTCCCACTTTGGGTTGACCGCGTGAATGGTATCGGCGATCATTTTGACCAATTTTGCCGTCTTGTCCGCCCGCCAGCGGAGCCACTCTTGTCGTTTGGGCCCGGTCAAAAACTCATAGCGGCCGGTCGCCGGGACTTCAATCCCGGTTTCTTGGGTAAAGAGCGCCATATTATAATCGTCATACCCCCAGGAAAGATCCTTCCACGGCACCGTCCAGAGGGCGAAGCCGGTGACATTGCGATGGTTGCCGAGCCGGATGGCCAACTCCCGGATATGAGCGAGATAAAACGCGATAATCTCAGGGTGCGTGGCAAAATTGGGATAACGCGTACCGAACATCCCGCCGTCAACCAGCCCGGTACGGTCCCCCATCAACCAGCCGCGCTTGGCCGCATCGGGAGCCGTTACCGGGGAGTGCGCCACCTCCGGGATCGACGAAATGTTAATCCCGCAAATAAACGAAATGTTATTTTGCGCCAACGCATCGAGCATATAATCAAGACCGCCCGCTTTTTCCGGCGGGTACCCGGGCGGAACATCGGTATCGGTCATGTAAAAAACATAATAATAACGCAGAAAATTGTAGAGAAACGAGTTCATCCCGGTATATGCGAAATAATTGCCGAGCTCGCGAAAAACATGGGCGTCAAAATTGGGTAAATCCTGACGGTTGCGCATAACACGGTCGTAATAATCACGGTTAAGATTCATATAAAAGGTCTGATCCTCGTCAAGATGCCCCAGCGTCCTCGCCGGCAAACCTTTGGGCTCCTCCACTTTCAGCGCCGGCAAAACTCCGCCTTTGATTTCATAAATGCGCAACGCCGAAATCGCCGCCGGCCGCCCCGCCGCAAGATTGCGAAACTCAAACAAATATTCCGAAAACCCGGGCCAAAACAGATATTTCGTGGTGACAATCCCGCCGGTCAGCGGATATTCGACACCGGACTGCACCCCTTGCTGCAACCGGTCGCGGTCGCAATAGCCCTGCGACGGCCGGTAAATATAATGCGCAGCCAGACGCGGCTTGTCGTCCGGCCAGTCGATTTCGATCAAAACCGGTTTCCCCATCACCGACTCGGGAAATTTAACCTCAAATCCGAAACTGTCAAAATTGGCGGACGATCCCTCCAGATAAGTTGATTTGCCGTTGGTGACACGCTGATATTTCCCCAACATCTTCGGCATCGGTTCGCTGAAATCACAGGCGTAGATCTCACGCCCTTTTTGAAAATCATCCGCAGAAACCGCCGATTTTGGCCACTCGGAGGAGTCAACATCAATCCCGAATGTGCGGCGAAATACACGGTCGCAATATTTGGTCTCGGTACGCAACAAATAATTGCCGGAGGCCAGCGTTACTTTGGGTAAAACAATATCCGTTGGTGCATTGACATCATATATTTTGGGCTCCATCCGCAATAATTCGCGTTTTCCGTCCATTGTCGTCAGGACCGCCGAAATCTCAACTCGCGCCTTGTTAAACGGCATTTCCACCGGCATCGGGCGCATAAAATAACCTCCCGGGGAGGCATTCAATGTCATTTCAATCGGTTGTTCGCCGCGAAACATCTGGGTTTGCATCACCAGATCGATCGGCATTCGCGACCGGTACTCCTGATAAATTTCTTTGGCGGAAACGGGGCGCTGAAACAGTCGCAAATCTTCAATCGTCACTCCGGCCGCAATCCGCAATTGCCGGATTCCCTCCAAATCCGGATTGGTCAGTACCGGGATCTTTGACTGATCGTACAGGATGGTGGAGTAAGGCATCGAGTTGACATAGAGCCGTACTTTTTCCCGGTCCCAGACAAGAGCGACAAAGGCCCGGTTGCCATCACCGCGCCGCCACGGATTCAGACCGAGCACGATTTGATAATCCGGGAGCGGTGACTGCCGCCGGATTGCCGCGATGATCTCCCAAGGTCGCTGGGTGATGCTAAGAGCATCGCCGTTGCCGTCGCTGCAACTCAACAGCCGCCGTTCTCCCTGAGTGGCCGGGAGCGTCATCCAAAACATGATGGAGCCGGACTGGTTGCGAAACAGATTATCCGCCGCAAATACCAGATCCCGGGTAACCAACTCGCCGCCGTCGGTCGCGACCGCCTCGCCGCGCAGAGGTTTCTCCGAGGCGGTGAAACGAAACGGCAATTCCGAAATATCCGTCCGCTCCGGCGCCGCCGGCTCGATTTTAAAATCGTCAAAATCCAGCTCGCAACCGTTACGGGTAATGGAGAAAGATTTGACCGGCAACAGTGAAACTTGTTTGGTGAAAACCAGCTTTTGATCGAGATAAAGCTCCACGCTCGAAGTCGAAACCACCAACCGGATTTTTTTCCATACCCCGGCCGTGGCCATAACATCGCAGGGATAAAAGTCATAACAACGCTGCACCCCTTTTTCGGTATAGATGGCAAAAACCCCTTTCCCCTTTTCGTGCGAAAAAATCAGCAACGAAGTACCCGGCTCAGCCGATTTCAATGTCATGCTTATACGGCTATTGGTGTAATCAACCTGCAACGGTTTCACAGTAAAATCAAGTTGAAACGGCCGCTCGTAATCAATCGACGGCAACACCAGATCGGCATGTCCCTCCATCGGGAACTTCATCACCCCGTCGGCAAACGTCACCGCGCCGCCGCAACTCGCCAACTTGGGGTCCGGCCGGGTGGAAAAGTCAAACGCGACTCCACCCTCGGTTGCCGGTGCGGCGACTGGCGCAATAGCGGGCGCCGGGGCATCTCCCTTAGCCGGGGCATTGTCCGCAACTGACGGCTCTATTTTAAAATCGTCAAAATCCAGCTCACAACCGTTACGGGCAATGGCGAAAAACTTGACCGGCAACAGTGAAACTTGTTTGGTGAAAACCAGCTTTTGATCGAGATAAAGCTCCACGCTCGAAGTCGAAACCGCCAACCGGATTTTTTTCCATACCCCGGTCGTGGCCATAACATCGCAGGGATAAAAGTCATAACAACGCTGCACCCCTTTTTCGGTATAGATGGCAAAAAAACCTTTCCCCTTTTCGTGCGAATAAATCAGCAACGAAGTATCCAGTTCCGCCGATTTCAATGTCATGCTTATACGGCTATTGGTGTAATCAACCTGCAACGGTTTCACAGTAAAATCAAGTTGAAACGGCCGCTCGTAATCAATCGACGGCAACACCAGATCGGCATGTCCCTCCATCGGAAACTTCATCACCCCGTCGGCAAACGTCACCGCGCCGCCGCAACTCGCCAATTTGGGAGCCGGCCGGGTGGAAAAATCAAATACAACCGGAGAATCCGCCAATGACGCGGCGGAAACCGCCGACATCCACAACCACGCAGCGACAAAACAATAAATCACTTTCAACCTAATCATAATGCAACTCTTCTCTTGTTTACGGGACGGGATTGGTCCAGGTATTATAATAATAACTTCTCTCGGGATAAACATCGCCAATTGCGGCTTTGGCGCGAATAACTTCGGGATTGGACATAAAACCGACATGTCCGTCGCCAAATAACATATTGCCGCCGTTGCCGTGCAACTCATACTCCGTTTTTACTCCATCATACCGTGTTGGACGGGTCGCGCCGCTCTGTCCCCATTGCTGACCAACTTTGTAATAGTGGGCTATATTCCAAAACTCCGTTGCCAAATGAAACCGCGACGGTCCGCATTTGGCAGACTCCACATTGGACATTTTAGGAATTCGATTTCTCATTTTACTGGGAATATACCAGTCACCCGGCACCGGACCTTGTAAGTTGATATTCATCTCATAGCTTAGCGGCGGACAAGGTTCGATGCGGGGAATAACATCGGACGGACAGATAAATGTCTTTAAATTCCCTTGACTGAAATACGTGGTGTTCAACTCCGGCTTCCCGCTGCTGTTGAGCAAACAAAACATTTTTTCAAACACGCTTTCATTTTGTCCGGCGACCTTGGGGCGGGAGATAAAACCTTTGTTGGCATCGGTATAACCAAGAATCATATAGTGAAGCTGTTTCATATTGTTTACACATTTGATGGTTTTTGCCCGCTCCCGGGCGGAATTCAGCGCCGGCAGCAGCATACTGGCCAAAATCGCAATAATGGCGATGACCACCAGGAGCTCGATCAGGGTGAAAATTCGGTGATGGGCGGCAACGCGGTCCGTCACCGGGACGGGAGAATAACATTTTTTGATTACTTTAGATTGCAGCATTCTATTTCCTCCGTGGTTCAGTTTTTTTGTCCATAAAAGAAAGCATGTCTTTTTCCATAAAATCAACCTCAATGTTGCCGCATGCCGCCAAACTCCGCAATCCGGACTCAGGAGCCGCGACCTGTGTATATTATACCACGAACAGACGATAAATGAAATGTCCGAACCCGCAAATATTTTACCATTTTGCGCAATGATGGATTAAAAACAGCAAAGACAAATCGGACGGATACGGTTTTTCCTTTAGATAGAGCGTTGCCGTTGTCCGCCGCGTTTTCCCCAAAATACGATTTGCATTTTTCTGCATAGCACAGTATATTGACAAAGCAACATTATGGAGATTGTCATGCCTGCGAACCGTAAACCTGCCGTAAAAAACCCGGTGTACAACCGGACCATATTGCGCAATCACTGCCGGATGAAATATTTGTTTGCGCAATACTTCGATCCGGACCTGATCGGCCGTTTTTTGCATCCGTCGGAGTTCGTACTGATCGAAATCGACCAAGATTATGTGGCCCCGATGCATATCCACAGCACCTGTTATGAGCTGATGACGATTCTGGAGGGGGAATATGAGTGCATTCTTAACAACTCCCGGCTCAAACTTTGCGCCGGGGACGTTTTGCTGGTCCAGGCCGGGGACCGTCATATGGACGATTCCCACCACCCGGGCCTGGTCCTGTCGCTCGGTTTTTATGTAAGCGACTGGTTGGGGGCCGAATACAACGGACCTATCCTGAGCAATGGCCGCACGATTCAGGACCGTATCCGCCATATTCCGCGCGGCTCGCGTACGGAAATGTTCATCCAAACGGCCCGGGACGGATATGGCGAAGCCGGTTCGTTCGGCAGGCAAGCGGCATTGGCGTTTGCCGAACTATTAATCTGGAGCCTTTTTGACCTTTATGAAAACAATATTTCGGAAGTGTTCCGTTCCGATGTTGACAGCAACCAATTTATGCTCAAAGTCCGCAATCTCTTTAACGAACATATTCGCGACAACCTCAGCGTTACCGAAATGGCCGAAGCGGTGAGCATGGGACGCCGGGCTTTTGAGGACAAGTGCATCCGGATTTTGGGGCGGACCCCGGCCAAAGCGTTTCTCGCCGTAAAATTGACCCGCGCGGCGGAGCTGCTGCGCAGCGGACGCTCCTCCAAAGACGTTGCCGCAATCCTCGGCTTCAACAATCAGTTTCACTTTTCGCGCGCCTTCAAGGCTTATTTCAAAGTCAATGCCTCGCAAATGCTGCAAACGCATTTAGAAGGGTGAAGCGTGCTGCGCAAAATGGTAAATTTTTTGCGGATTTCAACATTTCCATTTTGATCCTTAACGTTTATCTTAATTACATGAGATATCATCAAGTTCAAGGATTAAAAACAGGAAGTCATATCGATCATGGAAACCACACCGCAACCTGA
Organism: uncultured Victivallaceae bacterium; assembly: GCA_964609825.1. Classification (GTDB taxonomy): domain Bacteria; phylum Verrucomicrobiota; class Lentisphaeria; order Victivallales; family Victivallaceae; genus CAZSSH01. The sequence goes on along the minus strand of CAZSSH010000009.1, from coordinate 199,565 downwards.
TTTGTCAGTGCCACACCCGGCGGTGCCCGGCCCGGGATTTCTCTTTGGGGCCCAATACTACCGGGCGCCGACGCCGAACCGCCGCCACTGGGCCGGAGATTTGGCGCAGCTCCGCAAGATGGGCTGCAATACGGTAAAATACTGGGTCCAATGGCGCTGGTCGGAGCGGTGTGAGGGCGAGTACTGCTGGCAGGACTTGGATGAATTGATGCAACTTGCCCAAGCAAACAATCTCCAAGTGGTGCTCAATTTAATTTTGGATGTCATGCCGCTCTGGGTGGACCGGGATTATCCGGATTCGCGGATGCAAGACCGCCGCGGCAATCCGGTGGAAACCAGAACCTATTTATCGCGCCAGTTGGGCGGCTACCCCGGCCCCTGCTGCTCCCATCAAGTGATGCGCCAAAAACGCGAGCGTTTCACTCGCGCCGCGGTCCAACATTTCAAACAATTCCCGGCCCTGCTGGCCTGGGATGTCTGGAACGAGCCGGAAACCCATTCCGCCTACCGGGAGCCGGACTGTTTCCCTGACCTCTGCTACTGCGCCGCCTGCGCCGAAGCCTTCCGGCAATGGCTGCGCGACAAGTACCGGCATATCGATGTTTTAAACGAGGTATGGGGAAGATGTTACGGCAGCTTTGACGAGGCGGAGCTGCCCCGCGACAGCGGCACGGTCAACGATTTCATCGACTGGCGGGAATTTCACTTGGACAAAATTACCCGGGACGCCCGGTGGCGTCTGCAAGTGGTCCGGGAGATCGATCCAAGTCGGTTGCCGCATTTGCATGTGGTGCCCAATACCGGATTTTGCTTTAACTCCCTGACTTGCGCGGACGATTTCGCCCTCGCCGAAGATTGTGAGATCTTCGGTTCGAGCATGATGAATGATCCGTTGATGTGCGCGCAGGCCTTGTCCGCCGCCGGGGGCAAATATTTCTACAATGCCGAATGGCATGAAAATTACGGAGGGCTTGCGATGTATCAGCGCGTAATCGGACCGGAGCGCTTTTTGTTTGAATTGCTGCCGCAACTGGGCTGGGGCGTCCGCGGCGTACTGTTTTGGCAATACCGCCCGGAAACACTCGGGACCGAAGCCCCGGCCTGGGGGCTGGTCAGACCGGACGGTTCGCCGCGTCCGGTCACGCGGCATGCCGAAGATTTCATCCGGCGTTTCAACGCAATCAAAGAGCTGTTTCTGCGCAGTGTTCCGCCGCGGCCGCGGGCGATGATCTGGCGCAGTCGCCGAAACGATATTTTTCAGTTTTGCCGTTACGGCAATCTGTCCAAATACCGCGACAGCCTTAAACATTATGCCGATCTGCTTTATGCATTAAATATTCCGTTCGGCATCTTCGACCCGGATGCCACGAGGGAAGTGCCCGCGGATACGGTCCGGCTGCTGCTACTCCCGCAGGCGTTTTACATGACCGGCGCCGAAGCGGAGGCGATCGACCGCTTTGTGCAAAACGGCGGTACCGTGTTGTCCGAGGGCAATCTCGCCGCCTATGCGGCCGACACCGGGCGTTATCAGCAACAAGTCCCCGGCGGCGGACTGGCCGAAAAATGGGGTGTGACCGAAATCGAACAGACATCCAGTTATCATTTGTCCGTCGGGCCGGATGAACCCGCCGAGTTGATTGCCGAGGGCGACATCCGCAAAGCGCTGGAGGCAACCGGTTCGCAGGGGGATGAGTTTTTTCCCTTGACCCAAGACGGAGTCGTAATGGGGTTCGGGGCCGGGGATTTTGCCGAGATCGGCGGCGGCGAAGTCCTTGCGGGGTTTCACGGCAAACCTTGCGTGGTCCGCAAGGCCATCGGCCGGGGAACAGTGTTTTATGCCGGGACCCAGTTGGGCTATGCAGCCACGAAGCAGCCGGAATTGCTGCGCAAACTGTTGCAAGATGCGGCCCAAATGGCTGGCATCGCCGTTTCGGAGGATCAGGCGGCCCTCCATGTCGATACGTTAACCGACCGTCACGGCAAACCGGCCGTGATCATTTGCACCAATCCCGGCGTTGCGGCGCAACGCTTTGTGCCGCCGGATGGCCGCTGGCAGGAGCTTTATGATCGCGGTCTGACGGTTCCGCCGCAAAACTCTTTTTGTTTTGTTGATGTGGACAGACTACAGTCAAAAGAGTAAGGCGATTGATCGCACCGGTAAAAAATAACCAATTCAGGCGGGCACTGTCCGAAACTATGCGCATATTTGAATTTTGATTGATTACGAAACCAAACGTTGTTATTGACAGAGTTGCAGCAAATCCGACCGGCCCAAAAGCTCCGGGTGCGCTGCTCGGGTTGCGGAGGCGTCCTTCGCCTTACTGCATCCCTTGCTGGTAAAGTTTTTCAGGGTAAATATTGACGGGTGCCCCATTTTGTCGTGGTAATGTGCCCGGAGCTCTTACTCCGAACGCCGCACCAAGCCGTCCAGACGGTCCAATACCTCTTTTTCATCCACTTTTATCGTTCCGGTGATTGCTTTTTCTATTTTTTGCGCTACATTTCCCTTGGCTTGTATTCCTTCCTTCGATTAAAGTTTGTGGTAAAACATAATCAACCAAAAAACAGGCCATTTTTCAAGGGACCTTTTTAAATGTGCGTAATTTAGCGAACGTTAGTATATTGAATTTCACAAAACACACTTGATCAAAGCATAGATAGGAATATTACATAGAATCGGGTATATTTAATTTCACGAAATAATAATTTATTATAGTAATCACATCCATAAAGGTATGGATTTGATTTGTATTTTATGAAAATGGTATGCCATTTCGAATGGCAAGTCGAATCGGTTGGATGATGATTTACTGATTTGAGGGATTATCGAGAAATAGACTTTTTCCGGTTTGCCGTCCGACAAGGGGAGGGATTCCCGTTACCGTGACGATGGGCGACAACTAATGCAGTGTCCTCGCCACCGCGCAGGGGGCGGTCGAGAGTGAAATGTATCTCCCCATCGACACCGGCGCGCAATTGTCCCTGATGACCGATGACTTTACAGGCCGCCGACGGTGTCGGAGGTCGCGTACGACACCGCGATGTTACCGCGTCGGAACCGCCAGAGGCGGAACTATACGACGTCGTTGACCTTTTTTGAGTGTGGGTTAAAAGGACATTTTTTATGTTTTTGGTGTTCATTCATATAAAAATAACGGGGGGCGTCCATCCATTCCTCGTGAATTTTAGCGGTGAGCGCGCGTACCAGATTTTGAAACTTGGCTGCGCAAGACAGACAAGATTACTCAAAAGCAAGGCTCCCGTATAGCTCTGCCTTACATCACATAAGGACAACGAGGGAAACACAATCCTATTTTCAGACAAATAAAATGGGTGATTTGAAACAACAGACGATATAATCCAGCGGAGAAATAAAAGGATACTAGACTTTCCTTTTTGCTATGCAAAAACGTCTCACCCAGATGGCCGGCAGAGCATTATTCACGGGAAACAGTGACCGGGGGTACTTGTAACTTGGCAGCTCAAGGTGATAGACGATACATGCTTGCGGGGTAATGAAAGGGGACGGAGCGTTCCTTTTTGCTGCGCAAAAACGTCTCAACGGGAGAGGCTTTAGAGCATTATTTACGAGGGAAAGCAACCGGACGGTTTTGTTTTTTGGTAACGCAAAGTCGCAGACGATACAATCAGATGGGGTTTGATCGATGGGATGCCCGGCTTTCCTTTTTGCCGCGCAAAAACGTCTCAACTGAAGTTGAGTGAGGTATGGTGGGCGTTGAGGGACTTGAACCCCCGACATTCACGGTGTAAGCGTGACGCTCTAGCCAACTGAGCTAAACGCCCGATGCATTTTATAATATAGCATGTTATGATGTAAAGTCAAGAGAGCAAGCAGATTTTCTAGCTGTCGATTTTAGGGAAACCGCTCAATTTTCCCTGTTGAGCCGCATTCTCTTCATAAAACTTGAAATTGATTTTAAAGTCCTCCGGCGAATCCTCCGGCGAGGAGCTCAAAAGCCCGACCTCGATCATCAGATAGACGAGCTTGCCCACATCGGCCGCATCGTCGATCCCCAAATCCTTCAAGACCTGCGGCGAAATCACCCCATACTCGCGAAACGCGTAGTCGCGCAGCGAGGTCAGGAGCTCGGCCGCGGTCACGTGACGCTGCGCTTTGAGCGAAGTCACCGCATAGTTGACCGCCTCGGAGATAAAAACATAGCTTTCCAGCTTATACTTTTTTTCGCGGGCCAATATCGGCGCCAAACGGCGCCGGAACTCACTTTCCGCCATTGGGCACCTCCACTTGCGGCCGTTTTTTGCCCGTGATCAACGCATTGGGGTCATCACTCAAGGTGCTGATAAAGCCGTTTAAGGTGTCCAGCGTCTGATTGAGCTTAAAGAGCGAATTCTCAATCTCTTCGCGGGAAGCGGTCACCGAGCGCGCCGCGTCGCGGAAATTCTCCGCGCTCTCGGGAATACGCGCCTTGGCAGCCTCATCCCGGATTTGCAGCGTCAATTTGTTGATGTCCTCCAAATTTTTCTCTAACAGTGAGACGATCGAATTCATCCGCTTTTCGTCCATCACATCCGAGATTACCTGCGTGGTTTTATCGACATTGTCGCCGATCTTGCTGATTTTTTCGATAATATTTTTGATGCCGGGGTCGGCCAAAATGCCGTTGAGCTCATTTAAGCTGCGCTCCAGCTCGTCGGAAATCTCCTCAAACCGCACTTTGGAGATGCGCTCCAGCGAGGTGTTGAGCGACTTGACGATATCCTTAAACGCCGACGGCACCGCCGGAACATACATCTGGCTCATCGACTCTGGCGGCGGCGGAATCTCCGCCAGCGGCGACGCGTAATAATCAAAATCGATGTACCTCAAGCCGGTGATCCCGGTATACTCCAAGCGGCAGCGCATCCCCTGATGCATCTCGTTGCGGAAAAACTCCTCAAACTCCTTGAGCTTTCCGGAGCTGTTGAGATCTTTGGCGCCCCGGACGAATTTATTGAGGTCGATCTCCATTTTGACCTGCACCAGCTTGTCGCTCACCCGGATGGAGATATTGGAAACCCGGCCAATGGGCACACCTCTAAAGGTGACACTTGAGCCCACGCTCAAGCCCTGCACCGACTCGCTGAAAAAGGTAATCACTTCCGCCGTCTGCGAAAAAATCCGCGACATCCCTAAAAAGAACAGCATGGCCAGGAGCAGCAATACGCCGCCGCAGACAAACAAACCAATCCGAAATTTACGCATCGAGTCATCCATGTTTCGTCTCCAAATCCCCTTTTAAACCATCGCGGTTGAGAAACGAGCGCACCCAGGGGTTAGGCGAAGCGTCCCTGAGATCAAAGGGGTTGCCCTCGGCGATAATTGATTTGGTTCCCTTGTCGAGCATAATCACCCGGTCGGCAATGGTAAACACGCTGTCCAACTCATGCGTCACCACCACAATCGTGGTGTTGAAACGATGCTGCAAATTTAAAATCAGCCGGTCGAGCTCCGCCGAAGTCAACGGGTCAAGTCCGGCGGAGGGTTCGTCAAAAAACAACAATCCCGGGTCGAGCGCCATCGCCCGTGCCAAACCGGCGCGCTTGCGCATCCCGCCCGAGAGCTCGGAGGGCATATATTTGCCGAAACCGGCCAAGTCCACCAATTTCAGTTTTTCCTCGACAATGTCGGCGATTTCCGACTTGCTTTTGTCGGTGTACTCCTCCAGCACGAGCGCCACGTTTTCGGCCAAAGTCATCGAGCCGAATAATGCCCCGCCCTGATAAGTGACGCCAAAGTGGCGCATCATGTCGCGCTTTTTGACCTCATCGGCGCTGCAAATCGACTCGCCGTGCAAAAAGATATCGCCTGCCTTGGGCGTATAGAGTCCGATGATGTGCTTGAGGAGCGTGCTTTTGCCGCAGCCGGAGCCGCCCATGATGCAAAAAATTTCACCCTTATAGACATCAAAGGAGACATCCCGCAAGACGACCATGTTGTCGTAACCGACGGTGACGTTTTTAACCTCGATGATTTTTTCTTTGCCGATGTTGGTCATATTTTCACAAACATTTTAAGGTACAACTGCGCGCACTCGCTGTCCTTGCCGAGGACTTGCGCCACTTTGGCGGCAAACGCAAATGCCGCCCCGGCGCCGCGGCCGGTCACGATCTTGCCGTCCGCCTCGGCCAATTGGCCGGTGGGTTTCATCCCGCCGAGATAATCGTCAAACCCGGGGTACATGGTAAAACGGCGGCCCGTCAAGAGTCCCGCCTTGGCCAAGACGATCGGCGCCGCGCAAATGGCGCTGACCGCGCCGCCTTTTTGAGCAATTTCTTTGACCAGGCACTGCACCGTGAGGGAGTGATACAAATTCATCGCGCCAGGCATCCCGCCGGGCAAAAACACCGCGTCAAAATCGACGGCACGGCAGTCCTTGAGGAGCACCTCCGTCTTGACTTTGATCTGATGGCTGCCGGTCACTTCCAAGCCGTCAAGCCCGGCCAAAACCACCTCAAAATTAAGCCGCCGCCAAACATCAATCGGGGCAATCGCCTCGATCTCCTCAAAGCCGTCGGCCAAAACCGTTACTATTTTCATCGTTCCCCTTGCAATTTTGCAATTTGCCACTATTTTACTATATAGCCAAAACCACATTCGTGCAATTATGATCCAAGAAAAAATCAAATATTTTGTTGAATATTTAACGCTCGAGCGCAATTTAAGCGCCAACTCGATCGCCTCCTACGAGTCCGACCTCAAGGACTTTTGCGCTTATCTGGGCGAACGCAACATAACCGGCCCTGAAGCGGTGGACCGCGAACTTTTGCTCGATTACCTGGAGCGCGGCAAACTCGAGCTCAATTGGGAAAATACCACGCTGGCCCGGCGTTTGATCGCAATTAAACTTCTTTTCCGCTTTTTGCTCCACGAGAAACTGATTAAAAACGATGTCACCGCCACCATGGACTCGCCCAAATTGTGGAAACTTTTGCCGGATTACCTGTCCGAGACCGAGGTGGACGCTTTTTTGGAAGTTTACCCCAACTCGGCCAAGGCACCCTTGGATTTGCGCAACCGGGCGATTTTAGAGCTCTTGTACGCCTCCGGGCTGCGGGTCTCCGAGCTCGTCAATCTCCCGCTGACCGCAATCGATTTTGAGACCGAGATCATCCGCGTCATCGGCAAAGGAACCAAAACGAGGATCGTCCCGGCGGGCAAAATTGCCTTGCGGACGCTCAAACGCTACCTCAACGAAATCCGGCCCCAGCTGGTGATCAAAAACCCGCTGTGTCCGTTTGTCTTTGTCTCGCGCAACGGCAAAAAGCTCAACCGCGAGTGGATCTGGACCTTGGTCAAGACCGCCGCCGCCCGTGCCAACATTCCAAAAAACATCCACCCCCATACCTTGCGTCACTCGTTTGCGAGCCATTTGCTGGCCCACGGCGCGGATTTGCGGGTAATTCAGGAGATGCTCGGCCACGCCGACATCAGCACCACCGAAGTATACACCCACATCGACGCCGCGCGTCTGCAGTCGATCCACCAACAATTTCACCCGCGAAAGTAAGATATGAAGAGTCCGATCATCCATTTAAAGCACCATTACCGGCAGTTTGACGGCTGCTTTTTTTGCTGGCCGCAGCTCAGCGCCGCCGATGCCGCGCTGCCGCAGCACATTTGCTTCAAGCTCCCCGACGGCAAGGAAGTGCAAACAGTGCTGCAAGCCGTATTGATGGACTTCGGCCGCTCCGGGCGGACCGGGGTTGAGGTCATCCGCAACACGGTTTACGCCGAAATCCTCGCCGAAGCCTTTGCGGTCGAAGGGCAAAAAACGGCGGCGGAAAATTTTCAGGATGAGCTGATAAAGCATATATCCGGCTATTTCAGCTCCGGCGACGACTTGTTTGCCGACTTTGCGACCGGCGGCGCCGACACCGACACGCTCAAAATTCTGCTGCTGCGCCGGGTTGACCACTAATTTAAAATAAGTTGCGAAATTCGCGCGGCGTCAAATGATTGACCCGTTTAAACTGGCGGTTGAAATTGGATAAATTGCCAAACGTACACCGCTCGGCAATCTCCCACACCGGCAGATCGCTGTGCCGCAACAGCCGCGCCGCCCGGCTCACCCTGAGCTCAATCAGATAGTTGACAAAGGCTTTGCGCGTACTCATTTTAAAATACCGGCTGAAGGACTCCGGTGTCATCGCCGCCACTTTGGCCGCCTCCGCCAGTGTCAACGGCAAATTTTGATTGAGCCTCTGGTGCACCAGTTTGAGCACCCGGTTCATCCGCCCGTCGCGCATCGTCTCCACAAACACTTGCGCGTTGAGCCGTCGGTAATCCCCCTGCGCCAAAGTGTTAAGAAGCTCCAACAGCGAAAACAGCCGCCGGAGCTTGTCCTGCGTAAAGAGTTCGCGCATTTTTTGTTTGGCCGCCTCCGCCACTCCGGGCGGAAACACGATCCCATTGTCGGCATCGCGCAAAAGTTGCCGCGCCGGGGCAAGCTCGGGGAGCATAAACATGCTCCCGTCGGCAAAATCGCGGCCGAATTTCACCACTTTGAGCAAATTGTCATTAATTTCATTGGCGCGGTTGAAATAAAAATGCGGCGTCATCGGCCCGATGAGCGCCAATTCCCCCGGCTCATAGTCGGAGAGCTCCTCGCCGATAAAGTGCCCGCCGCGCCCCGACTCGATCAACGTCAGCTCGTACTCGGGGTGAAAGTGAAACACGCAATCCACCCGGTCGCCCTTGACCAAATCCAGCGCCAATGAGCTGCCGGAGTCCGGCAAAACTTTTTCAAAAAAATACTTCATGTTAAAAAAATATCACTACTTGCTAAAATGTCAAGAGTATTATCTTATTAAATCCTTATATTATGGTTAAAATGATAAGAGGAGGTTAATATGAAGCGCTCGCAAGTCAATCAGCTGATCCAAGAGGCCATCGATTTTTTTGATGCCAAACAATTCCAACTGCCGCCGTTTGCCTTTTACACTGTTGACGACTGGGCCAAGCTCCCGGCCGACGCTTTGATCAAGCCCCTCAAACTCGGGTGGGATGTCACCGACTTCGGCTCGGGCGATTTTGACCGCTGCGGCCTTTTGCTCTTTACCTTACGCAACGGCAACGCCGCCTATGCCAAAACGTATGCCGAAAAAATCATGATCGTCCGCCCCGGTCAGGTCACCCCCCGCCACTTTCACTGGCGCAAGACCGAGGATATCATCAACCGCGGCGGCGGCAATCTCGTCCTGGAACTCTTTGACGCCGACCCGGCTGCCAACCGCCTTACCGGCAACGATTTCACGGTGGAAACGGACGGAGTCCTCCGCCGCCTGGCCTCAGGTGCCAAGGTCGTCCTCACCCCCGGCCAAAGCATCACCCTTGAGCCGCGTCACGCCCACACCTTTTACGGCGAGCCGGGCACCGGCACCGTCATGGTCGGCGAAATCTCCAAGGTCAACGATGACGACAACGACAACTGTTTCGTCGACGGCGCGCCGCGTTTTGGCAAAATCATTGAGGATCAGGCAATCCATTATCTCCTCGCCGAGGACTATGCGGGGGTGAAATTATGAAACAGGGGATTTTGGCCGCCGGCAACTGGATCGTCGATTTGGTGAAAACCATCGACCGTTTTCCCGCTCCGGGTGAATTGTGCAACATCAAAAGTGAGGTCAAAAGCACCGGCGGCGGCCCCTGCAACGTCCTCTTTGATCTGGCCGCCATGACCGATGAGATCCCCTTGTACGCCGCCGGACGCATCGGCAATGACGCCGCCGGCGAATTCATCCGCGGCGAGGTCCGCCGCCATCACATTGACGACCGCTATCTCCTCGCCGACCCTGAGCAGCCCACCTCCTACACCGATGTCATGTCAGGCGGCGGCAAGCGCACCTTTTTTCACTGCCGCGGCGCCAATGCCAAGCTTTCGGCGGCCGATCTCACGGTCATCCCGACCGATGTTAAAATCTTTTATCTCGGATATCTGCTCCTTTTGGACACGCTGGATCAAGCCGACTCCGAATTCGGCACTCAGGCCGCCCGGGTATTGGCGCACATGCGTCAAAACATGCTCACCGTAGTCGATTTCGTCACCGAGTCGCCGCAAAAATTCAAGACCGCGGTCAAGGCGGCGCTGCCTTACATCGATGTTTTGGTAATCAATGAGATCGAGGCAGGCAACACCTTTGATCTCCCGATCCGCCAGCATGACGGCACGCTCAATCTTGGTGCCATGCACCGCTGCGGCCAAGCATTCATCGCCGCCGGAATTCAAAAAATGGCGGTGTTTCACTACCCCGAAGGAGCCTTTGTCATCACCGCCGACGGCAAACACCACCGGTTTGACGCCTGCGATCTGCCCAAGGCGGAAATCGTCGGCACCAACGGCGCCGGAGACGCCTTTTGCGCCGGGGTTCTCTATGGGCTGCATCAAAATCTGCCGATGGCGGAAACCATCCGGATTGCCAATTTGTCGGCCAAATACAATTTACTGCACCCGACCGCCTCCGGCGGCGCGGTCAAACTCGAGGAGATGCTGCGTCATGGGTAAAGTGTTTTTAGGAATCGGCTGCGGCCCGATCCAGACCGGGATTTTCGTCGCCGGAGCACATCAAAAAGGCTTTGACCGCATTGTGCTGGCCGAAGTCAACCCCGAGTTGGTCGCGGCCATCGACAGGGCCGGTTCGGTCACGGTCAATACGGCAAATCTGAGCGGCATCCGCACGGATTGCTATGACCGGGTCGAAATTTACAACCCTTTGACGGCTAACGGCCTGGCCAAATTGACCGACTTCGCCCGAGAGGCCGATGTCATCAACACCGCCTTGCCGGGGACGCGATTTTACCCCGAGTGCGCGGCATGGCTGCAACAGGGCTTTGAGCAAGCGCCCGATAAAGTGCGTTATCTCTACACCTCGGAAAACAGCACCACTGCCGCCCGGGAGCTCGAAAGCGCCGTCGGCCAAGGCTTCCGTCACCATTACCTCGACACTGTCATCGGCAAAATGAGCAAAGTATTTGCAGCCGGAGAGTGTGATCTTCCCCCGCTCGCGCCGGGAGCAAAGGCGGGGCATCTGGTCGAGGAATTCAACACCATTTACAGCAGTACAGCGCCCGGCCTTGAAGCGTTTGCTCCGGCGGGGTTGCATCAAAAGGCCGACTTGCACCCGTTTGAAGAAGCCAAACTTTACGGGCACAACGCCGCCCACTGCGTCCTCGGGCTTGCCCTCCGGCAAGTCGGCGCCCAGTCAATGAGTGAAGCGGTGAAGTATCCGGCCATTTTGGCGGAGGTCGAGGAGTGCCTCAAAGCCGAGTGCGGTCGAGCCTTATGCCAGAAATATGCGGGCGTGGACGACTACTTTAAAGCGGAGAGCTTTAACCGCTGGGCCGATGAGCTCTTAACGAGGATGATTTCGCCAAATCTGAGCGACAGCGTCGACCGGGTGATCCGCGATATGGAGCGCAAGCTCGGCTTTGACGACCGGCTGGCAGGCGCGGTGCGTTTGGCTTTGTCGCAAGGAGTTAAACCCAAAATTTTACTCAAATACACCCGGCTGGCACTGCAAAGCTGCGATGCCGAAACAGTGGTCAAAAGCTGGCCACCGGACCGGTCGCAGCCGCTGCGGCAGCTTTTAAACGTCTGATTTGGCAATTTTACCGGCAACGACAGTACATACCGGGACCCCGGCAAAATATTGCCGGATGACCTGATTGAATTGATCGCAAGTCACCGCCCGGATGCGGCTCTCCTCATCAAGCGTCCGGGATAACGGCAAATGATAATACTCATTGAGCAAAGCCGCCTCGAGCAGCAAATCCGGGGAGTCAAAGCGGTGGGCGGCATTGACCGCCGCCGACTCGCGCGCGGCCAAAAATTCGTCCTCGGAGAGACCGTCCGTGGCCAAACGCGCCAATTCGTGATCCAAAAGCGCGCCGACGCGATCAATGTTTTCGGCCGAAGTCGCCGCATAAAGCATCATCAACCCGCGGTGAAAGCCGCCGGAGAAATCCGAGCCGACGGCATAAGCCAAGGCGTTGTGCTCTCTGATCTCCTTAAACAAGCGGCTTGACAAGCCATTTTCGGCCTGATACAAAATGTCAAAGTTGATCCGCTGGGGGTCATCCCCGGCCACCCCGGCGACGGTTTTGGCAACGATCGTCTGCTCTTTGTCGAGTTTGATGGCAGTGGACCAGTTTTCTTGGGGAAACTCAGGGGGATGCGGGAGCGACCGCGACTTTTCACCCCACGGCAAAGCGGCGATTAACTCGGCGGCGCGGGTTTGCGCCTCGGCCATCGAGATATCCCCGGCAAACCCCGTTACTGCGCGTTTGCTCTGCAAAATACTGTGATAAAAGTCAAGCAGCATCATGCGGTCCAACGACTTGATCGCCGCCGGATTGCCGGAGGTGCCGCGGCTGTAGGGGTGACTGCCGTACATGTGAAGTGACCGGGCGTCCACCGCCGACTGCATCGGGTTGTATTTGCGACTCTTTAAGCTCTCAATGAGATTGTGCTTTTCGCGCTCCAAAATCGCCTCCGGAAACACTGCGTCATGCAGCAAATCCAGCAACAGATGATACGCCTTTAAAAACGTGCTGCGGGGGGCACTCAGCTCGATCGACAGTGAATTCATCCCGGCGGTACTGTTAAACACCGCGCCCCAGTCGTCAAATTTCTCCAACACTTTACCCTCGGACAATTTGACGGTGCCGCCCGCAAACACATTGGTCAACACCCGCGAAATCCCGGCTTGGGCGGATTTTTCAAAAATCGCGCCGCCCGGCAAAATCAGCGAAAAATCCACCAGAGGCAGCCGCCGGTCGGGAATATGGAGCAAACGCTGGCCACCGGGCAACGTCTCACGCTCGACGGCGAGACTCAAGTTGGAAGCCGCTTTGGCGAGCTTGACGCCCTGCCCCTTGGGAATTTGCCCGGCCTTGCTCCAAGTATCGACATTGAGGTATTTTTGCGCCGCCAGATTGAGCTCATCAAGCGTCACATTTTCAAGGCGGTTGATGTATACATCGTTTAAATCGGCGCGGTTGGCGCAATTGACGCCGCCCACGATATTGGAAGCAATGGTGCCGAAGTCACGCAATTGACGCAAATAAAGGGCGATCTGTTGGTTCTTTTCGCGGCGCAGCTCGTCGGCTTTGAGCCCGTTTTGGGCAATGTCGTCCAACTCTTTGGCCAATGCGGTTTTTAAGGTATTGAGCTTATCCGGCTTGGTCTTGGCCGAAACGCCGAAAATGCCGATACCGTCCAGCAAATAGCTGAATGAGCGGATGTCCAAAGCAAGATGCCGCTCGAGCTCAAATTTGCGGGTCAACCGCGAACTCTCGCTCCCGCCCAATATCCCGTTGAGAAGCTCCAGCGCCGGTAAATCCGGCCCCGAGATATCGGGGATCGGCACCCCCCACATCAAACGGGACAACGGGTCGTCAAACTCAATGGCCGCACTGCCCCCGGCCAAAACGCCCAAATCCTGCGGGACATTAACCTCGGCCAGCGCGCCCATCGGCCAATCGCCGTGAATTTTGGCAATGGCGTCAATGACGGCAGCGGTTTCAACGTTGCCGACCACCACCCAGTAAGTGCGGCCGGGAGTATAGCGGCGGTGATAATAATCGGCCATCCGCTCGCGATCAACCTGGGCGATCAACTCAGGGTAGCCGATCACCGGGTGGCGCACCGGATTTTTTTGAAACAACAAGCCGCTCAGAGTATTAAAAAGCCGCCGGTCGACTTTGTCAAGCGAGAGATCAACCTCACGCAAAATCACCTCTTTTTCTTTGCGGAAACTATCCTCGGGCAACATCGGATAACGCACCATGGAGCCCAAAATTTCAATCGCCTGATCAAGGTGATTGCAGGGGATGCTGGCATGATAATTGGTGTGGGTGTAGCTCGTGTAAGCGTTGATCTGGCCGCCCAGTTTGTCAATGGTGTCCGCGGCTTGCGAACCCGGATAATTGCGGCAGCCGTTAAAAAGCATGTGCTCCAAAAAATGCGACAAGCCGCACCCCAGATACTGTTCCTCGTGGATGCTCCCGGTCTGGACGACGCACTGGACCTCCACCGATTTTCCGGGCACTTTACAAATAAAAATGCGCAGGAGATTGCTGAGCGTGCGGCACTCGACGTCGCGATAAAAATGTTTCATTTACGATTTGTGAATCCTTTTGCGTTTGGCAAGGAGAAAAATATCCCGCAGCTGCTCCGGCGTGCGGGCACGCTGCCATTTTTTATAAAATTCCGGGTTTTGGATGATTTGCGCGATGGCGGCAATCGATTTTAAGTGCAAATGGCGGCAATCGGCGCTGGTAAAAAGAAAGACCACCACATTGACATGAGCGGACTCGGCGCTGAAGAAAATCCCCTTTGGATTTTTGATGATCACCACTTCAAAAAAGTCCAGCCCGTCAACTTGGATATGGGGGATCGCCACCTCGGGCGTGATGACCGTGGTGGAGATGCGCTCACGCTCCATTAAGCGGTCAAACAGCTCCAGGGCCGCCATCCCGGTCTTTTTGGTCATCAGTTTGGCGACCTTGCGGCACAAAAGCTCAAAGTCACTCAAATCGTCCACGATCTCGATGTGGGCGCGCTTGATGATTTCATCGACATCGTCATACACGATCCCGTCGCGGGCGCGGACGATTTCGCGTAGCTCCAGCTCGAGATCATGGCCGGTCAGCTGAAATTTGCCGATCCGCTGCACCAGATGCATCAAAGCGTACTCAAACTTAACTCGGCGGCCGAAAAAGAAATAGATCAAAAACCCGGCGAACACCATCCCCAAGGTAATCTGGATCGACGCCATCCCCAAATCGACAATCAACACGCAAAAGAGCCCGATACTCAGGACCGGCATCAACGGATACAGCGGCGTTTTAAAGGAAGGCTGGTAATTTTGGATGTTGCTCTCGCGCAAAATAATCACTGCCAAGTTGGTCAAAATAAACGACACCATAATCACTGTCGAGGCGACCGTGACGAGCTTCTCCAAGGGCAGAAACTGCACCGCCATCATCACGCCGCCGGTCAAAAACAAGGCGGGCAAAGGCATATTGCGCTTGCCGTAAGTCTGCGAAAAAACCTCCGGGATCAGCTGGTCGCGCGACATTGCAAACGGGAAACGCGAAGCCGCCATCAGCCCGGCGTTGGCGGTGGTCACAAAGGCCATAATGGCGCCGACGGTAATCACGATAAAACCGATCAATCCGTAATGATTTTGGGCGACATCTGCGAGCGGAGTCAGCGTTTTGGCAAGTTTGGCGGGGTCGGAGACACCGACGGTGACGATCAAAGTTAAGACATACAAAATCGTGACCACAACGATCCCCGAGATCATCCCGCTCGGCAAATCGCGCTTGGGATTTTTGACCTCCTCCGAGACACTGGCAATATCCAAGAGTCCGCCAAAGGAGACAAAGACAAACGCCGCCTCCGCCCACAATGCCCAATAGGATTTATCGCCGGCAAACAAAGGGGTGAAGCGCGAAGACTGCACCTTGGGGAAATCCAAAACAATATAGGCGATCATCGCCGCCAGCAGCAAAAGCACCATAAAAATCTGCGTCCAGGCAGCAGCACTGGTCCCGATCAGATTGATAATGGTAAATAAAATAACAAGAAGTATCCCGCATAAAATCGGATCCAGCCCGAGCAATTGATACATCACTTCGGACATCCCGAAGATGGCAAACGAGCTTTTGAGCGCAATTGCGCTCCAGTTGAGCAAGCCGGAGATGGTCCCGGCAATGGGCCCCAAACTGCGGACGGTGTAAAAATAAATCCCCCCGGAGCGCGGCATGGCGGTGGCAAGCTCAATGGTAGCCAGCGAGCCCAGCAGCGCGCAAATCCCGGCGAGCAAATAAGAGAGAAAGACGGCGGGGCCGATCCGGCCAAAGGCGATCCCCGGCAAAATAAAAATCCCCGAGCTGATCATGGCGCCGACGGAGATACAAAAAACATCGGTGAGACCGAGGGTTTTCAGCAAATTGGTCTTCATCACAGCAAGTCCTTTCCGATTGCGCCCAAAAGGGAATGCGCCGTTTGCCGAACGGAAAGAAACGGCAGATTTCCTTTTCGGGATCAATCCAGTTTGGTAATTTGATCCGGCGCACCGGGCAACTCCCGTAATGCGCACCATAAATTACCGCGCCTCGCCCGCTTTGTCAATCCCGCCCGGGAAATATTTTTCACTTTTTATTGCAAAGGCGTCCCCTCAATGCAGATAATCTACTATGATCAGTTATCATCGAGCTACAAATTACTCTTTGTTTCCCTCAGGAGCTTTGACGGTATCTTTTTTTACCCGTTCTATTTCTTTCTTCAAGTCGTCCAACAACTTCATTGCATCTTCGTCTGAAGACATATTGTCTTTAATCACTTGAAAATTTTCGCCATGAAATTCAAAGGTATTATTGGACAATGATTTGCTGCCAATCTTGTTGATACACCTCAATGCATCTTTCAAACATATTATTGCTCTAGCCTTTCGCATTTTAGAAAAATATTTTGCAGCAATAATGAAATATGAGGTTGCATCTGAAATTTTATCATTTACACATAAATTTCCAAATTGCTGTGCAAAATACCCAAAAGTAAAATCGTTATTACTTTGAGTCTTTGAAATTTCGTTGTCATGTTCTTGCATTTTTGTTTTATGTTTTTCAATCAAATCAGCGAGAGTTCCAGTCATTTCCTGAATTTTGTCTTGATGATTTCTAATTTCATTTTCTAGAGCCGATTTCTCTTTTTGCAATTCGTGTAATTGATTTTGAGTTGACTCTTGCATCGTTTTCAAATCTTCACGCGATTGCTGTATACTTTTTGATAATGTTTCTCTGGTTGATTTAATATTATTATTGGCTGTTTCAAATGAAGAACAAATATTTTCTTTGATTGTATCAAATTCTGTATTTTGATCAATCTCAGTCTTTTTAATTCTTTTTTTCAAGCTATTCAAACTCAAATCAATTTCCTTTAGAATAGCTTCCCGTTCATCTCTTAAGCTCACTCTTTGATAAAAATATGATACCGTGGGTAACCCTAATCCAAAAAGACTAAGCAATATCCCCATTGTTGCCAACATGTGAGTATAATGGTGATCAAATATATCATTCAGTGTTTGAGCATCTGTCGGTAAACTATCAACATAAATATATACTATTTTGAATTTAGTCATTGGCAAAAATCCAAAGTAATCAATACACCAAAATAGTGCAAAACCCAAAAGAACAAAAATAGACATCATATAAAAAAACTTGTACATTCTCATGTTGGCAAGAAAATCATAAAGACGTGTATTTTTTTCCCTCAGTCTCTCGGCATCGTCAATTTTATTATCTTTATCACTACTTTTCCGCATGATTATCTCCCCTATTTATAAATTAATTATATATATTTATTTAGAATATATTTCAAATATAAATTAATTACAAATCAATGAAAATAAAAACAGGAGAAATTACAGTTATCGAAAAATAACCATAACGTATTGATTTAGCAGGAAAACATAATAAAAAATGTTAATCGCCCAGCGCAATGTCATGAAGGACGGCGCGTTTGCGGGGAATACGGCGGATTTTGAGCTCACCGGAGGTGATTTCAAGGCCGTGGCAGAATTCGACTGCCCGGATCGCCGCACGGGCGATTTTAAGCCCGAGCTTGGTGCGTTGCTCCGGGGGGGAGTCGAGGTACGGCGCGTCTTTGACGATTTGGAAGCTGCCGTCATTGCGCAAATAGACCAACCCCCAGTCGGGCATGATCTCCTCCGGCATGATCAAGAGCTCGGGGACGGCCAGATAACACTGGTCGGCGAGTCGGTTGCCGGAGATATAATTTAACTTGCTCCCGTTGTGCAAAATTTCCTGAAGCTTGCGGATTTTTTCACAGACTTTATGGTAGTCAATGTTGGTGCTCGCCCGATAGTTCCACGTGCGAAACTGGGTAAAAAGGTCGTCACTCGAGGCCAGCTCCGGCTCGCGGAGGCGGATTTCCGACTCCAAGGATAATTTATCCTGAGTCAGCGCTTTGATTTTATCCAGCATTTTTTGGGTTTTGACGCACTCGTTGAAACAGTGCTCGCGCTTGGTGTACAAGACCGCGATCACGGTTTTGGCCACCCCTTTGCGCCCGGCGAAAAAACCGGCCGCCGTCACCGGCGAGCGCTTGTTGCGGCTGGGAACGTCGGCAGCCAGCGCATCCGGCCGCAGCGAGCCCACAAAACCGAGACAAAGCTGCCGCAACTCCTTTAACGAGAGCGTTTTTGCCGCCGGGGTCTCCTCCGGGATATTTTGAAACAAGTCAAGGTCGTCAAAATTCATAAAAGGCCGAACCACAGTAATTTTGTTTTCAATTGCGGCAATTGCAAAACTGTCTTTTGCCACATTCTGTTAAAAAAACCGTCCCGGAGTAGCCTCCGGGACGGTTGCAGTTGACAAATAAGCTTGTCGCTTACTTCATCACGCCGCCCAAGTCCTTGAGGAAGGTCATGCGGCGTTTGGCATCGGCTTCCGCCTTGGCCAGCAACGCTTCGGCATCCCCCGGAGCGGTCTTAAACAGCTGACGATAGCGGTTTTCGCTGCGGATGAACTCCTGGAAGCTCGCAGTCGCTTCTTTGGTTTCCCATTTGAAGGGAGCCTGGGTATCGGTCGGGTTAAAGCGATACAAGGGCCAGTAGCCGGCTTCGACCGCGCGCTTGGCTTCGGTCTGGCTCTTGGACATATCGATCCCGTGCGCGATACAGGGGGCGTAGGCCAAAATGATCGACGGGCCATTGTAGGCTTCCGCTTCGCGGATCGCCTGCAAGGTCTGCTGACGGTTGGCGCCCATGGAGATCGAGGCGACGTAAACGTTGCCGTAGCTCATGCACATGAAGCCGAGGTTCTTTTTGGTCAAACGCATCCCGGCGTTGGCAAACAAGGCCACGGCGCCGATCGGGGTCGACTTGGAGGCCTGACCGCCGGTGTTGGAGTATACTTCAGTGTCAAGCACGAGGATGTTGACATTGCGGTTTTGCGCCACAACGTGATCAAGGCCGCCGAAACCGATGTCATAAGCCCAGCCGTCACCGCCGAAGATCCAGACGGATTTGTCGACGAAGTAGTCTTTCAATTCCTGAATCTTGGCGAGAACTTCCTTGAGCTCACCGCTGGCTTTGGCAATCGCTTTATCAAGCATGCCGGCGATCTTGCTCTGGTTGTCCAAAGCTTCGCTGCCGGTGGCGCTCCAGTTGGCAACCGCGTACTCCAAGGCCGCCTTGAATTCGTCGCAGCAGACGCCCAACTCGAGGGCGCGCTTGACGTTGGTCAACAGCTGATTGCGGTTGGAGTCGACGGCGAGACGCATCCCGTAGCCGTACTCGGCGTTGTCTTCAAAGAGCGAGTTGGCCCAGGCCGGACCGCGGCCCTGCTTGTCTTTGCAGTAGGGCAGCGACGGGAAGGAGCCGCCGTAGATCGAGGAGCAGCCGGTGGCGTTGGCCACGATCATGCGGTTGCCGTACAGCTGGGAGATGAGTTTGACATACGGAGTTTCACCGCAGCCGGCGCAGGCGCCGGAGAACTCAAAGTACGGCATCAGGAACTGCGAACCCTTGACGTTTTCGGCAGTGAGGCCGCCCATGACATTGTCGGGCAACTCGTCAAAGAATTTGGCATTTTCGACCTGGCCGTTGGCGCGCTCTTCGGGCATGTGCACGAGGGTGATCGCCTTTTCTTTGGCCGGGCAGGTTTCGACGCAGACGCCGCAACCGGTGCAGTCTTCGCAATAAACTTGCAGACGGTACTGCAAATCGGGCTCTTTGACCGCTTTGGCCGGGACGGTTTCAAATTTGGCCGGTTTGTTGGCCAAATCGGCGGACTTGATCAGCTTGGAGCGAATCGCGGCGTGCGGGCAAGCCATTACGCACTGGTTGCACTGGATACACTTGGCCGAATCCCATTTGGGTACTTTGGGAGCGATGCCGCGTTTTTCCAATTTGCTGGTCGCGATCGGCATCGAGCCGTCGTAGGACATCGCCGAAACGGGGATGTTGTCGCCCTGCTGGTGGAGGATCGGCTTCAAAAGTTTGTTGGCAAAGTCGCCGGCGTCGGCGCTGATCAGGGTCGGCGGAACAAAAAATTTGCCGACTTTGGCGGGGACTTCGACTTTTTTGAGATTGGCAAGAGCGTTGTCCACGCACTTGATATTTTTGGCGACAACTTCGTCACCCTTCTTTTTGAAGGTCTTTTCGATCGCTTTTTTGATGTAGCCGATGGCCTGGTCCTGCGGGATGATCTTGGCGAGAGCAAAGAAGCAAACCTGCATCACGGTGTTGATGCGCGCGCCCAAACCGGCATCCATGGAGATCTTCAACGCGTCGATGGTATAGACGTTGATTTTCTTCTTAATGATGGTTTCCTGCATATCCTTGGTGAAGCTCTCAAAGACCTTGTCGGCGGGCAATTCGCTGTTCAAAAGGAAAGTACCGCCCTCGACGATGCCGGCAAGCATGTCATAACGGCCGACGTAAGCGGCGTTGTGGCAGGCGACAAAGTTTGGCGAGGTAATGGTGTACTGCGATTTGATCGGGCTGTCGCCGAAACGCAAGTGGGAGATGGTAATCCCGCCCGACTTTTTGGAGTCGTAGACGAAATAGGCCTGGACGAATTTATCGGTGTTGTCGCCGATGATTTTGATCGAGTTTTTGTTGGAGCCGACGGTACCGTCAGCGCCGAGACCCCAAAACATGCAGGCGGTGGTGCCGGCGGGCTCGGTGATGATTTCTTCGGTCACCGGCAACGAGAGGTTGGTGACGTCGTCGTTGATCCCGACGGTGAAGTTATGGGTGCATTTACCCTCCAAGTGCTTGTACACAGCCAAGACCATCGAGGGGGTGAATTCTTTGCTGGCCAAGCCGAAACGACCGCCGACAACTTTGATATCGGAGTCGTACAAGGCGGCTTTGACGTCGAGGAACAAAGGTTCGCCGTAAGCGCCCGGCTCTTTGCAGCGGTCCAAAACGGCGATTTTTTTGACGGTCTTGGGCAACGCTTTGAGGAAGTAATCCACGGCAAACGGGCGATACAGACGGACTTTGAGCAAGCCGTATTTGTGACCTTTGCTGTTGAGGTAGCCGATGGCTTCCTCGATGGTTTCGCAGCCGGAGCCCATGGCGATGATCACTTCTTTGGCATCGGCAGCGCCGACATAGTCAAACAAGTTCAACTTGCGGCCGGTGACGGCGGCGACTTTGTCCATGTATTTCTGAACGAGGGCCGGAAGATCGGCATACTGCTTGTTGGTGGTTTCGCGGCCCTGGAAGTAAACGTCGGGGTTTTGAGCGGCCATTTTGGCGTAAGGTGCATCGGGACGCAGCGCGCGGTTGCGGAAGCGCTCGACATACTTCATATCGAGCAACGACTTCATGTCGCTGTAGTCCAAAAGCTCGATCTTTTGGATTTCGTGAGAAGTACGGAACCCGTCAAAAAAGGCGAGGAACGGAATTTCGCTCTCAAGGGTCGCCAAATGGGCAACCAAGGCCAAATCGTGGGTTTCCTGAATGCTGGCGGCGGAGGTCATGGCATAACCGGTGGCGCGGCAGCTCATCACGTCGGAGTGGTCGCCGAAGATCGACAACGACTGGGCGGCGAGAGCGCGGGCGGAAACGTGAAATACGGTCGGAAGCATTTCGCCGGCGATCTTGTACATATTGGGGATCATGAGCAAGAGGCCCTGGCTGGCGGTAAACGTGGTCGTGAGAGCGCCAGCACTCAAGGAGCCGTGGACGGCGCCGGCGGCACCCGCTTCGGACTGCATTTCGGAGACTTCAACTTTTTCGCCGAACATGTTTTTGAGACCTTGGCTGGCCCAAATGTCGGCATACTCACCCATCGTCGAGGACGGTGTGATCGGGTAGATCGCCGCTACTTCGCTGAAAGCGTAGGCGACATACGCGGCGGCGTAATTACCGTCGATGGTTTGCATTTTCTTTGCCATGATTCCTCCATTTTTATCGTAAAATTGGCTTAATAAGAAAAAAATAACTCGGGTGTAAATAATTTACACCTTTGATTGGCATTTTGCAAGTTTTTTTTAAAGATTTTTTTATCGAAGTCAGGGCAGACCGGTCGTTTTGACCCGTATTATATATAAGGTAACAGCCACCGTAAAGCCTATAGAGATTTTTTTATCGAAGTCGGCTTGCGACCGTTTTTACAGCAGCGCGCCGTCGAAGTTAAAAGTACCGGTGTCCTCGCTCCCCCAGTGGGCGTTGGTGAGATCATAAAAGTCATACATCCCGGCCAAACGCGGCACCGAGATGATCGAGGACGCATAGACCCGCGAGAGCTTGGCCTTGCCGTCGTAACGGACGACAAAAACATTGCCGCGCGCGTCCTTGATCTCGCCGTCCACCGGCAACTCGGCGCGGCTCACCAGCAGCACCGGGCGGCCGTAGCGGTAAAGCTCCAAGGGCAGCGGCGACTTGGCCTGCAGTGCCAAAATCGCGGCTTTCTCGAGCTCCAAATGCGCCATCACTTTGGCCGCGTTATATTTGGTCAACTCCAGCACCGCCATCGAGTTGCACACAGGGAGCGGTGCCGATACCGAAACGGTCACATCGTTATAATCTTTCAGCAACACCAAGCCATAAAGCGATGTCACGCGGAAACGGCGAATGTTTGACTGATAAGCGGCCTTGATCGCTTTTTGCACCGACTCCAAGCGGTTCTCCGGGCAAAACTCGGGCAAAATCGCCTCGTCGGTGAGCTTGTTGCACTCATAGACCAAGTTGGCGCGGATCGCCTTGCGGTTGGCCGGCTCGGCCCCATTGGGACGCAACGCAACGGTCTCCGTGAGAAGCTCTGGCAACGCGTAATCGGCCTTGAGCTTTTCGTACATTTTGCGGAATTTCTCGACCTTTTCGAGCGAAGCTTTGAAGACGCCTTCGGCCTTGAGATTGCTTTTGAGGTAATCAAAATACTCGCGGCGAAGCGACTTTAATACGCTCGCCGGTAAAAACACATTGGCGGGAACTTTGCCATTAAGACTGCCCAGCTCAAACACTTCCGAGTCAACCGCGGCAAATTTAGCCGCGAGATCAGCCAAAGTCAGACTGCGCGACTTGGCGGCGGCCAGCTCGACGGGCTTGCGCCACAAATCAAGCAAACCGTTTTTAAGCGCGACAGTCATCCCGCCGTCGGCAAAAGTTACCTCCAAGTCAAGCTTGACCTTGCTTTTGGGCAAGGCATTGACCCGCGCGGTGTAGTCGCCGAAACTCTCGCCGATTTTAAACAACAAGCCGCGCTCGGGCATCATCTTGTCACACAAAATCGTCACCCGGTCGCCGGGCAGCGCTTTTTTGGCCAATTGGTTGTTGACAAACATTTTGGTGATGGTCAGAGCCGGGCCCTCGTCGCCGGACATCGGCTGGACACGAACGCGGTCGCCGAGAAACAGCCGCTTTTTGGCGGTCAAGGTAAACCCGTTGTCGCGGAGCTCGTCGACCTGACCGCAGAGCACCCCGGTAGCGCCGAAGGAATCGTGCGAAATCAAGCCTTTGACGGCCTCCGGCTGATAAAACCCGGTGGACCATTTGCGCCCGCAGCTTTTGCTCAGCAAATTGCGCGCCTCGCCCAGAAGTTTCGGAAATTCGGCCTCAGAAGCGTCCAGCAGCAGCCGGTAAGCGCCGACCACCGACAAGACATAATCCGGCTGACGCAAACGGCCCTCGATTTTGAGCGAGGCCAGCTTAAGCTTCTTAAGTTCGCCAATCATGTCAATCGTGCACAGATCCTGCGGCGAAAAGAAGAAACCGTTGCCCCGGTTGGTATAATAACGGCGGCGACACGGCTGTTTGCACTTGCCGCGGTTGCCGCTGTAACCACCCAGATAAGAGGAGAGCAAGCAGGCGCCCGAGAGGCTGCAGCACAAAGAACCGTGAACAAAGACTTCGAGCTCCAACGGGCTCTTTTTCGAAATTTCGGTCACTTCCTCCAAGCTCAACTGGCGCTCCAAAATCACACGTTTGACCCCCAATGACTGCGCCAACGCAATCCCGGCGGAGTTGTGAAACCCCATCTGGGTCGAGGCATGCAACGTAAGGTTGGGGAAAAACTCGCGGGCAAGGCGCAGCACGCCCAAATCTTGCACAATCAAGGCGTCCGGCGACATCTCATCGAGCATCGCCAAATATTCGGCCAACTCCGGAAGCTCGGTCTCTTTGACCAAGGTATTGAGCGTCACGTAAAACTTTTTATTAAGCTTGTGCGCGTGGCGGATCATCCCGGCCATGGTTTCGGGGGTGAAATTTTCGCCGCGCTCACGGGCGTTGAATTTGGCCAGCCCGGCATACACCGCGTCAGCCCCGGCGTCATAAGCGGCCAAGGCCGAAGCAGGAGTCCCGGCGGGAGCAAGCAATTCGGGAAGGTGCTTCATTGCGGGCCCTTTTTAAGGTCAGCCGGGTCCTTGACGATCACGGCACACACCGGACTCTTGACGTTGACCGAGGTCAAATCCAGCTCGGCTTTGATAAAATAACGGCGCTCGGCGCCGCGGCTCACCACCAAACTCTGAACGAAGTCGAGATTGCGGCTCAAAATTACCTTGTTGCCGGGGTAGAGCTCCAATGGGTAACGCGCAGTCGGTTTCTTTTTTTCGAGCGTGATTTCGGTCCACGCGTTTTCGTCGGGCTCGGTCATGTCGGGCGTCCAAATCTGGCAATAGAGCTTGAGGTTATCCGGCTCATTGGCGTACCACTCAATAATGCGGATTTTTTCGCGCCCCTCATTCTCCAAAACAAAACTGACCAAACCGTCGCTGCCGGCGGCGATCTCGCGTTTGCCGGCCAAATTAAGCGAGAGATTGTAATTGCTCAACTTGGGGTACTCGGGGACCTCGGCCACCCCCGCTTTCCACTCCTGTTTGTCAATCACGGTCTCCACGCAACCGGTAAGCACCAGCCCCAGTATCAATGCCGCCAAATATTTCATCATGATTTCCTTATCCTAAATTTGCACTCAATATAATATGCCGTCGCAAATCAAAATTACAAGTTGACAAGGCGACAGTTTAGAGAAAATCATTTATTTTAAGGAGTTACAGCATGACTTTTTCGCAATCGAGTTTTGACGCGCTCGGAGCCCCGGCCGCCGCTTCGCCGGCCGTCGCCGCCGTCGTCATCCCGCCGCTGCCCGGTGCCGGACGCGATTTGGCAATCCGGGCCAATCCGGCATTGATCCTACAGTCCGTCATTGGTTTTATCCGGCAGCAAAACGACCCGCGCCCGGTCTTTGCGGACGAGCTGCCGGTCAATCAGGAAGGAATTTCAGTTGAGCTAAAGAGCTGTCATGCCGCGGACGATTTTGCCGGGTATTTGTCCTGCGAGTGTCTGGTCAGTGCCGCCATGCGCGACGCGGTGCAAGCCGCCGGGCAAGGCGCATTGCTGGCCGCCAAGTGCCGCGCCGAAGTATTTGCCACGCCGTATTACCGGCTGCTGCAAATTTGCGCCGGCGACTGGCAACTCTTGCCCGGCGACGGCAAAATGCTGCCCCGTGCCGTCTTTTCGCTCAAATTTGTCATCAACACCGCTACGGTCAACTAAAAGGAGCCGTCATGGACAATACTTTTTTAAACTCGCTTTTGTGCGGAGTCAATGCCGGTCAAGCACCGCAGCTCACTTGGGGGCGGGTCAATCTTGCCGAAGCTGTCGAGACGCGCATGACCCATGCCAACAGCATCTCCGTAGCCGATTTTGAGCAAGCACTGGCGTTGCTTGCCGGCGAACTCGCCGGGCTTACGGTCGGCCAAAGCATTTACCCGGGGGAATTCGCCCCCGGCGCGGACAACGCCTTTGTGCTCGCCGTAACCGATATCACCCCAGTGCGCGACTGGCGTTACCTTGCGGTGGCGGCCAAGCTTTCCGGCAAATTCACCGACCGGATGCAAGCATTGGCGACCGTAAGTTTGCTCCAGAGCAAACTTCCCCTCCCCGAGTGGATCAGCATCGGCGGCAAACAAATCAGTCAAGTGCTGACCGTCGCCTTGCTCGAGGCGGCAAAACCGACCGTCCGCGAAACCGTCAATGAACGGGGGCGTCAGCATGCATGGCTTGAGCTTGAGCTCCCGGCGCTGATTGCCGTATCGTAAGCCCAAACAAATCAAGCTCCCGCAGAATTGTTTCAACACAGTTTTGCGGGCGTTTTTTTGTTTGCCGTTGTCTTCTAAAGACAAAAAAATACCGGAGAGTTTTTTACACCTCTCCGGTATTTCGCGGCGCAATCTCAGGACTGCGGCTGCTGTGCTTTTTTGCTGCAATTGCACGGCGCGGCGGAAGCGGGAGCGCGCGGCGGCGTCAGTACCGGCTTTGCCGGACGGACGGAGGGAGAAAGGTCAGTTTCCCCCTGCAGCGAGCGAATTGTCCGGAGAAACCAGTCAAGGTCCAGCTTTGAGCGGTCAAGCTCCAAACCCTCGGTAAAGAGCGCCAGACGAAATTCGCGGATCTGAGTTGCGATTTCGTCATTGACACCGATGATTTGCTCCTGGGCCTCGTTGAGGTTGCCCATCAAAAACATCCGGTACTCCGGGGTGTCGTAACCCACCATGATTTCGCGCGCCAGCACGGCCGCCGAGCTCAAATGTTTGATACAGCAGTTTTTACATTCGTGAGTGTTGATTCTGTCCATCATATCTTTCCTTCTTGTTTTGGTTCATTAAATAAAAAGCAGCGACATTGCCGCAAATTTAAATTCATAACGCTCAAACACACCTTGACTGTCCCCCGTGAAATTCAAATCCGGACGTAAACTGAAATCGTTGCCGCCGAAATCACAGGGATTGGCATTGGGATCATTGTATCGACTGGCACAAGGGTCCTCGCCCCAATCGGTGATGTCCGGTAAATTGTCTACCTCGGGAAGCTCATATGGTTCATCAAAATTAATGCTGACTTCCTGTGTTTCGTCCGTCACTTCTTCGGTACGATGACTCTGCCCATCGGTATCTTTGTAATACGAGTAGGTGATATGCTTCTTTTTGAGTAAAATTTTTACCCCGGTGGCATCGTCGGGCGTATTTTCATTTTTGCGAAAAGTCATGACCCCGTATCCCCAAAGCGTCTGCCAATACCCTTGCTCGCCGCTCCACATGCGTTCACGACTGGCATATGACTCGTATTCGGTCCCCCAACAGAGGAATCCCCATTCCCGGGGGAAAGTGGTGACACTTTCGGTAAACGGATAGTTGCGGGCGGCCTTGATATCGGCGATTTTTTGGTTGATTTCAGGAATATTGGCCAAAAAGTTGGCATTGTATTCACAACAGGGGAGCTCCGTTTCCGACTCCCAATAAGCGTCCATAAGCGGGAAATAAGTAAATTCGCCGTCATAATGAAGCACTTGCGCCGGCCGATATTTGGCACAGTACTCCTCGGTTATGGTCTCATAACGGGTGCAAGAGCCGTCGAGGGCATATTCGGCACATACTTGATACGAGGACTCCGCGGGTTCAATGCACTCACTGGAGTTGGGCCAAATCTGTACGCCGGGCCGATAACTCCGATAAACCAAATCAAATTTGGGAACCAGCAACCGGTCGGCAAACTCACTCCAATAACCCATCGCACAACTCATCGCCGGACCACTCGGGTTAAACGCCCCCTCCCAGACATCGAAAACATTGGGGTAATTGCCATTTTCATCGGGCTCGACGCCGCATTTGCCGTAAAAATACTCAGAGAATGCCTCCAAAGAGTCATAACACCCGGAGAGCCGGTAAACCTTATAATCTCCGCAGCCCATATAAGCGGTTTCGTATTGAGTACAATCCCATGTTTCCGGGTCATACTCAACACACATTTCATACGAGTCGGAGCACCCTTTTCGGGCCCCCACCAGTCTATCCTGTGATTTTCGATTAATCGGAATACAAACTCCACTGTAATTGATTTTGTTATTAAAAACGGCAAACGGCGCTGTATATAACGATTGATAACATTGATTGTCCAAATTATTATCATCATTTCCCGGATACCAGGAGTGAGTGACAATGGTTAAGACGGCGTAATAAGGACACGGGCAATTGTCGCATCCGGTCAAGACGCCGCCCTCCGCGATGAGTTTATTGTTTTTGAGCCACAGATTTTTATCCGACATGATTCCTCCCCGATTTGGTTATTTATGAAAAAGGAAAAATGTCAACCGACCATGAAAAACTGACGTCACAGTCCGCTTTGTCCAATTGTCAGCAACTTAATTTTCGGCATATTTTTGATATAAATTAAGTATTTACTTTATTTTAAAAACAAGTAAATACGAATACATATTTTAATATACCAAAAGCGTCATCCTTATATTTTACCGCTTTGGGCGCAAAAGCTAAGGAAATGCTAAACTGGCAAACGACAAAAAAACCGCCCATGATACAAAATCATGAGCGGGGGCAAGAAAACATAACTCTACTCTGTTATAAAAATCGATTTATTGGGAATCGCCACTCTGCGAACAGGTCGTTCCGTAACCTCCACAGCCGGACGCATTGATTGCTCAATCAACTCAGCACAACATAAAATATTATTACGGTCGGCTTCTTTGCTGCAACCTTGCGCCATTTGCCGCAAGTACTCGGGCAGCGGTTTCTCCTCCGCCAAGAGATTGACATCGGCGCCGCAACTCAGCAGCAAGCGAACCCCGTCCGTATTACCATCCCGCGCCGCCAATGCCAACGGCGAAAAATCCCCGTTGTTTTTGGTCCGGAGTCCCCGATTGATATCCGCCCCGGCCGCCAACAGCAGCAACGCCATTTCATTGCCGCGATCCAAGACGGAGTTGTATGCAAAAACGGCGCCAAGCGGCCAACAAGTCAGCCCCATTTCCCGGTTATGAGATACTATTTTATCGACTCTGCCCCGATAATATTTGAGCAGCAGCGCCAGCGACTCGGGGTTATTGGCCCCCAAAATCATTTCGTCATTGACATCGCGCGCCCCATATTGCAGCAGCAAAGACAATTTTTCCGGCTCGTTGAGGCAAAGATACAACAGACTGATTTCCTTCTTGTCTTTCCTTTTTTTCAACCACCGCCACTTAAAATCATTTTTTTGCAAAAACCGCCTGAGGTCGGCAGCGCTGCCGTTTGAAACGCATGTTTCAAACTCTGAAACCAGCTCCTTTTGCCGTATCATCTCTGCCTGATGGTGTAAAAGCCACAACTCACCCCCTAGGCCTATAATAATACTGAATGATAAAATTAAAAGCAACAGTCCATATTTAATCTTTTGCATATTAATTATCCTCCTCGGTTAAATTAATATATTCTGGACAGAAAAGTATTTAACGAGTCACCTGAGTCGCCAAATCCACCAGCATTATCATTCCATGACCTGGGATCTACCAACAATGGTCTTATCCCCAAACAATTATGATTTAACTGATTGACACTCATATAATAATTAGTTAGCCACAAAGTTTTATCACTGGGATATGCTACAACCTTGCCCCAAGGATGTAGATTTGTATAACATCCAACTCCAATAAAAAAAGCAATTTTATGTTTTGTTTCTTCTATCAAGATATCGTATCCAATAGGCTTATTAACATCATCTCTTTTAAATCCTCCAGAAAAATGTCCATAAAATAAGACGCCATATGTGGAAACATCGGGATTAGAGCTAATATAAAATTTTTTCTCTTTCAAAAATTTTGCAGCAGCTTTACCAAAAGAATATGCACTTACGTTAACCCCTTGTCTGACAACAAATGTATTTGGAATTGCATAACAACGCCAGTTCCGATCTTTTTTAAATTCGGCTTCTGATAATGGCTGCAAATGATCCATTGCACCAGATCGCTTTCTAAGCCAACCATTTGATCCAAAAGCTTCAGTGGCGATCAAGCCATATGACCTCGCTAGATCACTAATTGTATCAGTTGTATTTTCTTTAACTGTTTGCGCCCAAGGGTAACTTGAGTTACGTACAACAGACCAAAACAATCCCAATTCATCCCACGAGTTGACCGCATTGTTACCGAGCATGCCGTAGAGGTTGAGCCCGCCACTTTCGCCGATGGGGTCGCGGGAGAGCCAGCGACCCAAACGCGGCGAATAGTAGCGATAGTTGTAGTACACGAGGTTGGTCTCGTCATCAAAATACTCGCTGCTGAAACGCAGGGGATTGATTTGCGCCAGCGGACCCGAGGCCGAGAGCAACTGCCCGAAGGGGCCGTAGCTGTAACCCGCCACTTGGACGCCGCTGTCGTCATACAGCGCAATCACGTTTTTATTGCCGTCGGTGACGTAAAAATAACATTCGCCCTGATACGTCATCGCCAAGGGCACATCGAGTCCGGCCGGCTGCCAGACCAAGGTCAGCATTACCGCGTCGTCCGCCATGGCGTCCAGCACCGCAATCAATTTGTAATTGTCGTAGACGAATTTAAGCGATTGCGTGAGCGTTTCGCCTTGCCAAACCTTTTTGGTCAACCGGCGGCCGAGATAGTCGTAGCCGAACTCCAGTTTCTCCATCCCGTTGACCGCCTCAATCAGGCGGTTTTCCTCGCTCCAGCCGAACTCCCAGTCGCCGCCGGTGAGCTGATTGCCGTCAAGGTCATAACTTGGCTGCTCCGCGCCCACCGCCGTATAGCGGTTAACGATATTAGCGGTGTAGGCCGTTGTCACCGCGTCCTCCGTCGATTGCAACCGGTTGCCGATGCCGTCGTAGCGGTAGCTCATTTGGTGGAGCGATGCGTCGGCCGCATCGGTACATCCGGCGGAGAGGACTTCCCCTTTGCCGGAGTAACCGTAGGCCCAGCGCCCCGCCGGGCAGACGGCCTGCGTCCGTTTGCCGTCGGCGTCAAGCTCATAGGATACGAGCGTAACGTCATTGACCGCAATCGCGGCCAAGCGCCCCAAGTCGTCATAGTTGGAGGAAATATTAATCACTTCATCGCCGTTGACCGTCCAGCGCTGCGAGGCCACCTGGTGAAAAGTGCTCTCGTACTCATAGGTCAAGAGTGCGTCCGCCGCCGCCACCATTGCAAGCAAATTGCCGGGGCCGTAACTCACGGAGCAAAGCTCCTCATTGTCCAAGGAGAGCGAGCTGACGCGGCCCGCCGCGTCAAAAGTGCGGTCCAAAGCGGCAAAGGGGCCCATTTCCCCGACAATCCGCCCCATGGCGTCGGCGGCATAGCTGTAGCTCGCCTCCGGGCAGCCGATTTCGGCCACCGCCGTCAGCACTCCGTCCTGACGGTAGTCATAGGTGCGGTAGATGTTTTCGCCGCAGCTGTAGGAGAAAAGTCGGCCCGCAAGATTGTAGGAGTACTCCTCATTGATCCCGCCCGCCGAAATCTTGCCGGTAAGCCGACCCGCTTGGTCGTAACGGTACTGATCCATGCTGCCGTCGGCGTAGACTTTGCCGCCGGTTTGACCGGCAGAGTTGTAGACAAAGCCGGTGACTTGCGGCGTCGCGTCATCCTGATACGTCGTAAGCGAAGTCAGGCGGCCGCGATCATCGTAAGCGCGGGTCTGACGCAGAGCGTCGCCCGACACCCCGGCGAGATTGCCCGCCAAATCATAGTCATAAAGGGTAGTGAGGCCAGACGGGGTTTGCGCCGAGAGCTTGCACCCAACCAAGTCGTAAGCGACAAACGAAGTCAACGCTAAGGCGCCGCCGGTCACGGTTTGCGACAGCATGCGGCCATTGGCGTCCAAGACTTGGCTCTCGCCGATGCCGTTGGCCGTTTGCCCGACTGGCCGGTTGAATTCATCGTAATGATACACGGTTTCCCCCGTAACACTGTTTTCGCTCGAGGTTAACATATCATGGTAATAATTGTTTGTCAAGGTCGATCCGTCAAAATAGCGAATGATTTCCGTTACCTCCCCGTCGCCCAAGTTTTGACGCTCCGTCTGCGTGGTGCGCCCGGCTTGGGTGCTCCAGCTTTGTTTGCCGTCACGCGAGGTGCGGCTCTCGGAGCGCAGCACCGGCAAGCCGTCAACGTAGACGTAAGACTTGTTTACCCGTGTCACGGTTTCGCCAAAGAGCTCGTAAGCGTTGACCGTTTCACTCACCTGGTCGGCGGCAAAATCAACCGTGTCGCCGGGAGTGAGCTTGACCACCTGATAACGCATCGCGCCGCTGACCGGGTCGTAGACGGTCAGCATCCGCCGCCCGGTCGAGTCGGCGCTTTCGCAAACCCGCCCCTGAGCGTCATAAGTTGTCGTCTCCTCATACCCCGCCGCAGTCACACGCCGGGTCTGGCGGCCCATAAAGTCGGCATAGGAGATAGTCCACTCGGTTTGGGACAAAATTTCCTTGGTACAAAGTTCCTGATTTTGCACCCTGTACTCATAGCGGCGCGACAAATTGCCGTTGAGATATTCCTCCTTGGTCCGCCCGTCACGATAGCGGCGGGTGGTGCGCGTCAAACCCGCCGGGTCGGTGACGGTTTCGCCGTCAACCTCGTAATTGTAAGCGGTCACCGCCCCCACCGGGTCGGTCGCTGTCAGCACCCGCCCGTCGGCATCGTAAGTATACAAGGTGACCAGCTCGCCCTCCTCTTTGCCGGTCACCACCGTCGAAACTTCGCGGTCGTCGGCATCGTAGACATGGCCGGTCATCACCCCGGCTTGCTCCGTAAACTTGAGCCGCCCAAAGGTATCGTGGGCATACTCGGTGACATTGCCCGCCGGATCGGTGACAAAGCGCGGCCCGCAGCAGTTGTACTCGGTTGCCGTGACATCGCCGTCCAGGGTTTCCTCGCGGGTCACCCGCCCGGCATTGTCATACTCATAGCTCGTCCCCGAGATCACCAAACCCGACGCCAAATCGGTA
The DNA here is from genome assembly GCA_964609825.1 of uncultured Victivallaceae bacterium. Taxonomy (GTDB): domain Bacteria; phylum Verrucomicrobiota; class Lentisphaeria; order Victivallales; family Victivallaceae; genus CAZSSH01. Next base: position 166,778 of record CAZSSH010000009.1, on the reverse strand, counting down.
ACCGTGCGCGTAATCACGTGTCCGGCGATATCCTTAAGCGTCACTTCGCGGGTGCCGTAATCGGGCAAAAACCCGCGCAAAGCGGTGGTTTCGAGTTGGTACAACTCGGGATCGGTTTCGTCAACAATCTTGCGGTAGCTGATTTCCACCGACGAGCCGTCGGGGTTCTCCGTCCGCCACGGCAGCCCGGCAAAGTCGCCGGAAGCATAGCGGAAATTTTTATACACCAAATTGCCGACGGCGTCATATGCCGCGCCGGGAGCCGCCGCCGTAATCTGCCAGTCTTCACCGGCAAAATAAAGATGGTACTCGCGGGCGGTCTCCACTCCCAGCGTTTTCGTAATCATCGTACGCGCATCGGTATCGCCGCCGACCGTTATTTCCGCCGGGTGCAAATGCGTGTAGTCGTACTCAGTGACTTTACAGTCCGCCTCAGGGGCATCAATGGCGGCGTCGCCAAACGGGGTAATCGTTTTTACTACCCGCCCGGCGCTGTCGTACTCATAACGCGACCAGCTGCCGTCGGCATTGGTCTCGGCCAGCAAACTGCCGTAACTCTTAAGCGCGGCATTGGTTTCATAAGTGTAACTCGCCGTCGTCACATCGCCGTCCCCGTCAATATGGTACTCGGCGACGGTTTCCTCGCCAAAGGGGAACTTCTTTTTGCGGACACGGCTTACGCTCTCAAAACGGCCGCCGGTACTGTATTTGACAGTCTGCTTTTGCTCGATAAACTCATCGGCAGCCTCGGTGCCGAAGCGCTCAAACTTCACCAGCTGCTGCGGCTCCAGACCGCCCGCTTCTTTGCCCCAGTAACCCCGGACGATCAAGCCTTCGCCGTATTTGCCCTCAATCAGTTTGCCCATCGGCACATCGTTCTGATTATAAAAATCAATTACCTTACGCACAACATTACCGGCGGGCTCCGTCCAAGCACCGGCGGCAAAAAACTGCGCATAGTCGTATAACGGATCGGCAGCGGCGTTCAGCGTCGTCACCTCCCGCGTCAGTTGATCGTATTGAGCCGTCGCAGACGCGGCCGTCAAACTCCTTGCCATCGCGGGCTGCCCGGGGACCTCGGTATGATACCGCCAATCGATCGGCACACCGCGCTCATTGACCGTAAGCTCCGTCCGTCCGGTGATCAAACTGTCAAAAATATACGTACCGGAAGTCTTCATTCCTTCGCCGGGAGGCATCACACTGCTGACAATATAATTGCCGATCCGATAGGAACAACGCATCAACTTTTCAGAAAAATAATGGGTGAATTTCTCGCGAGGAAATTCCAGCGCCAATTCTCCGCCGTTGCGATGCAAGTAATAAAACCCGCCGCCGTTAATCGCAGTGCCCTGACCATTTTTCATCATAAATTTGACTAACGCACCCGAGGGGCGCCGCAAATGATGAAACTCCCATTTGGCGTTGCCGCCGTCCTCATCGGTGTCGTCGCCGCGGTATGATTTGACGTCCGTATCACAATTGTACTGCCCGTACTCAATATCGGCCACCTCATATACGGCCATATTATGCATCACTTGCAGACCGAAACCATCAGCACATGAAAGCCCGAGCTGCTTGCCTTTGCTGTGCTCATAGGTGTTGAAATAATCGTTAATAGCACACGCCACCCCTGAGCCCATTGACAAACAAGCCGAGCAATCGCTGCCCAAACGCACCACGCCGTTTTCCGAGCTGTCCGTCACGCCGGCAGGTTTTGCGCCCAATTCAACGGTATGATTAACCGTGCAGACCGGCTGGATCAAAAATTCGCCGCTGGGAGCATTTTGCTCCTCGGCAGCCAACGCCCTGTCAATGACAACATCCAATTCGTTCGGCGGACCGGAAATCGGTCGCCCCTCCCATTCGCTGTCTCCGTCATTGTTACGGAAAAACAGACTGTAGTCATAGGTGGCGCCGTTTCCGCTTAATATCGAAGTGTATTGAATGTCCCAAGAGTACCAAAACTCTTTTGCCTCGGGGTCGTACTCACTGGTTTTGTTTTCGGGGCCGTTTTGATAATTGATAAAATTCAATTGATACTCAACGCCCTCGTTATCGATATTGACGGTTATTTTGTAATCGTATTTGCGCTCGCGCAGCGCATGCAGCGCATCTCGCAAATCAATGAAATGCTCCCACAGCACCGGGACTTCAGCGCTGAATTGCCCCGACTTATCATACACATTTTTGCCGGTGGAGGTGTATTCTTGCGGTATTTTTAAAAAACCTTTGTCACCGTTAAAGGTAACTTGCAGCGCCGAGCCGTCAAAGGCGGCCGGATCATAAAGCAAATAACCGGTCAATTTGCCGGTATCGATAAAAATATTTTTTGCGGCTTCCGACAAACTGCGGCGCAGAGTGTCTAAATCACTTTGGGTAACGGCGTCACCCTTGTTTTTACTCAATACACCGGCAATGCCACGCGCTTCAAACCCTTTGATCAAAGCATTGTACGCATCGACGAACTCGGTATTCTCAGGCGGAAGATTTTGACAGACTCTCTCCATGATGTTTTTTCTCCTTATTCCTGGGTTTCTTCTTCACAGGCATTGGCGCAATCGGACATCTCAAACCACGCAAAGCTGCCGCCACTGACACCCAATATTCTGGTCTCGGGATCTTCGGGAACGGTCAACCAGCAGGGGCCATTGCCGGAAGCAACCAAAATCGACGGTTCATCAGGATATGCCATAAGACCAAGATTGCCCAAATCAACCGAAACCAGTCCGGAACCCTCGGGTTGGCAAAAAAGCCAATGCGTTGAATCCTCGCCCAAAGCAAATCCCAAAATACTCGATACCGAGCTGTCCGCCTGAATCGACACGGTGAGGTTGGTATCTCCGCCCGAATCGGAAACGGAGACACTTTTATCCGAGCTGATAATTTTGTTGAACGGATACGAAGCGGCAAGAGTGGATTTTTGGCCCGCACTCATGCCAAATAAAACAGTGTTTTGATCGCTCATAATAAAATTCCTTATTTTCTTGATTTAATATATTTAAGTTATTGTTGATCACATGTTTCTATCTTTATCCATGAAATTTCTCCATCGCGACAAACCAGTGCCGCTTTGTCTGATTCCGCCGGGATAAAACTCACTTTGCCGTGACCGTCGCAGAAAAAAATACCGGGACCTCCCTGAGTGTCAATACCGGTGAGCTGCATATTCTTCAATTGTAACAACCCTGTGGCAGCCCCGGTCGCAATCAATCGGAAAGTACCACCGTTATTGTAAATACTCATCATGGTGCCGGCATCCGCATCGATGGACATTTTAACGTCAAAATGCGGATTTTGCTCATTGTCATTGTTGTCATCGACCATTAAACTGTCGTCCGAAGATACAACATCAAATTGTAGCGGCAGACGGGTTTTGACAGATAATTGACGAGGAATTCCACTTGTGCTCATGAGATTGTCTCCTTTTTAGCCCGGAAGATTTGTCAACCGATTGGAAACTCAAAAAAAATCAAAAATAATATTTCAAGTACTTGACAAAAAGTTTTGAATATGCTATAATATAGTCATAAGCCAATAAAAACCGGCTTACAGATAAGCACTTTGAGCTTAAAACAAAAATAATGGCAACGCGTTGAAATTAATAAAAATGAGCGCGTTAAAAATTAAATTCATGTACTGGAAAGGATACGGACTATGATTTCGATGAAAGAAATCGGCAAGCTCTGCGGCATCTCCGAGTCGGCCGTATCCAAAGCCTTGCGCAATCACCCCGGCATCAAGGAGGAGACCAAGCAGCGCGTCTTGGAGGTGGCCCAAAAATACGGTTATCAGCCCAATGTGATGGTCGAGTGCATGCAAACCGGCCGCAGCCGCAGCATCGGGATCGCCTTTAACAATTTCGGCTGCCAGTTTGCCGGGGCGATCATGCGCGGGATTCAGCAGACGTTGCACAAAGCGCAATATGATTCCTATGTAATTTGCTGGGACATGATGGTCAATGACAACATCAACATTTTTGACCGCTTCGCCCGCCGCCGGGTCGACGGACTCTTGCTCTTTCCGATGGAGCATGTGCCGAGTCAGGAGCATAAAATAGCGCTGCAAAAGTTTCACAACCCGATTGTGTTAATTGACCAGAGCGTCGGTGGCCTTGATTTTGATTACGTCGGCTCCGATAACGTCAACGGCATGCGTCAACTGGTCGAGCAACTCATCAAAGTTGGTTACGAGCGCATCGGCTCGGTGTTTTACGGCGACGTAAGCACCGGAATTGAGCGCAAAAACGGTTTTTTGGCCGCAATGTTTGAGCACAACCGTCCGGTCAACTCCAAGTTTTTATTGGAGCTCTCGCCGACCGAGACCGATATTTACGGTAAAATTCACACCCTTCTGGCTGCCAAAGAGCGCCCCGAGGTGTTGATTTGCTTTAACGACTATATCGCCAATACCGCCTTAAATGCGGCATTGGATTTAAAATTGCGCGTGCCGGAGGATTTGGCGATCACCGGCTTCGGCAATCTCCCTTTGTGCGAAAATTTGCGCCCGCAACTGACCAGCGTCGAACAGCACGCCGATGAGATCGGCCGCCGCGCCGCCACCTTGCTCCTCGACCGCATCGAGAGCCGTTTGACCGGCAAGGCGCAACAGATTTTGATCCCGACCCAAGTGTTACCCCGCAATTCAACCAAACCATTGAAATAAAACAACCAACCACGGGATCGATTATGAAAATGAAATCGGGAAAATTGTTTACATTGATTGAGCTCTTAGTCGTCATTGCCATCATCGCCATTTTGGCGTCGATGCTTTTGCCCGCACTCAACAAAGCCCGCGACGCCGCCCGCAGCGCCCGTTGCCTCAGCAACTTGCGCCAAATCATGCTCACCACCTCGATGTATGCCAATGATTTCAATGGGGTAATGTATGCTGCCGGCGCCACTAAAAACGGGGCGCCGTATTACTGGTCCAACGCCTTGATCGACAACAAATACATCGCGGCAAGCAACATCTTTTTGTGCCCGGCGCAAACCACGGTCGACAAGTACACCAACAACTCCAATGCCTGCTACAGCTACGGGATGAATCGCGATGTCGACCGCCTCAGCTCCGCCGCCGGGCGCAGCGAAACCTACCGGCCGTATAACAACATTCAAAAAAATCCCAACATCAAAAAGATGTCCAAAACCTGGTTTTACGGCGACAGCATCGGCACCGGCTGGTGGGCGCCCAAATTAAAAATCACTTATATGATCAGTTGGAACAACGGGGCGACCTGCAGTGCGAGCTTGCGCCACAGTCAACAATGCAATATGGCGTTTTTGGACGGCAGCGCGCATAAAATCGGACAGGGAGAGATGGTTACTGTCTATCCGCGATTTGAAGAATATTATATTTCTGATATATTAAGAAAGAGTGCACTTTAAGGAGTCAAAAAAATGCTGAAACCATACTTTATCACTGCCGGTATTGTCGTCGCGCTTTCCTTGTCGGCCGATCCCGTGACCTTAAACAACCCCTCGTTTGAACAGGGAACGGGCGGCTTTTGGATCAACAAGCAAGCGAGCGCCCGCGTCGACAGCTCCGAGTCGACCGACGGCAAGCAGTCGCTCACCATGACCGCTTTGGCCGAGGGCGCGCTCGACGTCGCCATCGCGGTTCCGTATCTTGAGGACTCGGTCTACGAAATCAGCTTTGACGCCAAAACCGACAGTGAGAGCAAACCGGTGCTGCGTCTCTCCATGATGATGCAGGGGGACAAGCCAATCGCCTTTTTTGAGCCGACGGGCGAACAAAAGAAGCAGTTTGCTACCCCGGCCAATTTGACCAGTGAGTGGCAAACCTTTCAATATCAGCTGGGGCCGATCCCGGCGCAGCTGCAGGGCAAGGACGTCAAAAAAGGGTTGCTTTTCTTTAAGCTCGCTCCCGGCGGCGGCAAAGTCTGGCTCGATAACATCAAAATCAACACCGTCAAGGCCTCGGATAACAGCGAGGCAAAAAAAAAAGTAACGCCGTAAGCGCCAAGACGCTGGAGATCGCGCTCCCCGACCCGGTGCAACTCTATACCAATGTACCGGAAATTACGGTAAAGAGCGCGCTTGACAATGCGGAAATCTCCGTCAGTCTCACCGATTGCTTTGGTAAAACCGTATGGAGCGGAAAAAGTGAGGCGAACAGCAAAACCTTGAGTATCAAGCTCCCCGGCCCGGATTATTACTTGCTCACCGCGCAAGTCGTGGTCAACGGAAAAGTTGCGGAGACCGCCGCTACCAGTTTGCTCGTCACCGCACCCTTGCCCAAGGATTATTACCATACCAGTATCCCCGCCTTTGGCGTCTGGGGCGGACTCGACCCCTATTTACGGCAAGTCGGCGGGGCCAAGTGGGATCGGCAATTGTTTTTTACCGTGTTTCAAAAAGCGGATTTCACCGCCCAAGCGCCCGACGCCGCCACCATTGCCAAACGTGAACCCGTCAAAATCATCCGTTGCCTCAATGTCTTAAGTCCGTTTAAAAAGATGGTGGCGGTCCCCGCCGACGACTGGGCCGATATCCTCATCAAACTCGACAAGGAAATCACCTCCCGCCGCGGCCTCGTCGATGTCTGGGAAACCCAAAACGAGCCGATGGTCGGCGAAAATTTCCACGGCACCATGGCCGATGTGATGGACATTATCCGCCATGAGAGCGCAGCCGTCCGCCGCATCGACCCCGGAACCCCCATTGCCGGGGTTTGCATCAACCCGATGAATCAAAACCAGTTCAATCAATACTTGGGGTATTATAAGCAATTTCAAATCGAGCGCTACATTGACGGCGTGATGCTCCACCCGTACATCCCCGGCGCGCAGAGCCCGGACACCTCCGGTTACGTCGATGTGCTGAACCGCCTGAGCCGCGAGCTCACCGCCATTACCGGCAAACGCGTCCCATTATACATCAGCGAAATCGGCTACTCGACCAAGCCCGGCGGCGAAGTCACCGAGCTTCAGCAGGCCGCCTATCTGGCGCGGGTGATGCTCCTCAACTTCCAAATCCCGGATCTCAAAGCCTGCGTCTGGCACATCGGCTTGTGGAACGAGGCCACCAGCCAGCGCGAGCTCGATTTTGGCTTATTGCGCAAATACGACAAAGGTTCACCCGTCCGCCAGCCCAAGCCCGCCTATGCCGCTTGGGCGACCGCCTCGCGCATGTTATACAACACCAAATACCTGGGCGAACTTAATTTCAACCGCAAAGTCCGGGTACTCTTGTTTGACAAAAACGGTCAACCCTTGCTGGCGGCCTACAGTCTCGTCCCTGAGGAAGTCAAGTTTCAGCTGGCGGTCAACGGCCGCGAGGCCAATTTAACCCAGGTTTGCGGCAAGACAATGCGTCAAACGATTGACAACGGCGTATTGGAGCTCACGTTGACCGAGGCCCCCGTCTACATTGAGGCGGGATCGCTCGATTATTTTGGCGGCAACCAGTTCCAGGCCGAATTCACCCCAATGGACTGGCAAACCGCCCCCGGCGCCAAGCTCACGGCGCAGATTAAAATCCCGGCGAGTCAAGACAAAGGCAATCTCACGCTGCAAGTCGTCGCACCGCCGGAGATCCCAGTCGCGGTAACACCGTTAAGCAACCAAAACTATGAGCTGGCGATCACCCCCGGCCTCAACGTCAAGCCCGGTTTTTACGATCTCTTTTTGCGCTTGCAAGCCAATAAGGAAAACCGCTACATCTGGCAAAAAACGCTCGAAGTTGTCGCACCGGTGGTTCTCGGCGATTTCCGTCCGGACCATCAAAACGGCAAAGCTTTGATCACTTTCGCCGCCCGCAGCAACACCGGCAAAGCAGAAAAAGCGACGGTGGAAATCATCGAAAACAACCAACGCACCATCGCCTTGGGCGAAGTCGCCACCGGGGGCGAAACCACCTTGCAGCTCCATTTGCCACAGGCGGGTTGGCACAGCACTTATCAGGCCAAAATCACCATGCCCGACCGCCGCAGCTGGCAGCAGACACTGCCGGATGACATTGCACCGTTGTTTATCCCGCGGGGGAGCGACCCGGCGGCAACCACCGGCTGGCCGCTTGCCGACGGCCACTACAGCATCCACGCCGTGCGCGGCGACTACGACAAACCCGATGGCACAGTCAAGTTGAGCTATGACAACGAGGCTCTTTACTTTGACATTGCGGTCAAAGACAAGACCTTGAACTTGAGCAAGCGCGACTCGATCTGGAATGGCGACTCCTTGCAGATCGGCATCTCGGTGCCGCAAAAGGATATGATTAAGCCCAACAACGACGGCATTCAGGAGACGAGTTACGCCGAGTTTGCGGTCAACGTCGCCGCCGCGCCCCAAAACTCTCAGGTGTATGCAAGCATGAATTTAAACTTGATGCCGCTTCATGAGCCGGTGCCGGGCCTGCGCTCCAATACGTTTTGCGAGGGTGAAGTCATCCGTTACCGCCTCGCCGTGCCGTGGCAGACGCTTAACATCGTCCCGCGCGACGATCTCAAGCTCGGCATCTCGGTTTTGATCAACGACCGCGATCAGGGCGACCGCCACTGGCTCGAGTGGTACGGCGGGATCGCCGACGGCAAAGACCCGTCGCGCTATGGCAACGCGCAACTGGCCAAATAATTCGCAAAAAAAATCACTCGCTCCGGCCGTTTTTGATTTGCCAAACCATTAATATGGTGCTATATTATCAGGATGTTTCATTTGATATCAAATTTAAAATAACATAAGGAGTTCACAAAAATGGCCTCAAAAAACAATCCGGATGCGAGAAAGCAACAGGAAGTCCGCAAGTACGACCACCCGACCGACGCTCACATGGCGACCAAAAAAGACATGGTCGTCAAAGAGCTCGAGCAGAGCATCACCGAGTTTTTCCCCAATCTGCCCAACAACGGCAAAGCGGTCATCGCGCAGGATAAAACCGGTTTCTATGTCACCGGCACCGCCTTTGTCGATGCCCCGGTGCTCGACCCCTACCGCAACTACTATCGCAGCAAATTCACCGTCACCGAAGCCGACGGCAACTACGAAGTCAAAGCCAACTAATCGCTGGCAAGTACGGTATATAAAGCGCTGTTTCCCGAGGGGAAACGGCGTTTTTTTTATTTCAAAAAGTAGGAGTTAGAGCGTCTCAAGGACTTTGACCGGATTTTTGATTTTGAGCGCCACTTCGGGGGCAAAGACGGCCAGACGCGCCTCGGCCAGGGTGATAAAATACCGGTAGTCAGCAAAGTTGCGCTCCAACTGTTTGCCATCGGCGGCGGCCAACAACCGGAAGTGCTCAATGTATTTGGCGATGGTATCAAGCTTGTCCTCATCCTTGCCGGGAGCGGTGTAAATCCGCCCAGCCCGGAGCTTGATCCCGCGCAGATACCGTGCGTAATCGGTAAAGACGCAGTCGCGCCGCAAAAAACCGGGCGCAAACAAAAAGTCGAGCTCTTCTTTGACATCGTCGGTGCTCACGCGCGAACTTTTGGCGATTTTGGGAAATAAGTCTTTGATTTCCTGAAAGGTTTGATAAAACTTCTTAAGCTCGCATAAGTAAGTATTTAAGGTATCGCCGATATCCTGCTTGATCTGCTCCTCGGCGATTTCGTACATGAGTTGGTCGCGAATCTGCATCGGGTCGATGTCCAACGTGTCGATGATCGCGCGGTCAAGGAGGTCATCCTCATAATCGCGGTAGTCAAAAAACATCGAGAGCATGGTTTCGTTGGGCAAACGTACCGTCCGCTTGAGAAATTTGAGCTGATTAGCTTGAGCGAGGCGGAAAAGTTTGACGATCCCGCGCCGATGCTCATAACAAGCCTCCTCCTCGCGGAGGAACACGGCCTGACCGACCAAATCCCCTTGGACCGAGAGCGCCACATAGCCGATTTTGCCGCCCGCCAACTCGACGGTTTCGGCCATCGTCCCCGGGTTGGGCCAGCGGTCGAGCGCGGTTACGGTATGCTTTTTGACCCCTGCCACGCTGCGGCTCAGCTTGGAGCCGATGACTTCGGCGCCGGGGACCTGGCGGTGAATGATCCGGCGGCCGTCGGCGGTAATTTCGGCCAGTTTCATCACCAGAAACTCAGGGAGTGAAACATTGGCAAAATCCTCCGAACGGACCTTTTCACCGGTATTTTCGCTCAAATAATCGGCCAAAGCATCTGTCAACGGCTGCTCGGCAAAAAAACCGCTCGCTAAAAATTCGTCAACTGTGCGCACCACCGGGCTTGCCGCCTGCCGCAAATGTTTGGGCAAGGCTTTGATCAAAAGCTCGACCCGGTCGCGTAAAAAACCGGGGACGAGGTAATCAAGTGCCCAGCCCGGCAATAAATTCAAGAGCGCCGACGGGGCAACCAGAGTAATCCCGTCATCCTCTTCGCCGGGGTTGAAGCGGTACTCCAACGGGAATTGATGCCCGGCGAATTCAAGTTGATCGGGGTAATCGTCAATCTTTAAAATCCCGTATTGCTGCTGCATCGCATCGTCAAAAGCGATCGAGTAATCCTGCTTGTCTTTGGCCCAATTTTTTTTGAGCGACTCGGTGGAGTTGATCTCCTCAGGGAGCAAGGTAAGGTAATGTTCCACCACCGCCTCGCGGTCAAGGACAGTCCCCGGCCGCCGCACTTTTTGCTCCAGATTGGCCAAATCGTGCAACACTTGATTGTGGCGATCGACCCAACTTCCCGGGAGGTTGACAAGCCCCTCGGCCAACCCCTCGCGGATAAAGATTTCACGCGCTTCCGCCGGATTGCAATTGGCATAATGCACCTTGCGCCCCTGATGAATCAAAAGCCCGCCAAAAATCAGCCGCTCGCGGGCATAGACAAACCCCGAGTCGGCGTTGAAATACGCCTGATCGTAAACTTTGCTGCAAAGATGCGGAGCCGAACGCTCCAGATACTCGGGCTTGATGACCGCGTTTTGCCGCGCAAAAACCCGGGTGGTTTCGACCAGGGCAAAGCTCATCAGCCACTCCGGCACCGGTTTGGCTTTAAACAACCCGGACCCCGGAAAAATGTGGTATTTTTTATGCCCGGTGCCGATAAATATTTGCTCCTCGCCGTCATATTTGGCAATGTTGCGCGGGACGCCCGTTAAAATCGACTGGTGAAACAAATCATAGGGGATATTTTCCAACAGTCCCACTGCCGGCAATTTTTCATCCACCGCCTCGCGCAACTCGTCGACCAAGTTGCGCCACTCCAGCATCCGGTTAAAGTTTAGGAAATTTTTGCGGCAAAACTGCCGAAACAACCGGTTGCTGCCGCCCTCTTGGTGGAAGGCATTCCACAAATTAGCCATCGCCAGAAAGTCCGATTTGGGGTCGCGGAACCGCCGGTGGGCTTCATCCGCCTGCTGCTGTTTCTCCGCCGGCCGCTCGCGCGGGTCCTGAATCGAGAGAAAGGCCGCCGTTACCAGCATCTCGGGGAGCAAATTGGCCCGCTCCCCGGCACGGATCATTTTGGCCAAATGCGGGTCCAAGGGGAGACCAACAAGCTGCCATCCCTCCCGCGTCAAACGCCCCGCGCCGTCAATCGCGCGCAGATCCTCCAACGTCCGCACCCCTTCACGGATGGCCGAAGCTGGCGGCGGGTCGAGAAACGGGAAACGGTCAATGCGCGGCAAATTCAACGCTGCCATCTGCAAGATCACATCTGCCAAAGCCGAGCGGCGGATCTCCGGGTCGGTGTAAGGTTGCGCACGCGACGCGTCGTCGGCCGAGTAAAGATGGATGCACACCCCGTCGGCCACGCGCCCGCAGCGGCCGCGCCGCTGCCGCATGCTGGCAGCGCTGATCGACTCGATTTGCAGCTCCTCAATCGAAGTATGGGGGTTGAAGCGCTTGACCCGTGCCAGCCCCGAGTCCACCACAAAGCGGATGCGGCTGATGGTGATACTCGTTTCGGCGACGTTGGTCGCTAAAATAATCCGGCGCAAACGCCCGGGGTGAAAAATCTTTTGCTGATCCTCGGCGCTCAGGCGGCCAAACAACGGCAGGATTTCGGTATATGGGTACTTGCGCCCCGAGAGCATGTCATTGGCATCGCGGATTTCACGTTCGCCCGGCAAAAAGACCAAAATATCGCCCCGCGAATCCAGCTCGGAGGCGAACTCGATGCCCCGCGCGACGTGCTCGGAGAGCTCCTCGTCGGTGTCCAGAGGCTCCATGTAATAATCCTCAATCGGAAACGTCCGCCCCTCGATCTCGATGACCGGCGCGTCGTTGAAAAATTTGGCAAAGGCCGCCACATCCAAGGTCGCCGACGAAATCGCCACCTTGAGGTCGGGCCGCTTGGAGAGCAAATTTTTGAGATAACCCAAGATAAAGTCGATGTTGAGTGAGCGCTCGTGCGCCTCGTCGATGATCAGACAGGAGTATTGTTTGAGCAAACGGTCGTGAGCGGTTTCAGCGAGCAAAATCCCGTCGGTCATAAATTTGAGCTTGGTCCGCGGCGACATTTTTTCGTAAAACCGCACCTTAAAGCCGACCTCATCACCGAGACGGCAGCCGAGTTCCTCCGCGACGCGGATCGACATCGCCGAGGCGGCCAAGCGGCGCGGCTGGGTACAGCCGATGCGCCCCTTTTCGCCGAAATCAAGCTCCATGGCAATTTTGGGCAGCTGGGTGGTTTTGCCGCTCCCGGTATCGCCGCCAATGATGATAAGTTGATGGCGCTGCCAAGCCGCTTTGATCTCGGCGACGCGCGCGGTGATCGGCAAGTGCTCCGGGTACTTAATGCTGAGCTCCGCCACTTTTTTCCTCCCGGCCGGGCGCCAGCCAATCCCAGAGAATCAGCAATGCCAAGCCCAAATAACAGATCGACACCAAATAAAACGCCTGACGCAAATCCCACTGGTCGCCGACATACCCCATAAACCACGAAAAGAACCCGCAGCCGGGTACCCCGGCACAAGAGAGCAAAATCAACATCATCGTGCTGTCCCCTCTGACCCGGTCAACACAATACGATTGCACACTCGGCCAAAACGGGCCGGTGGCCACCCCGAGCAAAAAGCAAACGGCAAACAAAAGCCACACCGAGCTCAATACCGGCACCAGCAAATTCAGTACCGCCCCGGTCAGGGCCGAATAAACGACGAGATGCTTTAAATACCGCTGATGCAGCAAATACCCCCACCCCAAGCGGGCAACGATCATCCCGACAGCAAAGCAGCCGGTGCCGAAGCCGCCGGCCAGCGGCGACCCCGCATAATCGAGCTGGATTAAACTTGGCAGCCAAAAGGTGAGGCAAAATTCGCCGCCGCCCGCCAAAAACATGGCAACAAAAAAGAGCCAAAAGCGCGGCACGGCCATGATTTCCCCGGCATGACCGAGAACCTGCTTGTAATTAAGCTTGTTGCCGTCATCCGGGTGCGCGGTATGTTTCCCGGCGGGCCAGATAAACAGCACGGCCGGAATCACCGACAAACAACCGATGGCGAGCAAAATCCAGCGCCAGTTGACCCCTTGCAAGAGCAAATACCCGACCAGAATCATGGTCGTTAACACGCCGACCGACCAAAACCCGTGGGAAAAATTGATGTAGCGCCCCGGCTCCTCCGGGTGCAAATCTTGAATCACCGGCGTCGCCAGCCCTTCACAAACCCCTTCGCCGACACCGGCCACAGCCAAGGCGAGAAACAATACCGCATAATTGGGAGTCCCGGCGGCGAGCATGATGCCGCCGGCCATAAAAAACAAGGAGTACCCGAGCGTTTTTACCTTGCCCCAACGCCCGGCGGCGAAGCCGCAGAGGATCATCGAGCCGATCATCGGGATGCTGCGGCCCAAATGCAAAGCGCCGCCCGCCGACTTGCCGCCGGCCATATCCAGCGGAAAATTGAGACTTTGCGCCAATGGCAAGAGGATGATCGGGATCGATACCGAGCACGCCGCATAACAAATAAAGGTCAAAAAGTTGGCATAATCATAGCGGCCGAAAACCATTGACGCCATCGACTACAAGCTCCCCTTGGTGGACAATACGCCGGTAATCGCCGGGTTGATCGACACCGCCTGATGCAATGCTTTGGCGAAGCCCTTAAAAATCCCCTCGTAAACATGGTGGACTTCGGCCCCTGCCAGCATCTTGATGTGCAAATTCATCTGCGACTTGACGGCCAAGGCCTGAAAGAACTCGTGAAAGAGCCGCACGTCCAAGTCTTTGATCATCGGCGCCGGAGAGGCGACGTCAAAGACGAGATAGGGCCGCCCGGACAAATCCAGCGCGACCAAAATCAGCGCCTCATCCATCGGCAAAATGGTGTGACCGTAACGGTTGATCTGCTTTTTGTCACCCAAAGCCTGCTGCAAAGCTTCGCCCAAAACCAACCCCAAATCCTCCATGGTGTGATGATAATCGACCTGGGTGTCACCCTTGGCCTTGACCTCAAGGTCAAAAAAACCGTGTTTGGCAAACAATTCGAGCATATGGTCGACAAACGGGATGCCGCTGTCAACTTTGCTCTTGCCGCTCCCGTCCAAATTGATGGACACAAAAATATCCGTTTCGCGGGTCACCCGCTTAACTTCGCCCTGTCTCATAATGTTTCCTCCGCTCTCGCTGATGACTGTCTGATGTAAAACACATTACCCTCGGGGTCCATCCCGCGCAAAAATTGGCCGGTATAGCGCGGAATTTCAACAAATGTCGGCTCGTAACCGGCGCTCTCCAGCCGATTGACGATCTCCTGCATGCTGTCAACTTCAAACAAAATGCTGACCGCGCCGGAAGCGTGCTCCAAGTATTTGGCCTGAGACTTCTCCAAAGTGAGAGTGACATCGTTGGAGATGTGAAATGCGACCAAAAAGCTGCTGTCGACAAAAGGTTCGCCCAATTGCAACAGCTCGCGGTAAAACACCCGGCAGCTGTCCAAATCATTGACCCTGATCACAATCCCGAATTTTCCCAAATACATACGCCACTCACCCCCTCAATGCTAATTGCGGTCATAGAGTATTTTATAGGCCCCACAAATAATAAAACCCACCGTCGGCGCAAGGCCGGCAAACGCGGGATTCAGCACCCCCGACTTGCCGAGCACCAGAAACACCTGGGCAAGCACAATATAGACAACAATGATCACCACCGCGGTGATGATCGCCATCAAGCTCCCGGTACGCTCATTTTTGGTTGCCAGCGGAATTCCCAAAAAGACCGCCAAAAAACACGCCCACGGAAAAGCCAGCCGGTAATAAAACACCGTCATATAAATCGAGTGCACCCGCTCGGCCATATTGGGCGTCCGGCGCACCAAGTCAAAAATCACCCAGGTCGGAAGATCGTCTTTTTCCTTAATGATATTGATGATATCCGACGGCGTCTCCGGAATCTCGTTTTCGCCGAAGGTCAGCTTTTTGACGGCAATCTTATCGTGAAATGTCGAAATCCCGCTGCTGGCGGCAAACGCGGTGTCATCATTTTTATCATAAGAAACGAGCGAAACATCTTCAAAGGTCCACAACTTTTGATTGCTGTCATAACTTGCCTGCGCGGCGACCAAATCGACTTTGCGGTCCAACAGCTCTTTGGTAATGTATTCGCGTTCAGCCGCCTCGGGAAGAGCCAACAATTTGAGCGCACTGCGGCCAAAAATGTCACGCACCATCTTTTGGTAATCCTCACCTTTGCGCGAGAACACCATCTGGTCGACCATGCCGGGTGTCCAAAAGGTTTTAAGCACCACATTTTTTTGGGCATCGCCATTGGCAAAGGCTTCAAACAGCCACTGCCGTTTTTGGTCGGAGCTGCGGAACGCCAAAATATTTTGGACGTAATTGCGCTTTTTGACCGCTTTTTCAAACAATTCCTCGGCCTGCCGCTCAGTGTAGGGCACCAAAGCCTCATTAAAATAAATGTTGACAAAGGTGACCAAAAGCCCCACCGCCAAAATGGAACCGCTGCAGCGAAACAGCGACACGCCGGAGGCGCGCATGGCGGTAACCTCCATATTTTTGCCAAAAGTCGCCATCGTCCACATACAGCCCAGGAGCATCGAAATCGGCAGAATAAACCGGATATTGCCGGGAAGCTTATAAAGCAAATACGCCACCGTCTGGTGGAAACTCACCTTAGCCTCCAAAAAATCGCCGACGTCACGATAGACATCGCTCAAAATAAAGAGAATGATGAAAACCAGCAAGAGCACGCTGTATTTGATCAAAAACTCCCGCAATATGTAATAGTCCAAGTGATACAGCGGAAACCATCGCCGCGGCGTCACCGTCAAATCTTTGTACTCTTTTTTATCCATAAATCATCCAAAATATTGTTTGCGCAAACCGGCTAACACTTGAGGTCGCGGTTGTCGATCACGCGCTTGGCTTTGCCGGTAAAGCGCTCCAACGTGTTGGGCTCAACGAGCTCGATATTAAAGTGAATGCCGCTGATGGCGCTGATCTCGCGGCCGATGCGGTCGCGAAGCCGGTGCAGCTCCACCATCTTATCCGAAAACGTTTTGGGGTGGATCTCCACTTTGACCGTCGCCTCGTCGAGGTTGTTGGGCCGCGAGAGCTCGATCAAAAAGTGGGGAGCCGTCCCGTCGACGCGCAGCAACGCCTCCTCGATCTGACTCGGAAAAACATTGACGCCGCGAATGATCATCATATCGTCCGTGCGCCCTTTGACGCGGCTCATCCGAGTCGTCGTCCGGCCGCAGGCACACGGCTCGTAATACAAGCACGCCAAATCGCGCGTCCGGTAACGGATGATCGGGCAGGCTTCTTTGCTTAAGGAGGTAATGACCAGCTCCCCTTCCTCGCCCTCGCCGACCGGCTCCAGCGTCTCGGGGTTGAGGCACTCGACCAAAAAGTGGTCGGTCTGGATGTGCATCCCGGTGCGGGCGGCGCACTCGCCGCTGACGCCGGGTCCGATGATTTCGGAGAGACCGTAATTGTTAAAGGCGTGGATCCCCAATTCATTCTCAATGGCGATGCGCATGTCTTCCGTCCACGGCTCGCCGCCAAAGTGCGCGTACTTGAGTGCGAGTTCGCCACGGACGAAACCCATCTGGGTAATCGTCTCGGCCAAATTCAACGCATAGCTCGGGGTGCAAATTAAAGTATCGACCCCGGCATCCTTGAGGAGCATAATCTGGCGCTGGGTGTTGCCGCTCGAAGCGGGCAATACCGCCGCCCCGACCCGCTCGATCCCGCCGTGCAAGCCGAAGCCGCCGGTAAAAAGCCCGTAGCCAAAAGACACTTGCGCCAGCTGGTCGGAGGTAAGCCCCCCCGCCACCAGAAACCGGGCGCAAAGGTCGGCCCACAAGGCCAAATCGTTTTGGGTATAGCCGACAAACGTCGGCTTGCCGGTGGTGCCACTGGATGCGTGCAACCGGGCGATGTTTTCCTTGGGTTCGGCAAAAAAGCCAAAGGGATAATCATTGCGCAAATCCGCCTTGGTGGTAAACGGCAAACGCGGTAAATCGTCCAGACTCCGGATCGACTCGGGCGTAATTTTCATCTCCGCAAATTTTTGACGGTAAAACGGGATCTTGGCCGCCTGGCCGACGGTGGTGCGCAAACGGCTCAGCTGCAATTTCTTACGGTCGCTCTCCTCCATGCACTCGGCGGCCGGATCAAAGATGCGGTTGGAAATGACAAATTTTGACATGACATTGGCCTTTTATTGAAACAACTCTTCGGCCCGCAAAATGGTGATGGGCTCATTTTTGAGCTCCTTGACCGCCAACTCGGGGTTCTCAAAGCGGAAAACGATGACCGCCTGATCTTCGCGGCCAAAGGTAAACGCGTACATGTACTCAATCGACAATTGGTGACGGTCGAGAATCGCCAAAATATCCGCCAAGCCGCCCGGATGATCCGGGACCAAAAGCGCCAACACCTCGGTCACTTTGACCACAAACCCGGCTTTCTCCAAAATCACCTTGCACTCTTCGGGATTTTGGACGAGCAAACGCAAAATGCCGAATTGCTGCGTGTCGGCCAAGGAGAGCGTCTTAATGTTGATTTTATTTTGCTTGAGCACCTGGCAGACCGCGTTGACGCTGCCGTTGCGGTTCTCCAAAAAGAGCGACAGTTGTTTGATGCGCATGATTCATTCTCCTTTGGTTTCATTGCGGCCGATGGCAAACATTTCCATATTGACCGCATGTAATTTTTCGGGAAAAATTTCTTTGATGACTTTGATCCACAAATCTTCGGCGATCTCCAAATGGCGGTTTAAAGCCCCGAGCATCATGGTGTTGAGTGCCTTTGGGTTTGACAGCTTGGCCATCGGCACGGTTTCGGTGGTGATCAAAACGCCGCCTTTTTTAAGCTTCCACAAATTGACCTCGACCTGAGTCGGCTCCATCACGATCAAAATATCGCTCTCGCCGTCGGGAATCATCGGGCTCGCCACTTTTTTGCCGAACCGGACTTCGCTCGACACCGAGCCGCCGCGCTGGCTCATGCCGTGAACTTCACTCTTTTTGACGTCATACCCGGCCTGAAACAACACTTCGGCCAAAATATCGGTCACGGTCAAAACGCCCTGACCGCCCAAACCGGCGACGGTAATGTTAAATGTCTGATCCATTTATTTCTTTCCTTCCAGAGATTTGGCCTTGACGACCGCCAAAATGCAGGGGCGGCGGGCGATGATGACGCTACAATCATTGCCGGCAAGGCGGCTCTTGAGTAAATTGATGAAACCTTCCATATCGGCGGTCGGATCGCAGACATCGACGTGATCGACGCCCAAACCGCGCACCGCTGCCTCAATGGAGACTTTGTTGGCAGGATCGATGTGATTGAGCTTTTTGCCGGTGCCGGGGTGCTCCTGCAAGCCGGTCATGGCGGTGGTGCTGTTGTCCAAAATCAAGACCACGTGACCGGTGGCGGGCTTGTTGTAAACCATGTCCACAATGCCGTTGACGCCGGTGTGCCAAAAGGTGCTGTCGCCGATCACGCTCACCACGCGCCGGGCGTCTTTTTCGGGCAATGCGTTGCGCATCCCCAAGCCGACGGTGATACTGGCCCCCATGCAGACGCAAGTGTCGACGGCGTTAAACGGCGGCAATACGCCAAGGGTGTAGCAGCCGATGTCACCCGATACGATGCAGTCCAAGTCGCGCAAAACTTCATACGCCTTGCGGTGCGGGCAGCCGACGCAAAGTTGCGGCGGTTTGCTGTTGGGGGGGACAAATTCAGGGCTGTTGTCATTGGCGATGATGCGGCGCACGCGCGTCACATTGAGTTCGCCAAAACGGTACATCTCACTCTTGCCCTCAACCTTGATCCCGGCCGCATTGATTGCATCGTACAGCACCGGATCGCCCTCTTCAATCACCAAACAACGTTTCACCGAGGCGGCAAACTTGCGGACAGTCTCCATGGGAAGCGGGTAGGTCATCCCGAGTTTGAGCACCGAGGCCTCCGGCGCGGCATCCAAGACGTGGACAAAGCTGATCCCGGAGGTGATGATGCCCAAGTCGGAGCTTTTTTTCAACATTTGAGTAAACTCGCCCTGCTCATTGAAAGCGGCAAGCTGATGCATATTTTCGCGCAACCGCCGGTGGGCGATGCGGGCAAAGGCGGGGATCATCACATTGCTTTTGGGGTCGCGCTTGAAGTGGCCGGGCGCGGGTTTTTGAACACTGTGGCGGCGAATCATGATGCATTTGGAGTGGCAGACGCGTGTCGTCACGCGCAAAATCACCGGGCAGCGATATTCCTCGGCAAGCGCAAAGGCGCGGTAAGTAAAGTCATAAGCCTCCTGCGAGTCGGAGGGCTCGAGCATCGGGACTCCGGCGGCAATCGCATAACGGCGGTTGTCCTGCTCGTTTTGGCTCGAGGCCATCCCCGGGTCGTCAGCGGAAACAATCACCAGCCCGCCCGGTGTCCCGCTGTAGGCAATGGTGAACAACGGGTCGGCGGCGACATTGAGCCCCACGTGCTTCATGGTGACAATCGCCCGGCCGTTGGCAAAGCCGACACCGATGCCGACCTCCAACGCGCTCTTTTCGTTGGGCGACCATTGGGCTTTGCCGCCCAATTTATCAACATTGTCCAGGATTTCCGACGAAGGGGTGCCGGGGTAACCGACGCCGAGAGTGATCCTGGCGTCCACAGCGGCCATGGCGATGGCCTCGTTACCGCTGGCAAACAAACGCTGCTCCATAATCTTGCTCCTATACACTTTCGATTTTATCAATGATATCCATTTCCGCCTCGGTGAGGGCGGCGACGGTTTCGCTCAGCTCCTCGACTTCCGCGGCGGACATTTCGCGCTCGGGCGAATTGATCAAGTCCAACAGCCGCGTCAACTGCAACGAGACTTCGGCCAGTTTTTTCAAATAATTGGCGACCTCGCCATCCAAATCGCAATCGGCGACCGACAGCGTATCAAACATCCGCATCCGGTCCTCCACCGCCTCCAAAATACTCGCACGCAAAGCAGCTTTGGGATCGTCATCAACCCGGTTGTAACGCGATACAATATCTTCAAATAAGGCCTCGACCTCATTCATAAACACGGCCTGCTGCCCGGCGTCGGCAAATTTGAGCTTATCCCGGCCAAAAGCGCGGACAAAAAAGTCGTCAAACTCCAAAAGCCGCTGGTGACAGTGATCCAAGGCAAAACTCTCGACCTCGGTACGGGTGAGCGGCGAACCCACCTCGTGAAGCATATCCTCCAAGCTGGAGGTTTCCCCGGTGGAAATCGAGATCCCTTCGGGGAGCTCGACCGGAAACTCGTCATCCAGCTCCTCGCTGCGGCAGGCCAAAACGGTGTGCTCGGCGTCAAAATTGATCTCGATTTGCGTGGTGTATTTGATGAATTCATCAATCGAGCCCTCGGGCTTCAACCCTTTGCCGCCGACAAAGAACGCATAACTCAGCTGCTCGGGGATCTCAAGATATTTCTCAAAGCGACAAATGACCTCAGTCAAAGCATCCTCAAGTTTGGCGATGAATTCACGGACCTTTTGCTCCTTGCGCTTCTCGCCGGAGAGATAGTGAAACTCGACCACGCCCTGCTCGTAATCCAAAACTTTGCACAAAATTGCGTCGCCCTCATAAAAATCGTGCTTTTGGTAAAACTCGGTCATGTCAAACACATTGACCGTGACCACGTCGGTTGCACGCGCAGCCTTGGATAACCCGGCATTGTCCGGCGACTCGGCGATCAAAAAGTCAAAAATCTGCTCCGAGCCGAGCAATAAACAGTAGTGAAATATTTGCGATAACGGAAGATGCAGCTCTTTGGTGACCAAAGCGGGCTTGACCACCTTGACCTCGGAGGGAAATACGTCCGGGTTCACAAAGGGGGCGAAGCGGTGCCCCGGAAACAATACTTTATTCTCAATTTCCCAGTCGTCGGGAGTGATCAAAAACTCAAAATTCCGGTAATAATCCACCTTGCTGCAATAATTACCCTCGACGTCACCAAAGTACCGGTCGTCGGCATCCAAAGTACGCATGATCCGATCCTTGAGCGCCTGTGATTTGCCGCTTTTAAGAAATTTTACCACATCCTCAATGCTGAATTTCTCCTTTTGGGCGACGACTTCGATGGCGGCCTCGATTTCCGCGATTTCCAACTCTTTTTTCATATTCCCCCTTTGACAATCCGGGAAACTTTTTCATACAGATAACGGCGCACATACACTTCCAAATCAGCCTGCTCGTAGGTTTTAAGCGTATCCACAGAGAGTGCGTCATCGATGTGAAACGCGCCCGAGCGGATGCGCCGGAGCCCGGCCAGAGTGCCGCCACAGTTGAGCTTGCGCCCGAGATCGTAGCAGAGACTCCGGACATAAGTCCCCTTGGAGCAGCACATCGAGAAATCGCAAAACGGCAACTCGATACGCTTGATATCCAGCGAAAAAATCTCAATCGGCTTGGCTTCGCGTTCAACCTCTATGCCCTCGCGCGCGAGCTCATAGAGCTTTTTGCCGTCAATCTTGACCGCCGACACCATAGGCGGCTTTTGGGTCTGCGGCCCGATGAAGCCCTGCAACGTTTCGGTAAGGAGCTCAGGGGTCACGTGCGACCAGTCAAAACGGCCGGTGACTTCGCCGTCCAAATCATAGGAGTCGGTCTCCAACCCGAGCTCCAAAGTGGCGTCATAAACCTTATCCTCGCCGCTGAATTTTTGGCTCAACTGGGTGAATTTTCCCAGCACCAGCACCAAAAGGCCGGTCGCAGCCGGGTCCAAAGTACCGCAGTGGCCGACCTTGGGGATGTTGAAACGGGCGCGGACAAAGTTGACGACGTCAAAACTGGTCCATTCTTTGGGTTTGTCAACCAGCAAAATGCCGCTAGACTCAAAGGCGGGCAGTCGGTGTTTTTTGGGATTGTATCTCATACTTTACTCAGTAATCCGGTGATTTTTTCCAGTAATATGGCCTCAACCTGGCCGAAACTCTTGTCGGCAAAGCCGATCCCGGCGGCCATCTGGTGACCGCCGCCGCCGAATTCGCGGGCCAGCGGACCCACGGGATATTTCTCATTTTTGCTCCGCAACGAAACTTTGATGCCGCCGGAGCGGTGATAAATCAAAGCGGCGATCACGGAGCCCTCGATTTCGCGCAACAGGTCGATCAAGGTCTCACTGTCTTTCATATCAAAACCGTACTTGGCCAAAAGCTCATCGGGAATCACGGCATAGACGTATTTGCCGTCCGCCGCCGAAACGAGGCACTGCTGTACCAAGGCGGCTTCAAACTGCTGCTGGGCGCGCGGTTTGGAGAAAAAGGCGCTGTTGATCACCGCCTCGTGATCCGCCCCCGCCTCCAGCATCGCGGCGGCCGAGCGCAAACAACGGGCATTGGTATTGCTGAAGCGGAAACTCCCGGTATCGGTCACCAGCCCCAAAAAAAGCCGCGTAGCCGCCAGCGCGTCAACGTGAAAACCCTTGGCCCCCAGCTCAAACACCAGCTGACTCGTCGCCGCCGCTGCGGGGTCCACGAGATCATAAGTTGCCTTGACCTCATTGTCGCGATGGTGGTCGAGGTTGATCAAAGGAAGCGAGCGCAAATCAAGGCCGCAAGCACTGATGCGCTCATAACGGGCGCAATCGAGCGCAATCGCCAAATCGTAAGCGGCCAAAAAACCGGGACCGGCCGACGTGAGGCACGCCTCGCTATACGGCCGGTATTTACCCGGCACCGGATCACTCATCAAAACATCGGCCTTAAAATCGGCATTGCGCAAAATCCGCAACAAACCGAAACTCGCCCCGACCGCGTCTCCGTCGGGTTTCTCATGGGTCAGGATCAAAATCCGCCGGTGGTTTTTAATCACCGAAATCAGTGTATCAAGGTCGGCCTGGCTCATGATTCCTCATCGTTTGGAGGCGTTTCGCTCAAAATCTCCAGCACCCGGTCAGCGGCCTCCATACGGCGGTCGTGCTTAAAGGTCAACACGGGGGTGCGCTTAAACTTGAGTTCGCGGGCGATCTTGCGCTGGACGGCCGGACGCTCGACGTCGAGCTCCTCAAAAATTTTGCGCCGGTCGGCGGGCTTACCGCCAAAGACGCTGATCATCACGGTCGCATTGCGCAAGTCGACGCTCACTTTGACCTCGGTCACCGAGATTAAAACACCGGCGGGAGCATTGAAGTCCTTCTCCAAATACTCCGCCATTTCGCGCTTCAAGAGCTCGTTGACGCGGGTCAGTCTGTCAATATTGCCGGGCATCTTACAAGGTTGCTTTCTTTAACTCAATTTCGTATACTTCGATGACGTCGTTTTCGATAAAATCGGCAAAGTTGTCGAGGCGGATGCCGCACTCAAAACCGGTCTTAACCTCTTTGACATCGTCCTGAAACCGCCGTAAACTGGCGACTTCACCATTGTAAATCAGCTCCTTGTCGCGGAAAACGCGCGCCTTGGCGCCCACTTTGACCACGCCGTCCTCAACTTTGCAACCGCAAATCTTGGGACCTTTGGACAATTCAAAAATTTGCAGAATCCGGGCGGTGCCGAGCGATTTTTCGCGTTTTTCCGGCTCCAGTTTGCCGGCCAAGGCGTCGGTGATGTCCTCCAGCAACTCATAAATGATGCTGTAAAGACGAATCTCGACTTTTTGCTTTTTGGCCAAGTCGTTGACCCCCGGGGCAACCCGGACGTGGAAACCGACCACGATCGAGTTGGTCGCGGCGGCAAGCATAATGTCGTTTTCGGTAATCGAGCCCACGGACGAACTCACTACCACCGCTTTGATCTTGTCGGAGGGGAGCTGGGCCAAGGACTGGGCGATGGCTTCGCCGGAGCCTTTGACGTCCGATTTGATGATGATGTTTAAGGTGCTGATGGAGTCGCTGTTAAGCTTGCTGAACAAATCCTCGGCGGTGACGATCGCGCTGCTGGCAAGCATGTTGCCGCGTTTTTCGCTCACCAGTCTCGCGGCCTCGGCCTTGGCTTCTTTCTCCGAGTCAAAGGTGGAGAGACGGTCGCCCGCCTCCGGGACGCCGGTCAAACCGACGACCTTGACAGGGATGCTCGGCCCGGCGGACTTGAGGCGCTGCCCCTTGTCATCCAAGAGTGAGCGGACTTTGCCGTAATGCTCGCCGCAAAGAATCACATCACCAACTTTTAAGGTGCCGTTTTGCACCAAAATATTGGCCGTCGGTCCGAGACCGACTTCCATTTGCGCTTCCAAAACGGTCCCTTCGGCAGATTGTGACGGGACAGCCTTAAGCTCCAAAATTTCCGCTTCCAACAAAACCCGGTCGAGCAAATCGGACAAACCCTTGCCGGTCTTGGCCGACACGCGGACAGTGCCCACGTTGCCGCCCCAGTCTTCGCTGAAAAGATTGTTTTGCTGCATGTTGAGCAAAATTTTATCCGGATCGGCGTCCGGCAAATCGATTTTATTCATCGCCACGATGATCGGCACCTTGGCCGACAAGGCGTGATTCATCGCCTCAATCGTCTGGGGCTTGAAGCCCTCGGTCGCGGAGACGACCAAGACCACGATATCAGTCACATTGGCGCCGCGGGCGCGCATGTTGCTGAAGGCGGCATGTCCGGGAGTGTCGATAAAGGTGATCGCTTTGCCCTTGTGCGTGACGGTCGAAGCGCCGATGTGCTGAGTGATCGCCCCGGCTTCGCCCGCCACCACATTGGTGTGCCGGACGGCATCCTGCAAGGAGGTCTTGCCGTGGTCGACGTGACCCATAAAAGTAACCACCGGAGGACGCACTTTAAACGCGGCCGGATCGGCCGCGGCGTCCACCTTGACCTTGACGGGCTCGGCGGCGTGTTTGGGCTTGGGCGTGACGCCGATGACCAGCTCAAAGCCGAAAACCTTGGCGACCTTTTTGGCATTGCTGTCGCTCATGGCTTGATTGATCCCGGCCAATTCGCCCAATTTCATCAACTCGGTAATGAGCTCGTTGGGTTTTTTGCCGATGGCCTCGGCCAATACTTTAACGATAACCGGCGAGGAAAGCTCAATCTCGCCGCCGGCGGAACCATTGTCGGAGCCAAACTCACGGACCGGCTTGCCGCCCTTGGCGCCATGACCGGCATGCTCGCGGCGAGCATCTTCGGGTTTGCCGACGGGTTTTTTCACCGCTTTTTTGGGCGATTTTTTATCCTCAACTTCGACAATAATATCTTCGTCGTACAATTCGGCAAAGTGGAGCTCAATGAGCTCAACCATATCCTCGGGAATCACGCTGTTTTCGTCCTGCGCCTCGATCCCCTCTGATATCAACTCATCAATGACCGCCTTGGCGGGGACGCCGTACTGCTTGGCGATATCCTTTACTTTGAGAACTTTATTCATAAACTACGAGCCTCTTTTCTGTTTTGGTCAATCCTCGAGACGGTCAAATGCCTGATTGATTTCCGTCCCGTTGACACCCTCGATTTCGAGAATCGTCTCCCGGCCGGCCTCGCGGACGCCGTCGGTGGTGACATAACCGTTGTTAATAAGCAATAACGCCGTACCCTCGGAGATGCCAAGCTCCTCGACCAGCTTGGCGGCGGCGGCTTTGATCTGCTCGTCGAGATTGTGCTTGAGCGCAACTTTGGCGGCATTGGCGACATCGGTGCGGATGTTAATATTCCACCCGATCAGTTTGGAGCAGAGCCGGACGTTTTGCGCCTTTTTACCAAAAGCGATTTTGGACTGCTCCTCGGTGACATGCACCACTACTTCACGCTTGCTGTCATTTACCTCCACGGACTGTACCTTTGCCGGCAGCAAGGCATTAATCGTATATTTTTGGATATTTTCATCATAGGGGACAATATCGATGCGCTCGCCGCCCAGCTCGTTGGTGATGGCGCGTACACGCTTGCCGCCGATGCCGACGCAGGCGCCGACGGGGTCGATGCGCGGATCGTTGCTCTTGACGGAAATTTTGGTACGGCTGCCGGCCTCGCGGGCGATGCCCTTGATTTCGACGACGCCGTTGCGGATTTCGCTGACTTCGCGTTCAAAGAGTTTGAGCACAAACTCGGGGCAACTGCGCGACAAAATCAAGCTTGGCCCGGCGCTGTTGATGTCAACCTTGACCAAATACGCGTTGACCCAGTCGCCGACGTTGTACTGCTCGCCGTGTACGCGGTCCTTGACCGAGAGAATACCCTCGGCTTTTTGGAAATCGACGACCATGCTGCCGTTTTCAAACCGGCGGACGACGCCGTTGATGATTTGGCCGACGCGGTCGGAGAACTCGTCCAATACGTTCTCTTTTTCGGCCCGGCGCAACTGTTGGATAATTGCCTGTTTGGCGGTCTGGGCGGCGATACGCCCGAAGTTGCTCGGGGTGACTTCCCACTCGACGATTTCGCCCAGTTTGGCCTCGGGGAAACGCTCCTGGGCGCGCTCGATCAAGAGCTGGTCAAAAGTCGGGTTTTCCGCCACAACTTCGAGCATGGCCCAGGCCTGAATGTCCCCGGTTTTGGGATTGATCTTTACTTTAAGCTCTTTGGCCGGGTGAATGCTGCGGCGTGACGCACTCAAAATCGCGCTCTCCAAAGCTTTAATCAAATTGTCGCGACTGATGTTGCGCTCTTGCTCGATATATCCGAGAATTGTTAACAATTCATTATTCATGCTGCACTTCCTCCTTCTTTAAAAGAAAAAAAGCGGGAAAAAAATTAACCCACTTTTCCATCCGGTATCAATTGTTTACAATGGTTAATATAATACCTTTTATATAATAATCAAGAAATTTTTCCAAAAAACTAACGTTTTTTAAAATTTTATCCGACATTGAGCGGTGCGTGTCAAGTCCTCCGCGAAACCGTGCTCAAAAGCGGTCTCGCCGGACTGCCAAATGCTTTGATGGACAATATGGACACCGTGGACCCGACGGACACGGGAGCCCGGTCGGTTGATCTGCCGAGCAGACCGACCATAACAAAAAAAGCCCGTGCGGAAATCCGCACGGGCTTGAGTTCAGCAATATTTGACTTAGTTGTCTTCTTCGTCAAATTCACCTTCGGCGCCGACGGGAGCGAAGCTTTCTTCGTCAAAGTCGGCGATCAGCTCGTGCGCTTCATCGGGAAGGATGTCTTCGTCCTCCTCGTCCTTAAAGCAGCTCAAATCGGGTTTGCCGTCGCCGTCGTTAAACAAGGCCGCCATATCCTCGTAGGATCTGGTCTTGGGCTTTTCCTCCAAGTTGAGCTCGGGCTCGATCTCCTGTCCGAGATACTTGAGCCGGACCGACTGCAAGCGCTCGGTACCGGTACCGGCCGGGATCAAGTGACCGGTGATCACGTTTTCCTTAAAGCCGTTCAACGTATCAACCTTGCCCACGGTGGCGGCCTCGGTCAGGATACGAGTGGTATCCTGGAAGGATGCGGCCGAAATGAAGCTCTCGGTTTCCAATGCGGCCTTGGTGATCCCGAGCAGAATCGGCTCGGCTTCCGCCGGTTTGCCGCCCTTGTCGATCATCTCGCGGTTGACGCGGTCAAACTCGGTGCGGTCCAGCTGCTCGCCGGGCAGATAATCCGTCGACCCCGACTCGGTGATCCGGACCTTTTGCATCATCTGGCGGATGATGATCTCGACGTGCTTGTCGTTAATTTCCACGCCTTGGGCACGGTACACCAATTGGATGGCATCAACCAAGTGGCGCTGGAGCTCGTGAACCCCGCAAACTTCGAGCAAAGCATGCGGCACAATCGAGCCCTCGGTCAACTTTTGGCCCTTGCGCACATAGTCGCCTTTGCTGACGACGAGGTGCTTGTAAGCCGGAATGTTGTTGTGCTCCTCGCGACGGTCGGACTCGAGGTTGCGAATCACGATCTGACGCTTGCCGCGGCTCAGCTTATCCACTTCGACGATCCCGTCGATGCGGGCGATTTCGGCGGCATCCTTGGGAATGCGCGCTTCAAACAGCTCGGCGATACGCGGCAACCCCCCGGTGATGTCCTTGTTTTTGGCGGACTGGCGGGGCACGCGGGCCACGACCTTACCGGGTTTGACTTTGTCGCCGTTTTTGGTCATCAACACCGCCCCGGCCGGGAGCGGATAGTTGGCCAAAAAGTCGCCGGTGTCGCTTACGATCACGATTTGCGGGTGCAAGTCTTCGCGGTGCTCCATCACAGTGCTTTGGTCGGAGCCGCGTTTCTGTTTCTGCAAGGTGACACCCTCGACCAAGTCGTGCAATTCGACGATCCCGGCCTCTTCGATGATGATCGGCACGTGGTTCGCTTCCCACTGGACAAAGACTTCGTTGGCTTCAACGGTTTCGCCGTCACCCTTTTTGAGGATGGAGCCGGCTTCGAGATCGTAGCGGTCAAGCTCGGCTTCGCGCAGCGCGTCTGACCAGTAGTCGTAATTTTTGTTAAAGACGGTCCCGATGATTTCGGCTTCTTCCTGAGCGCGCAGACGAGCCGCTTTTTCGGCAGCCTTGGCCACGACTTCATCATAAATGATCACATGACCGTTTTTATTAACGACAACCAACTCTTTTTTATCGTTTTTAATGGTACGCACATTGAAAAGCTTGATCTTACCGGCATGACGCGCGGCGATGACCGGCTGACGGTACGCACTCGAAGCAGTACCCCCGATGTGGAAGGTACGCATGGTAAGCTGCGTCCCGGGCTCCCCGATGGACTGCGCGGCGATGATCCCCAAAGCGTCACCCTCTTTGGCGAGGCGGTCGCTGGCCAAATTGCGGCCGTAACACTTGATACAAACTCCGCGCAACGTTTCGCAGGTCAAGGTCGAGCGAATGAGCACCTTTTGAATGCCGCGCTTGTCGATGACTTCGCAGACTTCGGGGGTGAATTCCGACCCGGCAGCGACGATCAGACGGCCGTCGTCAAAGGCGGGGTCGCGGATATCCTGAGCGCTGAAGCGGCCGAGGATGCGGTCCTTGAGCGGCATAATAACTTCGTCGCCCTCGATGATCGGGCTGACCCACACACCCTTGACGGTGTGGCAGTCATCCTCGCGGCAGATGATGTCCTGCGCCACGTCCACCAGACGGCGGGTCATGTACCCGGAGTCGGCGGTCTTAAGCGCGGTGTCGGCCAACCCTTTGCGGGCGCCGTGGGTGGAGATGAAGTACTCGAGTACGCTCAACCCCTCACGGAAGTTGGAAATAATCGGGCGCTCAATGATATCACCGGAGGGCTTGGCCATCAAACCGCGCATCCCGGCGAGCTGACGGATCTGATCCTTGCTCCCGCGGGCGCCGGAGTCCATCATCGCGTATACCGGGTTGATTTCGCCGCGGCGCGACGCGCTTTCCAGATGAGCAAAGAGCTCGCTGGCCACCGCGTTACTGGCCTGAGTCCAGATATCGATAACTTTGTTATGACGCTCGCCCTCGGTCAGGAGGCCGTTTTCGTACTGGTCCATGACGTTATTGATCTGCGCCTGGGATTCCTCGATGATGACTTCTTTTTGTTTGGGCACCTGCAAGTCGGCGATCGAAATCGACAACCCGGCCAAAGTGGCGTGACGGTAACCCAAATCCTTGAGGTCGTCAAGCAACTTGATGGTGGCTTCATGACCGGCGATCTTGTAGGAGTCGCTGATGAGCTTGCCCAAATCTTTTTTCTTGGCGATGCGGTTAAAGAAACCGAGACGTTTGTCCCAAATTTCGTTGAAAAGACAGCGGCCGGGCGACGTCAAAATGTATTTAGCGTCTTTATCGCCGTAAACGGTGTCGCGGCCCAAATCGGGGTTGGGGATGCGCACGGCGTCGTGGATGCCGATGTAGCCGCTGTTCATCGCGTACAATACTTCAAAGTAATCGCGGTAGAGCTTGGCCATTTCCTTGTTGCGCGGCTCGCAAGTCATATAATAGGAGCCCAAGGTGATGTCCTGCGTCGGCGACGCGATCGGTTTGCCGTTGGCGGGCGAAAAGATGTTGTTGGGGGCCAGCATCAAAAGCTTGGTCTCCATCTGCGCCTCGTTGGACAACGGCACATGCACGGCCATCTGGTCGCCGTCAAAGTCGGCGTTGTAGGCGGTACAGACCAACGGGTGAATACGCAGCGCCGAGCCTTCAATCAAGACCGGATCAAAGGCCTGGATACTCAAACGGTGCAAGGTCGGAGCGCGGTTGAGCATGACGGGGTGTCCCTGGGTCACTTCGTCCAAAATATCCCACACTACCGGTTCGCCGCGCTCGATCATCTTTTTGGCGCCGCGCACGGTGTGCGCATAGCCGCGGCCCTTGAGGTGACGGATGATAAAGGGTTCAAACAAAATCATCGCCATCTTTTTGGGGAGCCCGCACTGGTGAATTTTGAGCTCGGGGCCGACGACGATGACCGAACGGCCGGAGTAGTCGACGCGCTTCCCGAGCAAGTTCTGACGGAAACGTCCCTGTTTGCCTTTGAGCATGTCGCTCAAGCTCTTGAGCTCGCGGTTGCCGGCGCCGGTGACGGCGCGGCCGTGGCGGCCGTTGTCGAGCAAGGAGTCGACAGCTTCCTGCAGCATGCGTTTTTCGTTGCGGATAATGACTTCCGGGGTCTGCAAATTAAGCAGGTTCTTCAATCGGTTGTTGCGGTTGATGACCCGGCGATAGAGATCATTGAGGTCGCTGGTCGCAAAACGGCCGCCCTCCAAGGGTACCAACGGACGCAAATCCGGCGGAATCACCGGCAGCACGGTCAAAATCATCCACTCGGGGCGGGAGTTGCTCTCCATAAAGCCCTCGATGAGACGCAGACGTTTGGCGTATTTTTTGCGGACAGCCTTGTTTTTGGTGCTCTCAAGCTCGACTTCGAGTTCGCCTTTGAGGCTCGGGAGATCGGCACTCTCAAGGAGCGTTTTGATCGCCGGCGCGCCCATATCGGCGACAAACGCGTCGCCGTAATCTTCACGGGCCTGACGATACTCGAGTTCGCCCATGGTGTGACCCTTTAAAAGCGGGGTGTCGCCCGGATCGGTAACCACGTATTCTTCGTAATAAATCACCTTTTCAAGCGATTTGGCGGGCATGTCGATGATGAGCCCGATGCGGCTCGGCATACACTTAAAGAACCAGATATGCGAAACCGGCACGGCCAGCTCGATGTGACCCATGCGCTCGCGGCGCACTTTGGCCTGCGTGACTTCGACGCCGCAGCGGTCGCAAACGATGCCTTTGTGCTTGACGCGTTTGAATTTACCGCAGTTGCACTCCCAGTCGCGGGTGGGCCCAAAGATCCGTTCGCAAAAGAGACCGCCTTTTTCCGGCTTAAAGCTGCGATAGTTGATCGTTTCCGGATTTTTGACTTCGCCGAAGGACCACGAGCGGATCACTTCCGGTGAAGCAACGTTGATCGAAACCGCACCAAATGAACTTGCCTGGCTTTTGCCGAGCAAATCACGATAAGCATTAGTATTTTCCATCAAGGTTATCCTCCTTGTAAATTAGTTACTCTTTTTGACCGTACGGATGTCGAGCCCGAGGCTCTGCATTTCTTTGAGCAACACGTTAAAGGACTCGGGACGACCCGCTTCCAAAACGTTGTGGCCCTTGACGATCGATTCGTAAATCCGGGCGCGGCCGGCCACGTCGTCCGACTTGACCGTGAGCATTTCCTGGAGGTTGTACGCGGCGCCGTAAGCTTCGAGCGCCCAGACTTCCATTTCCCCGAAACGCTGGCCCCCGTGCTGCGCTTTCCCGCCCAGCGGCTGCTGGGTGACGAGCGAGTACGGCCCGACGGCGCGGGCGTGGATCTTGTTGGCCACCAAGTGGTCGAGTTTGAGCATGTAGATCATCCCGACCATCACGCGCTGGTCAAACTTGTCGCCGGTGCGGCCGTCATAGAGATCAGTCTTGCCGTCGTACTCGTAAGCGCCCGCTTCGGATTTGCGGAAGCCCCAATGGTAATCGGTGCCTTCCTTTTTGGTATAGGCATCGTTAGCTTCCTTCATGAGATCAATGATCTTCTCTTCGCTGATCCCGTCAAACACCGGAGTCGCCACCTTGATGCCGAGCATTTTGGCCGCCCAGCCCAAGTGGGTTTCCAGCACCTGCCCGATATTCATACGGCTCGGCACGCCGAGCGGGTTGAGGATGATATCCACCGGCGAACCGTCCTCGAGGAAAGGCATATCCTCCACCGGGACGATCTTGGCAACAATCCCCTTGTTACCGTGACGGCCGGCCATCTTGTCCCCGACTTGCAGCTTGCGCTTGCAGCCGATGTAGACTTTGACGCGTTTGATGACGCCCACTTCATTGGAGAACGACAAATCGGAGTTGTCCATCCGGCGGCGTTTCTCTTCGTTTTCGTCAAACTGGGGCTTGAAGTTGGCGATGATTTCGGAAATCGTCTTTTTGATATCGCAATCTTCCATATTCCAACTGTCGTAATTGGCAGCCAGTTTCTGGATCGCGCTCTTGGTGATTTTGCGGTTGGAGTTGATCAACACCACATTTTCGCCGTCTTCGTCTTCGCAGAAGATCGGGTACGGGAGCTTGGCGCCGAGCATCACATCACTCAAGCGCTCAATGAGATCGTTTTGCAACCCGGCGTAAATGTCGCGGAAATCGCTCTTGAGCTGCTTTTCCTGACGTTTGGCTTCGGCTTTGGACATACCGGCACGGGAAGGATCCTTGGCGTACTCGACGCGGATGTCCATCACGATGCCGCCCTTGCCGCTCGAGACCATCAGGCTCGAATCCTTGACGTCGGCCGCTTTTTCGCCGAAGATGGCGCGCAAGAGACGTTCTTCGGGAGCGAGCTCGGTTTCGCTTTTGGGGGTGATTTTACCGACCAAAATGTCGCCCGGCTTGACTTCCGCGCCTTCGTAGATCACGCCGCGGCTGTCGAGGTTGCGCAAGGCTTCTTCGCTCACGTTGGGAATATCGCGGGTGATTTCTTCGGGCCCGAGCTTGGTTTCACGGCTGGTGATCTCAAACTCGTCGACGTGAATGCTGGTGTAGACATCCTCTTTGACGAGACGCTCACTCACGATGATCGCGTCCTCAAAGTTGTAACCGCACCACGGCATAAAAGCAACCAGTACGTTGCGACCGAGCGCGAGTTCGCCGTCCTCGGTGGAGGCGCCGTCGGCAATGACGTCGCCCTTGACAACCTTGAGGCCCTTCTCGACCACAGGCTGCTGGTTGACGCAAGTACCGGCGTTGCTG
This sequence comes from uncultured Victivallaceae bacterium, assembly GCA_964609825.1. Classification (GTDB taxonomy): domain Bacteria; phylum Verrucomicrobiota; class Lentisphaeria; order Victivallales; family Victivallaceae; genus CAZSSH01. The sequence goes on along the minus strand of CAZSSH010000009.1, from coordinate 133,298 downwards.
CGGAGGAACTTGTTAAGCGTGTACACCATCGGCCGCGGATCGGCGGTCTGGCCGACGGGCAACCCGTCCTCGGTCACCACGACCTTGGTCGAGGAGACTTCGGCAACGATGCCCTCTTTTTTGGCACAAACAACGGCGCGCGAGTCTTTGGCGATGACTTCCTCAAGCCCAGTCCCGACCAACGGCGAATCGGTGACCAAAAGAGGCACCGCCTGACGTTGCATGTTGGAGCCCATCAAGGCGCGGTTGGCGTCGTCGTGCTCCAAAAACGGAATGATCCCGGCCGCGGCGCTAACCAACTGTTTGGGCGACACATCCATATAGTTAACTTCTTCGCGCGGATGCTCTTCGGACTCGCCGCGGTAACGGCTCATCACCATCGGACGGGCAAAGCTGCCATCCTCATTGAGGAGGGCGTTGGCCTGAGCGATGACAAATTTTTCTTCCTGGTCGGCGCGCAGATAATCGATGATATCGGTGACTTTGCCGTCCACCACGCGGCGGTACGGGGTTTCGAGGAAACCGTACTCGTCAATGATTGCATAGAGCGACATTGAGGAGATCAAACCGATGTTGGGACCTTCCGGAGTCTCGATCGGGCAAATACGGCCGTAGTGGCTCGAGTGCACGTCGCGGACTTCAAACCCGGCGCGATCGCGGCTCAAACCGCCCGGCCCGAGGGCCGACAACCGGCGCTTGTTGGTAAGTTCGCTCAACGGGTTCGTTTGATCCATAAACTGCGAAAGCTGACTGCGGGCAAAGAAATCGCGGATCACGCTCGCAAACGCTTTGGGGTTGATGAGTTTGCCGGGGGAGATGTTCTGCTCGTCAAAGGTCATCTTTTCGCGAATCAGACGCTCGGTGCGCAGCAAGCCGGCACGGCACTGATTTTGCAACAATTCACCGACGGTACGCACGCGGCGGCTGCCCAAGTGGTCGATGTCATCGACCTGACCGCCAATGTGGCGCAATTTAATGAGCATCTTGGTGGCAACGATGAGGTCCATCGGATCCAACACACGCTGGGTCAACGGAATATCGAGCTTTAAGCGTTCATTGAGTTTGTAACGGCCGACCGCGCCCAAATCGTAGCGGCGGTTGTCAAAAAAGAGCCGTTTGATGAGCAATTTGGCATTGTTGATGTTTGGCGGATCGCCGGGACGCATGCGGCGGTAGATTTCCTTAAGGGCCTCTTCCTCGTTGCGCGAGGGATCCTTACGGAGGCAGCCGATGAGGTAGTTGTCGCCCTCGGCCACATAAGCAAGCTCGATCTCTTTGATGTTCTCTTCCTGAAGAAGCTTGAGGTGGTTTTCGTTGAGCTCGACCAACTCCTCGATGACGATCACATCATCCGCGGTAGTAATGTAATCAACCGTATACAGCCCCGACAAATCCGGGCGCTTGAGCAACGACGACACCGAGTGGGTCGACACTTCATAAATATTGCTCAAAATGTCCTTGTTGGTCGGGAAACCAATGGCGCGCAAGAAAGTTGTGATGTAAAACTTGCGGCGGCGGCGACGGCGGTCGAGGTAAATATAGATAAAATCGCTGATATCAAACTGAACATCCATCCACGAGCCGCGATCAGGAATGATCCGGTAGGAGTAGAGGGTGCGGCCGGAGGTGTGACGCGCTTTTTCAAAACAAATCCCGGGCGAACGGTGCAACTGGCTGATGATCACGCGCTCGGCACCGTTGATGATAAAGGTGCCCTGATCGGTCATGATCGGGATATCGCCCATGTAAACGCGTTCGGGGATTTCAACCCCGTTGGTCTTGAGGATAAAGTCGACGTACAACGGCGCATCGTAAATTTTGCCGTCCTTGATGCAATCAACGACGCTGCTCTTTTGCTCGCTGGGGGTACCGATTTCGTAGCTCACAAACTCGAGCGACATTTCCTTGTCAAAGCTCTCAATCGGGAAAATTTCGTTGAAAACTTCCTGAAGCCCCTGATTTTTGCGCTCCTGCTGCGGAATGTCGCGCTGGAGAAAATCACGATAGGAGTCGACTTGGAGCCCGATCAGGTCGGGCATCTTGAGTACATCCTTAAGCTTGCCAAAATTGATTCGTTTTGCCATTTTTCTTCCTGCTGTTATGTTAAAATTGTCTCAAATATTCAAATTCATACCGCCCCTTCGGGGAGCGCACCGCCGGCAACTCCGGCTCATCCAAATTTGGAATATTAAAATATTCCCGCAAAATAGTCCTGAAACAGTTGCGTAAACACAAAACAACCGAACTGTTGAAGAGAAAGCTCTTTGAACAGCCCGGAAAATATTTTTTTTGGAAAAATTTTAACGTTGCCGATAAAAAACCACATCGGCAACGACTGAGGCGCGGCAAACAAAAAACCACATTTAACGCACCCGAGATTTAAACGAACAAAAGTGGGGTATCATTACATACCCCACTTTTGCAATCAATCAAAGCAAGATTACTTGACTTCGACCTTGGCACCGGCTGCTTCGAGCTGGGCCTTGATCTTGGCGGCATCATCTTTGGAAACGCCTTCCTTGACCGATTTCGGAGCGGCTTCAACCAAGTCTTTGGCTTCTTTGAGGCCGAGACCGGTGATGGCGCGGATTTCTTTAATAACGCCGACTTTGTTTTCGCCGAAAGCAGCGAGAATCACGTCGAACTCAGTCTTTTCTTCGGCAACCGGAGCAGCAGCGGCAGCGGCCGGAGCGGCGGCAACCGCAACCGGAGCAGCAGCGCTGACGCCCAAACGCTCTTCGAGAGCTTTGACGAGTTTCGAAAGTTCAAGCACGGTCATATTTTCGACGTAGGAAATGAACTCTTCCATTTTAGCTTCTTGTGACATCTTAAATGCCTCCATAAGTTATGTTAGTTATTGTTTTCTTTTTTATCTTTATACGCGTTGAGCACATTCAGGATGCTCGCAGCCTTGGCGTTAAGCACAGTGACCAAGTTGCGGGACGGAGCCTGCAATACACCAAGCAACATTGCCTGGAGAACTTGTTTGGACGGGAGCGAGGCAATCGCGTCGACATCGGAAACCGACAGGACGCTGCCTTCGACAAAACCGCCCTTGGCAGCCACTTTTTCGTTCTTTTTGTTGAACTCCTGAATGGTCTTGGCAACCGCCGAAGCATCGCCACTGCCATAAACCATAGCCGTGCCGAGCGTAAGATCGGCATTGGCCAGAGCGTCGATGCCAAGCTCGGCACCCGCTTTGCGAATGAGCGTGTTTTTGAGCACGTGCAATTCGGCGGATTGAGCATTGAGCTGACGGCGCAGACCGTTCATGTCCGCCACTTTGAGTCCCGAGTAAGAAACGAAATAAACATAATCGGAACTACTGATCATACTGCTGATCTGTTTTACCAAATGGTTTTTTTCGGTTCTCATTCTTTGGTCCTCACAAGTTCTTTGGTATTAATCTTAATACCCGGCGTCATGGTCGCGGTGATGGTACACGCGATAATATAAGTGCCTTTGGCGGTCGTCGGCTTGGCCTTGTTGATCGCATCGGCGACAACGTCAAGGTTTTCCTTCAACGCTTCGGCCGAAAATGACAACTTGCCAATCGGAACGTGGACGCAGGCGCCGCGGTCGGCGCGGAACTCCGCACGACCGGCTTTGGCTTCGCGAACCGCGTTGCCAACCTGTTCGGTGACCGTACCGGTTTTGGGATTGGGCATCAAACCGCGCGGACCGAGCTGACGGCCCAACGGGCGCACCAGTTTCATCGCATCCGGGGTTGCAATCAGGACGTCAAATTCCTGCCAACCGTTTTTGATGTTGTCAACAATATCTTCGTAACCGACCACATCGGCACCGGCGTCTTTGGCATCAATCGCCTGCTGACCATCGGCCACCACCGCCACACGGACGGTTTTGCCGGTACCGCGCGGCAACGAAACCGCACCGCGGACGGACTGGTCGGACTTGCGCGGGTCGATCCCGAGCTTAAACGCCAATTCGACGGTTTGATCAAACTTGACGGTCGGCATCGCCTTCAAGAGCTCCAACGCTTCCGCGATGGTATAACGCTTGAGCGAGTCGTAACCCGGAGTTTGGATCTGTTTGTTGTAAAGTTTACTTCTACGCATCGACCACCTCAATTCCCATGCTGCGAGCGGTACCCTCGATGATGCGCATTGCTGCTTCCTCGCTGCGAGCGTTGATGTCATCTTTTTTGATCTGCACGATCTCACGGATCTGAGCCCGGGTGATCTTGCCCGCCTTTTCGGCGCCCGGCTTTTTGGAGCCGGAAGCAAGACCGGCCATCTTCTTGACGAGGATGGAGGCCGGCGGAGATTTGCAGATAAAAGTAAACGAACGATCCTGATAGACCGTGATTACTACCGGGATGACTGTCCCGCTCTGGCTTTGAGTAGCGGCATTGAACTGCTTACAGAACTCCATGATGTTACAGCCGGCCTGCCCGAGAGCAGGACCGATCGGGGGAGCCGGATTGGCCGCACCCGCCGGGATCTGTAACCGGATTAAACCTGTAATCTTTTTTGCCATGATTACTCTTTCCTTTAAATCGACTTCCCGGTGGTCCAAACTGGCAGGTGTTCTGCCGCCGAAAAATCATTTTCACTATAAAAGTATTGACCGCCCCGTCAAAAAGTAAGATTACTTTTCGTCGGCGCGCTCAACCTGCCAAAACTCCAACTCTACCGGAGTGGATCGACCGAAAATCGAGACCATGACCTTTAACTTGCCACGCTCGGTATCGATTTCCTGTACAACCCCTTCGAAATTCTCAAAGGGGCCTTCTTTAATACGCACAACATCGCCGATGACAACCGGCGAAGTAAACACCGGCGCGACTTCTTCCTCGCTCTTGCCGATGATATTATCCACTTCAACATCCGACAGCGGACTCGGCCGGTTGGCCGCGCCCAAAAAGCCCAGGACACCCTGAACGTTGCGGATAAAATACCACGCCTTTTCGTCAATCACCCCGTCTTCGCCGTAAAGATCCATGCGCACGAGCACATAACCCGGGAAAATTTTGGTGGTTTTGATGGTCTTTTTGCCCTGACGCACATCCGGCACTTTTTTGGTCGGGATAACCGCTTCGTAGACCGGGATGCTGTCGCTGATCTGCAACTGACGCAAAATGGTGTCACGCACCTTGTTTTCATGTCCGGAGAGAGCGTGGACGATAAACCATTGCCCGCGTTTGTCGGGCTGCATCACTGACTCTGCACTATCACTCATTTATTTACCCACAGTTACCAATTTGATCAAAATTCTGGCCACTTCATCCACGCCGGCAACGAAAAATGCTAAAATAGTGATGGCAACCACGACCAGTATGGTGGACTCAAAAAGCTGCTGACGGTTGGGCCAGCTGCAACGGCCCAGCTCGGCGACCACGCCGGCAAAAAATCGTCTCGCACCACCCATTGTTTTGTCAAAGACGCCGGAAATTCCGCCGCTCTTCTTTTGGTTATCACTATTTTCCATAAACAAAACCTGCCTGACTGTATATTTAAATCAAAAATTGGCAGGAGAGGTGAGTCTCGAACTCACGACCTGCAGTTTTGGAGACTGCCGCTCTAGCCAACTGAGCTACTCTCCTGGCAACATCGAAAATTGAAGATCAAATCTTCAATTAGCGAGTTTCTTTGTGTACGGTATGCTTGCGCTCAAACTTACAGTACTTTTTCTTTTCGATGCGGTCGGGCGTATTGCGCTTTTCCTTCATCGAGGTGTAATTTCTTCTCTTGCACTCGGTGCATTCGAGAATAATAATTTCACGTGCCATTTTGTTATACCTTCATACATAGAGTATCCCGGACCATCCTGCGACAGCCCGGGACGCCTCTAAATTTGTGAATCAAATATGATTACTTGACGATTTCGGACACACGACCGGAGGCCACAGTGCGGCCACCTTCGCGAATCGCGAAACGGAGACCTTTTTCCATAGCGATCGGAGCGATCAGCTCGACGTTGATGGAGACGTTGTCCCCGGGCATAACCATTTCGACGCCGGCGTTGAGGGTGATGATACCGGTCACGTCAGTCGTACGGAAGTAGAACTGGGGACGGTAGTTGTTGAAGAACGGAGTATGACGGCCGCCTTCTTCTTTGCTCAATACATAGATTTCAGCTTTGAACTGGGTGTGCGGGGTGATGGTGCCCGGCTTGGCCAACACTTGACCGCGCTCGACATCAGCTTTTTTGGTACCGCGGAGCAGGCAACCAACGTTGTCGCCAGCACGGCCTTCGTCCAACAGCTTGCGGAACATTTCAATCCCGGTAACCGTGGTTTTGACAGTCGGACGGATCCCGACGATTTCGATTTCTTCGTTGACCTTGACGATACCGCGCTCAACACGACCGGTAACCACGGTGCCGCGACCTTCGATGGAGAACACGTCTTCGATCGGCATCAGGAAGGGCATATCAACATCACGCTTGGGCTCGGGAATGAAGCTGTCAACAGCGTCCATCAGGTCGAGAATGCACTTGGTGGCGGGGTTGTTAATGTCGCCTTCGCATTCGGCAGCCAAGAGTGCGGAACCGCGGACGATCGGAGTATCGTCGCCGGGGAATTCATACTGATTAAGAAGTTCGCGAACTTCCATTTCGACGAGCTCGAGCAATTCCGGGTCATCGAGCTGGTCGACTTTGTTGAGGAACACGACGAGGGCGGGCACACCGACCTGACGGGCCAAGAGCACGTGTTCGCGGGTCTGGGCCATCGGGCCGTCGGTCGCGGCGATCACGAGGATCGCACCGTCCATCTGAGCGGCGCCGGTGATCATGTTTTTCACATAGTCAGCGTGGCCGGGGCAGTCGACGTGGGCATAGTGACGCTTTTCGGTCTGATATTCGACGTGGGCGGTATTGATGGTGATCCCGCGTTCTTTTTCTTCGGGAGCGTTGTCAATTTCGTCATATTTACGGATTTCACCGCCGAATTTTTTGTTCAACACCATGGTAATGGCAGCGGTAAGGGTGGTCTTGCCGTGGTCGACGTGACCGATAGTACCTACGTTAACGTGCGGCTTCGTTCTTTCAAATTTTTCCTTAGCCATTTTTCTTTTCCTCCTAAAAGGTTTAGTTGACTTCTTTTTACTTCTTTATATATATATTCGTTTTTCAGAATCAAAACAAAAATATGGAGCCCGCAACCGGACTTGAACCGGTGACCTCATCCTTACCAAGGATGTGCTCTACCAACTGAGCTATGTGGGCTTCAGAACAAAGGCACAAAAGCGCCCCAAAACCGTAACAAACCATCTCACGTCCGATTTGCGCGGTTTTATCTCCTGCAAAACAACAAAAATGGTACTCGAGAGGGGACTTGAACCCCTAAGGATTACTCCATATGGACCTCAACCATACGCGTCTGCCAATTCCGCCACCCGAGCAGTTTTCCCTAGCCAAGCACAAATTTAAACACAGGTTTCTTGTGCTTGTGTCTTTTAATATATATCCCCTTTTTATTAATTTCAAATCGCTTGTGCTAATTTTTTCATATTTTTTTCTTTTTTGTTTGCATAACCAGCCTCCCAATGATACATTAAGCACCGTAAACCCATAAAAGCAAGGATGGATCCATGGAAATTTTGCAATTGGACAAACCGCTGGTTTTTTTTGATATCGAGAGCACCGGCGTCATGCCCAACCGCGACCGCATCGTCGAAATCGCCGTTATCAAGATCATGCCTGACGGCGAACGCATCAGCCGCTGCCGCCGCATCAACCCTGAAATGCCGATCCCGCCCTCCGCGAGCGCCATCCACGGCATCACCGACGCCGATGTGGCCGACTGCCCGCCGTTTGCCATCGTCGCCGACAAACTTTACGGCTTTATCGAAAACTGCGATTTGGCGGGCTACAATATCAACGGCTTTGACATCCCGATTTTGCAAGCCGAGTTTAAGCGCGCCGGGCTGGAGTTCAAGACCGACGGCGTTCGAGTAGTCGATGTCTACAATATTTTTTGCAAACTCTACCCGCGCACGCTCACAGCGGCGTATAAATTCTTTTGCGACAAAGATCTCGAGGGTGCTCACGGCGCCTTGACGGACACTGAGGCCACACTGGAAGTCTTGGCCGCCCAGCTGACCAAGCATGCGGATCTTCCCAAGAGCGTCCACGAGCTTGCCGCCTTTTGCGACATGAGTACCCCCGATACCATTGATAAAACCAAACGCTTCAAGTGGAAAGATGATGAAGTCATCGTCAACTTCGGCAAAAACGCCGGACGTACCCTCAAAGAAATCGCCGCCGAGGATCCCAATTTCCTGCGGTGGATCATCCGTTCGGACTTTACCGACGAAGTCAAAACCATCGCCAACAATGCGTTGATCGGCAAATTTCCGGTCCGCGAATCATGACCGACCATCAATCCGACATCAAAAATCTGATCAGTCTCCTGGATGACAGCAACGAAAAAGTTGCCGTCGCCGCCATGGCCGGGCTGCTCAAGTTTGAGCATGAGCTCGCCCCGGCGCTCGGGGTTTTGCAGGATTGCGACGACCCGCTCTTGCGCAAGCGCTCGCACCAACTGCAAGTTGCGCTGCTGATGCGGCAGCGGCGGCGCGAGCTCGCCGTCGAGCTGGCCAAGCCCAAGGTCGATTTCGGCAAAATTTTGATCGACATCCATCTCCAGTGGTTTGACAACGACTCCCCGGGAATGCTCATCGACATGTGGAAGAACTTTCAAAAAATCGCCAAAGAGAATAATTTAACCGAGCTCAAACAGCTGTCACTCTTTATGCGCATGTTTGGCTTCCGCGCCCAAAAAGAGACCATTTTACGTCCGGAAAACTACTGCATCGGCCCTATTTTGGAAAATTTGAGCGGCTCGGGCGCGTTGCTGTGCGGCATTGGCGTCAATATTGCACGCCAGCGCTCCGGCTTTCGCGTCGCGCGGGTGATCAATAAATTTGTCATTGCCGACGGCAAGGGACAGGTCATCATCCCGACCCAAAATTGGAAACTTTTCCGCCTCAATCATGAGAAACCGGAGTATTTCAGCCAGCGCGAGTTGCTGCGCTACTGCGGCAACACATTGTTTACCGGCGCGGTGGCAAGTGACAGCTTTCGCTACATCTATACCCTCGGGCAAGCCTTGAGCGGCGTCGAAGGCCGCGATTTTTTAGGCAGTTTGCCGTATCCTTACAAAAACTGACTCTGCTAAGATTTCTTTTCGACGCCCGAGCGCGGATGCGCTTTTTTATAAACCGCTTTCATTCGCTCGGCGCTGACGTGGGTATAGATTTGAGTCGTGCTCAAATTTTCATGCCCCAGGAGCTCCTGAACGCTGCGCAAATCCGCCCCCGCATCCAAAAGATGGGTTGCAAACGAGTGCCGCAACTTGTGCGGTGTCAAGTCGGGCGGCAGCTTGGCCGCCAAAAGATAATGCTTTAAACTGCGCTGATACGAGCGCGCCGTGAGCCGGCCGCCGTCCTGATTGAGAAACACCGGCGCATTGCCGCCGCGATCATTGGAAACCTGCGAGCGGAGTTTCAAATATTCGCGCAACGCCAGTTGAGCGGGTTTCCCCAGAATCGCCAATCTTTCCTTTTTGCCCTTGCCACGGATTTTGGCGACGCCGCCCACAATGTCGATGTCACCGTAATCAAGCGCCATCGCCTCGCTGATCCGCAAACCGCCCGAGTAAAGGACCTCGGTGATTGCCAAGTCCCGCGCGGTACTGAAAGCAACGGAGAACTCGCTCACTTTATCATTGGTCGCCGCATTGAGCCAAAAAGTTTTGACCCCGGCAATCAAAGCATCGATCTGGCTTACATTCATCACCTGCGGAAGTTTCTCGTCGGCACGCATCGGCGGCAAACTCGCAAAGGGGTTGATTTCAACTTTGTTTTCGCGCAGTAAAAAGCGAAAAAAAGAGCGTAGCGCCGCGGCTTTGCGGCTGATGGTGCTTTTGGACTCGCCCGCCTGAGTGAGATGCATGACAAAACTCCGCGCCTGATAGATATCCACGTGTGCCCAGTCGGCAAAGTTTTCATCGCTCTCGCGGACGCGTTTGGCAAAATCGACGATATCGCGTCGGTAGGCGTTGACCGTATGCACACTTGCATTGCGCTCGACGGCCAAATACTGCAAAAAACTGGTCAGCTCCGTGGACATGCTTGCGTCGCTTTGGCCTTGAAGCGGCCGATTTCAGATCCTTTGTCATCCAGCAAAATCAACATGTCGCCCTCAATCCGGCAGCTGCGGGTCAAGTCGAGCATTTTGAGGAATTTTTGCTCATAATCAGCATTGGACCCGATGCGGCGGGTGACGCCCAGAGGGCCGAATTTGAGATTGCTGCCGAGACCGTTTTGGTAAGCTCCAAAGAAATAATTGTCCCCGGCACAGCCATTGACCTTTTTGTCTTTAAACACGATTTTGACTTCGGCGTCGGTGGACAACACCAAGTTTCCCTGCTCATAAATCGAAACCGGCAACCACTCGGTGTTTTCCAGCGGGTAAACATTTTGCACCGCCGACTCCGGCGATGCGCAGCCAAAGAGCAGCAACAACATGGCAAAAACAATAAAACGCCCCATTTTATCCTCCCAATGCGATTCGTAAACCGATCAATACAATCACAATCCCGCCGATGCGCAACATCAAATTCTCTCCAGCCAAATGGCCGAATTTGGTGCCAACCACCACTCCGGCGGCGGAAATCACCGCAGTGGCGATCCCCATCATCGCGGCCGGGAACAAAATTGTTTTGCCGGAAAACGCGATGGATGCCCCCACCGCCAAGGCATCCAAACTGGTTGCCAGAGCCAGCACCGGCAAACGTTTGTGGTTAAAGAAATCCCGCTTGACAATCTTGGTCTCGTCGAGCTCAAAACTCTCATGGATCATCTTATAACCGACTGCCCCCAGGAGCAGAAACGCCAGCCAGTGATCGTACGCCGACACATATTTACTCAGATAATCCCCGGCATAAAACCCGAGCAGGGGCATAAAGAACTGAAACGCGCCAAAGTACAGCCCAGCCCAAAACGCATTGACGCGCCAATTGCCGTGCCGGTCCGCCAACGCACCGGTGACCGAAACCGCCAGGGCATCAATCGACACCCCGAGCGCCAACACGACAACTTCCAATATCCACATAGTATATCCCGATACAAAAAAACCGGCTGCGGAATATAACCCCGCAACCGGATCAACTTATTTGACCAGCATGGTCATAATCGCCTTTTGGACATGGAGGCGATTCTCCGCCTCGTCAAAGACGATGGAGGCCGCCGAATCCATCACGCCCGCGGAAACTTCCTCGCCGCGGTGAGCCGGGAGGCAATGCAAAAATTTGGCGTCCTTTTTGCCGAGCGCGAGCAATTTTTCATTGATCTGATACGGTCCCATGACCTTCATGCGCTCGGCTTTTTCGTCCTCAAAGCCCATGCTGACCCAAACGTCGGTATAAAAGTAATCGGCGTCTTTGGCCGCCTTGGCGGGATCTCGCTCCCAGCGGACATTGCTCAAATTCTGATACAAATCGGTACGCGGACTGAACTCATCGGGAGCGGAGATCACCAGCTCCATGCCGGTCAGCTTGGCCGCCAAAATCAGCGAATTGGCGATATTCGAGCGACCATCGCCGTAAAACGCCATCTTGATCGAGCTGTCGACCTTGCCCGAGTACTCTTTCATCGTAAACAAGTCGGCCAAAATTTGGCACGGGTGATAATCGTCGGTCAACGCATTGATGATCGGGATCGACGACTCCGCCGCCAGCTCCTCGACATCGGCGTGCTCAAACGTCCGGATCACCACGCCGTGAAGATAACGGCTCAACACTTTGGCGGTATCGGCCACGGTTTCGCCGCGTCCCACTTGCATCTTGCTCTGATCGAGATACAAGGGCTGACCGCCCAACTCGCCCACGCCGACCTCAAAGGAAACACGCGTCCGGGTCGATGCTTTGGCGAAAATAAGACCGATGCTTTTGCCGGCCAGCGGCTTAAACTCGACCTTGCCCCGCTCGCGCTTAAGCTTGGCGGACAATTCAAAAATCTCCGCCAATTCGGCCGGAGACACTTCATTTAACGTTACTAAATCTTTTTTCATAGCATCATCCCTGACTCAGGGCCTCCAAATGTTTGGCGATGAGCGAGACGGCGGTATCCGCCTGCGCCTTGGTAATATTCAACGGGGGCAGCAACCGCAGCACGTTTTCGCCCGCGGTTAAAACAATGAGCTTGTCCCCAAGCAATTTTGCGGCAAGCGTCCCGGCCTCCCGGTCGAGCACCACGCCAATCATGAGGCCCATGCCCCGGACTTCTTTGACCATCGGGAACTTGCCGCATTTTTGTTGCAGCTCTTTTTTGAGATAAGCGCCGACTTCCCGGCAATTTTCCAATATGCCCTCGTTGTCAAACGCCTGCTGGACGGCCAAAGCCGCCGCCGAAGCGAGCGGTGTGCCACCAAAGGTGCTAGCGTGGGTCCCCACCGGAAGCGTATGCGCATATTTGCGCTTGACGATAAAGCCGCCCATCGGAAAACCGTTTGCAATCGCCTTGGCCATCGAGAAAGCATCCGGCTCGACGCCGAAACTCTGCCACGCGTACCGCGTCCCGATCCGGCCCATGCCGCTCTGGACTTCGTCAAAGAGCAAAAGCAAGCCCTTGTTGTCGCAAAGCGCCCGGACCTGTTTCAAATACTCGGGGTCGGCGGGCAAAATCCCGCCCTCACCCTGTACCGGCTCCAGTAAAACGGCGCAGGTATGCTCGGTAATTGCCGCTTTAAGAGCCTCAAAGTTGTTAAACTCAACCTGCTTGAAACCGGGCATATCCGGCTCAAACCCCTTGCGGTACTTGGCCCGCCCGGTCGCCGCCAGCGTCGCCAGCGTCCGCCCGTGAAAGGAGTCGACCATCGAGATGATCTCGTATTTGCCTTGGGCGTTGCCGTGTTTCCGGGCAAACTTAATCATCCCTTCGTTGGCCTCGGCGCCGCTGTTGGCAAAAAAGACGACGCCGTCAAAACAGTTTTGGATCAATTTTTCGGCAAGCAGCGGCACTACATTATTCATGTACAAATTGGACACATGGACGAGCTTGCCTGCCTGCTCGGTGATCGCCTTGGTGACGCCGGGATGGCAATGGCCAAGGTTGCAGACCGAAATCCCGGCCGCAAAATCGAGGTACTCGTTGCCGTCAATGTCAGTCAACACCGCGCCTTTGCCCGCCGCAAACATAATCTTGGGCGCATAAGTCGGCATCACATATTCTTTATATTTCTCAATCAGATTCATTTTTATTATCCTGAAATTTCATTCGGCAAAACATCTCCCCCGGCGCAGTCAAAACCATGATTGCGTTGTTTTTTGAGCGGGATGAGTCTCTTGCCAAGTATTATTAATCACAAAAAACATCCACACCGGAGCACAAGCGCGCCCCGGCCAAAAAAGCATTCAGAGCGATCGTCGTCGTCGAAAAACGACTGCGGTCCGAGCCGCACCGAAAGTTGCAATTTTGATATATTTTTGTATCGGATTCATTTTTGTCCTGAAATCTCATTCTGTAAAAGTGCAAACGAAAAGAGTAATATAAACCCTTTTTTCTAAAAATCAAGTCCTTTTTTTGCGTTAATGCCTTGCGAATAGGGATGTTTTACATTTTTTATCTCGGAAACCAGATCGGCAAACGCGATAATTGCCGGATCGGCATTGCGTCCGGTCAAATAAAGATTGAGGCCGCACCGCCGCTGGCGAAAGGCGGTAAGCGCCTCGTCAACCGGAATGAATCCAAGCGAAATTGCGGTATTGATTTCGTCAAGCACCAGAAGTTCACCGTCAAAATTTTCCATAAGTTCACACGCCCGGGCCCAGCCCTCCCGCGCCGCGAGCTCGTGCTCACCGGGGCGGTTGGTAAACCCTGCGCCGTGCTGCTCAAAAATCATTTGCGGAAAATATTGATGAAAAAACCGCATCTCGCCGGTGGCGAAATCGTTTTTGATGAATTGGATGACTGCGACGCGCCACCCCCAACCCATCGCGCGCACGATTGTGCCCAGCGAGCTGGTGGTTTTGCCCTTGCCGTCACCGGTGACGCAGTAAACCAGAGACTCCGCCATAGGATTTAACCGACACCGGCTCCCGAAGCAATCTCACCGTCGACGGTGATGAGCTTGAGCTCGTTGCCGGTTTTAGCCGCCAACAGCATGCCCTGCGACTCGATGTTGCGGATTTTGGCCGGTTTCAAGTTGGCGACCACCACGATGGTGCGGCCGACGACTTCCTCAGGTTTGTAATAAAGCGCAATCCCGGCAACCAGCTGCCGGACTTCGGCGCCGATCTCGATTTGGAGCTTAAGAAGCTTGTCGGCCCCCTCGACCTTTTCCGCCTTGAGGACTTTGGCGGTAACGAGCTTGGTCTTGAAAAAATCATCAATTGTGATGAGCTCGACAACATTGACCGGTTTCTCCGCCGTTTTTTCCGCCTTGGGAGCGGCTTTGGGTGCGACGGGAACGGCGGCGGCTTCCTCCGCAAGAATGCGCGGGAAAAGCCCGGGGTTGTCGGCAAACTTACGGCCGGCCAGATCCGAAACTTGATGCTGCAAGTGGTCGATGGTCAAAGCTTCAAACTCCGCCTTGCTGTAGCCGAGGCAACCGGCCAACTCGGCCATTTTTTCGGGCATCACGGGAGCCAGCAAAACCCCGGCCGTCCGCAGCGCGTTGGCGGCGGTGTATAAAATCGTATTGAGTCTGGCAGCATCGCCGCTTTTGGCGACGGTCCACGGGGCGGTTTTCTCCAAATAGCGGTTGCCGCTCCTGATGACATTGATCACCGCGGCAATCCCCCGGTCAAACTGGAAGGACTTGAGGCAATCCTCCATCGTCGTGATGGCGGCATAGGCGATGTCATTGAGCTCAATGTCTTCGGACGAGAGTGCCGTCGGCACCGCCACCGTGCCGGAACCGGAGCGCAGCGTCATCTTTAAGACGCGGGAGAGCAAATTGCCCAAATCATTGGCCAAATCGCTGTTGTAGCGCTGGACAAACGCGTCCTCGGTAAAGGCGGCGTCCTGCCCTGGCGACATCTCGGAGAGCAAAAAGTACCGGAAAGCATCGACGCCGTAGCGCTCGACCATGTCCATCGGATTGACCACATTGCCCAATGATTTGCTCATTTTGGTGTTGCCGATGAGCCACCAGCCGTGGGCAAAGATGGTTTTGGGCATGGGAAGCCCCATCGCTTTGAGCATTGTCGGCCAATACACGCTGTGGGTGGTTAAAATATCTTTGCCGATCAAATGCACATCGGCGGGCCAATAGCGGTAGAACTCGGCATCGTTTCGCAGATAGCCGACCCCGGAAATATAGTTGATCAACGCGTCAAACCACACATAACACACGTAATCTTTGTCAAACGGAAGCTCAATCCCCCAGCTGAGGCGGGATTTGGGCCGGCTGATGCACAAGTCCGACAATTCGCGCTTGAGAAACCCCAAAGTTTCATTGGCCCGAAACGACGGCACGATGAAATCCGCATGGGTCTGGATGTGATCGATGAGCCAGTCCTGATATTTGCTCATCCTGAAAAAGTAGTTGGACTCTTTGATCGCCGACACATCGCGCCCGCACTCGGGGCACTTGCCCTCAACGAGGTCTTTTTCGGTATAAAACCGCTCATCGCCGACACAGTACCAGCCGGTGTACTCGGCCTTGTAAATTTCGTCGCGATCATAGAGGTCCTGCAAAATCTTTTGGACCACCTCTTTGTGACACGCCTCAGTGGTGCGGATGAATTTGTCGTGGGTAATCCCCAGTTTTTTCCACAGCTCCTGAAACCGGACTACGGTCTCGTCGCAGTGTTTTTTGGGATCAATCTGCCGCGCGGCGGCGGCTTTTTCCACCTTTTGCCCGTGCTCGTCTGTGCCGGTCAAAAAGAAGGTATCGTAATTCATCGAGCGATAATAGCGGGCCAGCACGTCGGCCAAAATGGTAGTGTAGGCATGCCCGATGTGCGGCTTGTCGTTGACATAATAAATCGGCGTGGTCAAGTAAAATTTTTCGCTCATAGCTGCCCCTTATACAAAAAAAATGGCGAGAGAGACGGGACTCGAACCCGCAACATCCACCGTGACAGGGTGGTACTCTAACCAATTGAGCTACTCCCCCGCGTTATCAAAACGCAAGCAAAAACGTCATCCTGAAACGGGCCATAAAAATGGCGAGAGAGACGGGACTCGAACCCGCAACATCCACCGTGACAGGGTGGTACTCTAACCAATTGAGCTACTCCCCCGTTTCAAAATTCAGTATCTATAAAATACATCAACTTTCGCATTTTTCAAGTCAACTGAGATATTTTTTCAAGTTTTTTTGCAATTCAAAGGTGCTGTGCTATATTACCGGGTGTCTCATATTTTTTCAGCAATTACGGAGCAATTTATGCGCATCAAAAATTCCCGCGATCCTTTTGAGAGCGAGGCGGCCAAACATCCGCTTCCTTTTGGCGATCATGTGACATGGCCGGTCAGCTGGCTCAAGACACCTTATCAGGCATCTTTATTCCGGCTCGACTTTGAGCTGAAGCAAGCAGCGCAAATCATCATTCACTTTTCGTTTAACGAAATGGGCGAACTCTACCTTGACGACGAACTGGTGGAGCGCGGCCCCGAGCGCTCGGACGCCAACCACTGGCGTTATGTGTCGCATGAGCTCAAGCTCGCCGCCGGACGCCACCGTTTTGTGGCGCGCAACTGGTGTTTGGGCGACTTGGCACCGTGGGGTCAGATGAATGCCGGGCAAGTCAATTTTGTTCTGGCCGCCCAAGAACCCTGGTTGTCTCTCCTCGCCACCGGCTTGGCCGACTGGCAAACGGCGGAAGTCCCCGGCCTCGCCTTTGCCGCCAAACCGACCGATGCTTATGTGACGGCGACCGGAGTCAGCAATATTTTCACCCTCGGCGACTACACGATTGACAGCGACAACATCGTCTGGCACAAGGCGGAAATCGGCGACAAAGCCCGGCCCGGTTGCGCCGCGTGGCATTTCAGCAATCCCCCGTATCTCGAACCTGCCATGCTCCCCGCAATGAAACGTCAAAAATTCACCGCGGGCAAAGCCGTCGCCGCCGGCCCGCTCGATGGCAAATTCGATTTTTTGAGTGACTTTGCGATCGACGCTACCGATGAAAAAATGATGGCTCAAGCCGATCTCTTTTTACAGCACCAAGCCGCGCTGATCATCCCGCCCGGCCGTCACGGTTATCTGTTGGTCGACTTGGAGGATTATCACAATTTTTATTACCGCCTGACGGTCAAAGGCAGCGGCAAGGTCGCCGTCGAACTCGCCGAGGCGCTGTTTGACACCGACGCGGGCGGCAAGCAAAACCGCTTTGCCGTCATGGGTCAATACTGGCGGCAGCCGCACGGCGACCTTTTTATCGCCGCACCGTCCGCCAACTCGGCAATGCCGGTTTACCCGCGCTGCGGCCGCTATTTGGTCTTGCGCTATTTGAGCCTGGATCAGCCGCTGTCCATTGAAAAAATTGAGTGTTTTGAGCACGGCTACCCGCTGGATTTCACCGCGCAATTTGCCGCCACCCCCGATTATTTCAGCCGCACCATGCCCAAATTGCAGCGCACGGTCGAACTTTGCACCTTTGACGTCACCGTCGATTGCCCGTTTTACGAGCAGCTGATGTACGTCGGCGACACCCGGGTAGAAAATTTGATCATTGCCGCAATGACCGGCGACGACCGGCTGTTGCTCAACTCCCTGCGCCAATTTGCCGCCTCGCGCGATTTCCGCGGACTCACCGCTTCCAGTTACCCGGTGCGCAGCCGCCAGACCATCCCCGGCTACAGCTTGTTGTGGATTCCGATGCTGCATGACGCCGTCTTGTGGTCGCGCGATGCGATCAAGCTCGCCCCCGAGCTGGTTCCGGCGATGCGCGGGATCCTCGATTATTTTGAGCACTACCGCGATCCGGCCACCAAACTCATGATTTCGCCGCCGGGATGGAACTTCGTCGATTGGGTCAATGTCCCGGAGTGGCCGATCGGCGTCCCGCCGGGCGGCGCCCCGGGTGAAATCTCCGGCGTCGGCAACCTCCTCTATTTGTATACCTTGCGCCACGCCTTGCAGATTGAGGAGGCCTTTGGCAGCAAAGACTACATGGCGTTTTATCAGACGCGCTTTGCCGAGTCGGCCGAAGCGATATTGAAGCACTTCTGGTCAAACGAGCGGCAATTTTTTGCCGATGATTTGGCCAAACAATATTACTCCGAGCACGCGCAATTGCTCGCCTTGTTATCCGACGCTTTTGCGCCCGAGATTACCGAGACGGCGGCACAGCAACTCTTTGCCGCCCCCAACAACCTCTCTCCGGCCGGGTATTATTTCTCCTTTTATTACTTTGAGTGTTGCGGGCGATACCGCCGGATCGACCGTTTGATCGAGCGCTATCAGGAGCTGGAGGCAGTGATCGACCGCCTTAACCTCAAAACCGCGCCCGAAAATCCCGGCGAAACCCGGTCCGATTGCCACGCCTGGAGCGCCAGCAGTCTGTTTCACTTTTACGGCACCATCCTCGGGCTCCGTCCGGCCGCGGGCGGGCAAACATTGACCATCCGTCCGCAGCTTGGTCCGCTCCAATCGGCGCAGGGGGAAATGCCCTTGGGCAACGGCAAAATCAAAGTCGCATTTACCCAAACTGCCCGGGGTCTCACCGGTACCGTGGAGCTGCCCGACAAAGTAAGTGCGACACTGGTCGTCAACGGTCAAACCATAACCTTCAACGGGAAATACCGCTTCTAAAGAAATTTGATAAAAAAAAGGGGACGGCCCACCGTTGGCGCAGTGGACCGTCCCACAAGGAGAAGGGACGAATTAAATAAAAAAGGAACTAACTAACCATTAATATAATCGCTTTTTCTGCAATATCAAGCGTCAAGATAAAAAAATATCGATATTTTTTCTATTAATGCAGCAATGAGATGTGATGCATCTGTGAATAATAGAGCAACCGAACGTTTTTTGGCCCCGGGAGACAGCGTACCCAGACGATAGATGTCGACGTATGGACGGCGAGCACGGCGAACATTAAGCTGCGAGCCGGCGGTCGCTCCAAGCTGCTACCGGACAAACTTGTTGACCGAAATAATCAAAACTCACACCGCCTCTCTTTGTCCATGTGGTCAATCATGTCCATACTGTCGATAAAAAGTATCAACCCGCTATGCTTGCCCGGGATCAAGCTCCCGTCTGTCGCCGAACAAAAACCTCTCCCTTTTAAAAACAAAAAAACCTGCCGGAATTAACCGACAGGTTTCTGAGTTTCTCAACGGGTAATTACTTACCGGAGACAACCCCGTGATCCTTAAAGGTACGGGTGGGAGAAAATTCACCGAGCTTGTGGCCGACCATGTTTTCGGTAACGAAAACCGGCACAAACGTTTTGCCGTTGTGCACGTTAAAGGTCTGTCCGACGAAATCGGGGATGATCATCGAACGGCGCGACCAAGTTTTGATCGGAGCCTTGCCGACGTTTTTTTCCACTTTGTCCAGCAAATGCTGATCGACAAACGGTCCTTTTTTAACAGATCTAGGCATTACTTCTTCCTCCGTTCAACGATGAAGTTCTTAGAAGTCTTTTTGGGACTGCGGGTACGCTTGCCCTTAGCCAGCTTGCCCCACGGCGAAACCGGGTGGCCGCCACCGGAGGTACGGCCTTCGCCCCCGCCCATCGGGTGGTCGACCGGGTTCATCGCCACGCCGCGGACGTGCGGACGGAAACCCAAATAACGCTTTTTACCGGCTTTGCCCAGTTTGACTTTCATGTGATCCAAATTGCCGATTTGGCCGATCATGGCATGGCAATTGATGTGGATCATACGAACTTCGCCCGAGGGCAACTTGATCTGGGCATAGGTTTCTTCCTTACCGCGGAGAACCGCGATCTGGCCGGCGGAGCGAGCCAATTTGGCGCCGCGGCCGGGCTGCATCTCGATGCAGCAAATATCGACGCCCACCGGAATGTCCTTAAGCGCGAGCCAGTTGCCCGGCTTGAGCTCGGCATCGGGACCATTTTGGATGGTCGCGCCGACTTTGAGCCCGAGCGGAGCGAGAATATAGGACTTCTCGCCGTCGGCATAGCTGATCAACGCAATGTTGGCGGTGCGGTTGGGATCGTACTCAATGGAGACGACTTTGGCCGGCACGCCTTCTTTGGCGCGG
The DNA here is from genome assembly GCA_964609825.1 of uncultured Victivallaceae bacterium. GTDB lineage: Bacteria > Verrucomicrobiota > Lentisphaeria > Victivallales > Victivallaceae > CAZSSH01. The sequence continues at coordinate 113,144 of CAZSSH010000009.1, read as the reverse complement.
ACAAAATCCACCATACGGTAGCGGCGTTTGTTGCCGGCACCGCGAAAACGGGTGGTGATACGACCGTAACAGTTACGGCCGCCGGAAGATTTTTTGCCGGCGGTCAAGCTCTTTTCGGGAGTATCCTTGGTAATTTCGGATGCATAATCCAAAACCGTCATGTGTCTCCGCGAGGGAGTCACGGGTCTATAATTTTTTACTGCCATAGTATTACCTCACCAGCATTAAACGATTTCGATGCTGCCTTCGGACAAAGTGATAATGGCCTTCTTCCAATCGGGACGACGTCCCATCTTGGTGGAGCGGCCATAGCGCTTCGCTTTTCCCAGGCAATTCATTACATTCACCGACTTGACTTTGACCTTGAACAATTCTTCAACAGCCCGGCCGATTTCGATTTTTTCCGCATCGGTCTTGACCTTGAAAACATATTTGTTCGCAGCTGCGAAACCATTGCTTTTTTCGGTGACGACCGGGGCGATAATGATATCAAACGCAGATTTAACCATGATTGATTCCTTCCTTACGCCAAGCGGGCGATAAATGCGTCGAGGGCTTCCTTGGTGAACACCAATTTGCCGAAACGCAACAATTCATAGACATTGACACTGTCGGACTTGCGCAAAACCACGTTGGGAAGATTCCCGGTGGCGCAAATCACGGCGCAGCTGTCGTCGAAAGTCGGCAACGAGACCATTACCGTATCGTCCGCGACTTTGAGGTTTTTGAAAACCGTCACGGCACTCTTGGTCTTGTGGTCGGCAATATCAAATTTGTCGACTACGATCACATCACCTTCCACAATGCGCTCGGAAATCGCGCGCTTTAACGCCAAGGTCAACACTTTTTTGTTGACTTTTTTGGCGAACGAACGCGGTTTCGGTCCGAACGTTACCCCGCCGCCGACCCAGATCGGACTGCGGTTGGAGCCGGCGCGGGCACGGCCCAGGCCTTTTTGACGGAACGGCTTGGCACCGCCGCCGGAAACTTCGCCGCGGGTCTTGGTACAGGCGGTACCGGCACGAAGACCGGCCAGATAAGCCACCACGGTATCGTGGACGGCCTGCTCGCCTTTTTCCAGTTCAATTACACCTTCGGGGAGCACGTATTCACCGACCCGAGCACCCTTACTGTCAAGTATATCCAAAACTTGTGACATTTTGTTATTCCTTTTTACTTCTTAGCACTCTTGGTCTTTTTGATCGCGCTCTTGAGCAACAACACGCCGCCATTGGCACCGGGGACGGCACCTTTGACCAACAAAATGTTGTCCTCAACCATCACTTTGACAACCTGAAGATTTTGGACTGTCCGCTGCACATTGCCCATGTGTCCGGGCATGCGCTTGCCTTTGATGACGTTGCCCGGCCACTCACGGCAGCCGATCGAACCCGGACGACGGGTCCACGCACCCCCGTGGCTGGCACGGCCGCCGCCGAAGCGGTAGCGCTTAACCACACCCTGGAAGCCGCGGCCCTTGGTCGTGCCGACGATATCCAGATAATCTTTGCAAGCAAACACGTCGGCCTTTAACACCGAGCCGAGCTCCGGCAACGTTTCGCCTTCGCCAGCGCGAACTTCGCGCAACACGGAAGCAACCCGATCGCCTTCAACGCCGGCTTTGGCCAAATGACCTTTGACCGCCTTGCTGACATTTTTCGCTTTGCGCGCACCGAAACCCAGCTGGCAAGCCGAGTAACCGTCGCGCTCCTTGGTCTTGATCGCAGTAACCACACACGGACCGGCTTCAATCACCGTGACCGGCACAACTTCGCCGGTTTCCGTGTAGTATTGGGTCATTCCGACCTTTTTACCGATTAATCCTTTCATTTTTTCTCCTTTCGTTTGGAAAAACATTCGATACATGACACCAATCGGTCGGTGTCATTGGTATCTATGGCGTACCCTATACGCCAATTTTGATCGCAATATCCACGCCGGCCGGGAGGTTGAGCTTTTTGAGCTCGTCCACGGTTTTGGCAGTGGGATTGACAATGTCCATCATCCGTTTATGAGTACGGATTTCGAATTGCTCCATCGACTTTTTGTCCACGTGCGGGGAACGGTTGACCGTCCAGCGCTCAATGCGCGTCGGAAGCGGAACCGGACCGGCAACCATGGAACCGGTGCGTTTGGCAGTCTCCAAAATTTCATTGACCGACTGATCCAAAATGCGGTGCTCATAAGCTTGAAGCCGAATGCGAATGCGTTGCGTTTTGCTAGCCATGACTTATTTCTTCTCCACGATTTTATCTTGTACTTGTTTCGGAACTCTTTCAAAGTGAGCCGGCTCCATCGAGTAGGAGGCACGACCGCGCGACAGCGAACGGATCGCGGTCGAGTAGCCGAACAGCTCGGACAACGGCACATTGGCGTTGACGCGGGTAAAGCTGTTTTCGCCGGAGTTGATCTCAACGATCGCACCGCGACGGCTGGTGATGTCACCGATCAAGTCGCCCATGTTTTCGTCGGGAGTGGTCAGCTCAACCTTCATGATCGGCTCGAGGAGCATAATCCCGCCCTTTTTGGCGGCTTCTTTGAGCGCCATTGAGCCGGCGATTTTAAACGCCATTTCGGAGGAGTCCACCGGGTGGTAAGACCCGTCGACGATTTCCACTTTGATGTCAATCAAGGAGTAGCCAGCCAAAACCCCGCCCAAGGCGGCTTCGCGGATCCCCATTTCGATCGGCTTGATAAATTCTTTGGGAATGTTACCGCCGACAACTTTATTTTCGATAACCACACCGCTGCCGCGCTCACCGGGGTAGAGCTTGATGTAGCAGTGGCCGTACTGACCGCGGCCGCCGGACTGGCGGACAAACTTCATGTTGGATTCAGAGGCAGCGAGCAACGCTTCGCGGTAGGCGACCTGCGGGGCGCCGGTGTTGGCTTCGACCTTGAACTCACGAACCAGACGGTCGAGAATGATTTCCAAGTGCAATTCGCCCATCCCGGAGATGATCGTTTGACCGGTTTCCTCATTACTGGTGATGCGGAAAGTCGGGTCTTCTTCGGACAATGCGATCAACCCCTTGGAGAGCTTGTCGCGGTCACTCGAAGATTTGGGCTCGACGGCAATCGAGATCACCGGCTCGGGGAAGCTCATCGACTCAAGCACGATCGGCTTGTCTTCCAAGCAGATGGTGTCGCCGGTGGTCACGTTTTTGAGACCGACGGCGGCGGCAATGTCGCCCGACAACACTTCGGACAACTCTTCGCGCTGGTTGGCGTGCATCTGGAGCAAACGGCCCAAACGCTCGCGCTTGTTGGTACGCGGGTTATACACGGTCATGCCCTGAGAGGCGATACCGCTGTACACGCGGAAATAGTACAATTTACCGACAAACGGGTCGGTCATAATTTTGAAGACCAGCGCCGCAAACGGCTGCATGTCGCCGGCATGGCGGGTGATTTCTTCGCCGGTATCGGGATTGGTCCCGTTGATGTCCCAAATATCGACGGGACTGGGAAGGTAATCCACAACGACGTCGAGCAGGCACTGAACGCCTTTCTTCTTGAACGCGGAGGCGCAAGCCACCGGCACCAATTTGGCGCCGACGGTCGCTTTGCGCATGGCTTTGCGGATCATGTCGATCGGCGGAACTTCATCGGCCAAAAAGATTTCCATGATTTCGTCGTCAACTTCAGCGAGGCACTCGACCGCGTGACGGAAAGCGGCTTCGCGGCGGGGGCGCATTTCTTCGGGGATGTCCACGACGCGCATGACCGAGCCGTTTTCGTCGCCGTCAAAATAAACCGCCTGATTGGCCAACACGTCGATGACGCCGGCAAATTCGGCTTCGCGGCCGATGGGGAGCATCAGCGGCACGGGAGTGGCGCCGAGCTTGAATTTAATGTCGTTAACCACTCCGTCAAAGTCGGCGCCGGTACGGTCCATCTTGTTGACAAACGCAACCACCGGCACTTTGTACTTTTGGGCCTGACGCCACACGGTTTCGGTCTGGGGCTGAACTTTGCCCACCGAGCAAAACACGGCAACCGCGCCGTCCAAAACGCGCAAAGAGCGCTCGACTTCAGCGGTGAAGTCCACGTGTCCGGGGGTGTCGATCAAATTGATGCGGTGCCCCTTCCAGTGACAGGTGGTGGCGGCGGAGGTAATGGTGATACCGCGCTCGCGCTCCTGCTCCATCCAGTCCATGGTGGCGGTGCCTTCGTGCACTTCCCCAATTTTGTAGTTGACGCCGCTGTAGTAGAGAATACGCTCGGAGAGCGTGGTTTTGCCGGCGTCGATGTGGGCCATAATGCCGATGTTGCGAACCATGTGCAACGGGTCTTTACGGCTCGGCGACTCCTGATATTTTTTTTCAACTTCTGCCATGATGTTTACCCTATCTTACCAGCGGTAGTGGGCAAACGCTTTGTTCGCCTGAGCCATTTTAAAGGTATCTTCTTTCTTCTTGATCGAAGAACCGGTATTTTCGAAAGCATCCAGCAATTCGCCGGCCAAGGCATCGGTCATCGATTTGCCTTTGCGACCGCGGGAATAGGTGGTGATCCAGCGCATGGCCAAAGCGACCTGGCGCTCGGCGTCAACTTCGATGGGCACCTGGTAGGTGGCACCGCCGACGCGACGGCTCTTGACTTCGAGTTTGGGCTTCACGTTTTCCAAAGCCTGGGTAAAAACTTCGATCGCCTTGATCTCGGGCTTGCGCTCCTGGATCACGTCCAAGGCACCGTAGACGATGCGCTGGGCGGTCGATTTCTTGCCGCGGCTCATAATGGTATTGATCAGGCGGGCAATCAGCTCGCTGTTGTACTTGACATCGGGAATGAGGTCCCGAGTTACTGCTTTACGTCTTCTCATAATTCAGTACTCCCCTTATTACTTCTTTTTGCCTTTGGCGGCGGCAGCTTCCTGGCCCGGCTTCGGACGCTTGGCGCCGTACTTGGAGCGGCTCTGCTTGCGCTTGTCCACACCGAGACTGTCGAGCGCCCCGCGGACGATGTGATAACGGACCCCCGGCAAGTCGCGGACACGACCGCCCTTGACGAGCACCACAGAGTGCTCCTGCAAATTGTGACCTTCGCCGCCGATGTAAGCGGTGACTTCCTGACCGTTGGTCAAACGGACACGGGCGATTTTGCGCAACGCGGAGTTCGGCTTTTTGGGAGTGCGAGTGGTAACTTGCAAGCACACGCCGCGACGCTGCGGGCAGGCGCTCAAGGCTCTCGACTTGCTCTTTTTAACCTTTTCTTGGCGTCCGAAACGTACCAATTGGTTGATTGTCGGCATAAGAAACGACCTCTTTTTTTATGTTAATTGCTTGTTAAAGTTTTTACATTAACCATATCGGAAACGGGCACAAAAAGTCCCCGAGTCCAAGCGAACATCGTACAATATACACCACGGTTTATGGTTTTGCAAGCTATTTTTAAAACTTTTTTTGCAAAAATCCGCTATTCTAAGTGTTTTACAACTTTTTAACTTGCAAAATACCCGAATCGGCGTTATGCCGTCGCGGCTTTTTTGGAGGCGGGACGCAGCAGCGAGGAGAGCACAAACAGCCCGACTCCGACGCAAATCGAGATGTCGGCGATGTTGAAAACCGGCCAACTCCAGGATTGATAGTGAAAGTGCAAAAAGTCGACCACCGCGCCGCGCCAGATCCGGTCGATCGAGTTGCCGGCAACCCCGCCCAAAATGGCAAAAATGGCGAAATAGCGCTCGAGGTAGCCCTCGGTAAGATAACGCATAAAATAAATCGAAGCCGCCACCACCAAAAACGCCACTGCCAGCAAAAGCCAGCCGTAGCCGCTGAAAATACTCCAAGCGGCGCCTTTGTTGATCACATAGGTAAGCGAAAAAAACGGAGTAAAATTAATGGACTCATGAAGCGAAAACTTGGCCTCGACCACCCCCTTGGTGACTTGGTCGAGCAGCATCACCGCAAAAGAAAAAGCCAGGGCCGTCCCCAGAACCATTCGCTCTTTGGCACTCCCCGGCTCAATTTTTTGCCTGAAATCAGTCATGCTTGGAGAAGTATCCCATTTTTTCAAAACGGGATTTGCATTTGACGCAATAAATCGCATGCGGACGGATCTCCAGACGTTTCTCCGGAATATCCTCGCCGCACTCGATGCAGCGGCCGTACTCGCCGTCGATCAGCCGCTCAATGGCTTCCTCAATCATCTGGAGAACATTGCCCTCCTCGGTCAGCAACCGGAGCTCCATCTCGTGACGGGAATTGTCGCTGCTCATGTCGGCCATGTGAGTGGTCACGCCGCGCTTATCATTATTTTCGATGTCCAGCGCATCCTCGGCGTGCTGCTGCATTTGACCCATCACAATTTCACGGGCCTGCATCAGACGCTCGTACTGCTCCTTTTGCTTGCCTTCAAACACCGGGAGAATTCTTTTATTGCTCTTTGTCATTGGTCAAACACCTTATCCGTTATATTTTTACAACAAGGCATTTAATATAGCACCGCTTTCGCAAAAGTCAAATGCATTTTTAACAACGATCAAGAGCGCTAGCCAGCAAAGATTTACACGGAAAAACGCACATGGATCACATCGCCGTCGGCGACCACGTAATCCTTACCCTCAATACGCAGCTTGCCCGCGTCCTTGGCCTTGGCCCAACTGCCGCAAGCGACCAGATCCGCATACGATACCGTCTCCATGCGGATAAAGCCGCGACACAAATCGGTGTGAATCTTGCCTGCCGCCTGTGGGGCCAACGTCCCGCGCGTCACCGTCCAAGCCCGCGACTCCATCGGCCCGGCGGTAAAAAAGGTGATGTAATCAAGCAAGCGATAACCGGTCTTGATCACCCGATTGAGCCCGGTTTCAGCGATTTGCAGCTCCTCCATAAACATGGCGGCCTCGTCGGGCTCCAGCTGACCGAGCTCGTCCTCCAGTTTGGCGCAGACGGGTACGACTTCCAAATTGTGAGTTTTGGCATATGCGAGCAATTTTTGCGCATTGGGATTTTGGTCAAAATTGCGGAAGGTGTCCTCATCGGTATTGGCGCAAATAAACGCAGGCATCAAAGTAAGCATGCCGAAGGTATGGATCAATGCGTCAATTTTGGGATTGCCTTTGTCATATTTGGGGATATTGCCGTCGGAGAGCTGCTTGACGAAATCGCAGATGATCTCGTACTCGAGCTTGGCATCCGGGTCGTTGGAGCGGGCGAGCTTGTTGGCTTTGTCGCGGCGCTTCTCAAGCATGTCCAAATCGGCAAGCATGAGCTCGGTGATGATAACTTCAAGGTCGTTCACCGGATCGATGTTGCCGTCGACGTGGACCACATCGCCGTCCTCAAACAAACGCACCACGTGAGCGATTGCATCCACGCTGCGGATATGCCCCAAAAACTGGTTGCCCAACCCCTGCCCCTGACTCGCCCCTTTGACCAAACCGGCAATGTCGATAAACTTCAACGTCGAGGGCACGATCCGGCCGGAGTGCTCCAAATCGGACAACACTTTTAACCGCTCGTCCGGCACCTGTACGATGCCGGTGTTGGGCTCAATGGTGCAAAACGGGAAATTGGCCGCTTCGGCGCCGCCCTTGCACAAGGCGTTGAATAACGTGGATTTGCCCACGTTGGGCAACCCGACAAAACCGCAGGAAAAACTCATATATGATACTCCCAAATGTAATTAAATAAAAAAATCCGCACTCCGAAACGAGTGCGGACTTTGTATGATCAATACGAAACTAAGCCAAATTATTGCTCGGAGTCAACAGTAACAGTGTCGTTGAAGAAGAAATTGGCATAGTTGTGATCGATGTCCACCACCCAGGCCGGACGCATGATCGGGCCGTAACCGTAGCCGTAATCGTTGGGATCATCCGGGCAACCCGGCAACGGGAACGGGAAGGTGACAATATCAATCACGCCGACACACTCGCGGGCGACGGTATAGCAAATCCCCTTCACCGGGCCGTACACCAAACCGGGCAAGCTGCCGTAGTTTTTGGTGGTGTCAAAGGTTTTCATCACAATCTCAAACGGACCAAAAGCGACGTTAATCACCCCGCGCGACAATTTCTCAAACGGCTTCATCACCACCGGGTCATCCGGAAACGCATAACATACCGATCCGATTGAAAATGCGGCCATGATCAAAGCAACACTCAATGTTTTCTTGACAAAATCCATTTTTTAGTCCTGTTCTTTCTCTATTTTTGACGTACAAAAAAAATATCTTTTGTGCAATATAATTTTACTATGGCAAAAATTCAAGAAAAATTTTGTATTTTTTTTATTTTATCTCGAAAATATTTGAATTAATGCTATATTGTTAAAAGAAATTATGACTTTTACAGGAATTTTATGAAAAAACAAGATCAAAGCCGTTTTCACGATTTGTCGCTCCTGAAAGCTTCGGAAAACAAGTACCCGACCCGGCCGGATGAAGCCCGGCTCGAAGCCTTTCAAAACATTTACAGCGACCGCGACTACATCATCGAATTTGACTGCCCGGAGTACACTTCTTTGTGCCCGGTGACCAACCAACCGGATTTCGGTCACATCATCATCCGCTACATCCCGGATCAAAGCTGCATCGAGAGCAAGTCACTCAAGCTCTTTTTGTACTCGTTCCGCAACAGCAACACCTTTCACGAGGAGTCGGTCAATACCATTTTGGACGCCGTCGTCAAGTGCTGCAAACCGCGTGCCGCCGAGGTTGTCGGCAAATTCCGCCCGCGGGGCGGTATCGCGATTAATGTCAAAGCCACCTATGGAGAAAAAATATCATGAGTTCGTTTGAGTTTTTAGCCGACGGCGGAGTTTGTTCGCCGCAAAAATTTAAAGCTTCCGGCGTGGTCGCCGGTCTGAAAAAGAGCGGTGCGCCGGATTTCGCCGTGGTTTACTCGGAGGTGCCGGCCAACTTTTCGGGCGCATTTACAAGCTGCACCTTTGCCGCCGCGCCGGTTAAAATCTGCCGTAAACGGGTCTTGGAGTCGCCGTACATCCGCGCTTGCGTGATCAACAGCGGCAACGCCAACGCCTGTACCGGCGACAACGGTCTGGCCAATGCCGAAAAGACCTGCCTTATGGCCGCCCGCGAGCTCGGGGTCAAGCCCGAGGAGATCATGGTCTCCTCCACCGGCCGGATCGGCGTCCAAATGCCGATGGACATTATTGAGAAGGGCGTCAAACTGGGCTGTGCCGCCTTGAGTCATGACGCCAGTGAAATCGCCAGCCGCGCCATCATGACCACCGACACCGTACCCAAACGCGCTGCCGTCAAGGTCACCGTCGGCGGCAAAATCATCACCATCGGCGCCATGACCAAAGGCGCGGGGATGATCGATCCGTCGATGAAAGTACCGCATGCGACCATGCTCTGCTACGTCACCACCGATGCCAAAATCGATAACGTTTTGCTCAAAAAATTCATGGCTGACGGCGCCGAAAACTCGTTTAACCGGATCACTGTCGACGGCGACATGAGCACCAACGATACTTTGATCATCATGGCCAACGGCGCCGCCGGGGTCGAGATCAAAGCCGGGATGCCCGAGGAAACCGCCTTTTATCAGGCCTTGGAGGCGCTGCTCCAGAATCTCGCCAAGCGCATGGTCCTCGACGGAGAGGGTGCGACCAAGTTTGTGACGATCAAAGTGACCGGCGCTCCCGCTAAAGACGACGCCAAAAAATGCGCCGAGGCCGTCGCCAACTCATTATTGTGCAAGACCGCCTGGTTCGGCGGCGACCCCAACTGGGGCCGGGTGGTGGCCGCATTGGGCTACAGCGGAGCCCAATTCAACCCTGACACCACTGACATTTTTTACGATCACAAACCGGTCGTCCGGCAGGGCGGCGACGCCGGGACGCCGGAGTCTGAGCTCTCGGGAATCATGCAGCAAAAAGAGTTCACCATCACCATCAATCTAAACAGCGGCACGGCCGATTATCTGGTCTGGACCTGCGATATTTCTTATGAGTACGTCAAAATCAACGCCGATTATCATACTTAATCTTTAAGATTGGACAAGGGTTGCATCATGAAAAAGTTTCCGGAGCTCCGCTATCGCCAGATCCACCTCGACTTTCACACCTCCGAGTTGATTGACAACATCGGAGCGGACTTTAACGAAAAGGATTTCATCGCCAATCTCAAAGCCGGCCACGTCAACTCGGTGACCGCGTTTGCGGTCTGCCATCACGGCTGGAGCTATTACCCGACCAAGGTCGGCGAAGTGCACCCGCATCTCAAAACGATGCTGTTGCCCCGCATGCTCACCGCCGCCAAAGACGCCGACATTGAGATGCCCATTTACGTCACCGTGGGGTGGAATGAACGGATTGCCCGCTTGCACCCGGAGTGGGTGGTGCGCAACCGCGACGGCAAACTGATGGACCTCTATTTTGAGGACGGCCAACGCAAAATGTGGCACCGAATCTGCCTCAATACCCCGTATCTCGACCATTTGATTGAAGTCACGCGCGAATTGATGGAGCTTTACAACCCGATCGGCATTTTTTTCGACATCATCCGCGAGAGCCCGTGTTATTGTGAAAACTGCCTCAATACGTTGCGCGAAAAGAACATTGACATCAATGACGAAAACGCGCTAAAAGAGCTCGGCACCGCGATTTTATTAAATGCAATGGACAAAATCACGCAGGAAATTTACAAATTCAACCCCGAGTGCCGGGCTTACTTTAACGGCCATGACCGCAAAGGGCGCAACGATCTTTATCCTTATTACTCGCACTACGAAATCGAGTCGTTGCCGACCACCGACTGGTGCGGCGGCTATCAGCATTTCCCGCAAAACGCCCATTATTTTTTGTGGAAACAGTTTGATTTTTTGGGTCAGACCGGTAAATTTCACACTACCTGGGGCGAATTCGGCGGCTTCAAAAGCGTGCAGGCCCTGCAATATGAGACGATGCGGATCATCATGCACGGCGCCAAGTGCTCCATCGGCGACCAAATGCACCCCACCGGTAAATTGGAACCGGCGACATATCAGCTGATCGGCGAAGCATATCAAATGGTCGAGGCCAAAGAGTCTTATTGCCGCGGGGCTAAATCGGTCGCCGAAATCGCAATCCTCGCCCCGACCGCAGTCACACACAATCAGGACTTTGAGGATGCCGAGATCGGCGCGGCGATGATGCTCACCGAGACCATGCAGCTCTTCGACATGGTGGACGACACGGTGGACTTCAACAAATACCGGGTAGTGATCCTTCCCGACGAAGTGCCGATCGATGTCGAGATGGGCCACAAGCTTGCCCAGTTCACCCGCAACGGCGGCAAAGTCATTGCCAGCGGCAACAGTCTCGACAATCTCGACTGCGGCGTCGTCCGCGACGGGGTTTCCCCCCATTACATCGACTATACTTTTGCCAAGCCTTTGGTAACCGAGGGTATGGTCTCCAGTAATTTTTTCAACTATCTCCCGGCGATCAAGACCAAGCTAATTGACGGCGAAGTATTGGCCGAGGTCAAAGCGCCTTACTTTAACCGCACCGAAGAAAAATTTTGCTCGCACGTCAACACCCCGTGCTCGCATGAAGACGCCGGATACCCGGGCATCGTCCGCAAGAGCAATGTGATTTATTTTGCCCACAAGATTTTTACCATGTACCGCAACAAGGGGATGAAGCTCCATCGCGATTTGGCGATAAACTGCCTCAAGCTCGCGTACGAGAAACCGCTGTTACAAGCCAAGTTCCCGAGCGCCGGGACCATCATGCTCCTCAAGCAGCCGCAGCGGCACATTTTGCATTTGCTGTACGCCGTGCCGATCAAGCGTGGCGACATTGAGGTTATCGAGGACATCATCCCGGTGCGCGATGTCGAAATCAAGCTCCGCATCCCGGCGGTGCGCGGCGTGAAGCTGGTGCCCGAGCAAAAGGACATCGATTTTCACTACGAGGGCGACTATTGCACATTTACCGTCCCCGAGGTCAACCTCCACCAGATGGTCGAGCTCACGTAAAACTTAAAAAAGATAACCGCCCGCGAGAATTTCCTCTGGCGGGCGGTTTTTTTTATCGGAGCTATATTAACGGGTGAGCTCGTAAGCCATCAATCCCGCACCCGTATCGACGGTAAAGCTCTGGACGCCGTTGGCAAACTTGCTGTCAAGCTTTTGCACCGGAGTGCCGTCAAGTTTGAGGGACTGGATGGCAAACGGCTGATCGACCGTGAGCTCAAGTTGGGCCTTGGCGCGCAAAACCAGTAAGGGCAACTTGCCGGGGTTGCGCAGCAAGGTCAATTTGCGGTTGCCAAAGGTTTGGCCGGAGTTGGCCAGATTGGTCAACTGTACTAGCAATACGCGTTTACTGACCGCAATCGGCCGATGATCCAGCGAAATCAACGCCACCGTCTGAAAGACATCGACATTTTTGACTGTTAACAGCCCGGCCGTCAACTCCCCCTTGGGCAACGTCACCGAGAGACTGCAAGGCGTATTGACCGCCAAGGTTTGATTACCGGCATCAAGTACGATTTCGCCGGTGCTGCTCTTAGCGACGCGGGTCTCATTTACTTGGGCCCAAAGTTTGGCGACTTCGGCATCCTTGAGTTTGGCGGGATCGGTCGAGGCGGCCAAGTCAACAGCTTGGGTTCCGGCGGGGGTCGTCCCGGCAACATTGGAGCCAATTTGGGCGATCAACCCCAATTGCTGAAATTTCTCCGGGAAATCCAAAGGATTCAAATCCTTATAAATATCCTTGGATACCGTGTAGCTGACTTTGACCGGAGCCGCCTTGACGTCGCCGCGGACAAACATGGCGACAGCGATCCGGTCGGCCAGCTGTGCCATCGGCTCATTCACCGCGTCAAAGCCGTTGGCCGGACCAAGGTTGACAATCCCCTCAATCGCATGCGACCAGCCGAAACGGTACAAGGCATCCCAGTTTTGCAATGCCCCGTAAGCGCCGATCAAAGGACCACCCTCAGCGCGGTATCGGTTGGGGAAACAGTAGTTGAACTCCGTCACCATAAACGGTTTGCCGAAGATTCTCGTCCCCATCATATTGCGCGGCACCGCCGCCATGCGCTTGACGGCGCTGTCCTGTTTATAAGAGTAGGGCAGCGACCATTGCTTCTCCGGAAAACCGGGGTGGTCAAAGTAGGAGTGATTGTCGACGACATCAAACTCATTGCGCAGCAAAGCTAACGGCACATCGTTGACGAAGTTGAGGCTGGTCACCAACGTTTTGAGTTTGAGATCCTCTTTGACAAAACGCATTTGCTCGGCGAGGCATTTCCCTTGCACGTCATCCAAAAAAGCGCGGAAGGCGGGATCGGTTTTGTTGGGTTTGCCCTGTTTGCCGTTGGCCTGACACCACTCGGCAAATTTGGCGGTGTAGAGTTTGGCCGAGTCGGGGTGTTTGTTCCACATCACCGTCAAATTTTCCTCATTGACAAGGTTGACCGCAAACAGCGCCGGGTCGCCACCCCAGGCAAGTTTGGTGTAGGGGTTGACGTGGGTCATCCAGCGGCGGACAAATTCTTTCCAGTTATCCATCGCTGCCTTGCTCACCGGGACCAGCATTTTCATCTGCCGCTCGCTGTAAAAAGTGCACTCGGGGATGTTGTCGCCAACTTTAAACACCCGATTGACGTAAAAATCGACGGTCACATACAACCCTTTTTCCTTGCACTTGGCAAAGAGATAATCAAGTTTGTCAAGTTTGGCCGGGTCAAAGGTCAACGAGTCGGCGGCTGATTTGTCCAAAAGATCGCCGTCCATGTGGTGAAAGCGAATGGTGTTGTACCCCATTTTAACGAAGTAATCAACCATCCGGTCGGCCGTCGCCGCATCCGGATAATTGGCAGAGAAACAAAGATTGGCGCCATACAACTTGAGCGGCTTTTGCGGCATTTGCTCGTATATGAGTTTGCCGTCTGCGGAAACTTTGATCCAGCCGTATTTGCCCGCGGGGGCGTCGGCAACCCAGGAGAAGTCCAAGGCGCTCCCCGGGACAATTTGGCGGTTGTACTCCACCGGAGCCCATTCACGCCCGGCTTGGATCACCACCTCTTTTTCGTCCGTGGGAGCGAGACGCACCACCTCATCAGTCAAGGTCACTCCGGCAATCAGCCAAATCACATTGGGGTCAACCGTTTTAAAATCGAGTTTCACCGGATCGGCCCCGTTGAGCGCAAAGCTGGAGGCATAGAGCCCGACCTCGGCGCGGGGATTTTCGCCCGTCCATACCACCAGACCGTTGGGTGCATCCATCGGCCCCCACCAGTTACCGCAATCGATGCGCGAAGTCACCGGGATGATTTGGGTTTTGCCGTCGGCAAAAGTGACAACAACTTGGCCGATGACTTGCCCCAAGGGCGGCGTCCAGGCGGAAGTATGCAATAAATTCAACGCATGAATGTTGCTGTTTTTGGAAAGCTCAATGCTCGATTGCTGCGGATAGCCGCCCTGACTCGCGCCGCCCAAGGCCAGCACCGGTTTGGCCGACTTGGCAACGGCAAAGCGCAGATACCCGTACTTGACCTCGGAGAGTTGAAACATGGAGAGATCGTTTTCGCTCCCCTGATCGCTCCAACCCTGCTTGCCGTCCCAAGCAAAGGAACGGGTCCCCGCTTTGCTCAAATCGACGGCGGTATTAGTGACGCCGGAGAGTTGAAAGTCAAGCGCGAGCTCGCTCGACTCAATTTTACCGGTGGCGGGTTTGAAATAAAAGCGCAAGGAAAACTCGGGATTGTTGAATTTGCGGTTGTCCTGCACTGCCAGCATAAAATCGCCGGAAATCTTTAAGATTTGCCCGCCCGGGAGCTGCACGGCGACGGTCTTTGCCGCCTTGGGACCAAAGAGTGACATTTCGCCGAACGTTTCGGGGAGCTTGAGCTCTTTGCCGTCGATGGTCAAGCCTGCCTTGGCAGACACCGGCAGCCGGAGGGCGCCACACTGTAAATTAAGCTGAATGGGCGCCGGAAATTTGACCGTGCTTTGAAGTTTGAAATTTTCCGGGTCCACCGCCGCAACCGTTTCACTGACAGTCATCTCGGTGTCGTCGATCCGGGCGGTGGCGGTCAACGAAAAATTACCGTTTTTTTGCTCGGATTTGACGACCGAAAATTGTTTGCTCGTGACCGGAGTCCAGCTGCTGTTATAGGTTTGCAGAAAAAACTCCGCGTCGCCGATCTTAAACGATCCATCCTTTTGCAGCTTGACCGCCGACGGGAGCTCCGCGCCGGTCAAGGATAAGACGCACAACACGGCACAGGTTAATAAAAAATTCCGCATTTGTCAACTTCTCCAATCTGATTAAAATTCGTTGTCGGTCCAAAAGTAGTAATTGGTCGACTCGGCCGGTTTGTACGACCACGGGATTTTGGTATAAATAAGTCCGGAAACATGGCCGTCGGCATACCAGATGTTGGTGAGCGTGCGGTTGCGGTGGCGCATGCGGTCGAGTTTTTCGCGGTAAACGTCGGTGCGCCACTCCACGATCGGGTTGTACCAAGTCACGGTGTCAGAGCGGTCGATGTCCATAAAACCCGCCCGCTGCGAAGCTTTTTTGATCCGGTTGAGTGTGCGCGGAATGACCGCGCCCGAGCTGTAAGTAGCGCTGTAGGAGCCACCGCCGCCGGACATAAACCAACCGTTGGCGCCGTAGTGGGCGTTGTACATCTCAATATCATTGCGCGCCCGGCTCTGCTGCGAGGGACAGCCAAAGGGACCGATGGGGGTATAAGTGCCGCTGGCGCCTTTGCTGAACCAGTGATTGTCAATCTTGGGCACACCGGGATTGGCGATGTCAAACAAGACATCCAGCCATTTGCCCGAGCCGGTGCCGTAGTTGCCGTTGCCCTTGGGCAAATACCGGTTCTGATCCTGATAAATAAAGATATAAGTCCCCACTTGCCGCATATTGGAAACGCATTGGGTATCCCGCGCTTTTTCGCGCGCTTTGTTCAACGCCGGGAGCAGCATGGACGCCAAAATGGCGATGATGGCGATTACCACCAAAAGCTCGATCAGAGTAAATGTTTTGTTACGCATATTGTTTTCCTTAATTTAGGGGGTTTTTACGGTACACCATCGTGGAGTCGCCAAAACTGATTTCGTCAATCCGCAGCTTGACCACGCTTTTGGGCTTGGCCGGGTCGGCGATGCGGCCCAATAGTTTTTGGGCCGCAATGTCGGCCAATTCGCGGGGTTTGCCGCAAGTGGTGGTCAATTTGGGCCGGGACAACTGGGCGACATTAAAGCCGCCGCCGCCAATGATGCTCACCTCCTGCGGAATCTTGATTCCGAGTTTTTCGGCGGCATGGATAATGCCGATGGCGACATAGTCGCTATTGCAATAAATGGCACTCGGGCGAAATTGACGGCAAAAGAGCTGATACCCTACTTTGATCCCCGACTCGCAGTCAAGATCGTCGGCGGTATAAAACATCGAATCGTCCACCGCGATCTCACGTTCGGTCAAAGCGTGGATAAAGGCGTTTTTTTGACGCAGCGCATATTCACTGTCGCGCGGACCGGTCACGCAAACCAGCTCTTTGTGACGCAAATCGAGCAAGTGCCGCACTGACATCATGGCGCGTTCCTCGTCATCGTGGATGGCCGCATCCAACCCCTCCAGCGAGTCCTGCTGATTGTTGAGGCTGCCGATCAACACGACCGGGATCCCGGCGCTCTCAATCGCGTCGGCGAGTTGCCGCGAGTTATAACCGCAGAGGATCACCCCCGGGCATTTGCGATCAAGCATGGACGGAGTAAACTCTTCATGATGAAACAACTGCCGGAACATTACCGGAAACCCGCCCGCCCGCAACCGGAGCTCCAGCTCGGCCAGGACAATAAACCAGTATCCGTCGTGAGAGGGAATGTTGCTGAAGATCACTTCCACCGCCGGAGCTCCGGCAGACGGCGCAACCGCGGTTTCGCGAACAAAGGTCCCGCGACGCGGTTGACGCACCAATACTTGCTCTTTGACAAGCTGTTTGAGCCCGTTTTCGATGGTAATTGAGCTCAAATGCAGCGTTTGCTGCAATTCACGCGAAGGGGGCAATTGTTCGCCCGGCTGCAATTTGCCGTCGGCGATCAAGTCTTTGAGCTTTTGTGCCAGCTGCAAATACAACGGGAGATTGGTTTTGGCGTCGAGCCGGATTTTATGCCAGTCTTGCATGGTATCTCTCTGTATTGTTTGTGATCTGATATAATTATACCGCAAATCGAAGCACAAGTCAATACACAATAGATAAAATTAAAATTTTTTATATAAAATAGATACACGGAAATTCGGGCAAAAAAAGCGCCGGGAAATCACTCCCGGCGCAATTGTGAGCGTAATAATTACTCGATGACGCCCCACCCGTACTCATCCGGATTTTTGGAGCGGCCGATGCCGCTTTGGTACTCGATCCAGCGGACGCGCCCCTGCCCGTCATTTTCGTTGACCAAAAATGCAAAGCGGAACACGGTTCCCTTATCAGGCGCAATACCGAGCTTGGCCAAAGGCAAACGCACGTCATAGACGGTCTTGCCGTTGGCCGCGTTGACCGACACCGGAACATCCCATAAGCCGGTATTGCCCGCGCTCGAAATATGCGCCCAGGCGCCGCCGGTACCGTCTTTGCCGCTTAAGGTAAGCTCGGTGTGCTGCCCCTTGATGTTGGCAAAGCCGATCTGGATACTGTCATCCTTCCAGCCGTTTTCCGGAGTGTTATTCATCACATGCTTGTCATCGGTGACCACGGCATGGATGACCATGTCTTTGTCGTCGTGACTCAACGAGAGCTCGACCGACAAATCCTTGGCGTCTTTCCAGCGTGGGATATTGGGATCAAAGCTCATCTCGTGGACTTGCGTCAGGCTATCGAGAACGATATTGATCGGTTTGCCGCCGGAGCCGACCGCCGGGTAAGCAATATTGACCGAAAGCGGGATCGACATGGTCATAACCTCGGCACCGCGCTTGACAGTGGCGGCGAGCTTATCGGTATACACTCCCGATTTGAGATCGGCGGGAAGTTTGACGGTCTGCGTCAAATTGCGAACCGCGCCGGGAGCGAGCTCAAACGAAGTACCCCCTACCGTAAACACCGCCATATCTTTGCCGGTGTTCTTGGCGGTGATCGGCACCGTAACACTCGAGTTGGCGCGCGTGCCGACAATCTTTGACTGCGCCAGCATCGGTTCGGCCATGACATAGGCATTTTTGTCGTAGCTGACATAAACCGGAGAGCCGGGCACATTGACATTAATTTGTCCGTTGCCGTCAAACGACTCCAAAGTGCGGCCAAACATATCGACCGCCGTCGCCTTGCCTTTGCCGGCCATGCTCAGCAACCCGACCGCATCGGCCTGTTTGGGCCAGACGACCAATACTTCGCGGTTGGTTTTATCATTGACAAAACGGTAAATATCCAACGTGTCGGCTTTTAAAAACTCACCGCGGTTGGTGTCGCCCAGCTGGCGGATGAGCTCGTTGTAGACCAGAAATGCCGGTTTGGGTCGATTGTCGCTGGTCACCAAACCAAAGGAGTCGTCAGCCTCAAAATCCATATCCCAGTAATCCTGAAGGGTAAACCACAAATAAAACTCGGTATTGCGGCTCTTGGCATAAATGATCTTTTTAAGCAATACCTGACTGTGGCGCTTGATGGTATCCACGGTATAGCCGCTGCGCTCGCCGGTCTCGGTGTTGCATACAGGCACATCGATATCGGCCTCTTTGAGCCACTTCTCAACGAGTTCTTCGCGCTCGACGTAGTCTTGCAAACTCCCGTGGGCATGGAAACAGGCGACATCATAAAACCCCTTGCCGCGCTGGTACATGTCGCGCGAAAAATTTTTCTTTTCTTTGGGGTGGATGACCGTCACGCCGCCGGTGGTGAGTTTGATCCCGGGCGCAATTTTTTGCTTGGCGCGGTACATGATCTCCAAGCCTTTCAAATAATCGTCCAAGGTGCCGTTGTAAAAACCGATATCCGGCTCGTTCCAAAACTCCAGATACTTAACCGACTTGTCGGCGGCAAGCATCTTAAATACTTTATCCGCGTGCCCGGCAAATTTCTCAAAATTGTCGCCCATCATCCGGTTTTTGCCGGGGTTGAGCTGAGTGTATGCGGGGACGCCCTCGCCGTACATCACACAGGAGATCATCCCCGCTTCGCCGCATTGGCGGATGTATTTCATCACTCCTTCGTAATTGTTGTTTTTGCCGTCCTCAATCCGGTTGCCGGTAAAGCCGAGACGCTGGATATCGGTACCCAGTTGTTTCATCCAAAGGTGATGCAGCTCGTTTTCGGCCGGACCGTTCCAAATATTGGTGTCTTGAATGCCGAACCACATGGGGTGCGTGTTTTTGCGGCCGTTGTTGGGCTCAAAGACGCCGACCCAGTCGGTGTAATCAACATTGATCTTGCCGCTCTTGATCTCCAGCAGCCCGTAATAGCTGCCGACCGGCTGCGCGGGCAAGGCAAAGTCGACCACCGTCATCCCGCAAGCGGGGATTATACTTTGCAAAGTTTGCTCGCCCACGAGCTCATCCTTAAAATTATAAAGGCGATAGGATAAATCACACTTGAGCTCGGTATTTTTGGCATTGCGCAAGCGGAATTGGCGGGCAAACGCGATGTCCGGTTTGACCGCAAGATCGGTCAAGACCGGACGGATGGAAATCTGCCGCTTGCGGCTGACATCGCCGGAGAGCGCCAGATCATCAAGCATGATGTAATTGGCTCCGGCAGCGTTTTGCGCCTTAAAATGAAGCTTTTGAAGTTTGTAGGGTCCGGCAAATTTGTCGGCAAAAGAACTCAAATTAATCGTATAATGCTGATAATCGTTGCCGGAAAGCTTAACCCACGGCGAAGTGAAGCGTTTGCCGTCGCTGCTCTCCATGGTAACTGCGATATCGCAATCCACACCGCGCGGATTGGCGTCAAACTCAAAGCTCTTGGCAAATACCTCGGGGACATATGCCTTAAAGCGCTGAAAATCGATTTGACCCGGGTTATTGTCGGTAAAGTCAAACTCAAGCTTGCCCGCATAGCCGTCGTCGCGCGACACATCCGGCACCCCGGAGAAACACAAATTGGCGCCGAACCAGCGCAATGGCGTCGTATTTTTAATCGCCCATGCGCGCCAGGTGCCAACATCCGAAAAATCCTCGACGACCAAGCGGTCGGCATACACCGCCGGAGCCAAAGTGGCCAAAGCCCAAAGGAGCCAATGTTTCATTTTTCCACCTTTTCGATTTCACCGATCCACTCGGCGGACAAAGCATTGGAGTATACCCGCAGCTCGTCGATCACAATTTTCTGCCCGTTGGTCGCTTTGAGGCGGCCGATCATCAAAGAGGAAAAGTCCGCCAATTGAGCGCCGGTATTGCGCACTTGTTCTTTGCCGTCAACGACAATCGAGCTCTTTTTGGTTTTTCCGTTAAAAACCAGCGCCACCTCGGAGAAATCCCCTTGTTTGGCGGGCAGCCACCCGGAGCCCATGCCGAATTCTTTTTTGTCGGTGCAAATTCCGCGATTGCCCATCCCCTGCTGGTTGTTGAGGACGATCAAAACGGTGTTGGCCCAGTCGCCGGAGCGGTTCAGGTTGGACAACCCATAGGTGAATGCCACCGGATCGGTCATTTTATCTACATATTTGATGCGGGCCCAAATGGTCACACCGTCCTTGAGACCGGCAAACTTGGCATCACCCGAGTTGACCGCCTCGCAAACAAGATAGACGGCTGCTCCCAGCGACACCGTACCGTCAGGATTGAGGGTTAAACTCTGATCGGCACCGGAGCCTCCCTTTTTGAGCACCAATTGCCCGATGTCGTCGGTCAGCGCGACAGTCTCGTCTGCGCTATCGTTAAACGTCCAGCGTGCCGCCAGACCATTGGTAAAATCGGCATAGGCGCTGACTGCGGCCAGCAAGCCGAGAGCAATGGCAAAAAATTGCTTCATCTCGTATTCTTCTCCTCAAAAATTATCTTATCTCAATCGTCACTGTCCGAAACGGTACATTTCGGGCAGTGATATGATTACCAGGGCTGACCGTTATAAAGACGGACATTGTAATAATTGATGTCGCCCATCCCGGCCTGGCTGACGTGCCCGTCAAACCACATCACGTTGCGCTTTTTATTGTGGCGCAAAGTATAATCCCAGCCAAAGCGACCGTTGGAGCCGTTGTAAGTATAACGCAAATACGTGCCGCTGGGGATTGCCGGGTCAATCGCGCCATCACCCTCGGCCTGAAAACCGCGCTCGGAAACGAGCATGATATCCGAAGTCGACGGCTTGAGATAAGCGCCGTTTGATCTGGTGGCAACACTGTCGGGCTTCACATAATAAAGCCCGCCGTCTCCGGCAGTTCCGTAACCAAGCTTGGTTCCGGTCATCTTATAGCAATTGCTGGTGGCGCCAAAACCATTCATCGAGTAACCGCAAGTGTCGTTGGTGTTACCATTGGTATTCCACTGGACATTGGGACAGCTGAAAGGTGTTTGCTCACGATATTTCGCCGAATCACTCCACACGCCGGTGGGTTTTTCGTTTAGGCCCAGAAACGGCCGGATTTTCCACTGCCAAAAATGCGAATAGCCGAGGCCTTCGTTGGTCTGTTTGGCCGACGGATAGGTTTGATAAGTGCTGCCATAAAAGGCGAACCCCGTAAAAACTTGCTTGAGATTATTGGTGCATTTGATCGTTTTTGCTTTGTCGCGCGCTTTGTTGAGCGCCGGCAACAGCATCGAGGCCAAAATGGCGATGATGGCGATAACCACCAGTAACTCAATGAGGGTAAATACTTTTTTCATGTTCCAAACCTTTCCTTTTAAGATAACGGTTAAATATTTAAACGACTGTAACGTTTTTTTCCATTTTCTTACTTTTGATTCCCGGCCCGAACCCGACCGATTCGCCGTGCCACAATATTTCATTTTGGGGGATATCAGCAAGCCCAATACAATAGGACAACTCTTTATCAGACGCAGACTTGCCGAGATAATACTTAAACACCCGATCAGTCACCGGCCGTAAATCGGGGGTGCTGACAATGGTGATTGACGGCGTATTCACCGTCGCCCGCTCGGGATTGCCAAAGGAGACTACGCTCACATCCTCGGGGACACGGAGACCGACGTCAAACAGCGCCCGGATCAACCCTTGCGCACTCTCAATATTATTGCAATAAACCGCCTGCCCCGGCGAAAACCGCCCTGCCGCAACCAACTCTTTGGCATACTCCAAAGCCGCGGCAATAGTGGGAGTGCCGTACTCACAATAGGACTCATACAAATTACCGGTACAATTAAGCTCTTTAAGGCTTCGGCTCCAAACCTTTTTGCGACCATCCACCCCGACACGCTTCATCTCCATGCAAAAGTAATCAATCTTGTCAAAACCGCGCTCAACCAAAAATTTCATCAAAATCCCGATCGCATCATGTGACAATCCGTCAATGCAACGGATGCCCAAATGCGTCATATCCTCAAACAAGGAAACCAATTTGTCGCGCTTGGTCAACATTTTTTGCAGCAAAATATTATTAACCACCGGAATTTGCATAAAAATCACGTCAAAATCCTGATCCAGCGCCTCAAAAACAATCGGGTCGTCACAGCGCAGATACAAAATATCGGTAAAACTGCAGCCGAAATCATGGGCGCTGTTGGCAATCGCATTGCGCCAACGGTAATTGATCCCGACGTAGTGAGGCATGATGTAGGCAACCTTGAGACGGGGTTTCTCCAACGCGCTCCCGGCCCAAAAGATCCGCCCGTTGTCCTGACGAATGAATTCACCCGAGTCAACCAGCCAAGCCATCGCTTTGCGAATCGTCAAATAACTGATCCCGAGCTCCTGTGCCAATTTGGGCGCCCCCGGCAACGAAACATTGAGGTACTCTCCGCGTTGGGCCCGCTCCCGGATCATCTCTGCGACCTGAATAAATTTTGCATTGGCTGTTTTCATTCAAACTCCATAAAATATACAGCTTTCTGTATATATTATAGCAAACATCCTCAAAAAGTCAATAGCTTATTTCAGAAAATATGAAATTTTTGCAAAAAAAAGCCCCGGAACAACCGTCCGGGGCGCTTGCGCCAAAAAAGGTCAATGGATCACCAAATCCCAGACCGGATTGCGGCCGATCAGCATTTCGAGCGGTTTTCCCGCTTCAACCGCAGGCAAAGCGACCGTAATTTCGCTGCCGTTGCGGCGTACTTTGTTGTCCGACCAGTCAAGCTCAAGCGTCTGCCAAGTTTCGCGCGGCAATTTGCCGAGCACGGCTTTTTGCTCTCCGTCCGGCCCGGCGAGACGCAATGTCGTCACCCCGTTGTCGACCGCCAAAGCAAGTACAAAGGACCCGGATTTGATCACCCGCCACTCGGCGGCGGCCTCGGTGACTCTAAAGGTCAGGGTCAATCTGGTCAATTTGCCGGAGTTGGTCTGCTTGATTTTATATTCCCCCAAAGCGGCATAAAACCCCCAGCGTCCGGCGACCGGGCCGGCCGTGCGGATCAAGGTGGGCTCGTATGCCAGAGTGCGGCGAAACTCCGACTCTGCCGGAGCTTGAGCAACCGGGCCGGCAACAAATTGGAGTTCGCCCGCGCCGGCAGCGACCGCGGCATCGGGCTCGTCAAAGAGGAGCGTCCCCAGCTGTTGACCGGCGGCGGCGCCTTCACCCGGAGCGGCGATTTTGCCGTCGATCCCGGCCATCACCTTGCTCCCGGCGGCATCAGCTGCATCGGAGAGCACCAGATTGTTGTAAAACTCAAACACCCCGCCGTCCCAGTCGGATATTTTATTGAGACCTTTGGCTTGAATGATGTTGTTAAAAAATTTGACGTTGGCGATTTCGCGGATCGCTTTGCCGGCTATCGGCATCGGCGTCGTGACCAAATACCCCTCCGTCCGCAACACTGTATTGTTAAAGATCAAAAATCCCGGCTCCGGCACTGAGACCACCCGTTTGGATATTTTGCTCTGCAATACTTCCGGCGGGACTTTGCCCATGTGATCCTGCTCCCAATTGCGGCCCGAAGCTCCGATTTTAAAGGCGCCGGGCAAAAACTGCGTCGGATCAAGCGACACGGCCAACTCCTTAAAATCCGGGCTGTCCGCAAACAAATTGCGGTAGACAAACACCGGCCCCGGCCACGGCAAACCGCCCAGGGGCTGCCACGAAACCGGCTCAAAGACATCGCTAAAGTGATTGTTGTAAATCCGCACGTCGGCAGTGTGGTTTTCCGTCTCAACCGCATTGTCCACCACCCGGCGGAACACGTTGCCATAGACTTGGAAATGCTGCGCCAGATCGACCCCCCAGCTCGACATCCCCTCAAAGGCCTCCACCACCAGATTGTTGCGGACATGCCAATAGGAGCCGACGCCGCCCACAATGCCGGTTTCATAATTTTTTACTTTGCTGCTGTCGTTGTTGACGCCCTTGCGCGCCCAAAAATAAAAGAAGTGCTTTTTTTGGATTTCGCTGCCGCGAAATTTGCGGACGACGTCGACCACGTCGCTGTAGGCGTAGGCTTGATCATAGACGCTGTTTTCGACAAAAACCCCGGACGGACTGCCGAAACCGCAGACGCCGAAACGACAGCCCTTGAAATACGAATTGCGCACGACCACATTGCTGCCGCCGGTAACCACGCCCGCCGAGCCGGGAGTTTCAAAAGTGAGGCCGTCAAAAACCAGATACACCGGCTGCTTGAGCCCGATAAAGAAATTGCCGTCCCCGGGGCGGTAAATATGGTGACCGTTGAATCCCGGAGCAGCGGCAGGGGCAATGCTGACCGTGCGCTCGGCAGGGTTGCCGGAACCGTAGCGGTTGCCGGGATGAAGCCGGACAAAAAGCCGTTGTTTGACGCTGTCAAAATAAAAGCCGTTTTCCACCCCCGGATAACCGTCCCGCAATGTAAAAGTCTTCAGTTGATCGAATTCGGGATAAGGAAAAAGATCGATCTGATCATACAACACGCGCGCGGGCTGGTGATCGCACTCGATGCTGTAGAGCCCGAGCTTATCATCCTCAAGCTTCCAGCTCTTTTGTTTTTGGCGGACGGCGCGGTCGGCGCCGGTGACGACGACTTTGTTAAGTCCCTCCTCCGACGCGCGAAAGGTGATCGGCTGTTTGACAGTACCGGCAGCATTGATCGAAACTTGCTCAAAATAAACCCCCGATGCGATGATCACCGTATCGCCGGGCTTCACCAGATCGGCCGCCTTTTGGATGGTGGCAAACGGGGTTTTGGCCGTCAATCCGTCATTGCTGTCGATGCCGTCAACGGCGACAAAGTATTGTTTGGGCGCCGGATTGACCAAAGCGGCGGCCGGATCGGTATTCACCTTGGCAAGACGGTAAATTTCCTCTTCGGAGAGTGCGCTTTTCCACAGCTCCGGCAAGCGGATCTCCGTTTTGGCCGGGGCCAAAAAAGTGCAGCTTTTGGAGCTGTTGCGACGACCGCCCAAGCACAGCAGCCCGTCGCCCGCGCTCGCTTTGATTTCGGCAATTTTGCCGCAACTGACCGATTTTTCAAAAACCGGTTTTTTGGCGTCGGCGTCAAATATATAGAGCGTCAACTCGTCATTGGGAGCAAAGCGGACAAAAACATCGTACCATACCCCGGCTTGCAACTCCGGGGCTTTGGAGTCCCACAATGCCACAATGTTGGCCTTGGCCCCATCGGAAATCTGGCCGGCCGGGCGCGCACCGTCGAACTCAAAAAAGTTTTTGGCGGCCAACCCGATCTCCAGACCGCGGTTGCCCTCCTCGGGGCGGTTTTTGGACAGCAGCACCCCGGACGGCGCGTCACTGTACTTTATTTGCAGCCGCAATGTCTGCATCCCGGCGTGTTTCCACGGCAGCGCCAGCAATGACTGGCCGTCAAAAGTGTAAAGACCGTCGGCAAACACCGCTTTGCCATCGGCCGCCGAGCCGTCGTCGCGGATGATTCTTAAATCGCCGGGATTGACCGCGTCGGCCCAAGCGGCCGTCAGTGTCAACGTCAGCGCCGCCGTCAACCATAATTTTTTGATCATGATTACCAATTCCCTTCATGCCAAAACATGGTGGGCATATCCTTGGCCTTGACCGAGCCGGTCTGGATGGCTTTGACTTTGCCCATATTCCAGCTCTCGACGTGACCGTCGACAAAACCGATGTTAATGTTGTCGTTGTGGCGCGGGACCATCACATTGTTGGTCCAGAGCGCCAGCGGCCGGGTGCCCGCACCGGAGACCGTACCGTCCAACCCTTTGGCGGTCACCTCGCTGATCAGCATGCGCTGACTCGGATTGCGGACGCCCTGCAATTTTTTGGAGAAACGGACATTGGTCATACTGCCCAAAGGCGGATTAATATAGGTATTATATGCATAGCTGCCGTTGGGCACATTGCCGTCATTGGGGGCGGTCAACTCCAACCCGTCGCGGCGGCCGGAGGGACAGAGCGCAAATTTGGTGACATCCGCGGTCGTCAGCGAAGCGGAGTCCTTGGTCATCGCGCCGCCGATGTAAGGCAAAATAGTATGGCGATCACGCGGAGGATAAATCGGGCCAAAGAAAAACCGCACATAATAATCATCTTCGCCGGGGCTTACCACCCGGCCCCAGCCCTTAAAACTGTCGGAGTAAAAAAGCATCGCCGTATCCAGCGTCTTTAGATTGTTGGCGCACTGGGTTCCTTTGGCTTTTTCGCGGGCCTGATTCAATGCCGGCAGCAGCATTCCGGCCAAAATGGCAATGATGGCAATTACTACCAGAAGCTCGATCAGTGTAAAAAACTTCTTCATAACTATTTCCTTTTTTATTTTATATGGTGATATGTTCAAATTATTCGGCATGACCGTGTTTAATCATTTTTTTGCCCGCAATAAGCAGGGCCATATCCCACGGATTCGCCATGCAGGAGAATTTGCTCTCTCGGTACATCCTGCAAACCGATATTATACATCAAGCTTGGCGGCGGTCCGGATTTGCCGAGATAACAGTCCAACAACCGGTCAACCGTCGGCTGCGGGTCGGGGGTATTGACAATCGTGATCGACGGTGTGTTGAGCATCGCCCGCTCGGGATTGCCAAAGGACACCACGCTCACATCCTCCGGAACGCGCATCCCGGCGTCGGACAGCGCGCGGATGACCCCTTGCGCACACTCGACATTGTTGCAGTAAATTGCCTGGCCGGGGATAAACTTTTGCTCGGAGATCAGTTGTTTAGCAAACTGGTAAGCGCATAAAATCGAGGGTACGCCGTACTCGCTGACGTTGACATAAGAGTTGCCGGAGCAGCCGAGCTCCTTAAGTCCCCGGCTCCAAATTTCCCGGCGGCGGTCGTTACCGAGGCGTTTCATCTCGAGCATAAAATAATCGATTTGGGTAAATCCGCGCCGGTGCAAATGCTCCATCATAACAATGATCGCTTCTTGCGACATCCCGTCAAAACACCGGATGCCAAACTCGGTCATGTCGTCAAACAAAGAAACCAGCTTGCCGCTTATGGTCAGCATTTTTTGAAACAATATTTCGCTGATTTCCGGGATTTGAAAAAAAATCACGTCAAAATCCTGATCCAGTGTCTCAAAAATCACCGGCTCGTCACAGTTGACATAAATCACATCGGAGAAACTGCATCCGTGATCGCGGGCGCTGGCGGCAATCGCATTGCGCCAGCGGTAATTGATCCCGACATGCTGCGGCATAATATTGGCGATCCTAAGGCTGGGCGTCTCCAGCATGCTGCCCGCCCGGTAGATCCGGCCGTTGTCTTTGCGGACAAACTCCCCCGATTCGACCAGCCATGACAGCGCCTGACGCGCGGTCAGATAGCTGATGCCGCACTCTTTGGCTAATTTGGGCGCTCCGGGCAACGGCATATTGAGGTACTGGCCGTGCCGGACCCGGCTGCGGATCAACTCGGCGGCTTGCATATACTTGGGGGTGACAGTGTCCATAATACATCTTTCTATATATACAATATACTGTATATAGTATAGCAAACAAAACACCGTTTGTCAATGCCGAATCATTAATATTTGCATTTTTTTTACGAAAATGGCTTGAAAACAATGAGGAAGCGATTATATTAGTGCTATAAAATAAATTTTACAATTAGCACTTTTAACACAATCATGATCAAAAAAGAGTCACTGTCGCAAACCGCCCGGAGTTATTTCCTTGACAAGATCGAGCAATCAATCCGTCAGGGAGAAACCAAACTTCCGACCGAGCGCGAGCTGGCTGATGAAGTCACCGCCAGTTATGCCACCGTCCGTCTGATCATGAAGCAGCTCGAGGATGAGGGGTTGATCCGTAAAATCCGCGGCTCCGGCACCTACATTGAGCCCGAGGCGGCGGAGCGGCTCAAAAAAATACGTCAGCGCCGGGTGCAAGTGTACTCACCAAATTTTACCGGCAACGCAGAGGATAACTTCGGCGTTTATTTAAAAGAGCACTTTATCACCGTCGCCGCCAAACACAATATCGTCTTGGAGTTTCACTTTGTGGCCACCCACGAGGAATTCATCGCCAAACTCGATGCCGAACGCGAACGCGAGCGGGAAGTTTTCTATATCCCTCCATCCCAAGCTTTTACCATCCAGACACTGGCCAAAATCGCACAGCACACCAATGTCAAACTCATTTTTATGGACTGCGAGCTGGAGAATCTCGAAGTCTTTAAGGTAAGTTGCGACAACCGTTACGGCGGGATGCTGGCGGCCTCGCATTTGCTCAAAAACGGTCACAAAAAGATTTTAGTTTTGGTCACCGAGCCCAAATTCGCGGTGGTTAACGCGCGCATCACTGGCTTTAAAGAAACCTTGGAACTTAACGGCATCACTCCCGAAATCCTCGACTGTCATGTCAAAACCAACGATTGCCGCGAAATATTGAGCGCCAAAACCTTGGCGGCGCGGCTCAAAAAAGGAGTCGATTTTACCGCAATTTTTACAATTTCCGACGCCGGTGCGTTTGGTGCATTGCAGGCACTCGAGCTTGCCGGATTGAGCCCCGGCAAAGATATGAGCCTGATTAGTTATGACGGCTTGCCGGCTTCGGCCAAATGCTCGCCGCCGCTGGCCTCAATCATCCAGCCAGTGGATGAAATCTGCGACGCCGGATTTGAGCTTCTGAATTATGATGGGCCGCCGATCCAAAAACGAATTCCGCCCAAACTGCGCTCTGGAGCAAGTATCGTTAATCTCAATTTAAAATAACCACCCATTAAGGAAAGGAAAAAACAAATGAAACAGAAAGCCGCATTTACTCTGATTGAGCTTTTGGTAGTAATCGCCATCATCGCCATCCTTGCCTCCATGCTGTTGCCGGCACTGAACCGGGCGCGGGTCAAAGCCCGCAGCACCGCCTGCATCAACAACCTCAAACAATTCGGCTTTGCCGATGCCATGTACGAAAACGACTACAAATGGCTCACCGTCGCCAATGACGGCAGCGGCTCGGCATATCATCAAAACAAATGGCATCAAAAGCTGCGTCCGTATTTGGGTTTTTCGACCACAGTGGACAGCTGGGATCCTTACAAGGCATATCTCAAAAAATATGCCGACCCGGGGATGCTTCAGGCCGGTACCGACTCCTTTGGCTACGGTAAAAACGGCTTCGGCTGCGTCGCTCTGTGGAATAATTTCAAGCCCTACAAAGTCAACAACGGCAGTGCTGTCGGCAGCGGCAGCTTATGCTACGCCCGCTCCAACTCCAAAGGGACCCGGCTGGGACCGGAGCGGATTTTTTCGATCATGGACTCTGGCTACATGACCGCTGCAGTGGGCGGCTCTTATGAAACGCGCCATGATTTGCCCAATCGTGACTATATTATGAATAAAGCGGATGTAACCTATGATTTTCGCCACGGCGACAATACCTATAATACGTTATTTTTGGCCGGCCACGTCAAAGCGGTAAGCGAGGCTTCCATCTTGTCGCCGGTGGTGATTAGCTACAGTATGTTTCTTAACTAAATGGGAAATCATGTCATGACCAAAATGATCGGTATATTATGGCTGTTGACGGCTTTGACCACCATCGCTCAGACCGAAGATTTAGTAATTAAATTTGATACCGCCGAGTCCTGGCAGGGCAAAGGCGTCCAGCTTTCCACCGTCCGCGAAGGGTTAAAAATTACCATCCCCGCCGCCCCGGCATGGAAGAGCCCGGCAGTGGTATATCCTCTCACTGAGAGCAATTTTGCCAAAACCATCGGCGACACTCAAAATATAAATTTGGATGTCGATCTGGTGGACGGTGGCGGCGCGACCGTGTCTTTTACCGTGAAAGACGCCGGCGGCGAAAATTTCTCCTTAAAGCAACAAGCCGTCAAACCCGGGGCCAATCATTTGATTTGGAATCTGGAGCAAGACCGCGCCCCCAAAGGCTGGGGCGGCACCCCCAACGGAAAACTCGACTACCCGCTCAGTATGGTATCGATGAATCTTCACCAGTACCCGGCGGAGAAACCGGCCGTGCTGCTCTTTCGCAACCCTGCGATCAAGATTGAGCACGGCACGGCACTGGTGCAATCGGACATCGTTTATTTTGATCAGCGCGGCCAGTGGCAGGGGGACAACCGCCTCAAATTAACACCGCAAGCCGACGGCCTCGCCGTAAAGCATCTCAAAGCTCCCGTCACCGGCGAAAAAACCATCCTCGGCGGAATGAAGGAAATCACCTTTGACCTTAAAGATATCGGCAGTCCCGAGAAGATCATTTGCGATGTCAGTGTCATCGCCGGCGGCGGTGTCACCTTGGGCATGGTGGTCGCCGACCGCAACGGTGAAAATTTTTCCCTTAAACAAAAACCGCTCCAGGCTAGAGCCAATCAGGTCGTCTGGCTGTTGCCCGCCGACATTGCGGGGAGCTGGGGCGACAACAAAGACGGCAAGCTGGATATGCCGCTGAAAGTCATCCGGCTCGAGGTTTTTCAATATCCGTCCGACCAGCCGGGCGAGCTGCTTTTTCAGTCATTGCAAAAACGGGAAATCAAGCGCGATGTCGATGCTGTGAGTTTTGAGTATCAAACTTCGGCGGCGGTGCCGATCGTCAAACTGGGCGAAGAGGACAAATTTCGTATTTTGGTCGGCAATGAGGCGGATAAAGATTTGAGTTTCAACGTCAAACTCACCTTTCGCCATTACAGCGGCTCAGAGCGCATCTTTGAACGCAATTTTGCACTCAAAGGCAAAGAAGTTGCGGCGTGGGATTTACAGTGGAAACCCGAAAAACTCGGTGTTTGGCGCGCCGAGCGCACAGTAACGAGCCTTGATCAAACGCGCGTCAGCCGCGACCGCCGGACGAGTTTCGCCTACCTTGAGCCCGCCGGCCCCAATGAGATTAAAAACAATGAATTCATCCTCGGCTACAACATGCGCCAGCACCGCTGGGCTCCGCGCGACCGGGAGGTCGAAGCCGAAGCTGCCGCCGTTTCGGGCGGCAAACTGTTGCGCACCGGTTACACCTGGGAGGGCATCGAGCGCGAGGACAACGTCTTTGACTTTGGCCCGGCCGACGCGTTGATCAAGCTCAACGAGCGCTACCATATGCAGCAGATGTTTCTCATCGGCTACACTCCGAGCTTCGCCGCCAAGCCCGATCTCCTAAACAGCAAAGACTGGAATGACTGGAATAAAAGCGCGCCCGACAAAACCAAACTTGAGCGCTTCGTCCGAAAATTGGGCGAACACTACCGCGGAACCATCACCTTTTACGAGTTTTGGAACGAGCCCGACCTCGACTTCTGGCGCGGCAGTTATGACGAATATCTGGAACGGCTTAAAATTGTTTACCAGACCCTCAAGGCCGCCGATCCCGACGCCAAGCTGATCTCCGGCGGCATCGCCGGCGAACACGCCGCCGCCAAACCGGGTTTTCACGAAGCCTTGGTGCGCGACGGCCAAGATTATTTTGACTATCACGGCTACCACAAACACGGCGATTACCAAAGCTACCGGCAGGTGTTGGACGGCGTTGTCCGTCAATACCGGCAGGCACTCAAAACACCGAAACCGATGTTTTTTACCGAAACCGGCTTTTATGTCGCCAACAATAATTACCTCCAGCAGGCGGAAAACGTAGTCAAAAAGATCGTTTACGCCCGGGCTTACGGCGCACGCGGCTACATTTGGTATGATTTGCGCGACGACGGGTTGATTCCCGGCTATCATGAGCATAATTACGGGCTGTTGACCTTTGACTGGTACCCCAAAGAGGGGTTTGCCGTCTATAATACCGTCAGTTTGCTGCTCGGCGACGCCTATTTTGTCAAAACCTTGCAGAGCAACGCGCAGAGCGACATTTATGAATTCAAGCGCGGCAACGACCGTGTACTGTGCTTTTGGCGCACCGAAAATCAGGGCATCGGCGAAGCTGTCAAGCTCAACGTTGACGCCGCCAGAGCCGAATTAATCGACTGGATGGGCAACCGGCAGCCGCTGGCGGTGACTGGACAAAAGGTCAACTTTACCGTCCCCGAGCACCCCGGTTTTGCGGTGTTTTACAATGTGAAAGGGGAGCTTTCACTGGCCGAGCGCACGATTACACTGGCCGACAGCAAAGTAGTGGCTGCCCCCGGCCGGCCGGCCAAACTGGTGTTTGAAATTGACAACCTTGAGCGGCAACCACAAACATTGGCGATCGATTGGCGGCAAAAACCGGAGACCGTCGAGATTGACAACTTCAGCACCCGAGTGCAACCCGGAAAACAACGGGTCGAGATCCCCTTTACTCTCAAAAGCGACAACGGCGACCCGGTGCGCTTGGAGATGATTTATCTTCTCGGCAAAGAGTCGGGCCAGCTGAGCATCCCCGTCAATCCGGCCAAGCCCGTCGGCCAAGCGTATCCGGATCAACCACAATTTTCGCTCACGGACCGCAAATCGGTGGTCAGCATGATGGAGCACAACCCTTACACCGAGCACCGCGTCTGGACCGGGCCTGCCGACCAGAGCGCCAAAATTTATCTTGCAGCAACCGACAGCGAGCTCAAAGTTCGCATTGAGGTCACCGACGACAAATTATTCAAGTCCAAGAGCGCGGAAAAGTGCTACATGGAAGACGGCGTCCAGCTGGCGCTGGCGTTCCCCGGTCAAAACGGTCATTGGGAATTTGGCTTATGCGTGCTGGAAAACGGCGCGGGGGGAAGCTGCTGCTGGATTGCCCCGTCCGGGATGGCCACCCCCGAAATCATGGTCAATGCCCAAGTGACGGCACAAGGCGTCAATTACGAAGCGACGCTTCATCTGACCAAACTCGGGATTACACCCCAAGTCTTTGCTAAAGGCATCCGCTTCAACGTCCTCATCAACGAAAATGACGGCGAGGGACGTGACGGCTGGCTGC
This sequence comes from uncultured Victivallaceae bacterium, assembly GCA_964609825.1. Classification (GTDB taxonomy): domain Bacteria; phylum Verrucomicrobiota; class Lentisphaeria; order Victivallales; family Victivallaceae; genus CAZSSH01. The sequence goes on along the minus strand of CAZSSH010000009.1, from coordinate 79,863 downwards.
AAATTAGCCCGGGCATCGGCGAATCCAAAAACCCGGACTTATACACCAATATTGTTCTCGCCCGGTAATTACGATAAAAAAAACAGAGGGATTTAACCCTCTGCTTTTCTATTGTCATACGCGCAATTTGGAAACTGCTGCCTGCACCCAAAATCCGAGTCGCCAAATTATTTTACTCTTGCTTTGACCCGTTTGAAGATTTGAGCAGCCACTTTTCCAACACATCAGCCAGCATCTGCGGCGAAATCGGCTTGGTCACATAATCATCCATCCCGGCCTCAAGACAGCTGGCGCGGTCACCCTGCATCGCATGAGCGGTCATCGCAATCACCGGGACATGATGATTGAGCACCGCCGATTTGGGATCACGAATCCGGCGCGTCGCCTCAAACCCGTCCATCACCGGCATCTGGACATCCATCAACACAAGATCATAAGGCTCCTTGGCCAAGGCGTTAAGCGCCTCCTGGCCGTTAAGCACGGTATCGGCCTTGAGACCGAATTTCTTCAAAATCGCCGATACCACCATCTGATTGGTGACGATATCCTCGGCCAACAATATCCGCGGGTTGAATCCGGCAAAACAATCGGCAAACGTGTTGTGCTCAGGCGTCGCACAGCGGCACTCCAATGCATTACCGCGCGGAGACTCGGCGACGGCGGAATCGCCCTCCTGACGATTTAATATCTGCAAAATCGTGCGGGCAGGCTCCCAGTGACGCAACGGTTTATTAATGCTGCCGGCAAAAGAACTCTTGCGCAATTGCAATTTGTCCAAACCGACGCCGAACGAGGTCAAAAGCACCATCTCCAAACCAGCAAAACGGGCATCTTTTTTGATTTCGCTTCCCAGCTTGCGGCCATCCATATCCGGCATTTGCATATCAATTACAACCAAGCGGAATGGATCCCCGGCCGTTGCCGCCTGGTCGAGCAGACGCAACGCTTCGCTGCCGCTAGCCGCTTCCGCCGAGCGCATCTGCCAATCTTCCAGACCGGCAGCCAGCTCCCGGCGGCAGGCGGCGTTGTCATCGACGATCAGCACTTTAATTCCGCGGAGCATGTCGCAGTTTTCAAACACCGGCTTGACGGCATCAACGGGACAGCCGAATTTGGCGGTAAACCAGAAACAAGAGCCTTGGCCGTATTCGCTGTCCACCCCGATGCTGCCCCCCATCAACTCTGCCAACTGCTTGGAGATGGACAATCCAAGGCCTGTTCCGCCATGTTGGCGGGTCGTGGAGCCGTCAAGCTGAGTGAATTTTTTAAACAGCAATCCGATCTTTTCGGGAGCGATCCCAATCCCGGTATCGCAGACGGTAAAACGCAGCATGGTCACGCCAAGCTGACAATTGATCTCGTGATTGGCGACCTCGACACGGACCACGATTTCACCTTTTTCGGTGAATTTGACCGCATTGCCCACCAGATTGGTCAAAACCTGACGCAAGCGCCCCGGATCGCCGTGAATCCACTGCGGCACCTCCGGCTCAATCCGGATGATCAACTCCAAATTTTTTACTCCGGCAATGATTGCCAATGACTCGGAGAAATCATCCAGCAATTGGTACAAATCAAAGTCTACCGCCTCCAATTGCAGTTTGCCGGCCTCCATCTTGGAGAAGTCCAAAATGTCGTTAAGCAAATTAAGCAATGCTTCACCGCTCGATTTGACAATTTCGGCATATTGCCGCTGCTCCGGCTTGAGCTCCATATCCAAAAGCAAGGTCGCCATGCCGATCAAAGCATTCATCGGGGTGCGGATTTCGTGGCTCATGTTGGCCAAAAACTCGCTCTTGGCCAAACTCGCCTCCTCAGCGCGCTCGGCCATCCGGGTGGCAAGCTCCTTGGCCTGCGCCAAATTGCGGTTGCTGTCCAGCAATTGCAATTCGGTATTTTTGCGGTCGGTAATGTCACGGGCAGCCGCATAAACCACTTCATTATGCGGCGTCGAGTGCCACTCAATCCAACGGATTGTACCGTCTTTGCAACGGTAACGGTTGACAAAGTTGACCACCGGCTGCTGTTTTTTAAGCTTGTTTTGAACTTCACGCGTCGCGGCAAGATCATCGGCACAAACAAACTCTGCGTAGCTGTGACCGATCATCTCTTCGGCCGAGTACCCGAGTGTTTTCTCCCACTGCGGGTTGAGCCGCAAAAAGACCCCGTCGATATCGGCAATGCAAAAGAGATCCAAACTGGTGTTAAAGTAATTTTGCAACTCCTGCTCGGCTTTGATTTTGGCCGTGGTATCAGAGAAAATTACGGCAAAATACGGCTTGCGCACACGGAACGCCCAAACATCGAAATATTTGTCCAACGCCTGTGAATAATTTTGATAGGCATGACTTTTACCGGTATCCGCCACCTTGCCGTAGGTGTCGATCCAATACTTTTCCGTCCCGGGAATCATCTCAAGGACGGTTTTCCCGATAATATCTTTGCTTTTGAGCCCGGTCAAGCGCTCAAAAGCCGGGTTGACATCGACAAACCGGTAATCATAGGGTTTGCCGTTATTGTCATACAGCATCTCGTGCAAGGCAAAGCCGACGGTCATGTTTTCAAACAGCATCCGGTACTTTTCTTCGCTCTTTTTGATCTCTTCTTCGGCGTGTTTTCGCATCAAAGCTTCACCGATGTGGGCGGAAATATCCTCAAGAGCATTGACTTCATTTAAAGTAAAGCTGTCCTTCATCCGGGCGTTGAGCTGCAGCAGTCCGACAATGCGGTTTCTTTCACGGATCGGGATCAGCATCACCGAGCCGTAGCCGAACTTCATACAAGTATTGCGCGGATTGAGCCGCGGATCAAGCTCCGGCGGCAAATCAAGCAACGCAAAAGAGTTGTTGGTCCAGCAACTTCCCATCGGGGTAAAGAGCGGACTCGACGGATCGGTTTTGCCGTTGACTACCAAACCGCAGATGCATTCCGCCGCCGGAGTCCCATCGGCATTGCGGCAAATACCGCCGGCGGAACAGCGCGCCACCAGCAAATTTTCGCGCTTCAAAAATTCGGGTGGGAAGCCGTCCTGGGCATAATACGGGTAATCGCCGTTAAACTCGAGGCGCATCCCGATGGCATCGCAATGAACAATTTGACGAATGGCCAGCAATACCCGTTGGATGGAATTTTGGAAATCCACGTTTTCGTTGAGGATCTGCAGAACGCTGCCGGAGAGGCGGCGGAACTTCTCATTTTCCTCATGCTCGGTAATGTCATCCAGTACCGAAGCAATCAGCCCCGGCCCGAGCTGGTAAACCTTAATCGAAAAATAGCGGTTGATACTGGGCCAATATTGATCAAAACTGACCGGCTCGCCGGTCCGCGCCACTTTGCCATAAATGGTCAATACCTGGGTTTTTTCGATCCCAGGCATCAATTCGCTGATTTTACGGCCAATTACCTCAGCAGCGGACATGGAGAAGTATTTTTCAAACGCCGGGTTGACGCTCTGAAACACAAAATCCGCAGCCTCGCCGTGCCTGTCAAAAAGAATCTCATGGACGATGATCGCCGAGATCGCATGCTCGGACAAAAGCCGGTACTGCTCCAGACTCCGGCGCAATTGGTCGCGCCGGGCATACTCATCGGTAACATCCCGAAAGACCAGCACTGCCCCAATGACCCGGCCCAGCATATCGCGGATCGGCGCACAACTGTCGGCAATCTGATACTCGGTGCCGTCGCGGGCAATCAATACAGTATGATTGGCCAAGCCGACGATGACGCCCTCGGCCAGCGCCCGGTCCACGGGGTTGACCGCCGGCGCCCGGGTCTGGGCATTGACAATGTGAAACACTTGCTGAATGGAGCGACCGTACGCCTCGCTGCTGGTCCAGCCGGTCAATTTCTCCGAGACAACATTAAGACCGGTCACCATGCCGTCTTTGTCGCACGAAATCACCCCGTCCCCGATGGAACGCAATGTTGCGGTCAGCCGCTCCTCGCTCTCCTGCAACGCCGCCTGACGGGCCAGGATCCCGGCATCGGTACGCCGGAGCAAAATAAATACAAATCCCGAAATCATCACCAGCAAAATTCCGCCCCCAAACCCGGCCAGCAACAAAATTCGCAGAAATGCCGCTTTTTCGACCGTAATGTCAGTCATCATCAAAAGACAGCCGACCGGCTTGCCGGTAACATCCAAAATCGGCGTGGCAACGAAACGCCAATCCTTGCCGTCATAGGCGACATCCTCGCTCTGGTCATCGCCATGCCCGGTTTTTGGATTATGGTTGACCAATGATAAAAACGGTTGCGGAATGCGCTTTTGCGAAGAAAAGATTACCACGCTGTCCGGCAGCAAATCCCACTCGGCATCGTGTCCCAAAAGACGCATTGCCTCTTCCCACTGCTTGCGCTCAAGGTGCTGCTTGTGCACCACCACCGCCAACTGCGAATCAATCCTCAAATGTGCTTTGCCGAGGATATGCTCAATCTCTTTGCCGAATTCGACAAAACCGATGATTTTACCATCCTGATACACCGGTTGGACACTGCGTAACGTCAAAGTGCCGATCTTGCCGATCTCCAACCCGGAAATCACCTTGCCGGTCCGCTCGGCCTCCATCAAGGTAAAACGATTGATGACATCACCTTTAAAATCCGGACAATGCATACGCATAATACAGACGCGATTGCGGTCATAAAATAAAAAGTGACTCAATTTGAGGTCCTGAAACAATCGCTCAAAGTTGTTTTGCAGCCGTTTGGTATCGCCGACCGACAACGCCGATATCACCCGCTGATCCGTGGCGACCGTGTTGAGATGTTTGTTGATCTCCGCGGTTTCAAATGCCAAATCCTCGCGAAAGGCAGTTTGGATGTTTTCTTTGGCAAAGGCGATGCGCTCATTCATATGCATGCGATACTGCCACCACAAAAGAGCAAAACCGCCGCCGATCAGCAAAATCAGCATCGTCATCAACGGCGGGAGCAACCGCCGCAGCACCGGGTGATCGGTAAACTCGCGGTTGCGAATAGAGATCAGCAGCGTGCTTGAGCCGATCAACAGCAACATCAGCAACGCCGTTGGCAATGCCGCTCGTCCGGCCACCCGCCAACGCCAGTCATCGGCGCTGACATCCATCCCTAAAACAGCAATGGTCCGGCCATTTTCCGGGTCAATCACCGGCGCAAATACAGTCACCCAAACGCCCCACTGATCAGGAAGCGGCCCCTCGATAAAAGGCAGATGATTGTCAAAAATCGCATACAAATCCGACGAGGCTTCATGATATATATCGCCTGGCTGGGCAATCGGCAGTGCTTCCTTGCTCTCATTTTGGGTGTCGGCATAAAAAAATACTTCCATCGACGGTGTGCCGCCGGGAGCGGGACGGCGCCCCATCAAATAAACATAGCGCGCGTTTTCGGCCTGACGGAGAACACTGATCCGCGCCCTGATATCATCATAAGCGGGCAAATTGAGATCGCCGCGGTCCCCGTGAAGTTGCTTAATTGTATCAACATCCAGCGTGCGAGCGACCAGCTCGGTCTGGCGTAAAAGGTTATTGGCCAAATCCTGATCAGCCCACCGGACGATACCCCATGAGAGTAAAACTCCGGCAAATACAATTGCAATGATTGATAAAATGATAAATCGCCGACGCAACAAAAAAGCCGATTGATTGACAAAATGCCGGGAAGGCAGCCGACGCCCGAAAAAACCGTGATGCTCTACCGCTGAGTTGGGCTGACGACGTCTTCTGAAAATTTTATCGATCATCGGCAATCCTCCGCCGGTTTACATCCAATTAAAACTCCGCCAGTGCCAAGATCATTTGCCGCCCGGCGAAACATTGCAGGCATTTTGCCGGAGCAACCGACGCTTTTATCAAATTTACCGTTGCATGCCCCTAGCAAAGGGACACGCGGGAAACAGACAATTTTTTACAAAAATGGCACTTTTCTTTATATATACTATACTATATTTTTTGCAAAAAGCAATACCCGAAGGATTTTACGGCTTATTTTTTTACAATCATTAATTTTACGATAACCCTCCCGGCAACAAATATTTCACGCGAAAACCATGATTTGGAAAAACAAAAAAAGCGGGCCGACAACATATCGACCCGCGGCAAACAAGTATCATCAGGCATTGCCCACGCGATGATTGTAATCCTGACTCGCCTGCAAAAAAGCGCGGACATTGGCAATCGGGACGGCGGGGGGGAGATCGCAGCCGCTGGATAAAACATAGTTGGGAAATATTTTAGTACGCTCCAATAAGGCAAGTGTCTTTTGATAGACTTCCTCGGGGGATAAGGTTTTAAAGACACTCACCGGGTCAAGGTTGCCCATCACCGGAGTAGTCGCAGGGACTTGCCGTAAAATGTCCACGATATCCACCGCGTTGCCGACATGCAGCGCGTCGGCGCCGGTGGAGAGCAAGGCCCCGACCTGTTTCTCGGTCTTGCCGCAATTGTGCAGAATCACCATAAAAGACTCATCTTTCACGGCATCAACAATGGTTTTGATGTAATCGGCGGCAAACTCCCGACACATCTCAGGCGACAGCAACCCGGCGGCCGGCTCGGCGATTAAAATCCCGGCGACGCCGGTTGACTTGAGAGCTTGCGCGTAGCTGCGGAGAAACGCGGCCGTTTTGGCCAACAGCGCATGTGCGGTGTCGGGCTCGGTCGCGGCCAAAATCATCATCTCGGTCATGTCAAACAGACGCCCGGCCAGTGAATAGGGGCCGATCATGCCTCCCAAGGTAAAGCGATCCAGCTTTTGGGCGCAAAGCGCGGCGCATTTCAAAACCTCGGCGGTGCGTTTGGCGCCGGGATGCGGAATCGCCAGCGCCTCGATTTCGGCCAGATTGCTGACCAAGGGCTTGGCAACGGTCGGATTTTCATAATCGGAAAAAGCAATTTCACTTCCGAAAGCCTCGGCCTCGATGGAGAGATCCATAAACGTTACTTGCATGTCCACCGGCGCGGCCTTGCCGAGAGCCTCGATGCAGCGAAACTGCAACTCGCCGTTTTGAAACACTTCGCGCGGCTTGGCATGGATCAATTCGGCTCCCGGAGAAGTCATTACCGGGACGGTTTTGCGGCGGGGGTTGGTCAACACCTCGTTGATCCACGATTGTTTGTCGAATTTCATGATCGCATCCTCTCTGGTTTTGTTATTAATATAACGCACTCCCGAGTTTGCTCTTCCTCAATATTTGCAGTGTTTTGCTCTCTATTGTCATTGACCTCAAAATAATGACGAAACCAAAACAATTACCAATTTTGTAAAAAAATCTCCCGACAAAAAGAGAAAATATAAAATTTTGCAATTTTTTTCAAAAAACATTATTTAAATGCTTGCAATCGCCAAAGATCGATCTATATTAGCCCACAAAGGGAGCGGAATCAGACGTAAACCCAAATTACCGGAAAATCGAGGAGTCATCATCATGAAAATCAGTGCAAGAAACACCATCAAAGGCAAAATCGTCGAAATCAAAGAGGGGATGGTCAATTCGGAAGTAATCCTGGACGTCAACGGGATCAAGCTCGTCTCCGTGATTACCAAAGACTCCGCGGAAGCCCTCGGTCTCAAAGTCGGCAAAGAAGCCTACGCGATCATCAAGGCATCCAACGTCATGATCGCCATCGACTGATTTTCAAATCCCTGAAGTCACAGCAAGTCAAAAAAACCAAACCCGGCCGCATGACCGGTTTTTTTTTACGCTTTAACGCACTGTTGCCACAATCGGGCCATCGCCAGCAAGGGGTTGTGCCCGAGATAATCCGGCGAGGGACCAAAGCCGGGGGCGTTCTCGGGTTTGCGCTCCAAGGTTTCAGCCGGACCGCCGAAGGGGTCGTAAAACTCCCAGATTTTGCCGGTGCGCTCAAACTGGCGCAAGGTACCGTCCATCGCCCGCTCGAGCAGCACCGCCGCGGCGTCGGGTCGACCGTAGCGCACGCACCCGTGGGCGGCAAAATAGGTCATGCTGTTCCATGTCGGACCGCGCCACATCCGGAGCTCAAACAACGGGTCGCCGACCTTGACGGACGGGAGCGGGTGGACGGTCAAAAAGCGGTCAACGTTGAGCAAGTTTTCGTCAATGACCCGCGCCGCCTGATCCGGGCTTGCCGCGCCGGTCACCAGCGCCCAAATCCCGTCAAAGCCCCAGCCGCCCGCCTCGGGATCGGCAATATGCCACTCGTCGTGAAAAAATCCAGTTCGGTCATTGTATAAATTGTTTTGAATCCATTGGCGTAACTCGACGGCTTTGGCGGATTCGCTGGCGGCATCCATCCCCAGCCGTGTTTTCCACGCCGCCGCCGTGTCATAAAGCCAGAGCATTTGACAAGATGCGTCGATAAATGCCGAATCCGCATCAAAGTCGCCGATGAAGCGCGCGCCCTCGTCAATCCCGCTCTCAAAGGTCTCCGCCGCCAGATCGGTGTAGCGAAAGCCGCCGTTTTTGGCCCGCCGCTTGCGCTCAAACCACAAAGTCTGCCGCTCTAAATACTCCAGACACTCGGCGGCAAACCGGTAGTCATGGTGAATGTTGCAAAACTCCTCCACCGCATGCACCCACACCGGCGGGAAATTGTATAAATTGGTGTCGGGGGCATGCTGACTCATCCAGACGGTGCCGCCAATCAGCCCGCTGTTGAGCTGCAAGCTTAAGAGATTGCGGATTTGGTTGCGCGCATGCTCCGGCTCGGCGATGATCGAGTCCAGCGCCGCCAACACAATATCCCAGTGGCCGAAAGCGGGTGCAAAACGATACCCCGGCCCGATCTCCTCCCACGGGTAACGCAAGGGATAACGCGGCGCATGAGTGCTCCGCCCGTGCAACCGGGCGACATACGTCAATAACGGCCGCCACTCCCGGCGGCAACACTGCGCGGCCTCATCCTCCAGACAGTCAAGAATATATTTCACAGTCACTTCTCCGTAAATATTTTTTAATATTTACAATAGCATTACCAATAATTCGAAGCAATGCATCAAGGGCAATTTTTACGAACGATTGACGAATAATATTTAAATTATTCAAAATTCGGACAATTTTATGCAATCAATCCGGTTGATATCATTTTTTATTTGCCGACGGCCAAATTCTGTATTATATTATAGATCATGAAAACATTTCAAAATATCATCATCGTCGGCGCCTCTTCGGGAATTGGCCGCCAATTGGCACTGCAATACGGACAAAATCCGCATGTCCGACTTGGTCTGACCGCCCGGCGGACAACACTTTTAGCGGAAATAGCCGCGCAAATCCCATCTCAATGCGAAATTGCCATGCTGGATCTTGCTGCGACCGACCGGGCCAGGCAATATATGGATTTGCTGTCCAAATTTGACCGCGCCGATCTGATCATCCACTGTGCCGGTTACGGCGAAATAAACCCCGACCTCGACTGGCAACTCTGCAATGAAACCTTGGCTGTCAATGTCAGCGGCTTTACCGAAATCATCAACTTGAGCTATCGAAAACTGGCAGCGCAACCGCAAGGAACTTTGGCCGCCATCGCCTCGGCGGGCGGATTGCGCGGGTTTGAGGATGACAGCGGCTACTCGGCCAGCAAAGCGTATCAAATTAATTATCTGGAAGGTTTGTCCCGCAAAAGCCGCCGCCAAACCCCGGGAATAAAAATTGTAACCATCCTGCCCGGTTACGTCGACACCGCGATGGCCAAAGGCGGGAAATACTTTTGGATGTGCTCCGCCGCCACCGCGGCCCAATGCATTATTAAGGGGTTGTCATACCATCGCCGTTACCTTTACGTTACCGGGCGCTGGCGACTGGTCGGGTTGCTGCTCAAACTGTTGCCATCATCTGTTTTTGAGCGTTTGTAATTCTCCGCTACTCTGCCTCCGGCCACAATTTTTGGATCAAAACGTTTTTGGGCTCGCGGTGGCGCATCCGTTTGATCGTATGATAATACTCGCTGACGATAGCGGCAATCTCCAGCTGCCCCAACGCCGGAGCCGGACGGTCGGCGAAATCGCGCAGCATCTCGACCTCCTCCAAATAATTGCGCCAGGCAATGTTGCGGGATAAAAAATAATTGATTTTGATCCCCTGATACAAACTTACCATCCCGACCGCGGTCATGGTCAAGCACAGGATCAAAGTAACTTTAAGCTTTTTGGCGCGCATAAACTCCGCGCCGACCGCCGCCAAAAAAAATGCGACGGCCAGATAGCAAAGGATCACCGGAGCCGTCGGTGCGCATGCTTTAAAGAAGCCGGAAAATTCTTTGGCGGCTATTTTTTGCTCCATCATTTGCAGCGCTCCGGCAAAATCGGTTGACGCATTGATGCAATTGACCAACTGCCGGTAAAAATACTCCCGCGTCACCACCGGCAGCTCCGGGCAAAAATAACCCAAAAAACGCCCGGCGAAAATTCCGCCCGCCACCGTCATCGTCCCCCAGACGGTCAACACCAAATAACGCCAGTAATACCGCGCCTGCCGCACAGTCAAAATCACATAAAGAGCGGTCAACCCCGCCCAAACCAACATTGCTACTCCGGCCAAATCCATTTTACCACCATAAATTCTGACATCTCCAAGCTCAATATAGCCTCACCTTTCATCCTTGTCAATTGCCCGCATACAAAAAAGCGGCGTTTGACATCGCTGCCAAACACCGCCCACCTTGGGAGATGTCAAATCTGGTTGCCTCGTTTGGGCCCCCCGCCGCCCGGAGGCGGGCCGGGAAGACGGTTGCCGCCGCCCGGAGGACCGTTGGGATCGCGCTCGTCATCGGCGTCCTTGTCCGAGCTTTTTTCGACCTTGGGCGCTTCCTTGTAAATCAGCTTGCCGCCGTCATCAAGATCATAAGTTTTGCCGTCCTTAAAGAGACCGCTCTTGCTGCGGTAATAAACCGTATGCCCGCCGCTTTTGATGCGCCCGGTGAGCGCCGGTACCGTCGTTGCCCCGTCAAGATTGTCCACACTCGAGTCGGCGGTGACCATCCATGTGCTCCCTTCGTTAAGAGTGAGCTCAACTTTACCGGCGGTGGCGGCAGGGTTGACCGCACCGGTAAACGCGGTTGCCTTGCCGAGAGCAAGCGCAACGCTGCTGATTTGATTGACCTCAATATTACCTGCCAATGTTTGCTCCTCAGCAGTCATGGTCACATGTCCGCCGTTGCGCCCTTTGCGCCCCCAGCGGTCCACCCCGGCCGAGAGCAAAACGTCATCCTTGGCTGCAACTTTCACATTGTTGAGCTTGATTTTGGCCTTGGTGTTGGTGATGAAAAACACGGGCCCCTTGTTGGCGCTCAAACTCCCGCCGGTCATCTCAAAGACGCTCGTGCCGGTCCCGGCGTCACCGGAGAAACTCTGGTAAAGCATCACGCCGCAGCGCTTGTTGCCCGTCAACTCGCAATTATTGAGCGCAATCGAGTTTTTGCCCTCAATGACCGCCGCTTCGGCACCGGCGGCCTCAAAGGTGCTGTCCGCAGCCTGAATATTGCCAGTGGAGTAAATCCCCGGCGAGCCGTCGCCCGCGGTCGTGGCCGTCACTTTTTTTACCTTGACTGTGCCCTCGCCGCGATCGGTCGCCAGCGCGGCACAATGAGCCCCTTTGGTCGAGATGGTCAGATTTTCGCCCTCAATAGTGCCGCCAAAGGTGGCATCCAAGCCGCGCGAGGAGTCCTCGGTGGTCTCGATTTTAAGGTTCTTAACTGAGACATGGGATTTGCCGCCCCAGGCAAAAATCGCATTGGCGCCGTTGGCATCGGTGGTGATGCGGCCGCCATTAATCACCAGTTTGGAGTCGGGCCAGGCCGCCACCGCCGCATTTAAGGAGAAAAAATTGGACTCCTCGTCGCTTGCGGTATCCCCGGTTTTAGTCACAATCAACTCATTGATCGTCAATTGCCCGCCGTTTTTGACCCGCAACGCAGTTTGGCTGGCTGCGGTCGCTTTTAGGTCAAGCTTGGCCTCGGAAACAATGGTTTTGGCAGTTTTGCCGTCGATTTCCCGGACGGCTGTCCCGGTCGTTTTAGGTTTGTCGCCTTGGCCGCCCGGGGGGTTCTCACGCTTGTCCTTGCCGTCTTTGCCACCCGGCGGCGGCCCCGGCGGATCATCCGCAGCCAACAGCGAAAAGCACAAAAGCCCTAAAACGACGTAAATGAAAACCACCCATTTCCAATTGCTTACCGACGATAATTTTACCATAACCATACCTCATTTGCGTAAATATCACTACACATTGCTAAAAAAGACGCAGAAAAAGGTAATAAATTGTGTCCGCTGCCCGGTTCGACAATTTTTTTCACTTTTTTTCAGCAATTCACTTGAAAAACATCACGGCAATTATATTTTAAATATAGAACAAAATTTTAAGGATAAAATATAATAATGGAAAAACGCTACAATGCTCCGGCCGCCGAGGCCATCCTCGAGGTCTTGGAGTTTATGGCCGCAACGCCTGGGCCGCGCGGCCCCACCGAACTTGCCCGGCAGCTTGATTTGAGCGCCAACCTCACATTTCGGATTCTCAATGTGTTGCAGGACAAAAAATATGTCATCCGTAACGACGCCGGGCAGTATGAGCTCACCGCACAATTGTTTTCGCTGGGGATGCGGCTTCAAAACAGTTTTGATCTTCATAAACAATCGCGTCCGTTGCTGGAGAGACTGGCGGCGGCGACCGGAGAGGGGGCACAAATCCAGCTTCCTGCCGGGGACCGGATGCTGCAACTCGACTTTGTGCCGCCGCGCGAAGAGTATTTTTTGGCGGTGACGCCGGGCATCCGGGTGTATTATCACGGTAACGCGTTCGGCAAGGCAGTCCTGGCGTTTTTGCCGGAGGCCGAACAAACGGCGATCCTCAACGCGCCGTTAAAGCAATTGACCCGCCACACAGTCACCCAAGTACCGGCGCTGCAAAAAGAGCTCGGTCAAATTCAAAAAACCTTGGTGGCCACCGAGTTTGACGAGTACGTCGAGGGCAGCTACTGCATCGGTTCGCCGGTGTTTAACGCCGCTGGCAAAATCGTCGCAGCCGTCGGCATTACCGGGCTCTCGGTGCGCTTTGACCCCAAAGAGTTGCCGGAGCGCTGCCGCCAAGTCCGCGAGTGCGCCCAACAGATTGCCCAAGCCATCGGTTATACCGGTGACATCTATACAAAAATACCCAAAGGGTGATTATGGATACCGCCGCCATCAACCGGTTACGCCAAAAAATTCTGGACGGAGACAATGAGGCGTGCTTTATTGAGCGTGAGACATTGTTGCGCGATCACGCTGCGGAGACGTTGGCCCTGTCGCCGGAGGAGCGGTATCTTTTTGAGTTCACTTTGCTCATGGATCACCTCTCCGTACCGGTTGACCCGGATGATGTTTTTGCCGGGCGGATGCTGGAGGGGCGCTGGCCGCACCCCGAAGGGTTTTCGCGTGCCGGTCTCACCAGCGAGGGGCATATCACCTTGCCGATGGCCAAAATTTTAAGCATCGGCCTCGCCGGAATCGCCGACGAAATTTCGCACCACGCCCGGCGGATCGACACTGCCGAGACCCGCTACTTTGAGCGTCAGGCACTGGGCTGTATTGACGCCATCCGCCGCTTCGGCGAACGTTATGCTATGGCCGCCATGGCAGCGGGCAAACCGGCAATGGCCGCGGCGCTGCGTCAGGTGCCGTACCGCGGGGCCTATGATTTTTATTCGGCCTTGCAGTCGGTCTGGATGATGCAATTTATCATGAGCACCGTCTGCGGCGCGCGCGATTTTGCGCCGGGTCGGATCGACCAATATCTGCAACGTTACGAGCTCCCGCCAGAGGATGAGGCGAGAGAGCTGCTGGCCATGTTTTTGCTCAAATTTAACGAAATCACCGGGACCGCCACCGACAATTATCAGGTCAAGCCGACGCCATCCACCTCCAGCAAACAATATCTGGTGCTGGGGCCGGAATTTAACCGGATTTCCCGTTTGATGGTCGAGGCGGCGGCGATGGTGGATTTGCCGCAGCCGATCTTGAATTTCCGGCTCCGCGACGATTTTGCGCTGGCGGGCGAAGCCGCCCGGCGAATCGGGCCGCAGGCGAATTTTTTCAACGACGGTCTAATCCAAAACAAACTCCTCGACTGCGGTATTTTGGCCGCCGATGCCGCCGACTACGGGTTTACCGCCTGCAACCGGGTGGATATCCCGGGCCGTCTTTACAACATTATGAGCCGGATTGATATTTTTGATAACTCGCTCGCCTGGTTTCATCAGGCGTTGTTTGCCGCCAAAAATCCAACCGAAATTTTGCCGCAACTCCGCCGGATCGCCTGCAACGCGATGCTCAAAGATACGCGCGAACGGCGGACGGATATTTATTCGGAAACATGGTGTTTCCGGTTGGAGTCGATCTTTTTTGAGAGCTGCATCCAAAGCGGCCGCGACATTTACCGTCAGGGGGCGGAAAATTACCGCTGGCAGCACCGGATGTTTTCGGGGATCGCCAACATGGCGGACAGTTTGATCGCCGTCGATTTGTTGCTGAAAAGATACTCTTATTCGCAGATTTTGGAGATATTGGCGGCCGATTTTGCCGGATATGAAAATTTGCAACGCGAAATCGTGAACTCCTTTCCCAAGTTCGGCAACGGTGACGCCCGGGCGGACCGTTATGCGGCCGCCGCCGCCAATGTTTTGCTTGACGCCTTTGAGGAGGTCGGCCGCCGCGAGGGATTCATCGCCATGCCGTCGTTTTATTCGCTGTTTTGCCATGTGGCGCAAGGCGCCGTCATCGGCGCGACGCCGGACGGCCGGCGCAGCGGCGAAACCGTGAGCGAAAACCAGTCTCCGACCTACGGCGCCGACCGTCAGGGACCCACCGCGCTGCTCGGCAGTGTCGCCGCATTGCCCCTCCGTCGCACGATTTGCGGCGGGCTCAACCTCAAATTCAGCTGCCGTCCGACCTCCGAACAATTGGCGGCGCTGCTGCAAAGTTATTTCGAGTCCGGCGGTATTCACCTCGGGTTTACCGTCGCCGACCGCCGCACCTTGGAGGAAGCGCGGAAACACCCCGAAAAATACCGGACGCTGCTGATCCGCAAAACCGGCTTCTCCGAGTTTTTTGTCGCGTTGTCGTCCCTCGAGCAGCAGCAGATAATTGACCGTACCGAGCATTGAAAGGAAGATGGAGAAATGAACCGCAAAGCTGAAATACTCTACCGCCTCGGCGAACCACTGGCCGCCGGAATGTTTGAGGAGGAAAATGCTTCCGCCGTCGAGCGCTACGGGCGAGGGTTACGCCGCTATTTTGAGCATGCCGTTATGCCGCCGGATACCTCGAAGCTTTACCCGGCGCCGGAGAGCGACATCTGGCGTCTGGCCGGACGCTTTGTGTTGTTTCATTATTCGGCGAGTTTCACCGCCGACATCAGCGGCTTGCGGCAATGGGGCACGGCGCAACTGTCCGACCCCTTTGAGAAAAATCTGCTGGAGAGCATCCTTGCCGAGCTCAACTACCGGCAGACCAACTTGATCATGCCGCGCTACGCCATCGGCGGCAACGGTTTTACTCACAGTATTCTCAACTATCGCCGCCTTTTGCGCGAGGGTTTGACCGCATACCGCCAGCGGGTGGCGGCGATGCCGCATTCGCCGCTAAAAAAGGCGCTCACTGACACGTTGGCCGGCATTTCTTCCTTTTTGCGCCGCGCCCCGGGCGACATCGCGCGCTGCATCAATCATCCGGCGCGGGATTTCCGGAGCGCCATGCGAAGTTTCAATTTCTTTTTTGCCCTCGACTCGTATGACTCGGCAGGGCGCTTTGACGACTATATGGGCGAGTATTACCATGGCGAAGGTGATGCCCATGCGTGGGTGGAGGAGCTCTACCGCGCCGTGGATCTGCATGACGGTTGGCATTTTATCCACAGCGGCAAGTATCCCGAGTTTACGTTGATTTGTCTCAATGCACAAAAATTGCGCCGCCCCAACTCGGGATTGCTGGTCAGCCCGGAGACGCCGCAGGCAATCTGGGACGCCTTGTTTGATCGCTGGGCGGCGGGAATCCCGTCGCCGTCAATTTACAATTTGACCGCTTACCAAAAAGGAATCCGCCGCGTTTACGGAAAAGATGCCGGGGTGGAAAATTTTGCGTTCGGCGGGTGCACCGAGCTCATGTTTGAGGGCTGCTCCAATGTTGGATCAATTGAGGCGGGCATCAATTTATTGGATATCCTCAATCACAGCACGCCGCAACATTTTCATCGGGACATCTGCCGCCATTTGGACGAACTTGCCGCCGCGGTCAAGGCCAATTGCGACTTTGCCGCGCGCAACCGGCCGCAACTCATCCGGACGCTTTTTATCGACGATTGCATCGACCGCAATTTGGAATACAACGCGGGCGGCGCGCGCTACCATGGCGGGGTGGTCAACGTCGCCGGGCTCACCGACGCGGCCAACACGCTCGCGGCAATCTCCGGCGTCGGCGGCAAATTCGGCAATGATTCGGATAAAGTCGATGCCATCGCCCGCCGTTTGGCCTGCTATGTATTTGGCCAAATCCGCCGCCGCCGGATGCGGCACGGCGGTCCGGCGCTGCCGGCGGTCATTATGTTTACTACGTATGCGTTTCACGGCTCCTATGTGGGTGCTTCCGCCGACGGCCGGGCCGACGGCGCGCCGCTGGCCGACTCGGCAGGGGCGGCGACGGGAACCGACCGCAGCGGGCCGACCGCACTCATCAACTCAGTGACCAAGCTGCCCTCCGACTTGGGGATCGGCACTCTGGTGCTCAATATCCGTTTGGCGCGCACGTTGGCTTCCGACCCGCGGCAGCGGCCAAAACTTCAGGCATTGCTGCAAGGATTTTTGGCACAGGATGGCTTGCAGCTGCAACCAACCTTGATCGACAGCGCAACCTTGCAAAAAGCGTACCGAAACCCGGACGATTATCCCGAGTTGATCGTCCGCATCGGCGGCTACAGCGAGTACTTTAACCGCCTCAGCCCGGAGCTTCGGCTGGCCGTGCTGCAACGGACCGAACAAAACACCCCAGTCAATTAAGGAAAATATTGTATGAAATCATTTTGCAACTACATCCCGACCCGTCTTTATTTTGGCGCGGGCGCCCTCAACGAGCTCGGCAAAATCGCTTTGCCCGGCCAAAAGGCGCTGATCGTCATCACATCCGGCAAATCCGTCCGCGCCTCCGGTACGCTCGACCGGATGCAGACCTTGCTTCGCCAAAACGGCGTCGCTTCCGTCGTCTACGACCGGATTCAGGCCAACCCGACCAAAGATCAGGTGATGGCGGGGGCGACCATGGCCCGGCGGGAAAACTGCGACTTTGTGCTTGGTTTGGGCGGCGGCAGCCCGATCGACTCGGCCAAATCGATTGCGGTGATGGCGGTCAATGACGGCGACTACTGGGATTACGTCCACGGCGGCACCGGCAAAGGAATGGCGGTAAAGCATCGGCCGCTGCCGGTGGTGGCGGTGACCACCACCGCCGGAACCGGGACGGAAATCGACCCGTGGACGGTGGTGACGCACAATGAGGAAAAAATCGGTTTCGGCTATGACCTCACCTTTCCGGTGATCGCGATTGTTGACCCGGAGCTGATGCTCACGGTGCCGCCAAACTTAACCGCATTTCAGGGCTTTGACGCCTTTTTTCACGCCGCGGAGTGCTTTTTGGCCAACATTGCCACGCCGGTGAGCGAGCTTTACAGCTTAAAGAGCATTGAGCTTTTGTGCCGCTCGCTGCCGCTTGCGGTCAAAGACGGCCAAAATCTTGAGGCCCGCAGTGATGTCGCTTTGGCCAACACCCTCTCGGGGATGGCCGAGTCAACCAGCTGCAATACCTCAGAGCACTCGCTTGCCCACGCCATCGGCGGCATGTTTCCCGAAGTCCCGCACGGGGCGGCTTTGATCATGGTGTCAAAAGCGTGGTTTGCCTTTTATGAGCCCAAACTCCCGGCGGAATTTTCCCGGCTGGCCGCGGCAAGCGGTAAAACGTCCTTTTCTCAAGCTCTGGCGCAATTGCAAACAATGTGCGGCGTCGCCGACCTTAACATGTCCGATTACGGCATCCGCCCGGGTGACCTTGCCGCCGTCAACCGAAATGCGTGGGAAACGATGGGCGGACTCTTTAAGCTCGACCGGCTGATGCTTACCCCCGCGCAGTCACTGCAAATCCTTGAGGAGTCCTACCGGTGAACGGCATTATTTTTGACATTAAAAAATTCGCCATCAACGACGGTCCGGGCATCCGGACGGCGGTGTTTCTCAAAGGCTGCCCGCTGCGCTGCTTGTGGTGCCACAACCCGGAGTCGCAGAGTTTCCAACCGGAGCTGGCGTTTTCGCCCGACAAATGTATCGGTTGCGGCTTTTGCGCCAAAGTGTGTCCGCAAGGCTGTTTTGCCACCGGAAGTTTTGACCGCTCGCGTTGTGTTTCGTGCGGCCAATGCACCCGCGAGTGTTACTCCGGGGCCCGCGAGCTCATCGCGCGCAGCGCTACGGTGGAGGAGGTCATGGCAGAAGTCCGCAAAGACCGTGTTTTTTACCAAAACTCCGGCGGCGGCATGACGATTTCGGGCGGCGAACCGTTGGCCCAGAGCGAATTTACGCTTGCTTTGCTGCAACAGGCCAAGCGGGAAAATTTTCACACCTGCCTCGACACTTGCGGTTTTGCCGGCCGGGAGACCGTGGCGGCGGTGTTTCCGTATGTCGATTTGTGGCTCTATGACATCAAAGAGACCGACCCGGAGCGGCACTTGGAGTACACCCAAGCGCCGCTGACGCCGATTTTGGACAATCTCAAGTGGATCGATGCCAGGGGCGGCTGCAATATTTTGCGCTGCCCGGTCATCCCCGGGCTCAACGACCGTTTGGCGCACGCGGAAAACCTTGCCAAAATCGCCAACCGTCTCTTGCATGTCAAGGAAATCAATCTGATGCCCTATCACCCGCTCGGCGAATCCAAGCTCGCGCGTCTCGGCCGCCGGCCCGGTCTCGGCGGCACGTTTGCCGAAACCAAGGATGTGGAAGAATTTCGCAGACATCTGGCGGCGCGCTGTCATATCCCGGTGATTGTAAGCTGAAATTACAGATAAGTGGTAATTTTGTCAATCGACTGTCGGGTTTTGGGAAAGGGCTCGTTTTTACGGTAGCCAAAGGCGACCATATATGCCACCGAGTACTGCGCCGGGTCTATATTGAGCGTGTCAACAACGAATTGATCGAGCTTTTGGCGGTCAAACCCCTCCATCGGGCAAGAGTCGACGCCAATAAAGGCGGCCGCCGTCATCATGTTGGCCAACGGCAAATATGTCTGATGCGCCGCCCAGTCTGTCAACGCCCGGTCAGAGCTCAAAAGATCAAAGTCAGTCTCCTGAAATTTGCGGTAAAAATCCCCCTTGAGCTTTTGAATCTCAGGCGGCAGCTTTTGGACATCGCGCATAAATTCGGCAATGTACTTGCGGTCAAAACGCATAAAATACCCTTTTTTGACCAAAGCGATAACCAGATGGCTCGCGGTCGGAATCTGCTTTTGTCCGCCCCAGACCAAAGGTACGAGCTTTTGCCGCAGTTCCGGGGTTTGCACGATCAAAAAGTGCCACGGCTCAAAACCGAATGAGCTCGGCGACAAGCGCGCCGCCTCCAAAATAAACTCAAACTCGGCCGCCGGTATCTTCATCGCCGGATCAAATTCCTTGCAGGCGTGCCGAAACTGCATCGCCTTTAAAAACTGCTCTTGTTTCATCTTTTACCTCAACTCTCTTGCTGCTGCGGGGCGCTGACCGCCCGCTTGATACAATATAAGGTCGCTCCATCCTTAAAATCAAGCGTATTTTGACTTTTTTATCCCTGAAAATATAAATAATTGCAAATAAATCAAAAAATATAGCGGATCGCTATTGACTTTTTGATAGCGATCCGCTATAATTAATGCAGAACAATCGAATGGAGCACCCAATCATGGCAACCGACCCCAAACAGCAGACCGGAAAAGCAGCACGGATTCGCAAGATGATCCTCCGGGAAATCGAGATCGGCAATTATCCGCGCGAATTTGCCCTGCCGTCGGAGCGGCTGATGGCGCAAAATCACGGCGTCAGCTATATGACCATGCGCAAAGTCATCGGTCAGCTGGTCGACGAACATTATTTGGAGCGCCGCCCCAACATCGGCACGTTTGTCTGCGCCTCGATCCCGGAGGAAAAGGTGCGCAAACAGCTTGGCGTGGTGATTCCCGCTTGGTCGGCGCCGGAGATCACCGATTTAATCATGCATCTCACCGAGGCGGCCGAGGCGGTCAACTGGCAGCTCAAACTCATTTATGCCCGCTCGTGGGAGGACCGCGCCATCCCGACGCTGTATGACGAGTCCAACGGTCTCATTTGCATCGCCATCAGCGAGCAGCAGCCGCCGGAGCGGTTGCTTGAGTGCTTTCGCAGCAAAGACAAGCCGGTGTTGTTTTGGCACGCTTACAGCAACGAAAATTTTGACGCGGTGGAGAGCAATTTTGCACCCATGCTCCTCGCGGCGGCGGAGACACTTTATACCTTGGGGCACCGCAAAATCGCCCGCATTGAGCAAATCAGCCGCTCCGGCGGTCAACTCAAGCTGACACACCCGGGCTTTGATCAGTGTCTGGCGCAATTTGCAGCAAGCCACCCCGACGTCACCTTTGACACCGTCACCTTGCAGCTCGAGGCGCCACGCTTCAAACTCATGCATCAGGTGATTTACGATAAATTACAGGAGTTTGAACCCAGCAGCTTTCCGTTTACCGCCTTGATTTCACCATTGAGCTTTTATCTCGGGGTGGCGGCCGGAGTCGCCAAACTGGGACTGCGGGTGCCGGAGGATGTTTCAATTCTCTGCTTCGGCGACAGTCAGGAAGCAAAATTTTATTTGCCCGAGCCGGCGAGAGTGTGCACCCGTTTGCGCCAGCGCGCCATCGAGGCGGTCAATCTGGTGCTCGCCCGCGAAAAAAACCCCGGTCTTCCGCCGGCTCAAAGAGCGGTCGAACCCGAATTTCTGGCCGGACAGACGCTGGCATACTGCAAAAAGTAAATGTTGAAAATATTGATCAACCCATAAGGAGATCCGTCATGAAAAAGTTTTTTACATTGATTGAGTTATTGGTAGTTATTGCCATTATCGCCATCCTTGCCTCCATGCTGCTCCCCGCCCTCAACAAAGCGCGTGAAACCGCCAAAAAGAGCAAATGCTCCGCCAATATGAAACAACTTGGAGCGGTGACGCAAATGTATACCGGCGACTACGGTGGCCGGCTCTTTGACGGCAAACGCGATCGGCCGGATTTGAGCAGCTGCCCGTATTTTTTGCATCTCAAAGCGGGAAATTATCTTGACTGGAGCCCGGTTTACCTGTGCCCCAACGACGTCAACAATATCAAAGCCTCGGACGTCCCCAACGGCTACATCACCTACGGGTACAACCGCTATTACCTGCCCGGCTATCAGATTTCGCGGGCCAAAAAATCCTCCGCCACCGTCCTCTTTGCCGAGGCGGCGATTTCGTCCGGGCGCGGGTACTTTTATGCCGACGCCCGGTGCAACAATACGTACTCGCTGGCCTCCCCCTTTCATGACCGCAACTGCAATGTGACCTGGCTCGACGGCCATGTGAGCAGCAAAGCGACCACCGGCGCGGTGGTTAATTGGTACTCGGCGGCGCAGGGGCTTTACAACGCCACCGGCCTCGGACAAAGCGGACAATCGTTTAACCTCTGGAACCCCACGCGATAAAATCGGGAGAAACACCATGACCAAAGCAATGATATGGCTGATGACACTCGGCGGCGTACTCGCCCTTGCCGCCGCGGAAATCCCCGCCGCCACCCCCAAAACCGAAAAAGATTTCCCGCAAAAAGCATCGCTCTGGATCAAGGCCGATACGGCGGTCAAAAGCGATTTTCGCAAAGAGCGGGTCGAGGACTCGTTTTCGGGTACGATTTTGCGCAAACTTGACAAGCAGCCGGAGACCGGCGAATTTACCGCCGAGTACGAGTTTGATGTCGCCGAAGGCGGCCAGTACACCTTTTTTGCCGCACTGATCGCGCAAAAACGCCCCCATGCCTCACCGGTGGAGTTCCGCTTTGATGACGGCGACTGGCGCGAAGTGGCCAACAATCCGGGGTCGCCCGCGTGGGGAATCTCCAACGCGATTTGCTGGAGTTCGCTCGGCACGGTCGAGCTGACCGCCGGCAAACACAAACTCGCCTTGCGCATCACCAAGCGCGCCCAGCTGGGAAGCTGGAGTTTTATGTGTGACGGGATTGTCGCCTTTCAAAACGGAGTTTGGAAAAGTGCTCAAATTACCCCTCCGAGCACCCCGGCAACCGCAATGGCAGGCCGCAAACTTGAGCTCTCATATACCCAGTCCGGGCCCGCATTTCCGGCATTGCTCCGTCTCACTTATGCCGGAGAAACCGTGACCCAATTGACCGTTTTGTCGCGTCCCGGCGACAATGCCAATGTGCTCACTCTCCCCGATTTTTTGAGCTCCGGCCAATATCAGGGGGAGCTGGTCCCGGCGGATGAGCCGACGCACCCTTTTTTTGCACTTCCCGTGACCATCCCGGCGGCAGCCAGTCGGGCCGCGCGCCCGGCCCAACTGACCGCCGCCGTATTTGAAGGGGGACAATATCATTTGACGTTTGCCGGAAACCGGACGTCACCGGTATTGGCTATGTTTTTTACCGGCGGCAAACTATATTTTATCCAAAAACTCGACCGAAGCACCGGCACGCTCCCCGCCGAGTTGACGCAAAAACTGGCCGGGCGCGACTTCAGCATCCGGTTTCAACCACTGCCCGCCGACAACGACAATTTTATCACCGAAAAAGCGCGCTTTGACGGCAAGGCGCAATCTCTGCCCAAACCGATCAACTACGGTTTTTTTACTGACCGCGACCAAATCACCCATGTTTGGTACATGAATCACGACTTTGAGTACATTTTTGACGGCGTCCGCTATTTTCCGACCGGAGGGATGTGGTGCAGCGACACCTTGTTTTCGCGCTCGACCGACCCGGCGCAAATTGCCGTCAATCTCCAAAAAGATTTGTCCACCATCCGTGCCATCAAAGCGGGCGGCCTCGACGATGTCTACCTCAATCTTGCCACTCAGGCGCCGCTCTGGGTGCGTCAGGCCTTTGTGGACATGCTCCAAAACGAGGGCATTTATTACGGCTACCAGCTCAACGGCGGCGGCGGGGCGCAAATCCCGAGTTTTTTCATCACCCGCGACCGCGACGACGCTCCGGCCAACTACCGCGGTCTGACCCGCGGCACTTACGCAAACGGCAAAATCACCGCGCGTTTCCCCAAAGAGCAGAAACTCCTGGGCGTGCTCCTCGTCGATCCGGCCACGCCGCAAACTTCGGCCCGTTTTTTTAACTTCGCCGACCGCGAGGGCAAAGACACCCGGCACGGCATCATTGATTTGGAGACGCAGCAGGACTTCGGCAAACTCCGCGAGATTTCGTTTGCCGCCCAACTCGCCTTGCCCGATCAAACCCAAGTGATTCTGATCCCGCTCATCGAGGCTAATATGCACCACGGCAACCTCTGGGACGAAACGGAAATGGCCGAGCTCAAAAACAGTCTCGCCTGGGTCGGCAAAATCAACTGGGGGAGCAATCTGCGCTTTTGGATCGAGCCGATCCGCAACGAAACCGACATGGTCAACGCCACCGAAAACTTGCGCCAGTACACCCCCGCGATCAACCGCGCCTTTGCCGCTTATTTGCGTGAGCGCTATCAAACCTTGACAAAATTGCAGACGGCATGGGGCTTGGCGGTCAATTCTTTTGATCAAGCAGCGCGGCTGATCCCGCTGCGGCTCAAGGACAATGTCTACTACCTCGACCCCGAGGACGGTCAAACCTTTGCCGGGAGCGAAAAAACGACGCTGGCGTGGATTGATTACCAGGAGATGATCCGCATTACTTACGCGCAGCTGGCCGACCAAGTGGCGATGTATTTAAAAAGCATGGTCAATGTCCCGGTCATCTTTAAAAGCGTCGGAGTGATCGGCGAAAAACTGAGCGTCAGCAACCAATATCTCGGGTATGACGGCGTCGGCTTTGAGACTTATCTCAATCAGGGGATCCCCGGCGAAACCGGCGGCGGCGCCTCGCGGGCCGAAGCGGAGGCGTCAAGTCACACCATGTGGAAGGTCGGAACCGAAGTCGGCCACAGCGCCGCGGTCGGCAACGGCGAGACCAAATTTTTTAAAGACGAAGCCGAAATCCGGGGCATGGCCGATGCGCTCTCGCGTCTGGGAGTGCGCGGGTTTTATTTCTTCGGCTTTGACCTCAAGCCGGGCAATCTCTGGCTCAATCACAATTATCATGACTTCCCCGAGGGACTCGCTTGGGCCAGCCGGATCGACCGCGAAAGCAATGCGCGCAATCAAGTTGCCGCGACCCCGGCCAACTATGTGTTTCCGGGTGGCTTCACCTGGTGGTGGTGGACTACCCGCTATCATGCTGTCAACGATCACGAGCAAAATCTGATCCCGCAATCCGCCCGGCTGGGCAAAGAGTCCAAGATTTACTACAGCTCGACCAACGTCCTGCCGGAGCAATTCAACGCGGTCATCATCAACTGCCCGTACCCGCCCTTTTCGCGCTACCATGCCGCCGACATTGAGCAGGCGATCCGATCGGGGCAGACCGTCTATTATGTCGGGCAGCGCACCGACCTTGGCGCGATTCCGGCGCTGGACGCCTTTTTTACTCCCGAAATCATCGCCTTTGACGACGACTCCCAAGCGCAAGTCTTGAATGCGCTCCCCGGCTGCAAAATTTTGGCCGCGCAAAACGGCAAGGTCTGGGCGCTCGCCAAGGATAACCTTATCATTGTGAGCCGCACCCCGGTCGCCAAGCCCAAAAACAGCGCGGATGACTTTCTCCAATATTTGACCATGTTTGCCCGGTAAAATCCGGCTATTTCAAAATTGCCGGATTGCTGAAGACAGCTTCAATCCCGGAGGTAAAGAGAATGGTGCTCCCGGTAATGACCGCCGCATCCGAGATGACCGGGATTTCGATTTTTGCCAGCAAAGCGCCATCGGCGGATTTCAAACTGCCGACCAGCAAATTGGCACTGACGGCCAACTCAAGGCGGTAAGGTTCGCCGTATTGCCACTGATAATTGGCGCGAAACTCCGTCTTTTTGATCCCCGTTAACGACTCCCACTGGTTGTTTTGGCGCTGCTTAAGCTCGATAAAATGACGGCTGCCGCCAGCAACCGGGGATTCACAAAAGGCCAGCAAAAACTGATTTTGCGAGTCGCGATAAATCCCGATCCCGGCGCTTTTCCACGCTTTGTCATCGGCGTATTTTTGCACCAATTTAATCTCGGCGGACACGGTGACGCCGGGGGCCGCCGACAGTGCGTCAAGCACCGCCTCCTCGCGCGGTTGACGCTTGGTGCCCAGCGTCATGGTCTCGGACGGAGGCAATGCCTTGGCCGGTTGCGGCTTGAGGCGCATGGTGTAGTCAAGCGTACCGTCGGCGGGAATCTTTTGCTCAAAAATAATCATTTTGCAGCCCGGATTGGGGCTGTCCCACTCGGCCTCCAGGGTTTTGGTGTCAATCACCGACCAAGTGCCGTCAACCGGAGAAACGCACTCAAGGAGCAATTGTTTGTTGCCGGAGGAGAGCAATATATTTTTGCCCTCAATTTGCGCGTCAACCCCCTGAAGCAACATTTGCCACTTGACCGGCACTCCCGGCTTGGCACCGACGATCCGATCATTGATGTCGAGACTCCGGTCGGGTTGCAGCGTAAAGGAGCGGATGACTTGCTTGGCTTCATTTTCATACATCGGCGACAAATCAACTTTGGCCGAGTGATCCGTGACATCCTTGATCAGCGCCTTGGCGGTGGGAATTTGCAATTGATTGTCGATGACCAAAATATTGTGGCTCATGGGGCCGATGCGAAAGATATTCCAGCGGTCGGACTCGGGGGCATAACTCCAAAGCGACATTTTGCGCGATAAAAACCGGTCGTAATTGTCCTGCCCCAAGTCAGCCGCCCAGCGGACGCCGTCCACCTCATAAACAAAACCGCCCGCATCCATGTGGCCGTGCGACCACGAGGGAGAACCCGCCTTGACCCCGAGATAGGCCGCGTCGTTTGACCAGTCCGAGCGAAACATCGCCACCGGCACAGCCGCGTCACTACCGCTGTAGTACGATTTGGGCGGCACGTTGTCCGTCTTGCCGTAATCGGTAAAAAAAATCATGGACAAAGGCAGCATCCGCGGTCCGCCCTGACTCACGTCAGCGAGACGCCGCGCCCCGGCATTGAGCAACTCCTGCTGCGTCCAGCCGGTCATCCAGTCCGGCCGGTTGAAACGGCGCGGCAACCAGACCTGCGCTAAATCGACGCCGAATGACGGCACCGCATCGGCATAATTGAAGCCTTTGCCGCTCGGGGCGCGTGCCGCCAATACAAAATCACCGGTTTCGCTGAAGCCGGGACAGCTCGAGAGCTCAAAATCAGTGTTGAAAGTACTCTCCAGCATCGCCAGCAAAGCAACGGTAAATTCACTCCCGTAACTCCAGTAAATCGGCCCCTCGGGATATGCGCCGTGCGGATCGTAAGCCGCTTTCATCGCCGTCGGCAGATGGTTGACCGCGCGGGCAATGGTTTTAGCCGCGAGCTCCGGATTGTCCTCAAAGGTGACAATCGCTCCGGCGGTCATCCCGGCATGGCAGACTTGATTCCAATTATTGGTGCCATTGACCCACCAAATGCCGACATTTCCCCACGAGGGCTCGATCCCCTTTTGGATGATCGCCGCGGCAAACATTTTGCGGTCGTCGTCACTCAACAAATCATAAAGCCAGTCATAACCGATCGACATCGCCAGCGTCAGCTCGGCGACATCGAGATAATGCTTGGGATTCCAAGTCGGGAAACCGGCGGCATTGCGCATCTCGGCAATCGCCCGGTCGGCATAGCGGCGGTCGCCGCTCAAACGGTAAGCCATCACCAACGTATTGATGCGGTAAAGAATGTTGCGGCACGACGAAAGCATCTGGTCGCCGGTCATCCGGGGCGCCACCACCGGGTAGCCGAGCATCTTGTCGGCATCGTAAAAAACCCGCCCCGCCATCGCCGCGCCAACCGGAGTTTGGCGGCTCTTTTGCAACTCGGCATAATCGCGGAGAAACAGCCGGGGGTGTCCCGGGCGATTTTCCGCAAAGATTTTGGCGATGTCCTCCGGTGCGACTTGCCGGGGGGCCGCCCCCAGCGTCAACGCCGCCGAAATTGTTAACATAACGGCAACGCCGTACCACCATCTTTTCATCGAATCACTCCTGTCAATTGTATTTTTTGCCGCGGTTTAAGTCGATCCCCATATAGAGCGTCATGCCGGTCCCGGTGCCCCAGCCGCCCAAATCGTCCATCATCGCCGTGCCGACGTGGCCGTCAACATACTGGACGTTAGTGGAGCTGCCGCGAAACGGCAAAAAGTTGTCACGGCCGTTCGGCATTTTGTAACGGTCGGCATATTCGCCGGTGCCGCCGTGACGGAAAGCGGCGTGCTTGTTCCAGCTGCCCTTGGCATTGTCCCCGGCAATGTTGTCAAAGGTCTGCACTACAATCGTCGGTTTGGAAAATGAACTCAACTTGCGGCAGTATGCATCGTTGCGGGTGCCGAACCAACTGTTGCCGGATCCGTTGCAAAGCTGATTTAAAGCATAGTGGGTACGACGAAAATTTCCGGCGCTTGCCCAACCGAAGAGGGTCGGCTCCGACGGACAGACAAAGGTGCCCTTGGTCGTATTCATCCCAAAGTAACTCAAGCCGTAATTGCCGGCCGGGCAAGGCTTGTTATTTTCGTCCTTGCCGGCAAAAATATAGTACCAATAGAGCTCGGCGCCGGTATTGTCGAGACGCATTTCCGGGACCAGCCAGTCGCCGTTATCGGCGGCATAAAGCTGGTGCGCCGTCCCGATCTGCCGCAAGTTATTGGCGCAATTGGTACGATAGGCCACAGTGCGTGCTTTATTCAACGCCGGCAGCAGCATCGACGCCAAAATGGCAATGATGGCAATTACTACCAATAATTCAATTAATGTAAAAAATTTGCTTGTCATAACCCTCTCTCCTTACGGTTGCGGTTTTATATTAAAAACGGACAATTGTTGATAATGTAACTCATGTTGAATATTTCATGGATCGCCTGCGCCGGCTGGCGGCGGCTGACCCGTCCGGCCAGATGCTGGACGGCGCGGCGGCACATATCGTCAAACGGGATGCGGCCATAGGAAACCGAGCGGGACGAAAAAGTCGAGCTGTCCTGCAAGCTGTCAAAGCTGAAAACATACGGTTTGACGACCGGATTGCCGTCAAACTGCTCGCAGGCCATGTATACTTGCGACATGTAAAACTCGCAGCTCAAAAAAATGATGTCCACTTGATGGGTTGCGATCTTTTGGGCAATGGTTTTGTAATCTTTGCTGTCTTCCCACGAAATAATCAACTCTTCGCGCACCGGGATGCCCAGCGCTTTGTGCGCATTGCGGTAACCGATTTCGCGCATGTAGGGAGCATACGCCTTAATTTGCGACGAGCCGCCGACAAATAAAATCCGCTTGGCTCCGTTTTGCAGCATGCGCCGGACAATCTGCTCGGAGGCGGCGGCATAATCCACCGCTACGTACCCCAAATTGGGGTCATCGGTGATGCGGTTTAGAAGCAAGGTCGGCTTGTGCGCGGCCAACTGGGAAACCCGGGGGAAATCATCCGGATCCGAAAACAGAAAAAAAGCGGCATCCACATTATTGCCCCGTAAGAGCTCATCTTTGCTCTGCAGTAATAAATTGCAGTTGCACTCGGCGCAGGCTTTTTGGGTCATGGCCAGCACATCGGTGACAAAACCGCGCGGAGACTCCCACTCGGGGTGCAGCTCGACGCCGATATTGACGCGGACCTCACCGGCAGCGCCGGGCATCCCCGGCAGCTTGACAAAAGTGCCGACGCCGGTTCGGCGAAAAATCTTGCCGTCCTCCTCCAGACGCAGCAACGCGCGCCGCACCGTCATCCGGCTGACGCCGAAGTTGCCGACCAGCTCTTTTTCCGACGGGATCTGAGCACCGGGGACCAACTGCTGGGCGTCGATCTGATCGAGCAGTGTCTTGTAAATCGATTGATAACCGTTTTTTTGCATGTTTTATGGTTCCTCGTATACCAATAAAGTATACCTGTATATATTATGACTCAAAAAAATCAAAAGTCAAGCGAATTCGTTGAAAATATATCATTATTTCCGGTAATTTTCCTCTTTTTCCGGGGCGTTTACACCGGATTTGACGCAATTTTGTACAGGCGGCTCGGGCGGCACGTAGTGATCCGGGCCGCCGTACCGGGTGAAGCGCCGGTAACAAAGCAAGAGTGCAATGGCGGTGAGAAACGCCAGGCCGGACCCGGCATAAAAAATCAGCCGGTAATTGCCCGAGAGGTCAATCAGTTTGCCGATCAACGGCACCACGGTAATCGCCGCGCAAGTGCCGAAAATCCCTTGCGCCGACTGATATTGGGCAAAGCGCGTTTGCGGAAACAACCGCAACAGCAGCGAAGCCGTCAAGGTAAAATAAGTGCCTGACAGCACGGTATGTACAATCAACGCAACCGCAAAACTCGTCTCGGTCGCAATCCACAAGCCCGAGCAGATGCAGCTCACCGCGTAAAGGACCATCACCGCGATCCCGCACCGCAGCGGGTGATACTTGTCCGCCAGCATCCCTAAAGGATAGGACAACACCATCGAAATCACATAACTTATGGCGGTATATTTGCCGAAGTGAGCCAATGAAATATGGAGCTCGCGGATGAAAAAAATCAAATAGGTGTTAACCGGCATAAACACGATCATGGCCAAGGTGACGGCGATAAAAATTTCCAGATAATAACTCATGCTGAAACTTTCGCGCAAATAAATGACGGCGGCGCCCAACGGTGAGTGACGTTCCGTCGCCGTCGCCGCCAACGGCGGGTACTCCCCCTCGCGAACGCGGAAACACATCAGCATAAATCCGGTCACATATACAACGCCTACGCTTAAAAAAAGGATCATATAGTGCGTTTCGGCATAACCGAGAAACCAGGCGTTAAAAATAATCCCGGTTGCCAGACTGACAATGCGGAACAATCCAAAAAAACGCCCCACTAAAGATTTGGGAACCACGTCATTAATGAGCGCGGTAAAAATAGCATTGCCGATAAAAACGCCGAACTCAAAGAGCATCCAGGACACGCCGAACAGAGCCAAAATGAGCTGGTTTTGCGTAAAGCTCTGCCACTCGCCCCACGCATAGAGCCGCTCGCCGAGCCACGGCGTAAACGCCATCCCGACCATCCCGGCAAAGGCGACCGGCGTCGAAAAAAACAAATACGGAATCCGCCGTCCCCACCGTCCCCGGTGCCGATCCGAGCGGTAACTGACCACCGGCCCGACCAGCAGCCCCAAAATGCCGGGCAGCGTCACCAGATATAGCCCGACCAAAAAGTCGGAAGCGCCCTGCTGCTTGAGCAGCAATTGGGCGATCACTCCGACCGAGCGCTCGCGCAATGACCAAACGAAATCTCCCGCCAGCAGTAAAAAAAAGAGCCCGACGATCCCGCCCAAAGTATAAGTCAAAGTCCCGGCGGTCCACCGTGACGGCGCAGCGATTTCCGATTTCATCCGTGTGTTTCCCTCAATCTTTGGTATATCACCATACTATACATGTATACTATATTATACCACAAAAACCAGTGATGTCAAGACGATCACAGTATTTTTCAAAAAATATTTATGATTGGAGCAAAATCCCGTTGCAAACTTGCAGCAGCAGCGATATGTTTTACTGGCAAAACATTTACTCTATCGACTGATCCGGAACTCGGGCGGTGACTTTAATATTACATAACAGGCCGATTATGAAACTTTTATTCAAACAGCGGTTATTTGCGTGGCTCGACAGCTATGACATTTATGACGAAAACCAAAATACGATGTTTACCGTCAAAGGCGTCATGGCGCTGAAACACTGCTTTAAGGTGTATGATGCCAACGGCAATGAGGTCGGCATGATCCGCGAGCGGGTTTTGACCTTTTTTTGCCCGCGGTTTGATTTGATCATCGACGGCGCCGAAGCTGGCAGCATTGTCAAAGAATTCACCTTTTTCAAGCCCAAATTTACGTTGGACTTCCGCAACTGGCAAATCGAGGGCGACTGGCTGCAGTGGAACTATCAAATCCGATCCCCGGAGGGTGCGGTCGCGGTAATCACCAAACAAGTATTTAACTGGACCGACACTTACGCCATCGACATTCCCAACCCCCAAGACGCCCTCGCCGCACTGATGGTGGTCATTGCCATCGATGCCGTCAAATGCACCCAAAAGAAAAGCAGTTGAAACAATATTCAGCTCTCCGGCATATCCTTAATCAATCCCATCATCTCCGGACGCCTTCGCCCCAAACGCTGATTTTGCGTCAAAAATATAAGCACGAAGACACCCGGCAAATCAAAATGAGTGTCATCCGATGTCTTTGCGACCCCGTTTTTCTCCGATCCATTAATCCTCTCATTTTCTCCCAACCGCATAAAAAATTGGTCAACGGTTGACAATATCTCTATCAACAAAATTTCGTGAATATTTTTCAGGCGGGCTGACTTTATCGGGCGTAAAGCCAACCGGCCGGAATCGACCGCAATCCGGGACTCTGGTCCGGACAAGGCAAATTACGAAGTTTTACGGTGCAAGCCCAATGTACCGGAAAATCGGGAATTGCGTAAAACAAAAAAAGCTGCCGGATGGACCGCAAAGGAGATAACCCGAAATCATAACGGTCCAATTAGCCGGCGGCAATCAAACATTGAGGGAAAATATGACTGATATCAATTTATTTTTGGAAATAACCGGACGCCGTTTGGCGGATTTGTGCTCGTTGGAGTACGGTACCGACTTGGTTTTGTACCGGCTTTCCCCCGAGGCCATAAACACCATGGCGTTGTCCATCAACCGTTCGGCGTGGAAAAAACCCGGAGTGCCGCGCTACGACATGCAGCTTTTAGGCTACTATGATTCTCCGGAAAAAGCGTTGACCGCCATGGCGGCGATCGACTTGGTGCTTCCGTATTACGGGGTTGACCTGAGCATCGTCAAGGGAGTGGCCGCAACCAACGAAACGATGGTCAACAATCTGGTGGTTTATGCAGTGACTGTCAGCATTCAGGCCGCGGATAAAAGTGCGTAATTTTTTCCCCGATGAATAGTTGACAGTATCAAAGATATCATTTGGGGTCCGGCATCATATCCAATCGGGAAAAACATCGTCATCGCATAACCGATGGCAGTGATTGCCCGATGCCGGATCAAAATACCCCAAAAGTATCTGTAACGTAACTAGAAATCTTACGCAATGAGACTCTTGAGTGAAATTATATGACCGCAACCGCAAATGATAATACCCCCGTCTCTCAGGAGATTTCCGCGCAACACACTATAAAAAATAGCACAACAGCCCGGCGGAGACAGGGGAAAACTGATCTAAAAAAACGCTAAAATCAATCGAGGAACGTCGCAAGAAAAAAATCCCGGCGAGGCTTTGTTGGAGTGAAAAATCACCAACGCATCGGGATTGCAGTCAAACATTGTACCCCACAAAGCATACCCCGGAAAAACGCCGCCCGGATCGGCTTGTTATGATCTCAACTCGGTCACCTCGGATGTTGATGATTTTTGGGGGACATAACGCCGGTACCGATGTTTGCTTGGGAAATAATAACAATACAGGGAATACCATGTTAATCAAAGATAAATCAAAAATCAGACTCAGATTTGCGAGTCCCGCCATACTGGAGTACGAGGCGGAGGGTTTGACCGGCGAATATCTGCTGGGAGCGGACACCGGCTGCGATTTGCGGACGGCTTGTTGCGTAACGGCAACCGCCGCCGCGGCGGACGGCAAACTCGTGTTTACTCCGACAATGGACAATCAAACCTTTTATCACAAGGTGCAGACCGGCGGTGAAACTGCCGGAGTTTGGGAAATCCGCTCGGTCGCCGACGGCCGGTGCATCGCCTCGGGAGTGGTCGCTTTTGCCGCCGGTGTGGTGGCGGTCGGATATACTCCGGCGCCGGAAACCCCCATTCAGTTTTACAACAAAGCCGAAACCAATGCCTTGATTGCCTCATCTGCCGGGATAACTGAACCGGGCATCCGAGGCATGGTTGACGAAGCTCTCGACGCGGCGCTGGAAAATATTTTACAAGGAGTCAACAATGTATAATTTAAACGATGTCAAAACCTTCTGCGATGACGCCTTTTTGGCAGTCGGCGAAAAAGGAATCAATGTATCCGGTATGCCCCGCTCGCAGCTGCCCGCGGCAATCCGCGCCATTGAGCTCAATGATTACACCAATATCAATCAATCGCTGAGCAATATCTTGGGTGAAACAGTCACCGATGTTTCGACTGGCCTTACCAAACTGGCCGCCATCAAAGAGGCCGAGCGGCAGGCGATTGTCGCCAAAGGCACCTTGGTGACAACTGCCGATCAGTATGACTTGTATGCCCAAAAAATCCGGGCGATCCGGTCTTACTCGGATTTGACTTATTCGGGAATAATGCCCAGTTTTATCCTTGACCCCGAGCCGACCGGCTCCACGATTGTCTATATGCGCCCCGGCGCCACCGGTGACGGCACAAGCTGGGACAACGCCACGGGCGACTTTATTGCCGCCCATGCGTCGCTTTCCGGCTCCAAAAATGTGATTTATATGGAAGAAGGGAGTTATCCGGTGACCGGACTTATAAGCCTTAAAATCAATATTAAAATTTATGGCGGTTTTAAAGCAAATGATCACTCTTGGGGTGCAAGAAACAGCTTTACTAACAGAACTATTTTGGATGCGCAATTGACAGAATTAAAAATTGTTGGGAGTGGGATAAACGATAGAATTGTTGACGGCTTAACGATTATCAATTCAAGAGTCTCAAGCGGTCAAGGAGCTTTTTATAATGTTTGCTATTCCAAAAACTTAATTGTACAAGATTGTGTAAATATTCGCGGGGCATTTTATTCCTGTAATTATTGTCAAAACTTGATAGCTATAAATTGTACTGCAACTGCTGATGGCGGTGGTTTTTTCTCTATATTAAGTAGTCAAAAATTGCTTGCTATTAATTGCAGTGCAAGTAATGGTGGCGGATTAAATTCATTGACAAATTGCAGCGGGATTTTAGCACTTAATTGCAAAGCAAGCAGTCAAGGCGGGGGCTTATATGGTGCATCAAATTGCATTAATGCAAAGGTAATTAATTGCAGCGGAACAAGTAATGGTTCTGGCACTTTTGCAGATATCAACTGTAAAAACTTTTTGATTGCTAATTGTAGTGGTGCAAGCGCTTGTTATATTACAAGCGGCACCTCAATTCAAAATTACACTATTATCAATTGCTCAACGCCTTATGCTTTTGTTATTCCCGGCGGTACTACTTTGGCCGGGGCAAATAAGTGTGTCAATATCGTTTGCCTCAACAATAAAGATACTAGCGGGACATTGGTTGGATTTAGATTTAATACTGCCAATTATTATTATAAGCTCTATAATTGCCGCGCCGACACTGCCATCAATTTTGCAGCCAATGCCGCGACCAATGCCGATATCCAAAATTTTTATTTGATCCAAAACAATAACTCCGAGACCAAGTTCGCCAATACGGGGACCTACCCGATTGTCGGCAATTTGCCTTATGACAACAATGTGATCAATGACAAATACCTTGCTGGTGATTACGGCGATTTCAAGATCCCGCAAGATTCCGTTTTGGCCGGGGCGGGATATTGGGAGGACGGCTTCAGTTTCGGCTGGGACATCGACGGCAAGCCGCGCGATGCGGCGCATTGCTCCATCGGCGCTTACGAGCCAAACTGGGCATAGCGAGGGACAAAATGTATATTGACTTGCATCAATGCGACCGGCGCGGCAACATCGTAACCTTGCTCAAGCCCGTCAAGATCACCTTTCGCGGCAAATCGTTTGTGATCCCGGCACACTTTGAATCGGACGGGGTTTCGACGCCGCGATTTTTGTGGAGCTTAATCAGCCCGGCGCTCGATCCGCGCACGTTACGGGCCGGGGTGGCGCATGATTACATCTACCGGACGCAGCCCGCGGAGTGGACGCGGCACGAGGCGGATCTGATGTTTTTGTGCTTTTGCGTGGAGGACAATCTGGAGGTGTCGACGGCGGTGATCGCCTATGCCGGTCTCGGCCTCTTCGGCGGCGCCGCCTGGCGGAAAAACGCATTGGACAAGGAGCAAAACAATGGAAATCATTGACGGCATTGTTAAAATCGCCGGCATCGTTGTCCCGACCGTCGGCGCCATATTGACGGCATTGTTTTGGTTTATCAAACGCATCGAGCGCGGCCAGGCGGTGCTGCTCAAAAAAATCAACAAAATTGACAAACACAAAGTTTCTTACAAAGTCTGCAATCAACGCCGGGCCGAGCAACTTTGCACACCCCAAAAAGGAACAAAATGAAAAAACTGCTGATTCTGTCATTGATGGCGGCCGGATTGATGCTTGCCTCCGGCTGCGGCACTCCGATAAAAACGACCGAGTACGATGCTGCCGGGCATGTCACCAAAGTGACCGAAAGCAATGAGAGCCCGATCAAATCCATGATCGAGAGCACCAAGGACAAACAGGTTTTGGTCTCCGACCAAAGTTATCTGTACGGCTTGCGGTTTATCCCGCCGGGCAGCTCGACGGAGAATCCGCTCGGTATTTTTGAGCTCATCTTCGGCCGTCAGGACAAAATTATCCTCACCACTCCGATGGAAAAAATCAAAGATATGGCCCCGGAGCGGATCACCGAGGAAATCAAATCCGCCCGCAGCGGCGAGATCTCCATCTCTCCCACCGGCGGCTCCTTCGACAAACGGTGAAAATCCCCCTTGAGTCATATCATAATTAAAACGGCTCCGGCTGTTTTGAGGCCCGCGCAAATGTCCTTTCCGCGCGGGCCTTTTTTTGCTTCCGCGACCATTGATGATCAAAATTGTTTTCGATTTTTTCATATTTTCCGGCAATAACGCTTGACATTTGCTTTAAAGTTTGCTATAATAAAGCAACCGATATAACCGATATAGGCAAAAATAAATGTCAATTACCGAAAAACTGGAACAATTAAACTTTACCAACGAGTCCGGCATCAACCAGCAGTTGGCCGCATTTTTGCGCGAGGAAATTGTGTGCGGCTATTTAAAGCCGGGAGACAAACTGCCGTCATTGCGCAAGATGGCCGAGATGCTCGACACCAACTATTTTTCGGTTCAGCTGGCCACCGAGGCCTTGATGCACGAGGGAATCCTTGAGAAATTCACCGGCAAAGGCATTTATGTCGCTGACCGCAACAGTGAATTGCGCCGGGTCGGTATTTTTATCACCAAGCATTTGCCATTAAGCGAGTACACGTATTTGGACGCATTGTTGTTTTTTCTCCACAAAAATCTTGAGCAGCACGGCATTGATTACGAGATATTTCAAAATGCCCGGCCGTTAAGCGAGGATCATATCCCGCCGCAAAATTTGACCGATGCCATCAATACCGGTAAAATTCAGGCATTGATCCCCCTTGGCACCACCAGTGTCGCCAAACGCTGGCTGGAGCGGCTGCCGATCCGCATGGTGTCATTGGGGCCACATAAAAAAAATAACGTTCCGGCGGTGGACCGCGACTGCGCCAGCAATTTCAGCGCAGTCGCCGAATCGCTCAAACAACGGCAATGCCGGAGGATCGCCCTGATCGCCCCGGCTATGATCGAGTGTCCCGGCAAAAATAACTGGATCTTGCGTGCATTTACCGACCGCGGCATTAACATCAAAATGGATTGCGTCCGGCTGATCGACCTTAAGACCGATGATGTCTCCTTTGACCGGCACGGGTATGAACTCACGCAACAGCTTTTAAGCAAACGCTTGCGGCCCGACGCGCTGGTCGTCTACCCGGAGCACGCGGCGCGCGGGGCGACAATGGCGATTTTGGAGCGGGGGATCAAGGTCCCGGATGAGCTCTATGTCGCGTTTCACCGAAATTTGGAGTTGCCCTACTTTTGCCCGTTTCCGGTGGATTACATCGACACCAGTTTGGAAAAAATGGCCGAGAATTTGTTCCAAAAATTGCTGAATAACGAAAAATAAGAATTCCCCTTAAAATAAATCAACCAACATTGACCGGAGGAGAGTTATGAAGAAAAGCGTTTTTACACTAATAGAGCTTTTGGTGGTAATCGCAATCATTGCGATTTTGGCCAGCATGCTGCTGCCAGCACTCAATCAAGCCCGCGAAAAAGCCCGCGGCATCAAGTGCTCCGGCAACCTTAAAACTTTGGGACAATTCACCTCTTTTTACAGCAATGACAACAAAGATTATATTCCCGCTGTGGGGAGCAACATCGACGCCAAGGGAAACGGCTACCACTTTGCGCCGTTTTTGCACGAATTGTACGCCTTGGGCGGCAACCCGGACGCGATGTACGTCGACTGTCTCAATGACAAACCGAGTCTGACCTTCCGCTGCCCCAGCCGGTCGATGACCAAAGAGGAGTACCGTGCCAAGGCAACCGGGGACAACCGCGTCGGCTGGATGATGTACGGCGCCAATTATCTCACGTTGGGGTTTTACGGCTCCGGCAACTCGGCCAACCAGACGATCCAGCCCAAAATCAAAGGCTATTTGCTCAAAAACGCAACCAAGGTCGTCACTTTGGCTGACTCGACCTGTGACAAAAAATATGCGTACATCATTAACGTCGGCGCCTGGGCCGACGCCCAGCCCGACGGCCGTCACAGCAAGGGGGCTAATTGTCTGTATCTGGACGGTCACGCCGACTGGCAGCTCAAAGCAAAGTTATTGTCTTGGGGGCCGGATGAATTAATCGGTTTTCGTTATTGGTAAACATTTTTTAAGGAGAAAAAACATGAAAAAATTCATCACACTCATCGGTTTGGCTGTCTCGCTCACATTGACCGCCGCGACCGTCGAAATTTTACCCGCTACCAACAATGCCAACGGCCGGTTGACCGATATCGACAATGACGGGGTGATCGACGAGGCAATGGCCGGCGGCACCGACGGCATGGAAGTCAATGCCGGTAAAATTTGGGGAAAAACCAACAAAGCGGTATTTGAGTTTCAGCTGCCGGAAAACTTGGGCAAAGTAAAATCGGCCAAATTGCGCTTGTCCCCCAACGGCGCCGAAGGGTGCTACCCGGAAACTGCGGGGGGCAACGGCCCGGAGTGCTGGGTCTTTTATTATCTTGCGCCCGAAGCCAACGGCAAAATCGAGCTCAGTGACGACAATGGCGAAAAACTTCAGATCCGCATCCCCGACAAAGCGCTCGCCAAACCGCTCAAGCCCATAGAGTTAAATGTGACTCCGGCATTGGAAGCCGCGCAGGAGGCCAAAAGCCAGTGGGTGGGATTGCGTTTGGAAGTTTCGGCCAAAGAGTCCAACGCAGACAAGGCATGGCGCTTCCGCACCGTCAAATTCGGCGAAATGCACGGCAAAACATCCGCTCCGACCCTGGTCCTTGAGACGGAGTAACCGCGCTAGTTAATAACAACAAAATCAGTTGCGCCGGGCCCTTTGCTCCGGCGCGGTGATGATGATTGCAATAAGGGACGATGATGAAAAAATATTTGTGGGCTGCTCTCCTTGAGCTTGGTTTGCTGCTTCAGGCCGCCGCGGCGGATTACACTTTGCTGCCGGTTGCGGGCGGCAACAATTTGCGCGTGCCGCCGGCAATGCCGGTGGCGGGGGGAGCCAATGACTCCAAGTGCGTCAACTTTGACACGGTGAGTTTCACCTACGATTTCGCTGGATATTTTAAGCAAAACGACTGGTCGCTCGAGCTGTTTGTCCGCGAGCTCCCGCGCCGTCAGAGCAAAAATATTTTGCGGCTCTCAAGCCGCCGCGGCGATGAGCTAACCTTGTCCATGAGCCGCGCCGCCCAAGGGCGCGTGCTTTCGCTTGAGTGCGGTGCCGAACACCTGGAGCTCCAAAAAGACACTCCGATCGGAGTTTGGAAAAAACTCCTTTTCACCAAAACCGGCGACCAATTGAGCGTCAGCTATGATGGGAAAAAGCTTGAAAACATGTCGGTCCCGGCCAATTTTTCGCCGCAAACATTAACCGTTTACGCCTCGATGGTCGATGAAGTCAAGCTGACCGGGCCGGCGGGCAATCTGGTGCTGGATTGGGAGAAGGATTATACCGCCAAAATCACCACTGTCAACAACACCGGCACGGTGGCGGCGCGGCTGTACGGCTTTGACAATTTTGTGATCTCGCTCGATCCCAGTGAGCGCGATTTCCCGATGCTTGAGCTGGTCAACGCCGCCAATGAGCCGCGCACCGTAACCGTCCGCGGCGACATCAAGTCGGAAATCAATCAAATTGCGAAAACGTGGGAGTACCAAGTCGAGCTCGCGCCGGGAAGCGAATTGCGCGAGCCGCTCAAATTTCCGATGACTTTGGCCAACGATATTTATCACATGAATTTATCCGTCGACGGCCTGACCAACCCCTTTGCCGTCAAACAAAATTTTATGTACATCGGTCCTCGCAGCGACGCCAAAGGGCCCGGCTGTTTCGGCTTGCACGACGGAGACAACAATGTTTTCGGCTTCTGGCCGGAAGCGATTCCGTTAAGATATGCCCACAAATACCTCTACTGGGGCTATGTCCAGGGCCCGGCTTGGGAAAAAGACTGGGACGGCAACTACGGGCTCGACCCCGCGATTGATCCGGCTGAGTGGAATTGGAATCCGATGCTCGATTGGGAAATCAATGCCGGCCGCCGCGAGCTTTATGTCTGCATCCAGTCCAATCCGTTGAACGAGTGGTACCGCTCCAAAGAGTACGATCACATGCAAACCCGGCCGTGGGGCAAACGCGGCGGTTGCCCCGACTTTGCCAAATATGCCAAATTTGTCGCCGCCGCGGGCAAACACTATCAGGGAAAAGTCCGCCTCTGGGAGGTCGATAACGAGCCCAATACCTATCACAGCTACGGCAACAATGTCGGGGACTATGCCCAAAGCTGCAAAGTGGTTTACCAAAACTTAAAAGCCGCCGATCCGGCCAACTTTGTCTACATTATTTGCGGTACCTGCAATTTTGTGCCGTGGATGCAAAAGGTGTTTGAGGCCGGCGGCGGCAAGTATGCCGACGGCATCTCGTGGCACACCTACACCACGCCCAACATGGCCGACGGTTGCGCCATGCCCCAGATGCTCGAGGACGCAGTCAAGGCGACCCCGCCAAACATCCGCAAATTTATCAACTCCGAGTGCGGTGTCTTGTGCATCCCGCGGTTTGAGCCCGACCGGCCGATCGCGCCCGATGAGGTCAAAAAGCACATCGCCGCCAAGACCCCCGGCTTCTCCTCCGCGCAAGTCTGGCCGGGGCCGTTTAATGACGAGTACACCGCCGCCGCCAGCCATACCCGCAACGCGGTCATCAATTTTCTCAACGGCGCCAAAGGCTTTGTCTTCTTTGGGTGGAATCAAAACTGGCCCAAAAAACCGGCGGAGTGGCAAAAAGAAGATCACGGCTTTTATCTCATCAGCCCGGTATCCAATGGCGAGCAAACGCCCAATTTGCTGACACTGGCCTGCGCCGTGATGGCCCACGAGTTTGCCGGGGTTGATCTTGAGGGCAAGCCGTACCGTGCGCTGCAATCGGGCTTTGTCCGGGCGGGCGTCTTCGGCAAAGTCGACGGCGGCGAAGTGATGGCGATCTGGACCAAGGCGCCACCGTCGAGCGTAATCATCGAGGCCAAAACCGCAGAGCTGGGCATGACGACGAGCTTTGGACAGCGCTCGACGCTGCAAGGCGTTGCCGGGGCGGACGGAGTTTTCACTTACCCCCTGACCTTTAACGATTTGCAAACCGTTTATCTGCATAGTGCCAAGCCCGGGATGGCGATCCGCCCGTCGCCGGTCGAGCAAGTCAAAATCGAGCAGCTCAACAATCAAAGCGCCACGATTGACATCACGCTGCTTAACCGCTTCGGCAAAGAGTGGCAGGCCGCCGTCACCCCCGGCAAGGTGACCGGTTTTGAGGTATCTCCGGCCAAATTGAGCGCCGCCGTCGCGGATAAAAAGCGCAAAATGCTGCGCTTTACGGTACAGTCGCTGGACAGCGCGGCAGTCAATCGCAGAGTGTCGATCCCGTTTGCTGTCACCATGCCCGACGGCACAGATTACTTGCAGAGCGTCGACTATCTGGTCCGCGGCATGATCAAAATCAACGACCTTGCCGGGGTCAAAATCGACCGCGTCGATCAGGCCGTGATGGGGCGCCCGTCGGAATTGGCTGCCTTGATGGAGCCCAAATGGTGGCAAGGCCCCAAAGAGCTCTCCGCCGCGGTGAAACTGAGCTCAAATAGTGAAGCTTTGACAGTCACCGTGGAGGTGCATGACGCCCTCTTTAAGGCTCCGGCCGCATGGCCGGGCGTGGGCGGATCCTGTGTCGAGCTCTTCTTTGACTTCCGCAGTGCCGCCGAGGGCGCGGGGACGCCGCCGTATCAGGACAAAGTCTGGCAGTTTCTGCTGATTCCGCCCACCGAAAAATACGGTCCGGCCAAGATGTTTTGCCCGCAGCTCAAGGACAAAGTCAACACTTCCGGCTTTGCGGTCGCGGGCAAAATGATCGATGGTCAAAACTACGTCGTCACCTTGACCATCCCGTGGCAGGCGATCGGCGGCCGAATGACGCAATTCGGCTTTGACGCCGGGGTCAACGGCCCCTTTCCCGACAAAGCGGAGCGCAAAACCCAGCTGATGCTTTTCGGCACCGGGTCCAACGCCACCGACGCCGCCAACTTCGGCATCGCCAAAGAGTAACCGTATCATACCATAGATTAATGAAAGTTTCCGTAAAAATGACCGATTCAACCACATGGTTTCATCAAAAGCGCTTCGGGCTCTTTATCCACTGGGGGATTTACAGCATCCACGGCATCCACGAGCAGGAGCAACAACGCTTTGGCGTACCCAAGGAGGAGTACGTCAAACTCATTGACGAGTTTAACCCGGTCAAATTTGATCCGGCAAAGTGGCTCGACGCGGCACAGGCGGCCGGGATGCAATATTTGGTGTTTACCGTCAAGCATCACGACGGCTTTTGTTTGTGGGACACCGCCGAAACCGAGTTTAACATCATGCGCACATCCTATGGCAAAGACACGCTTAAAATGCTCGCCGACGAGTGTCACAAGCGCGATTTCCCGCTGGTGCTTTATTACTCGTGCGTCGACTGGCACCATCCGGCCTATCCCAATATCGGACGCCATCACGAGATTGTCACCGATCCCGCCCGACA
This sequence comes from uncultured Victivallaceae bacterium, assembly GCA_964609825.1. Classification (GTDB taxonomy): domain Bacteria; phylum Verrucomicrobiota; class Lentisphaeria; order Victivallales; family Victivallaceae; genus CAZSSH01. The sequence goes on along the minus strand of CAZSSH010000009.1, from coordinate 37,487 downwards.
CGACATGATTGGATACATGACCTTTGTCAAACGCCAGATCCGTGAATTGTGCACCAATTACGGCAAAATTCACGGGTTCTGGTGGGATATGAATGTGCCGGGGCACCTCGACTCGTCGGCCAACGCCCTTATCCGGTCGCTCCAGCCGGGGGTATTGATCAACAATCGCGGCTACGACGGCGGCGATTTCTCCACCCCCGAGCGCGACTTTCAGGAGGAGGCGCGCTTGCCCTTTACTTCGCCGGCCGAAGCCTGCGACTCCATCGGCTGCAACAGCTGGGGATACCGCCGCAACGAGGACTACTTCGCCGTGCGGACGCTGGAGCGCAAAATTGCCTTGTATCTGGCGCTCGGAGCAAATTTTTTGCTCAACGTCGGACCTGATGCCTTGGGCGAGCTGCCGCCCGAGGGCATCCAAATTTTACAAAAAATCGGTGCGTGGCACCGCCGGGTCGGCGCCGCCCTCCGTGACTCCCCCTGTTACGGCGTCGTGACCGAGCCGGGCATTCTCGGCACCGGCGGCGGCAAAATTTTGAATCTGGTGATCTTAAATCAACTGGCCTCCTCAACGCTCTCGTTGCACGGCTTTGCAACACTGCCCGTCAAAGCGGAGCTCCTCAATCTCGATTGGCCGCTCCAAGTCACCGCCACCCCTGTCATCTATGAGACCGGAGTCCCTGATATTTTGCGGCTCCGCAATCTCCCGGCGGAGCAACTCTACGGTGAAATCACGGTCATCCGCCTGACGTTCGCCGAGCCGGTCATCAAGAGCAAACCCCTGCCGGTCAATCAAAATGGTGACGGCATCGCCCGCCACGGCTGAACAACCAAAGATTTGCCGATCCCGCGCAAATATTTCGATTGCAATTTGCCGACCGATATGCTATGTTATCGGCAATGGCATTGCTTGCTCAAATAATGGATGGAAACCCGAGGGACCGGCATAATGATAAATAAAAGATATCGGAAATATTTGTGGCTGCTGCTCCCGGTCATCGCTTTGGCGCTGCTGTTGCCGATGCTTTTTTCGCCATCCAAACCAGTCCCTCGCAAGCTGCCGGAAAATGTTTTAAATTTGCAAAATATACCGGGGATCATCCATATTGACTTGCCCAACCCGACGGGCGGCAACACGGTTGCCATCCTAAAAATTACGTCCGACGGACCTTCGGAAGGAACTCACAACCAGATGCAATTTGCGGAACCGCAGCAAATTTTTTCTCTTTATCTGGATTTATCGCCAAAGGATCAACGCTTTCTTTGGACTCAATCGATTGTCAATGAGAGCACCATCTGCAGCAGCAGTCCGCATCGACAAAAAGATGAAGCCATCCAAGATTACGCCCTTGACCCCTCGCCGCAAGCATGGGGAAAAAACGGCATTCTGCGCTGTTATTTTAAATATACCACCATCCCCGGACAAAAAGTTTCGCCCGACATGACTAAAGTATTGCCGGGCGAAACCGGCTTGGCCTGGCAAATCAAGCAAGGATCAAAATGAAACTCGGATCGACTTTATACATCAAAAATACGGCCGAAGCGGTGCAGTTTTACCAAAATGCCTTTGGCCTCACCCTAGGCTTTCATGTCCCCAACCCAGACGGGACAATGATGCATGCCGAGCTTTGCCGCGACGGCCGCGAAATCTTTGCAGTGAGCGAGTCCGGCAACGAAGCTTTGGTCAAACTCATGCTGGCCTCCAATCTCAAAGACGCCCGGCCGACGATGAGTCTCGGGATCACCTTTGACAGCGCCGAGGAGGTAAAAACCGCCTATCAAATCCTCTCTCAAGCGGGAACTGTACTGTTTCCCTTGGGTTCGCTGCCGTGGAGTGATTGCTGTGCCGAAGTCGTTGATCGATACGGTGTCTGCTGGTATCTTACGGTGTAGAGCATAACTTTGATTTAAGTCGGAGCAGAAAACGCCCGTCACGATAAATTTTCACCGCAGGAGATGTCAAAGGGGACGATCAGCAAACGCTGAACGGCTTTGGCGTGGGTGGCAAAAAACCATTGGATGGCGGCGGTGTAGCTCTCTTTGCCGTCAAACTCCCAATAGGAGTAATACTTGACGCACTTGACGATTTTGGTCAGCTCGCGGGGAGTCAAATCCTCCAAAACATAAAACCGCTTCAAATGCCGGAGACTCACGCACCCGGACCGGGAACGCATTTCCGGCTCGATGCTTTTGATCAATTGCTCAAACTCCGCAAATTTCTCGGGCTTGACCTGAAATAATTTAACTTCCGCAAACATCATTCCCTCCCTGTTTTACTGCAATATATCACCATAATCCGGCAATGTAAAGAGCGAAGAACGGGAAGTAAGAAAATTTAAGTAACAGAGCGTAACCAATGCCGCTTGAATTTGGGAAAAGGAGACCGGCGATTTCACGTTCAGGTGGCCATTGGTACAGATCGTGTTTGTCGGCCACGCAACGTGATTGACTTCCGCCGTTAGCCGGCCGGGGCATGCTTCGCAAGCGTTACCTGCGGAAGCCAAGTGATGTGAGTTACCTGTTTTTGCCTTGAGCCGGGAGGCAAGGTCGATTTTTTCCCAAGGAGGCGCGAAGGAGCATATTTTAATATGTGACTGAGAAACGACGACGGGCAAGGCGCGAGATTTTCCGCGGATCAATGCAAAAATGAAATGTCGGCAATGCCGACATGAAATAGCGCCAGAGTCGCATGAAATGTTTGGACACGCCAAACATGATATAAAAATGGCCGAATATGCGCGGTCGGCGCATTTCATGTTACGGAGTAATATTTCATGACGCATGTCATTTCATGCCGGCCGGAGGATGGCCATTTCATGTTTTTTTGCCTTTTTTGGGCAAAAAAAATGGCTCCGGCACCTGGATTCGAACCAGGGACCAAGTGGTTAACAGCCACCTACTCTACCGCTGAGCTATGCCGGAACATACAATATGGCATATAATATAAATGCTTTTTTCCATTTTGCAAGCTCGAAATCCAAAAAAAATTAAATTTTTAGACCCGCGCCACGCCGATTAACGGTCGCCGGAGGTCCCGGCAAACGCTATTTGCGGTTGATTAAAAAGTAGGGCACACTGAGGTCGCCGCGCGGCCCGGATTCGTTTAAGAGATTACCCAAAAGCGTGATCGCCTGCTCTGCGAGCAAAGGGAAATTTTGTGAAATCGTCGATTGGTGAGGCAAAATTTTGTCGCTCAAGCCCGGATACTCCATCGGCAAAAACAGCAAGTCCTCGTTGATCTGGATGCCTTTGGACTGAAGTTTGTTCAGGACAGGCAGCCAGTAAATCTCTCCCGCCACCAGCAACCCGATACGGGCATTTTTCATCTCTTTTTTTAAATCCGGCAAATGAGTATCAAAGTAACAGAGTTTCTCCGGGTCGGCAATGCCGTGCTCGGCCATCACCCGGCAAAAGTACGGGTAACGCCGCGACGAGAGCTCCAGCTCTTTGTGCCGTGTCTCCTCCGAGAGAAAAAAGATTTTTTGTGCACCTTTTTTTAACAGGTGCTTTACCCCGATATCCATTGCCGTATAGCCGTGCGAGTTGACGCTGTAAATATTTTTGCTGTTGCAACTCAGCCCGTTGATCCGCACCAGGGGGATGTTGTACTCCTCAAACCAGCGGTCGATGATTTCACTCACGCACGAAATGTCAATCGCGCCGCAAATCGAGCGCTCAGACAAGAGTTTGATGTCGTCGTGCGGCACCAGCTCCAGCCGGTAACCGTGCTGACGCAAACCGCGCATGACCTCCAATAAAATCGAGTTGTTGTAACCGTTGAGGTTTTCGGGAGGGATGATTAATCCGATGATCCGGTGCTCGTTGAGCCGGTCAAAACGGTAGCCCAATTTGCGCGCCGCGTCAATGATTTTGGCCGCGGTTTCGCTGTGCACCTTGCCGGTGTTGGCCAAGGTCCGCGACACGGTCGAGTGCGAGAAGCCGGTGGCCTCGGCAATTAAACGGGTGGTAATTTTTTGATTTTTCGGACGTTTCACGGTTGCTCCCGGAGTATGATTTGTTATCAAAATAGCACCGCAAGCAGACAAAGTCAAGCAATTTTGGTGCATTTTGGTGCAGCAAATAAATATATAAGCAATTGACAAGCCATAACTTTTATAGTATAATATGTTTACCACGGAGGGAAAAATATGAAAAAATTTGTCGTCGCCGCCTTACAAATCATCACTGCTGTTTGCTCAGCCGCCACTTTGGAGAACCTTGCGCTGCAAAGCGGTGTCAAGGCCTCCGCCGATTCGCAACTCTATGACTACACCCCGGCCAAGGCGATTGACGGCAACGACAAGGACAAAGCGAGTCGCTGGGTAAGCGCAAGCAGCAATGATGTCCACTGGTTTCAAATTGATTTTCCTGCTCCGCAAAAGGTCAACACCGTCTGGATGAAATTTTGGAATGACGGCTATGTGGCCGTGGATTATACCGTCATGGTCAAAGTCGGCGGCAACTGGCAAAAAGCGGTCGCGGTCACCGGCAACGATGAAACAAATTCCCAAATCGTATTTGCCACGGTCGAGTGTAGCGCCGTCAAAATCACGTTTGACAAAGTTACCCCTGACTGGATGGTGCGAATTTACGAAGTCGGCGTCGGGCAGCAAGTGTTGCCGATTGAGCTCAAGCTCACCGGCGACGCCCGCGGAATTTGGAAAACCTCCGAAAACAAGCGCCTCGTGATCCAAAATTTTGACCGGACCCCCGGTCTTGAGCTTGCGGTCAAAACCATCTTTACCGACCAGTCAACCGGGAAAAAAGAGGAAAACCTCGCCAAGGTTAAGCTAGACGGCAATTTGGAGCTGCCGGTGGCCCCGCCGACCGCCTTTGGAGCTTACGAAATTAATATCGACGTCACGCTTGCCGACGGTAAAATTGTCAAACAATTGACCGAAAACGTGCTTTATCTCCCCGCCAATGTAAGTCAATATAAAACCACCTCCGGTTTCGGCTCGCATTATCACGCGATCAACGAAGCCATGGTCGATTATCTCGGCATCTACTGGTGGCGCAACCACGACCTCTACGGCCGGTGGAACAATTATGTGGACAATCAGGGCAACGTCAGCTTTAAGCCCCTGGACGAACGCCTCGCCTTTATCAAAAAAAATCAGGTGCGCGAGTGCTCGGTATTTTTAGGGGCTCCCCTCAAATACTCAACCATTTTCCCGACCGAAGCGGTCGCTTCCAATCTCGATGAAGTTTACTCGTTGTATACTCCCGCCGACTTTGAAGCGTGGAAGAGTGAATACATCAAAACCGTGGTCGAAAAAGTTAAGACGGCATCCCCTTTCCGCGCTTACGAAGTGTGGAACGAGGCGTGGAGCTACTTCCGTCTGCGCGGCTTGCGCGGCACCCCCGGCGAAGCGATGCAGCTCTTTCGCGAGAGCTATCAATACACCAAAAATCTCGACCCCGAATCGCTCGTCTACCCGACCGATACCAAACCCGAGTCGGTCAGCAATCCTTACGGATTCCGCAATTTCGGTCCCGACATGCTCCAATTAGGGATGCTGCGCTGGGCAGACTTGTTTTCGTTCCACACCTACGGCCCGATGACGCAGCAAAAGATGAATGAGTTTCGCCGCATCATGTGGGATTTCGGCCGCGATATGGACATGTGGTCCACCGAAACCGCGGTGGAGGGGTCGCCCTATTTTGAATTGATGGAGTCCTTGTGCGCCCACAAATCGGGAGGCTGCTCCAAAATCTTTATCTACAGCGGCCACTTGTGGGCACCCTTGTATCTCAACAGCAAACCGACGATGAATCTTGCAGTGATGGCCGTATTACTCGGCAACCTCGGCGACGCGCTCCCGGTGGGAGTGTATTATTTTGACCGTTTCCGCCTTTACACCTATGTCAACGGCGGAGAAACCGTGGGCGCGGTCTTTACCGACAGCGCCGAGGCAATCCCGCTTGCCGCCGATTTTTCCGGGGTAAAAACCGTTGACCTCTTTGGCAACCAGGGCAATTTTGCGACCGCCAAAGTGAGTCAGAAGCAGCCCTTGATCGTCCGCAATCTGCCGGATGCGCTGCTCAAAAAAGTCATTGCCAACGAGCTCTTGAAAATCGCCGACGCCAATCCCGATACCGGGCTCGACGATCTCTTAAACCGGATCATCAACCGCCTCAACGCCTCGCCCGCGCTCGCCACCGATGTTGCATTGACGCTTGACACTGTAACCAAATTTCGCCACCAAACCAGCCATGAAACCTTGTATTACGCCAATTTGACCGAGGATGTACTTTTTGCCTTAAATACGATGTATGTCCGCAAATCCGGCAAAAATGTTGCCGACCTTGATCCGGCGCAAGTCCAAAGCGAAGTCACCGCCATGTGGCAGCAAATCGATGCCAAAACCAAGGGCGACGGCTCATTACTCAACTGTGAGCGGCTGACTTCCCGCGCCCAAAAGCAACTCCAGTTTGCCCGGGAGTACCGCACCGACAAAGATTTCGCCGCCGCCAATTTGCTGCTTGCCGCCGCCCGCGACAACCTCAAAAACAGTCAGGAGCGCTTTAAAGCCGAAAAAGTCTACAATATTTACAAAAGCAAAGTCTATTTCCGCGCCGCCAAACGGCAATTGCGCAGCGAACTCTTTTGTTTCGGCAACGGTCAGCCGCAAAAAGCGGTCATCACTTTGGCCAACCCTTTCGGCCGCGAACTCTCCGGCAAGCTCAAGATAAGCGTCCCCGCCGACTGGGAAGTCGCGCAAAAAGTGATCGATTATCAGGTCCCGGCATACTCACGCACCCTTTTGGAGTGCGAAATCTCCGCCCCCAAAGAATTCAAGGTGGGCGATACATATAAAATCGTTTTGACCGATCTGTCGGGCAATTTCCCGGAGACACTCGTTGACTGCGAAATCGTCGCCAAGGTCCCGCCGCACCCGCAGCCGCCGGTGGCCACCTCGACCGGGACCTTTACCGGCAACTGATGCAAAGAACATTTTATTATCATAAACCAAGGAGGATTTGAACCATGAAAAAAAGCATTTTTACCCTGATCGAGCTCCTCGTCGTGATCGCGATCATCGCGATTTTGGCCGGCATGCTGCTCCCGGCCTTAAATCAGGCCCGTGACAAGGCGATGGCCATTAAATGCACCGCCAATTTGAAACAAATCGGCACGGCGGCACGGATGTACGAGCAGACCTACAACGATATGTTAGTCCCGGCCTATTGCGATGCGGCGTTTACCTGGAGCGACTCGGAGTGGTATGTCCGGCTGGCTCCCTTTGCCGGCTTCAGCATTACCGATCATGACCGATTGGTGGTGGATATCCGCGACAAAGTTACAATTTTCACCTGCCAAAAGCTGTACAGCACATACCCCGATAGTATCACTAAGCGCACCTATTTAAGAAATTTGTATATGGGTACGGTCAAACCCGGTGCCTCCAACAATTTCCGGCTCAAGGTGACCCGGATCAGCTCGCCCTCCAAGGCGTTTCAGTTTGCCGACAGCGTCAAAGACACGGCCAACAAGAGCTTTATGCAGCAGGTTGCATATACGGAAACCGACCGCTGGCAGGGAGTGCACACCGGCCGCGACAATGTGGTCTTTGTTGATGGCCACGTCGATGCCATGACCCGCGCCGAAATCCCGATCAATGATGTTTCGTCCGACAAAGGCCGGTTTTTCTGGTTCGGCAAATCCCGCAACGAGTAATCGAAAACGAAACTCACCTTTGACACTGCGGCAAAATCCTTGACGCAGTGTTTTTTTGATTTTACCTTTAATTTCCCATAATAAATTTGCAAAACCGGACACTCAAGTTATATTAAAATTGAAGTTCCGCTTTGCGCCTGAAACAACAAGAGAGATGATGATGAAAAGCAAAGTATTGTGTAAAACGACCGTTGCCATCGCCGGCGGCGGCCCCTCCGGATTTGCGGCGGCGATTGCCGCGGCACGGCAAGGCGCGGATGTATTGTTAATCGAGCAAACCGGCGCGCTGGGCGGGATGGCCACTTCGGGATTGATCCCCATGTTTGCCCCCAGCACTGATCACACCCAAAATATTTACGGCGGGATTTTTGAGGAAGTCGTCGAGGAGATGTGCCGTCAGATGAAACAGCCGCGCGACCCCGAGAGCTGGCAGCCGATCGACCCCGAAATCCTCAAACGGATATTGGATCAATATGTCGAGAAATACGCCGTCAAAGTCCTCTTCGGCGCCAAAGTTTGCGAAGTCGAGGTCGAAAATAAGACCATTAAAAGTCTCTGGGTCGCTACCGTCAACGGTTTGCGCAAAATTGAGGCCGACGTCTTTATCGACGGTACCGGTGACGGCTTGCTGGTGATGCTCTCCGGGCTTGATTTTGCCTACGGCGACGAAAAAGGCTCGGTGATGAGCCCGACCCTGTGCGGCCGCTTCGCCCACATCGATTTTGACGCGACGGCCTCCGCCGCCCGCGACGGCATTTACGACGGCAAAATCTGGCACGAAATGCTCAAAATGGGCACCGCACCGCTGCCGGAGCACCACTTTGTCTGCATGCGAAAAATCTCCGACGACACCGCGACCAGCAATTTGGGCCACATTTACGGCACCGATACCTTGGATGAATTCAGCCTCAGCCGCGCCTACATCGAAGGCCGCAAACAGCTTAAGATTTTTGAAGAATTTTACCGCCGGAATGTCCCCGGGTTTGAATTTGTCGAGTTGGCCGGCAGCGCCGCCTTGCTCGGCATCCGCGAAACCCGCCGGATCAAGGGCGATTACGAGCTTGTGTTTGACGATTTCGTCAAGCGCGCCAATTTTGCGGACGGCATCGGCCGCTGCTGCTACCCGGTGGACATCCACTCCTCCAGCACCGACGCCGAGGAGCAAAAACGCGTCGAAACCGTAATGCGCCAGACCGCCTTTAAGGCGGGCGAGAGCTACGGCATCCCGTACCGCACCATGTGTCCTGTAAACATCAATAATTTGCTGGTGCCGGGGCGCGCCTTGTGCGCCGACCGCTCAATCCAGTCGTCGCTGCGGGTGATGCCGCCGTGCTTCGTGACCGGTCAGGCCGCCGGGGTAGCAGCGGCGATGGCCGCGACCAAACGTGACATCCGTCAAATCGATATCGCCTTATTGCGCCAAAAATTATTGGCGCTCGGCGCAATTTTGTAAACCGTAAAACAAGCCAAAGGACAAGTTGCATGTACGACACCAATCAACCCTGCAAGGCGGTGCTCAACCGCGCCGAGTATCAGGACAAAGTTTTGGGATGCTGGACCGGTAAAAATATCGGAGGCACCATCGGCGCGCCGTTTGAGGGGCATCGGGAGATGAACAGTGTCACCTTTTACACCGAGGACTTGCAGGGCAACCCCGCACCCAACGACGACTTGGACTTGCAATTGGTCTGGCTTGCCGCCGTCGAGGCCAACGGCCTCGGGCAGGTCAACGAGCGCGTTTTGGGCGAATATTGGCTGAGCCACATCACCGGTCCGTGGAACGAGTACGGCGTCTGCAAATCCAACATGCGCAACGGCCTTGTCCCGCCGTTGTCCGGCGCTTGCAACAACGACAAGTGGAAGTGGAGCAACGGCGCCTGGATCCGCTCGGAGATTTGGGCGTGCTTGTTTCCCGGCTCGCCCGACGAGGCCGCGCAGTATGCCTATTATGACAGTTGCTGCGACCACAGCGGCGAGGGAATTTATGCCGAAATCTTTACCGCTGCCATGGAGTCGGCCGCCTTTGCGGTCAATGATGTCCGGGCAATCATCGACATTGGTTTGGCGCGCATCCCCGCCGGCAGCCGCGTGGCGCGGGCGGTCAAGCTGGCCATCGAGTGCTACGATACCAAAATCGCCTTCCGGGAGGCGCGCGAAATCATCGTCAAGGACAGCAGCGACTTGGGCTTCTTTCAGGCGCCCGGCAACCTCGGCTTTGTGATTTTGGGCTTGCTCTACGGCGAGGGGGATTTCGGCAAATCAGTCGCATTGGCCACCAATTGCGGCGACGACACCGATTGCACCGCCGGGACCGTGGGCGCGATTTTGGGCATTCTCAAGGGGCGTAGCGGCATCCCGCAAAACTGGATCGACCCGATCGGCGAAAAAATTCTCACATGCTCGATTGACACTTATAACCGCAACAACATTTTGCCCTACCCGGCGACGCTGTCGGAGTTGACCGAGCGCGTGATGTTTCAGGCCGGGCTCGCCCAACAGGAAAACGGCACATTGGTCAAGATCGCCCAGGAGCCGACGGCGATCAGCGCCGACTACGTCAAGCATTTGCACTCCGGCGAGGCCGTCAAAAAACGCATTTGGGACAAACCGGAGTTTGAAGCCGCCTTTGATCTCTCTTTCGGCGTCTTTACCGTCGAGTACCCGGAGGGACCGTACGTCACACCGGGCAAGGAGCTCAAGCTCAAATTCAAATTCCGCCGCATCCGCCCGGTGGAAAACATGGCGTCGGTCAAAATTTTGCTGCCGCCCGGCTGGCAGGCGGTCAATACGGATACCGTGCGGATGGCGCTTTTTGCCGGGCATGAGAGCATTTGGCCAATCAGCGTCATCCCCGGCGATTTGGCGGACGCGGTCGGTTACCTTTCTCTGGAAATCCGCTTGGCGGACCGGTTTACCGTGTATCCGGTCAATATCCCGCTGCAGAGACCAAACAGTGTATTGGCGGTGTATCAGGACGGCGACCAGCCGTTTTGGGACCGGCGCAATCAGTATAAATCATTGAAGTAAAAGGAAGGAATCAAAATCATGAAACAAATTTTATTGCTCGCCTTGCTGGGCATGTTTGCCGGGGTTTACGCCGCCGAAACCGTGCTCCCGACCAATAGCAAAGACAATCTCGTTTACTCCAAAGTCGAGGGCGCCCTCAAGCAAACGATTGCCGACAACGTGATCACCCTCTCGGTCGAAAAGGCGCCGGGCGAACCCAAGGATCTCAGCAATGCCCAGTGGGCGGCTGCTTACAACGGCGGACTCACCCCCGGCCAGTATCGCGCCGAATTGACCGTCAAGTCGAGCGGCGACGCCAAAATCGCGTTCAACGTGATGGAGCGCGGCAAGCCGTGGACGACCTTTGCCCAAACCTTTGTCGATCTCAAAGCGGGGACTGCCCAGACGATAACGCTCCCGGTTGAAATCAAAGCGGATGTCAAAGTTCCCGTGCGCGCTCCCGGTCTTTTCCTCGGTTTCGTGCCCGAAGGGACCACGCTTGAAATCACCAACGTCAAATTCATCCAGATTACTCCGTAATCGGGGTGATGAAAGTAAAAAGGACGGCATTTTAGCCGTCCTTTTTTTTGCTTTTTTTCAAAGCTTACCGGTGAGTTTGCGGATCACATAGCCCGCACAGTGGAGTCCGAAAATCGCCGGCATGTAGGAGATCGTCCCCGCCATTGAGCGGTGATTTTTGAGCTCCTTCGGGTAAGTGTAGACCGCCTCCGGGTCGACGATTTCAGGCGAAAACACCGTCATCACCCCTTTGTATACCTGATTGTCGCGCAATTTTTTGCGGACCACCCGCCCGAGTGCGCAGCCGTAAGTTTTGGAGATGTCGGCCAAGCGAACCTGCGCCGGGTCGAGCTTGCCGCCTGCTCCCAAGGCGCTCACGGTCGGAATCTTGGCCGAGCGGCATTTTAAAATAAAGTTGACCTTGGGGGTCAAGCTGTCGATGGCATCGACGGCAAAGTCAAAACCGGATGCGAGCAACTCATCAATATTGGCATCCTCCAAGTATTGAATCAACGGCGTCACCTTGACGGCGGGATTGATGTCGCGGACACGCGCGGCCAGCACCTCGGCCTTGGGTTTCCCCAGCGTCGAAGTCAAGGCAATCAATTGCCGGTTGCAGTTGCTCTCCTCAACGTTGTCGGAGTCGATCAAAACCAACTCCCCCACCCCGGCGCGGGCCAATGCCTCGGCGGCAAACGCGCCAACGCCGCCCAAGCCCAAAACCAAGACGCGCGCCGACGCCAATTTTTGCAAATTCTCCGGCCCAAGCAAGAGTGACGTGCGCTGTGAGCGCAGCGGCTGATTTAAAAACTCATTGGACATAATGCGTCGGGTCCTTGACCTTTGCCTCGGCGAAACCGGCAGCGCGCAGCAAACAGCTGTCACATTTGCCGCAGGAGAGCCCGGACGGCGACGGGTTATAGCAACTGGTGGTCAATGAGTAATCGACTCCAAGCTCAAGCCCGCGGCGGATGATCTCGGATTTGGTCAAATTTTGCAGCGGAGCGTTGATGGCAAAGGCCCACTTTTCATCCGCTGCTTTGGTGCCCAGCCGGGCCGCCTCGGTAAAGGCGCGGATGAATTCCCCCCGGCAATCCGGGTAGTTGGAGTAATCCATGCTGTTGACGCCGATAAAAATATCGCGCGCCGCCAAAACTTCCGCCCACGCGGTCGCAAAGGAGAGAAAAATCAAATTTCGTGCCGGGACGTAAGTCGCCGGGATCTTGTCCGAGCAGAGCGAGCCCGCCGGGACGGCAATCTTGTCGTCGGTCAGCGCCGAGCCGCCCCACGCGCGCAAATTGATGTCAATCACGATGTGCTTTTGGGCCCCCAAGGCCCGCGAAATCTTGTCCGCCGCCGCCAATTCGCAACGGTGCCGCTGACCGTAGTCAAAGGACAACGTGTAGCACTCAAACTCCGTTTTGGCAATCGCGAGACAAGTGGCGGAGTCGAGCCCGCCGCTTAATAAAACCACTGCTTTTTTCATTGTTTTATCGATCCTTAACATTTTCAACAGTTAATTAAAATTGCTTCGGCAGCTTTGCCGTCAATGTCGCAGTTTTCGCCCAACTTGACTTTGCGGGCGGCAAGGCGCTGCCGCACCTTTTTGGCCGCCTGCGCCGCGTCAATCCCGTACCCGGCCAAATCGGTTTTGACCCCCAGTGAGGCAAAGAAATTAACCGTATTGGCAATCGCGGCTCGCGCAGCCTGATCCTCGCCGCACTCGCACGAGTGCCAGACTTCGCGCGCCATCAAGGCGAGCTTGGCCTTTTTGGCGGCAAACTCATACTGCCAGACGCGCGGCATCACGATCGCCAGCGTCTGAGCGTGGTCAAGGCCGTACTCGGCGGTAAGCTCGTGGCCGATCATGTGGGTCGCCCAGTCCTGGACGCAGCCCAAGCCGAGCCAGCCGTTGAGCCCCAACGTGGCGCACCAGCACAAATTGGCGCGAGCGTCGTAATCATTGGGGTCGGCCATGACTTTGGGGGCTTCCTGTATCAAAGTGCGGATGACCGCCAGCGCCGACAAGTCCTGCACCGGAGTGTTGACACTGCGGGTCGCGTATTGCTCCATCACATGGACAAAGGTGTCGATGATCCCATTGGCCGTCTGCCGGGGAGGTAAAGTAAAGGTCGCCGCGGGGTCGATGATGGAAAACTTGGGCATGACCAGCTCGGAGAAAAACGGCAGCTTTTCGCCGGTGGCCGGGTTGGAAATCACCGCCCCAGCATTCATCTCCGAGCCGGTGGCGGGGAGCGTCATGATATCGCCCAAAGGAATTGCGTCCGTCACGGTCAACCCCTTGCGGACAATGTCCCACGCATTCTCCCCCTGATATTTGGCGGCAGCGGCGATGAACTTGGTACCGTCCAGGACCGAACCCCCGCCCACCGCGAGCAAAAAGTCGACTTTTTCGCGCCGGGCAAGCTCGGCGGCTTTTTGACAAGTTTCATAACGGGGATTGGGCTCAATGCCGCCAAATTCGACAATCTGATACCCTTTGAGGGCTTGGATGACTTGCTCGTAAACCGTATTTTTAAAAATCGAACCGCCGCCGTAAGTAATTAAAACTTTGGATTTTTTGGCGATCAAATCGGGCAATCCGGCAATGCTGCCTTTGCCGAAAACGACTTTGGTGGGGGTGCAAAAACTGAAATTATCCATGACAACTCTCCCTCGTTATGGCTGCTCAAGCATGTTTTTGGCCTGGTAATATTTGCGGTAAAACGGATTTTTTACCCATGCTGCCGGAATTTTTTTGCCGGCTTTTTTGTACTCGTCAATCGACTGCTGCAACTTGACATCTTTTTCATAACGTTCTTTTAACGCCGGATTGGCGTTAACGGCAAGGGCGATGTCGGCGTTGACCCGGGCCTGAATCCCGGCCGCCGCTTCCTCGGCGGTGCAGCGGTCAAAAAAGTAGCGGTTGAGGTGGCTCCCCGTCCAATCCACCCCGCCGGGTTTCAAATACCGGCAGATCGATTTGGGCAAAGCGACCGACTCCATCCACTTGGCCTCTATCTCATGGACGCTGCCCTCACGCGGATACTGCTCCTTGATCTTGGGCAGCAAATCGCGCACCGTGGAGAGTTTGGGGGGCAAGCCGTCGGATTTCGCCAAAATAAACTGATTGTACTCGCGGCTGGCCAAAAACTGATAATAAAGCTTGGCCGCCTCGGGATTGTTGCTTCCCCGGTAAAGAATTGAGGCGCGCCCGGAGCAGGAGAGATTTTTAAACTCGTACATCGGCAGCTGCGACAACGAGAGGTTGAATTTCTCGCGAAATTCGCGAATCCGGATCAGGCAATAGCGACCGGTGGTGATCAAAGCATATTTGCCCGCCACCAAATTGGCCATATCGGCGCCGCCGTAGCCGCTGTCGGCACTCATCGATGCCACATCGGAGGCGGTCGGAAACAAACGGTCTTCAAACGTCCACTTTTTCATCAATTTCAAGGTTTCAACCATCACCGGGTTGTCGGCGATGCAAGCGGTCATGGTCTCGTTAAACATATCACAGCCACGGCTGCGGTTGATCACGTTTAACAACATTGAGCCGTTGGGGCTGTCGAGTGAACCGGTGACAAACGAGTCCTGCCGGGCCTTGCCCTCGTTGGCGCGCTTGACGAATTCTTTGCCGAAGGCCTCAAACTCCCCGGGTGTCCACTCCTCCGGCGGCACCGCCATGCCAAGCTTTTGCAAGGTGTCGGTATTGATCCACCAGCCGAACACCGCCGCGTTGGCCGGAAAGGCGATTTGTTCACCGTCATAATAAATGTAAGGGCGCATCCCCTCGTAGGTATCGAGGTAGCCGTAGCCGTCTTTGACGGCAGCAGGCAAAAGGTCGGTACAGACGCCGAGCATCTGATACATCTGCGGGTCGGGCACATCCAAAATATCACCCGCGGTGCCGGACACCGCTTGAATCAGGGTGCTTTGATTGTTGGCCGAGTCAAGCTCCAGCTTCACTGCCGGGTCACCGTCGGCATTGACCAAACGGTGATCGCGCAAATATTGGTGAAAAAGGTCAATTTGCTCCAACCGCTGCGGGTTGGCGTCGGTGCGCCATGAGATCACCGGCGTTTTTTGCGTCTTTTTTTTGCTGCTCAACATCGTGTAGACGGAGGCGGCAATCAAAATCGTCAACAATAACAAAAACAACTTTTTCATCTTTATCCCTTAAAAATGGAGCCGTTTTGCGCGCCAACGCAAAACGGCTGCTCTCAAAAATAATCCCTTCTCCCGTGGTGATTACTTTTTGTCAAACGCCGCGTCAAACTGGACGTTGGACGGCGAGAAATCCAGTTGATGCACAAACTCGCAGGCATCGGCGGCGCCGTACTCGCGATCCATGCCGCAGTCCTCCCACTCAACCGACAACGGGCCCTGATACTTGACGAGGTTCAACGCGCGGATGATCTCCTCAAAGTCGACTTCGCCGTGGCCGGGGCTGCGGAAATTCCAGCCGCGCCCGGGTTGGTCAAAATCGAGGTGCGAGGCAAGAATCCCGGTCGTGCCGTCCAACAGCAGCGTCGCATCCTTGACGTGAACGTGGTAAATCCGGTTGGGAAAATTCTCAATAAATTTAACCGGATCGACCATCTGCCAGTGCAAGTGGCTGGGGTCAAAGTTAAAGCCGAACTCGGGGCGGTAGTCGATCGCCTCCAAGGCGCGGCGGGCGGTACCAATGTCAAAGGCGATTTCGGTCGGGTGCACTTCGAGCGCAAATTTGACATTGTTGGCGGCAAATTCGTCCAAAATCGGGTTGAACATTTTGGCAAAATACTTGAAGCCGTCGGTAACCATCTGCTTGGTGACGGGCGGGAAACTGTAAATCATGTGCCAGATCGGCGAACCGGTGAAACCATTGACCACCGGGACGCCGAGATTGGCGGCGGCTTTGGCCGCGTATTTCATCTGTTGGATGCCCCACTGGCGCTTGCCCTCGGCATTGCCCGCCAGCTCTTTGGGGGCGAAACCGTCGGAGCGGTGGTCAAAGTTGGGGTCGCAAATCAATTGCCCGGCCAAATGGTTGCTGATCGCCCAGACGCCCAGGCCGTATTTCTCGAGCAAAGCGCGCTTGTCATCGCAATAAGCCTTAGACTGAGCACCCAATTTGGGATCAAAATGGTCGCCCCAGCAGGCCAGCTCAAGGCCGTCATAGCCCCAGTCGGCGGCTTTTTTGGCCAACGTTTCGAGCGGGAGATCGGCCCATTGGCCGGTAAACATAGTGACTTTGCGTGACATTTGATCCTCCTCTATTGATATTTTTATCGAACTAACTTTGAAATGGCTTTAAAATCGGGATGTTTGGCGTCGCGCAACAACAAAAAGAGCGCCGCCTCGACATTAATCACATTGGCCCCGGCATGGCGCATCGCCGACAACGCGAGCTTTTTGCTCTCCTCCAACCGGCTCGTCACCGCATCGGCAAGGACAAAGACCTCATATCTGCGGCCCAAGGCATCCATCACACTTTGATAGACGCAGACATGGCTCTCAATCCCGGCAATGATCAGACTCTTGCGTTTTTTGGCTTCCAGAGCGGCGACAAAAGCGCTCTCGCCGAAGCACGAAAAACTGGTTTTGGCGATCACCGGAGTATTTTCCGGTAACACGGCTTTGATTTCCCCGACGGTGCTGCCGAGACCGCTCGGGTATTGCTCGCTGACCAAAACGTCAAGCTTGAGAACTTTGGCCGCCTCCAGCAGCACTTTTTGGCGGTTCAGGCACTCGGGGGCGGCGGTCATCGCCGGGACCAGCCGCTCTTGCATATCGATCAAAACGACCGCGGTCGAAAACAATTCGGGGATATTCATGAAGTTCACTCCTCAATTTCAAATTATCGCTGAAACACGCGGTGTCCGAAGCGGAAACACCGTTGCCGTAAATGCTTCGCATCGGGCGCAATCTATATCTAAAATAATACCTTTTTGGCAAATTGCAATTGATTTCTCAATGAAATATGATATATTATTATGATTGTAACGATCAAGGAAAATGAGTTATGAGTAAAAATTTCACGGCAGTGATCATACCGGCGCGCTACGGCAGCACCCGCTTCCCGGCCAAAGCGCTGGCCAAACTGGCCGGCAAGCCGATGATCGAGCACGTTTATCAAAAAGCCGCGGCGAGCACCGCCGACCTCGTATTGGTGGCGACCGACCACGCCTTGATCACCGACGCCGTAGCCGCGTTTGGCGGCCGGGCGGTGATGACCAAGGAGAGCCACCCCTCCGGCACCGACCGGATTTTTGAGGCCATGACCAAGGCCGGGAGCGATGTTGACATCGTGATCAACGTCCAGGGCGACGAGCCTTTGATCCCGGTGAGCGTGATTGACGAGTTGATTACCCTCATGAAAGACAATCCGGCCGTCGAAATGGCCACCGTCGCCGTCCCCGGCACCCGCGAGGAGCTGGCCAACCCCAACAAAGTCAAAGTCGTTTTCGGCGCCGACAATTTTGCGCTCTATTTCAGCCGCTCAATGATCCCATATTTGCGCGAGGGCGGCGAGGACACGGGCGTCTACCTCCACTGGGGGATTTACGCGTTTCGCAAACAGACGCTCGAAAAATTCGTCAAGCTCGCCCCCGGCAAGCTTGAAAACTGCGAAAAACTTGAGCAACTGCGCGCCCTCGAAAACGGCATCAAAATTTACGTCCACCTGTCGCATTTGCAAAGCATCGGCGTCGACACCCCCGAGGATCTCGTCGAGGCCGAAAAGAAATTAAAGGAGTTGTCCGTCAAATGAATCCGGTAAATCCCGTTAATGTCAACAACCTTGTCATCGGCAACGGCAAGTTGACCCTGATCGGCGGCCCCTGCATGGCCGAGTCGCTTGAAATTTGTCTCCAAACCGCCGAATTTCTGGCCGGTTTGTGTCAGAAACATGATATCCAATACGTCTTTAAAGCCTCCTATGACAAAGCCAACCGCAGCAGCGGCGGCTCCGTCCGCGGCCCCGGCCTCGACAAAGGCCTCGCCATTTTGCGCGAAATCAAGACCCGGCTCAATCTCCCTGTCATCACTGACATCCATGAGACCTTTGAGGTCAAAGAAGTCGCCAAAGTCGTCGATATTTTGCAAATCCCGGCCTTTTTGTGCCGCCAGACCGATTTGTTGATCGCCGCCGGCGAGAGCGGCAAAGCGGTCAACATCAAAAAAGGCCAGTTTATGGCCCCCGAGGACATGGCCGGAGCGGTCGAAAAAGTCCGCTCGACCGGAAACCAAAAAATCATGCTTACCGAGCGCGGCACCACCTTTGGCTACCACAATTTGGTGGTGGACATGCGCTCTCTGGTGCAAATGCGCGCCTTTGGCGTCCCGGTGGTATTTGACGCCACCCACTCGGTGCAGCTCCCGGGCGGCCTCGGCAATGCCTCCGGCGGACGCAAAGAGTTTGTCGCCCCCCTGGCCCGCGCCGCCGCGGCGGTGGGGATTGATGTACTCTTTACCGAAGTTCACCCCGACCCGGCCAAAGCCTTGTCCGACGGGCCCAACTCGCTCAATTTCAGCGAAGCCGAGACGATTCTCAAGAGCGTAAAGGCGATCTATGACACTCAGCGTTAATTTTTCAAAAATCAAAGCCGTGGTGCTGGATGTCGACGGTGTCCTCACCGACGGCCGCTCCGGTTACAGCGACGACGGAGAAATCAAATTTTTTAACATGAAAGACGGCCATTGGATGAAAATGGCCATGCGCACAGGCCTCAAGGTCGGCATGCTCTCCGGGCGCAGCTGCGAGGCCAACCGCCGTCGCGCCAAGGAGCTCGAACTGAGCTTTTGTTACGAAAACTGCAAGGATAAACTGGAGAGCTTCCGCAAACTCTTAAAAGAATTGGAGCTCAAAGCCGACGAGTGCATGTACCTAGGCGACGATGTGATTGACATGCCCGTAATGAAGCGCGCCGGGGTAGCCGTGGCGGTCGCCGACGCCGTACCGGAGTTGGATGAAGTCGCCGATTTTCGCACCAAATTGCCCGGTGGTCACGGTGCGGTATATGAGGCGATTCGCCGGTTGCTCCTGGAGCAGGGCAAACTCGATCAAGTGATGGAAAGGTATCGCAAATGATGAAAAAAATATTGTGGCTGCTGGCGGCAATGCCGTTGTATCTGGCGGCCAACAGCAATGATTTGGACAGTCTTAAGGGACTGATCCTTACCAAGGCCAAGTTTCCGGTGTACAACGAGCAAAATCTGCAAAGCATGATCTACGCCGATAAGGCCGAGCGTCAGGGCAAAATCATCGTCAGCTCGGACACGGTGATGGATTTGATTGACAACACGATAAGCGTCGACGACATCAAGGACGGCTGGGGTACCAAAGTTTATGAGTTGGATGCCAAACTCCCGGCGCTCGTTGACTTTTGGGGCAAGCGCCCCTACAGCCGCGGCGTAATCGTCAGCCGGTCGGTCAACATCGATCAGGAGAATCGCTCGGCCAACGGCAAAGAGCCGATTTTTTTCCGCTCGCCGGTGATGGATCTGGACGGAATCGGCTTTGAGTCGGATTTCGACAAAAATACGCTGCTGGTGAAAGAGGACGTATCGATCGTAATCCGTCTTGGCGCGAGCGACATCAAAAGCGTGATCGCAAACAAAAAACTGCCCGCCAAATACGAGTTTGCGACTGCCACCAGCGACTCCTTGTTGATCGATATGAAAAACAACACCATTACTTTGATCAACAACGTCGTCATCAATGAGGAAAAATCGGTGATCAACTGCGATAAGCTCACCATTTACCTCAATAATACCAACGGTCTCACCCCCAAAAACGGCTCGTTTCAGGGCTACGACCTAAACGGGGTCAACCGGATCGTCTGCGACGGCAAAGTGTATTTGAAACGCACCGGCAAAGACCGCAACGAAAGCCGCATCCAGGCGACGGCGGAGAAGCTCGTGTATGATCTTGAGTCCGATTTGATCACCCTCTCGGGCGAAATCAAACCCAAAATCACCACTGCGAGCGGCACCTTGAGCGGCCGGGTGATCACCATCGACCGCAACAACGAGGAGATCAAAGTCCTTGACGGCGCGGAAATCAATTCGCCCAACTTGCGCCCGCCGCAAAACTCCAATTTCTCCGCCGTCAGCGACAGCCAAATTGCCCAAATCCGGCAGCTCTTTGCCGAAGAGGACAGCATTGTCAAATGCAGCGCCCCCGCCAATGACAACAAAGCGGACAAGCCGGCCGACGATAAAAAGACTGACGACAAAAAGGCCGAAAACGGCGAAAATACCTCGTCAATCACCTCCAATACCTCCGACTTTAACTACAAGGGCGGCAAGCTGGTCTTTGAGGGCAGCGTCAAAGTCCGCGACCAACAGCTTAATTTGGACTGCGACCGCTTGGAGATTTATCTCGAGGACAAGCCGGGCGAAGAAAAGAAAGCGGAGGCCAAGCCCAAAAGCGACGACCCGCTGGCGATGACCGAGGTTTCGAGCGAAAAGAAGCAAGTCAAAAAAATCGTCTGCATCGGCAAAGTCCGCGCGGTGGACTCATCCATGGACTTGATGACCGACAAGCTCACCTTGGATTTTGACCAAAACGCCAAAACGTCGGCCGCCGCCGGGACCCTGGCCCCGGGGATGTTTCAGTCCGGCAACTCCAACGTGTCGCGCGCCACCGCCGAGGGCAATTTAATCATCAAGAGCACCGACGACGGCAAAAAAGGCAAAAAAGCCGCGGCCAACCCGATGGGCAACCTTTTGCAAGGCGGCTCCGGCGGCTCCCGGACGCTCAAGGCCGACAACGGCTTTTTGGACTTCGTCAAAAACGAAGCCGAGTTTCACGGCAAAGTCAATATCCTGGATGATCAGGGCAACCTCAAATGCGAGGATATGTACATCTACACCGCCAAAACCGCCGACAAAAAGCCCAAAGAGGCCAAAATGGAGGACATTGACGCCGACCCGTTTGCTGCCAAAAAAGACGGCGAAGCGGGCAAAACAGCCCCCGAGACCATCGTTCTTACCGACGGCGTCGAGCTCTCCAAAATCATTTGCAAAAATAATGTCGAAATTTCGCGCAAGACCAGCAAAGGCGAATTGCAGCAGGCATTCGGCCAGCAGGCCGAGTATCACGTCGGCGACAAGCGCATCATTATGACCGGCACCAAGGAGAAACAGCCGTGGATGAAAGTGGAGCAGGGCCGGATGTTCGGCGACCGCATCGTCGTACGGATGGAAACCGAGGAGATGAAAGTCGACGGCAACACCCGCGTCGAGCTCAACCGCGGCCTGAGCT
Source organism: uncultured Victivallaceae bacterium (assembly GCA_964609825.1). Lineage (GTDB taxonomy): Bacteria > Verrucomicrobiota > Lentisphaeria > Victivallales > Victivallaceae > CAZSSH01. The sequence goes on along the minus strand of CAZSSH010000009.1, from coordinate 16,032 downwards.
TCTGATCTAATATTTTAAGGAGAAACTTCTCATGAGCGACAATAACAATCACCCGCTGCTGGCAGCCAACGGTCTCGTCAAAACCTATCACGGCCGCAAAGTGGTGGACCATGTCTCCCTCAACGTCAAAGCGGGAGAAGTGGTCGGTTTGCTCGGCCCCAACGGCGCCGGCAAGACCACCAGTTTTTATATGGTGATGGGCCTGATCCGGCCCGACGAGGGCGAAATCGTTTTCCGCGATGTCGATATCACCCACATGCCGATGTACAAGCGCGCCCGCATGGGGATGGGGTATCTGGCCCAGGAGCCGTCGATTTTCCGCAAACTCACCGTTGAGGAAAACATCATGGCCATTTTGGAAACCTTGGACATCTCCGGCAAAGAGCGCAAGGAGCGCTGTGCCTCCTTGCTCGCCGAGCTGGAGCTGACGCGTTTGGCCAAACAAAAGGCGATGACCCTCTCCGGCGGCGAGCGCCGCCGTTTGGAAATCACCCGCGCACTGGTGACCAATCCCTCGTTTATCATGCTTGACGAGCCCTTCAGCGGCGTCGACCCGCTGGCGGTGTACGATGTCCAGCAGATTATTTTGCAGCTCAAAGCGCGCAACCTCGGGATTCTCATCACCGACCACAACGTCCGTGAAACCTTGTCGGTGGTGGACCGCGCCTACATCATGTGCCTCGGCAAAATTTTGATCGAGGGCTCAAGTGAATTTTTGGTCAATGACAAGCAGGCCCGCGATATTTACCTCGGGCCGCAATTTTCGTTATAATAAATTATTTCAGGAGGAATTTTAATTATGAGTACTGCTCTTTGGGTCATTATCGGGATCGCCGCCGTCATCGTCGTCTGGTTTATCTCCACTTACAACCGCTTGCAGCGGCTCAAGGTGTACATCACCGAGGCCTGGTCGGGCATCGACGTCCAGCTCAAGCGCAAAGCCAATATCATCCCCAACTTGGTCGATGTGCTTAAAATGCAAATGAAGTTTGAGACCGACCTCCTGACTCGTCTCACCGAAGCCCGCACCGGCATTGCCGCCGGCAGCAATGCCGAGCGGATCAAAGCCGACGACGCGCTCAACAAAATGATGCCGAGCATCTATGCCGTGGCCGAAAATTACCCCGAGCTCGGGACCAATCCCTCGTTCCGCCAACTGATGAGCGAGTTTAAAGACTGCGAAGATAAAGTTGCCTATTCGCGCAACCGTTACAACATCTCGGTCGCCGAGTTCAACATGACGATCATCACCATCCCGACCAACATCGTCGCTGCGTTGATGCATCTCGAAAAGGCCGAACTCTTTGAAATCACCTCGCAGCAGCGCCAGGACAGCGACAACATGCGGATCAGCCAACTCTAAGAGGTTTAGCCCATGACCGAAATCGAGCCCCCGCGTTTCACTCATGAGGAAGTGCGCCGCAACTTCTTCAAAAGTTCTATTTTGATTTTGATTTTGGCGGCAATCATTATGGGACTCAGTTACTACATCGGTACCATTTGCGGCGATTTGCGCGCCGGGGTGGTGATCGGGATCATTGTCTGTGTGATCGTGATCCCGATGCAGTTTTTGCTGACCAAGTTCGTCATTTTGTCGATGACCGACGGCCAAAAGCTCGACCTCTCCGACCCGGCGCAGCGACTGCTGCAAAGTAAAGTCGAGGGGTTGGCGATCGCTGCCGGGCTCAAGCGCACGCCCGATGTTTATTTGATCCCGAGCAGTGTACCCAACGCATTTGCAAGCGGCATGGGGGAGGACGACGCCTTTATCGGCGTCACCCACGGGCTCTTGGAGATGATGGACGATCAGGAGTTGGAGGGCGTCATCGCCCACGAGATTTCGCACATCGTCCACCGCGACATCATGCTCTCGCAGCTGGTGGTGGCGATGGTCAGCGTGATTTTGATTTTAGCGGTCATCGCCGAGCGCATGAGCCTCATGCGCGCCGCCGGGGAGAACCGCCGGCGCGACAATGACAACGGCGGCGGCTTGATCGTACTGGTCGTCATCCTCGCCTTGCTGCTGCGCCCCTTGGCCATGCTGATCGGCAGCTTGATCCAGATGGCCGTCTCGCGCACCCGCGAATTCGCCGCCGACGCCTACGCCGTGCGGCTTTGCAATTACAACAACGGGCTGGCGAGCGCATTGGAGAAACTCGGTGGCTACAAAGAGTACACCAAGGCCGAATCCGAGTCGCTGGGCGGCAGCCAATTGAGCTGCATGTACATCTCGTTTCCGGACGGCGAAACCTTATTCTCCACCCACCCCCCGATTGCCGAGCGCGTCAAGCGTATCCGCAATATGTATTAAGACAAAAAGATGCGGCAAAGAAAAACCTTTTGTAACAGGTTCTTTCTTTCCCGCACCCTTTCTTTTCCAAAACTTTTTGGGTTGATTTACATGGTAAAGCACCGGCAGCCGATCAACTGTTGCTCCAGATTGTAGACCCCCGCAACCGTGGTGATTTCAAGCTCCCAGTCGCCGTCCAACAATATGGAATGCAAGGGCGGCAAAAAGTCGACATAAAGCAAGTACGTCCGCTCTTCGGCGGCGAACCCGTCGCCGGCCGCCGTCCGCTGCGACTGCAGCACCCCTTCCACCGGGATGACCTGATAATTTTTTTGGCCGTCGGCCATGGCCGCGCGCAATTTTTTGAGAACCAGTTTGCGGCAAAAAAATCGCTCCATCATTTACGCCTCCGTCAGTTCTTTTTGGATTTCGCGGCGGCTCTCCGGGTCGAGTTTTTTGATTTTCTCCAGCAAAAAGAGCGCGGTTCTGCCGATCTCCCGCTGAAAGGCGGGGCCGTCGGAAAATTGCTTCAAATTAAGCAATGCCGCAATCGAGGCGCTTAAGTCGCCGATGGAGAATTCGCGGTTGTAAACCACCGTCGGCACCGCAATCGTGTGATCATAGGCGTGGACGATCGCCCAACACTGCTGCTCGGCTTGCTCAAGTAAATCGACGCGGCAGGCCAGAAACTGGCGGATTTGATGATAATCCCACGCCTTGGCCTCGGCGGTCTGGGCGTCGCGCGACGGGGTGACCAATGACATCCCCACCGCGTCAAAGAGTTCGCGCTTCAACGCCTCGTTTTCACCGCGGATGGCGGCGGTGTCGGCGCCGGAGGGGGAAATGTAGCGGCTGGTGTTTTTTTCGTCCGCGCTCTCCCAGATGGCCGCCGAGCGGGCCAAAATGTGGCTGAATTTCTCATTGGGGTTGCGCTCACTGCCCGAGTCGCGGCTGCCAAAGCGGGCAAAGGTCTCGGAGATCACCAGGAGGCCAAACATTTGCTTCACGATATTCATCTGCGCCTCGGACTCGTTGTTTAAAATTGCGTCCGAAATACGCACCACGTCCTCAAAATAATGACCGCCGTCAATCCCGAAGCCGTCGGGCTCAATCAAAAAGACGGCCGGGACACACCCCAAATTATGCGGCGCGCGGCTCAGCAAAACGGCAATGCCGCTCACACTGTCGCGCTCAAAAATCAGACACTCATCGCGGGTGAAAAGCTTGCGGCGCTTGACGTCCACCGGCGGCAGAAAGGGTCCGGCATTGAGCTCGTCCAGCTCCTCAACGATCAGCCAGTCGAGCTTGCCGTCGCTCCCGTAGGCCCAATCCACCACCTCCAGCGGCGACAGCGCGCGGATGGCGGGACGGATGCGCTCAAGCACTTTACGCTCGCAGTCCATTTCGCCGTCAAAAAACGGCATTTCCACAATCAAAGCGGCGCTGCCGTAAACATTGAGCAAGGTGGAAAACTGGCGCATGACCTCGTTGGCCCGCAAGCCGCCGCGCGAAAAATCCTCAACCATGGCCGGATCGGCGTTATCGCGCTGCGGCTCCACGGAGAGGATAAACTGGGTGATCAAACGGGCGATTTTGCGCGGGTAGTTAAAATAATAAGCGCGGCGCAACCGTTCGGCGAACTCGAGCTCAATCTCCGACACATGCCGCACCAGCGCCTGGCGGATATACTCCTCGCCGCCGGTGTAAGCCGCCTTGCTGCGACGCCAGACATCGACATTTTTTTGATAAAGACGGTGCCGGCGCTTAAAAATATAGTTGTACTCCACTTGCATAATCACCCCTTTTTAATCGGGATGATTGTCAACCGCCATCGTCAAAAGAGACGCGGAGGAGAGTTTACACAAAAATATCGGCGCTTTTTTCAAAAATCGATTTGCATTTTACCAAAAAGGCACTATATTAAAAAGCATGTTGAATGGGGCATTAGCTCAGTTGGCTAGAGCACCACACTGGCAGTGTGGGGGTCAAGGATTCGAGTTCCTTATGCTCCACCATTCTTTCCTCACCGTCAGGTGAGACGTTTTTGCTCAGCAAAAAGGACAGCCAGCCAACCCGCAATCAAACCCCATAAGTTTGCATCGTCTGTTTCATTGTGCCACCAAGTCACCAAATCCCTTAGTCGCTGTTTATCCTCAAGACATTATGCCGCCATGACCAAGGTAAGGCGTTTTTGCTCCGCAAAAAGGACAGCCAACCAACCCGCAATCAAACCCCATAAGTTTGCATCGTCTGTCGCCCTGTGTTCCCCCCACAAAACCTTTGTCATCTCTTTGTCACTGCAATATCATATCCTTAAATAAAACATTTTCACAACCAAAACTTATAACTTTTGTCTCTCAACCATGCGGTTGCAGCTTGTATTTTTCCGACTTGTAAATATATTATCTTCATACCGCCATGACCAAGGGTAAAATACGGAAACGATATGGACCAAACTTCAAGCATCCTCCCGACCGCAGTTTCGCTTTTTGCCCTGATCGCCGAAACCCGGCCCGATACCCTTGCCGTTGTCGACGGCGACCGGCAGATCACTTACGGCGAATTGCACCGCCGGGTAATTTTGCTCGCGCAAGAGCTGCGGCGCCGGAATATCGGCAACGAGGATCCGGTCGGTCTTTTGCTTGACCGCTCGCCGGAGCTTTATCTCGGGATGCTCGCCGTGCATAAGTGCGGCGGGTGCTATGTGGTCCTTGACCCGGTCTGGCCGGACAAACGGCTTGCCTATATCGCCGGTGATACCGATTGCCGGGTAATTTTAAGCGTTTCCGGCCAAGCAGTCCCCGAGGAGTTGCGGCCGCGCATTTTATTACTTGACCGCTTTGATTGGGAGCGCCAACCCGAGCCGGAGATCATCTTTGTGCCGCCGGAGCCGTCACAACTGGCTTATATCCTTTATACTTCCGGCTCCACCGGGGTTCCCAAGGGAGTCGAAATCGAGCACGGCGGTCTGGCCAATTTCATTGCCTGGCAAAACGGCAGATTTCCCCACGCCCGGCAGCACCGGACGAGTCAGTATGCCCGCCCGGGCTTTGACGCCTCGGGTTCGGAAATCTGGCCGGCCTTGTGCAGCGGCAGCACCCTCTATGTCGTCCCTCCGGCGATCAGTGTCAACATCCGGGCGCTGGCCGAGTGGCTGGTCCAAAATCAAATGGATGAGTGTTTTTTGCCCACGCCGCTCGCCGAGCTGTTGCTTGATGTCAATTTACCGGCGACGGCGCACCTCAAGATCCTTCGCACCGGCGGCGACCGGCTCACCCGCAAACCCCCGGCGGATTTCCCGGCCATGGTGGTTAACGAGTACGGGCCGACCGAGTGCAGTATTGTCAGTACCTATGCCATTTTTTACCCCGGCGACGACCCGCAAATCATGCCGGATATCGGGGTTGCTCTCGACCATCTGGAGGTCCGGATTCTCGATGACGATTTGCAGGAGCTGCCGGACGGTGAAATTGGTGAAATATGCGTGAGCGGCATCGGTCTGGCACGGGGGTATCATCACCGGCCGGACCTGACGGCGGCAGCGTTTGTCGCCAGTCCGGCGGCACCGGCCAAGCGGATATACCGCACCGGCGACCTCGGCAAACGCAACTTTGACGGCAAGTTTGAGTTTATCGGACGCAAAGACTTTCAGACCAAATTGCGCGGCCAACGGTTGGAGCTGGGCGAAATTGAGGAAGTCATCGCCGCCCGGCCGGAGGTGGCCAAATGCGTGGTCACCGTGCGCGAATCCGCCGCCGGGGCAAAAACATTGGCAGCCTATGTCACATTGGAGCGGCCGCTCGACGACCCGGCAAACGTGCTCCTCGATATCGCCCGCGGGCATTTGCCCGACTATATGGTGCCGTCAACACTGACCGTACTGGATGCCATGCCGTTGACGGCCAACGGCAAAATCGACCGTCAAGCGTTGCCCGACCCGGCAGCGATGACGGCAGAAACCATTGCGCCGTTGACCGAATGCGGGCAAATTTTGGCCGAAATGTGGCAAAACCGCCTCAAGGGCACCCTTCCCCAAAGCACGGATAACTTTTTTTATCTGGGCGGCGACTCGCTGCAGGCGGCGGAGCTGTCACTTGAGATCGGCAGCCGTTTCCGGTTTGACGCCCCCTCCTCGCTGTTGATGGAGCACCCCGACCTGGCGGCTCTCGCCCGCGCCGTCGAGCAGCAATCCGGCAGCGGCGACGGTTTAAAATGGAGCAAGATTTACGACCCGGCGGCCAATGTCTGCTTTGAGGCGACCAGTTATCAGCTGTCGCACTGGCTGCTTGAGCAATTTTACGGCGCGCCCAATCTCAACAACATTGTGTTGGCCGTCCATCTGGAGGGTGAAATCGACCCCGCCCGGCTCCGCAAGGCGCTCAATTGCGTCGCCGCCGATCACCAGAGCTTGCGCTCCGGCCTGATTTGGGACGGTCAAACCTTGCACCAGCAAGTCGCCCGCGAAGTCAATGTCGAGCTCCCGTATCAGGACTGGTCCGGCCGCACTCCGGAGGAACAGCGCAAATCGGCGCAACAGATTGTCGAGCAGCACCGGCAGCGGGTGTTTGAACCCACCCGGCCGCCGTTGCTTGCCGCCGAGTTAATCCGGCTCGACGACCGGCACTGCCGAATATATCTGACGATTTCGCACCTGATTTTTGACGGCTGGAGCGCGGCACTGCTCTTTGCCGCACTGCGTCACCATTATTTGCGTCCTGCGGATGACCGGGAGTTGGCCGAAAACGCGGCCGCGGCGTTTGATTACGCCGATTTTGCCGAATTTCACCACCGGCAGCGGCAACTCGGCGCCTTTGACCGCGGATTAACCGTCTGGCAGCAAATGCTTCGCGATCCGGCGCCGCTGCCACCGCTTAATTTTGAAAAAACCAGCCGCAGCGGCGACCGGCAAAACGCGGGCTGCCATCGCTTCACCATCCCATCGGAGCGCTGTGCGGCATTAAAACGTTTTGCGGCGGCGGCGCAAACCACGCTGTTTACGGTATTGCAGGCCATCCTGCATGTCGAGCTGCATAAATTTACCGGCGCCACCGACATCACCACCGGGACGGCTTTTGCCAACCGCCAGTTAAAACAAACCGAAAAAATCATCGGGATGTTTATCAACTCACTGCCTTTGCGCCACCAGCTCAAGGCGCAACAAAGTTTCCGTCAGTTGGTCGGCAGTTTCAAAAACACGGTAACGCTGTGTTTCCAAAATTCGGATGTCCCGCTGGAGCTTATTTTGGAGAAAACCGGACGCTCCGGCCACGCAGATCCCTTGTTTCGAGTTTCGCTGCTGCTGCAAAATCTGCCCTGGGCGGAGGACGACAGGGAGCTGCGCTTGTACCATGACGAATTGGGCGGCGGCATCGCGCAGCTTGATTTAAAGCTGGTGATGGAGGAGCGCCATGGCGGTTTGGAGTGCCACGCCGAGTACAAAGAAGCCAATTTTGACGCTGGCGACATCGCCGATTTTTGCGATATTTTCAGTCAACTTGCCGACGCCTTGCTGGCACAGCCGGACGAGCCATTGACCCAAATCAATTGCCCGCAGCCGGCGGGGGCACGCCCCGGAATTTACATCATCGGCGAAACCGGATTGGTCCCCGGATGCGCCGAAATTCTGCAAAGGGCGGGGTTTCAGCTGTTGGGTTTTTTTTCCGATACCTTGGCGGCGACCCGGTGGGCACATGAACGGCACATCCCGTGTTATCCCGGCCAACCGGACAAACTCCATGACATATTGAGCCAGATCCCGTTTGACTATCTTTTCAGCATTGTCAACGATCATATTTTGCCGCCGGATATTTTTTCATTGCCGCAAAAAATGGCGATCAACTATCACGACTCGCCGCTGCCGCGCTATGCCGGGCTCAACGCCTGTAGCTGGGCCGTCATCAACGGCGAAAAAACGCACGGTGTCACCTGGCACCGAATCGACGGCGGGATTGACACCGGCGACATTTGTTTGCAGCAAACTTTTGACGTCGCACCCGATGCGACCGCGCTGCAATTGAGTTTAAAAGCCAGTGAGACCGCGCTCGCCGCATTGACCAAACTCGCGCCGATGCTGCGCGGCGGTCAAATCCAAACGCTTACTCAAGACCGCTCGCAACGAAGCTGTTACCGCGCGGCCGACCGACCTTATGCCGGAGCACTGCTCGATTGGCGCAAACCGGCCGCCGAGCTGGTCCGGCTGATCCGGGGTCTGGACACCGGGAGCTATGACAATCAGCTCGCCGTCCCCAAATTGGCGCACCGCTGCCGACTGCTGGCCGTCGGCAGCGCCACCGCCGAGCCGTCCGACGCCGCGACGCCGGGACAAATATTGGATATCGGCGACGACTCATTGCTGGTGGCCGCCGGAGACGGCGCCGTCCGGCTCCGGCAGCTTTACGGCCTGAACGGCGATGCGATCGATTTCAGCAATTTTGAGTGTAGCGAAATACTCACTGACGCCGGACAAATCGACTTGGAGCGGTGTAACCGAGCTTGGCGCGCCGCCGCGGCCAACGAAAGATTTTGGTTGGCCGCCATGCGCGATTTGCATCCGCCGCCACTGCCCATATACCGCTGGCAGGAGCTCAACGACCGTGGCGACATGTTTCTCGGCCAAGGAGCCGGAGGCAAACAAATCGCCGCGATGTTTGGGCTGTTTTTTGCCCGGCTGTGCGGCGAAACGACCGTCTTTTTGCCGTTGAAAGTCACTGGCGGGGGCGACGAATTGCTGCCTGCCGGTTTTTTGCTCGAGTATCTCCCCTGGCGCATCGAGGTAGATTTTGACGCCAATTTGAGCCAAAATCTGGCCGCCGCCGAAACCATGCTGGAGCAAATTTGCCGCCGCCGCGAGTGTCCCGGCGATCTCCGGCTGCGCTACCGGTCACTGCCCGGCCTGGCGACCTTGAGCCCGGCGCTGGAGCTCACGGCAGACGGCTCGGTCAAGTTGTGCCACTGCGGACGGGAGCGGCAAAAGCTGCTCGGCAAACTTTTTGCCGTATTTTGCGATGCGGCCAAACTTCACCCCGACCGGCCGCTTAAGGCGATTACGCTCCAAGAGCAATCGCCAAATTTTGCCGCCGGTCCCGACCGATTGTTGCCCGACTGCAGTTACATCAAACTTTTTGTCGAAGGACTCGCCAACCATGCCGGAAACACTGCGGTGATAGCCGACAACCGGCAAATGAGTTACCGCGAGCTTGACGAATATTCCACGCAAATCGCGCATTTGTTGCGGCGATACGGCGCAACGCCGGGTGAAGCGGTGGCGGTTTGCGCCGAGCGCTCGCCGGAGCTGGCCGGAGCTTTGCTGGGCATTTTTAAGGCCGGGGCGGCCTATCTCGCGTTGGAGCCCGGACTCTTGCCGGATGCCCGGCGCAATGAGTTGCTTGACCAGGCCGAGGTCAAACTTTTGATCCAATTCGGCTCCGGCCCGGGAGCTGCCGGGCTGCCGGAGCATATCCAAGTACTTGACCTCAACGATCCGGCGACACTGGCGGGATTGCCCAAAGAGCGGCCGGAGCTTCCTGACGACAGCAGTGAAACCGCCTATTTAATGTTTACCTCCGGCACCACCGGCACGCCCAAAGGAGTGATGATTTCGCAGCGCAATCTGGTCAACCACAATCTGGCGGTCATCGACGCCTTTGGCCTGACCCCGGCCGACCGGGTGCTGCAATTCGGCGTATTGAGTTTTGACCTCTCGGTTGAGGAGATATTTCCAATACTGCTGACTGGCGGCACCCTGATTTTCCGCCCCGGACCGCTGCCGCCGTCGCCGCCCCAATTATTGGACTATGCCCGCAATCAAAACATCACCGTATTTGACCTCCCGACCGCCTATTGGCATTTGCTGGTCAACGTTTTTGAGTCATCGCCGCCGCCCCCGTCGCTGCGGCTCATCATCATTGGCGGCGAACACGCCTCCGGCAAGCAAATGGAGCGTTGCCGCGAACTCGCGCCTGACGTCCGACTGCTTAATACTTACGGCCCCACCGAGGCCACCATCATCGCCACCGCGGGGCAAGATTTTCATACCATCGGCCGGCCGATCGCCAATGTCACGTGCTATATCCTCGACCGCTTTATGCGGCTTTGTCCGCCGGAGTGTCAGGGGGAAATCTACTTGGGCGGCGACGGGGTGGCCAAAGGGTATCTCAATGATGCAGTGCGGACAAGCCGCTGCTTTTTAAACGATCCGTGGCGGCCGGGCGGCCGGATTTACCGGACCGGCGATCTCGGGTGTTACACCGCCGACGGGGAAATCGTCTGCCTCGGGCGTGCCGACCGGCAGGTAAAAATCCACGGCTTCCGGGTGGAGCTGGAGAGCGTCGAAACCGCGCTCCGCAATATTCCGGGGGTGGAAAACGCACTGGCGGTCGGCAGCCGCAACGCCGACGGCGGAATCGACCGACTTGACGCCTACGTCATCAGCCGCGCCGAAATCAGTTATCCTCAGGCCAAAGCGCTGTTGGCGCGGGACCTGCCGGAATACATGATCCCGGCAAGCATTACGCCGCTGGCCGCCTTGCCGGTCACCGCCACCGGCAAAATCGATTATCAAAAACTGCCGCCACCGCGGCATGTCAGCGAAGTTGCCGCGGAAGTCGAACCGGATACCGCGCTGGAAATGCAAATTTCACTGATTTATAAAAAACTTCTCAAGCTCGGCAGCATTGATTTTGAGCGCAGTTTCTTTGCGCTGGGCGGCGACTCGCTGGCCGCGCTTAATTTATGTCTCGAAATCGAGCGCGTCTGCCAACTCAAGCTCAGTATGGAGGAGTTTTACCGTCATCCCACCGTGCGCGGGCTTGCTCAATCATTGCAGCAGCGCGGCAGTCAAAATGACTCCGGTTCGCTGTTGCTGCTGGCCGACAAGGGACCGGAGCAGCCACTTTATCTGATACACGCCACTTCCGGCGACATCCTCGGCTACGTCAACTTGGTCGAGCTCCTCGACAACCGCAAAATTTACGCGTTTCAGGCCCGGGGGCTCGAGGCGGGTCAGCCGCCCGATACCACCATCGTCGACATGGCCCGCTACTATGTCCAACTTCTCAAAAAGCATCAGCCCCGGGGGCCTTATTACCTTGGCGGCTGGTGCTTTGGCGGGATCGTCGCTTATGAGATGGCCTGCCAATTGGTACGTAACAATGATCAGGTCGGATTTTTGGGCTTGATTGAAACCTGGGGCAAACCGCCCGTCACCCCGGCATTTTTGCTGCGTTTTTTGGGAGATTTTTGGCGCTCCGGCTGCCGTCCGGCGTGGCGTTATCTGAAACAAAAGATCAAAAACCGCTCCGCCGGGCCAACCGGCACGGTGCAGCTGGATTTTTTGGCCGCCCGCTTCGGCAATTCCCGCGCGGCGGCGGAAATCGAGCAACTGAAAAAACTGTATGCCATCAATCTGCAGGCGGCGCACCGCTATCAGATGCAGTATTATCCCGGCAAAGTCAATGTTTTTTGCAGCGACCTATCCAAATATCACGGGTTGCTGTGCGAGCCGGAGCGGCGCTGGACCAATTTGGCCGAGACGGTCAACCGCATTGAAATCGCCGATTGCGACCACCGGGCGATTCTCAAGCATCCCTCGGTGGACAAAGTCGCCGCCCGGATCAATGAGGCACTGCACGCTGCCGATCAACAATAAACCCCTGACGCTTAAAGCGCTCTTACCTGAGCTCCTTTAAAAAACTCTCGGGTACTTTGAAGTTGTTGCGCGCGGCGTTGTCGGTGTTGAGCCGGGCTCCGGCGAGGTCATGGCGATAGAAGCAATTGGCGGCCAACAGATAATAAGTGCGGCCGTGATTGGGCTGGCGGCTGAGGACGGATTGGAGCAAGGTTTGCGCTTGGGCGAGCGCTTCCGCCGCCGGTTGCGGCCGGTTTTGCGTCAAATAAAAGTTGCCGAACCCGGTCAGGGCATTGGCGAGATCCAAGTCGAGATTGTCCGCTTCGCTATCCGGGAGAGCACAGCCTTTGGCCTGCTCAAAAAAGTTGACGGATTGATTGAAAAGCGTTTCGGCGACTGCCGGGTCGGCGGCCGTCTGAGCCTGAATGCCGCGGATGATCCCCCAGCCCCAATAAGCGTTGTAGTTGCCTGGGTTCCACTGCCAACAGTAGTTAAAAAACATGGCGGCGGTATTTAAGTCGTCCGGGTCGTTGCTCTGGTAATAGGCAAACAAATCATGCCAGGCAACTTTGGCATTGTCGTTGCTCAACGTCACAAAGCGGATTCGGTCGGCGCTGTTTTTGGCAATCTGCGGTTTGCCCCACAGCATTGCCGGCTCCTCGCAGGTCGGCGAGCAACCCCCGAGGGCCATGACCAAAACCGACAGCAACATCGGCAAGATCAACCACTTTATTTGCATTGAGCCCGGCAACCGTTTCATTTTGCATCTCCTCCTGCCAAAGAAACCGCGACGCATGTGTCTCATTATTAAGAATAGCACGGCGAAATTAAAATGCAAGAAAATTATTTAAAAATCAAACGGAAACACTCCCTTAATAATGGTACGCCTGACGAAACTCCTGCGGAGTCATGCCGGTGTTCTTTTTAAAAATCATGGAGAAATAATTGCTGTCCTGAAACCCGCAGGCATAGGCGATTTCGGCGACTTTGCACTCGCCGCGGGAGCGCAGCCACTCTTTAGCCTCTTTGAGCCGCCGGTCAGTCAGCAAGCGGCGAAAGGTACTGCCGTGGACTCGCCGCAAAAGTCCCCCCAGATAATTTGGGTTGACCCCCAGCCGCTCCGCCAAGTCGGCCAAAGCGATGTTTTCCTGAAAATGCTGCTCGATAAAATTGTGACAGCTGTCCGAGTAAAAACTCTCATTGTGAAATTGGCCGAACAATTGATGCTCTTGGTCAAAGTGAGAAATTTCCAGTTTGATGTATTCGACGATAAATCGGGAGAGCCGGCGCAAAATCCGCCGTTTCTCCAAGGTGACCGGCGGCGGCAGCGGCACCCCCGGCGGCAACGGCGGCGCTTTTTTCCCTTTGACCGAAAAGGTGCCGAGAAACAAGGCCCCCAGCAGCAACTCGCCGTGCATCACCGGTACCACATACTCCCAGACGCCGAAGCGGCACAATCTCCCCCGAGCCCGCCCGTCCTGAATGACTTTGAGCGCCCGGTTTTTGCTGATCGAGCAGCGGCGGCTGTTGTCCTGCGATTTGTAATAAAGGCAGACCGGCGAATGGTGCTGATATTGCTTCATGCAAAGTTGCAGCGCCTCGATCTGATACAATGCCGGGTGACATACCTCAAAACTGATCTGGACATCGTAACGTTTTTCATAAATTTGCAAGAGCGCGGCCAAATGCATGATACTTTCTCCTGTCTTCTGAGATAATTTAAGATTATTTTTCGAAAAAGTCAAGTGAGATCGGCGGAATTTCTGCTATAATATAAAAAGAAACCAGGCAACCGCAAGGAAAAATCGTCTCATGTTTGAAATCAAAAATTGTCCGCTCCGCCGTCATAACGGGGTCGTCGTCGCCGGCGCCGGGGTCGCCGGAGTCGCCGCTGCCCTCGGCGCCGCCCGCGCCGGAGTCAAAGTGCTGCTGCTCGAAAAAAGCAACGCCCCGGGCGGTATGGCCGGACCGGGAATGATCGCCAAATGGATGGCAGGGACATGCTCCCCGCTGCAATTGGAAATCGACCGCCGGGTCGCCCAAAGTTTGCTCGGCCCGCCGCACCCCGCCAACGGCTTATTAAATGAATGTATCAAAAGCGTGCTCTTTGAGATGCTTGCCGAGGCCGGAGTCGAGCTGTTTCTCGACTGTCGGGTCATTGACGCCGAGTGCTCCGGCAACCGGGTGACGGCGGTGTTTGCCGAATCCGTCGGCGGAATTGAGCGCATTGAGGCCCCGCTTTTTATCGACGCTACCGGCGACGGCACCCTCGCCGCCCGCGCCGGAGCCGAATACACCGTCGGGCGGGAGGGCGACCACCTTTGTCAGGGGGCCAGTTTGATGTTTCATCTGGGCGGCGTCGATCCGGCAATCTTAACACTGCCGGAGAGTTTTAATGTGGCGTACCGTGTTCCGGCGGGCGACCTCGGCGAGCTGGCCAAACAATATTTGACGCCCCCCGCCGGGCACGTGATATTGCATCACACCGGCATCCCCGGCGTCATTTGCGCCAATATGACCAACGCGGTCAAATTTGACTTCACCAACGTTGCGGAGCGAACCCAAGCCGAGTTGGTCTGCCGCAGGCAAATCGCTGAAATCATTCCCTTTTTGCGCCGCTATGCACCGGGTTTCACCTATTGCTATCTGGCCGGATGCGCCTCGCAACTGGGAGTCCGCGAGAGCCGCCACTTTGTCGGCGATTATCAGCTCACCGAGGAGGACATCCGGGGCGGCCAGTTGTTTGCCGACTGGATCGCTGTCGAAAACCGCTTCCCTTTTGACATTCACAACGTCCAGGGCATGGGTCTTGACGCAGCCGGCGAGCTCGACGATTTTACCGCTGACAACAGCTACTCGATCCCATTACGCGCCTGTCTGCCGTCCGGGCTGAATGGATTGCTTTTGGCCGGACGCAATATTTCCGGCACCCACAAGGCGCACTCAAGTTTCCGGGTGATGCCGATTTGTCTCAACATCGGGCTCGGGGTCGGCGTTGCCGCCTCGGTTGCGCTGCTGACCGGCAAAAACATCCGCGAAGTCGATTTTGTCTGGATTCACCGCGAACTCGGGCGGCAAAAAGTCAGAATCCCGGCACAAGCTTGCAAAACCACACACAAGGAGGTATGTTATGAAAAAACGGAACCCGGAAATTATGTTTGATCGCCGCAATTTTACCTTGATCGAGCTCTTGGTCGTGATCGCCATCATCGCCATTTTGGCCTCGATGCTCCTCCCGGCACTTAACAAAGCGCGCGACAGCGCCAACAAAACCAAATGCGCCGGGATGATCCGCCAGTGGGGCAACGCCGGGATGATGTACGCCTCCGCCAACGCCGATTTTTGGGTCCCGGTGACCAGCGCACTGGGAGGAATTCCATTTTACAGGAATGACGCCTTCCGCTCGCTGTTAGGGGCGGGAAGCGTGGACGCCGCGACTGCCGCCGGGAGCTCCGCCGCCTATAAAAAGAGCGTGCTTTGCCAGCAATCGCGGGCGGTCATGCTCGACAAGGACGGCCTCACCGATAAAAGTTACGGAATATCCTACTTTTCCTACAGTCCGACCTATGCCGACCTCAACTCCAGCTCGACCGGCTGGCTGGCCTGCGCCTACAAACTCTCGCGGATCAAGCACCCCTCGGTCAAGGTGGCCTTTGCCGACGGCCTCAACAATCTGGTGTACGGCTCCTTTACCCAGGCCGGGATTACCTCGGGGTACCTGGCTACCCGGGAAAACGCCTCCTACACCGAGGGGGCGGCCTATCGCCATTCCGAGGGCTTAAACAATGTCTTTTACGACGGCCATGTCGACTGGAAACACTGGAAGGAAATCGTAGTGCCCAACAACGCCGATCAGCAGCTTTATTACAATATCTATAAATAACCGGATTTTTTACTCATGAAAACCATTATTTTTGCCGTCATCGGCTTGTTGTTTGCTTCATCGCTGTTTGCGGCCGGGGAGGAAGTATTTTATCAAACCGACTTCAACACCCCGGCGGCTTTGACCAACTGGTTCAAGGCCCCCAACATGACCTTGGAAACCACCGGCGGGATTGACAACTCTGGCTGCGTCAAATTTGTTGCCGAGAGCGACAATATCAACAATTTATCCACC